>NZ_MDER01000039.1 GCF_001721045.1 Paenibacillus nuruki | reverse complement strand
ATTTCATAAATACATTAAGTTGTATAAATTCTTTTACTATAATTAATATATAAACTTCCGAACCCCTGTTTGCAACTCAGTCTGCGTCAAAATTAATGTTTTGTTGTTAATGAATAGGTGGAAGTGTATGAATTACGCTTTCGGAAGGGGACAAAAAGAGATGAATTCTTTTTCAAATAATCAATCACCGATTCATGCTTCGCAGCGTAAATCACCCCGTAGATTTCAACGTTCCCATTGGGTTCGTTATGTCCTCGGCCTACTGATCGTCTGGCTTATCGCCGTTATGATCTATCAGACGAACAAACCTTTACCGCCTGGCGTATCTTATGAAAGCCCACTTTACACAGTGGATCATGTTAATTTTTACTATGATCTCACGTATCCCGCACCAGGTACAGGGGACCGATTTACACAAAAACGACAAATTTATGACAGAATACTTAAAATGATCGATTCGGCTCAACAATATGTGATTATTGATATATTTCTATTTAACGATTATGTACATAAAGGGCAAAAATATCCTAAATTGAGTGAAGGATTAGCAGATAAGTTAATCGAACGCAAAAAACAGGTGCCTAACCTCAAAGTGGTATTTATCACAGATGAGGTGAATACGAATTACAATTCAGGTCCTAATGGCTTACTGGAAAAGCTTAAAAAGAATGGTATTGATGTGGTACTGACAGATGTCGACTCACTTCGTGATTCTACACCGGTGTACTCTGCGATCTGGCGTACCTTTTTCCAATGGTTCGGGCAAGAAGGCAAAGGATGGGTACCGAATATGATGGCGACTGATGGACCTGATGTCACATTCCGTTCGTATCTGAAACTGATTAATGTGAAAGCCAATCATCGCAAAGTCGTAGCGACCGAAAATAGTGCACTGGTTTCTACAGGTAATGTGCATGATGCGAGTGCTTATCATTCCAATATCGCTTTTGAAGTGCAAGGACCTATTATCGGTGATATTCTAAAATCAGAACAAGCCGTGATCGATCTCTCGGGCAGTTCAGTGCAATTGCCTACCTATAAAGCACCTGCGGGAACAGCAACCAAACCGAAAGGCGAAGTTCAACTGCGTTATATTACCGAAGGTAAAGTATTTGATCGGTTGCTTGAAGCGATTGCAGACACCAAGCAAGGAGATACTTTATGGATGGGTATGTTCTACTTAGCTGATAAAGATGTTACGAGCGGGCTAATGGAAGCGTCCAAACGTGGAGTTAAAATTCAATTGATTCTTGATCCGAATCAGAATGCTTTTGGACAAGATAAGATCGGTATTCCGAATCGTCCTGTAGCTGCTGAGCTCAAAAATGCTTCTAGTGGCAAAATTGATGTTCGCTGGTACAACACTACCGATGAGCAGTATCACACCAAAATGATGTATATCGACAAAGCATCTGGTAATGATCTGATTATTGGAGGTTCTTCTAACTTTACGCCACGTAACCTGAAAGATTACAATCTGGAAAATGATCTTTGGATCTCTGCTCCAGGGGATAACGATCTGATGACCGGTGTAAATAAATACTTTACGATGTTGTGGAACAATAAAGGCGAAGAATATACGTTACCTTTAAGTGCTTATCAAGAAGATACGACATGGCTAAAAGATATCGCGTATCGTCTACAGCTAATTCTTGGATTTACAACATTCTAATAAATACTTTGTTCATTCTTACATTGCTAAATATATCGGTATAACCTCAAAGAACGATTTTTTCTTTTGCGAACAATGCAGAAGGAATAGATCGTTCTTTTTTTGCGATACCTAAAGTTAATAATTCCAAAAAGGGTTTACAAGCGAGTGTATTCGTTATATAATAATTCATATTTTGGTAAATTTATGTATTATAGAACACAACAAAAGGGAGATTGATTATGAAGAAAGTAAGTGTATCTTTGCGTTTGGTGCTATCTGTATTGCTATTATCTGTTTTTAGTTTGGGTGTTTTCACGCCAAATCAAGCCACTGCGGCTACAACACGTACACCAGTTATTTTTGTCCATGGACTTGGAGGAACAGCAAGCAACTTTACCTACATAGAAAGCTACCTAAGTCGTCAAGGTTGGGCTTCCAACGAACGATACGCCATTGAACTTCCTAGCAAAAGCGGTAACCAATTGCTAAATGCCGCTACAATCAGCCGTAAAGTTGATGAAGTATTAGCACAAACAGGCAGTCAAAAAGTAAATATTGTTGCTCACAGTATGGGCGGAGCCAACAGTCTGTATTATATTTTGAACAACGGTGGTCTTTCTAAAGTCGATAAATTAGTAACGATTGGCGGCGCTAACCGCTTAACGACTAGCAGAGCACCAGAAGGTATCAAAGTGACTTCGATCTACACGATTAATGACCAAATTGTCTCTAACCAATTGTCGATGTTAGATGGAGCCAACAATATCCGTGTCTTCGGTATGGCACATATCGGACTACTATACAGCCCTTCTGTAAGTGCTCTAATCACAACAGCACTTGAAGAATAATCCTATGTACCAAAAAGCTGACCTTGATAGCTAAGGTCAGCTTTTTTTGTGCGTTAACATTTTATGATCTATAGATAAATAGTGTATCTTTATTCATTTATAAATAGCATTGTGATAGTTGGACATCTTGCTGATACAATAGAAAATCTCTCTATAGGCTACCTTTTTACAACATCGGTGAAATAAGACGGGCAGCTGATTCGACAAGACGTTGCATCACTTTACGGCGAGCAAATCGATCTTGAATAATCAAACTGGCTGAATTCAGATCACGTTCAAAATCCCGTACCATCTGATGCACACTTTCTGTCTCTACCAACAAAGCATTCACTTCGAAATTTAAATGAAAACTACGCATATCCATATTCGCTGTACCGATTGTCGCAATCTCCCCATCTACAATCAACAACTTGGAATGTAAAAATCCTTTTTCATATTCATAGATACGTACTCCTGCTTCAAGCAATGTCACAAAATAAGAATGAGAAGCATAAAAAGGAAGTCGCTTATCCGGCTTACCTGGAAAAAGAATACGTACATCCAACCCCGATAATGCCGCCATCCGGAGTGCGGTCAGAATACTTTCATCCGGTATAAAATACGGAGTCGCTAACCAGACTGATCGCTTGGCTGACGTAATCATCGAAAAGAACACATGCTTAAGCACACGTAGATCATTATCCGGCCCACTTGCTATAATCTGCACGGCTCCACTTTGAGAAGCGATTAATTGTGGGGAAAAATAGACTTGATCCAGACAGGTCTCTCCTGTCACATGAAGCCAATCTTGCAGAAAGATAATCTGTAATGTACGTACCCCTTCGCCTTTGATCTGCATATGGGTATCACGCCAGAATCCATAGGTCTGACTGCGACTCAAGTATTCATCACCTACATTTAGCCCACCTATAAATCCGATATTGCCATCGATCACCACAATCTTACGGTGATTCCGATAGTTCACCTGACTGGATAATAACAAGATGCGTGCTTCACCAAATACACCCACTTGCACACCCGCTTCTCTCATTTCTTGCAGAAACAAACGAGGTAATTGCATACTTCCTACTGCATCGACCATAAAGCGAACTTCAATACCTTGTTGCGCTTTTTCAATTAAAATCTGCTGAATCCGTGTACCAATATCATCTGCACGGTAAATATAATATTCCATATGAATATGATGTTCGGCTGTTTCTAACGCTTCTAACAAAGCGGTAAATGTCTGTCCACCATTGGTTAAGATCGTTGTCTCTGTCGCTTGTGACACAGGAGTTACTGCTAAGTTCTGCGACAGACGAAGTAACAATTGATGATCTTCGCGAAAAGAAGATAAATCCAGTGCAGTCAGCATCCCTGCATTTTCGATCATCTGGTACACTTGCCGATCTCGCTTCGCTTTCTTTTCATACTTATGACGCTTGAATACATTTTGTCCGAACCAGAAGTAAAAAAATACACCGACAACTGGCAATAAAGCTAATAAGAGAATCCATGCCATCGTTACCGCAGGCTGGCGATTATCTATAAAAATAATAAATCCAATCGAAATCACACTCAGTGTTGAAAAAATACTGATAATCGTTCCAGTTGTGGGACCAAGTAGATCGAATCCTACATAATAGAGACCAAATAGTAAAACAATAATAAATACCCCTAGAACACCTTTACGCAATATCATCAACTCCTGTCTTCCTCTTCAGAGTATGTACGTAACTGAACGAGAAGATGTCGCATAACTTTGTTATACATATATCCTTCTTTACAAGGAATGACACTTTATTCACCTTTCTTGACAAACAAGATCAAAAAGACAATAATATTACCTAACGACCGTTAGGAAGGTGCTTATATGACTACAAAGCCTCAGCTATTAACGATAGCTCTTTCTCATTTTGCGCAAAATGGATATGAAGGCACTTCATTAGCAGATATCGCGAATGAAGCAGGTATCAAAAAACCTTCGATCTATGCTCATTTTAAAAGCAAAGAAGATTTGTTTCTGCATGTACTTCGTCAAACTTTAGCTGAATTCAAGCGACGAATTATTCGCTATATGATTCGTCATGTTCATATACCATTAGAACAACGTCTTTATCAGTTAATTGCTTTTTTACAACAGCAATATTCTGATGACCCTATCATCAAATTCGTGATGCGGATGTGTTTTTTTCCACATTCGGCTTCTGAAAAAGAAATTGTACCTCTGGTGTATGGTTTGATTGATGATTTGGAAGCCAGACTTTTACGATTATTCGATGTGCATGTCGATCAGCATGATCTGCTATTAGTAGTCACTACTACAGAAGCGGCCAAAGGATATATGACTGTAGTCGATGGCGTGATGATCGATATGTTATACAGCGAACCTTCTCGCTCTGTACAACGGTTAAATGTGATCTTCCCGATTTACTGGCGAGGCATCACCCCTTCAGGAACTACAATTTGATAGAAACGTTTAACGAACGATAAAGGAGATTAGATGTGTTATGAATCGCAATTGGTTGTACGTATTAATCGGAGGATGTATTGAAGTGGTCTGGGTATCTGGACTCAAACACGCTGCAACTCCAATCGAATGGTTATTCACAGCTATAGGTATTGCTATTAGCTTTTATCTTATTATCAAAGCATCTACTCGCTTACCAGTGGGTACAGTATATGCAGTATTTACAGGCATCGGTACAGCTGGAACCGTCGCTGCGGAGATGATTATTTTTGGCGAACCGTTCCACTGGCTCAAAGTGATCTTGATATTAGTATTGATGATCGGTGTAGCAGGATTAAAATTAGTAACAGACAGTGGCGTCAAAGCAGAAGCTCAATCTGCGGCTAAAGTGAAAGCAGGTGAAGCATAATGTCTTGGTTAGCTCTTGTTGTTGCTGGTGGATTTGAAGTAGTCGGTGTGATTATGATGAATCGTATCGTCCGTCACAAATCGTTACTCAATTATCTTTTGATGATTATTACATTTGCAGGTAGTTTCTCTTGTCTTACTGTGGCGATGAACGGTATTCCAATGGGAACGGCTTATGCGATCTGGACAGGGATCGGTACCGTCGGTGGTACATTGGTCGGTATGTTTATGTACGGTGAAGCCAAAAGTGGACTACGTATTTTGTTTATTGCTATGATTATCGCCTCGGCAATCGGACTTAAATTAATCGCTTAAGAGGTGAACAACTATTGATTACAACGGTTACGTTAAATACAGCGCTCGATATTATTTATTCTGTTCCTACGCTTCATATTGATCAGGTACACCGCTTACCGGGAATCACTGTTCCGGGGGGCAAAGGGATTAATGCTGCACGTGTTGTTCATATGCTAGGTGAATCGGTAACAGCTACCGGCTTGATCGCAGGATATAATGGACAGAAAATGCAGTCCCTTTTACAACAAGAAGGAGTAGCTTGTGAATTTACCGAAGTGCAAGGAGAAACAAGACTGGCAATTACTGTACTGGATCAACAGCAACGCACCCAGACTGAATTTATCGAACAAGGATCTTCATATGTAACACCTGAATCGTTGATCCTTTTGGAAAAGCAGGTAGAACAGTTAGCAAGTGTATCTGCATGGGTATTATTTTCCGGTAGTATTCCTGAAGGATGCCCTGCTGATCTGTATGCGACCTTAATCCAGATTGCTAAAGCTAAAGGTGCTCAGACCGCTCTAGATGCTAGCGGAGAAGCGTTACGTTATGGATTACAAGCTTCACCTGATCTAGTGAAACCTAATGAAGATGAAGCTTGTGCATGGGCAGGCATAGCTCCAAGTGATCACTATTCAGAGGAGACATTAGATGGTGTGCTGACAGCAATGTTAGATCATGGTGTAAAAACAGCTACGATCTCTTTGGGTAAACGTGGAGCCATAGCGGCTCAAGGCTCCCTGCGGTACAGAGTACATGTGCCAGAGCTTGATATTATCAGTGCGCTTGGAAGCGGAGATGCGATGGCGGCAGGTATGGTGACCGCAGCTTATCGTGGTGGTGATCTTGCAGAGATGGTTCGTTATGGAGCGGCTTGCGGTAGTGCTTGTGCTCTGCAACCGATCGCTGGCAAAGTAGACCTTCAAGATGTACAACAACTATATCAGCATATAAAAGTAACCCCTGAGTAAAGAAGTACTCAGGGGTTTTTGGTATGCGAACCGAATCGAACATCCATATAGATTTGACCTGTATCTCCATCGCTCACTACAAAATTGATTTCTTGTGGCACTAATTCTTTTAAAGCATATTGGCGTGCCCAATCTAACGATGGAAATTCCGCTCTTCTGTCTACAGCCTTTACGACAATACATTGTTTGAGGCAATAATATTTATTCAAGGCGGTAAACCTCCCTTATCACTCATTAGACTGTATTTTCTAATTTGACACAGCGAATTGGAAATAAATTACTTATATTTTCAAAATCAAAGCAAAAATTCCCTATTTCAGATCATGTGATCTATAAAATAGGGAATTTGAGTTAGGTTAAGCGATTCACGATCTGTTGTAATTCTTGTACATCATGTTGAAGATACGTCGGTAACATCTGTGCCCATTCACGGTACAACGGACTGCAAGTGGTTTTGCCAAGTTCAGCGCAGAATGAAGGTACCCATGGAATCAAATAATGTTCTAAAAATTCGATCTGCATTTGAGCGATCATTTTGCGGCTAGAGGAATGCATATCAGTCTCTGCCGAACGTTCAGCCAATAACGCCATAAATTCCAATTCAATTCCGATATGATCATCTGTTTCATGATCCATTTTTTTGAAAGCAATTCCTGCCCGTGCATAGACAGCATTCACAACAGCTTCATACGCCGTACGTCCTTGCTCATTCGTTAAATAATAAGAAGCTTGTGGTGGATAGCTAACATGTTGACCTTGCTCGAACAATTGACTGTATTCTGCACATTCCTGACGAGCATATTGCATAATATCATTCAACATCGTATTTTCTAACGTATGAAGCAGTGCATAGTCATTGGTAAATAGACGATTGATTTTGGACGCTTCTTTTTTCCATTCGATCAACTTGGATAATGTAGGTTTGCGTTCTAACATTTCGCTGAGTAAACGGTAAGTCATTACACGACTGTATAACCATTCTTGGCGAGCTTGATGGGTTTCCGGTTCTGTATACATAGTCATCTTAAATCACTCCTTGTGATAATATTCACATATTTAAATGATTGAATTCCGACATTGAAGGTTTGAAGCAATATATAGGTTAAATCGTTAGTCAACAGCGGTAGTAAGTACTGAAGAAGAGACTTGTTTTTATACTTTTATTGTACTCTATTTTGTAGCGATTAGGGGCGAATTAAGCATACGTTCATAAAATAGTCATGTTTGTCACGCTTTCAAAAGGACTTATGCCACAGACTGGCTATACCAAAGAAGGATATTGCTCCAAAAGATGCAAAACATGCTCATAGGACTGGGGATCATTCATATTATATAAGCTATACTCCGATATACTTTGAAAAGAAGATACTTCCTTTACATTTGGATCATACAATGACTCGATTTCTACATACTTTACCTGTTGCTGATCTAACCAATCTCTTACACGCAATTGGTTGTGTGCTAAGGCGGTCTGAAGCGATGGCAGTACACTATAATGATAGACCGCATACAGTGGATGAATACGTCCATGTTGCATAGGAATCACAGCTTGTATCCCTTCTATCCTAGTCTGCTCTATTAGATATTGCATCAGTACTGTACTGGCAAAAGGTAGATCACAGGCACTGACTGCATACCATTCACTAGAAATCTGTGATAAAGCTGTATGTAGACCTGATAAAGGCCCTTGTCCGGGAAAAATATCGGGCACTTCGGAGAGCTTTAGAAATGAATAATCAGCATTGTGATTGCCTGCAATCCATAGCGAAGATACAGTTGGTTTTAATGCTTTGGCTACACGTTCGATAATGGTATGATCATCTATAGGCAATAATGCTTTATTTTGACCCATACGGCTTGATTGACCGCCTGCTAAAATAATACCTGTATATTTTAAAGAGGATGGCATAATAGATTATCCTTTCTACTCCAGAAATAAACAAAATTGGTTTGTATCCCTTTTCAACACATGCTACAGTGAATGAAATGTCTGATGAAAGGATTGGCTGGCTTTGCATCCGAATATAAACAACACTACTTTTAGACCACTACGATGGTTTACGTTTTTCATATATGGCACACTGGTTATTTTTACGAGCTTTTTTCAATTATACCTGCAAGATATCGGAATGAGCCAGAGTGAGATCGGTGCTTTGATGGCCATTGGTCCGTTGATTTCATTAATTGCTAATCCATTTTGGGGATTTTATAGTGATCGTCTACAAAATGTACGATTTGTTCTGCTGATTATGATGCTAGGCACGTTGCTCATGGTTCAGCTTGTTTTTCATGTGCAGAATTATACGATTATTTATATTGTTATGGCGGTCTTTTTCTTTTTCCAGACCCCTATGTTATCGCAAAGTAATACGTTGATTTTGAGTTATATTGATGGCACACCCAAAAAGTTCGGCGGGTTTCGTTTGTATGGTTCACTGGGTTGGGCGTTAACAGCTGTTGTAGCAGGTCCTGTCATCGATCGATTAGGGGTTTCTCAAATCGGTACGGTGTTTACGGTGTTGCTTCTTATTGCAATCGGTATCATTTTGTTATTGCCTCCACAGACCAAGTTACCGGGTGGATCACCGACAATGAATCGGTATGCGATGAAGAAGTTGCTGGGCAATCTGTATTTTGTAGGTTTTATTGTATTTGGTATTTTGGTAGCGATTCCGAATGCAATGAACAGTACCTTTGTCTCGCTCTATATCGTTGAACTTGGGGGAACCAAGTCGATGGTCGGTTGGGCTGTATTTGCTTCTTCTATTTTTGAAGCGGCTTTATTTTTGCTATTTGATCGTTATCTTAAGCGTAATATTTCATTTATGATCGGTTGGTTAGCGATTGTCAGTCTGTTATTTACATTACGCTGGTTTTTGATGGCAGAAGCGACTAGCCCATGGGAAATTATTGCGATTCAATTGCTACATGCAGTAACATTCGGTGGCTATTTCTATGTCGGTACACAGCTCACCATGATGTTTGTTCCCAAAGCATTCCGCAGTTCCGGTCAAGCGATCTATACGATGACATGGAGCGGTGTATCCGGTGTGATTGCTGGCTTTCTCGGTGGATGGTTATTCCAGAACTTCGGTTCGGAGCAGATGTATCTAGCCGGTGTTGCTCTTTCGTTTGTTGGAGCGATCGGTTTTGCATCGATGTGGCTGAATGTGAAGCGAACGCAGTACCGAATGGAAGAAGAGGACGAACAGTATTAATGTATCTCATCCTATCTACTCATCTGTAATTTCATCATAGATAACATCAAAAACCGCCCATTTCACTTGTTGAGAAAGGGCGGTTTTTGTGATGTGATTTGTTCCTATTTTAACTGTGAAAGAATTCTATGATCTTATGCTTTTGGCAATTTGAACGAACTCTTCATCGAGACAACAAGGTTAAAGACCGGATCGCCTGGCATCGTGTATTTCGGATCAGCACTGAAATAACCATGACGGAAAAATTGGTAACGATCATATCCTTTGGAATCTTTCAAACCAGGTTCTACAAACCCGTGAACCACTTCAAGTGATTTTGGATTTAAGTAATCCAAAAACGTTTTTTCAGCAGTCTCTTCATTTTCATCAGTTAATTCTTCGTCTGCTTCTTCCGCTGTAATCAACGGCTCATATAGACGGAATTCAGCAGGAACGGCTTGGCTCGCTTCGACCCAATGAATAGTACCTTTGACTTTACGTCCGGTAAATCCACTACCGCTTTTCGTTTCCACATCATACGTACAATGAATCTCTGTCACATTGCCTTCTTCATCTTTGATCACATCGTTACATTTGATAAAGTAAGCATGCTTCAAGCGAACTTCATTGCCCGGGAATAAGCGGAAATATTTATTCGGCGGATTCTCCATAAAGTCATCTTGCTCGATATAAATTTCACGTGAAAATGGAATTTGGCGAATACCCATTTCTTCATTTTCAGTGTTATTTTCAGCATCTAGCATTTCAATCTGTCCTTCAGGGTAGTTGGTAATGACCACTTTAAGTGGACGCAAAATACCCATCGTACGAGGAACACGCAATTTCAAGTCTTCACGTACAAAGTGATCTAGTGTTTGTAGATCGACAACGCCCTGACTTTTGGAAATACCGGTCTCATAGACAAATGCACGAATACCTTCTGGCGTATATCCACGACGACGTAATCCTGAGATCGTTGGCATACGTGGATCATCCCAACCATCAACAATCTTCTCGTCCACCAGTTGCTTCAGCTTACGTTTACTGGTTAGCGTCTGCGCTAGATTCAAGCGACCAAATTCATATTGATGAGGTTCCGCTTCAACTTCACACTCACGAATCACCCAATCATAAAATGGACGTTGATCTTCAAATTCAATCGAACAAAGAGAATGAGTCACATGTTCAATCGCATCTTCTAATGGATGGGCAAAAGTATACATTGGATAAATGCACCATTTGTCACCTGTATTGTGATGCTCTAGATGAGCAATACGGTAGATGACCGGATCACGCAAGTTGATATTTGGTGAAGACATATCAATCTTCGCACGTAGTACACGTTCACCATTACCGAATTCGCCTGCACGCATACGGCGGAATAAATCTAGGTTTTCTTCAATCGTACGTTCACGATAAGGGCTGTTCTTACCCGGCTCGGTTAGTGTTCCGCGCATTTCACGAATTTGATCAGCCGATTGATCATCGACATAAGCAAGTCCTTTTTGTATTAACAATTCTGCTTTTTCATACATCGTATCAAAATAATCCGAAGCAAAATATTTACCTGTCCATTCATAGCCTAGCCATTTCACATCTTCTTCAATCGATTTTACGTATTCTACATCTTCTTTTGCAGGATTCGTATCATCAAAGCGCAAGTTCGTACTACCACCGAATTCTTTCGCAAGTTCAAAGTTAATCCAGATTGCTTTGGCATGACCAATATGGAGATAACCGTTCGGCTCCGGTGGAAAACGGGTAACGACCTTTTTGACTTTACCGGACTGTAGGTCTTCCGCAATTACAGTTTTTATAAAATTAGGCGGGGTATTTGTATGCTCCACGTCAATCAACCTTTCATCGTTCAGTTTGTTTTACAGGAATAATCCAATACTTCCATTATAACTGTTCTGGCAAGTTAGACAAGGATATGCACATGAAGACAGAGACCATTGTCCTGTTCTAGTGACTGCATTTTTGATGCTAAATGGCTTTGACGCTAGAGGATGAATACGGTAGCATGTAGTATAAACGTGTACAAAGGAGCAATGACGCATGAAAGCATTGAGTCTACCGAAAGAACAGCGTGAGCAGATGATCGCTCAAATCCAGCATTTTTTTGAAGTAGAACGTGGTGAAAGTATAGGCGATTTGGCTGCTGATTCTGTGCTCGATTTCTTCTTACAATCGGCAGGGCCTCTGATCTATAATCAAGCCTTAGCGGATTGTCGCACAACCTTAAATGAACGCATGGCTGGGCTTGAAGAAGATATCTATGCTTTGGAACAGCACCCACCTCTTCGTCCACGTCGTTAAATCATCCATCCTGCTAATCTGCATATTTCATCCGATCCATTTTATTTTATATTCGATTAAGAAAGAGGGTACCTATTGATGTTTACATATAAATTGGATGAAGAAATCGAATTAAGACCGCTTGAACCCAGTCATGCTCGCCCAATTTATCAACTGATCGATCAATCCCGATCTTCTTTACGCCAATGGCTAGCTTGGGTCGATGCAACCAATTCTGTGGCTGCTAGTGAAGAATATGTACGGTCTTCGATGACCCAAGCGATGGAAAATGGTGCATTCAATGCTGGCATCTGGTATAAAGGTCAATTGGCTGGCATTATCGGTTTTCATGAGATCAATTGGAATCACCGTTCTGTAGGTATCGGCTACTGGCTTGGTTCGAATTATGAGGGCAAAGGATTAGTTACTTCTGCACTTCGTGTATTAATCGACTATGCATTGATTGAGCTGAATCTGCACCGAATCGAGATTCGCTGTGCGACAGGTAATCATCGCAGTCGTGCTGTTCCTCAGCGTCTAGGATTTATTTTGGAAGGTATTATTCGTGAAGCTGAATTGTTGCCGATCGGTTATGTAGATCATGCAGTATATGGCATGTTACAACAAGAATGGAAACTGAAGCGATAAGCTTCTTGATTATAAAAAAAGCTACTCAACCATCATTGTTTGCTGGTGAAGTAGCTTTTTTATGTGTTTAGCTTGATGGTTTATTTTTTCGGTTGTATCAATGGACTTTCCGGTCGTATCTTTATCGTATCTGAGCTACCACCGATCACATTCACCCGTGTCATCTCACCCCACTGGGCTTTTTTACCACGAATTGCTTGTGCTAGTCCAATCACTCTCCAGACGGTTAACATCGGACGATACCAGAATGATTCTGATAACGCATGCAGAACCAGACGGAATACGTCAGACATTCGATTGTAATGATGGAATCGCCACTCTTCGAATAACACAGCTCCAGTTGATAATAATGAACCGTATAGAATCATCATGAGTGTAAGCGAAGCACTGATCTCCCAGCCTGCGCCTGCTTTGAGCACAAGACCCAGTACAATCATAATTAAGCCGATTAATTCCACAACCGGCCCTAATAACTCTACAAACATAAATAGAGGCATAGCGGCGAACCCTATCCGTCCATAACGGGGATTGAACAGCATATCTTTGTTACGCCAAAGACTTTCAAATAATCCACGTTGCCAGCGAATCCGTTGACGACGTAAAATTTTGCGACTTTCCGGTGCTTCTGTCCAACATACGGGTTCAGGAATATAGATGATTCGACCTTTGCTTTTTTTCTTCCGTAGCAGACGGTGTAGACGCACAATGAGCTCCATATCTTCACCGATCGTTTCTGTCTCATATCCGCCTACTTCAATCACCCAGCTTTTTTTGAATACGCCAAATGCACCGGATACAAGAATCAACATATTGAAGCTACTTAGACCAATCCGTCCCATTAAGAAACCACGTAAGTACTCAATCACTTGCATGATCACATATGGATTACGAGATAACATTACATTATCGCTACTGAGATAACCTGTATCGACAATACTACCGTTGGCAATACCTACACTACCACCTGTCGCTACAATTTCTTCATCAGGCTTGGCTTCCATAATTGGCTTCATCACTTTGATAAAAGCATCTGTATCCAGTACGGTATCGCCATCTAGGGACGCAAAATAAGGATAACGTGATACATTAATCCCTGCATTTAGCGCATCAGCTTTCCCGCCGTTTTCTTTATCGACTAGTACTAGATTGGGATGCTGTAGCGAACGATAAATATGACGGATCGGTGCTGTAGACTTGCCTAATGCTGAAAAAGGAACCCGATTGGAGATCGGCGACATATCGAATTCATCAATCATCCGTTGCGCGGTATCGTCTTTGGAACCATCGTTAATGACGATGACTTCAAATTGCTTATAATTAATACTCAGCAGTGAACGGGCACTGGATACGATATTGCCACCTTCATTGTAAGCAGGAACAAGAATGGATAAAGGAGCTAATTCATTTTCGAGTGCTTTACTATATTGAAGTCCACTCACATCTTTATCTTTGCGCAAATCTTTAGCCGCAGCAAAATACATTAATAAATAAGCTCCGGTTGAAAAAGCGACGTAAAGTATCGTAATCACAGCCACAATATGGTACACAACCATTCCTAACTCAGCCCACATTCCGCTCATAATTTCTCCTTTCCAATATCTCTTGTGCCATTTCTCTGGCAAATCGATCAGGATGATCTGTTGCCATTTGTTCTAGGATGGCTGCGCCTTGACGATACCGTAGCAATGCTTGTGCCGATTGTAGACGCACTTCATAAGCATCATCGCTCACCATTTGTTCCAAATAAGGTAAAAAGCGTTCATCACGCGTACTGTTGATCACTTTGACTCTCATCAATCGTTCTTGCCATGATACCAATTGCTGTTCCGCTAATTCTTGCTCCATCCGATCGGCAGCTTCAGGGCTCATATATCCAAAATTCGCTAATGCTTTCATCGCACGAATCCGCATTTCTTTATCATTGACATAGATCAGTTGCTCTAACAATTGCAGTACGTCTTGCGTACGGATATTATTGATCCGCAGACTATCTATAATGGTATAACGCAACTTAGGGCTGTATTTATCAAATTGTAAAAGCAATCGATCCAGCAATTCTCCTCGAATTAACAACACTAGCTGCAATAATTGAATTTCGGAATATTGTATAGCTGCTGGTTCCAATTCATCCATAATCTCAGACGCTTGAAAAGTAGCTAGAATACGTAAAATCAAAAACCGTTCGTCTCCTGTACAATTTTTGCGCTTCAAAGCTACTAATAGATCTGATTTGAGACGGGTCATTTGAAATTGTTCGATATACAGTAAGGCATTGATGCGATGACTCCAGCGTGAACTACATAACTCAGCAGCATACATATCAGCAAAATAATATTCGCTTAATTCCATAATGCGTTCTTGCTCACTTTTGGCACGACTCAGAGATAAGCGATGAATCAACATTTCTTCGATCGCTTTTTGTTCTATTTTGCTTTTAGCCAGCATTTTGCGAGAGCGCTCTCCGGTTGAAATGTATTGGTTCAACGGTGAGTCTGCTTTGGCAAGTTGTTCGGTTACTTTAGCGATCGCTTGTAGACGACGATTCCGTTGATATTTGCGAAACATCAGATACAATAACAACACCACAATTAATGTAATCACTCCGACCGTTGCCCACCAGATAATGATTAATATCTCTTCTATACTCATAAAGCTGTCCCTACTTTGCTAAGTAAACGTCGTACTCGTGCTTCCAATTCCATCATACTAAATGGCTTGGTCATATAATCATCGGCTCCTGCACGAATCGCTTCTGTGATGCCTTGTTCATCATCGACTCCGGTTAACATCAACACGGTATAATTAGAGTTCGCTTCATTACGCAAGCGTGATAGTACTTCCATTCCGTTAATACGTGGCATCATCCGATCTAAAATCAACAGGTATTGAGCAGATTCATCATGCCACGGATCACTTAGAAATTCTTTGCCATCGGTATAGACACGAATATCCAGTAAGTACTCTTGCTCCAGATCCAACATTTGCCGTTCCAAAATATTACGGATTAACGGATCATCATCAATAATCGCTAACCGCAACGGTTCATCAGCAGATGGAGTAGGCGAAGACTGTTTTCTTACAGCTTTCTCATCTTCTGAGATTCCAGATACAATCGGATTAGCTTCCACTTCAGCCGACTCCATGTTCAACAATTGCTGATTCACTTGATCGAACACTTGAGAGCGATCGGTATTGAAAGACACTGGAACCACTCCAAAGCGAATTCGCATCATATCCGATGGAATCAAAGCATTCAGTTCTTTTGACTGTAAAATACCTTCTATCAAAGAAGTACTTTGTTCGGCTGTGATTCCCGGTTGAAGCAGATAAAATCGCCCAGCACGCTCATGTGCCCAAATATCTTCTAATCGCAATGCAGCTTTGAACACATCAGATACTTGATGCAACAACTGATCGCCTTTCGCAAAGTTGTACATTTCGTTATAGTGACGCAATCCTTGTAGATCAATACCGACGAAAGAGATATCGATTGCTTTCATTCTCGATTGTGCTTGATATCGCTCTAATTCACGTTCTAGAAAAGGCATACTATATGCACCTGTGACACTATCTAATAACAACAACTCGGTCAGCTTGCGGCGTTTGCTTGTTAATTTGCGAATATGCAGTAAAAACTCATCAAGATCGAATGGTTTGGCCATAAAATCTTCGGCTCCCATCGAATAGCTCTGCATACGTGTTTCTTTGTTACTGGAAGCGCTGACGATCATCACAGGAATAAAATGACGCTCACATAAATCTTGAATCTGCGCTAATAATTCAAATCCGTTCATGCCCGGTAAAATCAAATCCAATACCACACAATCAGGACGCATATCATAAAACCAGCTCAATCCTTTTTCCGGTTGTGTTGTCGCTAAGACCATGAAATTTTGACGAGTTAATTCATCTTTTAATAATGTTAACAGCCCGATATCATCATCAATAACTAATACTTTGCCTACTCTAGGCGCATTCATACTGGGAGGAATTGAATGTGTTGCTGGATGGGTCTGCTGTGACTCTGTAACTACTGGATGAAGATCAGATTGTTCGATTAATTCCTGTAATGTTCCCAAAATAGGCACTAACTGATCATGATCAAATATACGTTGACCGTTTTCTTTAAATGTCATTAATAAACGCAAAGACTCCGAATACCATTCAGGCAAATCGATTGTTCCTGCTGTTCCTTTGATCGAATGAGCCATCCGATATAATTCTTGTTCTGAAATCTGTGCATCTGGCGCTAGCATGTTCTGTAGTTTCTCCTGTAATTGAAGTTTAAAAAGGATCTGGTACTTTAACATGCGATTCACAAATAACCCCCCCTTTTCTATATACCCTCTTACTTGAAACTATCGGATACATTCACTGTAAATTGAACAAGAGAGTATTATAGATAGAAAATATTGTTATTTATTATGTAAAGAATGAATCATGATATTGAAACGTTAAAAATAGGTTTTAGCTTACCTTTACATTCTTTTAAGTTTCTTTTAAGGCAACCTGTTTATGATTGTTACAGAGCCATACATGGTAAAGGCTCAAGTTCTAATGGTAAACAATAGTATGAAATGAGGTATCCATGATGAAAAGCACGAAAAAAAACCACCGTTCACGTAAAGCGATGATCAGTACGTTGCTTCTAGGACTTGCGATCAGCAGTATGTTGCTAGGGGAAGAAGCAAATGCTCAAACGCCATCGAGTGCGTCTGGTTCTTCGTTGACGAGTGAGCAACAGGACCCGTTCCTAAGTACACTTGGCGCTTCGTCGGATGAGGATGTCTATGAAGATTTATATGAAGGTAGATCACTTGCCCAAACGGCACGTCGACATAACAAAAACCCGCAAGCCGTGATCGACTTACAGGTAGCGCAGATGACAGAGATGTTAAATGAACGATTCCAGCAAGGATTATTGTCACCGGATACATACCGGGCACAAAAAGAAGAATTGACCGATCTCATTACAAAGAGTGTATATGGTCAGACCTCCTACAGCCAGTAAGTCATCAAGATATCGTCCACATATTGCCCGTTAATATAGAATTCTTCAGGAAGCCTTCCGTTTTCTACAAAGCCTAACTTATTGTAGAACTGAAAGGCTTCTTTATTTGTAGATAGAACACGTAACGTTAATTTACGAATTTGTTGAGAACGTGCAAAGTCCCCCATCGATTCGATTAGCTTACGTCCTACACCTTTACCTTGATAATTAGGGTGAATTGCAATATGAATATCGTATACATGTTGATTAGTCGGTACATAGGTAGGATATTGAAAACCAACATATCCGCAGATGGTCTCACCGAGCATAGCTACCAGTTGAGTGCCTGGAGGATGATCTTGCAAGTATTGCTGACGTGATCCGTATTTCAATACACATGGAGTGTTATTATCATTCCATACCAAATGATCAATTTCTATTAAATATTGAGCATCATTCATAATCGATAATCGAGTGACTAGCTGATCAACAGGCTGAACCGCCATGTATACGCACCTTCTCTTATATAATTGGTCTTTGTATTCTGAGTATAGTATATCATCCATTTTATACTCAAGTATTAGACTTAAAGACCTGTTAGTGATACTGCTTTTCTTTGTGCATAATGATGAATCATAAAGAACGCTAAAGAAAGTATTCCTGCAATCACAGCTACCCATGCTACAGGATGAAGTCCACCAGCATCATAAAAGACACCCATAATATAAGGCCCGATAACACGCCCTACTGCACCGATTCCACCAGCAACACCTAGATAAAATGGAGCGTACAATCCTGTTTTTTCCGAAACATAAGAAGGAATTGCAGGAGATAGTAACATTTCGCCAAATGTAATCAGAATCATCGCTACAATCATCGCAGGATAATTATGAAATCCAAGAATAACGATATACCCGAACAAATAGAACAGAGCACTTGCTGTCATTTGAGCTTCTGCGGTACGTGCAGCAACACGGCGGATAAAATTAACGAATGGCTGTCCTGCAAAGATCAATACACCGTTTAACGTCCACAGTAGACTATAATAACTGATCAACATGCCTGAACTTACGATAAATGGAGATACACCTGTATTCCAGATCGAATTACCTAACCATAGAAATAAAGAACCGATCCCCATATATAAGTAGACTCTCACTTGTGCCAACAACCATACTGGACGTTTTTCTGTATTTACTTGCGGTCGTCCCGGGTTATGTACATCTTCTTGCTCAGTAGGAGGACGTTCGCCTTCACCGATTTTGGTCAAATATACAAAAAAGAAACCGGCAAATAAAGCACAGCTCACACCGTTAAGCACAAAGGTTAAATGGTATGAAATATCTGCCAACACCCCGCACAGTGCTGTTCCCAAAGCGACTCCGATGTTATTAGCGACATAGACAATATTAAATAATTGTCCACGGCGATCAGCAAAGCGGAAGCCGATAAATGCCTGAATAGCAGGTAAAGACATCGCATTAAATAATCCTACAAATACCATAGTGAGCATATACAGATGCCAATTTTGACTTACAAAAGGCAAAGCGAATAAACAAAGTGCATTTAATGCCAGTGAACCTACAATTAACTTTTTGACACCTAGACGATGATATAATGTACCTCCAAGCAATTGACCACCGATACCACCTAGTGATTGCAAAAGAACGACAAAACCTGCATCAGTCATCGTGCGACCGAGTTCTTGATATACATATAGTGTGGTCAGTGGCCACATTAATGAACCACCCGCTGCACTGATTAGACTAGCGAGTAAAAAAACTTGTATTTCGCGTGGATACGATCGAAGCCAATTCATAAGATGTAAGTTCCTTTCTTGGTGATCACGAGCAGAATAAGCACAATATTTCTAGTATGATATAGAGAGTCGAAATCGGGCAAGTGTACCATGTAACGCTGTGCATCGATAATTCCTATCGTATTACTGATATTTAATAAGGAGATAAATTCTTATATGACTTCTTTATTCCAAACCCATATTGAACCTTTATATGTAGAATATCGATCATTACTCATAGCTGTTGCTTATCGAATCACCGGTATGCGTACTGAAGCAGAAGATATTGTACAAGATCTTTTTATCCATCTTAGCACGACAGACTGGAATCAGCAGCAGGTGATCAATATTCGTGCTTATCTAATTCAATCTACCGTCAATCGTAGTCTAAATGTACTGGAATCCGCACGGATTAAGCGTATCGATTATCCTGGAGTCTGGTTGCCTGAACCTAATATTGAGCATACCTATTCATCGACCAACATGAACTATGAAGCATTATTAACAGAAAGTGCCGATACCTCAATGATGTTAAAAGATGATATTAGTTATGCTGTAATGGTCATGCTTGATCAATTAACACCGATAGAAAGAGCTATTTTTGTGTTACGACAATCTTTTGATTTTCCTTATCGAGATATTGCGGTCTGGCTGGATCGATCCGAAAGTGCTTGTCGCAAAATACTCAGTCGTGCGCTACCCAAGTTACAAGAAGCACAGTCTTCTCACTCTATCTCTTCCGAGCATAAATTAGCTTTTACACATGCTTTTTTGCAAGCTACGCAAACAGGTAATTTCTCGAATCTATTAGAATTATTAAAATCCGATATCCGTCTATACACAGATGGCGGGGGTAAAGTTAAATCGGCATTGCGTCCTATTTGGGATCGGAGGCGTGTGGTCTCATTTTTCAATGGCATTGCTAATAAAGGCTCCCTTACCGGCGAATGGTCGATTGTATGGATCAACGGAGAAATGGGTCTACAACTCCAACGCGAACATGTCACTGTAGCTATTTATTCTTTCAGATATGATATACACGGACAAGTCGATCAGATCTTTATGATCTCCAATCCCGATAAAATTCGTTAAGCTTGTCACAAATCGTATTCCTCATTGGTCTAGTCTATATAAGCTTCATATGGAGCTTACGATTATTCAATATCTTAGGAGGAATACACATGCAAACACGTATGGATTATTACAAAGTACACCCGAAAGTCTATTCACTAATGGGGCACATGGAGAAATTTATCAAAGAACAGGATCTTGACCCTATCCTTTATGAATTGATCAAAATTCGTGCTTCTCAGATCAATGGCTGTGCGTTCTGTCTCGATATGCATACACGCGATTTACGCAAAATGGGGGAATCGGAAGAACGAATCGCTCTAATCAGCGTATGGCGAGAATGTACGTATTATACAGATGCTGAAAAAGCAGTTCTTCATCTGACCGAAGTGGTCACTGAAATCACAACTCAAGGAGTCCCTCAAACGGTATACAATGAAGTGTTAAAACACTTTAGTGAGAAACAATATATGGATATTATTGTAGCGATTAACACGATCAATAATTGGAATCGGATAGCCATTTCGACAGGAATGTTCCCGGGCTGTAAAGATTAAAAAAATTTTGTAAATCACCTGTTTCAATACATGTGTCCGTGTTTAACAATAAGTAACGGCAATTGGCGAGAATGATGTCCCCTTCGTTCTCACTTCTGCTATATCATGGACCACTCCCGGAATCCGCCATATTACGGTTTCGTTCCCCCGAACCGCACTATGGCGGATTTCATTTGTTTATTCGGCTTTATATATTCTATTACATTATCAAAGTGCCCTATTATTGGGGCACTTTTTTTATTTGGTTCCACGCAAATCAGTTGTTCCTTAAAATTATATAAGCCACTTAGTTTAGTTTCTGAGAAATGTGTTTATACATTATTCGAGAGTATGCAAGTGAAAAAAGGTAAGTCATTTATTTCTATACAGTGGGGCTGGTGATCGGGCAAGGACAGATCAGTGACATCAATTACGAAAACAGTAACAATACCGCATTATTCATCCTTCTATTACTTCATTGCAGCCTCATTTTTAAAATTAAAAAATAAATAAAGTGATCCAAAAACAAATATCTTTCGTTCATCTGTGTATGGACAGCAACAATGCTTCACCAAAAAATGTAAACACAAAGGGAGCTTACTTATGAAAATTCAAAAACTAATCGTACCTGCATTAAGCCTTTCTTTACTTCTTCCAGCAGCAGGAGCATTCGCGGCAACACCAGCAACAGCGACTCCTACAGTAAGCACCAAAGCGGCTGACCTTCGTTCAGGATTAGATTACTTACTTTCCGAGCATTTCGCATTAGCTGTTGTAGCTATGACTAAAGCATACGAAGGTGCACCTGATGCTAAACAAGCTTATGATGCACTCGATCAAAATGCACTAGATATGCAACCTGCTATCGAAGCGATCTACGGTAAAGCAGGCGCGGCTGAATTTGAAAGAATCTTCCGTGCTCACAACAAATACACAGACAACTTGGTTAAAGCAACTAAGATGGATAATAAAGCAGCAATCAAAAAAGCAGAAGCTCAAGTACAAAGCTTCGTAGATGAATTCTCTAAATTCCTTGCAACAGCTACAGAAGGTAAATTGCCACAAAAAGCAGCAGCTCAAGCTCTTCGTCTACATGAAGATCAAGTACAAGACGTATTTGAAAAATATGTAGCTGGCGATTACACAGGTGCTTATGCTGAATATCGTGAAGGTTTCGCTACTATGTTCACTGTAAGTAAAGCGCTATCAGGAGCAATCGTTGCTCAAAACCCTGCTAAATTCAACAATGGTTCTGTAGATACTCCAGCAGCTGATCTACGCTCTGCACTAAACCAATTAGCAGCAGAACACTTTGCATTATCTGTATTGCAAATGCAAAAACAATATGATGGCGATAGCAAAGATTCTGCAGCATTGATCAAAGCAGAAGCTGGAAACACAGCAGCATTCAAAAAAGCAATCACTTCCATCTATGGTGCTGAAGGTGGTAACCAGTTCGAAAAAATCTGGGTTACCAACCATATCAAAGCACAAAGCGATTATGTAACAGCATTGAAAAAAGGAGACAAAACGTCTCTACAAGCTGTAAAAGATCGTATTACTGATTTCACAACTGAATTCTCTACATTCTTAGGTGCTGCAACAGCAAACAACTTGCCAGCTGCTGCTGCTAAAAAAGCATTAGTTGCTCATGAAGATCAAGTACAAATGGTTATCGACAACTATGCTGCTAAAAAATACGAAGCTGCATACAAAGCAGATCGTGAAGGATTCAAAACAATGTTCGGTATCGGCGAAGCTTTGGGTGGCGCAATTGTAAAACAATACCCTGCTAAGTTCAAAATGGCTGCTGCGGCTCCAATGCCAGCAAAACCTGCTGATGCTTCTATGATGAAAGTATGGATGAAATTAAACAGCAAACAACTTAAAGTTGGCGACAAAATGACAATGATGGACACTATGCCTATGGTGAAAAATGGAACAACTTATATTCCATTGCGTTACCTTGCAGAAGGTATTGGCGCTAAAGTAGCTTGGAACAAAGCTGCGGGTCAAGTAACTGTTATGGCTGGTAAAGATACAATGAAATTCTGGGTTGGTAAAAACACTGTTGATGTGAACGGTAAAACTCAAAAAATCGAAGCTGTATCTATGGTAGATAGCAACGGTAGAACAATGGTTCCTTTACGCTCTATCACTGAATTATTGGGTTGGGATGTTAAATGGAATAAATCTACTGGTGAAATCACACTAACTAAATCAATGTAATCTAGTTTTTCTACACGCTAGATCTTATCTTTAATCAATGTTATAACGTAAAAGGCACTTTGGGGGTTATCCTCCAAAGTGCCTTTTATGTATAATGATCGCTTATGTTTACTCATTCGATGTAGATATGTCATCATTAATGTTTTTTGATTTTTTGTAATGCCAGAATACTGTTAAGCAAATGAAGTTTGCGAATTGGTTTGGTGATCACCGTCTCGAATCTGCCTTTGAAATCTTCATCAATCTTATTTCCCAAAGGAACCATTAATAACATACGCTGCTTTTTCAAATAATCCAATTCCAAATCCCACTTTTTAAAATCAATCGTCTGATGATCGATTAAGCAGATATCATACGAATGTCTTGAAATATTATCAATAAATGAATCATCCATATTCAAAGACGTAGCGACCCGTGCTCCCCATCCTTGAAGTGTATTCGTCATTAACTCTAAGCTCGTCAGATTGCTGTCTAGCACCATAATATTGATATTAGCTAAGATATTTTTTTCAAAAGGAATGGACGGTAAGTCTGTATATTTATCAAATCGAATCTCGACGCTAAATTCAGTCCCTACACCCAGTTCACTCTTTACATAGACTTGTCCGCCCATTAGTTCTACAAGACTTTTGGTGATTGCGAGTCCGAGTCCTGTTCCTCCATAATGATGCTTCTGATTGCTATGACCTTGAGCATAACTGTCAAAAATAACCCCGAGTTGCTTTTCCGACATCCCGATGCCTGTATCTCTAAGGACGATTTTGACATGGATATCTTCTTCTTTGACGGTAGACAATAAGAACAAAGAAATTAAAATTTCACCAGAGTGTGTGAATTTAATCGCATTCTGCAAAATATTCATAAAAATCTGTCGAACCTTTAACGCATCGCCGATCACAAATAAAGGAATATCAGTCTCTACATCGAGTATCACCTGTACTTTTTTCTCAAAAGCTGTAGGTGATAACACATACGCCAAATCTTCAATCGTATTGATCAGATCAAACGGATATTGTTCTAAAGACATTTTACCGGCTTCCATTTTACTGATATCTAACAAATTATCGACAAGTGTCATTAAAGCTTCACTACTGGATTGAATAATCTCGTTATATCGTGTCTGCTCTTCATCAAGTGAAGTCTGCTGTAATAAATCCGCCATTGTGATAATACCATTCATAGGTGTTCGAATCTCATGACTAAGCATAGCAATAAAGGAAGACTTATTCTCGTCTGCTTTTTCTGCTTTCACTTTAGCTTCCAGACGCTCGTCTGCCAGAAGCTGTAATCGTTCGATCTCTGCTTGTAAATTCTTTTCGTTTTCAGTCCATTCGTTTAAATCTTTATCAGACATAGTCCAACACCTCTATTTTCCGTACCTTTATAATGGGTAGTTCATGATGCATATGGTCTCTACTTTATCATAAAGCATACCGCCAAAAATAGCTTACTATATTTGCAAATCATCAGGTGATATCCAGCATCAAACCTAGCGTATATCCGTTTTTCTATACGTTTATAGATGACCTCTTAAGCTTCATCTATATCCAATAAAGACAAGCTTAACTTTGTGTCGAAGAGAGTAGATTTTTTTTCATATAATACTTGGTCTGTCCTTCGATCGGAATATCATGAATTTCGCCAAAAATAGTATACCCGTACTTCATATAAAAGTGAGGCGCTTGCCAGCTCATTGTCGTTAATTCACTCACTTTGGCTCCCTGCTGCCTAGCTTGATCTTCGATCGCTTGTAACAAGTCTGCTCCAATCCCTTTGCCTCTGTATACATGATCGACAGCAAGTAATTGAATATATAACAATCCCCAGACCATCGAGCCAACGACTCCACCAATATATTGCTCACCTTCATAAGCGGCTAGCGAAAAATGCACACGATCATACGGCGGAAGAGCCAACTCTTGATTACTATTAAATTGATCCATAAATGGTTTGATCTGTGGTATATGATCGTCTACAGATAGTTCTTGAATATGCACAGAAATCACCTACTCTTTCAGAGATAATTAAGATATCGTCATGATTATTTAATAAGTATACTATTTTGACTGTATGATGTTACAAGAAGATCATTAGCTTCCTCTATAACGCAAAAAAAGACCTTCATCAACATGAAGATCTTTTTTTCTACACCTGCTTGCGATTAATGAGCTTGATCGCTATGTTGCAACGGTAATGTTGCTGTAGCCGATACCGCTGGCATCGTTGAGACTGTAGGTTCATGATGCTGAGCATGTCCAGAATTGGCTGGTGTCAGTTGATGATCTTTTTTGATATAGGCTGTGAAATAAATCCCTGCTACAAATACAGCTCCACCTGTGAGATTACCGAGCCATACCGGAATAAAGTTCATCAGATACATATCCCAAGAATAATATCCTGCAAAGATCGCTGCTGGAATCAAAAACATATTAGCGACAACGTGCTGAAATCCGATAGCAACAAATGCCATGGTCGGGAACCAGATTCCGAGTATTTTACCACTAATACTGTCAGCACTATACGATAACCAGACCGCTAGAGCTACCAACCAGTTACACCCAATCCCGGATAAAAACATCTGGGCAAAGCTTCCTTCTAACTTATGCCCTGCCATTTCTACTGTTTTGGTCAAATAAGGACCGGTTTCTGTTAATCCCACCACATGACCGAAGAAGTAAGCGACGAATAAAGCACCTAATAGATTCGCTACCGTAATCGCAAGTAGATTGCGTGCTACTTCAAGGGTACTGATCCGCTTCGCCATCCGTGCTAACGGGACAGCCATCATATTACCGGTTAACAGTTCTCCACCTGCAACCAGTACAAGAATCAGTCCCACAGGGAACAATGCCGCTCCGATAAAGTTAGCAAAGCTTCCCCAAGATTCTGGTGTATTGGCAATCACTCGAATATCTAATAAAAATCCTAGCGCAATAAATGCTCCACCTAAAAACCCGAGTACAAGCATCTGTATCCATGTTGACTTGGCTTTGATAATTCCCGTCTCAATCGTATTCATTGCAATCTGTTGTGGTTTGTAATAAGCCATTGTGTTGCATCCCCCTTATAAGCATCTATTTCCGTATAATTAAATTACCTTTTCATATTTCAATTTTAATACAATTACTTTGTGAAAAAAGTAACAAATATCACTTTGGAAAAGAATTTGTGAAATTAAGCACAAAAGCCTGTACAGTGGGGGAACTGTACAGGCTTTGTTAGGGGTAGAACTTTGATCAATATCTAATGGGAGCTTACGATGATATAAAATGACTTATTTCAAACCCGATTAAGCGTGAACTTCTTGTTGGGTCTGGATAGGTGCTAATGCTTGCAAACCTACTGTATTCAAGTAGTTCCAAGGTTTGTTGTAATGTGGTTGGAAGAAGAAGTCGATAAAGGCTAATTGATCCACTGTCATTTGATTTTGGATACAGACCGAGATGGTATTGATCGATTGAGTTAAGTCGACTTTAGACATCAATTGGGCGCCTAAGATGCGACGTGTTTCTTTTTCGTACACGACTTTCAAGGTTACCGTCTCATGTGTCGGCATAAATTCTGGACGGTAATGATCATGCATCGTGCTTGTTTCTACATTTAATCCTGCTTCACGAGCAGCTGTTTCGGTCATACCTGTTCCTGCAATATTATCTTCATAGATTTTGATACCGGATGTTCCTTGTGTTCCCATATATTCATTCGTAGGTTGCACAAGGTTACGAGCGACCAGTGTACCCATACGAACTGCATTGGTAGCTAAAGGAATATAAGCATGTTTACCTGTTGGGTTGTAGAAAATAGCACAGCTATCTCCAGCAGCGAACACATCTTTTTTACTGGTTTGCATATATTTATCTACAAGGATAGCACCGTTAACTAACATATCGACTTGTCCTTTAAGCAATTCAGTATTGGGACGGAAACCTATACACAAGATGACCATATCTGCTTGGTGGGTCGCTTTGTCAGTGACTACTGTTGTGACTTTACCATTTTCACCTGTGAATTTTACCACTTTCTCTGATAACGCTAATTCGATGCCATGTTCTTGCAGTGATTCTTCGGTACGAGATGTAAATTCAGGATCTAGATATTTGTTCAAAATGCGATCTTCAGCATCGATCAATGTCACTTGTTTACCATTCATTTGGAATGCTTCTACCAGTTCAACACCGATATAACCTGCGCCTACAACAACGATATTATTAGCATGTTGCGCTTTTTCAATAATCGTATTGGAGTGATTGTAGTTTTTGCAAAGTAAAATGTTATCCAGTTCAATACCTTCAAATTTAGGAACGATCGGCCAAGAACCCGTTGTCATAATCAATTTGTCATACGTATCTGTAAGTTCAATACCTGTAGTCAGATCACGAGCTTGTAATGTTTTGTTATCCGTATCGATCGCTGTGACTTCATGCAACATTTTAGTCGTTACACCTAGATCAGCTAATTGATCTGGAGAAGAGTAAAACAATCCGTCTGGATCATTCACTACTCCACCTACATATAACGCAATCCCGCAAGATAAGAATGAAATATTATCGTTACGTTCATATACAGTGATCTCAGCATCCGGATACAATTTAGCGGTATTAACAACAGCGGCAGTTCCTGCGTGAGTACATCCTATAACAGCTACTTTCATGGTTTCTTCCTCCTGATAATTCTTTATTTTTTATCATGTAAATGGTTCTTATCCAAAGTTGTATGGTCTATGCTGAATGTCCGACAAGTAAAATTCAGGTGAATTAAGATGTAGGTGCAAGAGAAGTGTGTGGTTTCTCTATGGTGTCCATCTTCTTGTTGGCTCTTCTATTTTTTAATATAGTCTTTTTTGATTTATTTTATTTGTGAATTAATTCACCTTGTATCGCTATTATATTGTGATTTTTATCACATTGCAAGGGGTTTGAGAGAAGTTCGCAATTTGTTCATATTTTCACAAAGTTATATAAACATATGTTTCTTGTATAACATCTTTGATCAACGCGTTTATTGACTATACATTGGTTATGTTATAGTGAGAACAAATTATATAAAGGTGGTTGGTAAAATGAATACACAATCAAGCAATATCTTGCGTGGTTTGAAAGCTTTATCTGGCCCTTTCCCTACCTGGGATACTCAATCATTACCGGAGAATCCGACTGAACTCTTCTTAGATTGGATGAAATTAGCGATCGAAATGAAAGTTAAAGAACCTCATGCAATGACTATTTCCACTGTAGATTCTGATGGTTTTCCAGATGCACGAGTACTGATTATCAAAGAAGCCAAAGACGATTCTTTTTATTTTGCAACCGGATTGGAAAGTCAAAAAGGTCAACATATACAACATAACCCAAAGGTAGCTCTTACATTCTATTGGCCTGAGTTAGGTAGACAGATTCGGATTAGAGGGATCGCTGAAGATCAAGGTCTAGAAGCAGGAGCCATTGATTTGAGAAGACGATCGACCATTGCTCGCGCTGTGGCTATGACCGAACGCCAAAGCCAACCACTGGAGAATCAAGAACAATTAGAACAATCTATTGCGATGCAAGAAGAAAAGATTCATCATGATCCTGATATTGTAACTCCTAATTGGCGACTATTCGCTGTACATGCTCAAGAAATCGAGTTCTGGCAAGCCGATCCTGATCGCAAACACACAAGGTATCAATATATTCTTCATGAGGGTCAATGGACACATCAGCAGTTGTGGCCTTAAACAGATTATCAATTTTGTCTGTAAAGTCCTTTTGTATAACCTTCTATTCCAAAAGCAAAATCAGATATATCTGATTTTGCTTTTTTAGTTTGCATCAAAAAATCAGTAGTTCTCTCCTGTCAAAGAAGAAAACTACCGATTGGGTATACCTACTATTATTGATATTAGTTATGTGCCATACGCATAGCATGTTGATGGCGCACTTCACTCACTTGTTGTTCTTGCTGTACCGCTTCAGCCACATGACCTTCCAGTGCATAAGGAAGACACAAAGGCACCCCGCTACGAGGATCAGTCACAATATCAGCTTCGATTCCGAATACGTTACGCAGTACATCACAAGAAACGACTTCAACGGGTGTTCCTTCAGCTACCGCTTTACCGTTCTTAATCGCAATCATATGATGCGCATAACGGGAAGCATGATTAAGATCATGCACGACCATCACAATGGTACGTTGAGAATCCGCATTTAATTTTTCCAACAATTGAAGAACTTCCAATTGATGCGCCATATCTAGAAATGTAGTCGGTTCATCCAAAAATAAGATCTCGGTATCCTGCGCTAGTGCCATCGCAA
The DNA here is from genome assembly GCF_001721045.1 of Paenibacillus nuruki. Lineage (GTDB taxonomy): Bacteria > Bacillota > Bacilli > Paenibacillales > Paenibacillaceae > Saccharibacillus > Saccharibacillus nuruki. The sequence continues at coordinate 128,904 of NZ_MDER01000039.1, read as the reverse complement.
TCCAAGCACGTTGACGCTGACCACCGGATAACTGATCAATCGGACGATCGTAGAAATCAACCATCCCTGTTGCTTCAATCGCCCATTCGACCATCGCTTTATCTTCTGCTTTCATCGAACCGAATCCTTTTTGATAAGGGAAACGTCCATAGGATACCAATTCTGTTACCGTTAATCCTTCAGGCGCTGTCGGGTTCTGAGGCAAAATCGCTAACTGCTTCGCTATTTCACGGGTAGATTGTTTGTGGATCGATTTGCCGTCCAATAATACAGCTCCCGATTTGGGTTGCATAATGCGTGCCATCGTTTTGAGTATCGTTGATTTACCTGAACCATTGGCTCCGACTAATGCTGTAATCTGTCCTTGAGGAATCTGTACACTCAAGTCTTCGACAATCAACCGATCTTCATATGCAATATCAAGCTTAGACGTCATCAAACGAACCATGGTTTATCCACCCTTTTCAGTGAACCCGATGTGCTAGACACCTGACTCCACTCTATATTTTCAATCTTTTATTGAATTGATTAGGATCAGCAAGTAACAACACAACTTTATATTTCATAGCATTATTTAGAGTTATAACGTGTAGATCATTATGCTTTGGAACGAGCTAATAGATATAAGAAGTAAGGTGCTCCAATAATCGCCACCATAACCCCTGCTGGAATTTCAGCATTTTGCAAAATCGATCGGCCAATCATATCTGCGGTAAGTAATAAGACTGCACCGATAAGAGCCGATACAGGAATAACATGCTCATAACGAGGGCCGACCAGACGACGAGCAATATGTGGCCCAAGTAGACCGATAAATCCTATCCCGCCACTTACAGCAACACAAGCTGCACTAATCGCCACAGCAACCACTAATAGGACGAGCCGCTGCATATTAAGCTGAGAACCTAAGCCTGTGGCTGTCTCATCGCCTAATGAGAAGACATCCAGTTGTCTGGCTTTCCACAAAGCAATAGGAATCAGTACGATTAACCACGGTAACAAAGCGATCACGAATTTCCAGCTACTGCCCCATATACTTCCTGCTTGCCATGTAGCTATAAAGTTAAATTCATTCGGATCAAGTCGAATCGTCATAACAATCATTAAGGCATTGACCCCTGCGGCAAGTGCTATACCGGATAGCACAAGACGTGAAGATGATATGCCTTTATGACGTTTGTATGCCATAAGATAAATAATAATAGCGGCTCCAAAAGCACCAATCAAAGCTAGAAAAGGCAACAACATCGGTGAAGTCGATTCTCGTTGTGGATTCGTAATGACAAATAACACCACTGCTAAGCCTGCTCCCGAGTTAATGCCCAGAATACCGGGATCCGCTAATCCATTACGAGATACCCCTTGCAGAATCGCTCCTGCTATCGCTAGCCCAATGCCGACTAACAAAGCAATCACAATACGGGGTAACCGAAATTCAAATAAAATCAAATGTTGCTTCGGCGTTCCGCCTCCAAACAAAGTACGTAACACTTCCATTGGTGACATTTTGCTAAACCCTGTATTCATACTTAGCAACAATACGCCAAAAGCGATTAGTGCTAAAACAATTAATGTAATCGTTGTACGTATCGTACGTTTACGGTGAAACATCACTTGATTCACAGATTATCCCTCACTTTCTTCCGAATAATATAGAAGAAATAAGGAACACCAATCAAAGCGATCAGCGCACTAACTGGTGTTTCGTGAGGGGGATTACTCAGTCGTCCTACGGTATCGGCAACAACCATTAACAATGCACCTAGAATCGCAGAAGTCGGAATCACCCATTTATAATCGACGCCTACCATCGCACGCGCCGCATGAGGAATCATAAGACCGAGAAAACCTACAGCTCCTACCGTGGATACCGAAGCTCCAGCCAACACCATCACAGCTAGTACAGCGCCTAGGCGTACTAATGCAGTACGTTGACCTAAACCAGAAGCGACATCATCACCCAGACTGAGAATCGTTATCGAACGAGAAAGAAGTAAAGAACCAATCAGTGCAAGCACGATCCACGGCCACAATATATCAATTTGCGCCCATGTTACGCCTGCTACACCGCCTGCATACCAGAAAGCTAGATCTTGTGAGATTCGAAAATACAATGCAATTCCTTCTGACAAAGCGACTAATAGTGCAGCGACGGCTGAACCTGCTAAAGCAAGTCGTACCGGACTTAGCCCGCCTTTGGCAAGCGAACCAATACCATAGACCAGACCTACACCAACAGCTGCTCCAACAAAAGAAAATAAAATTAACTGATTAAATGATAACCCTGGAAAAAAAGCAAAACATAATGCCAGTACAAATCCGGCTCCTGCATTAACCCCGAGCAATCCCGGGTCTGCGATCGGATTACGTGTCATCCCTTGCATCAATGCGCCAGATACAGCAAAAGCCGCTCCGACCAGAGCACCTGCAATCGTGCGTGGTAAGCGAAGTTCCCATATAATCTGATGATCACTATTCAAAGGATTGAACGCTACTAAGGCTTGCCAGACTTCTTCAAGCGGAATATCTTTACTACCTTTAGCGATTGAAAATGCACAACCTAATATCAACAGGACAAGCCCACCAACGATGATCGAAATTGCTGTGTAAGGACGCGACCATATCTGCTCTTTAGGTGAGGTCTGTCTGCCTTTCACAACATTGCTGCGAGTCATAAGCAAGCCTCTTTCTACATCGAAATCTATTGTTTCATTTATAGTAGTTATGATAAATACAATTATTGCATATGTTTAAAGATACTGATAATCATTATCATTTGTCAACACTTATCACAAAAAAACGTCTAAATTCCTCTGTTTTTAGGGAATGTAGACGTTTTAAGTTAAACGATTATTTTAGTAGCAACTTAAAATAAGCTCCAATCGAACTCTTTGGATAACCGTTCTAATAGATGCACACCTGCAATACTATTTCCTCTTTTATTTAGCGAAGGCCCTACTAATCCGATGCCATACTGTCCGGGAACCATCGTCAGGATTCCACCCGACACTCCACTTTTAGCAGGCAGACCCACATCAATAGCAAATTCACCAGAAGCATTGTACATACCGCAAGTAATCATAAATGTTTTGGCAATCTGTACATAACGACGTGGAATCAATTCTTCTCCAGAACAAGGATCTACACCGTCAAAAGCAAGTACCAATGCCATACGGGCAAGATCGGCACAATTGACTTCAATCGAACAATGACGGAAATACACTTCAAGTACGTCATCAACCGGATCTTTAATAATACCATTTTGCTTGAGGAAATAAGCCAGTGAACGATTCAAGTGACCGGATTCTGTTTCTGATTCGTAGACTGCCAGATTGTAATCGATTTTGTCATTCGCTGCGAGCTTACGGAAAAATTGCAGTACCCGTTCTGACTTCTCCTGTGGATTCTCACCAGATATCAGTGACGATACTGTGATCGCTCCTGCATTAATAAGCGGATTGAATGGAATACCAGGCTCTACCAATTCTAACTTGATCATCGAATCGAAATCATCGCCTGTCGGCTCTTTACCTACATTAAAGAATACCGCTTCTTCTCCATGATCCATCAATGCAAGTATTAAAGTGAATACTTTGGATATACTTTGCATGGTAAAAGGAATCCCGCAATCGCCTGCCGAGATTACTTTCCCTTGCGAATCGGCAATAAAAATACCCAGTGCATCTTGCGAAGACTTGGCAAGCTCTGGAATATAAGAAGCTACTTTCCCCTGACTGGTATGCAAACGGCTGGTCTCTAACCAATCGGGCAATAGTGTGGTTAATCGTTCCATTTGTTCTTGACTCATCCATATTCCTCCTTGAAATCCATCTTTATGTTCTATATAAAATGAGTACGTATGCTCATCTCATCATTTCAAATTTTATTTTCTTCATCATATTATACTAATCTTGCTCCGAATCATACTGCCGCTCTTATTGATGCTTTACGGATAATCTGAATATACGTTAACATAAACATATGCGTGTTTGACGGTTACATATTTCAGGATAGAAGGTGTATAGATGATTCCTTTGTTAAAATATTTGAAGCCTTATCGTACTGCTGCATTACTTGCTCCCTTGTTAATGTTGGTCGAAGTATTGATGGACTTGATGCAACCCAAGTTAGTAGCAAGTATTGTCGATCAAGGGATTATGACAGGTGATCTAGGGCATATTCAGCGTACAGGCTTGCTGATGATTGGTCTGGCTCTGATTGGTATGCTGGGCGGGATTGGCTGTACGATTTATGCCAGTATTGCTTCGCAACATTTTGGTGCAGATATTCGAGCTGATTTGTTTCAGCATATTCAGTGCTTTTCTTTTCACAATCTGGATCGTTTTTCCTCAGGTTCATTGATTACTAGATTAACGAATGATGTGGTTCAATTGCAAAATCTAGTATTGATGGCTTTGCGTATGTTGGTACGTTCTCCTCTATTATCTATCGGCAGTTTGATTATGGCATTTACAATTAGTTTTAAATTAGCAATTATTTTGTTGATTGCTATGCCTATTTTGTTAGTCACCTTAATCTTTATTATGCGTAAAGCATTTCCTATTTTTGGACGTGTTCAAGCCGAATTAGATCGTGTTAATACCGTTACACAAGAAAATTTAGCCGGTATTCGAGTGATCAAAGCTTTTGTACGCGCTATCCATGAAAATAAACGGTACGATGCAGTCAATCAAGATTATACGAATATAGCGATTAAAGCGAATCGGATGGTTGCTCTGATTGGCCCCATTATGATGTTAATTATGGATATCTGTATTGTTGCTGTGCTGTGGTTCGGTGGCGGACTCACCAAAACTGGTGCTTTGCCTGTAGGGGATCTGATCGCTTTTATCAACTATGCTACACAAGTGTTGATGTCTCTTATGATGGTAAGTATGACACTGATGTCTGTTTCTCGTGCAACCGCTTCAGCAGAACGAATTAATGAAGTGTTACATACAGAACCCGATATTACGGCTCCTGCTCAGACCGTCACTCCTGATCCTCAGCAAGTAGGACGATTAGAATTTCGTGATGTTTCTTTTGCTTATGATGGTGATTCGCCTGCGGTATTAGATCAGATTAGCTTTGTGGCAACAGCAGGACAGACGATTGCGATTCTAGGAGCTACGGGTGCAGGCAAGTCCAGTCTGGTTCATTTGATTCCACGTATGTATGATGTGACGAATGGAGCGGTATTGGTAGATGATGTTAATGTAAGGCAATGGGACCTGGATCAACTACGGAGTTCCATTGGAATCGTGTTGCAACAAGCATTACTATTTAGTGGTAGTATCCGTGATAATATCCGTTATGGTCGACCGAATGCTTCGCAAGAAGAAGTAGAGTCTGCCGCTAGAGCAGCGCAAGCTCATGAATTTATAGAAAAACTACCTGAAGGATATGACACTTTATTGGGGCAACGAGGGGTCAATCTATCAGGTGGTCAAAAACAACGTCTATCGATTGCACGCGCACTGTTGATTCAGCCGCCTCTACTGATTATGGATGATAGCACCAGTGCAGTTGATCTGCGAACAGAAGCATTGATTCAAAAAGCACTTGAAGAACGGTTATCAGCAAGTATGCGATTTATTATCGCTCAGCGTATCACTTCCGTCTTAGATGCTGATCTGATCTTAATTATGGAAGATGGCCAAATTATTGACCGTGGAGATCATGCTTATTTGATCAAAAATAGTCAGGCTTATCAGGAAATCTATCGTTCGCAATTAGGACAGGAGGTCGAATCTCATGGGTAATCCAATGATGCCGGGTCGAGCCGGACGATCGAATAGCGCTCCTGTCAAAGCTAAAAATGCTAAAAGTACTGTACGCCGTCTTTGGGATTATTTACGTCAACAGCGCAAAGGTCTCATCCTTGTTTTTATACTCACTTTACTTGGAACAGCATTCAATCTGATCACTCCTTATCTGCTGGGAACGATAGCTTTTGACCGATACATTTTACCGGGTAATTATGCAGGATTGGCTATGCTCTGTATATGGTTGTTAATTCTCTATGTCGTCGCCAGTCTAACAAGCTGGATACAAGCTTATGTAATGACAGCTGTTTCTCAGCAGACTGTATTTCAGATCAGACGCGATTTATTCAAACATCTGCATGACTTGCCGCTACGCTTTTTCGATACACATAGCAGTGGGGATCTGATGAGTCGTTCAACCAACGATATTGAAAATGTAACGACGACGCTGAATCAAAGTGTTGTACAGATTATGACCAGTGCTCTTACACTTGTCGGTACGCTGATTATTATGGTATGGCTTAATATTTGGTTAACACTGGTCACTTTAATCACAGTACCGATTATGTTCTGGCTGACCCGTATAATTACTAAGCGGACACGACGTTATTTTGGAGCTCAACAAACAGAATTAGGCGGACTCAATGGATATATTGAAGAAACAATATCCGGTCAAAAAGTGGTCAAAGCCTATGTCCAAGAAGCTCGCAGTCTGACTGAATTTAAAGAGATTAATCATCGACTGCTTCATGCCAGTATTCGTGCACAGAGCTGGTCTGGTAATATGGGCCCAGTGATGAACTTGGTCAACAATATCAGTTATGCGTTGATCGCTTTGTCTGGTGGATGGTTATTTTTGCAAGGCATGACCAGTGTGGGTGTGATTGTTAGTTTTCTTAGTTATTCCAAGCAATTCAGTCGTCCGATCAATGAACTGGCTAATCAATTCAACCTACTGCAATCCGCTATTGCTGGAGCAGAGCGTGTTTTTGAAGTGTTAGATGAGCGACCTGAAAGTACAGAAGATGAGAAAACAGCTGTACATCAACTACCTGCTAATGTTCATGGAGAAGTGATTTTTGATCATGTTCAATTTAGCTACAAAGCAGGTTCGCCGATTTTGCGTGATGTCTCCTTAACAGCCAAGCCCGGGCAGACAATCGCTTTGGTGGGACCTACAGGAGCAGGTAAAACAACGATTATCAATCTGCTCACCCGTTTCTATGAAATTGATAGCGGGACGATTACGATCGATGGTGAAGATATTCGTTTACTGGATAAAGAAAACTTACGTAGTCGGATCGGGATTGTTTTACAGGATGCTTATTTATTTTCCGGTACAGTACGTGACAATATTCGGTACGGGCGATTGGAAGCCACCGATCAGGAGATCGAAGAAGCAGCGAAGCTAGCCAATGCTCATTCATTTATTCACAAATTACCTGAAGGTTATGATTCGCCACTCTCTGCCGATGGAAGCAATCTAAGTCAAGGACAACGCCAATTGCTAACGATAGCTCGTGCGATTCTTGCTAATCCGTCTGTTCTTATTCTGGATGAAGCTACAAGTAGTGTCGATACACGTACAGAAATGCATATTCAGACCGCGATGAAGCAGTTAATGCACGGACGTACCAGCTTTGTTATCGCTCATCGACTGAGCACCATACGTGAAGCCGATCAGATTCTAGTGATCCAGAGCGGCGAAGTCGTTGAGCGTGGCACCCATGATGAGTTACTTCAAGCAGGCGGATTCTATCATGATCTGTATCAAAGTCAATTCAATCGTGTCGTGTAGTGAAGAAGTAATACATTCTCTCATAGCTAAATAATATAAAAAAAGCTTTTTGATTAGAGTCATATGCTCTAGTCAAAAAGCTTTTTTATGTACGAACTATTCAGCCACTGGTGATTCTGACTTTGTTTCTTTACGTCCACCGAATTTGAATACCAGTATACCGCCAATAATGACAAGCACACCAATCAATTTAGCTGGCGTAAACGGAATCTTTTCTAAGCCTAACCAGCCCAGTGAATCCCACAATAAGGCTGTACCGAGTTGTGCTGTCAGTACGATTGAGATTGCATATGTTGGACCTAATCGTCTCATTCCTTGTACCAGACAGAAGACAACACCTACTCCGATCATTCCACTGAACCAGTACCACAACTGTACATGCTGAAGTGTAAATGTATTTTTCCCTTCAAAAATAAGACTGGCTAGCAGCGATGCAACAAATCCCATAAACAATACCAACATGGTCGTTGTCCAAGAACCGGTCTGCTCATTGACTTTGTTGTTAAACACCGTCTGCATACTGACAAAAGCGCCTGCTATAGCCGCCAAAAGTATACCGAATAAAATCATATGTCCTCTCCTAACGTCTCTCTATTATTCATAAATATTATGTCCTGCTAATGCTTCTAAGCCTGCCCGATTCTGAATAACCAAATACTCTGATGTTCGCTTCACCAGACCATCACTACCTAACTTCTGAATGACACGGTTCAAATGCCGATAACTGGTGCCGATCAGGTTGGCTACATCAACTAGACTGGATATACGCAATTCTTCATAACAATCTGCCGGATCTTCATCACACGCTACAGATAACATATAACTGGCTAAGCGAATCTCTACCGGATACATCAGATTGAAACGTGAATAATTAGAACTGCTATAAAATTTACGAGTCATCATCTGTAGCAAAAATTGCAGTAAAGGGACATGATCACTGCCATACTGAACTAACCATTTGCGATGAATACGTAGAAAATGTACCGATGATACAGCTTCAACAGTATTAATCACTTTATCATTGCCATTGATATATTCCACGTCACCTATAAATTCAAGCGGTGTTTTGAAGCAAAGAATCAATGTTTTACCTTCTTGAGACGTGGTATAAATTTTGATCTTTCCGTGAACCAATATATCCAGATGTTCAATATCATCACCTTGCGTACACAAAATATCGCCTTGTTCCAAATGGAAAACGGTTAGGTATGGGAATAAGATTTGAGGAAAATGGGCACCCAAATCATGCAATTTCCAATAATACTCAACCTGCGCTTGATCCTGAATATCATGTATCGTCATGGATTCACCTTTTGGATTAGAATTTCAAAATAATCACACCTGCAATCATCATCGCAAGCCCTATAAATTGTGGCATTTTCATCTTCTGCTTCACTACGCCAAACCAACCATTGATATCAATAATAAAAGTTAAACATAATTGAGCAATCAATAATGCTGAGATCGTAAGCGTGACCCCGATCTGTTGAATGGCTGTTACTTCGGTAAAAATAATAATCGCTGCAAATCCGCCACCTGCTAGATATAACGGCTTCACCTTTTTAAAATCTCCAAGCTTACCGTCTCGTACAAATACCCAGATTAATGCCGCTATAATAAATCCGGTTAATTGAGTAATAGTGGCTGCTTGCCATGTGCCGATATCTTGACTAATCCTTGTATTCGCTACCCCTTGTAACGTGATACAAGCCCCACCTAATAAAGCAAACAAAATCCCTTTCATCGCTGCGTGTTCTCCTTATCTTTTAGACATTTCTTGTTCTTTCTATTAAAAACGATCTCTACATAATAGATAAAGGACATATGTCCTAAGCCTTCTCATAAAAAATCCCCTTTAGATTCAAAGGGGATAAAATATAGTTATTAACGTTTTCCACCACGACGTGCGTTATCTGACGGACGACCGGAAGAAGAAGGACGACCACCACTAGATGGTTTACCCGAAGACGGACGGTTGTTGCGTCCACCGGAACTGCTGTTGTTTTTACCGCCATAGGTACGTTCTCCACGAGCACTACCTGTGCCTTCGCTACGGCGACCACCAGCGTTGCTGTTACTTCCAGCTCCACCGTATTCACGTGTACGATCTGAATCACCTGACGAAATCGTACGACCTTTGGAAGCGTCTCTACGGAAAGAAGGAGCATCGTCTGTGCGACGTGTTGGTCTTGGAGCAGAACCGCTACCTGAGCGAGCTTGATCCTTACGACCATAACTGCGTTCTGGACGTTCGCTACGAGCACTTGCTTCTTTAGCTTCCGGACGAGCAGTTGTACGTACAGAAGGTGTAGATTCTTTACGTTCTCCACGCTTACCTGTACCGCCTCTACTTGCAAAACGATCACGCTCTGAAGTCGAAGAAGGTTTTCCGCGACCACCCGAGCGTCCGCCAGAAGATTCTTCACGGTAAGCACCACGACGTGCATCTCCACGTTTGCCATCTTTTTTACGATCTTGATCACGAGATTTATGAGTAGCTCGTCTGCCTGCTTTGGCTTCTACGTTCGACAACAATTCACCAGAATCATCGGATTCGATCGAAGTACGAGCAATCTGACGCTCTAATTTCTGCGAAGTTCCTTGTTCGATCGCTTGCAATTCGTCACGATCATGAGGAGTTACAAATGTGATTGCTTTACCGGTTTCGCCTGCACGACCTGTACGTCCGATACGGTGAATATAATATTCAGCGTCTTGAGGAATATCATAGTTGAATACATGGGTAATCCCTTCAACATCGATACCACGAGCGGCTACATCGGTAGCAACCAATAATTGCAATTTCGCTTCACGGAAAGCACGCATTACTTGCTCACGTTTATTTTGAGACAAGTCGCCATGAAGTTCATCCGAAGAATAACCCAGTTCTTTAAGCTGTTGATTCAGTTCTGCTGCCCGCTTTTTGGTACGACAGAAAATCACAGCTAGATAAGGTTTTTCTTGTTCCAAATATTCACGTAATGCAGAAAGTTTACCACGAGGTGTACATTCTACTACTAATTGACGAATCAATTTCAACGGAACACTTTCAGCAGGACCAACACGAATATCTTTCGGTGTACGCATATATTGCGCAGACAGACGACGAATACCATCAGGAATCGTTGCCGAAAATAACATCGTTTGACGTGCTGGAGAAGTGGCATTGATCATTTTTTCAACATCAGGTAAAAATCCCATGTGTAGCATTTGATCCGCTTCATCGAGTACCAATGTACGAATCTTTGTTAGATCCAGTGTGCCTCTACCCATATGGTCAAGCAAACGACCTGGCGTACCGACAACAAGGTGACATCCACCTTCAAGCTTACGCAACTGACGTTCTACATCTTGTCCACCATAAGCCGCAAGAATACGTACACCTTCATAAGCCGCAGCTAATTTGTTCGCTTCTGTAGCAATCTGTAGAGCCAACTCACGGGTTGGTGCTATGATAAGCGCTTGAGGTGCACCGACTGCATTCAAGTTTAACTTTTCAAAAATCGGTAGCAAAAATGCTAACGTTTTACCTGTACCTGTTTTGGCTTGAACGATAGCGTCTCCGCCTTTAAGCAATCCCGGAATCGACATCTGCTGTACTTCGGTAGGCTGTGTGATTCCATTGGAAGCCATTAGCTCTACGACATTCGGCGAGATGCCGAACTCATTAAAATTTTTCAACTCTATTCACCCATTCTTGTGATCTATATTCAGCAGCATTTCAAAAAATGCTCTCGTAAAAAGAAGCACCGGTAGATACCGATGCTTACATCTATAACGTCATTTAAAAGTCCGTAGTATGCCATTTTGGATAAACTGCTCTAGCGTCAATATACCGCTTATTTCTAGTTACGTCAATGTCCTGAAGACAATGCAGTCGTTCCTAATTTTTCAAGTAAGAGACGACTTTCTTCATTTAAGCCCCGAATATGCACTTCTTTATTCATAGCTTTATACTTTTCTTTGACTTTGGTAATCCCGATTACAGCCGAATGATCCCAAATATGCGAACGAGCAAAGTCGATCACAATCTGCTCTGGATCATCTAACGGTGCAAATTGATCTACAAAATAACTCATTGTCCCAAAAAACATCGGGCCACTCACTTCATAGACTTTCACCTGTTCACGTTGTTCTTGTACCGTTTCGATAGGTTCTATAGAAGAACGATGATCATGATCCACTTTGTTCAATAGATCAGGATTAGAAGTGATATTGCCTGATTGCATCGTTGAAGTGATATGGATACGAGACATTTTCCATCCAAATAGTAAGGCACTCATGACAACACCTACGCCTACACCGATTGAAAGGTTGTCCGTAGCTACCACAATTGCTACCACTGTCACCATAATAATCGCTTCAGATAAAGGAATCTTATGGATCGTTACCAGAGAACGCCAGCTAAATGTACCGATGGATACCATCACCATCACACCTACAAGAGCACCCATTGGTACTTCACGTACAATATTACCAAGGACTAATAATAAGAATAATAAAAACACACCGGCAGTTAATGTAGACAAACGTCCACGTCCGCCTGATTTAATATTAATTACCGATTGCCCGATCATTGCACATCCTGCCATCCCACCGAAAAATCCATTTACGATGTTGGCAATCCCTTGTCCACGAGCTTCACGATTTTTATCACTTTTGCTATCTGTCATTTCATCTAATATGGTTGCCGTCAATAACGACTCAAGCAGACCGACAAAAGCAAGTGAAATCGAATACGGTAAAATGATTAACAACATATCTAGCGATATATCGATCATGGGTAAATGGAACACCGGCGGTTGGTTAGACAATTGCCCCATATCCCCTACCGTTCGCACATCTAGATGTAGGAAATACGTCAATAACGACATCACAATAATCGCTACGAGTGGTGCTGGCACAGCTTTGGTAAATCGTGGCAAAATATATACGATCGCAAGCGTTCCTACTACCATCGCATACATGATCCAGTTCGATCCGACAAATTGTGGCAATTGCGCCATAAAAATAACGATTGCCAGTGCATTTACAAACCCCGTCATCACCGATTGCGGGATAAACGTAATAAAGCGCCCGATCTTGAACCAACCGAGTAAGACTTGAAAAATACCTGCTAATATCGTGGCTGCGAATAAATATTCAACCCCATGGTCATGTACCAGATCAACGACCAGTACCGCCATGGCACCTGTAGCCGCTGAGATCATCCCACTGCGTCCACCTGCAATAGAGATTACTATGGCAATACAGATTGAAGCGTACAATCCGACCATCGGATCAACACCAGCTATAATCGAGAATCCGATCGCTTCGGGAATAAGAGCCAAGGCTACAGTAATACCGGCAAGAAGATCTCCACGGATATTACCAAACCATTGTTGTTGTAGATTCATGATCATCCTCTTTCCTTGTTTGGCACATAACGAATCTGTCCGGACGTTAACAAACTTTCCGAACGAATATCGAAGACAGTATTCATTATGATATTAAATGTAATACATAGATTGCTTTCCTCTCGCGGGAAAACAGGAGCCGTAGGTACAGATAGATTTTTATTATACAAAATTTTCTCTATAAAACCTACATCTTTTTTCGTCTATGTAAGCGCAAAAATCATCGCTATTCATCGTTATCGTTAGTATTTCTCTTTATCTTCTATTAATAAGCTAAAAATAAAAAAAGAATAAAACGCAAAAAGAACGACTCTTTAATAAAAAGAGTCGTTCTTTTTGCTAAAATCGACCTGATTTGAAAATAGCATAGAATAGCCATATAACCATCAGTGTAGCAATCACAAAACCAATCTCAACGACTGGGAAACCCCATAAAATCGGTGTCTGGTCTCGTAACGATGAACCGACGATAAGACCGACCATAATAATACTAAAAGCCAGCAAAACAATACTGAATGCCAGTCGATTACTGATCTGATCCATTTTTTGCATCATATCTTTGACTTCAGGTACACTCACTTCTATCCTCATCTTACCTGTACGGATCATGCGAGATAATTCAGAAGCTTGTCTTGGCAGATCGGTTAACATTTCTACTGCATGTAATGCCCCGTCAGTGATACGTTGGCGAACTTTGTTAGGTGCATATTTTTCTCGCAAAAGTTTGCGTCCAAAAGGCTCCGCCATACTCAAAATACTGAGCGATGGATCTAACCGCTCAATTACACCTTCCAGTGTAATCAGTGATTTACCCAACAACGTCAAATCTGGTGGAATTCCGATTCGATAACGGCGTACCACATCAAACATTTCATTTAATGCACTACCTAGATTAATACGGGAAAAAGGAACATCATAATACTGCTCTCGCATACGTTCAAAATCGCTACGTAGTGCAGACATATTCACATCTTCCGGTACAAAACCGAGTCGCATCACCGCACGAATCATACTGTCTGTATTTTTACGTAGCAAAGCAATAATTAATGCGGTCAGATGACCTTTCATTTCACTGCTAAGTCGCCCCATCAGTCCAAAATCAAGAAAAGCAATCCGTCCATCACGCAAAGCGAGTAGATTCCCCGGATGCGGATCGGCATGGAAAAAACCATCGATAAAAATCTGTTGCAACATCGAATCGACCAGATGTTGCGCCACATTTCCCAAGTCTAATCCTTGCTCTAAAATCTCTTCTCGCTTACCCAAAGCAATCCCATCGATATATTCCATCGTCAATACACGAGCAGACGTATAATTCCAGTACGTGACCGGAATATGGATATTGCGATCCCGTTCAAACTGACTAGCGATACGCTCCATATTACGTCCTTCGACACTGTAATCCAATTCTTCACGCATCGACTTGGCAAATTCTTCAACGATTTCTTCCAGTTGATATTGTGAAGCCCATTCCATATGCTTTTTGATCAATCCTGTCAGATCACGCAAAATCTCCAAATCTCGATTAACGACTCGTGATACGCCGGGACGCTGTACTTTGATCGCTACTTTTTCTCCTGAATGTAAAGTGCCTAAATGCACCTGTCCAATAGAAGCAGCAGCTACAGGTACATCTTCAAACGACTCAAAGACTTCTTCGATCGGCAATCCCAATTCTAGCTCGATAATCTTACGTGCTTCTGTTGCAGGAAATGGAGGGACTTGTTCTTGTAACTTGGTTAATTCTTTAACAATATTTTCAGGCAATAGATCAGAACGTGTACTGGCTAATTGCCCTAGCTTTACAAAGGTGGGACCTAATTCTTCAAGCACCAGACGGATACGTTCTCCTAGCGTACGAATACCGTGTACTTCACGACGTGCCAGTCGAAGCGGAATCGCTAGCATCTGGTGTAGCCCTAATTCCTCGACCATATAACCAAAGCCATGACGCATGAGCGCCATGGCTATTTCTCTGTACCTTCCGGCATGCCGGATATGAAGAGCCATCTTATTCCGGTTGTTGCGGTGATTCCAGTTCGGCAACACGCTTCTCTAGAACCGTAATCCGCTCATTCAATTGTTCTGTTGTTTCTTTGGACGGTACTTCCAGTTCAGTCAGCACTTTCTGAACTTGTCCACGAATCCATGTTTTCACTTGGTTCTGTTCTTCTTCTCCACGATCCATTAACTTGTTCACTAATGCACGAGATTCAGAAGGAGCCAATTCTCCACGTTTCACCAAATCTTCTACTGTTTTTTCTACTTTTTCTTTGCTGACAATGGTAAGTCCCAGCCCTAAAGATACTGCTCGTTTGAATAAATCGCTCATTTTCATTCCTCCTGTTGTATACTTCCATCTATCTATGCTAAGTATCCTTTTACCTAACAGAAGCCCTGCACATTGCCATAGTCCGGTTACTTGTTCATTACCGACTCATGGCAACATGCCCATGTCTTGTCGATCTATTATAAGTATAACGTCTAAAAGCAGATATGCCTAATTTCTGTACATGCAAGATGATTCCCAAAGCGATCTATATCCTCTACGTATCTGTACATCATTTCTACTATTTTTCATTGTCCAGACCTGCGACCCAAAACATACTTTGCACTACGATTTTGCGATACTCGGGATAGTCGAACGAAGCTGCATGATGTCCTGGCATAAGATACACAACCCGTCCTAATCCGTAATTAGAACACCATGCGGCTGGCCATGTGGTACCTTCCAAATTATATTCCATTAATATTGTACGCTCTGCCGCAGATAACAATGAAAATTCATAAGGTTCTTCTTCCATCGAAAAAGAAAAAATTCCCTGCATAATCGGGTGACTTGGTGACGATACGCTCATATCCAGTGGCTGGTAATCGGTATGTCCACGATAAACAGCTCCCATAAGTAACTTTATTTCGTGACGCTGTTCTTGCATGGATACCCCTGCATGAATAATCAGCAATCCGCCTCCATTGACAATATATGAAATAATGCCGGCAGTATGCTTGTCACTCATCTTTTTGTCAAAAGAATCGGTATACGAAATGCACAGGTCATAAGCTTCTAGACGTTCCGCTGTAAACATATCATAGTCATCGGTTACATGTAATTCCCAGCCTTCAGGCATCAGCTTACGAATCTCTTTTTCAATCGGTTCCAGTGGATGATAAGGTGCATCTTGATGATAATCCCCAATTAAAATAGCTTGTTTGATGTAAGTTTTGCGATCCGGTTGTAATTTCATAAGACAAGTAATCTCCTTTACATAGAGTGTTGACCGAAAATTCCGCTCTCTATGTTCCATTACCCTTTTCTTGCAACAATTCGACAAATAGATAAGCTTTATTTCAAATTTTATTCATATAAGATATGAGAAGATAGAAGTCTATTAGCGATGATGGGTAGAAAAAGTAGCTATTTATCTTGGACTGTCGTATAGCGAAATGTGACTAAGAGCAAAAGCATCCGATTTAGGCGTATAGCCTACTTTCTTTTTCGTATCTTCTAAATTGAGACGCTTAAATCGATTATCTGAAATCCCATGCAGAATCGTAAACGGTTCAAGATCCGTAGCTATAATAGATTTATAAAATAGATCACACATATCTGCCGGGCTGAGATATGCACTCATATCACGCGCTTCAAGTGTCGGCCCTTCTTCCTTAAAATCATCATAAGCTCCGATACGAATTGCAATACTCTGCAATCCCTCGGTATACGCAAAATATGATGCTAATGATTCGCCAAAACATTTGCTCACGCCATACAGATTACGTGGTCTTGTGGGTGTGTCAGGATAAATCTGCGCATCAATCGGATAGCCTTCGATCGTCTGTGCGCTACTTGCTAGAATGACCCGCTGTACCCCTTGATCTTTGGCGGCACGGAAGATATTAAATGTACCTTTGATATTGTTATCTAATAAAGATTCATAGAATCCTGAATCTGGCAAAGGATCACCTGCTAAGTGAATGACGGTATCGATTCCTTTGCAGGCTTGCTGGCAAGCTTCTGGATCAGCAACGTTGAGAGTGATGATCTCGTGCTTGGTATGCTCATACGTCTGTAATCGATCGGTATGCAGATCCGCCAGACGCAGTTGGAATTTATCTTGTAAATAAGCGGTCAGTTCACTGCCAATCTTGCCAGCGGCTCCAGTGATAAGAATATTCATAGGTCAGCTCCGATTCTGTCTAAAGATAGTATTTTTTATAGATCAATGATCTGGATACTATTATTTATAATCTTCATTATCTTTAAATTCTTCTGGACCTGCATCCATTTTGAATGTGCCATCTTCATATAGCCACGGGCTTGCTTCTACCCCTCGACCGGAATATTGTTCTACATGACTAATACTGGTTGCATCATTAGCGGTAAAATCAATATGAGCAATCGCTACCCAATACGCATAATTATTCTTTTCATGGAGTGGAGAGGTGATGACTTGCCCTTGATTATTATCTACAACTGCACGAACTTTCATTGATTTGAAGCTACCTGTGCCATTGCTTACAGCGCTATAGGCTGCAAATAACACATATTTCAAAGCATCCGGTCGATGAATCTGAATTGTTTCTTTGCCATGTGTTAACGCATCTCCATCAAGGGTGATGTACGGCGTTTCATGAGTCGAGCCTAGATTACGATAATATACTTTGCCTACCTGATTGGCTTGGGTGACATAAAAGCAATATAGATCCAGATCTTTTTTGGTTTCCCATTCTAATGTAGCTGTAATCGTCGGCGACTTTTGGATATTAATGCTTTCTTTCTTTTTCAGTTCAATCTTCATGAGTGACACAGGAGCAACCGTAACTGGTGGAGTCACTTCTGGAATAGGATCAGGTGTAGATACATCATCGTCTACAGATAGCCCAAAATTCTGTACCAATGCTGATAATCCACCGTTAAACCCACTACTGATCGCATTAAATTTCCATTCGCCGTTATGTACATATACTTCGCCTACCACAATCGCTGTTTCACTACTTAATCCTTCGCCAAAAGCAAACGTGATCAATTCTTCGTTGGTCACTGGATCGTAAATACGACAGTTCACTTGTTGTACATGTTGAAAGGACTGATGATGATCGCCTTCTTCATGAATTGTTAATGTGATGGCAATTTTGGAGATATTCGAAGGAACTAGACTCGGAGTAATTTGAATCATTTCACGATCTGGCGGACTTTGATCGGAATGAGTGACCGCATGTTGACGGCTACTTTGTTGATTATAGAAGATCATATCTTCATCTTGCGTACAGACTCCTGCTGAATTAAGTAGAAAAGCAGAAGCATTAATATCCAAATTAGCTTGAGCAGTTGTCCAATTAAGTCCGATTGCGATACTAGATAATTGGCGTCCTTTAGTAATATCAACTTTTTGTCCTTTAGTGATGTTCATGCTGTTTCCTCCCCGGGGTACAAATGATTAGGATAAACCCATTGAGACTGAATATACATACCAAAAAAACCTCAAAGTAACTATACAGAGCATAGCACAATGAGGTTATAAGAATCATTCCAAAATCAGGTTATATTTTATATTATTCTAAATACTCTGAAGGTAGATAAACAATTTCTGATGCGGCTTCGATAATTAATTGGTGTTGGTCTGCTTGATACTGCACACCTTGTTCTTTGACATAGTACCAGTGCTTGATCTGTGGAGCATCTTCAGGTAGTTCAAAGCGGAATAGATTTAGCTCATTTTGCAAAGTAAGAATATCTTGCACAATCTCTTCAGGCACATTCATAAGCGTCATACGGAAACCACCTGCTGGCAGATCGCTTAATTCATAAGTGAACGTGTGCTTATTATTATTTAACAATTCTCGACCTGTCACTGCATGCTTGACCATTACGGTTTCTTTCATCAGCTATATTCCTCCTAAGGCAAGTCGATCAGCAAGAAAAAGACAGGTTCTTCTGCTGTCATCTGTAAATGAGTTTCTTGTTCGATCCGCACAGCATCTCGCTTGGATAACAAATGTTCTTGATTCATCGTCAGACTGCCTTGAATCACAAATACATACGTACGGCGATCTGGATGCTGAACGAATGGAATCTCTTGCCCTTTTTCCAGACGACTGAGATAGATGGTCATGTCTTGATGAATCGTCGCTTGATTCTCGCCACCCTGACGACTTACGATCGGTAACAATTGACCATTTAACGAAGCTGGATTATACGATGAACTCATATACGAAGGCTTAAGACCACGTGCTTCTGGCTCAAACCATAACTGCAATAGATTACAATGCGTCTCATCTGAAGCATTATGCTCTGTATGAACAACACCAGTACCCGCAGACATCCGCTGAACACCGCCAAAAGAACTTACAGCTACATTCCCTATATTATCTTCATGGCGCAATTGTCCTTCCAAAATAATCGATACAATCTCCATATCACTATGCGGATGCGCACCGAATCCACGTGAAGGTGCAATCACATCATCGTTAAATACACGAAGAGGACCAAAGCTTACATTATTCGGATCTTGATATTCACTAAATGAAAAGCTATGACTTCCTTGTAGCCAACCTCGATCAAAACTAAAACGTTCTTCTGCCGGGTATCGTGTAAACATATCTATTCCTCCCTGAGTAAATGATCTGCTGTTCATTGGTTTATATCATCACTGAATTATTGTAACAAACTTACGAATATAATGTAAAATGTAAAATAAGAACTAGCCGTTGTCACTTAATATGAGACAACGGCTATAGTATTGAAACATGTTCATCGCAATAGTTATACTTTAAAACGAGAAACCAATTGTTGTAACTGTTCTGCTAGACGCGTTAAATCGGTAGCCGCACTGGATACTTCTTGCATTGAAGCCAGTTGTTCTTCTGCTGCTGCTGAGATCGTCTCTGTATTGCTTGCTGCTTCTTCTGAAATACTAGCGATATCTTCAATCGATTCTACAACCGCATTCGCATCACTGTTCAAATGATCTGTTGTTCCGGTTACATCATTCATTTTGCGAGAAACGGCTTTGATCGCACGATTAATTTTGGAGAATGAGCGTCCAGACGTATCAACTGCTAGAATCCCACCAGTTACATTTTCTTTGGCCTGATCCATAACTTCGATCGATTGTGCAACAATACCTTGCATGCCTGTAATCAGACTACCGATCCGTTCTGCGGATTCTCCTGATTCGGAAGCAAGCTTGCGAACTTCGTCAGCAACTACAGCGAACCCTTTACCATGTTCCCCTGCTCTAGCAGCTTCAATCGAAGCATTCAACGCTAACAAATTAGTCTGCTTGGCAATATTACGGATAAGATCAACAATACCACCAATTTCACTGGATTGAGTATTGAGACTGGTGATAATTTCAGCCAAACGATCGACGGTTAATTGAATTTCAAAAATTTGTTGCGTTACATTAATAACCGATTCATTTCCTTTAGCTGAAGCCGTTGCCGCATCAGTCATACTTTGGCTCACTTCTGCCACATGACCAGAAATTTCAGATACACGTTCTGACATACGATGAATAGCATCTGCTCCGATCTGTACGCCCGCTACTTGTCTTTCACTGCCTGTAGACACTTCTTGAATCGCCATCGTTACATGTTCTACAGAGCGACTGGTTTCTTCTGCACCTGCTGCAAGTTCTTCCGAAGCTGCGGATACATTATCTGTTGTATCTCTGACTTTTTCGATCATTTCACGCAGACTGCTCACCATAATCGCAAAGTCATGCGCCAAATCACCAATCTCATTGTTTTTGCGATCATCTATTTGGATAGTCAGATCACCTTCACTAATTTGATGGGTGGTTTTGCGCAAAGCAAGCAATGGCTTCATAATCATATTGATACAGAACGCCACAATGATCGCTGCAATCACAATTGCAATAATAATAATCAGGAATGCTTGATTACGAATCGGTTCGACCGCTGCATCAATTTCAGTGGTGTACATCGTACCTGCAATTTTCCAGTTGGTATCTTTGTTAGTAAGAAAGACCATTTTTTTCGGTTTATTTTCAAATATATAGTTAATCGTACCGGTATCCTGAGCATACATTTTTTCTAAATATTCACCAGTTGCGGGATCACCGGGTACACCACTACGTGTCACAATATATTTTTTCTCGGCATCCAAAATAATCACATAACCTGCTGTACCTACATCAATATCCACTAATTTAGAAACATTTTGCAAATTTAATGTAATACCGACTACACCTGATTGATCTTTTAAACGATGAGCAATCAGCACAACAGGCAGATTATCTGCATTGAGCTTCACAGAAGTAATAATAGATTTGTCTGGAGAAGCTTCTGCCAACTGATACCAATCATTTTTTCGAGGATCATCGCCCGCTTTATTTTCTTTGGTTGCTCCATGAATAATTCTTCCATCTTCAGTACCCACAAAGATATCTGTTGCTTCTGGATGAAGCCCTAAATACTGAGTTAACTTGGGATTAAGAAGAGAGCTAGAACTTTCAGCTAGAAGCGATTTATCAAAAATACCTGATAAGTACTCCACATCGTTATACTTCGCCTGAATCGCATTGCTGATAAATAAATTAGCCATTTCTACACTTTGTGTCGCACTAGCATTTAGATTGTCTTGTGCTTCGACTTTGGCTTTGTTGTACATACTGATACCAATGACTAAGCTTGGACCCAATAAAATTAAAGCGAAAGCTAAAATTAATTGATTACGAATAGACCATCGAAAAGCAGGTAATTTAGCCAACTTTTTTCTTTTTTTCATGAACCCCACTCTTTCTATAAATGAATACAGATGATTCTGATGCCTGATGTTAATCATCTACAATTTGCTGGTACTGTATATATCGCCTAAACGATGTTAGTTTTTTAGGTAAAAAACAAAAAACCGACAATATCGTTATGATATTTGTCGGTTTTTGTTTGATTTATCTTTGGTTTCGCACAAATATATTGTGCGTTACTTAGTTTTCAGCTAGTCGGCTATTGTATTTATTTTTGAAAAGAAGACTATCCACAGATAATAATAGACTACCTGTAAATGCTAATTGAAGGGAGGTGAATAACAACAAATAATCAAATTCGGTACCCATCATAAATGGCTGTCCCGCTTTGGCTGTAAGCAATACGCCAACCATAATTACGGTTAAAGCAACACCTGCCATACGTGTTAGTAGACCCAGAATTAACAGTAGTCCACCTAGAATCTCAATAATCGCTACAACAGGAGCCAAAGCTCCAGGTAACCCTATACTTTGGAAAAATCCCATTGTACCGCCAATACCACCTTGAAATTTAGAAAATCCATGCAATAAAAAGATAACACCTGTTAATACACGAACAATAAACAGTCCTAATTCTACATTACGTTTAAGCAACATTATTATTCCTCCTTAGTATGAGTAAAATCTTCACTACATGGCGTAGTGTATTACTATAAAAATAGCCACTTATACAATCATTATAGAAGTGACCACAATAACAAAATACTGAGTGATATCAATATAACCACAGAAAATAGTACAGTTCCTATTGGCAAACGCAAAGATTTCTCTTGATCAGGTTCAACAATACGATGAATTCGGTAATTGAGTGATGTCTCGGCAAAAGAAGAATAGATCATCCGAAAAGGTTGAGGGGAATGGTATTGCTGACGGTGAACAAGCTTTAATAATGCACCGCCTAAGCCAACAGGTGTACCCAAATGATGAACAGCATAACTATCTGCTAGAATTTCACGCGATATTTTATAATGTAATGTAATATTTCTCAATACAGGCAAAAACCATAATGCAACAGCAAACTGCCCCAACAAAAAAGTCGTTAATGGATCACGATGTCGGTAGTGAAATAGCTCATGATGCGCAACAGCTTGTTGCTCTTGTTGATCCAACATGCGAAGTAATCCATCTGATAAAATAATACGTCGCCGAAAAATACCCATTGTTAACGCCAATGGTTGCGGACAGTGAATAATCACAAATAATTTGTTCGCAGGGCTGTAGACTTCATTATATCGTGCTGACTGTTCTTCATCTTGTAGCGACTGAAAATAACGATATGCTCGGTGCGATCCTAGCCATTGATCTAACCCGTAGCCGATATATAAGACAAATGTACAAAGAACAAGACCTCTGAGTACATGCGCTACTGAAAACCAACCTTGAGCTTCCATCCAACGGTTACAGATACGTAGCAGATCAAAAGGAATATTCCAGCCAAATATCGCATGGAGAGCATAAATAAACATAAGCCCTATCGTAAATAAAGATAGCAATAGCCCGGTATGAAGCAATCTTCTTGAACGACGTTGCCAGTGATTTACGTTTCTTTTTTCCATTGTTTGATTTTATCCTCCAAGGCGCGAATAAGTTGAGGATCTACTTCCTCCAGCACATCTACCATATGATTTACGGCGAGTGACCCGAATTCTTCCATCAATTCATGCGTCAATTCCCTGGACTGATTGTTCAAAAATTGCTCTCGACTTTCAGAAGGCTCATAATGAAAACTTCGACTTTCTCCCGTTTTCGTTAAAGCTCCTTTTTCAACCAAGCGGTTCATCACCGTCATAATGGTATTAAAACTAAGTGTTTTGGTTGTCTGAAGTGAAGCTAGAACTTCTTTAATCGTCATGGGGTGATCCATATCCCATAGAATATTCATGACTTGAGCTTCCAGTGGACCGAAAAAGCGATCCATTCCTGTTGCGCCTACTTTAAAATTTTGTATTTTCATATCCTTATGCCACCTCACTACATATAGTAGTGTATCTCTGTAGCACGCGTCAAACGTCTACCTTTTAGAGTGGAATTGATTCTTTTTTCTGCATTTCCTCTATATAAGGATACATTATACAAATAATACCAGATTAATATCGTTTTGCGAAGCTATTTTTTTGGAAATCATGATCTTATCTATAGCTCTTCTGATAAGCCACTGTCATAAATACTCTTTATGTAAAGGTCATGTTATAATTGAACTGGAATAACAAGCAATAGCTGTATAGCCACAAGCGAGTAGGTCTATAATCTATTTAGAAATGAGGGCATGATGAATGAAAAAAATATGGAGTCTATTCTTGACTGGAATGTTACTTGTCGTCATCGTAAGTGCTTGTAGTAACGCATCTGCACCCGCTAATCCTTCAACTGAGAGCACTCCGGAAACGAATAATACAACCGATACGACGAATACAGAACCGGCAACACCTGGGACAACAGATACAGAATCTTCAGATATGACCACTGAACCTGCTTCGACGACTGATTCTTCCACTGAAGCAACCGAGCCTGCGACGGAAAGTAATGATACTGCAACCAATTCAGGATCACTGACAGAAAAAGGACCGATTGCAGCAGATAGTGTAGAAAAACGTCCTACTTACTTACCGACAGACTTCCCGATTCCCGATGATGCGGTCATCTCCACATCTCATCAAGAAGAAAACAAAGGTAAAAAATCGGTTTTACTTATCTTTACTACTAAAGGAAGTATGGAGACTCTATCCCAAACCTACAAACAATATTTTGATGCCAAATCTCTTACTGATGCAACATCCACAATTGATGAGAAAAACCTTATCATTCAAGGAACCGATCCTAAAACTAAACAAGTCTGGTCGATTATTGGCGGCGCTAAAACAGGCAAAGATGTTGTAGAATTGACAGTAAGCTGGTCAGAGAAATAAGTAGATACGTATTTTAAGTATTTCAAATCAATATACGCTTATACAACAAAAAGATGTGACTTCGCTCAAAAAGGAAGTTACATCTTTTTATTATTTATACTATTCATTTGATTGTATTCATTCCTATCGTTTTCATTTCGATTGATCATCTATCTTTATTGATGTTTCATCACTTTCACCGTTACTTCTACTGTATCTTTGGAGGCAGTAGGTGCACCAGTTAATGACCATTGTTGAGCTGTAACCGGTTCTGTTCCTTGTACGCTCAATTGCTGTTCATTTAACGTCTGAATCGCTTGATCCATATTCACAATACGGAAGTATTCGTCATACGTTTTGGCAAGAGTCTCCATACTACTTTTCGTATGAAAAACAAGCAAAATACTATGTTGTCCTTCAATATACGTTTGTTGAGACGTATCGATCACGGCATCATCGGGAATCGGGAAATCAGCAGGTAAAATGTCTGTGGTTGGTCGCTTGGTTAGAATATCAGGAGTCACAACAGTATAAGATCCATTTTCAGTGGCAGCAAATGCAGGTGCAACGAACGAACTGGACGTTACGACAACAAAGATGAACAACACACCTATCATGCCAACGCTCCATGATTTTCTCATGACTCACATCTCCTTCAATCTTCTGGAATAGTAAGCACCCATCTGTTGATCTTCCTACACTGTATTCATACGAACAGACCCCTTTTGCCTTTCATCACCCCTTTTTTAGAGTATACAAAGGAGCGCACACATGAATTTGTAGCGCTCCTTCGTCATAACTGCGGTCAATAGTGACCTTATCCTACTAAGCTATCTTTTTTTGAGAACGATTAAGGTCTCTATTCACAGCTTATATATAAAAGCGTTCTGCTTCATTTCAACTAACGATACCCCTTTAATATAAAGCGGAACGCTGAATATCTCAAGTCAATCATTTGTCATTTGTTGCAAGTGATGATTACGATCTCATTTGTCCCATAAATTCACTGATATCAATGCCTAATCCTTGTGCTAGACGCATACCATATTCACGGTCAGCACGGATAAAGTTACAGATTGCCAGCAATTGAGTATCTTTTTTAACCTCTTTTAAATCATTAACCAAATTTTGCAATAAATTCTCTTTTTCTTGAGCAGTATATGAACGATATTGATCTCCTGCTTGAGCAAAATCATCGGTTTTGGCAATTTTCTGACGGGTCACATGTCCTTGTTCCAATTCTACTTCAGAATCACGGTAATGCGGATCTTCTGTAGGGCCATCGGTATAGCTATTCGGCTCGTAATTATACGTAGATGTATCTTGCTTGATGTTCATTTGTCCATCTCGTTGCTGGTTACGAACAGGTGCATACGGACAATTAATTGGAATTTGAAGATAATTGGTTCCTAGACGGTGACGTTGTGTATCTGGGTAAGAGAACAGACGACCTTGAAGTAATTTATCTTCAGAAGGCTCAATCCCTGGAACCAAAGCACTTGGTGAAAAAGCAGATTGTTCGACTTCAGCGAAAAAGTTATCTGGATTGCGATTGAGTGTCATCGTTCCGACCGTATGCAAAGGAAATTGATCTTCAGGCCATACTTTCGTTGGATCTAGCGGATCAAATGCATAATTATCGATATCTTTGGGCTCAATAAATTGGACTTTCAATGTCCATTCCGGGAACTCGCCTTTTTCAATATGTTCAAACAGATCACGGGTGGCATGATTGAAGTCTTTACCTTGTTGCTTTTCAGCATCGTCAGCCGTGAAAGTACGTACACCTTGTGCTGTTTCCCATTTGTATTTAATATAAGTCACTTTACCCTCAGCATTAATCCATTTGAACGCATGAACACTGAATCCATCCATTTCACGATAATTCGCTGGTGTACCATGATCTGAAAATAACCATGTCATCATATGCGTCGATTCAGGCGTGAGTGTCATAAAGTCCCAATAACGTGCTGGTGTTTGTAAATTGGTCTGCGGATCAGGCTTGAGTGAGTGAACCATATCCGGGAATTTCATTGCATCACGGATAAAGAATACAGGCAAATGGTTACCTACAATATCGTAGTTGCCTTCTTTGGTATAAAATTTAACAGCAAATCCGCGCGGATCGCGTGCTGTTTCGGGTGAACCTACACCATGAATAACCGTTGAAAAGCGTACAAAAACAGGTGTTTCTGTGCCCACTTCTTGTAAAAATTCAGCTTTGGTGTATTTCTTCATACTTTGATCGACACGGAACACTCCATGAGCGCCTGCTCCACGAGCATGAACAACACGTTCTGGAATACGTTCACGGTCAAAGTGAGCGATTTTTTCTAGCAAATGATAATCTTCTAGTAAAGTAGGTCCTCGACGACCTGCGGTACGGGAATTCTGATTGTCCCCTACAGGTGCACCCTGGTTGGTCGTTAGACGGTGGTCGTTGTTTGTCATTGTTAGAAATCATCCTCTCATCATAAATGGTCATCAATCTAATTTATAATTAGACTCATTCCAAAAGATTAGATTCATTCTAACATCTATCCTTACCACCATTCATGAGTTACCTATGAGCCTTCGATGAAGAAATGATGAAGAGCTCCCTTAATCTGCCAATCGATAACCTACGCCACGCACAGTTTCTACATATTGCGGTGCAGAAGCATTATCACCGATTTTTTTACGTAGACTTTTCACATGAACATCAACAACATTACTACCACCAAAAAATTGAGTGCCCCAAATTTCGCTCATCAAATCTTCACGAGACAATACGCCGCCTTCGCTTTCGATCAGCATAAGTAATAGATCATACTCTGTTTTGGTGAGTTCAATACGCTGTTGTGCACGATGAACGGTCATTTTTTTGCGATCGATCCATAGGTCTTTGAAAACAGTGCGATGTTCGGTATCTCCTGTTGCAGGTGCCGCTGGGCGATTGCTTCCCGCACGAATCACACGTTCTACATGATACAGTCCTTCTTGCGGACGTGCAGGCCAGACTAACAATTCTTCTTCTGCCCATTCGTTCAGATCCGTCGTTAACATATCTTCACGCACAAGGAACAATGTTGGTAAATGAGAATTTTTCTCACTAAACTGTAACTTAGCAGACTCAATATCTTGAGCACCTGATGAAGAAATCAGATCAAATATAAACAAATCAGCACTGATTGCGCCTGCACCATTACTTTCCCAACGGTGAAAAACCATAACATCAAAGCAACTATCTGATAGTGTACGTGTTAATTCATGTACACGGCTTGGTGCTGGACTGATAATAACCACTCGTCTTGTAATCGGGCAGGAATGTGCGATAAGATCGGCTGCATTACGCATATTGCGTTCAGCTACAGACCAGTTCATTAATGTATCTGTTGTTCCTAAATGATAATCATTATCAATTATTTTCGTGATTTGTTTCGACATTCTGTGCACACTCCTCTAAATACGACATGAGCATGGTGTACATCATATCCTGTTTCTTCGGCTACGGCTGCATACCATTCTACAGGTGCGTCTGTCATCACTTCATCTACAGCTCCACAGTTTTCACATACGATGTGTTGGTGATCATCCATTTTGCCATCATAACGACTTGCGGCTTCACCTAATTTTAATTCGCGAATCAAATCTTTATCTGATAAATATCTTAAAGAGTTATATACCGTCCCATATGCAAAATTATGACCACGCTCTACTAACCGATTCATAACATCAGCAGCAGTCGGGTGATCCGCAGCTTCGCAGACGATTTCATATACAGCTTTGCGCTGTGTCGTCAAGTTGATTGTTTTCATTTGGATCATTCCCTTAATTTGATTTTAGAATAAGTATAAATCCATTTAAAATTATGGTCAATAGTTTTGCAGACAATTCTGAGAATCATTATCATAAATTGGGCGGATTTGAGGCTTAAAGAGGTGCATTTAGACGGTATTAGGTAAGTGACGCTACGGCAATCGTTATTCTTGTCGTCGCTGGTAGAACGGAATCCCTTGATGTACCGCTTTGCGGTGGGGATTACGTTCTAAAGGCGAACGCTCCGCTCTTTCAGAATAATGATTGCCTCCGCTGGCGTGGGATATCACGTTGGGTATTGAAATGAATGTAGGGCAAAACCTGAAATCTTGGGTGGGAGGGGAGCAGGGTAGGAATTTTAAAGATGATATTAGTTTAAATTATCTTCATCACTCTTACCTCTTACCTCTTACCTCTTACCTCTTACCTCTTACCTCTTACCTCTTACTAATATTATCGGGTGAATATAGGAATATTTGAAATTATTTAATGGTGAGATATTTGAAATTAAAATGTAGTGGTTATGTATATAGTTAAACTAAAAAGCCTTCCATAACGCGGAAGGCTTGAAAGGGTTATAGATTGAGTTTATTTTAGACGGTTAATACTTTTTCGATGGCTTCGATGACGTCGGATGTGAGTTGGATGCCGGATGCGCTAGCGTTTTGTTTGACTTGTTCAGGACGACTGGCTCCAACGAGTGCGCTGGATACATTTTTTTGACGCAAGATCCATGCTAGTGCTAGATGGGTTAAAGGTATCCCTGCTTCATCAGCGATTTTTTGCAATTGTCCGATTTGAGATAGTTTTTCGTCGCTAAAGCGGTCATCATCCCATTTGAGTTTAGCCGCACGGCTATCGGATGGAATATCGGTTTTGGATGTGTATTTACCTGTCAATAATCCTTGAGCAAGCGGTGAATAGACAACTTGTCCAATACCGTATTTCTCACCAAGTGGAATCACTTCTTCTTCTATATAACGGTTAAACATATTATAGACTGGTTGATTGACAACAATACGATCTAGCAAATAACGATCTGCTACACCCACCGCCGCTTGCATCTGAGCAGCTGTCCACTGACTGACACCTACATATAATACTTTGCCCTGACGAACAAGATCATCGAGCGCACGTAATGTTTCTTCGATCGGTGTCTCTGGGGAAAAGCGGTGGCAATAATAAAGATCAATATAATCATGCCCTAGACGTTTAAGACTGGCATGACATTGTTCGGTAATATGTTTGCGGGATAACCCTTTGTCGTTCGGTCCATCGCCCATATCGCCAAATACTTTGGTTGCCAGTACATACGATTCACGAGGATAGTCTTTAAGTGTAGCACCTACCACTTTTTCAGCTTCTCCACGCTCATAGACATTTGCAGTATCAAAAAAGTTAATCCCTAAATCATAAGCTTCACGAATCGATTGAACCGCATTTTCTTTTTCCACATATCCTCCGTAAGTGAGCCAACTGCCCAGGCTAATTTCACTTACTTTCAAGCCACTACCACCTAATCTGCGATAATTCATTGTCATTGTAGATATGCCTCCTTGGATATGTAGTTATTAATAACGCTTACAAATGATTGCTTTTTTATTTTACCTTTCTCCAGAGATTAAGCAAGCATATTGCGGTTTATATAGTAAGATAGACCCAAATGAGAACTTTCATAAAGCTTCCATTGATGCATCCAACTCATTACTTTTTACGTATGAGTGTATAGGGAATATACAAAGATTCTACATATTGGCCATTTAAGATTCTGAAGGAGGATTTATCTATGCTACAAAGACGCTTTTTCCGTATAGGTGCCGGGGTTGCGCTTATACTCTTGATTGTCTATTTAGGAACACTAGTTGACTTTATTTTCACCCCAATCGCTTCGTTAATTAGCCTCACCATCGTTCCACTGTTGATCACAGCTTTTCTATACTATCCACTACGTCCACTCGTTAACTATTTAGAAAAAAAGAAGTTAAAACGTTCTTTATCTATTTTATTGATGTATCTGGCGGTTATTATCGTCTTAGCCATCTTTTCTATTATCGGCTGGCCGACATTACGAGATCAGGTCTCAAGTTTTATCGAAAATGCGCCTAGATTTACACAAAGTATTATTACGCAGATCCAGCTATTACAACAGAATCCAACGATTCAGCAATATATCCCTGCTGAAAACAACCAAGAGTTGATCGCTAAATTAACAGAATATTTGAATACGATCTTTGATTGGTTATCTGTTCATATTTCAAGTATGTTCTCCTTTATTTCTAACTTTGTACTTGTTGTGGCTACTGTTCCTATCATGTTGTACTACTTGCTTAAAGATGACAAACGGTTGTCACCTCAATTGCTCAAACTTTTTCCAGCTGGTCATAAAGAAGATGGAAAAGCGATGTTGGATGAAATGGATGATTCATTAAGTAGCTTTATTGCAGGTCGAGTACTGGTTAACTTGGCACTATGTGTGCTTCTGTATATTGGTTTCTTGATTATTGATCTACCATATTCATTATTACTTGTATTTTTAGCTTTCTTCTTAAACTTTATTCCTTATATCGGTGCCATTTTGTCTGCTGTTCCAGTAGCGATTGTGGGTTTGATCGAATCCCCTGCTATGGGAATCTGGGCAATCGTGATCGTGATTATTGCGCAAATGATCCAAAATAACTTGCTTGAGCCGATTATTTTCGGGAAGCAGTTGGATATTCATCCATTTACAATTGTTGTGCTCTTATTAGTAGGTGGAGACATGGGTGGTATTCTGGGAATGTTGCTTGTTATTCCATTGTATATGGTTGTGAAGATTGGGATCGTGCATATCTATGGTATGTATTTGAAAGATAAAATGAATCATAATTTCGAAGATAATCCGAACAAACCGAATAAAGATTCTATTTTCAAATTGTAATCCCATCATAAAAGACAAAAAACGAGCATCCTGTTGCATCAGGAGCTCGTTTTTTGTTTTTTCCTACTATAGTATAGAAAGCATTTTATGAATTAAACGCAGTCGTTACTGTTTCTTCGACCTGACGCAATACATTTTCCAATTGAGCTTCATCCGCATAAGGCGCGCTACCGAAGATCAAATGCCCTACACTTTCAATACCTACAAAGCCAAAGATTCCTGTTGTTGATGTGATTTTGAGACCATCGGTCATACCCACTTGATCATAGATTTCATTCGTCTGACCATGTGTGTTAATAATAAGACCTTTTTTACCAGTAAGCAATTGAGCAACGCCTGTTTCTCCGTAACCATAAGCAAATCCGTAAGCAAACACGCGATCTACATAGCCTTTCAAAATTGCAGGAAGACCTGTCCACCAGATCGGATAAATGAAGGTAATTGCGTCAGCCGCAGTAATGTATTCTTGCTCAGCTTTGATATCTGCTGGTGTATTACCAACTTTCATCGCTTCTGTGTCTGCTTCTGTTAATACTGGTTGGAAATTAAGTGCATATAGATCACGAACAACTACTTCATGCCCTTGCTTTTCTAAGGTGTGTACCATTCTTTTCAAAATAGCTTGATTAGTACCTTCTTGATGGGGATGAGCAAATACGATTAAATGTTTCATGAATGACATTCTCCTTATTAGATAGATATCTATATATTTTTATAAAAAAAGGCTCTCACCATCTCAAAGCCCTGAGTACACGCGTTCTAATAAATACTCAAATTGTTCTTGTTCCTGTTCACTTAGACGACCATAGACTTTATGATTGATAGCTTCAGATACTTGATTGAAGATAGGCTCTAATTCCCATCCTTTATCTGTTAAATGAACCATCGTTATGCGCTGATCTTCATCATCTTTGAGACGCTTTACATAACCTAACTTCTCAAGTTTGTTGACCAGTACGGTAACGGTTGGTTGAGTACGATGCACTTTCTGTGCTAGCGTGTTAACAGATAAGCTACCTTTTTCACTGTACAAAAAGCAAAGGATATCTCCATGAGAAGGAACAACATCTGTAATATTGTTCTTTGCTAACTCTGTGATAATCAGCTTGTTAACGTCGTCGCGAATTTTAGAAATGATTGCACATGCGTTGTAATTTAACATAATTTTATATTACATAGATATCTATGTATTTGCAAGTATTATTTATTATGATCTTATTTCTATGAATTATTCTGAAGAATGAGTGTAATATTCTTCTGGCTGGGTAATAATACAGTAAATACTAAATTGCTAAGATAAGGGGTCGACTATTATGGATAACGAATCTACAAAATCAATTATTACAGGTGCAATTGCTGGGGCATTAATTGGTGCAGGAACAGCACTTCTATTCTCTACTCCACAAGGTGAAAAAATTCGTACTCGTGTAGCAGAATTGACTGACCTTGTTGTTGAGAACGCTCCAATGTTGAACGAACGTGGACATGTTCTTGCTGAAAAAGGTCAAGAAGTTGTGGGTATGGTTAAAGAATCTTTAGATGGTGTTAAAGATTTGAAAGATGAAGCTCAATCTGCAACTCAAGAAGTTAAAGGCGAAATTCAAGGCTTCAAAAACTCACATACAAGCTAATTGTAATTTATACATTTCAATACCAAAAAGCCCCTCTATGTTAAATAGAAGGGGTTTTTTGATTGTCAAAAAGGGCTCTATCGTATATACAGGTTATCTATTTTATGATGTAAAGTAATGTCCTTGTTCTAGATCTTCAAGTAATGAAGGATGTGTCGGTTGCCATCCTAAGGTTTTTTGAGTGGATTGACTAGAGCGAGGAATATCCAAACCCGCAAGCGCTCCAAGAAAACCAAAGTGATCTTGTGCTTCTTCCTGTGCAATACTCACTACAGGCAAATCCAAATGTTTGCCAATTATAGTGGCTATCTCTCGAAAAGCTATTCCTTCGTCGCCTACCCCATCTAACCGCGAACCTGCTTCAGCCTGTTCTAAAGCAAGCCGGTATAAATGAGCTGCATCCAGTCTGTGTACAGCAGGCCAACGATTATTGCCTTCTGCGATATAAGCTGAAACCCCTTTGGTTCTAGCAATCTCAATAAGCTGTGGTATAAAGCCAGTATCTCCTTCACCATGAACAGAAGGGCAAAGTTCGATAATCGATGTGCGCACTCCACGTTTCGCTAATGATAAAGCAACATTTTCAGAAGCATTTCCGTTAAAATGAGCTGTGGTCACAAATGGCTTGCCAGAGCCTTCAAGTACCGCTCCTATCGCTTCAATCACTTGTAGATCTGTTGCAAGGGCACCTTCAAAATCTGAAAAATCATGTTTAAACGCTAAATGAATGACGCCGTCTGCACTAGCCACTCCTTGTTGTAGACGATCTGCCTGATCAATATCTCCCTGATACGCTTCAGCACCAGCTTCTTTTAATAATTGAGCACTCCGATCTGAGCGAGCCAGACCAACGACCGTATGACCAGCAGCAATAAGCTCACGAACAACAGCAGAACCGATATATCCTGTAGCTCCTGTGACAAAAACATGCATAATCTTATTCTCCTCATCTAATGAACGATTGAAATAATATTCCTAGACTATTTACCAGGCTACTACACCATTCTCATCTGAAAATGTTCCTGTGGGACCATCTGCTCCAATAAGCGCAAGACGAACAGCTTCACGAGCGCCTTCTTCTACACTACGTGTACCTGCAAAGTTATTCAGTGCTGTTGAGGTGAATCCAGGACAAGCAATATTCACTTTAATCGGAGTCGATTCCAAAGCGAAAGCAAAAGCAAGGGTGACCGCATGAAGTGCTGATTTGGAAGCAGAATACGTGCCGAACATGGCTCGATGCGGATTGTCTGGATTGGAATTCCATGTTAGCGATCCGCCAGAGCTACCGATATTCACAATCCGTCCTGCTGGTGCTTGATGGAGAAGTGGCAACATCGCTTGCGTCAGAGCAATCACACCGAATACATTCGTTTCAAATACCACCCGAATATCTTCAATCGGTGCTACCGTCAACAGACCGGATTGCACACTTGCTGGAAAAGCCCCATCTGCTTTGCCCGGGTGGGAGATACCTGCATTGTTAATCAACACATCAAGGCGACCATACTCACGCTGGATATGCTCGGCAGCGGCTGTAACGGAATTAGCATCTGTTACATCCAATTGCAACGCATGAGCATCCTTCCCTATGCTATTTGCAGCTGTTTCACCATTCTCCAACTGACGTGAACCGATCAGTACCGTAAACCCTTTAGCCACCAGATCTTTTGCAATTTGAAGACCAATTCCTTTATTCGCTCCACTTACCAAAGCAACCTGTTTATTATTCATGAGGATCTCCTTTGTACTGATAAATGTATTTTTATAGGTTGACGCGTCAACCTGAATACAATTTAACACGTTGAAGTTGACGTGTCAACCATGCTATTATACTTTTATGGATAATCACGAGATCAATCAAGAAGAAATGAAAATATGGCATATGTGGAAAGGTACTTTTCATACCATTTTCGGACGTGTCGTTAAAGAAATGTCGGATCACACCGGGCTATCAGAAAGTGACTTTGGAATACTGGATCGATTGATTCTTTTGGGAGAAGGCAAACTTCGTCAACAAGAACTCGCCGATTCTATGGATTGGGATAAAAGTCGGTTGTCTCATCATCTAAAACGTATGGAAAAACGTGAGTTAGTGGTACGAAATCCGCTTGATACCGATCGTGGTGTTCAAGTTGAGATTACATCTGAAGGCAAATTAGCACTGGATAATGCGCGTCCTTTTCTGTTCAAAGCGATACGCAAACATTTTTTTGAACAACTAACAGATCAAGATATTGAGGTTATTACCAAGCTAGCCGAAAGAACTAAAGAAGACCTTTAGGCATAAAAAAAGGCAAAAAGAAGCATTAGCACATTCGCTTCTTTTTGCCTTTTTGATACGGAAAGGAAGATGTTATGAGTATTAATCCCAATATCGCTGAAGTCGCTTCTTTGTTAGCAGAACCTTCACGAGCAACGATACTGACCAGTCTGATGGATGGACGTTTTCATACAGCAAGTGAACTGGCATTGATGACTGGTATTACGCCACAAACGGCTAGTTTTCATTTATCCAAATTAATTGAAGGACGACTGATTAATTTTGAAAAGCATGGACGGCATCGGTATTATGAGTTAGCGAATCAGGATATCGCTTCTATTTTGGAGTCCTTTCTAACCCTATCTTCTCCGCCAGAAGTCCGTTCGCTGCGTCAATCCAGTCAAGTGCAATCGTTACGTGAAGCCCGTACTTGTTATGATCATCTAGCTGGCAAATTAGGTGTAGATCTGACCGATGCAATGCTTGCGAATCAATATATCACTACAGGCGAGACTGAATTTATCGTTACCGCTAAAGGTGAAGTCTTTTTTGCACATTTCGGTCTCGATTTGTATATGCTCAAGCGCAAACGACGTGCTTTTTCTCATGCCTGTCTGGATTGGAGCGAACGCCGACATCATTTAGCAGGCGCTCTGGGACAAGGACTGATGCATCAACTGTTTGATCTTGGATGGATTGTACGTGTTCCTTCTATTCGTGCTGTTCAAGTTACAGAGCAGGGTGCCCAAGGTTTTAAAAATGTATTTGATCTGTAAATCATAGATATACTACTGTACGTTTGCGTTAGAAATGCTTATCCTACACGATTTCTATCCAAAAAAACGTACAGTCTGATCTATAGATAACGTCTATTTTATAAGCGTTGCTGATCTCTTTTTAGATTGAAATTGCTGATTCACCAGATAAATGCCTACTATAATAAATAATCCTCCCACAATACTGGAAAGATACAATGTCTCTCCTAGCAATAACCAGCCGGATAATACGCCGAAAAAAGGAGCTAAAAACAAAAAAGAACTCGTTTTACCGGGATCGCCATGTTGAAGGACATAATACCAGACTGCAAACTGAACAATCGAAGAAAAAATACTTAACCATAGCAAGATCAAGATCGACTCTTTATTCCAGACAAAAACAGGATCTTCTAATAGTAGACTCAGTAGTAGTAAAATAATGCCTCCGCATAACATCTGATACGCAGACAATACCCATGTATCGAACAACATCCCCCACCTTTTCACCAGCAAAGTAGCCATCGCCCAGAATACGGCTGAACATAACCCGAATACAATGCCTATTTTCCATTCAATCTGCGCGCCAACAGTAATGCTCACACCGATCACGCCCAATACAACACCGATCCACTGATACCATTTGTACCGCATACCCATGAAGATCGTACCCAGTACAACGACTAATAATGGATTAGTAAAAGTTAAGATCGACGACTCACCCGCAGTAATTGTGCGTAGACTTATAAATACACAACCCATTACCCCTGCTGTCTGCAAAGCACCAATCAGCCCCATTTTCAGCCAAATCGTAGGGCTTTGAGGATGAGGTCTTCGCAATACCAGCACAATTCCTACCATAATGATTCCTGCTAATACAAACCGTAAACCCACCAAAAAAAGCGGTGAAGCGTAATGTAGCCCTATTTTTCCGACTGCAAATGAAGAACCCATCAAAAAAGTGGTTAACACAATCAGCGCTGAAAATTTCCAAATATTCATCTTGACTCTCCTGACTTTGCTCTATTCTCTCTACTCTGCTGATTATAATTGCAAAACATTTCAAATGTGATCGAAGTATGGAATACATTATTCATTATAATTTTAATACAGAGTTTACAAAACTCGGACTTACACCTAACATTGCCACCCTACAATAAGTGAGTAGTCAAAAAAAACATAAACGTATGGTCCTTTAATTAGGGGGAGGAGATTTAAACGATGTCTAGAAAACTGCCAATTTTATTATTTACACTGACGATGATTCTTGTGCTTGCTGCTTGTGGTTCTAACACAGGTACTACAGGGTCAGGGTCAACAACTGGTACTACAGGAGAAGCTTCCACAGGTACAGAACTTAGCGGGTCCGTGCTTGCTGTAGGATCGACTGCATTGCAACCATTGGTTGATCAAGTCGCTCAGAAATTCATGGCAGATTCAAAATATGCTAACGTCTCCGTTCAAGTACAAGGTGGCGGTAGTGGTACAGGTTTAACTCAAGTATCCGAAGGTCAAGCAAACATTGGTAACTCTGATGTATTTGCAGAAGAAAAATTAGATGCTGATAAAGCAAAAGAATTGGTTGATCACCAAGTAGCAGTTGTAGCAATTGCAACAGTAGCTAACGAAGCAGCTGGTGTAACGAACTTAACAAAACAACAATTGGTTGATATCTTCACAGGTAAAGTGAAAAACTGGAAAGATGTTGGTGGTAAAGATCAAGCGATCGTTATCGTTAACCGTCCAAGTAGCTCCGGTACTCGTGCAACTTATGAGAAATTTGCTTTGGGTCAAAAAGTAGAAGATTTAGCGGGTTCGATTCAAGAAGATTCTTCAGGTACAGTTAAGAAATTAGTAACTGAAACACCTGGTGCAATTGGTTACCTAGCTCTTTCTTACCTTGATGATAGCCTTAAAGCTATTCAATATGATGGTGTAGATGCTAGTGTTGAAAATGTTGAAAGTGGTAAATATCCTGTCTGGGCTTACGAGCACATGTATACAAAAGGCGAGCCTGATGCAGCAACTAAAGCTTTGCTTGATTACATGTTGACTGACGAAGTACAGAACGGTGATGTTAAAGACCTTGGATATATCTCTATCTCTGGTATGCAAGTAAAACGTGATGTTGAAGGTAAGATCACGAAGTAATGAATGAAACATTCTGTGAAAAGAGGAAACTTACGTTTCCAAGGCAATAGCTGGAAGAGGCGGACTATCCGCCTCTCTTTTCACGTTTAATATAGCACAAAATTTTCTAATCATTACCATTTAAGTTTAAGAAAAGAGGTTTTAACGTATGGAGCAATCCAACACAACTCCAAGAGAAGCACGGAGGCGCGCCTGGCCTATGGAAAAGCATCGCGTAGAAGACTGGATCGGTAGAATCTACACGTCTATCTGTGTCGTATTTCTGATTGCTGTTATTATATCTATTGTTTATTTTGTAACATCTAAAGGTGTGGCTACCTTTGCAGTCAACGGCGTAAGTCTTAAAGAGTTCTTCTTGGGTACGAACTGGAATCCTCAAGCAGACACTCCTTCTTTTGGAGCATTACCGTTTATTACAGGTTCATTTATGGTTACTCTGTTAGCGGCATTGATCGCTAGTCCACTGAGTATCTCGGCAGCTTTATTTATGACAGAGATTGTGCCTAGCTTTGGGAAACGTATCCTTCAGCCAGCGATCGAATTGTTATCAGGTATTCCTTCAGTTGTATACGGATTTATCGGTTTAAGTGTTATTGTACCGT
Source organism: Paenibacillus nuruki (assembly GCF_001721045.1). Taxonomy (GTDB): domain Bacteria; phylum Bacillota; class Bacilli; order Paenibacillales; family Paenibacillaceae; genus Saccharibacillus; species Saccharibacillus nuruki. The sequence continues at coordinate 90,178 of NZ_MDER01000039.1, read as the reverse complement.
TTCTACGTGAACATGTAGGCGGGCAAGGAATTGGGATTGGCGCAGGAGCACTGGTATTGTCGATTATGATTTTGCCAACCATTACGAGTGTTGCTGCGGATGCTCTCGCTTCTCTGCCACGCGGATTACGTGAAGCTTCTTATGCACTAGGTGCTACACGCTGGCAAACGATTTACCGTGTTGTTTTACCAACGGTTATGCCTGCATTGTTAACTGGTATTGTACTGGGTATGGCTCGCGCTTTTGGTGAAGCTTTGGCTGTACAGATGGTTATCGGTAACTCACCACATATCCCTACGTCCTTACTGGAATCTGCTTCAACTCTAACCAGCGTAATTACACTGGGTATGGGTAACACAGCGATGGGATCGATTCAAAATAATGCGTTGTGGAGTATGGCGCTTGTCTTGATGTTGATGACATTTGTCTTCGTCTTGATTATTCGTCTACTTGAAAGGAGAAACCGGTTATGAGCACAGTAAAAGTCAATCAAAAAGCTAGAAAACGCGCGAAAGCTACAGATAAACTGGCTACTGTGCTCATCGTTACTTTTGCTATGGCGATTGTAGCGATTCTTCTTGGATTACTTGGTTTTATTTTATTCCGTGGTCTAGGGCATATCAGTTGGAACTTCTTAACCTCTGTTCCACAGACGATGCGTGCTGGCGGCGGAATAGGGCCTCAATTATTCAACTCATTATTCCTATTATTCTTAACGATGCTAATTACCGTTCCTTTAGGTCTTGGAGCAGGTATTTACATGTCTGAATATGCAAAGCCAGGTAAACTAACTAACTTTATCCGTCTAGTGGTTGAAGTATTATCTTCATTCCCTTCGATCGTTATCGGTTTGTTCGGATTATTATTACTTGTAAATACATTCAATCTTGGTTTCTCCTTACTATCCGGTGCACTTGCACTAACGATCTTTAATTTACCGTTGATGGTACGGATTACGGAGCAAGCTTTTGCAGGTGTACCGAAAGAGCAAAAAGAAGCAGGGCTTGCACTGGGTCTGTCCAAGTGGAAAATCATCACTTCGATTATGTTGCCTGTAGCGATTCCGTCTCTTATTACAGGTACGATTTTAGCGTCAGGTCGTGTATTTGGTGAAGCAGCAGCTTTGCTTTTCACAGCAGGGATGAGTACTCCACCACTAGACTTTACGAACTGGAACCCATTTAGCCCACGTTCGCCAATTAACCCTCTTCGTCCAGCTGAGACATTAGCGGTATATATTTGGAAAGTAAACAGTGAAGGTATTGCTCCAGATGCTACACAGATCGCAGCAGGTGCTTCGGCTGTACTTGTAATCATGGTGCTAATCTTCAATCTGTTAGCACGTTTCTTGGGACGTACTCTTTATCGTTATATGACAGCTTCAAGACGAATGAGTTAATATGTGATCTGGTTTGTAGGGTGAATTAAAGGAGGAATTTCTCAATGGCATTACCTTTTAGTACAGAAGATTTAAGTATCTATTATGGCGAGTATCAAGCTGTGAAAAATATAAGTATGTCGTTCCCGGCACAAAGTGTAACTGCACTGATCGGCCCTTCAGGTTGTGGTAAATCTACATTTCTTCGTTCATTGAATCGAATGAATGATGAGATCGCAGGTTCACGTACAACAGGGCATATCTGGATGGATGGGATTGATCTTACTGCATCCTCTACCGATGTGATCAAGCTTCGTCAACGGATTGGTATGGTATGGCAACGTCCTAACCCATTTTTCAAATCGATCTATGAAAATATTGCATTTGGTCCACGTTATTATGGCACCAAAAACCGTAAACAACTGGATGAAATCGTAGAGTCTAGCCTACGCAAAGCTGCACTATGGGATGAAGTGAAAGATCGGTTAAAAGAATCTGCGCTTTCTTTGTCTGGTGGACAGCAACAACGTCTTTGTATCGCACGTGCATTATCGGTTACACCACAGATTTTGTTATTGGATGAACCGGCTTCTGCACTTGATCCTGTATCGACAGGTAAAGTAGAAGAATTGATCAGTGAACTCAAAGATGAATTGCGTATCGTTATCGTAACTCACAATATGCAACAAGCAGCACGAGTATCGAATTATACAGCTTACTTCTACTTAGGTAAATTGATGGAACACGGAGAAACGGATACGATCTTCACCAATCCAACACAACAATCCACTCAAGATTATATTATGGGACGCTTCGGATGAAGCGTCTTTTTTTATGTCTATATCTTCTATACATACGAACAGAACCTTAAACGGTATGTAAGGAAAGTTTAAGGTAAATCGATAGTTTGGATCTACGTCTGTCCTTTATGCTTGAGTCATCTATTAAAGGACGGTGACTGATATTGTCTATGCTCACACTTCGTAAAGGAATAACGTTGAATCATTTTCAGCTTAAATTACTGGGAATATTATTCATGGTTTTTGATCATGTGCATCAATTTTTCTATATCGATGGAATACCGATGTGGTTTACATGGCTAGGTCGAATTGTTGCGCCTATTTTTTTGTTTTTAAGTGCAGAAGGATTTCATTATACGCGTAATCGGTTCAAGTATTTACTGCATTTGTATATTGGATTTGTTGGGATGAATATTGTAAGTCAAGGATTGCAAACTACTTTCCCTTCAGACCATATGCTGATCAATAATATTTTTGGAACGTTATTTCTAGCGGTGCTTTATATGCTGATGATTGATCGATTGATCCAAAGTATCAGGCATCATCACTGGTGGAATATGCTAGGTACAATAGGACTGATGATGATTCCTGTTCTTTTGAGTTTTGTAGCGATTAGTCTATTATCGCAAGAACATATTTCTTCATGGAGTCTTTATATCATGTATGTATTACCTATACCTATATTGGTTGAAGGTGGGTACTTCTTTATTTTACTTGGCGTCATGTTCTATGTATTACGCAAATATCGTATCGGGCAAATAATTTTTTTCATTTTATTTTCGCTGATGATAGGCTTGCTATCCGGTGCTTCTCTACTAGATTTGGATACTAATTTTCAATGGTTAATGATCTTCGCTGTCATTCCACTTTCTCTCTACAACGGTGAAAAAGGACGTAGTATGAAATATTTCTTCTATCTATTCTACCCTGCTCATATTTATTTCCTTTATATCCTGGCTTATTATATTCAACGTTGATCCAAAAGATACAAATAACGGATATCGTTCGTCTTATAATCAAGAACGATATCCGTCTGAGTAATGAAATCTAATAAATTTTAATCTATTTCTTAACCATGTGGAGGTGGTCTTATGGCTGATCGCTTTATTTTTGCAGGTGTTATTATTGTCGTCGTGGTGATTGCACTTGTTGTCGTTGCTGAACTACCGATTTATCAATTTAATCAGATGCCACGTTAACTACTTGTGTCGATCATGGCTCACGATATTATTCAGAGGATGCTCCGAATTGGAATGTAGAGATGCGCACACCTTTTGAAAGTTTGAGGTAGACATCATGTTTTCCAGTCACACCTGTGATAGATGTCTGCTCTGTACTCCAATGCTGTTCTCCAGATGCACTCGCAAGCACAATAGCACCTACACTTGCTTGATCTACCTGATCCAATGCAATCTCTATCTTCGCTTGATCTTGGGTCGTCGCCATTCGAACCTCAACGTGTTCTACACCTGTACCAAAATCGACATCTTGAAAAAGTATCCATGCCTCATCTGTGATCGCTTCGATGACTGCTCCTCCTTCTTTGGATTCGCCCAGCTGTACATGATGATAGTTATCGTAATTCACAGCTTGTGTATTAACCGTGAGATCACGCGCAGGAATCACTTCTCCATTGACTTTGATACTCATCTGCTGAGCAATATCTGCTGAAGAACGTCCGATCATCAATGTATACGTACCTGCTTCTACACAATACAGATCACGTGTTACATCCCAGAATGATAGTTCTTTCACAGGTATCGTAAAATGCACGGTCTGTGATGTTCCAGCTGCTAGATGTATACGGCGGAAGGCTTGCAACGTTTTGATTGGACGCTTCACACGCGAATGATCAACATGTGTATACAATTGCACCACTTCTTCGCTACCCATAGCGCTGATATTTTTGACCTGTACCGATAATTCGATCACTTCGTCCACTTCTAATTCAGACGAGACCACTTGAATATCACTATATTGGAACGTCCCATACGTTAACCCATGACCGAACGGATACAATACATCTCCTTCAAAATACTGATATGTTCTACCTGTGCGGATAATATCATAATCTCGAATATCACTCAGTTGTTCTTCTGAACGATACCATGTCATATTCAGGCGACCTGCTGGAGCATAATCTCCGTATAATACATCAGCTACCGCATTTCCTAATTCTTGCCCTACATGAGATAAATAGATAATCGCAGGAATATGTTCTTCTACCCACTCCATCGCAAATGGATAACTTCCCACCACTACGACTACGGTATTAGGATTCGCTTTGTATACTTCTTGTACCATATGGAGTTGGGATGCCGCTAATTCTAAGCTTGGACGATCAATCTCTTCTTTACCATTAATCAATGGATTGTTGCCGATAAATACGATAGCTGTTTCTGCTTCTTTGGCTGCTGCGATTGCTTGCTCTAATCCATTTTCAACGATTATTTTTTCAAAAGAAGCATGTTCGTCTAGCGATTCCGGTGTGTCTATGATCGTTAATTGCCCGGAAGTCGGATTGACCGAAACGGTTTTACCATTCCAGGTTGTTATGGCTGTCGTTCCATTCGCTTGAGGTTGAAGTCCAAATACTTCTTTTACAAACCAACCGTACGCTTCATCAGCAGAAGCTGTCACGATGCCTTGATCATCATTGCTTGTCCAATATTTATGATTAGGAGCACGTAGCGTATAACTGCCGAATCCCCAATCAGACAATTCGAATACAGTCTGCTCTGTTGTAGACTCGCTAGCAGCACTGAGTACACCTGTAATCGGTTTGTTCGATTGAATATCATTAGGATTAGCTGATGTGACTGAAGCTGTTACAGACTCTTGTACAGGATCAGGTTGGATCGACAATGATGCTCCTGTTGCTGTCGACGTTAAAGTAATTCGATCATTACCATCTTGATATGATACTTTGCTATTCACTTTCTGTTGAATACCTTCAAGTGCAGTAACGGCATAAGGTAATGTACCAGAGTACCAATCACGATAGACTGCATTTCCCAGTTCACCGATCACAGCTACACTTCCAGTTGCTGTTTTGGATAATGGTAATGTCTGATTGTCATTTTTGAGGAGTACGATCGACTTACGTGAAGCTTCAAGGGATAATGCTTTGGCTTCTGCGGTCATCATAGCTTCTTCGCCGATATGAACATATGGATTCAATTCCGCAGGATCGAATTCACCAAGCAGAAAACGAACACGGAATGTGTTAAATAATGCTTGATCGATATCTTCAAATGTAAGCTGACCATTCGCCAAAGCTTCACGCAAAGCTGTTTTGGATAATTCAGGATCATCAGTAATACTATCTATTCCTGCTTTGACCGATTCGGCAACACCCGGGGTATGAGAGTCATAATAATGATGATCATTTTTGATACCCATCACATCGCCTGCATCGCTAACGATAAATCCGTCCATTCCCCATTCGCCTTTAACCACTTCATTCACCAGTGGATGTAAAATAGCTGGCGTTCCATTGATCGAATTATAAGCCGTCATCATCGACTTTGCTCCGCCTTCTACAAAAGGCTGTTCAAATGCTTTTAGATAATATTCACGCATATTCCGTGGATCGATACTGGAAGAACCACTGCCCCGTTCCACTTCATTATTATTGCCAAGAAAATGCTTTAACGTAGCTACAGCTTTGAGATATGTAGGATGATCTCCTTGAATACCTTGCACTAAATGACTGGTTAATTCTCCTGTTAACTTAGGATCTTCTCCATAAGCTTCTTCGTTACGTCCCCAACGTGGATCACGTTCCATATCTACCGTCGGTGCCCACAACGTTAGACCATTCACTTCTGGATTGCGTTTGTAGACTACACGCGCTTCATCTGAGATTACATTACCGATTTTTTTCATCAATTCAGCATCCCAAGTACAAGCTAATCCTGTAGGTTGCGGGAAAAAGGTAGCTTCACCTAGCCATGCGATTCCATGTGCCGCTTCTGTACCGTGTTTATATCCGCCTAGACCTAGACGTTCAACAGCAGGCTGATATTGCAACATGGATTCAATTTTTTCTTCATCGTTCAAGCGAGATACCAAATCGTGTACACGTGTATCAATATCTAGCGTATGATCTTGAAATGGGTGTTTCTGAGTCTGTTCCATATTATTATATCTCCTTTAAGTTTATCGTTATTTTATTGAATATTGGAAGGTTATTTCATTTTATTTTGTGTTTCTTTTCGTACCTCATTGTTATATTAAAACAAACTATTTCTAAAAGAAAGCCCTTACATACCAAATCACCCATGAGTAATTAGCGTAATAATTAGTGATGCCATACAAACAAAAAAAGAACAGTTTCCTCTATAAAGGGATACTGTTCTCAGTGACTTTTTTTATTTTAACAAATCAGATAATGGATCACGTGCAGGCGATGAAGCCGTATTGGAAGACGGTAATGAATTGGATGGAGAGCCTGTGATCGAAGCGATCGGATCTTTGTTAACATCTGCACTATCTAAGCCTAGACGCTTGGTCATCATATCGTTAATACCGGATAATTTGACCGTATAATCTTTACAGCTTGCAATAATATCACGGTTCGATTGTTCCGAGTTATCCAGTGCAGACATCAGATCATTGATCGCTTGATTGACTGAATCCAATGACATTGCAGGCTTTTTGAGTAGTTCAGCCGAACGTTCACTATTCACTTTGAGCATTTCAGCATTGCGCTTGAATTGATCTTCGATCGTCTGATTTACACTTTCTACTGCATTCGCTACACGTTCTTGATCTTCGATCGCCAGCGCAATCATCGCTGAAATTTTGATCAAGTTCGCGGCTTTGTAGACCGAATCATTGACCGAATCAATCAATTTGTCATTCGTATCATTCACAATATCGGTTGCAGCAATCGCTTGATTAAACAGCATAATATTTTCAGTCATGGATTGAATACGAGTGACCACTTTACGTAGACCCCGTTCTAAGTATACTTTGCGAGGAGCATTTTCAGGCTTCTGAATTTCAGCTTCAAATAAATCTTTAAGCTTGTTACCCATCTCAATCTTATATTGGAGTTGATAAATTTCTTCTAATGAATTGCGTTTGAGTGTACGCATACTGATCATATTTTCTTCCAGATTATCTTTACCATCTCGAAGTCCGATTACGATCGCGTCTACATTTGTTTTGACAGACTGGTATTTGTATACATAATTTTTGATAGGAGATTTACGCAACAATTTACCAAATAATCCTACGTTTTTACTTTGCTGTAATTCTTCACACTCGTTACGAAGCGATAGGATCAAGTTAGACACTTCTTTGGACTTGCCGCTCATAAGATCATTGACCGGACGGTCTAGCATCTGTAACGTCTGTCCTGCGCGCTCTTGCGTCTGCATACCGAGCTTACCCACTTCATCCATCAGTGTATCTAACTGCATCTGATCCGCTTGCGATACCCGCTGAATAATCATAGATGCTTCTTGCATGACTTTGTGTTCGTCTTCTTTTTTTAAAGTAATAGGTTGACTTGCCATAAGTTCTTCCTCCTTATTATCAATAAACATCTTCTTCATACTGAAATAGATATTGTACCGTCAATCAGGAGTAGCGTTGGTGAAGAAGTTCTGCCCTTGTCTGTAACTCCATCAAGTCTTTATGTTCTATCGTTTTGACGATATGTGTAATTCGGCTATCTACATCTCGAATACCATCGAGTAATACACGTCTATTTTTGGACTTGGCTTCACCACTGAGTCGCAAAAAGGGATTAATGATACTGTTTAAATCTTTCAGCACCAGTCGTTTTACCGTATGGTTGATCTCATCATTATGAAGCTCACCTAGCATCGGCAATACGCGTTGTAATCGTAAAAACAACGAACAGGACTTTTCAACAATCTCATTATCCAGATTGTCTTTCTGCCCTTCAGAGATGACCATATCTTCTAATACCGCTAAATATTCTAGCACCGGTTGAAAAATCGGCGGTACGGCTTCTTGTTCCACAACAGGTGTAGGGCTAGAGGAAGATAGACGATTGGCAGGACGTTCTTCTGTAAGGGTCGGCACAAGAGGTTGATCGGTTGTGAGCGTGTCTTGTACATGAACAGGTTCTGCGAGTGGTTTCTCTAGATTAGCGGTAGGATTACTGCTTAGCTTCGCCCAGACCACACCAGCTAACGTCCCTACAACCGGGAAGATTAATGTAATATAGTCTTCTGTAAACCAAAATCCTGCTAATATTCCTGCTAGATAACCTACGATACCACCTACGGTTGATTTACCAAACGTTTTCCAAAACGTCATTACGGTTCGCCTGCCTTTCGTCTAAAATCACAATGCGCTATTGAATAACATATCTAATAACATACGGTTTATAGTCAAGATTGTTCCAATTTACGAATTAATACAGGTTGCTCTACATAGCTCGCTAGAATACCAAACTCTGGATTCTGCTTTTCTACAGCATGACCTAATGCTAATTTGACAGCTAAATAAGGGAAGTCGACACCACTCAGACAGGAGATATGCAATCCACCAGACATACGAGGATTGATCTCTAACACTTTGGGAATATCGCCTTGGTACTTCAGTTGTAAATTATAATTATACGGAATCTTATAGAACTGCGCCACTTCCTCCGCAAGTCGAATCAATTCCGGTACATTTTCAAGTAAACGTGCACGTCCGCCATCGGCTTTGCGGCGAGGGACAGCCGCTAACAATTCTCCTGTTGGAGAAGCCAGACAATCGATACTATATTCATGCCCTTCTAGTACTTCCATAACCATAAGCTCAGGGAAAGACTCAATAGAAGATAAGATCTGAACCGTTTGCTCATACGAAATATTAACATTAGGAACGTCTAGCAATTCCTCTAAAGCATTATAATTCGGTTGAATAACGCGGAATCCCAGTCCACCTTCTGAACGAGTAGGCTTAAAGCATACCCCTAGTCCTTTGCTAGTCAAATCATCATACGCTTGCTTGAATTCTGCCACATTATGCACTAGATGATATTCAGGCACAACCATCAGACCATTCTGCTCGACTGAACGATAAAAGTTACCTTTATCTTCGATCACATCCAGTAGTTCTAGATTCGTACAAGCTACTACTTTGACACCAATCGCTTCAAAAGACGCAATCGCTCTCACAATATTGATCATCCGCCAGCGTGGAACAAAGACATCGATCTTATGACGCTTACAGAAATCCAGACAATACGCTACGTACTCATCACCCGGTAGCGCCGGTTCGATCTCTGTATAATCACAAGCTTGAAACGAAACATGTTCTGCATCCCGATGTGTACCGTAAATTTCAAATTCCAGTCCATCCGGGTTATGACGAATATTATTCATATAATGATATCCGACAGCAAACCAACGATTGAACCAGACCCGTACTTTATGACTCATAGCTGACTTTCCCTTCTGTATCTAATGTAGCCACTACATATTGCAGAATCTCATCTGCGGCAAAAATGCCTGCTTTAGATGTAAACGAATAATGACGAAGTGCAGGCTCAGCTACCGATTCACGATACAATTCACCATGAGCAGGAGCGATCGAATAGTCTGCAATATCCAGTAAGCCACGATCCAAAATCGAATCGCCTGAAGCAATTACTTTCGAAGCGCCTACTCGTTGCTTCACTTCAGTAATCGCCCGATTTTTACTGACTGGAAAAGGAACCAGATACACTTTGCGTCCTTGCACCGACATCCCCCAGCCTAACGATTCTAATTGCGGTTGAAGAGCAAGCACAGTATCCAGTGGCATCAGCTCACGATCCACCACAATAGAATAAAATGTACTTTCCCAGAAATGTTCAGCTACGATCCAGCTGGGATCAGATACGCTATGGAATATAGCTAATGCTTCTGCCGCAGGAGCCGACTTGGCATACACATCTGCCAGAATCTGCTCGTGCCATGCTTGATCAACCACTCCATTGACTAGAATATTTGCTCCATTACTGGTAATCGCATATTGAGGAATTACGTTATTTTGAAAAATATGAATACGTGCATATTGATCGAGTGTACGAGTCGTGACCGGGACAAAAGTGATCTGCTGAGCTACACGTTGCAATTGTTGAAGAGTTGCTATGGAAATATAAGAAATAATCCGTTCTTTGTACGTCTCCGCAGGTTGCATCACCGATAGATCGACATCCATTCCCATCGAGCGTACCGAATAGATTAACGTCTGATCCAGATCACTAGCATAGATCATTCGCTTTCCCCCTGCCTTGGCTTAATAATGCCACAGCAAGAATACGTTAGATTCGGATAGACTTCGACAGGCACACCACGATCTTGAGCCAACAGCAAAATATGACGCAGATTCGGATTGTCTTCACGATCAACAAGAATTTTCCACGGTACACGACGTAATAAGACACGTGTCGTCTCTCCTACGCCCGGTTTCACTAGATTGATATCTTCGATCCCATACTGATCTTGAATCGACCGAATATCACTTAGCCCTTGCCATGTAATCGGTTCAGGCGTATCAAGCAATTGTTGCGCTTGTTTTTTGGCTTCTTCAGCGATAGCAGGGAAATAAGAAGATACCTGATCGACAAATACATTGGATAGATCGCTATCTAACCATTCTTTATAAAATTTAGCACCGTGAAAATCATGTTCACCAATCAGATCGTCACGTAGTACCGTTCTACTCATCAATCCAGATACGGTCGAGTTCAGACAAGCACTTGGAATCAAAAAGTCTTCGCGTGTGCCATACGTATCCGAGCAGAAGCCTGGATCAGCCAGTACAGCGAGATCATCATTCAGACGAACACCGTAATCTTTTTCAAATTGATCACAAGCCTGAATCAATACCTGACGGATCGCGCCCTTACCTGTCCAACCATCTACAAATTGTAATTCTTGCTCTGCGCCATGTTGTTGGAAAATATATTTCAGCGCATTTTCGTCGATCCCTTTACCGCGAATAATAGAGATACTGTAATGCGGAACATCCAATCCATATTGTTGCATCAAATAGCGCTTCATCAAGATACCAATAGGCGTACCTGCTCTAGCAAGCGAAGCTAGAACCAGTTTTTGACCACGTTTATGCAAAATCAGTTCACTCACTACACCCGCAGCCAAAGCTACTTTTTCAGCCGATTCGGCTAACGTTTCATGAAATAACTGAATATATTCAGGAGTTGGTTGATATTCTACAGGTAACATTTCCGAATAGTGTGTTCCCGTCTGGATCGCTTCTTCACGTTCCTCGGTACCACGCTCTAAATTTACATTACTTAAATCTTTCAATAGGAAAATCACATCGGATGGACTGTAGCTTCCAAGAGGTTCTGGATGTGGTAAGGGGAATGCTAGCAATTGCTCTTGTTTATGTTCGGTCATGATCTATCCCTTTCTCTTGCACCATTTGAGGACCACAGATCACGATATGAATCTGCTGGAACAGCTTGGAGCGTAATACATCGATTAATGGTTGGATACGTTCTTGAGGGACATCGCGTTCTAGAAAGACAAACACATCATCATAATGCCCTTCCGGAATGTTATATACAAAGTTGGTTACACTACTATCTTCGGGAGAGGGGAAGGTATCTCCTGTCTGAATACTATAATGCGGCATGAGTGAACGATAAATCGGACTACGTGTTGTGGAATGGAACTTAATGCCATCGCCCATTTCACTACTGATTCGCATCGGAATATACATAAATTCTTCGGTTCCCAGACATAATGTCCGTTGACCGGTTCTGTGCTCAACAAGTGATTGTGCAGCTTTTTCTATACTGATGGTGTTGCATAGATTATCATGTGCACCGATACCGAATCGTCCTGTACCTGTCATCAATGAAGCACGATTCTGATGACCCTGTCCATCAATAGAGGCATATCCTTCTTGCTGTGCAAACAGATGATCCAAATAAATCATATCTACCGGAATATCTGCTAATTGCTCATGCAGTGTCATCGGATCATGAGTCAGACTTGGTTGTCCATCCACCGTAATCTGTCCTTTGATCAATGATAGCACTGTAATCGTAATATTCAGTTCTTGTTCTAGATCAGCAAATCGCTGAACATGAGCATCTTCTCGCCAATCCAGTAACGAAGCAACATAATACGTATCACGTGGATATTCAGCATGAATTTCCCGAATAATATTAAGGGCTGTTTTGCCTGTCGTAATCTCATCGTCTACCAAAATAATCGGATCGTTGCCTGTAATCATACCTTCCGATTGGGCATAACAGCGATGAGCTGTTGCATGAGAATGTTCTTCTTCAAATGTAATTACCGAGGATAGACCGGCTATATCATGCCGTGTCGTATGTACATACTGAGCTCCCCGATCAAACACTTGATACATACTATGACCTAACGCTGTCGCTGTCTCAGCAAAGCCAATAAACGATACAGGCGCAGGTAAAACAAGCTTTAGGTTCATCAATTCATGATAGGCTTCTGCCAAGCCTTCACCGGATGACATCGCTTGTAGAATACGAGGAAGTAACGCTGTTATCTTCGGATCAGATTGTTCCCGCATATCATTGTAAAGTAACAATGATAGAACTGCTCCACTCAGCAATGACAAATAAGGATCAACCGCCAGATGTTTGCCTAATACTTTGCTGACAAATAAAAACGAGCGCTTAGGATTAATACGTGCTGCCATCGTAAATAAGTGATCTAACTCTAATTGAAAAGGATTATGTTGCACTTCTACGTTTACCGTTAAGTCTTTTAGAATCTTATACGTATATACGTTGTTCTTGCTCTGAGAGAAGAGAGATGAAATGTTGTTGTTCATGTAGCACCCCATAAATTTGTGATCTTGCTATAATTTTTTGCGCCCAATTTAAATGAGGTTTGATTTCATTCATTTTGTTAGCATAGCCGCTTTTGAATACTCCAAGTTCGCCATTGTTGTTACGAATAATACTTTCCGCATCTTCAAATTCTTCGCGGGTCACTGTATATAGTGATTGTACCAGACCAATATGCGTTGGATGAATAATCGTTTTGCCTATAATTCCATTTTCTTTATCCATAATGACTTCGCGAATCAATCCATCCACATGACGATTAATATACTCTTTCCGTAACTTACGTCCATCATCACCAAGCGCTTCTTCAAAAGGCGATTGACGCAACATCGGTTTGAGTACACGTTCACCATTGGCAAAGTATTCCCATACCGGCCCTGAAATTACATATGGCGAATCCATGCGACCGAATAAGTTAATAATATCAGACATACAGTCACGAATAGGCGCAATATCATAAATTGTCATATCTGGACTACGACGTAATCCGAATAAACTGGAGAAATCAGTCGCACCAATCCGTACATTCAGTACATACGGTTTGTACGTATCTAATATTTTTTTGATCGCTAATAAATGTTCGACCCGACTTTCACGGTAGATCACAGCAGCTGTCTCCAAGATAGGCAGTCCGTACAATACAGGAGCATAAATATCTTTCTCCTGATTATAACGTGCGATCGCTTGAAAATATTGCAATCCTTGTTCAGGATCGAATTTGGGTAACATAAAGCCTGTGATCAACTTCATCATTTCGCCTAACTGGTCGATCATTCGCTCTAATTGCCCAATACTGCGTACACGAATAAATAACAAAGGTAACCGATCTCTATGCACCTGTTCTTGCTGTAATTGGATATACAGTTGTGTCAGTTGTTGTACTAATAATTCTTCAGCCATTGCTACCTGATGATCTCCAACAGCATCTTCTAGATCAAGTACCCATGAAGTCAATCCTTGATGCCGCTCTGTCAAAATATCTCTAGCAATTGTGGGACGTGTTGCAGGACAATATAGTGCTGCGCCTACGGCATACGCCAATAGTTCCTGTTCGGAAGAGTTATTATAATGAATCGGTGCTGAATAGAACAATTCCTGTTCTTCTTCAAGCGATAAATAATTAAAGTAACGCATAAGTCTCCTCCTTTGTTGCACCGAAACTTGAGCTTGTTAAGCCGCCGTATAATAAATAAATCCCTCCTATTGTGCAGGCAGGAGGGATCATCCAATCTGTTGTAGCAGCAATCCTGATTAAGACTGTTCTTTTTTACGACGAATCGAACTGATGACCATCGTTCCTACAAACACCACAATAAGAATTGCAAAAAACAACACTTGAGAAATTTCAAAACCAAATGCGCCTACAATCATTTTGACTGCAATAATCGCAATTAAAATAAAAGCGGTTTTTTCAAGTTCAGGGAACTTATTAATCAGTTTCAAGAACAATTGAGCAACGCCACGCATCATCAAGATACCAATAATACCGCCCAGGAATAGTACCCAGACTTCATTACTGATACCAAAAGCAGCCACGACGCTATCAATACTGAATGCAATATCCATCATTTCAACCATTAATACGGTTTTCCAGAAAGACATTGGCTTGTTCTGTACTTCGTCTTCGTCTCCGCCTTTGAATAATCCTTTGTACGCAATATAGAACAGATACAATCCGCCAATGACTTTGACTGCTGTAAATGTAACCAGATACGTTCCAAGACCAATCGCCAGAAAGCGGAAAAGATAGGCTCCGAGAATACCATAGAACAAAGCCTTTTTCTGCTGTTTCGGTGGCAAATGTCTGACCATAACGGCTAACACAAGCGCATTGTCAGCGGACAATAATCCTTCTAATAGTACAAGACTTGCAATAACTCCCCAGCTCACTGGATCGGATAGAGTTGCAGCAATCTCACTCCATGAGAAGAAGTGACCGTAGTTATCAGCAATACTTTGAAAAAAATTACTGAACCAGTCCATACATCGTCCTCCATATACACTTCGTGTGTTAAGCGTGATGTCCACATTCTAATTATTTTAGAGGTGTATCAACACTTGTAATACCGATTTGTGTAAATTCTGTGTATGTTCATTATCATCATCTATAGCGATAGCCTAATCTTTGCTACCGGCTTTCCAGCGCATGCCCCAATTGAAAGCACGATCCATATCCGAATGACCTTTGAAATACTGAACCAACTTTTCGATACTAAAAGTTTCATTACCCACATTTTGTATCATTGCAATCGCACACATCGGACTGCGATTATCTGCCTCGTCTAGACGCACAATAATATCAGGGCCATTTTGTTGAGAAATAGTTACGACACCATCGGCATCTGTCCAACGTGTAATACCTTCATAGATAAAAGAAAAGACCAGAATACGCTTGATTTCGGATATTTTGTTACCGTTAATCCGCATATTTTCGCCACCTGCTATAGCACCTGTTCGATCATCACCGTCTAGCGCTACAAAAGGCCAATTTGTCAAAGAACCAAAAGAATTACCGAGCGCTTGAACTACACCTTTATCACCATCTTGTAATTCATACAAGCAACCTAGATCCAGATCGACTCCTGAACTACGTTTGAATAATCCTTTTTTCTCCTGACGATTCCAGTTCAGATTGATCAGTAATTCCCCGAGGGTACCACCCGATTTTTTCTGAAGATTAATCACATCGCCTTTTTTCTTAAGCTCAATCTTGGATAGATTTAAGTTTACTGAAGGCGTAGGAGCTGGTGTTGGCGCTGGAGGAGCAGGAGGTGGAGTCGATGGTCGATTAAGATTCATCGGCTTCGCCGGTATTGGAGCTGGTGCAGGAGGCGGCGGTGGTGGCGAAACAGGCTTAGGAGGTACTGGTGGTGTTGGTGGCGGTGTGGGAGCAGGTGTATCTTCTACCTCAACACCATAACTACCACATAATTCTTTAAGTCCACCAAAATAACCTGCTCCTACTGCTGCGAATTTCCATTCTGTCTGATAACGATAGAGTTCCCCTACCACAATCGCAGTTTCGGATGAAAATTGGGAATCGATATCATAGCGAAAAATCTCTGCACCTGTCGCTTCATTGGTACAACGTAAGTACGTACGATTCACCTGACTAAAATTTTCTGTCGGTTTATCGCTATTGTAAATGGTCAGCGTTACCGCAATTTTTTGAATATCTTGCGGAATCGCTCCTACATTTACTTTAAATTGACGAGCATCGCTGCCTGTCGCATTTTCAACATAAGTAATAAAAGAATTGCCCGGGTTACCATAAAAAATAAGATCATTATCACTTTTCACTTTTCCATTTTGTTGAAGCAAAAAAGCAGAAGTATCTAATTCTAATGAAGCAGGTGCTTCCCAACCCAGCGAAATAATAAGCTGTTGAAGCCCTGGTGTTGTTTTGGTTATGTCTGTTTTTTGTCCTTTAACAATAGCTACACTCATAATTGTTTAACCCCGTAATTTATGACGTAAATGGTCCATTGTTCTTTCCTATTTTAGCATTAAATGCTAGTGACGAGTTAAAAAAAATAGGGCAGGAAACCCACCCTATTCATATATAGTTCATGCTTTTGCCTTATTTGTTGAGACAACAGGATTATACTGGTAATCCGTAGTTCTGACACAATGCTGCCAGTCCACCTGAGAATCCACTACCGATCGCTTGGAACTTCCAATCTGTTGCTTGGCGGTAGAACTCACAGAACACTACTGCTGTTTCTGTAGAGAATTCTTCACCTAGATCAAAGCGCAAAATTTCACTATTGTTATCTTCATTGACTACCCGTACAAAAGCAGCACTTACCTGTCCAAAATTCTGTCCACGTGCGTCAGCATCATGAATCGTAACGGTAATTCCGATACGCGAAATGCTAGCAGGCACTTTACTGAAATCGACAACGATCTGCTCATCATCCCCGTCACCTTCACCTGTTCGGTTATCTCCGGTATGCGTAACAGCACCATTGTAGGTCGTTAGATTATTGTAGAATACAAAATCCGTTTCTGTTTTGGCTTTGCCATCTTCATGCAATAAAAATGCCGAAGCGTCCAAGTCAAAATCGCTACCACCGCTATATTTATTCGTGTCCCAGCCCAGACCTACCACAACACGTGTTAGTCCTGGATTTGTTTTCGTAAGGTCGATCCGTTGCCCCTTGGATAAATTAATGGTCATCCTCTGTTCACTCCTTACCATCACTGTAATGTCATACTACGTATGAGACTGAAACAAAACGGAGCTATGCGCTCCGCCTCGTTGACAGCTTATTTAAAAGATAGAAAATGTTACAATATTTTGCTTTGCAAAAATCATTTTCTCATTGCACTTGGTCGCGTTTTTACTGCCAAACGCTGGAAGTAAGATATTTTGCTTTGCAAAAATCATTTTCTCATTGCACTTGGTCGCGTTTTTACTGCCAAACGCTAGATACCAAAGGTTTATTGTAAGCCGTAGTCGCGTGTCAATCCTGCAAGACCATCTTTGTAGCCGTTACCGATTGCGTTAAATTTCCACTCTGCGCCATGACGGTACAATTCACCAACAACTACACCTGCTTCGATAGAGAAATCTTCTCCAAGATCAAAGCGGATCAATTCTTCGTTGTTATCATCGTTTACGATACGAACGTAAGCGTTAGATACTTGACCGAAGTTTTGGTTACGAGCTGCTGCTTCATAGATTGTGATTGTAAATGCAATTTTGTCTACATCAGCAGGTACGTTCGGGATGTCTACTTTAATTTGCTCATCGTCGCCATCGCCTGCGCCTGTACGGTTGTCGCCTGTATGTACGACAGAACCATTTTCATTTTGAGGATTATTGAAGAAAATAAAGTTTTTCTCGCTAGATACTTTACCTTCAGTATTCGCACAAAATACAGATACGTCCAAATCGAACTCTCCGCCGCCATCATATTTATTTGTATCCCAACCAAGACCTACAGTGATCTTAGCCAATCCTGGATTACTTTTCGTTAAATCTACTTTTTGTCCTTTAGATAAGTTAATTCCCATGTTCAATTCCTTCTTTCCATGTGTATGATTTGGAGTTGCTGTTGAAGATAACGCTTACTGATTACGAATATTGGCGAGCCAAAATATCGATATGTGCGGCCTGTTTTCCTTGACCGATTGCGTTGAATTTCCATTCTGCTCCGTTACGGTAAATTTCACCCGTAATCAATGCTGTCATACCGGAATAATCATCCGTCAGATTAAAGCGAACCAATTCCTGTTGATTCTGTCCATTCATAATACGAATATAAGCAGACGAAATCATACCGAAATCTTGTTTGCGTTGCTCTGCTTGATAAATATTAACCACAACGAGCACTTTATTCACATCAGCAGGTACTTTAGAAAGATCGATATGGATTTGCTCATCGTCTCCTGCACCTTCACCAGTTAGGTTATCGCCGCTGTGTTTGACAGAACCACAACCGCTCGTCAAGTTATGAAAGCAGACCAAGTTGGTAGCTTTGGTCAATTTATCATTTGCATCCAACAGAATCGCTGAAGCATCACAGTCGATATCTGCTTTTGCTTTTTTCATACCGAAGAATCCTTTAGATTGCGTTTCTGCGGGATCCCAACCCAAACCAACCACCAGTTGATTCAGACCGCTATTGCCTTTGGTTAAATCAATTTTTTGACCTTTGACTAAGCTGATACTCATAAAATGATATGACCTCCTTTGTAATACTGATATGTAATACTGTTATTACCGGAGAATCGTTTCAACTTTTTTGAAACTGCCTTCATTCTTACCCGACTTACAGTCCAAATTCAGAAGCATTCAAGCCAAGAACTGTCGCGATTTCGCGTACAACCGCTTGCTCTTGAGGATCAAAGTCACCATCAGCTGAACCGATTGCACTACATACACCAATCAACAATCGACCTTCTTCAGGTTTGCTTTTGAATTTACTGATCGCTTTAAGCGCTTCTTGCTTACCGATAATCGCATCAAATTCAAAATTTTCTACATAATGATTAAAGCGAGCAATCACCAAGCTCATATCAAACACTTTCAATTGCTCATTGCGTCCGATATAACCTGCCATTTTTTGCTTTTCATCTGCGCTGATATTACCATCTGCTGCCGCTACAAGAGCACAACCTGCTACGATCGCTTCTAAAAAGTCCTTATTTTTGAACTTTTTCATCTGATCATTCAAGTTGCTTTTCGTACTGTTTAACCATGATTTGAATGCACTCATATCGATCACCTCCTATTTATCATAAACCAATTTGAAGCAGACCTCTAGTTTTGCAAATCTACAGTATTTATAGAAACCACTGTGCCTCTATATTTTCCCACAAGTTATCAAAAAAACCAAATTTCCCTTTTGAGTTTGTCAGTTGATCTCAGCAAAGAAATAGTCTCTTCTCTCATAATAAGCCACAGCTCTCTTACTGAAACAAAAAGCACCTTAATCCGGTATATTTCCGAGATCAAGATGCTCTTTATCATTTAGCTATTTATCTGTTCTAGATTGACGCTGCACAGTTCTACGTGGGGCGCATCACCGGGCAGAATAACGTATCTCCTTGTTACTCTTGCCACCGAGTATGACACATGTTTTTAAAACAGTGCTTTTTGGTTTTTTGTAAACAACGATTTATTTTAACTTTTCCATAGTATAGGAAGAAAGGTAGGTTCATTTATAGTGTGAAGAAAGAATAGAAGTTAGAGTAGTCGCTTAATGTGCACGATGATTCGTATTGAATGTGTCGCCAAAAAATAACTAGAAATCATATCACCAATCGTTAATACGATGACTGCAATAACAGCAGATCCTATGGCTTCGTAGACACTGACATGAATACCATACATCCACACTAAAAAGATAATCATCGCCGGGATCAGATTCCAAATCATTTTCTTTTTAACACAATCGGTAAACGCTATGCTGACTCTGTTCATTCATAAGCCTCCATGTTAGATATAAAATAACAGCTTATAGAATATACCACAAAAATATCCATTTAAAACCATTTTAGAAGATATGTTTTGGAAATATTTTGAAATTCAACAAAACAGTCATTAAACGCCAGAAAAGAGCGTGATCTGTAGGCGATCATGCTCTTTTCTGGTCTTCTCTATTCATTTAGGGAATGTTTAGGTGTTCTATGATATCAACTAATTTACTACTTATGTGGTATGTTGCTACAGAATTCTTCGGACTCACTACGTTTACTTGCTAGAGTATTTCTATTTATTTCCATATTTCTATAGGACAGCTATTTACATCTACAAGCTACTTTACTAATGTTATTTCTAGCGTGCTTATGAGCTTAGGGTATATAGGATTGTAGTGAGATCCTGTCAGCCAACATTTGTACTTCTACGTGTCCGTTTATAGGTCAGTAGTGAAGTAACTTGTATCCTTATTATTACAGGAGTTTTCAAAAAACGGATTCTTTTATTTTGTAATCACAACCTTTTTTTGTAATCCGTGAGTGTTTATTCCCAAATTCTATAGGTCAATAGAACCCTTATACTAAGTTACTAAAAAAGGTACTCTGACATTTTAAGTAACTTATAGAATAATAAAAACTATCATTTTCTGGAATCGTAAAAGGAATATTGTATTTTTCGGAGGTGCTTACCGTTTATGAGCACACTGGATACAGTACGCTCTCATATTGAGCAAGAACTGCAAGACAAACAAATCAATTTAACGCAGTTTGAAAAAATATCAGGGATTAACCGTGGCGTATTGAGTGCAACACTCAATAGCAACCCACCTCGATCAATATCGATCAACCAGCTAGATCGTATGGCAGCCGCTCTCGATCGACCGGAAGGCTGGTTATATGAGCAATATGTAGAAGAATGTTTTGTAGATCAAAAAGTAAACTGGAGACGCATTCGTGCTTTACTCCTCCGTTGTATTCAATTAAATCGAAACGTTTTGATTCAGCGGACTTTATATTTGTTAATGGAAGATTACCGTTATGTGCCACATGTTTTTGAATTGGCTGAGGAACTAGTGATTCAAGGACAATTAGATAATAGTGTGCCTTTTTATACATGCGTTATCGAGAACGAACGTCAGCAACATGCGGAGCGTCTGGCAATCAGTCATTATCGACTGTTTCGTGCTCAGTTAAGTGAGGATATTGAACGGAATAAATCAGCAGTGACTTTGTTCTATCCTTATCGTGATCGTATTCCAGATCACTTGAGATTAGATGCATTGCTGCAAATGGCAAATGTATATTACACCGTGCAAGAATGGGATCTGATGGAACAAGTAACCGATGAGATGAGTGTATTGGTTCATCGAGTATATGAGGAAGAATGTACAAAAATGGATCAGCAAAGTCAGAATTATGTCCCTCTGTCAACCGAAAGACATTTGGTTGTTTATTATGGGCAAAGTTATTTATTGAAGTCTATTTTTATGGAATACACAGGAAAATATAAAGAAGGATTAAAATATATTGATCAGTATATTGATCTTAGTGAGTTTAAATATTTAGATACTGTTGGTAAGCATGAAGTACAAAAATTCAAAGTTATCGGTCAGGCTAACCAATATAATTTAAGGCTTTTACTAGGAGAAATAAACTGCTTATATGAATATGCTGATTTTATAGAATCTTATCCTACCGAATGGCTCCCTAGCCTATTGATTATTCTGACAGCTGCTAATGAACATAATATTATAATCAATGATATTTTAGAACGTTTTTCTATTAAAATTTCTACTGAAGTTACATTCCAGCGTGGTTACTATAATGAATTTACTCACAATGCAATGTTTACAGATTTTTGCTATCAATTAGCTCTTTACCAAATCAAAAATAGAAGAAATATTAAAGAATTGAAAAATACATTGAATACATTTGATATGTCATTACGTAGATACAATATGAGCCGTACGATGGACTATACGTCTTTACTACAACTTTTTATTCGTTCGATGCCTTAATACAACAGTCAAGAGGTGAGCTGTATGGACAACCGAATAGCCTTATGTACGGAGTTAGAAAATGAGATTTCCCGACAAGGTTATTCTCTTAGTCGTTTCAGTCAAATTTCTGGAATCAATCGTGGCATTTTAAGTGCCACATTGAATGGAAACCCTCCCAAACCGATGTCGATTAATCAGTTAGATACAATGAATACTGCTTTGGGCAAGCCAGAAGGTTGGCTGTATGAGCTGTTTGTAGAACAATGCTTTGACGAACAAGGTAAAACGAATTGGCGACGTGTGAGCGCACTCCTATTCCGTTGTATTGAACTGAATCGAAACGTTTTGATTGATCGTATTTTGTGCTTGTTGCTTGAAGACATATCCTATCTTAATCACGTTTTTGAATTGGCTGAAGAACTCATTGTAGATAATCCGAGTGACAGTGTTATGCAGTTGTATGAATGTGTCGTGAGTAATGAGCGCAACTACCAAGCAGAACGGCTGGCGATCAGTCATTATCGTATTTTCCGCTATTCGATTAAACGCGATATTAAACAGAACTTTATAGCGGCTGTGACTTTCCAAGCTTTCTGTGATCGTCTGCCTTCTTATATGCAATTAGATGCTTGGTTGCAGTTGGCAAATGTGTACTATACCGCTAACGAATGGTTACTGATGGAAAAGTGCGGAGATGCTTTAATCGAATTATCCAATCGACTTTATAAAGAAAAGAAATACCATAATCTCAAAAGTGAGCGTTCTTTCGTTGTTTACTATGGACAAGGGTATCTTATGAAGTCCACATTTTATCAAAAAGTAGGACAATATGAAGAATCAACAACATATATTAGGAAATACAGTGATCTGAGTTGGTTAGACGATCTGGATGAGTGCGGACAACAAGAAGTAGAACACTTCAAAATATTTGCTCAAGGCAACAGCTACTGTACCGAGTTATATAAAGGGAATTTTAGTGTACTGGATAGTTATGTTGCCTTTTTGGAAAACTATCCGAAGGAAACGATTCCGGGGTTGCTGACGATTCTAAGTACTGCAAATCAATACAATATTGTGGTTGATCATATTATCGAAAAATTCCATGAGCATATTACAACGAACTTATATATGGATCATTCAGCGAAAAGAAAATCTGTGGCAGACAATCAGTATACAAATATGTGTTACCAGTTAGCTGTCTATCAATCGAGACATGCGAGTCAGTCTACTAAACTTCAAAATACGATTAAACGCTTTGATACATCATTACGTAAATGCAATATGAATCTCAATTTAAACTATACTTCTTTACTCCAAAATGTCATTCGTTCCATGCCTTAACATATACCCTACTACATCGAGGTGATCTGCATGAAGCATCGAATAACCCTAATTACTGAACTTGAGTCCGAAATGCATAAGCAGGGTTATTCGCTTAGTCATTTTAGTAAGGTTTCTGGAATCAATCGTGGTATTTTGAGTGCTACGTTGAACGGAAACCCTCCCAAAATCATGTCGATCACTCAATTAGATGCTATGGCTAAAGCTCTGGGCAAACCGGAAAGCTGGCTATACGAATTATTTGTAGAACAATGCTTTTCAGAAGAAAATAAAGCGAATTGGCGACGTGTTCGTACACTTCTACTCCGTTGCATCGAACTCAATCGTGATGATCTAATCGGTGATATTTTAAACTCATTGATGGAAGATCCTGCCCATGTCGCTCATGTATTTGATCTCGCAGAAGAATTAGTAGAGCAAAATCAAGCCATTGTGGCGATGCCTTTTTATGAATGTGTGATCGAGAATGAGCGTAATTATCATTCTGAGCGGTTAGCCATCAGTCATTATCGACTATTTAGAGCAAGAACCAGTCCGATTATCGAAAATAATCTTAGACTGGCTATGGTTTTTCATCCTTTTCGTAATCGCTTACCCGATCATTTGAGACTGGAAGCTTTACTACAACTCTCCAATATCTATTACACTATTCAGGATTGGGATATGGTTATAAACTGTGCCAATGAATTGAATGTGTTATCTAATATTATCTACGCCCAAGAATGTAAAAGAAGAAAAAAGAACTTACCTGTTACAACGGTTCTTTTAGAAAGACCACTGGTGACTTATTATGCACAAAGCCATCTTATGAAATTTGTGGCGTTAGAACATATGGAAAAGTACGATGAAGCTCGACCTTATTTGAAAAAGTTTGCCGATTTGAGCTGGTTTGAAGGTTTAGATGACATCGGAAAAGAAGATGTCGAAAAATTTAAATTATATGCTGTATTCAATGAATTGAATTTAGATTTATTAACGGGGAATACAGATAAATTAGTTGATTATGTTGAATTACTAAAAGCTCATCCCGGTGAAGCATTGCCTAGTTTAGTGATCATTTCAAAAGCAGCCAATAAATATAATATGAATATTGATGATATTCTTGCTGATTATGACGACATTATTTATCCAAATGATATTTTAGATTATATTCATCATGGTAAATTTTTAAGGGATCATTATAAAGATATTCCGATTGGAATTAGCCGTTATATCAACATTTACTACCAACTGGCTCTGTATCAATGCAATCGTAATGTCTATGATGAAAAGCTCGAAAAAATTCTAATTGCCCTAGAAACATCAGTCGAAAAGTATAACCGTGGACGTATTATAGATTGTCTGGCATTATTCAAAAAGTTGCGTGAAATGCCTAGAGAACATAAAGAATAATCTATCTATTGTGCTAACTATTTAACTTCATTTGTCTGACATACCACAGAGGTGAAATCAATGAATTATCGGACAACTTTACGTGATGAACTGGAAAAAGAGATTAATCTTCAAGGACATTCTCTTAGCCATTTTAGTCAGATATCTGGTATCAATCGAGGCATACTAAGCGCCACCTTGAACGGTAATCCTCCCAAACCCATATCGATCAAGCAGTTAGATCAAATGACTCAGGCATTAGGAAAAAAAGAGGGCTGGTTATATGAGCAATTTATGAATGAATGTTTCGAAGATGGTAAAGCCAACTGGCGACGTGTTCGGTCTTTGCTGGTTCGTTGTGTAGAGTTAAAAAAGCACATATTAATTGTACAAACATTAAATGGCTTAATGGAAGATGTTTCATATATTACGCCAATATTTGAATTCGCAGAAAGTTTAACTCAAGAGGAAGAAATATTAGCAGCTTTCCCTTTCTATAAATGCGTTATAGAAAACGAACGCCAATCTCATAGCGAAAGAATGGCCATAAGTCATTATCGTATATTTAGAGCATCCATTAATAAAAATATTGAAAATAATTTACTTTTGGCTATACAGTTTAGTCCCTACCGCAATAAACTTCCTGTAGAGCTAACCATAGATGCTTTATTACAACTAATTATTATTTGTTATGGTACTCAAGATTGGGTATTAGGTGAGCAATATGCTGATGAATTGATTGCACTAATAAAAATAATAATTAAAGAGCAAAAAGAGAAAAACATGTTCAATTCAATAAACACTCCACTTCCTTTAGTCTATTATTATGCTCATTCATATTCTATGAAATTTGTTGTAAAAGAGTACACCGAGCAATATGATGAGGCACTTCTTTGTATCGATGAATTTGCTGATTTGAGTGGCTTCCCAGGATTAGATGAAGCAGGGCTTTTCGAAGTAGAACGATTTAAGCTTTTTGCTATTTTTAATAAACATAATATCGAATTGCTACAAGGCAATTTTTCAAGACTAGATCAATACATTGAGTTAACTGAGCAACATCCCAAAGAAATATTAGCAAGCTTGCATATGGCAATCAAAGCAGCAAATATTCACGATTATAATGTTAATCATGTAATTGATAAGTTTAGTGAAATTATTTATCCTAACGATATTATTCAATACATTAATCAAGATACTGAATATACAGAACAAACAGGAGTTAGTCGTTATATCAATCTTTACTATCAATTGGCACTTTACCAATCTAATAAAGGAAAGTATGATGATAAGCTTGAAAAGATTCTGCTTGCTCTAGAATCGACTGTTACTAAATATAATAAAAGCAGAATATTAGATTGTCTTGAACTGTTTAAAAAACTTCGACTGATTTCTAAAAATGGAAATTAAGTTACCCCTAAGACATAGAAACCATGACTTTCCTTGCATGGTAACTATGTCTTTTGTGATTCCTAAATTTTGAAGATTTGATTAAAAGTAATTGACCCCCGTTCAAAGCGTAATGTATAATGTAATAAATTTGAATTTCATGGGCTTACTGGGGCGCAACAACGGGAAACTTTCAACATAAAGGGGTGTGTTCGGTTATGATTACCAACACCACAACCATACGGCTTGAGATTGAAAAAGGAATTCGACAAAAAGGTCATTCATTAAGCAGCTTCGGTAAACAGGCTGGAATCAACCGTGGTATCATCAGCGGGATCTTGAATGGTAATCCTCCAAAATCGATTTCTATTCGGCAGTTAGACTTGATGGCAGAAGCTTTGGGTCATGCAGAAGGCTGGATGTATGAGTATTATGTGGACGAATGTTTTATTAATGAAAAAGCAGACTGGCGTCGGATCAAGGCATTTTTATTGCGTTGTACAGAGATTGGCAGATATGATTGTATCAAAGAAGTTCTTGATCGTTTGATGGAGGATTTGAACAATACGATATCAATCTTTGGATTGGCTGAAGAATTGTATGCTGAAGGTAAGGTACAAGAGTCGTTGCCCTTTTATGAGTGCGTAATTGAGAATGAAAAGCATCAGCATTCTGAAAGATTAGCTATTGCACATTATCGAGTTTTTAGAGCTTCGATTGGTGATAACACAGAGAAGAACTTTAGAGCAGCTATACGTTTTGAGACATTTCGTGATCGACTGCCAGAAAATTTCATGCTAGATGGTCTTTTAGCATTATCAAATATTTATTATGTGCTACAAGATTGGAATATCGTGGAAAAATGTGCTGATGAGTTAATATCTATTATACAAACTATTTACAAAAATGAAGAAAAGAAAATGGAAGAAAGCAATAATTATATTGCTTTGGATACAGAAAGACCATTAGTATTTTATTATGGACAATCTTATCTTATTAAAGGAGTAGCATTAGAACACAAAGGCAGGTATGAAGAATCCAAAACATATATTCATAAATATATGGATTTAAGTTGGTTTAAAGGATTAGATGCTGATGGAAAAGAAGAAATTAAAAGGTTATCTCATTATGCAACTGCGAATATGTACCTAGTTGAAGTATTAATGGGAAATACAGATGTTTTACCTGCCTATGTGAATTTCTTAGAAAATCATCCTGCTGAAATCTTACCCGCAATGTTTATTATCTTAAAAGCTGCTAATATGCATGGATTTGATGTAGATAATCTTCTGGTTAAATTTGAACGTTATTTGGAATATGATGAATCTTCAGAAAACCATTATAGTAAAGTAGCTGTCATTAACAGATATGTCAATTTTCATTATCAATTAGCTATATATTCTGCTAAAAAGAACTTGTATAGTGATTGCATTAGTAATCTATTGAAAAGTTTAAATTTAGCAATCAAAATATCAAGTAAAAATAAAATTCTAGATGTTATAGCCTTTATAGAACAAATTAAAGCTTTTGCATCAGAGACTCAATTACTTGAGTATGAGTCCCTTTTAAAAGGAGTTGGTACGGATGAAAAAATCTATGATTTTGCTAACTTTATTTTTAGGGCTAATTAATGTTATTGCTCTAATTTCAGATTTGCGAATGCCTATCCAAGTTTTAGAACATGGAATAGGCATAAAAAAATAATTATTTAAAGGAGAGTTTATTAATGAAAAAAATTCTATGCACACTTACTTTATGCTTGGGTCTATCTGGTCTCATTTTTACTTCTTTACCCGCTTCTACTGGTTCAATTACAACTTTGGAACATGGAATGGGTTAATACAAAATAAAAAAAGGAACCTCTTTAAAAGAGGTTCCTTTTTTTTATAATCCCATCCAATTTTCGTAATATTGTTCTAACTTATTCTCGATTTCGCTTTCTCTTATTTTAATTTCTAGCAATTCTTTTTCATTCTGATAATACTCTAGCAAAAATTTTTGCTTGATTTCCAATAATTCACTCTCTAATTTAAGAATATATTCCTCTATTTGATCTTTTTTATCCATTGATTCTATACTTTCAATCACTTTTGAAATTTGACTATTCCTGTTGTCCTTCTTAGATAATGTTTTAATTTCATGATTTGATACCAAGAAATTATTAATTTTCTTCTCCTGCCACTCTCGCCAATCCTCATAATTCCCCAAATTCACACTCAACACTCCACCATCCAGACTCCAAATTTGACCGGCAATTCGATTGATAAAATAGCGATCATGGGATACCGTCAAGATCGTTCCTGGAAATTCTTCTAATGCTTCTTCCAGTGCTTCTCTGGCGGAAATATCCAGATGGTTGGTTGGTTCATCCAGAATCAGCAGATTCGGGCGTTCGTGCATCAGGATGGCTAGACGGAGACGGCTCCATTCGCCACCCGATAGACCGGAGACTTTTTTGAACACGTCTGATCCGTAAAATAAGAACTTCGCTAACTGTCCTCTGGCTTCGCCTTCTTCCATCTTCGCCGCTAGCTTGAACCATTGCAGTACTGTTTCTCCCAGATCAGGTGGAGCGGCTTCTTGCGCCAGATAGCCGACTTCAGCACGTGAGCCGAGTGACAATGTTCCTGCATCGATTGATTCTTGTTGCAGTATCATACGTAATAAGGTCGTTTTGCCTGCACCATTGCCACCGATAATCGCGGCATTTTCCCCATATCGTAATAGAGCCGAGGCTTGGTTTAACAAGACTTTATCTCCATAGCGTTTATTCACTCGATCCAGTACTAATACACGATCACCAGAACGATCTTTCTGTCTCAAATCCAGTTCAATCTGTGCACGATCCATAATTGGACGTTTAACCTTTTCCATACGATCTAATGCTTTCTGCATCGAAGCGGCTTTGCGGTGGAACGATGGGTTAGGCGGATTAGAACGATTCCCCCATTCGATCAGACGTTTGATCGACTCTTTGATGCGTTTAATTTCTTTTTGCTGATCTTTGTAATCTTCGAATTGTCTGACCAGACGGCGCTGTTTCTCATCTCGATATGCCGAATAGCTCATCGGATACGTGGTAGCTTCTCCGTCCTCTAGTTCTAAAATTTGATGGACTACTTTATCTAAAAAATAACGATCATGCGAAATCACGACTACCGTTGCTGTCGATTGACTGATAAATTGTTCTAACCAGACGACTGCATCCATATCTAGATGGTTGGTCGGCTCATCTAAAAGCAGTACATCTGGATCGGTGAGTAATAGTGTGGCCAGACCGACTTTGGTCTTTTCTCCACCGGATAGTCCTTCGAACGACCGATCGTAATGCTCAGCAGGAATCCCTAGACCATTTGCGATTCGATCGATTCGAGCAGACATTTCATACCCGCCTCCACGCTCAAAGGTATCCAGTGCTTCTCCATACTGCTGAAGTATCCGTTGCATCTGTTCTTCTCCCAGATGTTCGTCTGACATCTGTATACTTAGTTGCTCCATTCGTTCTTGCAATTGGGTCAGATGAATAAAGCTTTCTTGCAGAACTTCTAAGATCGTTATATCTGGAGCATAGACAGGCATCTGTTGCAGATAACCCACTCTAGCACCTTTTTGGATATGGACTTCTCCTTGAAACGGTTTGTCTTGACCGGATAAAATGCGAAACAGCGTTGTTTTGCCTGCCCCATTCATTCCGATCAGACCGACTTTGTGACCACTGTGAATTTCAAAAGTAACATTCGTTAACACATGCTCGGCACCATAATATTGTTGAACCTGCTGACAGGCGATCATAATAGACATATTGTTCATTCTCCTCTGAGTATATAAAGTAGAGGGAAATGCGCTTCTGCCTTGCGATCTGATCTGTGCGCATAGGGTAAAGAACACAAAAAAGCCGCAGGGAAATGTCCCTGCGACTTCTCTGTTTTTGCTTGCATCAGAGCAGACGCTTTATATGCCAGCAGGTATAGAGTGTTACGTGTGGCTTGCTAGAACGTACGAAGTGATTATATCGGAATTGCTTTCCGTTGCACCGATCAATCGTAGCTTCGTATCTAGACAAACTTACGCTCTGTATCCGTCTGGAGATAAAGGCAGGAGCGGCATTTCGCCATAATAAAGATATTCATTTTTGGACAGACTTCTCCCGTCTTCGCCAAATGAATGAATAATACTATAGCTACCAAGCGGTCTGCGCTCAAGCGTAATAGATAATAGGAAATACAACATCCTGCCTCACCTCCTTCTCCAATTCAAGTCGTTGAATCTTCCTGCTTCTATCCCAGAGATTACAGGTTCAACAGACTCGGGTATAATTAATATATTTTTAACATAGATGGTTAGGGTATAGCAAGACATTTTTTTAGAAAAGGATGTGTCTACTGATGAATACTGTCTCACTTTCCCCTGTATTATTAGAGTTATTCGATGGACAGCAATTACATGAAAAAAAGCAATTAGCGATGCCTCTTCTTACGGTTAATGAAGATGGTTATCCGCATCAAGCCATGGTTAGTGTCGGTGAAGTGATCGCCATAGATAGCGAGCATCTACGACTCGCTCTATGGGGAGGTACAACAACGACCACTAATATTTTACGTACTGGGCAAGCGTTACTAACGTTTGTCTGGCAAGGGGTGTCTTATGCTTTGCGTGTATCGCTTACGCCTTTGCCAGCGTTACCAGATGCCCTCTATGCTAGAGCACGATTTGTCGCTACCATCGAGCATATTCGCGAAGATACCGCCAAATATGCTACCCTTACTTCCGGTATCACGATTGAGCTTCATCAAGCAGACGAAGTATTGGAACGCTGGCAACAGACTTTACAAGAATTACTTCGATAATTGCGATAATTACCATGATCATATTTCTATACAAATGTAGTTTACACTTTACGATTTGGCATTGATGATGTTAAATAAGTCGTTATGATTAAACACATCATAGCTAACTTTCCATGTATCTGCGGTAGGCTGTAATTGTAATTCGCCCTCGACAGGAATACTTGGCTCTCCGTTCGCAAAAGCGATCTTCATTGTATAAGAAAGTTGCAGAACCCCTTGTCTGGTTTGGGGTTCTTTTTTGTGTATTTCTAGATCTTCAGGGCTTAACGTACTTTGCTTTTTAACAGCTAACTGCATAGGTAAAGTGAGCAGTCTGGATACAGTCTGATATTGTAATTGTTTTTCTGTAAGATAGGATTCATTTTTCGTCATTTCTTGTTCGATCATTTCTTCTAGTGAAGTTTTTTTCTTGTATTCCTCGCCTACTGTATATTGATCTTTTTTGTAATTAGCAGCGAATTGGATAGCTTGCTCTACTTGCTCTTCTGTGAATGTAGTTGAATCTGCTTTGGAACTTGTTGATATGCTATTTGCTTGATTACTTGCTGCATTTTCAGTAGTCTGGGTTGGCGTTGTAGACGGTTGTTCCGTAGTCGCTGGCGTCGCTGATTGACTTTGTTGGCATCCTGTCATTACAGCCAAAAGTAAAACGACACTTCCCATGATAAACAGACGTGATTTGCGTTTTTTCGTTGCTTGGGTCATATGTATCTCTCCTTTGTAGTTGGTGAAGTGTTCTATTTTACCATGAAATTCCTGCATATACATCTTTTCACGTATAGCCAAGCGCTTAGTCTTATCCATACGGTGGTAATAATAAAAATGAAAACCTATGAATTTCAAATTACAACGTTCTTATTACAGAACCGGACGGAGGACAACGATGCAAGAACCATCTCATGAAGAAACGTCTGAAAATACATCGCCTCAAAATTTACCTGAATATCCATCTTCGCTGTGGAGAGCTACGGTCGATCTGCCTACTTTTCCTAGTGTGCAAGGAGAAATGGATACAGAGATTGTTGTTGTAGGAGCAGGGATCACAGGCATTACAGCGGCTTATCTACTGGCTCAAGAAGGTAAAAAAGTAGTCTTAGTGGAAAGTGGCAAAGTATTAGATGGAACGACAGGATATACAACTGCCAAAGTCAGCTCGCAACATGGCATGATCTATGATGAGTTGATCAGCAATTTTAGTGAAGAAGAAGCTATTCTTTATTATGAAGGTGCCCAAGAAGCACTCCATTATATGCGCCGTCTGGTTGAAGAACATCAGATTGATTGTGATTGGCAACAAGAGACATCTTACATCTATGTAGAGTCCGACGATGCTACACTCAAAAAGTTGGAAAAAGAAATGGATGCTTACCGTAAGCTGGGTATTCCTGGCGAATGGGTCGATTCGTTGCCTATTCCGTTAAGTGTCAAAGGAGCTATCGCTTTACCGGATCAAGCACGATTCCATCCGTTACAGTACCTTGTGTTCTTGTTGCAACAATTCCTTTTACTTGGTGGAACAGTCTATGAAGATACGATGATTGAAGAAGTGGAATCAGGAGATCGTCCACGTCTGTTGATACAAGATCAGGAATTTGGTATCACTTGCGACAAAATAGTATCCGCATCGCATTATCCAGTCACTGACCAGAATGGATTTTACTTTGCTCGTCTACGTGCTCAACGTTCTTATACATTAGCGGTTCGTGCAGAGACGACTTTTGCCGGTGGGATGTATCTGAGTGTAGATGAACCAAAACACTCTCTTCGTTCGGCTACGATTGATGGACAAGAAATGTTGATCGTTGGCGGTAATGGACACAAAACAGGTCAAGAAGATGAGACGATTACGCATTATGAAGGTTTGGAACACTTTGTAGGCATGTTACTGGGGATCAAAGAAATTCCCTACCGCTGGTCAGCTCAAGATTTATTTTCGCTTGATGATATCCCATGTATTGGTTATATCACAGAAGATGAGCCGAATATTCTAGTCGGTACCGCTTTTGCCAAATGGGGGATGACTTCAGGTACACTTGCAGCTCATATGATGACAGATATGATTATGGGTCGGGATAATCGGTATGCTGAACTGTTTAACCCTTCTCGCAAGCAACCGTTATTGACTAAGATCAAAACAGCTGTTGTCCAAAATGCGAATGTGGCTAAAGAAATGATTACAGGTAAATTAGACTTTAACCGCCGTAAAGCCGATGATCTGGACAATGATGAAGGCGGAGTCATTTGGCATCATGGGAAACGCACCGGTGCTTATCGTGATCCAGAGGGTGCTCTACATATGGTGGATACGACATGTACCCATATGGGTTGTGAAGTCGGTTGGAATGAAGCTGAACGCTCGTGGGATTGTCCTTGTCACGGAGCACGATTCGCCTATAATGGTGAGGTGATTGAAGGCCCAGCGACTAAAGCGTTGAAAAAAGTAAATCGGTAATCAGCATTTCTATAGAGCCTATCTTAGAATTAAATAGAGCGTATGTTAGAGTTAAATATAAAAAAACCTCAACTCTTATCGTTGAGGTTTTTTGTTGCCGTTTTTTGTTTTCATAATCATCTATAATCTGAATGCAAACGGTGTGCTTTATATTATCTTTATATCCTGCTGTTTATTTAGAAGGATAAAAAGTCTCTTTTCCTTTTTCATCGTCAATCCATTCCATATGAACACGTTGAATAATAGAAATAATCGCTCGCAGCAATGTATTCGCATTACCGATAATAAACATAATCGTGCCTGTTTTCGTTTCACTGGTAAAAAAGAAATAACTACCTGTCAAAAAACAAAGTGTTGTAAAAATATCATTCAATAGCCGGAATAGTTCATACCGATTGTTGGTAAAGATACGCCGATGTGTTAGATCCACAACAAGACTGGTTTCATCTGGTTTACGTATACGCATCCGACGTGATTTTCGTGGTAGATTCTTTCTTCTCGTTGCATCACGTTTTCGCATAAGATCACCCTCCTCGTCTGATATTACCCTTATTTTCAAAGAGTGAAAGTCATTCAAGAGAAGCTTTTATGTCGTAAATATCAACACTTTATTCACAAAACTATATGTACTCCAGCTATAAAGCATACTATTTTTATAGGAATTATAAAATTAAGATTGAATATTACATCAGATCATGCGAAAATAGGTAAAATTGAGAATGAACAACACCTCTGATTCGACAGCCTCTATTCACCTATTCTATTTGGTTAAAGGAGATTTGAGCTTATGTCTGAACATCAACCTTTTTCATTCGAAACGTTAGCTATTCATGCAGGACAAGAAATCGATCCGACTACTTTTTCAAGAGCTGTACCGTTATATCAGACTTCTTCATATGGATTCCGTGATAGTGAACATGCGGCTAATTTATTTGCACTCAACGAATTTGGTAATATTTATACCCGTCTGATGAACCCGACAACGGATGTATTTGAACAACGGATTGCTGCTTTAGAAGGTGGCGCAGGTGCACTGGCTACCGCATCAGGGCAAGCCGCGATCACATTTTCGATTCTCAATATTGCCAGTAGCGGTGATCATATTGTATCCGCGGCGAGTATATATGGAGGTACATACAACTTATTTGCTAATACATTGCCTAAGCTTGGTATAGAAGTTACATTTGTTAATTCAGACGATCCGGAGACGTTCCGAGCAGCGATTACAGATCAGACGAAAGCGCTTTATGCAGAAACGGTAGGTAATCCGCTAGGAAATGTGCTGGATATCGAAGCTGTTGCTGCGATTGCCCATGAGCATGGGATTCCGCTAATTGTCGATAATACTTTTCCAAGTCCTTACTTGCTTCGTCCGATCGAACATGGAGCGGATATTGTAGTGCATTCGGCGACCAAGTTTATCGGAGGTCATGGTACATCTATTGGTGGTGTGATTGTAGACAGTGGGAAGTTCGATTGGACAGCCCATGGTAAATTTCC
This sequence comes from Paenibacillus nuruki, assembly GCF_001721045.1. Classification (GTDB taxonomy): domain Bacteria; phylum Bacillota; class Bacilli; order Paenibacillales; family Paenibacillaceae; genus Saccharibacillus; species Saccharibacillus nuruki. Next base: position 55,354 of record NZ_MDER01000039.1, on the reverse strand, counting down.
AGGCTTAACTGAGCCTGATCCGAGTTATCACGGCTTGGTGTATACCGAAGCGGTAGGTGCTATTGCTTATATTATCAAAGCCCGTGTACAACTGATGCGTGATCTAGGCGCGCCGATTGCTCCATTTAACTCGTGGTTATTGTTACAAGGATTAGAGACGCTCCATCTGCGAATGGAACGTCATAGTGAAAATGCTAGTCAAGTGGCTGCTTTTCTAGAGCAACATCCGCAAGTCGAATGGGTAAGCTATCCCGGTCTAGCCAGTCACCCTTCTTACGATTTGGCACAGAAATATTTACCTAAAGGTCAAGGAGCGATTCTGACATTTGGGATTCGTGGTGGCGCTGATGCCGGGAAGAAATTGATTGAGCAAGTTCAATTATTTTCACATCTTGCTAATGTAGGTGATTCCAAGTCGCTTATTATTCATCCTGCCAGTACAACCCATCAGCAGTTAACGGAAGAACAACAACTAGCTGCGGGCGTACGTCCAGAATTGATTCGTTTATCGGTAGGCACAGAACATATTTCGGATATTATTGCTGATCTGGAGCAGGCGATTGCAGCAAGTCAGGCTTAACATAATGTAGTGTGACGAGTTGTCCATACGAACGAGTCTCTTGAGCAATCCATGATGAGGTCGGGAATCCTTCTCGGAAAAGGGGGATTCCTGAACCTAACATCACAGGTGCTATCGTAATGATCATTTCATCGATCCAATGATGTTGCAAAAATTCATGAACAAGCTGACCGCCGCCCATTAACCAGATATGCTTACCTGATTGTTCTAATTGCTGTGGTACCCACGATGTTAATTCTTCTTGAATAGGAGTAACATGTTCGTCTGCCTGCTGAGATGAACGAGAAAATACATAACACTGCTTATCCTGATATGGAAAAGGCATATCAAACCCCTGAATAACTTCATATGTATGTCTACCCATAAAAATCGTATCAACCTGCTCTATAAAATCGTTATACCCGTTATCACCTTCCCCTTCAATCTGTTCTAACCACTCTACACTTCCTTGTTCATCCGCTATATACCCGTCTAAAGACATAGCTATAAACAAAATAACACGACGCTTGGATGGATCTTTGAATTTCATAAATACACCTCCTAGTTTGTATTTATTGTAACAAAAAAAGATAAATCAGTACACATGTTCGTGTGACTAATCTATCTTTTTATCATTGTATATTGGTAGTTCGTTAGATGTAAGATCATGCAATATTCCCTGTCTGATGGGCATTTAACGCATCATAATACGCTTCTAAAGAACGATCCAGAATCGTTTCAAAAATAAAAAGTTCTACGTCAGGCAATAAATCGCGTGCATATTCCCACGCATTTTCTTCAATTCGCAAAGCAATCCGTGCACACTGCAAAGAATCCGAACACTGCTCTAATTCATCAGCTAACATTTCTAACATCGGATCATGAGCATGACCTAATTCATGAGCAAAAATGATCTGAATATAAGATTCGATAGGTTGTAACGATCCAAATAGCTCGATACATTGTTCTTCAATTTCTTGAATATATAAAGTAATCGTACGGCTGTTCATACCGAACTTGCCACCTATCGAACGATCACCTGGAAAATACGGTTTGGTTAACACGTGCACATGACTATTGGCGCGGTGCAATAATTTTTCAATAATAGGTTGAACATAATCTTGATCCAAAAGGCATCCCTTCACTTTCTAGGAATTAAATTCCACAATATATCAGTATATAGGAATTGTCGGAATTTGTAACTGATTTTATTACATTTTCTCAAAAGTAATTGCTTTAATTTTGCCCCGATGAGTTCGGAAGAGTATAATAGGTACGCAATCTATCACACGATTACTAGGAGGATTTCATCTATGGATATTCATCATAAAACAGCTATTATCACAGGAGCAGGTAAAGGAATCGGTAAAGCGATTGCTGAAGCTCTTGCGAAAGAAGGCGTGCAATTAGGATTACTAGCACGTACTGCTTCAGATCTAGAACAGTTGAAGGCTGAATTGACTTCTACTTATGATATTCAAGTATTTACAGCGACAGCAGATATCGGGAACTCGGAAGAAGCACGTCAGGCAGTTGCTTCACTTGCGGCTTCTTTGGGACGTGTAGATATTCTGATCAATAATGCTGGAATCGGTAGCTTCGGTAAAATGGTTGATATGGACCCGGCAGAATGGGAACAAATTCTACGTGTTAACCTAATGGGTACATACTATGTGACTCATGAATTGTTACCAGGTATGATCGCACAAGAAAGCGGAGATATTATCAATATTGCTTCTACTGCGGGTGAACGTGGATTCGCTACAGGATCAGCTTATTGCGCTTCCAAATTTGCTGTGATGGGTATGACTGAATCATTAATGCAAGAAGTACGCAAATTCAATATCCGTGTAACTGCGCTAACACCAAGTACAGTGAATACGCCACTTGCAGTCAATGCAGGGCTACCGATTGGTGAAGAAGATCGTATGATGCAACCGGAAGATTTGGCTGAATTGGTTGTAGCTGCACTTAAATTACCTTCTCGTGTGTTGCTGAAAAGCGCAGGTCTATGGACAAATAATCCGCAATAATTCAATTTTGCTTATCTATTTCTTTATTAAAGTTCTATTAGGGGATCAAGCCTTGAATATATTCAAGGCTTTTTCTTATATTGCGCTGATAAAGGGTATATATACTATACAGATATATACCTTGCATAAGGAGTGAATAGTATGAGATCAATATGTGTATTTGCAGGCTCGGGTACAGGATATAATAGTGATTATTTGCAATACGCATCATTGTTAGGTCAACGTATTGCTGAACATGAGATTCATTTGATTTATGGAGGTTCACGACTGGGATTGATGGGTGCTATCGCAGATGCCGCTTTACAAGCAGGAGGTACAGTCACAGGAATTATGCCTGCTGGATTGCTACATAGCGAACGAGGCCATCAAGGATTAAGTGAGTTGATTCGAGTCGACAGTATGCATGAACGTAAAGCAATGATGCAAGAAATGGCAGATGCTTTTATCGCTTTACCCGGTGGATTAGGTACACTGGAAGAATTATTTGAAGTATTATGCTGGTCACAGATTGGAATTCATCATAAGCCGTTAGGATTATATAATGTGAATCAGTATTATGAACCTCTGTTACAGTTGATTCAACATACTGTTCGTGAAGGATTTTCAGGTTCGTCTTCGTTAAGCCGATTGGTCTATTCTGATGATGCAGATACATTGTTAGAACAAGTGAGTCATGATATGCCGATCACTTCTGATCTGCGTTGGGACCCTTCTGCTTGGACTTGAACAGATTGGCTATGTGTACAACAAATACCCGCTGAATCGATCATCTATGGTCGGTTCAGCGGGTATTTGGTTTGTGATATTTTCTAAGACATTATCCGATTAGATTACGAAAGAACTTTGGATACTGCTGCTTGCAATTGAGATGACATCGCATCTAACTGCTGTGAGCTTGCCGCCAGTTGTTCAATCTCAGTTCCTACGGTTTCTGATACAACCAATACTTTATTAGAAGATTGAAGGGCATGTTCAATCGTTTCTTCTAACTGAATTAATTTTGCTTTTACCTTTTGAGAACACTCGATTTTTTCTTGAGCAATCACAGATACTTCACCAATACTGATCGCTGTTGTTCCTACCGCTTGCCAGATCGCTTCCAAAGCTTCTTCAGATGATTGCGCCGCAGCACGACCGGATGCGAGATGGAGACTACCTTGGTTTAACGTCTCTACAGCACGAGTAATCGATACACTCATTTTGGAAGTGAATTGTTCTACCGATTGTGCTCCTTCACTTGCTTGTTCAGCCAGTCGTCTGACTTCTGAAGCGACTACTGCGAATCCTCGCCCTGCTTCTCCTGCACGTGCAGCTTCTATCGAAGCATTGAGAGCTAGTAGATTTGTCGATCCTGCAATCTCTGAGATCGTATGTGCAATCAATTGAATTTCTTTGGAATAGCTATCTAACTCCTGTACGATTTTCCCATTTTCAACAGCGGCTTGGGCAAATGCTTCTAACGATTGAATCGTTTGTGTCATCGTTTCTTTGCCTCGTTGCGCTGTTTCTTGTGTATATTCTGAATCCTGCACAGCTCCGTTGATACGAATCGCAGCACGAGTAATAAGATGTGAGAGTGTCTGCATAATATCGTTGGATTCGTGAATCACTTGGTTGCCTGAAGACGCATTGCTATTCATTTCTTTATTACTAAGTACAACCTCACTATACGAATGACTCATCTGTTCGAGTGATCTGGAAAAGTGCTCTGACGAATCACTGATCTGACTTGCCGAAGAATACATATTCTGGCGAATGTCTGCCATTAGATGCGATAAATTATCCATCATGGCACGAATCGACAGACTTAAACGTCCAATCTCATCTTGACTACGTACTACAGGAAGCTCTACTTGTAGACTGCCCCCTGCGACTTGCTCAGCAGCCCGAGTGATCATAATTAAAGGACGTAACAGACGCTTCGTTACTAACCACACTACAATCATTGCAGCAACAATTTCTAATACAACGAATAAAATAATCCCTTTTTCAAAACTAGCATTGGCTTCTTCATAAGGAGCATTAGGTACACCCACATACCAGATACCAATCACTTCACCGGAAGCATTTTGAAGAGGCATATATGCGGCTTGATTGACTTGCCCGACCACATTTGCTTCGCCTGTATAGGATTGACCTTGTTTTAATACGATATTACCGACTGTATCTGAGATTTGGGTACCTGTTGCACGTTGCCCATCTTCTTTGATCACATTTGTAGCAATTCGAGTATCATTTAAAAATAAAGTAGCGGTATCCCCTGTTTTTTGACCAAATTGATCTATCCATGCAAATTGATCATTCATGACCTGCGAGCCTTTATACAATTTCCCATCACGCGCTTCCCATTCCCCGGGATACATCGCATCCATTAACAAATAACCACTTTCCAGATCGCCAAGTAGTTTTTGGTGAGAAGCTTGAATCATTTGGCTACTGGCACGTTGAACTGCATAATAACCCAATAATCCACTTCCAATAATAATAACGATACTAATATAAATAACCATCTTTTCTCGAAATCCTAATCTTGCCATACCTTTTCGTACTCCCCCTAATTATGCTGTTTACCTGTAAAAATGTAACTCTATTCGTACTTATTCATGTGCAATCTCTGTTGTTATCCCCAGTACAACATCATTTGCTAACTATCTTGCTTATTATTTATCGGTCAAAATCATTAATTGATTAAGCTTCTATGTAACTAAAATTTAAAATAAAAAGCCGTTCTCTCTGATGAGAAAACGACTTGGATACTTCATTATTCGGGATGTTCTAACAGGTAATAGTAGATCAAGCACATCTGGTAGACCAATTGCTCATGAGGATCGTTAAGATCAAATCCTGTAATATCTCGAATACGTTCTAACCGATACTTTACTGAATTGCGGTGGATCGATAGCAAATGAGCAGTATCAATCAAGCTACTTCGACTTTCCAGATAGAAGAAAAGTGTCCGTAATAAATCGGTCGTATGTTCTTCGTCATATTGCTTGAGCTTACCGAGCTTACGGTCAAATAGTATACCGAACCCTTTCTCATCCATCGTGCCACGTAGTAAATGATAGACTTCGATATCTTTGTAAGCGGTCAAAGCGGTTTCCCCGCTCAATCGGCGAGAAATCGTTAGTGCATTACGGGCTTCGCTAAATCCTTCATGGATATCCCACAACGCTTTGGGGCGACCAATACCCGAGCGATATCCTGCTAATTTGCCTTCTTTATCATTTAACCATGACAAGACAATATCTGCCCATGGAATAGTCTGTTGGCGCTGATCTCCCGCATAATCTGCATTCACTTGAGGTGTAGGTAGAAATAGAATCGCACGATTACTACGAAACTCGATATGTGGACGAATATTATACTTGGCAGCTTCTTGGTACAATAAGCGTGTCAACCATTCTTCATCCGGTGCTACACGTCCTTCAATCACAGCCACTTCCCACAAATGAGAAGGATTCATTCCTAATTGTTGACCACGATCTTCGACTTCATGACGAGGAGGAGCCGGTGGTGTCATCAATTCATCTATAAAATTACCTCGTAAACGGTTTTCAGTGTCTTCGATAATTTTGTTACGCATCAGTTCTAGCGCCAGTACTAATCGTGCTTGTTCAATCCCCACTTCTTCCATTGCATCTAAATGTTCTTTATCGACTAACAGATAAGCGACACTACGCTGATCGACATTAATATTTCGCCGGACAGGATACTGCGCATGATGGAAATCCCAACCGATGGGTGAGGAGACGATCAATTCTTCACTGTGGTTGATCACAGCGACAGGTGCTTTGAGTAGTCCTGCCACATGATCGCTTACTGCTTGGATACCTATATTTTCAAGAACCATGGTGGTTAATGTACGATACGCTTCATCTGATCGTTGCAGTAACACTTCTTGTCGATGGAGTGCTTGTTCGATAACAGCATGAGTGATATCACTATATGAAATGTCTTCTGGTAATTCGATCAAGGGAAGTCCATACTGATCACTTAGCTCTTTCGCTTCTGCTGAAATATGATCAAGCACCTGTACCGATTTGATCACCAGACCTGCTGCTCCACTTTGATGTAACTGTTGAATCATTGTTAGTAATAACGCTGGACGATCTCGAAGCGCATATGCGGTCACCAGAATAAGTACTCCTTGCTTATCTCCTGCAATCTCATAAGGTTCTTCAATAATATCAATCGTTTTGACTACACGATCCAGCCCTTGTGCACCGCTTATCACCTTCGTTTGATGTAACAAAGGAATCTTTAATAACTCTTGTATCGTCAATTCTAGCACTCTCATTTTGTTCACCACCATATTCACATTGTTGCTAGATCTATCTTCTGCTCTATCATACTATCCTAACACACCAAAAAAGCGTATCCCTTTCTTCGGTAGAATAGGATAACGCTTAATGGAGTTGCAATACTATAGTGACTTATCCTTTGGTACCTGCGGTCAAATTCATCCCTTCGATAAAATAACGTTGAAAAATAAAGAACAACACAATCACAGGCAATAATACCAGTACAGAACCTGCCATCAGATAATTCCATTGTGTCTGTACACTTCCTCGAAAAGATTGCAGACCGATTTGTAAGGTATACAGCGACTCATCATTTACATACAACAGTGGACCCAAAAAGTCATTCCATGCGCCGTTAAATGAAAGAATCGCAATCGTTGCTAGTGCAGGCTTGGATAGTGGAATAATCACTCTTAACCATGTATAAAAGTGACTGGCTCCATCAATCTTCGCGGCTTCACTCAGTTCACGAGGAATACTTAAATAAAACTGTCGCAACATAAAAATATAAAAAGCACTTCCCAAAAACTGCGGAATAATTAACGGATAATAAGTGCCCACCAAATGTAATTTGGAAAACATCACATATTGCGGAATAAGGGTAACAAATCCCGGAATCATCATAGTCGCTAGCAAAATCGAAAACCATATTTTTTTACCACGAAATCGAATACGTGCAAATCCATACGCAACAAATGCGTTCACAATCACATTACCAGTGACTGCAAAAAAGGAAAGCAATAATGTATTCAACGTATATTGAGTAAATGGAGCTGCTGCCCATGTACGAATATAATTATCCAGATGAAATTCTTGCGGGATAAACGTAGGCGGATATTGAGCAATTTCTTGCATCGACTTTAACGATGTTGCGATCATCCACCAGAGGGGCAATAAGAATAAGACACTTCCTAATGCCAGAATGATAAAAATAATGATTTGACGTGGAGATAGACGCTTTTTATGATGTATCTGCGGTGAGATATATGGCTGTACACGTCCCATTATTGATCATCTCCTTCATAATACACCCAGCGTCTGGATAATTTCATATTGATTAAAGTGAGTACAAGCACGATCACAAATAGCACCCATGCCATACCCATGGCATAGCCCATATCAAACACAGTAAACGCTTTGTGCCACATATGCAGATTATAAAAAAGCAGTGAATTCATAGGTCCACCGTTGCCACTTTCAGTCATAACATATCCTTCTTGAAATACTTGAAATCCACCGATAAAACTGGTTACAACATCAAAGAAAATGACAGGCGAAATCATCGGCAACGTGATATGCCAGAATCGACGAAACACAGAAGCTCCATCTAATTTAGCCGCTTCATAGAGTTGTGAAGGTACACCTTGTAAGCTCGCTAGATATAGTAACATCCCTCCGCCTACTGCCCACATTTTCATCAAAATAATCGCCGGCTTAGTCCATACCGGATCACTTAACCAAGCAGGACCTGATATACCTACCCAAGATAATAAGGTATTGATTAACCCACTGGTTGGACTTAATAATTGCATCCATAGAAAATAGACACCGACTCCAGATAGTACAGCAGGCAAATAATAGATCGTGCGGAAAAAGCGCATCCCTAAGATCTTCTCATTTAATAACAAAGCCAGTAGCACAGAACCGATCGTCGTTAGAGGAACCATCCATACAACATAATATAATGTGTTTCCTAAAGACGTCCAGAACAAAGGATCATCGGAAAACATCCGTCTATAATTGTCTATCCCGATAAAGTCCATTCGTGAGGTCACATCATAATTGGTAAAACTGGCATACAGCGAAAATAACATAGGAAACAATGTAATCCCAAATAATCCAATCAACCACGGCAGTATAAACATATACCCTTGTCTTTCTTCCTGACGGGCTAATTTAGACAGTTTCGGACGTTTATGCCCGATCGTTGCTTTCATGATTGACCCCCTTTATGAACGTAGGAAGCGAGAGTTTAACAAGGATTAGCTCCGAGTCCACTCTCGCCTCTACACTTGAATTACATAATGATTGATTTATTTTGTATTTTGCGCCATCAAGTTCTGTATATCTTGTTGCGCCGCTGCTAAAGCTTGCTCGGGCGTTTCTTTTCCCAGCAATACAGCATCCATATGTGGATTAATTAGATTTTTATAATCAGGAGCACTTAATGGAATAGGGAATAATTTGGTACTTTCTAGATTTTCCACTGAAGCTTTGTAGACTGGATTCTGATTCGCTTCTGGATCTTGTGCGGCTTCCATATTAGCGACATTATCAAAATTTTTGATGGCCCAGTATTTCTGAGCTTCTACACCTGTTAGATACTTCATAAATTCCCAAGCTTCCGCTGGATGCTTAGCTCCGCGAGGAATTTCTACAACGAATCCACCACCACTACTCCAATGACCGGAACCACTTTCACGTTCTGGAATCGGGGCTACACCAAAATCGAGGTCTTTGCCAAACTCTTCAAGTTGAGTGTTATACGTTCCTGTCTGAATATACATAGCGACTTTACCTGAAATAAAAGCATCGCTTTGTCCATTACCGAATTCGGCTTTCATCGCATCTACCGTCTGACGACCTAGACGATCTTGCCAGGACAGCAACCATTTCAGCGTGTCTACTTTGCCCGGAGTATTGATCGTGGTCTGATTATTATCATCAAAGTACCCTTGACCGTTGTCTCCGTTGATCAACCAACTATCTATCCCAAAATCACCCCAAAGTGGATAGAACCCAACTTGTTGATAGGTATCGCCACTTTTTTTATCTAATTTTTGAGCATACTCTTCCAATTCTGCCCATGTTTGTGGAGGATGATTGGGATCAAGCCCTGCTTCTTTAAAAGCGGTTTTGTTATAATACAGCATTCGTGTATCCGTATTGAACGGTAACGCATATGCTTCATTGTTATAAAGTACATTTTTCCATAATTCTGGATAGAAATTGGCTTCAATATTATCTTTTTGCAAATAAGGGGTTAGATTGGTATTTTGATTTTTGCTCGCCCGGAGATTTACGTTGGCGTAATCATTAATAATGACATCCGCCGGATTACCAGCCGCCACTGCCGCAAGATTCTTTGTCCAAATATCACCAAAAGGGAGGTATGTATGCTTAACAATAATGCGATCCTGCGAAGCATTGAAGTCACTGATAATCTTTTCGATAATCGGACGACGAGTCTCCGAACCCCAAAATGTCCAAAAATCGATTTCTACCTTGCCATCTGCTCGTTGCTCCGATGAATCAGATCTTGGCGTACAGGCAGTCATCAACAATAAAATAACCATTGGGACAATCCATAATATATTTCGTGTATACTTACGATGCATGAACAAATTCCTCCCTGTGTAATTAACAATAGAATAAAAAAGCTCTATATTTACAATAAAAGACAAAGTATTACTTTGAATCCACTTATTACAATAAAAAAAGAGCAACTTCTTGTAATAGCAAGAAGTCGCTCTTTTTACTTTTTTTATGCTAACAATTCGCCTGCACGCATAATCAGAACATCATCCAGATACACGTCTGGCTTCTGGACAACAGCGTCAATATGTACACCTGCTGCAACTGTTCCACCAAATGTATTATTACTGCCAAAAGCAACATGGATCGTACCGTAGACTTTTTCATCTTCCAACACAATTCCTGTAATACGTGCTTTATCATTTGTTCCAATTCCAAATTCACCTAACATCCGTCCATCGCCGTCACCTAACATCAGCAATAATTCGGCTCCTGTATCCCCTTCGGCAGCGACCAGACGACCTTCACTAATATTCAGTAATAATGGAGAATCCAGTGCTCCGATCCCTGCAATAGAACCATCAATCACGATCTGACCTTGAGCGGTTCCTTCCATCGGAGCAATATAAGCTTCACCTGAAGGTAAATTACCGGATTCTCCAGGGTTCAAATACAATCCTGTACTCGGAACACCTTCACGTTCTTCTATTGAAAAGGATAAGCTATATCCTTCTTTTTCAATACGGACTGTCGATGCTTTGGTCAGTAAAGAAGTTACATGTTCTGTTAATTCTTTCACTTTGGCATATTCAGCAGTGATCGCACCATGGGTGAACATATCTTCTGTAATTCCTGGCATCGTCGCTACCCGTGTACCTGCGGCTGCGGCTTGCTTACGTGCAGCGGTATGAGTTAACGAATAACGTGTTACACAGATTGCTACCGAAGCGTTCATCATCGCTGTAGCAATCGAAGCAGGTGGTTCTTCTCCTGATTTGCTACGCTCTTGCATGACCATCAACATCGATTCTGCTCCTAATCGCTTTCCTGCTTCATACAGAGATTCAGCTAGATGTTGGCGACTATCATCAGCCACTACAACCAAAGACTCTCCTGCTTGGAGTCCAAGACAATCAATCAATACATTTTTACTAATTTCGATACGTTCTTCGCTCATGGTATATCCATCCTTTGATTCTAGAGTATAAGTAAGATTGATCGCGTACTTTATGTCTTATATTGTTCCATAACTCTGTATAAAACACCAATCGCATTTATATAATCCAGATGCTTTTTAAGATATAATATGTTTTTACATCATACATAGGTGATCGGAGGAATAAAGATGAAGCAGGCATTACTTGTTGTTGATATGCAAGAAATCTTTTTTGATTTGCCTGAAAATGCGTTGTATCAACGCGATCGACTCACTACAAAAGTCAATCAACTGATTGCCAAAGCTCGTACTGTAGATTGTCCGGTGATCTTTATTCAACATACCAGTTATACCGCAGGCGAAGATCTATATGTCGATACGCCTGAATGGGAAATCTATCATAAGCTAGATCGTCAGGATAAAGATCCTGTGTTCCGCAAAACCAAATGGGATGCTTTTTACCAGACGGAACTACTACCATGGCTTCAAAAAAATCAGATTCAGCAACTCATTTTTGCAGGTGCACAGACTGAATTCTGTATCGATACTTCTATGCGAGCTGCCTATAGTCTAGGTTATCAGCAAAATATTGTGATTAAAGATGGCACCAGCACACTGGATAGCTCTGTATTGCGTGCCGATCAGATTATTGCTCATCATGAAAATGTATGGAATGGTCGTTTTGCTCAAGTCCTATCGGTTGAGGATGTACAGTTTCAATCTTAACTGAATATATAGTCTTATCGTGACGTTACCTATTCTCTCTTTTGTAAAATAGTTCTCTACCTACTTTACAAAAGAAAGAGTAGGTTTTTTGTATTTATGTGACTTTATCTAACAAATAAATAATATTTATTGAGCTTTTAGAACTTAATTGGTAATATACATATCATATAAAGTAAATTAATAGGGGGTTATGATTTGAAAAAGACTTATTTGTTAACTTTTATGACATTAATTATGGTAATTGTACTTTCTGCATGTGGTACACCGCCTGCTAAAGACCCTGCTCCTGCTGCTTCTACAGATTCAAGTACAACCACAAATACCAGTGATGAGACGATCAAAGTTGCTACAGATGCTTCATACGCTCCGATGGAATTTATGGATTTGGATAAAGTCTCAGGGTTTGATATTGATTTTCTAGCGGCTGTTATGGAAGAAGCGGGTTTGAAATACGAGGTTACTAATATTGGATGGGACACTCTACTGGAAAGTGTAAAACAAGGTACCGAATACAAAGCAGGTATCTCTGCTGTCTCGATCACCGATGAGCGTAAAGAAACGTATGCGTTCTCAATCCCTTATTTCGAATCAACCAATATGATTATGGTCAAAGAAGGAAGTAACATCAAAAGCGCAACCGATCTCAAAGACAAAACCGTCGCTGTCCAAAACGGAACGACTGCGGATATCTTGATGTCCAAAATTATGGGTCAAAATAGTACCAATCTTAAAAAGTTCGATAGCAATACGTTAGCACTGCTCGAACTGGATAATGGCGGTGCAGATGCTGTTGTCGCAGATATTGCTGTGGTGCGCGAATATATCAAAAACAATCCTAACAACAAATTAGTCGGCATCACCGATAATACTAATTTCAATTCAGAATACTATGGACTGATCTATCCTAAAGATAGCGATCTCAAAGCTAAAATCGATCCTGCCATTCAAACGGTGATCGACAATGGGAAATATGCTGAAATCTATCAAAAATGGTTCGGCACAGCGCCTGATCTGACGAATTTAAAAGCTGAAATTACTAAAGCAGGGACTTCATAAGCGTAATGCGTCTATCGTTATTCTGTTCATCATCTATGTCACTACAAAAACCTTTTAACATAGAAAGGGACTCTGCATGACAGACTTCAGATTCGATATTATCGCTTATTACCTCCCGATCTTATTAAAAGGGACTTTGTTAACGATTGGTATTTCATTTGCAGGTATTATTTTCGGATCGATCCTTGGATTGATTATGGGATTTGGACGGATGTCTTCCAAATGGTATTTCAACTTACCGACAGCTTGTTATATTAACTTTTTTCGTGGAACTCCATTGCTTGTGCAAGTGCTTATGGTTCACTTTGGTCTGATTCCACTATTGCTTGATCGAAGTGATCCCATTCTAGCTGCAATCGTCGCTTTAACACTCAATTCAGCCGCGTATACTGCTGAAATTTTCCGTGCTGGTATTCAATCGGTTGAAAAAGGGCAAACAGAAGCGGCGCTATCCCTCGGGATGACACGCCGCCAGACGATGCGCTATATTATTTTGCCACAAGCGATCAAGCGAATGATCCCTGCTTTTGGTAATGAATTTATTGTACTGATCAAAGACTCTTCCCTGGTTGCAATTATCGCCGCTCCTGAACTGATGTATTATGCTAACAGTATGCGCGGGCAATATATGCGTGTCTGGGAACCTTATATCACAGCTTCCATCATCTACTTTATCCTCACCTATTCGCTAAGTAAATTATTGAACTGGTGGGAAAAGAAAATTAATTAATAAGCAACAGAGAACATCAGCCAATCAGTACCTTTTCTTCCGGGTAACTGAACTTGGCTTCTTTGTTTTTCTGTGCTAGTGCATACGCTAGAGCAAGTGGACCAAGACGACCGATAAACATGGTAATAATAATGATCACTTTTCCTGCGGGTGTTAAATGAGGCGTTAAGCCCATTGATGAACCTACTGTACCGAAAGCTGATACCGTTTCATAGAAAATACTTAAAAATTGCGCATCTGTTCCACTTTCCGTGATGGTCAGTAAGATCGTCATTGTAAACACAATACCCAGCGAGATCATAATAACCGCTAATGCACGAAATGCTGTATCAAAGCTAATTCTACGGTGGAACGCACGAATCTCACTACGACCCCGGACAACACTGTAGAGCGCCAGCATTAGAATCGCAAACGTATTGGTTTTGATCCCGCCACCGGTGGAACCACTAGCAGCTCCAATAAACATCAGAATAATAAATACAAATTGCGTTGCCGCCATCAGACCACCGATATTGACGGTATTATAACCGGATGAACGTGGCATAACGCCCTGGAATAACGATGCCCAGATTTTCTCGGTGATACTCAAATGCCCGAGTGTTGCTGGATTGCCCCATTCTACTATCAGTACAAACAATACGCCAAATACGGTCGCAATCGCTGAAGTCATCAGTACCAGTTTGGTATTTAAAGAAAATCTGCGCCATCTGCGCTTTTGCAATATATCGGTTACGACAATGAATCCAAGTCCACCGATCACAAATAGTGAAATAACGACCGTATTGACGACCGGATCGCCCACATGACTGGACAAGCTATCTGGAGACAAGGAGAAGCCTGCATTATTAAAAGAAGAGATCGCGTAAAAAGCGCCCTGATATAGCGCAGGTACCCATCCCATTGTCGGTCCCCAATGCAGTGTCAAAGTGATCATCGCTACAAATTCAAGTACAAAAGCGATCAGGAAAATGTTAAGCGATAATTTCACTAATCCCTGCGTTGAAAAAGCATTGGTCGCTTGCTGGATCATTAAACGATGTTTGAGTCCAATCTGCTTTCCTAATAACACAGCAAACAGTACCCCGAATGTCATAAATCCTAGTCCACCGATCTGAATCAATACCATGATGACCAGTTCACCGAATAGTGAAAAGCTGGCTCCCGTATCAATCACAGCAAGCCCTGTCACACAAACAGCTGAAGTGGCGGTGAAAAAAGCATTCAATAACCCTACACTATGACCATTAGTACCCGCTAACGGAAGACTCAGAAGTATCGTTCCAATAAAAATCATCCCTGCAAACCCCAGTGGAATCAAGCGTGCCGGATGAACAAACCCTTTCATATGCCTTGCCATTTTATTCAAAATAATATTCCTCTCATGTTAATGAAACGGACAGCCTCCTTGCGAAGCAGAAGCTTTCTGTTCATATAGTTTATCCTGATAAAAGAAATTGGGAGTGACCACCCGGTTATCATACGATTGATGGAAAATATGTGTAGTTGCAGGTGACATTGGCGGAATAAGCCATGTCCAGTTACCTGTTACAGCACGTCCTGCTTCAGCTTCCCGTTCTTCAAATCGTTGAAATTGTGAAGCTGCTGTGTGATGATCAACAATACTCACACCTGCTTCTTTAAACGAATATAACACAGCCAAATTCAATTCAACTAATGCACGATCTTTCCATAATGTGGATTTGCTACTGGTATCGAGTCCCATGATTTTTGCCATTTGTGGTAACAAGTTATATCGCTGTTCATCAGCAAAGTTACGTGCACCGATCTCTGTCCCCATGTACCAGCCGTTAAAAGGAGCCGCTGTATAATGGATACCGCCAATATTTAAGCGCATTTCAGAAACGATGGGAACAGCGTACCACTTTAATTCCAATTCTGTAAATCCCGGAAAATCAGGATGGATCATCGGTACTTCCATTACATCTGCTTGAGGAATCTCAAACCAGCGTGGTGAACCATTATGTTCACTAATGACTAATGGGAGCACATCAAACGAAGTTCCTGCCCCTGTCCAACCCAAACGTTCACAAAATTGCGTAAACTCAAGCGAAGCAGGATCACCGATTATCCCTTCTTTCGTCTGATAACCTGCATAGCGAATCAATTGATGATTCCAAACTCTCATCTCTGATCCGTCGATCGCACGAGGTCTAAAAATAGTGATCGTTGGACGCACTTTCCCTACATTTGTAGCATACCGGATATGCTCAAGTAAAGAGTCAGCAATCTGCTCCGTTCCCTGAATATGGCGTTGATCCCGTACTTTGAGATTATCCCAAAATAAACGTCCAATACAGCGATTACTATTACGCCATGCCATCTTAGCCCCATGCTCTAATTCTTCAAATGTATGTTCATAACTTCCATTGTTTTGAATATCATGTTCAACTTGTTGTAGACGTGCCTCTAGTTCAGCGTCACTTTTGCCAAGTTCTTGATAACATTGACGCAAAAATAATGTTGCTTCCTGTATTAGCGGATGTGTAACGGCCATGTATTCCACCTCATTTTATCTTATCCATTAGAATCTACTTCTATCACCATATAAAAACAGGCGACGCTCTGGTGGGAGCCCGCCTGATTAGTCTGTGTATCGTTATTAGGATTGTCCATATTATACGTTACAAACCAATGCTTCGGCAGTCTTATGACACAATTGTCACAGAACGTGCACATCCTTGCTGTATAAGGGCTGATAGACTTTCCATATCGTTCCATAAATAGAGGGTACACTCTAAAATACGTATCAATATTGTAGTTGGATGACCTTGATATAGCTTTGATTTACTTTAGCTATAAAACAGATATTTTTGCTTACACAATAAAGATCATTACTATATATAACGACATAAAAAGTCCTCCAGATGATACTCTGGAGGACTTTGATATCACTATAATAGTATAAACAATATAAATTCGGATTGCTGTTAGCTAGAAAAAGGAATCTTAGCGACCAAGATAAGCGTTTAACATCCATGCTGCTTTTTCAATCTCGCCACGAATACCGATCAATAGATCAGCAGTCGGTTGGTCACTGACTTGTTCTGCAAGAACGATTGTTTCTGTTAATTCTGTAGATACGGTTGCGATATCTTCGACAAGTGAACTTACCATTTGGTTCGCTTGCTCTGTACCTGTTGCTTCAAGCAATGTAGACAATTCCAATTGCTCACGAAGTGTAGCGACAGGTTGACCACCGATTGCTAGCAAACGTTCAGCAATATCGTCCATATATACAGTAGCTTGATCGTATAATTCTTCGAATTTAGCATGTAGTGTAAAGAAGTTCTCACCTTTGACGTACCAGTGGAAATTGTGAAGTTTGGTATAAAGCAAAGACCAGTTAGCAATTTGTACATTCAAAGCGTTATATAATGCAGTTGTTTGTGTAGTCTCAGTTGTAGTAGAAGTGTTTTGTAGAGATGTCATAGATAATTCCTCTTTTCGTTTTATATTTTTAAATTTAGACTTATTCTAATTCCTGAATTAATAATAACAGATAGAATAGAATTTGGCTAGTGTTATCTGCAAAAATTATTTTTTATGATCGACAAATTACGAGTTTATATGTTGCTAATCGTAACTATTTCTAAATAAGCAAACGCTTACTTTATGAATAACCTTTACATATCTAGTTCTTTTCGTTCAGTTTTCTTACAATGGTCTGGCTATCTAAAAATAACATAGGCTATCTAGCAAATTGACGGAGTGCGGTCTTATCTCATACTATGGAGTAAGCGTAAATTACATTTATACCTATGCTCACATTAAAAGGAGGTCCGTTCGTGGATATTATTTCAGCGATTATTATGGGTATTATTGAAGGCTTGACGGAGTTCTTGCCAGTATCCAGTACCGGGCATATGATTTTGACCAGTTATTTACTTGGTCTAGATCAGAATGCAGAACAGGTCAAAACATTTGAGATTGTAGTACAACTCGGAGCCGTACTTGCGGTTGTCGTACTGTACTGGCGTAAGTTTATTGATATTTTGATGACGATTCCTGATCTATTTAATGGTCGTCTCAAAAGTAAAAATGGTATGGCTCCTCAACGCCGTCTAAACATTTTGCATATTATTTTGGCGATGTTGCCAGCTGTTGTGGTTGGATTGATTTTGCATGACTTCATTAAAGAACACCTTTTCGGACCTATGACTGTCGTCTACAGCCTTGTTGTCGGTGGTTTGCTAATGATCTATGCCGAATGGCGTAAAGGCCGCTCAGCGGGTAATATGACGGTTGATGATATTACATACAAGCAGGCTTTTGGTGTAGGCTTATTCCAGTGTCTTGCTCTATGGCCAGGATTTTCTCGTTCCGGTTCTACCATCTCAGGTGGACTATTGCTCGGGATATCTCACACTGCTGCTGCTGAATTTACATTCCTAGTGTCTGTGCCGGTAATGTTCGGAGCAACAGGACTTGATCTTGTCAAAAGTGCACAGTATTTAAGTATGGATGACTTCGGATTTTTTGCAGCTGGATTTATTGCGGCTTTCCTTGTCGCTCTAGTCGCAATCAAAACATTCTTGAATCTGCTTAAACGTCTTCCATTGTATGTATTTGCTTACTATCGCTTTGCATTAGCTATTATTTTCTTTATCTTACTTACTCGTTAAGCAAAAGTTAGTATAGAGCTAATCCGTAATCTGATTCAATATTCGATATTCAGAGTTAATATATTTGTAATAATATGAATATATATAACTATACATGAGGACGACTTTACCGTCCTATTCAAATGGGAGATGCTACTTGGATACTTTACCCGCACGAAGGCGAATGATGAGTGCTGTACTGATGAGTCTAATCATGCTGTTGTTCTGTATGCCATTTCAATCAACAGATGAAGAAGACTATGACTTTGCTGTCACAACTGGAATTTATCCAGGCAAAATGACATACGGATCAGCACGGTATGCAGGTAATGTAGATGGCGGATCAAATGTGCCTACTTTACCACCAGTGATGACACTGGCTGCTTACTTTGCGATTCTGGTTCGGTATGTGCGTATATCGATCAGTCCCACTCATCTTCTTTCTTTCATCCCTCTCTTGCTCAAGCGCTTATTACTTGCAGAGCTTAAGTACCGGTCCAATTATATGGATACAGTTTCCGTACGACCTTAATCATGTCTAACACATTTGCTGATAGTAAGTGTGACTCATTCACATTAATGGATCGCGGATGCTGACCCGATAGGATCGGCACGCACGAAGGGAGAGAGTTTGTTGTCTGACAGTATTAATATAGGACTTAATTTAACGTTATTTGTAATTTTAATTATCTTTACTGCGTTTTTCGTCGTTGTGGAATTTGCGATTGTAAAAGTAAGAGGTAGTCGTATCGATCAATTGATCACTGAGGGAAACAAAAATGCTCGCTATGCGAAAGAAGTCATCTCGAATCTGGATGGTTACCTGTCTACCTGTCAATTAGGCATAACCATTACAGCGTTAGGGCTGGGTATGTTAGGAGAACCCACTGTAGAATATATGTTGTCTCCTATCTTTGCTAATTTGGGTGTTACTGAATCACTCAGTCATATTTTATCGTATGCGATTGCTTTATTATTAGTAACTTATTTCCACGTAGTTGTCGGTGAATTAACACCGAAGACAGTGGCTTTACGCAAAGCAGAACAAGTGACGTTGTATACCGCTCGTCCGATTATCTGGTTTAACCGTTTGATGTATCCCTTTATTTTTATTTTAAATGGATCGGCTATCTTCTTAACACGCTTGATTGGTCTACAACCTGCTAGCGAACATGAAGAAGCTCACTCGGAAGAAGAATTGCATATTATTTTGAATGAAAGCTATGAGAGTGGCAAAATCAATCAAAGCGAATATGGTTATGTAAGTCGTATTTTTGCTTTTGATGAAATGCTAGCTAAAGAATTAATGGTTCCCCGTACAGACATGGTGTGTTTGTTTACCGAGAAATCACCGGAAGAAAATCGGATGATTATTCGTAAAGAACAATACACTCGTTTCCCTGTAGCGGAAGGAAGTAAAGATAATATTATCGGTATGATCAATACCAAACAGTTCTTTTTAGCAGCGGAAGAAACGCCGAATCTGAATGTCGCTCCATTGATTCATCCTGTGATGTCTTTATCAGAGACGACACCTGTAAAGCATTTGCTCAAACGAATGCAACGTGAAGGAACACATATTGCGATATTAGTCGATGAATATGGCGGGACTTCAGGGATGATTACGATTGAAGATATTTTGGAAGAAATCGTGGGCGAGATTCGCGATGAATTCGATGCAGATGAAGAAGATGAAATTCAACAAATTGCACCGCATCATCTGATTGTCGACGGTAAAGTATTTATCAATCGTGTCAACGATCTGCTAGGTACAGATCTGGATGATGAGGAATTGGATACGATCAGTGGTTGGTTATACGGTCAACGTCCTGATCTTGCCATTGGGGCGGTGTATGAATTCGAAGATCTGACGTTCAAAGTATTGCGTCGTAGCGCACGTCGTTATCGCAAGCTAGAGATTGTCAAAAAAGTAGTCGAAACCGATGAAAATGAAGATACCGAATCATAATGATATCTGATCTAGATGATCCTCATTCAATCATTGGCTAAAAACATTAAAACCGCTTTTTCCTCAAGAGGAGAAGCGGTTTTTTGTATATTTATATCTTCCCGAGCGATAACATATTGGGCTGTTCGCCACGCATCAGCTGACCCCAGTGGCAGTAGACTTGATAGGCTTTGCCACTTTCCAATATAGACTTAGCGGTATATACGCCTTCTTCAATCGAGCCTGTCTGGCCTGTTAGTGCTAATCGGTAAGCACTATTGAGTAGCACTTGATTAGTAAATGCAAGATCAGCTTGTCCGCGTAATACCTGTTCTGTCACTTCGATCTGTGTAGCGGCTGTCCAGCTCATTTCAGGCAAAGAAATATCAAGTCCATACACTTCAGGATCTATAATCTCCATACGAGCTTCACCATGTTCTACTACATACGTACGTGTAGGACGATCAATAAATAAATCTTCCGACCCCTCCGCTCCCTGAATAATAGCGGCACGCTGATAATCCAGCCGTTGCAATACTTTAGCAATTCGTTCAAAAAACGTATTATGGAACACCCCATATACTAGATAAGGAGAATGACTATAATTCATTAATTTCTCAGCGCTATTCAGGATCGTACGTACCCCTATTTCTTCACGTAATGTACGCAAAGCGCCAAGAGGAGGACACCACTGCTCTGCTGATACAAATAACAAGCCTGTTTCTTGAGCAGCATATAGTGATTGATCCCGTGTCAGATGATCGGTATTGACTCCCATTTCACGTAACAACAAAGGCAATGTGACTCCCCATTTAGGAGGTAATGGCTCACTGCCATGTAACGTCACTTTTTGACCTGTGGACGCTAGCACAAATGAAGTCGCAAAGCTGGCGATAAATGAAGCGGTACGTCCATCATAAGGAGCTGCACAATCTAGACTATTGATCGAAGAAGTACGGAGTGCATATTTACGACAGATATCTACGAACGCATGCATTTCTTCTATATTTTCCATCTTCATCCGTTCTGCCATCAAAAAAGCACCAATCTGTACATCAGAAGCTTCTCGATTCAAAATCATTTCGCCTACCGCTATCGCTTCATCATAAGTAAGATCTCTGGAACCTCTTTTGCCTCGACCTACTTCTTTCAGTATGTCCGTCATGTTCACGTCAGGTTCCTCCTTTGACTATTAAGATTGTAATAATTGATGGGCTTTAACGATCGCTGTGGCAACATCTACAAGGCGTTTACGATCGTTCATCGCTTTTTTACGTAAAATGTCATAGGCTTCTGCTTCAGAGATCTTTTTCATATCTGCTAAAATGCCTTTTGCCATATCGATCCACTTTCGATCTTCTAAGCGGGAGACCAATTGCTGACGTTCACTATGCCATTGTTGCCTTTCGACACAGATCTTAGCTGCAAAATGAAGAGCCCAGTGAAGGTCTTGTTCTTTCATGGTGGGTGTAAGAATCCCATCGATAGCACTTTCCATTTCACAGGCTTGGACAGAAGAAGAGGTAGTATATGGACTGCACCACCATAACATCGGGATATTGCGTGAATGCGTCAGAATATGTTCGAGGATAGTAATCTCTTCAATAGGTAGATCAAGCACTACAGCATCGGCTTTGGTTAACAAAGATTTGACATCATCAGCCCCAACTGAAATCGACGCCTGATACCCGTTATCTTCCAGCAAAGTCTCAGGTAATACCACAGACTCTAGCTGATCCGGACCACAGATCATATTATTCATACGGATAATCAGTAAAGAACGCATTGAGAGGTACTCCCTCCTCATATCACTTAATACTTTATAATGAAATATATAATAGAAAATATCACATGAAAAGCTAAATTTTAAAGTGAATATATATATTTCAGCTCTTTTCTAAGAAAAAGAAGGTAAATGAGGTTATTTCGATATTTATCATGTAAACATAATTAACTTCTAATTTCAAATAAAATTTTTATGTTATTTATATTGACATGTAATTATACATCTTTTATAGTTGGTTTATCGAAAAACAACATGTTCAGCTTGTCGCATCATTATGTTGAACTATATTTCTTTTGAATATCATAGATACAATGGAGTATCTAAATCATAGACGGCAATGAAGCCTGTCTCTACCCTATATCAGAGTACCAAGCGTTTCGCACGCTTATCTCTGGTTGGAATGAGACAGGCTTTTTTATATTTTACAGAGATTGTAGGAGGAGAGATCATCATGACAACACCCAAAAAATTAGTACTGATCGGAAACGGAATGGCAGGCGTATGGACGATAGAGCATTTACTGAAGCTAGCACCACATGCATATGAGATCACTATTTTTGGAGCAGAACCTCATCCGAACTATAATCGTATCTTATTATCTACCGTGCTTGCAGGTGGCGCTTCAATCAACGATATCATTATCAATGACCATGATTGGTACAGTGACAATCAGATCACTCTACATACAGGTGATCCAGTCTTACGTATAGATGCGCAGAACCGTCAGGTCATTGCTGCTTCTGGCTTGCATGTTGACTATGATGAAGTGATTATCGCAACAGGTTCAAGAGCCTTTATCCCACCTATTCCGGGTTCAGACAAAGACGGAGTGATTGGATTTCGAGATATTAAAGATTGCGAGACCATGATCTCAACCGCTCAGACTCATCGTAAAGCAGCTGTTGTCGGGGGCGGACTACTTGGACTTGAAGCGGCACGCGGATTACTGAATCTGGGTATGGATGTCACCGTTATTCATATTAATGAACATTTGATGGATCGCCAGCTTGATCTTCCCGCAGGATTGATGCTTCAAGAACAGTTAGAAGCTCAGGGCATGAAGTTCTTACTGGGCAAGCGTACCGTTGAATTAACCGGCAAGCGCAGAGTCACAGGGCTTCGCTTCACGGATGGCGAATCATTGGACGCTGATCTTGTGGTAATGGCAGTAGGGATTCGTCCTAATATTGATGTAGCTTTATCTTCAGCACTTCAAATAAATCGCGGAATTGTAGTCGATGATCATCTGCATACGAATATTCCTCATATTTCAGCCGTCGGTGAGTGTGCAGAACATCGAGGCATTGGATACGGGTTAGTTGCTCCCTTATATGAACAAGGTGCTGTGCTTGCTAAACGTCTCGCAGGACTAGACACTGCCGGGTACGAGGGCTCGGTTACTTCGACCAAACTCAAAGTTGCCGGTGTAGATGTATTTTCAGCAGGACAATTTGCAGATACAAAACAGACCAAGTCGCTACGTATGCAAGATGATATCGATCATATTTACAAAAAATTAGTTATTCAAGATGGTAAATTAATTGGAGCTGTATTGTTCGGAGATACGTCTGAAGGCAGTTCATTGTTCTCTTTGATCAAAAGTGGTGAGTCGATTGTCGGACGTGAAAAAGAATTGCTCACTGGTTATGTAGCTGGTGCGGCGGCAGTATCTCCTTTGCAACGATTAGAAAGTATGGCTGATGACGAAATCGTATGTGGTTGTAACGGTGTTAGCAAAGCAGCGATTGGTGATGCAGTACTGAATCAAGGTTGTCATACGATGGGATCACTCAAAGCTTGTACTAAAGCTTCTGCTTCTTGCGGAGGTTGTGCTCCACTTGTAGAAGGATTGCTTCAATATTATGCAGGAGATTCAGCTCAAGTAGCGGTCAAAGAAGGCATGTGCGACTGTACTTCACTACAACGTGACGAGATTGTAGAGCAAATCAAAACGATGGGTCTCAAAACAGTCAAAGAAGTGATGAATGTACTGGAATGGCGTGAACCTGAAGGCTGTTCCAAATGCCGCCCCGCACTCAACTATTATCTAGGCATGTTATTTCCAGCAGAATATGAAGATGAAAAAGAATCTCGCTTCACCAATGAACGGTATCATGCCAATATACAAAAAGACGGTACGTATTCAGTGGTTCCTCGTATCTATGGCGGAGTCACCTCACCTGCTGATCTCAAAAAGATAGCTAATGTAGCTGAAAAATATAATGTACCACTCGTTAAATTTACAGGTGGTCAACGATTAGATTTACTCGGTATCCAAAAAGAAGACCTGCCTAAAATCTGGGAAGAATTAGATATGCCTTCCGGTCATGCTTATGGCAAAACATTACGTACAGTCAAAACATGTGTGGGTAATACGTTCTGCCGCTTTGGGACACAAGATGCGATGGCAATGGGAATCAAAATGGAAAAAGCATATGAACGCTTAACTGGCCCTGCCAAAATAAAATTAGCAGTCTCTGGATGTCCACGTAACTGTGCAGAAGCGACAATCAAAGATTTGGGCTTAGTGGCTATCGATGGCGGTTGGGAACTGCATGTGGGAGGCAATGGTGGTGTTAAAGTACGGGCTGCCGAACTGCTATGCACAGTCAAAACAGAAGAAGAAGTGATGGAATGGTCCAGCGCGTATTTACAATATTATCGTGAACATGCTCGCTTTAATGAACGCACCGCCGCATGGATTGAACGTGTAGGTCTAGATCATGTCAAAGAAGCACTTGCCGATCAACAGACTCGCTTGGAGCTGGTTAGTCGTATAGAAGAAACGCTGAGTTATACTTCTGATCCGTGGAAAGAAATTATTGCCAAAGACGAATTACGCAAAAACTTTGAACCTTTGAACCAAGCACCATTAACCGGATCGACCACATCTATCCATTAAGGGGGAACTGCGATGACGATGACCAAATTACATGTAGGGCATATTCAAGACATCGATAAAAAAGGATCACGTACTTTCCAACTAGGTGAGACCGAGATTGCTTTGTTTCACCTTAGTGATGGTAGTATTCATGCCGTTGAAAATAGCTGTCCTCACAAAAAAGGACGATTATCTGAAGGGATGGTCTGCGGGACAGCGATTCATTGTCCTTTACATGATTGGAAAATCGATCTACGAAGTGGCAAAGTACAAGAACCTGATGAGGGTTGTGTGCATACGTACAATACAGAAGTCGATCCTGATAGTG
Organism: Paenibacillus nuruki; assembly: GCF_001721045.1. GTDB lineage: Bacteria > Bacillota > Bacilli > Paenibacillales > Paenibacillaceae > Saccharibacillus > Saccharibacillus nuruki. The sequence goes on along the minus strand of NZ_MDER01000039.1, from coordinate 29,970 downwards.
GAGCGATCTATATCACATTTTGAGCAAAGGAGTGGTGAAGATGAATAGAGCATATGGCACAGTAAGCATTATCGGGGCAGGTCCAGGTGATCCTGAATTGATTACAGTCAAAGCATTACGGCGGATTCAGCAAGCCGATGTGATTATGTATGATCGTCTAGTGAATGATGAGTTGTTAACCTATGCCCGTCCAGATGCACAGAGGCTATTTTGTGGTAAATCGCCTGGATTGCATCATATGAATCAAGCCACTATTCATCGTACATTACTCTCTTATGCATCAGCAGGTCATGCTGTCGTTCGACTCAAAGGAGGCGACCCCTTTGTTTTTGGACGAGGTGCAGAAGAAGCTTTATTTCTAGCTGAACATCATATTCCTTATGAGATTGTACCGGGTATCACATCAGCGATTGGAACAGCCGCCAGTGCTTCGATTCCGCTCACTCATCGTGGTGTAGCCACATCATTTGCTTGTATTACAGTCTGCCGGGCGAATCCAGCGATTGAGCCAACCACGACAGAATCGATATTCTCTTCCGCTCCACCGCTATCTCCGTCCCCTGTGCGGTGGGATCTACTCGCTCACAGCGTGGATACACTGGCAATCTATATGGGTGTCAGTCAATTGGAAGAAATCTGTAGCGAACTGATCTTTTGCGGTAAACCTTCTACAACCCCTGTCGCTATTATCGAAAATGGAACAACCGAAGCCGAGCGCATATTTACAGGTACACTGGCGGATATCACTCAAATAGCCACTGCCGCTCATGTGAGTAATCCAGCGATGATTATTATCGGTGCAGTGGTTCATATCCGGGAACAATTAATACAGATGAAGCATCAAGCCCATCAAATGATCGGGTAACCTTTATGATGCTAGATTGATTCTATATCTGCTCGTTTACCTTTCTCATGCCACCATTGTGCATATATGCCGCCAATCGCATCAAATATTTGCGTCTGATCATGTTGCCATTCTGCTACTAGCTGTTCATCATATGTAAGAAAAGAGGTTTTGTTATCGACTTTGTATTTGCGTAATAAGCGAATATGAGTCACCAGTTCAATCGTATACGCTAATATCCAGTACAACATCGCATCCTCATCATATATCATTTTGGTAAACACATTTTGTCCACGTTCATACATCTGTAGTCGGTATCCTGTGGCAGTCAGTTCGACAAAAGGAGCAAAGTCTTCTCGAAAAGATGACATAAACGGATTCGTAATATAATCGATATACTCTTCTTTCAGTAAAGAAGTACGTTGCAACAACGAATGTAATTGTTCTATATACTGTGCTTGTGTTTTCATACAGATACCTCCTGAATAGTTATCATCTTATGCTCTATTTTCGCTATATGTAATCTATCCTACACGTTTTTGGGATATCGTCAAAAAAGTAGCGAATCTAAAAAAGCCGTTTTCCTTTATGTAGAGGAGCAACGGCTTTTTTAGTATGACTATTTTGAATAATTATGCTTTTCATCATTTCAGGTAGAGATAGCATAAAAGATGATGCAGTCTTAATAGGAAGAATTCATACTATTTCGAGTAGCTCCTGTTAATAAAGGTACTACTTTCCCATGATTAACATCAATAAGACCATAATCAGTAATTTTGAGTGCAGGGCTAACGGGCAACGAATGCGTACTAATAGACATGATCGGATTATAATGCTTATACCCTAATTCACGCATAGCCGTAACCAGTTGATCCACAGCAACAGCTGTTTCTTCCAGTGGGGCTTCTGTTAAAATACCACCTACAGGTAAATGTAGGGAAGCGATGATTTCTCGATCTAATACGACACAGAATCCGCCTTGCTTACTAATCACTTCATTGGCTGCTATTGCCATATCTTGTGGATTACGACCGACGACAAGCAGATTATGATTGTCATGTGAATAGGTGGTTGCTATCGCCCCACGTGTAATCGTATCTCCACCGATCAGACCATACGCATGATTTCCATTTTTTCCATACCGCTCAAATGTAGCGATCAATCCATACCCGCTCTGTTCCCACATCAACTGCTGATTACGCACACTTACATCAGTTAGACGTTCTTCGGTAAAGGTTGATCCATCTTTGACCATCATTACCCGACATTCATACAGACCGTCATCGTTATGAACTGGAACTTGAAAATGTTGCTCGTTCAGTAGCTCTAACTTCACACTCTGATAAAAGTGGGCTGGGAATTGTGGTTGAGAAGAAGGCTGTATATACGGCTGATCCTGCTGATACACACACAATCCTTTTTTGTAAACTTCATCAATCTGGAACTGCTCGATATCGGATAGTAAAATAAAATCGGCTAATTTACCGGGTGCTATGGCTCCACGATCACTCATATTCATTCGTTTTGCAGGTGTAAAAGTAGCCGCATAGACCGCTGCTTCAGGTGTCATTCCCATCTGAATCGCTTTACGGACGATATAATCGAGATGTCCACGCCACGCTAGACTATCGGTCATCACATCATCTGTCACAAAGCAGAAATGTTCTGCAACATCATGATGGATCATATAATCCATAATTTCCGGTGTCATTGATTTCTCTTGCAGTTCAATAAACATCCCTGCTGCTATACGCTCTGTCATTCCTTCAATACTCTGATGGGTATGATCAGAATCGATTCCTGCTGTGATCAATTGATGGAGATCTAGATCAAGTAACTTGGGCGTATGCCCTTCGATAACAAGATGTGGATAATTCGTCTTCATATGACGTAAAATTTGATTCGTTTTACATTCTGGATCACGTATCACATCGACATAGTTCATAATTTCACCCAGACAAATAATCGACTCCGTGCGCATCAACTCGTCGATATCCGCAATTTCGATAGAACCGCCTGTTGTTTCCAGCGGTGTGGCGGGTACAGAACTAGGAATACTATACATCATATCGCACGTTACATCTTGACTGGCGGCAATCATTTCTTTGACCCCTTCAAGCCCGAATACATTAGCCATCTCATGCGGTTCAGGTACGATCGTTGTGACTCCGCGACGTAAAATGCCGTGAGAAAAGGTCGCTGGTGTGACCATCGAGCTTTCAATATGCAAATGGATATCGATTAGACCGGGGATCATATATCGTCTATGACCTTCAATGATCTGCTCGGCGGCAAAGCGATCACTGCTTTGTTGACCAATATATAGAAATTTGTCTCCCTTAACGGCTACATCGCCTGTACGAAATTCTTTATAGTAACTATTGTAAACCTGAACATTGGTGATAAGCAGATCTACAGCGATTGGAGAGGATGCAGATGTATTTACACTACTCATTGTGCCACCATCACAATCTTATCCGCTGGAAAAGTAATCATCACCTGTTGACCGGGTGCGATCGGGATATCCATTTCTTGATTAACTGTAAATGCTCCTAACGCTGTCTGTACTTCAAATTGATAACTTCGTCCTAGATACGTACTGACTTTGACTGTTCCTGGTACTTGATTGGACAGAGACTTTTGCAGATCCGTCAGTTGACCTAAAGGTATAATACGTAAATCTTCCGGACGGATCGCGCCTTTGTACGTGTTCGCTGTCGATTGACCGGCTTGTAATTGCACATCAAATCCGTAATCTCCAATCGTCCACTCTAGCCCTGTATTTCCTTGACGAGTCCCATCAAACACCAAAAAGTTATTAAACCCGATAAAACGAGCGACATATTCGGTTTTGGGATACTGGTAAATATCGGTAGGAGCACCTAATTGCTCGATTTTGCCAGCATTCATTATTGCTACTTGGTCGGAGATCGAAAAACATTCTTCCTGATCATGAGATACGTAGACCGCAGTCATTCCTAATTCTTGCTGTAAACGACGAATCTCAACACGCATCGTCACTCGGAGATTAGCATCCAGATTACTTAAAGGTTCATCAAATAGTAGCAGATCCGGTTCAATCACCAGTGCGCGGGCAATAGCTACACGTTGCCGTTGTCCACCAGACAATTCTTGAGGGAACCGCTTTTCAAAGCCATTCAGACTAACGATATCAAGCATACGTAATACTTTTTCTTTCACTTGCCCTTCTTTCATTTTGCGCAGACGTAAGCCGAACGCTACATTATCATAGACCGACAAATGTGGAAATAACGCATAACTTTGAAAAACAAATCCAAAATTGCGTTTGTTCACAGGTAGGTGAGTATAATCACGTCCGTCGAACATAAATTTGCCACCTTTTGCCTCCAAAAAGCCTGCAATCAGACGCAATGTGGTTGTTTTGCCACAACCGCTTGGTCCGAGTAATGAAAGTAATTTACCTTCTTCTAATTTGAGATCGAAATTCTCCAAAATCAGGTGGTTATCATACGCCACCGATACCTGTTCTAAGCTGAGTAATGTCATCGTCGTATGCCTCCCCTTATCGTTTGGTAAAGTAAGCCAGTCCACCCATCAGACGCTCAATCACGAACATCAATAGACCGGTCAATATCATCAATACGACCGAAATCGCAGCTATCGTTGGATCAAAATAATTCTGTACATACGTCAACATTTGGATCGGCAATGTACTAATTCCCGGTCCTGTCATAAATACCGAGATATCGACATTATTGAATGACTCCAGAAAAGCGATTAATACCGCCGCCATAATGCCTGAGCGGATATTCGGTAATACCACTCTGAAAAAAGCTTGCAAACGCCCTGCACCAAGACTGACTGCCGCTTCTTCGATCGAAAAATCAAAGTTCGATAGACTGGAACCAATCACTCGAATAATAAACGGCAACATAATGACCGTATGCCCGACTAAGAGACCTGCATAGATTGGCAATTGGTACATAACTAGCACATATTTGAGCATCGTAAAACCAAGTACAATACCGGGAATCAACACCGGTGATAAAAAGATCGCATTGAGCAAATCACGTCCGCGAAAGTGATATCGACTTAGCGCATATGCCGCAGGTACACCCAGAATCAGAGCAAGTAAATTCCCCAATAACGAAATAATAATAGAGGTGACAAACGTCTTCGGAAACATATCGACTGCCCATATATTTTGATACCATTTGAGTGAAAATCCATCCGGTGGAAATTTCAATACTGTGCCCGGTCCGAATGAGGTGACCGAGATGATCACCAGTGGTCCTAGCAGAAAAATAAAAACTAACGTGCTAAATATCGCCAGTCCGTAATGTTTTTCTTTCATCTTCGTCTCACCCCTTCGGATTTAATTTCGTAGCTACTTTGTTCATCAATCCTACAACAACCAATGTAATCACAATCATAATCGTAGCGATCACTGAAGCTAGATACCAATCATTTAATGTCATTGCATTCTGATACAGGAATGTAGAGATTACCCGTTCTTTGCCTCCAAGCAAGGCTGGAGTGGTATACGCGGTTAGACTACCGACAAATACAAGTACACTTCCGATGATCAGACCCGGAATCGTGAGCGGAAATAATACTTTACGTAATGCTGTAAACCGAGAAGCGCCCAGACTTTCTGCGGCACGAATCAGTTCACTATCTACATTTTCCATCACACCTACAAGTGTAATAATGATCAATGGTAAAAATAGATGCACCAGTCCGATAATCATCGCTGTTGGTGTATACAAAATTTCGATCGGTTTATCGACAATCCCAGTAGCAACCAGAGCATTATTCACCAGACCTTTACGTCCTAGAATAATCATCCAGCTAAACGAGCGCACAACAGGGCTGGTCAACAACGGAAAAATAGATAAAGCTAGTAAAATCCCTTTTTTTCGTGTACCCAAGCGAGAAATATAGTAAGCCACCGGATAACCGAGAGCGATACAGATCACAGTTGTAAATACACTTACTCGTAGAGTTGTCAGTAGAATCCGATTGAAATACGCATCTTTGAAAAAGTACAGATACCCTTCCAAGGTAGGCTTGCCTTCTTGCACAAACGTTGAGCCAATCGTCAATATAATCGGGATCAGCATAAATACGGTAAGGAACAGCAGCCCGGGTAGGAGCAGCCAGTACATCTTATTGATTTTCATAGGTGGATACGCTCCTATCTGAGCAGAATTAAGGTGGTTCTTAGGGATAGAGCAATTGATTTTACTTTTAGAAAATCCACCCTATCTTCAATGGTACGGAGTATAAGAACAAAGTCTTTCCTGAAGCGGATACCTTAACCACATCAAAAGTTAAATGATTAGTCCACTCTAAGCACACTGCTATTTTAAAGAAATCTGCTCTGCATTTTCGATCAGTTCTAGTTCTACACTTGCTACCGGCTCGGTTGCTTTGAGATTACTAAGGGATTCCAAAAAGATTTTGAAAAAGGCGATATGGTTGACCGTTAGAGCAACTTGGACGTTGGGTTGTTTGCCCAAACGATTTTGAAAATCGCATACCGTTTGTCCATCGCATAAGTTGCTGTTGGTTTCGACATCGACGTGATATAACGTGGTGCTAATCACATCGGGATACAGAGCGGCGGCTACTGCAAGCGGGTCATGCATAGCGCATGCTTTGACTCCATTGCGTTGTTCGTAGCGCTCCATATAAGCGGATGTGCTCTGACCTACATACACTGCGATTTCAGGTTGAGCGGTACGATTGAGCGCACCGAGATGGTTGTTGTTTAGCAATACTTTGCGTGTCACATCTAACGGTACAAGTACTAGATTGACAAAGCCTGCATTTAGGACTTGCTTGGCGGCTTCAGGATCGACGTACATATTGTATTCAGCTGTTGGTGTGATATTACCGTATTCATTGACAGCTCCACCCATAATGACGATTTCTTTGACGTTAGCGACAATCTCCGGCTGTTGTTGAATCGCTAATGCTACATTGGTCAGTGGTGCCGTGAGAATCAATGTGATCTCGCCGGGATGGCTCATAATTTGCTCAATCATAAATTCATGAGCGGCTTGAGGTTGAACATGCTGCTCCACTTGCATCTCCGTTAAGGCGCCACCAATCCCATCATTACCATGAACCGAATGTTCAAATCTAGGCTCTCGAACTAAAGGAGCATCTGCTCCTGCAAAAACAGGAATATCGGTACGATCGATCAACTGTAGAATTTTGAATGTGTTCGTCGTCGCTTGCTGCATGGATACATTCCCATTAACCGTCGTAATCCCTAAAATGTCACAACTTCCACTACCAACAGCTAGCATGATTCCAAGCGCATCATCGATTCCTGTGTCGACATCCATAATGACTTTCCGTTGCCCTGCACTCAAAATACATCCTCCTTTGATCTTTAAGATGTGGTTGTAAAGATCGTACTTTATTGGAGCTTAACCTCCGATTTCGCGGTTCCAACGATCTGTCCATACCGGCATACTTTTATTTACAAATTCCATATCTAACTTACGTAGATTCTCTATAATATCTGCACCATACGTAATTCCTTGTGCTTCTTCATCTGTCAGTACCACATCTTTATTGACAGGAGAATCAACTTTGGCTTTGGCAGATTTCTCTTGTACGTCTTTGCTCAACTGCCAGTCGATAAATTCTTCAGCCAGTTCTTTGTTATCGCTACCTTTGACGATGTTCACTGTATTGATAACGGCATAAGCTCCTTCGGATGGAGTGACGAACTTCGCACCCGGTACAGCGGCTTGAATATCTTTGAAATACATTTCCATAATCGGGCCACCTGCAATCTCTTCTTGTCCGATCATATTGACGTATTCCGAGGTTTGGCTATAGTATTTGACCACACTCGGGTCTAATTGTTTTAATTGAGTAAATGCTGCATCTTCGTTAAATTCTTTATTGCCTGCTACACGTGAAGCGGCATCGATCATCATCGGGCCTGCGGTTGCTGTAATCGCTGGCATCGTTAAGTTATTAGCAAATTCCGGCTTCCATAGATCGCTCCAAGAAGTTACCTCACCACTCACTAATGCTGGATTGTAGGCTATACCAAGCTGAGCTACTGTATAAGCAGGTCCATATTTTTCGCCATTGGGTGCTTTGGCAATATCATAAATCTGATCTAAATTCGTTAATTGGGTACGATCAATCGGTTCTAGTAAATCATCGTCAATCGCTTGTTGGGCATAATAATCAGAGAGGTAGATGAGATCCACATTCGTACTGCCCTGACGAATTTTGTTTAATCGTTCTGCATTGTTACCTGTTTCGAGTACGATTTTGACATTATGTTCTTTTTCAAATGGTTGGAATACCGATTCTTGTAGAAAATCTTCGGAAAAGCCCCATGTCGAGATAACCAGTTCCTTTTGTCCGTCTGCATTGCCACCTGTGCTTGCATTACCGTTCTGATCAATCGTTGTTCCACAACCTGCAAGCCCTACACCTGCTAATGTTAATGCCAGCAATCCACTCATCCACTTTTTACTCATTGTTTGGTTTCCCCTCTCAAATGGTTGATTCTGAATAACAATGTTGCAACAATTACCTATAAACAAACAAAAAAGAAAAGTATCCTTGTAAGAACAAGAACACTTTTCTTCGATAAACAAAGCAAAGCGGTACCCGTTACAAACTGATCTGCATCCGGTCACCTTTTAAGATAGATCAAAAAAGGAAATCCGCCAGTCAGGTTGGCGTGTCAGTTGAAACCAGCTTGCGTTATTGATTCTCTGTCAGTACCACATTGGTAAAAGCCCATTGGGTAGACGCATCATAATCGCGCAATATAGCTTCAATATTCAATTGTAATTCTTGTTCTAACTTCTCACGAAATTTGCGCTTATAGACAGTCGATAAACGAAAATCGACTTCCTGCTTGAGTGCAGGATCTTCGCCTTCAAGAGCAGCCGATCGCGGAGAACGTCGGTGTCTGGCTTGAAAAGTAATAATATGATCTTCAACCGTAACTCGTAACAACGTAGTTCCGTAACCAAATAGTTCTTTGGATACTTCGTTATACAACTGTGCCATTTTCTTTTTGGACTCATTATGATCCAGAAGATTCATCTTATCACCTTCACTGGTAAATGTCGTACGTTTGGTTCGTCCGACCTCGTTATTATACATAAATTAATAGTGTGGAGCAACATAATTAGGCTATTTAAAATAAATTTTGTTCTATAAGCGAACATTACGTGTAAGCATATTCCAATTCATCCGTTTTATTGAGCTTCAATTTCTACTATTTTGTTTGGAACAATGAATGTAATTATTCTATATCTTATCTATCCTACACCTTTTTGGGATATCGTCAAAAATCCGCCTGTAGTTGACCTAGTATATAGGTTTGGACAGACGGATCATATACAGCTTGGAATGTATGTTATCTGATGTATTAATAACGAGCAGGTGCTGATTTCTTCGCAAGTTCTATCATATAGTCAAAAAACGCAGTCGGATTCGTATCATAGACAAAATTCACTGGACGACCATCTGCTTGTTCTACAGTTCTACCTTGTGATGGACCATCTGGAATGACTACGCAATGAACGACTTTTTTCTGTACAATATCTGGACGACCAATGGATAACGTAGTCAGTACATCCCAGAAGTAGTAGGTTGAATTGTTCTCCATATGTACAAGTGGTGGACAACAAGCATAGCAGTTACCTAAGAAATCAACACCTTCATAACGACGATCGGTTGACCAGCGTTTACGGATGTTAAGGTCTAAAGGTACTTTGATCGTGCTTTCCAAAGCAACAAGATCAATCACAATATTACTTTGCCATACACGGTGTGCCGCTTCCGGATCCCAGAACACATTCCATTCTGCACTTCCATCATGTTCAGGTTCATCGACATTGCCATGTGCGAATCCGCCACCCATCCAGACTAATTTTTCAATTTTGTCTTCGATCTCTGGTGCTTCATCTAGAGCACGCGCTAGATCGGTAAGAGGGCCGGTAAATAGTAATGTTGTTTTACCTTCCGTCTGTAGCAATTGTTGAATCATATGACGGTGAGCCGGCAATTCAGCCAGTGGTGCTTCCATCGTACCCGATTCATTTAAGATCGGTAATGCATCTACATAAAAGGTATGCATCCGCCAAGCCGCAGGAAATGGATTTTTACCCCGTGAATTAGAACGAGCCACTTCAGGTGCATATTTGCCAAAACGGTCGATAATTTTACGACTCGCTGCTGCTCCTGGCTCCAAATAGCCATCGGCTGGAATAACGGATACACCTGATAATTTTACATTGTCCATCTGCAATAACATAAATAGAGATACTAGATCATCGACTCCAGCATCATGGTTAAAATAAACCGATTGAACTTGTGACATGATTACTTGTTCCCCCTGTAGTGCATCTTTTACTGACGATGCTTGAATTTCACGTTCTCTTTATTCATATCATAATGCCCCCCAGAATACCAGCCAGTGTTGATCCCGTCTATCGTCAATATTTTATAGAAAATTGTACGCTTTGGAGGCTATCGTATAACTATTTATTCTATATTGGATACAGGTTCTCCGATCAGAAATGTTAATTTACCGGATAATACGCCTAGCTCTGCAGGTGTCTCCAGATAGATTTCACCATCCATATCGGCAGGCATCGGTTGAGCAGTAGTTAACGTCGCTCGTGTGGTTCGAATATAATCTATATTGCTATATTGCGGATTCCATATTTCTTCTGTTTTGCGACTGACAATTTCACGAAGTAATGGCAATCCCGCCTCACGGATAATCAGCACATCTAATAGACCATCTTCCAATGAACTTGCTGGAAAAGGTAATGGATTGGTTCCCAAAAAGCGCCCATTTGCCACATAGATCATAATCGCTTCCCCGTCGATCTCTCCTTCATCATGAGTCAAATGAAAAGTAAACGGTTCGGCTGTTCGTACCGTCTGTAATGTACTGAGAAAGTAACTGATTTTGCCCAAAGCACCTTTGAGATCAGGATTAATATTTTGCGAAGTCTCTGCAATTAATCCAATCCCGTAAAAGTTAGTAAAATATTGCCCGTTCACCGTTCCGATATCTAATGTACGGGTATGACGTTCATTGAGTACTTGTGCGGCTCTTTCCATCTGCTGAGGCATTAACAATGCTCGTGAAAAATCATTGCAAGTTCCGCCTGGCAATACCCCGATCACTGGAGGATGCTCTAATAGTGCTAATCCATTAATACATTCATGGACTGTTCCATCTCCACCTAAAATATAGACAACATCGTATTGTTCACCCAGTTCATGACATAACTGCTTCGCTTCACCGGGTCGATCTGTACGCCGTACATTTAATTCAGGTAATTGTGATGACAAAATGCCCAAAGCTGTTCCTAGTAATTCGGTCGTCAATGAACCTGCATTTCCATTGTAAATAAGTAGCCCTTTATTATACATAAAAGTACCCCCATGATTGGAGCATAAGATACTTATTCATACCCTTCTTTGCCCTATTTTTAAACGATTAGTAGACAAATACGTACATTTCTCTTGCTTGGCTACGAGAACATGCGAAAAGCTTAATAATTCTGCCTTTTTTGAGGTTTATTGATTAAATTTTACGTTTTATTAGGATTGATAAGAAATTTATGATATTATTTATATAGGTAGCTTATCTTTTTTAGTACGATTGTGCTCTTTAGATATTGTTGAATAGTTCGATAGGTTCGCTTGTTTATGCAAGAATATCCATAACGTGTAGCGCTTATGGAATTAATCAATAATCCTACCTAATAATTTGAGAAAGAGGATTGTGTATGCCGAGAAAACACCGCAAATTAACTCCCGTCCAATTGCTCGCCAAATTCATTTTCATTACAACTGGTGCTGTAATGATGGCAGTAGCCCTCGAAATTTTCCTTATTCCTAACAGCGTAATCGATGGAGGAATTACAGGTATTTCAATCATTTTATCGGAAGTGACTCCGATTCCGCTAGGTCTCTTTATCTTTATTATCAACGTTCCCTTTCTGATTATCGGTTATAAACAGATCGGTAAAACGTTTGCTTTTTCTACATTATACGGGATTACAGTCATGTCGTTGATGACAGCTTACTTGCATCATGTACCTGCACTGACAGATGATAAGATCCTAGCCAGTATGTTTGGTGGTGTGATTCTTGGATTCGGGATTGGTCTGGTTATTCGCTTCGGTGGATCACTGGATGGTACAGAGATTGTAGCGATTTTACTTTCCAAACGATTCCATATGCCTGTAGGACAAATCGTTATGATTATCAACGTATTTATCTTTGCTGTTGCCGGGTTTGTATTTGGTTGGGATTCAGCGATGTTCTCAATCTTTACGTATTATATAGCAGCCAAAGTAATGGATATTGTTGTAGAAGGTCTAGAAGAATCCAAATCGGTTACGATCATTTCTTCCGAATATGAAGAAATCTCGCAAGCGATTGTGGATCGCCTTGGACGTAGTACTACTTTTATGTATGCTAAAGGTGGTTATTCCAAAGAAGATACACAGATGATCTATTGCGTCGTGACTCGTCTCGAACTTGCGAAGCTACGGACGATTGTACAAGATATCGACCCTTCTGCTTTCCTTGCGATTGAGCATGTGTCTGAAGTCATCGGTGGTAACTTTGAGAAGAAAAATATTCATTAATATTTCTAGTGAATTATGCTAGAGTAGTATTAAAAAAATGACCATAGCTATTTATTCAGCTAGCAAAGCCTCTTCGCTATATGGCGAAGAGGCTTTTTATGTTTTACAGATAAAACTGAGATGATAACCTATCATTTCTTTGTTAAAATCCGAATAAGATTGGTGTTGTAGTTCTGTCTAGGAGCTGCCTCGTGCTGGTCTTATTTATTTTCAAAAATTCTTATATTATATAGAATACTTTCAATAAAAAAAGCACGATCTTTTTCCTCTTTTAAGGATAAGATCGTGCTTTTTATTATATTTTCTTTTTGATATGACGTTAATTTGCTATCTTCACCTGTCCAGTAAACTGACTATTGTACAGATCCGCATAAAATCCTTCTTGCTCTAACAATTCCAAATGCGTACCTGTCTCAATCACTTTACCGTGATTCATCACTAGAATCAGATCAGCTTCACGAATCGTCGATAAACGGTGAGCAATCACAAAGTTAGTGCGCCCTTCCATCAACGTGTTCATCGCTTGTTGGATCAATACTTCGGTACGGGTATCGACACTACTGGTCGCTTCATCCAGAATCAGAATCGCAGGATCCGCTAAGATCGCACGCGCAATCGTTAATAACTGCTTTTGACCTTGTGAAATATTAGAAGCTTCTTCATTCAAGACGGTATCATAGCCATCTGGTAATGTGCGGATAAAGTGATCCGCACGCGCCGCTTCAGAAGCACGTATAATTTCTTCTTCTGTCGCATCTTCACGTCCGTACGCAATATTATCGCGAATACTTCCACCGAACAACCAGGTGTCTTGCAATACCATTCCGAATAAGCTGTGTAGTTCAGCACGTGACAATTCACGGATATTTTGACCGTCTATCGTGATCTGTCCGTTATTCAGTTCATAGAAACGCATTAACAGATTGATCAATGTCGTTTTCCCTGCGCCAGTCGGACCTACAATCGCAACTGTCTGTCCGGCACGCACCTCAATATTCATATCTTCAATTAATAATTCATCTTTTTTATAGCCAAAAGCTACATGTTCAAACGTGACATGACCACGTACAGGACGAGCAATCGTAGCTGTCGCTTGATCTTCTTCTTCCTGTTCATCCATAATTTCAAAAACACGCTCTGCTGAAGCAATCGTGGATTGAATAATATTAGAGATATTGGCAAGCTGTGTGATCGGTTGCGAGAATTGACGAGCATACTGGATAAAGGCTTGTACGCCACCAATCCCTACTGTTCCACGAGTGACCATAATACCGCCAATTACACAGATTAATACATAACCAATATTACTGATAAATGACATTAACGGCATAATCGTACCGGAAATATACTGTGCTTTCCAACCCGACTCATACAGCTTTTCATTTAACTCATCAAATTGGGCTAAAGACTGCTTTTCCCGTCCAAATGCTTTGACAACACGGTGTCCGGTATACATTTCTTCCACATGTCCATTCAGATCACCTAGTGATGCTTGTTGTCCGGCAAAATGCTTTTGCGAACGCTTAGCAACCACAATAGTGACAAGTAGACTCAGTGGAATCGTTAAGATCGTAATTAGTGTCAACAGTGGGCTGATCGTCAACATCATAATGATTACACCCACCAGTGTCACGATCGATGTAATCAACTGGGTCAGACTTTGCTGTAATGTATTGCTAATATTGTCCACATCATTGGTTACCCGACTCAGCACTTCACCATGAGACTGCCTGTCATAGTAACGCAACGGTAGACGGGACAATTTGCTTTTCACATCTTTCCGCATTTCATAAACGGTATTCTGAGCCACCCCAGACATAAAGTATTGCTGAAAATAAGCAAATAACGAACTAAATAGATACAATCCTGCCAGAATCATTAGCAGATCAATAATATATCTAAAGTTAATAGCAGTTCCTCCGGTGACACTATTAAACAATTCATCTGTCGCCATTCCCATAATACGGGGAGCCACAATACTGAATAATGTACTGAGCACCGCAGCAATTAGCACAACAAGTAATTGCATACGATAAGGCTTCAAGTAAGCTAGCAATCTTCGTAATGTGCCTTTAAAGTCTTTAGGCTTTTCGCCCGGTAAAGACATCCGTGGTGGTCCGCCCATTTGTCCCGCTTGAGGTCGTTGTGGAGGTTTCGGTTTTTCTTCTTCACTCATGCGATTTCCTCCTCCGACAGTTGCGAAGATACAATCTCACGATAGACTTCGCTACTTTCTAGCAATTCACGATGGGTGCCTCGACCCACAATTTTGCCATCTTCTAACACAATAATCTGATCAGCATCCATCACTGTACTGACACGCTGAGCAATCATCAAAACAGCAGCTTCTGTTGTTTCTTCTTTGAGTGCTGCACGCAATCTAGAATCAGTTTTGAAATCAAGTGCTGAGAAGCTATCATCAAAAATATACAATTCTGGCTTACGTACCAATGCACGAGCTATCGACAACCGCTGCTTTTGTCCACCTGATACATTCGAACCGCCTTGAGCAATCACTGAATTGTATCCTTCTTTCATTTCACTAATAAATTCAGAGGCTTGCGCAATCGTAGCCGCATGCTTCATTTCTTCATCGGTAGCTTGTTCATATCCATACCGAATATTTTCTGCTATTGTGCCTGTAAACAGTAATGCTTTTTGCGGTACATAACCGATTTTCGCACGCAGTGACGCTTGATCACGTTCACGAATATCAATACCATCGACCAGAATTTGCCCACTTTCCACATCGTAAAAACGTGGGATCAGATTCACCAGTGTCGATTTTCCTGATCCTGTTCCACCGATAATGGCAGTCACTTCACCACTTTTGGCTTGAAACGAAATCTGTTCCAAAGCAGGTTGCTCTGCTCCTGGATAACGGAAGGTTACATTATCAAAAATCACACTGCCACGGCGCTCTTGAAGTGTTGTAGTCACAGGTTGTTCAGGATCTTCAATCTCTGGTTTCATTTGCAAGACTTCATTAATACGGGTTGCAGAAGCCGAAGCTCTTGGCACCATCACGAAGATTACAGATAACATTAAGAAGGAGAATAGAATCTGAGTCGCATACTGAATAAATGCCATCAGATCACCAACTTGCATATCACCATAACTAATCCGTACGCTACCGAATCCAATAATCGCAATAATCGAGAAGTTCAAGACCAGCATCATAACAGGCATCATCAGCGCCATCAATTTATTAACCGAAATTGCTGTATCCGCTAGATCACGACTGGCTCCATCAAACCGTTTACTTTCATACGTATCCCGATTAAATGCACGAATTACGCGCAGCCCGGTCAGATTTTCACGCATGACCATATTCAAGCGATCCAATTTGCTCTGCAATGCTTTGAATAGTGGCATTCCTTTACGAGCAATACTAAAAATCGCAAATCCTAACAACGGAATAACAACAACGAAAATAAGTGATAACTCTGCATCTTTGGAGATCGCCATAATAAGACCGCCAAGCATCATAAGCGGAGCCATTACCATCATCCGTAACATCATCGTTAGCACTTGTTGAAGTTGTGTAATATCATTGGTTGTACGCGTAATTAAAGAAGCTGTTCCGATACGATCAAATTCTTGCAACGAAAAATTTTCGACATGTGAAAATACACGACTGCGTAGATCACGACCAAAACCGATCGCAATCTTGGCTGAAAAATAACTAGCCGCGATGGAACATAACATTCCACCTGCGGCAAAGAGTAACATATATAAGCCAATACGCACAATATAAGCTGTATTCCCTGCCGCTATACCTGTATCTACAATATCAGCCATTAATGTAGGCAGGAACAATTCTGACATCGTTTGCAAAAATACCAACAGCAGAACCAGACCGATTCCACCGTAATACGGTCGAAGCTGTCCTAGCAGTTTGGTCATTACTCTGCATCCCCTTTATGTTCTGGCTCCGCAGGTTCAAACACTCGTTCTTGAAAATATGAAAAAACGCGACCCAATAATTCGGTTAATTTGCGACTATCTTCTTCTCCTAGATAATCAACCAAACCTTCAAATGACGTTTTGAATACAGCTAATGACTGTTCCATAATCGCTGCACCTTTATCAGTCAATGTGACACGAACAGCACGACGATCGCTTTGATCCATATTGCGCTCAACCAATCCATCGTTTTCCATCCCTTTGATCAATTGTGTAACGGTTGGAGACGTAACCCGAAGCAGGCGACTAAGTTCAGAGACTTGCATCCCGCAACTAACCGAATCTGCTTTGTTACCGATACAGATCAAAGCCATAATTTCACTTGGTTTATATCCCGCTACTGGCTTTTGACGCCAATCTGCTTTACGAAAAAGACGAAACGCACGTAATAACTCTTCACCCATCGGTGATATTCCTTCAAACTTCAAATCTTCTTCCACCATTTATTCACCTCAACGTAAAATCCTATTATTTAGCCATACTAATTATTAGGTTAACTAATTTTAAATCTGTATGCAAACCTTGTCAATGTTTATAACCATATACTTTTAATTATATACACTTTTCGTAATAATCCTACATTTAATTCTTTATTTTAAGAGAATCCGTTTTATTTATATTTATATGGTAAATAATGTTATATCTCAAGCTGACTGCTTACTTCAAAACCTTCTCGAAGTTTGGATATCAGTTCCTGCATTTTCACAAAATCATCCTCATCGAACTTGGACGTAAGAGCAATCATTAAGCCAACATAGCCTTCTACATTTTGCTCTACAAATCGCATTCCTTTGTCGGTTAATTGCACCGATGTACGGCGACGGTCTTTGGCATCATGAATTCGTTTGACCCAACCTTCAGCTTCTAATCCATCCACCAGACCGGTAATCGTTCCTCTTGTCACTTGTGCTCGATCTGCCAATTCAGAAGGTAACAGACTACGATTCGTATCGGCATACAAAATGCACAACATCATAATTTTGCCTCGGGATAATCCCATCCCTGCAAAACGGGCATCCATACTTTTAAAAATCTCTTCAGCTGTACGTATAAATTGAATCGTTGTTTTCACCGATTGCGCAGCTGGTGTATGTTCAGGTATCCCTGTTAATTTCATAAAAGTCTGACTTAATACCTCCGAAATCTCCAACTTCACACCGATCACTCCTGATTCTTAACAAATTTTTAATCTTTTTTGCATAAAAATGTAAAGTTAAATCATTTGATTACGATAAACAGTTATATAGGTTTGCAAATTCTTGCGAACTATTCATATATAAAGGAGGACTATAACTGATGAGCAGTAATCCGTTTTACCCACGCCGTCTGCTACAAACAGGTATCTGTAGTGTGATGGCTGTCTTGTTACTACTACCACCGATTCCAACACACGCATCAGAATTAGCAAGACATGTGCAGAACGGTCAGGATACATTCCTGGGTGGAACCTATATTGAACTCGGGATTTCCAGCAGTGGAACACTCGGCACAGACAGTGACAGCCCATCCGGTTTTCATCCCGGAGATTTGAGACGCAATATTGGTATGAATGTGGACAAAGACGGTTATGATTTTGGTAAGGACATGACCAGTGGTGATTATGTATTGCCGGGAAGCCCTTCAGAAGGTTTTGTGGTCGGTTACAAACCGTCTGTATCTTCTAAGTCTCCACTCACATTTGTGAACGAAGAACAAAGTGGAAGTATTGATATTCCAAGCACCACTCAGGAT
The DNA here is from genome assembly GCF_001721045.1 of Paenibacillus nuruki. Lineage (GTDB taxonomy): Bacteria > Bacillota > Bacilli > Paenibacillales > Paenibacillaceae > Saccharibacillus > Saccharibacillus nuruki. The sequence goes on along the minus strand of NZ_MDER01000039.1, from coordinate 11,778 downwards.
TTATCCACGGATGAGCAATTAATCGCTCAAACATCTGGTAACACATCTGATCAAGCACTCGCTGTCCAACAGAACATTTCCTTCAAGCCGGGAGATGCTTTTTTCAAAACAACTATCACACTCAAAAATAACAGCGTTACAGATTCCGTGTACGATGTTCATTATATGCGCTTCCTTGATCCTGATATTGATGCTGATTTCCATGAAGATAACAGTACGATCAACTGGGTTCCTTCCAATCCACCTCAAGATGCCGAAGCGATTGCAGCGGCGATTGGGAATACCAGTGATAATATTTTCATGTATGTGGCACAAGATCCACGTGCTCAAGCATCTGTAGGATTCAGTCGTAACCCTTATATCGAACCTGCTTTTAAAAAAGATGGCGGTCAGCATATTCCAGCTAACCTTACCGATGATTGGTTAACACTGACATTCAATGCTGGCGATCTAGAACCCGGTGGTACAACCGAATTGGTATTCTATAGCAGTCTAGATTCCAATATGAATGGTGCGCTATCTAAAATTAGAGAAGATTATGCGGCGAGCACACTAGCTGTCCCTTCCGAGATCACGTTAACCGGCGATACGATTGCATGGAACGTAGATGCTGGCACAACAGCAGGCTTACTGAACACCTCTACTCAAAATCCAAAAGTACAAGATTCCTTTACCTACACATTGATTGGTGGCGAGGGAAGTAGTGCTAACGATTATTTCACTATTCAAGATAATCAGGTGAAGACCACCAAAGCACTGACACGAGGCGTGACCAGCTATCCAATTCGTGTATTAGCAACAGGAAGTAATGGCAGTAATTTGGAACAAAGCTTTGTGATTCATGCCACTGCACCTGATTTGGGAACAGATCTTGCTTCTTTATCTATTGAAAATGGAGCTTTAACTCCTTCATTCTCACCTGAAAATACAGCCTATGCGGTAACATTACCTGATGGAACCACACAGACAACAGTAAAAGCGAGTGTCTATAATCCAGACGCATCACTTCTTATTAATAATGTAACAGTAGCAGATAGTGTATATGCGGAAGAACCGATGACACTTCAATCTGGATTAACAACGATTACGCTCGAAGTGCGTGGTACTAATGGAATTTCCAAATTTTATAAGGTTCAGGTATCTTCTAATTCGACACTTCCACCTGTAGTACCTGTTGAGACTACAGAACCTGTTCCAAATGATTCCGTACCAGCAATGCCAACACAGACGACTCCAACCACAGACACGTATACAGGCTTGCCAGTCTCTCCACCACTGGTCATAACAGCACCATTTGTACCTGTTGTACCGACTGAACCATTACCATCAACTGAAGTGGTCACTGGCGGTGGAGGCGGAAGCGCTATTGGAGCATCTGCGCTGGATGATAATCCAACGTATAATGAATTAGCGAACGGCACTACCACTACACCAGCTAAAAATACCGATGCAACGACCAAAGCACCGCCGAAGTCGACAACCAATGTAAAAGCAAGCAGTTATATTCAAGGTTATCCAGATGGTACATTCCGTCCTGATCAGAAAGTGACTCGTGCGGAATTATCAGTGATGTTGGAGCGTGCTCTGATATTACAACAGGCAGGATTACCGGCAACTGGAACTAGCAGTACCGATTTTAAAGATGTACCGACTTCATACTGGGCAGCTTCCAGTATTCAAAGTATCGAAGGAAGCGGTTGGTTACAAGGGTATCCGGGCGGCAACTTCAAGCCTGCTCAACCGATGACCCGCGCTGAACTCGCTACATTGATTACTCGCTGGCAAGGACTGAACAGCACATCTACAGCTTTGTTGCCAGCAGATGTTCAAGGGCACTGGGCAGCTGATACGATCAGTGAAGTCATTCAATCCGGATGGATGAAAGGATATCCAGACGGTCAATTTTATCCGAATCAAGCAGTCAGTCGGGCTGAAATTGTTACTGTATTGAATCGTGTACTGGGTGAGGACACTTCTTCTACATCTACTACAGCAAGTAGCTGGAAAGATGTAACTCCTGGACACTGGGCATATAGCGAAATTACCAAAGCTTCACAGAAATAAGTATTTAAGGGTTACACTATAGAATTGTACGCGAATACCCCTGCACAGTTGCGATATGAACTGTACAGGGGTATTTTTTGAATCTGTGATCTATATCTATAAATCACTTTATAAAATCTTATGGCTGAGAATCACTGCGCCACTCTGTCGGTAACAACTGATAATAAGGACGTTGCAAAAAGCGATCATCCACCAGCATCAATAGTCCCCGATCTTCTTCGGTACGAATCAAGCGACCTCCCGCTTGAAGGACTTTGTTCATTCCGGGATAGACATACGCATAATCGAATCCATTGAATCCAGCCTGACTGAAATGCTCACGAATCAATTCTCGTTCAGGTCCAATCTGTGGTAGCCCTACACCGACAATAATGACACCTGTCAGGCGATCACCCGCTAGATCAATCCCTTCACTGAATATTCCACCCATCACCGCAAACCCTGTTAAGGTACGCGGATTATCACTTTGAAAAGCATTCAGAAAACGGTCTCGTTCTTCTTCTGCCATTCCAGACTGCTGAATCAATACATCTGTTTCTACATCTAATGTCTCAAAAATATCAATCACATCTTGCATATATTGATAAGAAGGGAAAAAAGCTAAATAATTGCCTGGTCGCTTATTGATCAGTTGAGCCAGTACATTCGCAAGTTCTGTTCGTGTACGCTCCCGATCCCGATAACGTGTAGACAACGGTACAATCTGTACCTCCAATTGTTCTCGTGAAAAAGGAGATGGAATCGAAATATTATAATCGTCTTCCTCTGCCCCTAACATATCGCGGTAATACCGAATTGGAGATAATGTCGCTGAGAAGTGAATCACTGAGCGATATCCTTTAGCCGTCTGTCGAAGTTGTAGCGAAGGATCAATACAGAACATCCGTAAATGCACATCACTACCCTGCACTTCCGCATACGTCATATGACTCTCCATATCATACAATCGCCCAATTCGTAGAAAAGCCTGCACCGCAAAATACGTTTCCAGCAACAACTGGATATCTCCCTGATCTCCTTGCTCTAGCAAGGTAACTTCAGCTCGAATCACAAACTCTTCTAACAGTGGGAAAATTTCTTCTGGTGCTTGTTGTCGCTGGATCAACTTGCCATCTTCGCCTTGCTTCCGTAACCGAATAAAGTACGCATTGATCGCACTGGAGATTTTGGCTAACGATTCCGCCGAGTCTTTATAATCTCTTTTCAAATCCAGAAAAGCAGCCTTATTCAATGCTGCCGAAAACATATTCCGTCCACGATCGACCAGATTATGGGCTTCATCGACTAACAAAATTGTTTTTTTACGCATATCATCGGATAAACGTTTGAATGAAACTTTCGGATCAAATACATAGTTATAATCGCAAATCACAGCATCTGACGCATACGAAGCATCAATTGATAATTCAAATGGACATAGATGATGCTTTTGCGCATATTGTTCGATCACTGTGCGGGTCATTAGCGTCTCATTACTCATCATATCGAGAATAGCGCCATTAATACGGTCATAGTAACCTTCTGTATATTCGCAATTATCGCGTCCGCCTGTACTATTTGCCGAACAGAAGCAGACTTTGTCTTTGGCAGTAATCGTCACTCCATGTAGATTCAAGCCACTGTTTTCCATCCGTTGTAGTGCTTCTTCGGCATTGGCTCTGGTGACCGTTTTGGCAGTCACATACATCAATCGTTCTGCTTGCTCGCTTCCGATCGATTTGATCGCTGGAAATAACGTCGAAATCGTTTTACCTGTTCCTGTCGGTGCTTCAGCAAATAAATTCAGTTTCTCACCGATTGTTTTGTAGACTGCTCCTGCAAATTTACGTTGACCGGATCGGTAACCGGCAAAAGGAAACGCTAACTGCTCAATACTATCGTTACGCTTCTGACGGTGGTTGGCGATCATTTCCGCATAAGGTGCATATTCAGCTACCGTATCGTTAGCAAACTGTTGTAGTTGTGCACGGGTCTGTATACGTTCAAGCTTGGTTTCTTTGCCACTGCTTTTGTGTACATACGTTAATTGGACTCTCACCTGTTCCAGATGACGATCTCGTGCGAGGATATAACCGTACATCTGTGCTTGCGCCCAGTGCACCTCTCGCCCGTCTCCAATATCCTCTGCTGAAATCGAAGTGGACTTGATCTCATCCACAGTGAGTAGCCCTTGTTCATCCACCCATAATCCATCGCAACGCCCTTCGATCCGAAAAAGCAGATCATGATAAGCAATTTCGGTTTTGAGATGGACTTCTTTTTCCCCGTGTTCGCCGTATCCTTCTTGAATCTGTTTGTGAATACGTGTTCCTTCTTGCATCGACTGGGCTACGCGGAAGCCTGATTCGATACTGCCTGTCCGATATACATATTCAACTAAAGTCCGTACTGAAATATCTATAACGGTCGTCACCTTCCGCACCTTCTCTCTATTGGTTGTTTCTTTGGTTGTTGAGTTTGTTGAATAAGCATCATTTCTATTGTACTGTAATCTGTTTATTTTACCAAAAGCCTGGCATTATTTGAGACACATGTTGGTCAGATACAATTATCTTCAATTCATCTATTTACTTTTTATGTAATAAAAAAATAGGATTCAAAGTAAAGTTATTCTTCTGTCTTCTCATCACACGAGTTAAATCGCATAACTTCTTTGATCGATTCTAATTTTTATTTTCAAAATTCATAATACTAATTGAGTGAAGCAAGAGAAAGACCCTGAGAATTTAATCCTCAAGGTCTCAAACTTATTTAATAACTATATAGCATAAGAACGCTTTTTTGTTATCCATTGAAGAAAGTAAATGGTATACACATGAATCTTTCTTATCTTCTCTTACATAGAATGTCGATTTATACTCTATAAATTGTACTAATGATGCAAATATACTTTTTGCTCCAGGTAAGTCAAACTCTTTTAACTCTATCACAATATTAAAATGACCTTGCTCATAATCAACAGAAAAGTCTACAATATTATCCTGCCTTTCAAGAAAGTCTGTTGTCTCTGACCAAATCCCTATCTCATATTCGATGTTTAGATTCTTTGATAATTCTAATAATATATTCTTATTCATTTCTTTTTATCAACTCCGATTATTATTTAGGTTTAGGAATATAATTGCCGCCCGAATCCGGGGAATGAACCGAAACAATTCCTCCACTTTCATTAGTTACAACTTTATTTCCTCGAGAATCTTTGTATTCCCATGTTTTCCTACCTTTATTATCAATTTTACTTTTTCTACTCTTTTTATTATTGTTTATTATATTATCAATTACTTGACCTGAGAACCCTCTGTCATTTGCCCGTTCTGCAGCATGTGTACTAAATGAATGACCTCCTGGTGTCTTGTTACCTGTTTTGATTTCACCATTTGCATTACTACCTATTGTTCCCATAGCCATTGTCGCAACATACTCTGACAGTTCATAATTTTGATAACTACTAACCAACTGCTCTATTGCCCAGTCTGATTTTCCTGCACTATTTCCGTAGGTGCTTGTACCTGTCGTTAGATCAAACAAATAATTGTAGGTGTTCTCATCTACGAAGTTGTTATAGATTTCAGTGACTTTCGCTTTCGCCTTCGAATATAATACACTCGATTTTGATTTCACTTGACTTCGAATCTCTTGCAGTAAATTCCGCAAAGCCCCATCATTGTATGATTCTCTAATTAAATGCCCCGTTGGGTCTGTATAAATTAAAGGATTGTTATGCACATACGTATATCCATTTAAACTTAAAGGATTCGTGATCTGCCCTTCATAACTATCCTCATTCAAAAACCGTCCCTGACTCGGATCATAATATCTCGCTTTCAGATAATATAATCCTGTTTCATTATCGTACGCTTCACCTGCATACTTGAAGCTATTAGATACCGTCTCCTGTTGCTTCGCAATGTTACCCCATTCGTCATATCCGTAGCTGTTCACAATATTTCCACTGGTATCGACCATCTGCACCACGTCACCATGTCCGTTAAACAGATAATAATAGTCTTTACTTGCTGTTTGATCTTTTTTCACCAGCACTCGATCTCCACGGATGTAAGACGAAGTGTTACCGTTACTTACTTTTTCAGATACTACTTGTCCGCTACCGTTATAGCCATATTGGGTAGTAGTTGTACCTGTTGTTTTTTGCGAGCGTAATCCGTCAGGCAAGTAGTCGATTGTTGTCTTCGTATCGTCAATCGTCGCTGAAATGAGTTTGTTATCTAAGTCATAGCTGTAATTCGAACTCTTTGTAGCTGTAAGTTCTTGCGTATCACTTAGTATTTTGCGATTGCCACGTAAGTCATACGTGTAACTAGCGGTACTTCCATCACTGCGTTTCACTGCAATCAAGCGATTAAGCTTGTCGTAGGTGTACGTAGAAGTTTTGGTGGCTCCATCATTCAGAGTCTCACCGATCGTTAAAATATTCCCATTATTATCATAGGCATAATTGTAACTCGATAAGTTGCTAGAACCTTTAGTGTTACTCATCTGAATCAGACGATTCAGAGGGTCATACGTGAAGCTTTCTTTTAGCGTACTACCATCTGCTAACGTTGGAAACGTAATTGACTGAACTTTGCCTAGAGCGGTGTATGCGTAATTCACATTAGCCGCATTTGCTGTATTGCGCGTCTGTGCTCCATTGGTCTGAATTTGACTCAACCGAAGCTTGTCATAGCCATAGTTTGTAAAATAACTACTTCCTGCTAGGCTATTCTTCTGATTAGTTACACGATCCAACGTATCATAAGCCACATCTAGACGAGAGCTATACGCATTTGAACCTGTAGATACCAGACTGGTTACTCGATCTTGTTTATCAATCGTACTGGTTTGAGTTGCTGTTTTAACACCATCCATGTACAATTCGTGGCGATCGGTTAGCAAGTTCCCGTCACTACCGAAGATCATTTTTGTTTGTAGTGTGTTGCCTGCCTTACCTGTTAACGTCGCTACGGTACGTTCTCCACGCTCATCATATTGATAGTTAGTAGTTGTTCCATTACGGTCACTTTCCTGAGCCACTAATCCACGAGCATTATAACTGATATTCGTCGTTTGTCCGGATAAGTCTGTCTTGCTAGTGATCGCTCCGATTTCGTTATAACTTTTCGCATATAACGTTTCTTCTTTACCTGAAGGATCTACTGCTGTAATCCGAGTTAACTGTCCATTCACATCATAGTTATATCGACTCTTCTGATTAAGAGCATCTTGTACTGTCGTTAGTCGATTCAATGCATCATAACTATACGTGTTAGTAACTCCATTACTATTTGTATTTCCATTTGGATCGGTGTAGCTTAGAATATTACCTTCCAGATCATACGTATAGCTTTCTTGAATCGGTTGATTATGAGAAGCCGCTCCATCTTTGAACGTTACATTTTTCAACAAATTACCATAAGCATCGTAAGACTGTTCTACGGTATTCAAACGAATATTTCGATTGTCTGAATTTGCACGATAAGCGCCAACATCTGCCGCAGCTATCGCAAAATGATTGATCTTTTGTTGTGTTAGATGATTGGCCGTTACATATAGGTTGCCATATGCATCTGTAGCTTCTTTACTCTGTCCCCATGCGTCATAAGTAACCGTCTGAGTGTTGCCCATGTTGTCTATCCCATAGATAGCGTTACCTTGATCATTCGAGTGGTATTGAGCACGTGTCCAGCCATTGCTTTCATTCCATGTCTCATCGACACGAGGGAATCCAAAACCATCGTAATACAGAGATTCTCTACCGAGTGTCGTTACTGCTCCACTGGATGTATTTGTATATTGACGTGCTGTATCTACGCGTAATGTCAAAATATTAGCATTTTCATTATCTGCACCCGCACTAGACACTCGATTCGTATACGTATACTGATCTTCTACACCATACACTGTTCCATCCAAATTCGTAATCGAAGGAGAGACTACTTTAATAGGACGACCTAAAATATCATACGTGGTCGTGGTCGCTTTGCCATTACTGTCGATTTGTTGAACAGGTAAACCTGTCGCCATATCGTATTTCGTTTGTACATGAATATTCTGTGTATTTTTACTACCATCTTTAGCAGTATTCGTAATTACAGTGGTCTGCTCGGTAGGATAAGCATACTGCGTTTCTGCACCATAACGAGTTGCTATTTTTGAAGTTAAACCATAGCCAACTTCTTCTGATACAGTCACTTGAGCAATCTGATGAGGATTGGCTGGTGAAGCATCATAGCTATAGACTTTCGTTTCACCTAGAGCATTCGTAGACGTTTGTAAACGCCCATCTGATGTATATGCATACTTCTCGCTAAGCGATTTGTTAGCATCTTGATACCATGATTTGCTAGCTAGTTGCTTATACGTATTGTCGTACGTATAGCTTGTTGTATGTTGACTTTTGGTTGTCGCATTATTAAATTCACTATCCAAAAGGTCATCGGTTTGACTTTGAATATCTCCCCAATCCGTATAGACAGTTTCGCTATAACGTGTGGTTGTACCATCGGCATCTTGAGTAGTCGTTTGTGTTTTGGTTGGTTTAAATCTGAATACAGGATCAAAACTCAAATTTGTCGTTGTTTTATGTTCATTATTTGCGGATACGGTATCTACCGAAATTAGCTTTTTCTCGCCACTAAATGTAGTCGTTTGAGTCAATCCATTACTTTCTGTATTACTTTTAATTTTGCTCGTGCTGGAATAACGATAATCTTTGTCTGCAATCTCATAATTACGATTACTGTAACTTCCTGCATAACTATAATCCACATGACTATAATCGCCTGACGCTTGAACATCGCCATTTACCTGTTTGTAGAGCTGATCGGCTCTGGATACAATGCGATAGTCTTTAACAGCCCCTTTTTTACCAATGTCATGGATAGTCGATTCATACGTATAATTGGTTACCAATCTTGGATATTTCACTTGCTTGAGTAACGCAAAAGGTTCTTGTGCTCCTGCTGTATCCAATGGATAATGTCCAGAACGGAATGTGAATAGACCTACTTTTACATCATAATCAAGATACTCCTCATCTTTGGAAGGATCGATAATGCTGTAAAGTACAGGAGCATAACCATCATTAGCACCATTATATTGAAGATTTATTCTACTTTTTGCAAAAGTGACTCTTTTGATTTCCTGATTGTTTGCATCTCTAGCGATAGCCACCAAGTTTTCACCCTGGAAATCGCTATTTCTCAAGTTAGAATCATACTTAAATTCGATGGTTCTTCCTAAACTATCTGTAATCGTTGAAAATACTTTAGCTACTTTATCGTTATATACCTGACGATCTGCATAGCGGAAAGTAATGGTATTCCCATAACGATCTACAATTCCTACTAATCTTCCATCTTTAGCAAAATACTCACGCTTTTTATCTGCATGTTCTAAATAGTAAGCCGAAGCATCTTGACCATTATTAAAAGAACCTGCATCGCTCATAAATAGTAAATCTTTACCTTGATAGTCAACTAAATGAGTGCTCTTTGTTGGTTCTGACCATGTGTTGTACAGATCAATTTGGTAAGAAGCTCCTTGACCGTCATAATAATACATATAATTATTAGCGATTTGTACAGACGGGAACTGAAATGACCATCCTAAACCTAGATCATACCGTTCAAGAGGATGATTTTTTTTGATTACGTAACCTCTACCTTTTTTATTACTATTTCGTTCATAAGGTGAGGACTCATTGGAATTGTACATAATGCCTAGATTCAAATCTAATCCATCTCTACCTGGAAAACTCATTTCATTTTCTTTCCAAGAAAGACTTCCTGATGCTGGATCAATCGTTTCATTATTTTTGTCGTATTCTGCAAATTGTAACTTATTGGTCTGATTGATCGATTGTTTGGCAATTAGATCATTCATTACACTATTATATTTTTCATCTAAATCATCTGAAGAACTAGATATACTGGCAATAGATACTTGTGAAGAAGCATTTAATTTGGGTTGAGATTGAGTCAGTGAAGTTTCTCCAGTCGTTGGATTCACTGTATACACATCATTGGTTACAGATGTTCCAGTAAACATAGGCGTAGCTACATATTTCTTTTCCATCGATTCCCATGAAGAACCGGACTGATTTTCTTGCCATAATTTGATAGGATCGATACCAGATTGTTGATATAAATAAGTCACCCAATAAATATCAATTAATTCTGCGCCGTCCACTACCATATCTTCAACCTGCTGTTGAGTTAGAGGTGCAATATAGGATGATGTTGTTGAAGTGTTGTCTGTACTGAGCGAGTTAATCGAGGCACTACGCAAGCGTACTTTAGATGTAATAACAGATGGTGTTGAGTTCTGATTAATTTTAGCGCCAATTGCAGCTAACTCTTGATCTTCATCATCATAAGTATTCTGTCCCACACTATCCGGTGTATTTTTTATCGAAGCATTCCATTCTTTTAAATCGACATCTACGGGTGGTGCAATGACACTAGGAGGAGCGGTAGCATTGCTAGAAGAAGGTGTCGTTTCTGCATGAGCATATGAAGGAGAATACACAACCGTTATAATCAAAATAAAGCTTAATATCCATAATGTTAATTTACGATTCAATTGTCTATAGTTCACGTTCCGGGCTCCTTATGAGTTCAAATCGACCACAAATATACTTTCTATAACCGTTTGTTTTCCTTGCTTGTTTGTAATGATAATACGTAACACATGATCAAATTCACCAGGAACTACTTTCTTTTTATCCGTTTTGCGATCACGTTTCTTATGTGGTGTTCCAGCAGTAGAGAAGGTTAGACCATTTTGGTAAAAACCAGCAACATGGTTGTTATAGTCTGGATATACTTTATATACATCTTCACGTGATCCACCCATAACACCGCGTCCTACATTAACATCGTCGATATATAGATCTACTTTCGCAATTCCAGCAGGATCTAAATACCAACCATAAGTATTTACAACATGAGTATCTTGTTTATATTCCACTACATCAAGAACATAATTAATAGGTAAGCCTGATTTGGCTGGAACAGGTACAGCTGGTGGAACAAGTGTTGGATCAGGTGGTGCTGGTGTCGGTACAGGCGTTGGAACTGGAGTTGGCGCAGGTGTCGGAGTAACAGGGGTCGAAGGATTAATAATGTTACTATAATCTCCATTTGTTACCTGTTTACTAAGCAAATTTCCGTTAGCATCGTAACTGAATGCTGTTTTTTCTTTAGTTGTTGTAGTTGAAATAAGTCTGCCATTAGCATCGTATTCATATAGCTTCTTCGCATCGGCAAATGCAAAAGATGATGAACTCATAAACAATGAAGTGGCTAAAAGTGAAAAAGTAAATAAGTTAACTATTTTTCGATTAATTTTTTTATTATTTTTTATCATATTGTATCTAATTTCTCCTTATTCTCGTAATTACAAGCTAGGTTTTCCAAAATTCAGCTAATCGCTCTTGATATATGTATCTCCCTCCAATATCCTCCATATTAGTTTCCGATACCTTAATATATACATATAGAATTTAGAAATCTATATTACAATTTTGATATATATTTTTAATCATTTTGATATTTACTTTTTTACATATATATGAATAATTAATAGTCAATTTTTATACATTAAATTCTTATAACAACTTATAAATAACTTTAAAATATTGTTAATAATTATAATATATTGATTAAATTTCTATATATGTTTTTATTTAATATAAATATATATGTATACCCT
>NZ_MDER01000038.1 GCF_001721045.1 Paenibacillus nuruki | reverse complement strand
TTAATTTAATGATAACGAGACAAAAGTTTTATATGATGTTGTCCATATATCCAATATGAAATTAGGAATAAATTTGAAATATAACATCCTTTTTATTGTTAAATATATAATATTTTTATATATTTAACAGGATAAAGATGTAAAATAGTTACTTATAAAAGTATTTATAATAAAGATAATAGTCAATAAATTATAAAAAAATCAGACAATTTGAGCCATTTGTCTGATTTTTTTAATAATTAGCTATGTACATAACAGATCGATTGATTTTAAACAAAAAAGTTATTAATAGGTGGTTAGAAGAACATTTAAGAAGTTTGTTTGCTTCTGAAGGCGTATACAAGGATACCTACAATAAAGCCTAAAATAATAAACCCTACAGGAACTGCTATTAATTCTCTGATAGCTGCTTCTGATCCATAATAAGTTTTATTACCAATAACAAGCGGAACTTCTAAGCCAAACATATTTAATACATACACCAAAACGCCTGCAATAATACCAAGTGGAACAAAAATTTTTAAATAATGACCAATAGACTTCGCCATATTATCCACCTTTCTATTATCCAAATACTGGAATGATCTGCTTGAGTATATATCATGAATTGTCAGAAGTCTATTATTTTGTTTATGTTTTCTAAAAATGACATTGTAAACTATATGTAAAATAATTACTTATAAACGCTATTTAAACATGAAATAAGTATTAATAATTACCATTTAATGGTTTGACATCCTCTTCGTTACTAATCTATCATAAGAATGCAAGTTAGATTAGCTGATGAGTTAATTTGTTAAATATTTCTTTATTTAATCATTTGAGTATTATTTCCCATGCTAAATTATTCCACTAATAATTATCATACCTTCCTAAAATTAATCCTATCTAATTTAAAGCAAATGTGTATTACGATTTTGGCACAGCATGTCAAAAATCTTTTGAATATACCAAAAACATGGAGGATGAATAATGAATTCATTTGAGCTTTGGGAATCGAATGTAAGGTCTTATTGCAGAGCATTTGGTGATGTATTTCAATATGCTAAAAATTCAACAATGGTCACTGAAGAAGGGAAACAATTTATCGACTTTTTTGCTGGAGCAGGAGCACTAAATTATGGGCATAATCCTGATTTTATCAAGCAACAGTTGATTGATTACTTAGAATCAGATGGTATTATTCATGGATTAGATATGTACACAATAGCCAAACGGAAATTTATTGATGCATTCACCGAACTTATTCTTATTCCTAAAGAAATGAATTATAAAATCCAATTTTGTGGGCCTACTGGAACCAATGCAGTTGAAGCGGCTTTGAAATTAGCGCGTAAAACAACTGGGCGTACAGGTATATTCTCTTTTATGGGTGGATTTCACGGTATGTCTTACGGCAGTTTGGCAGTTACAGGTAATCTTTATAACCGTAACGGAGCGGGTGCTCCATTGCCAAATGTAACTTTTATGCCTTATCCTCATGGATTTATGGGGAGCTTTGATACGATTGAATACATAGAAAATGTGTTGACTGATCCTAATAGTGGCATAGAAAAGCCAGCTGCTATTATTTTGGAAACGGTACAAGCTGAAGGTGGCGTGATTGTTGCCCCTATTGAATGGCTACAACGTTTAAGCGAGTTATGTAAGCGCCATGAAATTCTGATGATTGTTGATGATATACAAGTAGGTTGTGGCCGAGCAGGTTCATTCTTCTCTTTTGAACGAGCAGGTATACAACCCGATCTTGTTGTGTTATCCAAGTCAATCAGTGGATATGGATTACCGATGTCATTATTACTTATTCAACCTGATCTGGATATTTGGAAACCAGGTGAACATAATGGTACTTTCCGAGGTAATCAACTTGCTTTTATTGGTGCAACCGCAGCTTTGGAATATCGAGAGTCTGTTCATCTCGAAGAAGTGGTCAAACGCAAAGAAGCAATGATTCATACATTTTTACATCAGGAGATAGCGATATTACATTCTACAATAGAAATTCGTGGACTTGGTTTGATTTGGGGAATTGATCTTGGTGGTTTAAAAGACGCAGAAGGTGCCGCCAAATTCGTGGTTTCTCGTTGTTATGAACTGGGCTTAATTATTGAGCGAGCAGGTCGTAATGATACTGTGATCAAATTGATGCCTGCTCTAACGATAGAAACTGAATATCTACAACAGGGATGTAATATCATCAAACAATCTTTAATTGAGTATTTAGATCATCAAACAACGGATTACCAACAACAAGATTATGCTACTGTTATGGAATAATAAATAATTTCAAAATAAAAACAGATAGCGAGTCATTTAAAAAAGCTCGTTATCTGTTATGTTTACTGTTTGCAAAAAGGCTCATCTATAATGATACAGATAGGGTGCTACAGAGAGGAAAGGGATTTGTTATGAGTGGTATTGCTTTATTATTTCCTGGGCAGGGCTCGCAGTATAAAGGAATGGGCGTGAAAACATACAAATATGACTCTCATACAAAACAGATCATGGAAGAAGCCAGCGACATACTTGGCTATGATATGTACACATTATGTTCTACAGGCGAAATGGAACAATTATCACGTACTTCTTACACACAGCCCGCGTTACTAACGATGAGTATGATCGCATTTCAAACATACATGCACCAAGTGGGAATAGAGCCTATTTTATCTGCCGGACATAGCCTGGGTGAATATTCAGCACTGGTTGCTAGTGGGGCTTTATCTTTTCAAGAGGGATTACGACTTGTTCAGCAACGTGGTCAGTTCATGGAGAACACTGCCAAAGATGGTACAGGTAGCATGATCGCTATTCGAGGAATAGACCTCGATGAATTAGAACGGTTATGTATACAACATAGTACACCTGAACAACCTATCGTGATTGCTTGTTATAATTCTCGACTTCAACATGTAGTAGCAGGGCACTCGCAGGCTCTGGAAAGGTTAAACAGATCACTTGAACAGCAACAGGTACAGATGAATTTATTATCTGTGAGTGGTCCTTTTCATACTATTTTGATGGAACAGGCAGCAGATCGCCTGGCAACTTTTTTACATACGCAAACATTTCAACAAAGTCGCTGGCCTATTATTTCTAATGTTACAGCACAACCATACACAAGTGATGTACATATTCGGCAAGGATTAATAGATCAAATGACTTGCGCAGTCAAATGGCAACAGTCTCTGTTATACATGGTAGCAGAGGGAGTACATACAACGATTGAAATCGGCCCACGCAATATATTAACACGATTATCTGAGGATATTGTTCCCACGACCCACGGCTATGCTTTTGATAAACATCAGGATAGACAGCGCTTAATTACAGATTATTCTTTAGATGGTTGGCTTAAGGAATGTCTTGCTCAATCTATATCTTTACCTAACTGCAATTGGAATGAAGAAGAATATGAATTAGGTGTAATTCAACCTATTCAACGACTCAAACAAATGTTAAGCGAAGTGTCGCTCTCCAATACGAATGATTTACATGCAGCGGATATTCGTGAAAAGGCGGCTAGTTGTCTTAGTGAAATATTGCGTACCAAAAAAGGTGAAAAACCAAGTCAACAAGACGTTTTAATACATCAGCTTGTAGGGGGATTGGCATGAAGCACTATCTGACATTATTGGATGCTTTTGAAGATCAAGCCCAGTTGGCATCCCATGGGATTACTTATATTACAGCGGATACGGTAGAAGAATATCAATCGTATCGCCAGTTAAAAGAAGAATCTTTACTGGTGCTCAGAGAACTTCAAGCAGCAGGAATGGTTGCAGGCGATGAGTTACTGATGCAAGTCGAAGATAATCGTTCTTTTTTGAATATATTTTGGGGCTGTCTACTAGGCGGTATTATCCCTGTACCTGTTACGGTTGGAAATAATGAAGAACATCGAATGAAATTATTTAAAATTTGGAATACGTTAAATCATCCATATCTGATCACAGACCCCAAAACATTTTCAAATTTAGAAAAATATGCTGTTCAACACGAATTAAGTGAAGATTATAAGAAAATCGCCAATAAAACATTATTTATCGATGCGCTAGACTATAAAAATCTTACGCCAGGAATCCCTGCGAAAGTGCAAGCGGAAGATCTCGCATTTATTCAATTCTCTTCAGGATCTACAGGTGACCCTAAAGGGGTCATGCTTACCCACGAAAACTTAATTTATAATACACGCGATATTGCCCACGGTACTCAATTAGGCGAAAACAAAGCTTATCTCGGATGGATGCCTTTAACTCATGATATGGGATTGATTGCTTTTCATCTAACTTGTCTCGTTTCGAATGCAACCCAATATATTATGCCTACTGCTTTATTCATAAGACGTCCTACCCTTTGGCTCAAAAAATCTTCAGAGCACCAAGTGACACATATTTGCTCTCCTAACTTCGGCTACAAATTTTTCCTTGCTCAATACAAACCTGAAAATGCACAGAATTGGGATCTTTCTACGATAGAAATGATTCAAAATGGAGCAGAACCGATCTCTATTGAATTAGCAGATCTATTTCTAGAAACGATGAGCAAACATAACTTAAAAAAATCTTCAATGATCGCTGTATATGGGATGGCAGAAGCAAGTGTGGGTGTTAGTCATCCACCGATTCATGAAGAATTAATATCTATCCATTTGCATCGAGATCAATTAAATATTGGAGAAGCTATTGTTGAAGTAGCTTACAATGATCGGAATCGAATTAGTTTTGCAGATGTAGGATATGCGCTAGAAAACTGTGAAATACGTATCAGCAATCAAGATCATCAATCTATACCCGATCTTCATATTGGTCATATTCATATTCGTGGAAAAAATGTAACCAGTGGTTATTACAATAATCCTGTAGCTACTGCTAAAGTGATCACTTCAGATGGTTGGCTAATTACAGGCGATCTAGGTTTTATGTGCGCAGGCCGATTGACTATTACTGGTAGAGCCAAAGATATTATTTTTGTGAATGGACAGAATGTGTATCCTCATGATGTAGAGCGAGTGGCAGAAGAAGTTGAAGGCATTGAACTCGGCAAAGTAGCCGTATGTGGAGTCTATGATGAGAGCATTCAACAAGATCGAATGATTGTATTTGTGATGCATGTAAAGCAGTCTATTGATTTTGCCCCTATTGCTCAACGTTTGAAAAGCCATCTCAATTATCGTGGTGGATGGCAAGTTCATGAAGTATTGCCTATTCGTCGTATTCCCAAAACAACCAGTGGTAAAGTGCAACGCTTTAAATTAGCAGAAGATTATGCACATGGTGTATTTGCTAGTGTAATGACACAACCTTTGTTGCATCCATTAGAAACATTAGAAATACCAGAACAAAAGGATGCGGAAACTATTTTACCAGCAGATTTGTTACAATCTGCTACTGTACCAGATTCTTTGCTATCGGAGATATCTTTACCCACTTCTATATCCGCATCACTAGAACAAGCAGAAGTGGAGCGCCAATTAGTAGATATCTGTCAGCATATTTTAAATACAAATACGATTGGTGTGCATGATAGTTACTTTGATATTGGTGTTAGTTCATTACAAATGGTACAAATCGTAGATCAGTTAGAAGAACGATTCGATGTGAAAGTGGAAGTCACAGATTTTTTCTCCTATCCTACCATAGCCAAACTGGCTCATTATCTAGCAAATGGAGATGAGTCAGTAGATATTTCTGATCATAAGTCTATACCCAATATGTCATCGTCTCTCGCAAGTAAAGATATTGCTATTATCGGAATGGACGGTACATTCCCACAAGCCAGAACGTTAGAACAATTCTGGAGCAATATTGCGGAAGGCAAAGATTGTGTAGGGAGTTACAGCGAGCAACGACAAGCAGATGCACAGTTCTTTATTTCTCAATTGAATACTGAGGGGCGTAGTCAGCAATTAGCAGATGGAGGTTATTTGGATGAAGTGGATAAGTTCGATTATTCCTTTTTTAAATTAACTCCACGTGAAGCTTCATTGATGGATCCTAATCAACGTTTATTTCTACAGACTGTCTGGAGCACGATTGAAAATGCAGGTTACGGTGGCACTATATTATCAGGTCGTAAGGTAGGCGTATACGTTGGTTTTTCCAAAACAAGCTTTGAATACGAGCGTTTACTTAGTGAAGTAACACCAGCTTCTATTTCTAATTTTGCGATAGGGAATCTATCTTCGATTATTCCAAGTCGTATCTCATATCTACTCAATCTTAAAGGACCGGCAGTAACTATTGATACAGCTTGTTCTTCCTCTCTTGTAGCTGTACACATGGCATGCAAAGCAATTCAAAGCGGCGAATGTGAAATGGCTTTGGCTGGTGGAGTGAAAACGATTTTGCTTCCATTAAAAGCAGGGCTAGGCATGGAATCTTCCGATGATCGTGCTCGTGCATTTGATGATAGTTCAGATGGGACAGGTTGGGGAGAAGGCGTAGGCGCGGTGTTTCTGAAGTCTCTGGAACAAGCGAAGATAGATGGCGATCATATTCTAGCAGTGATCAAAGGAAGTGCGATCAATCAGGATGGCAGTACAGTAGGTATATCTGCGCCTAATGCGTTGGCTCAAGCAGAAGTGATTACTCAAGCATGGGAGGATGCAGGTATAGATCCCGAGACGATTAGCTATATTGAAGCACATGGTACAGGAACTCGCTTAGGTGATCCTGTTGAAATCGAAGGCATCAGTCGTGCATTTCGAGCATATACTTCACGGAAACAATTTTGCGCAATCAGTACAGTGAAAAGTAATATTGGTCATCTTTATGAAGCCGCAGGCATTGCAGGACTCATTAAATCTGTTTTGTCGTTACAACATCAACAACTTGCGCCATTGGTTCATTTCCGTACACCGAATCAGCAGATTGCTTTTGAACAATCGCCTGTCTATGTGAATCGTAAGCTTCAACCGTGGCTACCTATGGATGGTATACCAAGACGTTCAGGGTTGAGTTCGTTCGGATTCAGTGGTACCAATTGCCATATGATACTTGAAGAATATATAGAATCTGAAGATCAGGATCGAACACAAATAAATACCGATCCTTTGATTTTGACATTATCAGCACGAACCGAAAAGGCACTTCAACAATTGATTGAGCAATATACGGAATGTTTACAATCTCCTGCGATGTCTGATCGTTTACATGAAGTGTGTTATACCGCTAATACAGGTCGTAGTCATTTACATTATCGAGTGGCTATCGTAGCTCAGTCTTCTACCGAACTCCTAAGTCGGTTAACCCAACTTCATCAACAAGGAATAACAGCGCTGGGGATTTTTGCAGGAAAAGTAGAATTGATTCAAACTTCTGCTTCTAAATATCAAGGGACTATCGATACCTTATTTGCTGTAGAGCAATTAGCTGAACAGTATGTACAAGGAGCGGATATTGCTTGGCAAGAAGTATACGCCCAAAAGAACTATCGACGTGTACCATTACCAACGTATCCTTTTGAACAGAAAAGGTGCTGGATTGAAGCACCTCAACAAGCAGTTTCATTACCATTGCGATCTCAAGAAATAAACAGTAATACATCTCATGAAGTTGTATCTATACAGAATCATCAAGAATCTACGATGCTAATGATGAAGGAGTCGAAGAATGCTGTGAAAGATGTTGTCAGACAAACGATTACGCAGATGATCAGTAATGTATCTCAGTTAACAGCAGAAGAGTTGGAAGCAGATACTCACTTTCTGGAAATGGGTCTAGATTCTATCAATTTGTCTCAAGTGAGACATAGTATCAAAGATACGTTTAATCTAGATATTCCGATGAGTGAATTTTTCGAATCTCTAACGAATCTTAATATACTCACTACGTATATTACAGATATTTTGCCTCAGCAAACGATCGATACATTAATGGGGACTCAGCATGAAGTGATTGTGAATACCTCTTCAGCCCATCATGAAGTCAGTCTGGAAATAGAAATGTCTTCAGCGAACCAAACGGTGACAGCAGACATTCAACATTACACTTCGCAGAGTAATCGTACCCAAAGTATTCCGGAATCTGAAGTGAATAGTTCTTACTCATCTGTAGAACGAATCATGGCACAGCAGCTTCAATTAATGTCTTATCAATTAGAAGTATTAAATGGACAAGCTGTGGCTACGATCGGTTCAGAATCAAGTGTAGTTCAAGAAAAAGCTGTAACTGAATCAATTATCGTAGATCAGCAACAGACATCTCTAACTACCATTTCATCCCAGCAACCAACCATTCATCCAGAAACGAAGCCATTTGTTGCTTATAAGTCATTAGAATTACAAGCAGATCATTCGTTACCTGTACGTCAAGCTAATCATATCCAACAATTAATAGAAAAGTATAATCAGCGCACAGCAAGTACAAAAGAATATACACAACAATATCGCTCTGTTTATGCCAATAATCGCAATATTGCTGGATTTCGACCATTGTTAAAAGAAATGGTGTATCAAATTGTATCCCAACGCGCAGAAGGTTCAAAGTTGTGGGATCTTGATAATAATGAATATGTGGATATCACCATGGGATTCGGAGTGAACTTTTTCGGTCATAATCCTTCATTTATTCGTGAAAAGATTGAAGCTGAGTTACAGCAAGGTATGTGTGTAGGACCCATGTCTAATATGGCAGGGCAAGTGGCAGAAGCGATCACACGGATGACGGGAACGGAACGAATCTCTTTGTATAATTCCGGTACTGAAGCTATTATGGTAGCTTTACGTTTAGCGAGAGCAGCTACTGGACGCAGTAAAGTTGTTATTTTTGCAGGCTCGTATCATGGTACTTTTGATGGCATTCTTGCTCTGGGTAGTGCAGGTGCAAATAAAGAACATTCTACTCCTTTGGCACCTGGAATTTTGCAACATATGGTCGATGATATTGTTGTTCTTAATTATGGTACACAACAAGCTTTAGATTATATTGAAGCCAATGGTCATGATTTGGCTGCTGTACTTGTTGAACCTGTTCAAAGTCGTCGTCCCGATTTTCAGCCGAAAGCATTTTTACAACAGATTCGTGAATTGACTCGTCGATCAGATACAGCTTTTATTTTTGATGAAGTGATTACAGGTTTCCGTATTCATTCAGGTGGAGCACAAGCAATATTCGATATTAAGGCTGATTTAGTAACTTATGGAAAAGTCATTGGTGGTGGAATGCCGATTGGTATCGTTGCTGGAACTACCAAATATATGGATGGAGTCGATGGAGGCACCTGGAGTTTCGGAGATGAATCTTATCCTGCTCATGAACATCGCCGTACTTTTGTTGCAGGTACATTCTGTCATCATCCATTAGCTATGGCGGCAGCATTGGCTGTATTGAACCGTATGGAAGAAGAAGGACCTGAATTACAAGAGAATCTCAATGTAAGAACAGCTCAGTTGGCTTCAGAATTGAATACATTTTTTGAAGATGGACAATTACATATGAAAGTTGTTCACTTTGGATCGTTATTCCGTTTTGTATTAAAAGGAGATCTAGAGCTGTTTTATTATCATATGTTGAATAAAGGCATTTATATCTGGGAAGGACGCAATTGCTTTTTATCTACTGCACATACCGAAGAAGATATTGCTCGTATTGTACAGGCAGTCAAGGATAGTGTACAAGAGTTGCGAGATGGAGGGTTTTTACCTGATCTGCCGACTGATCCAGATGATGATCCGGATCAATTATCTATACCACAACCTATCGATCCTTCTTCTGCGAATGAGAAAATCATTCCTTTAACAGCTGATCAGAAGCAATTATGGTTTGCTTCTTCATCCGGTAAAATGGAAGCTCAGTCCCTTCATGAAACTGCGATTTTGCAGTTTCATGGAGAACTGAATATGACTCTTTTTAAAGAGGCAGTACATACAGTCATGCAACGTCATGACGCATTACGAACGTACATGAGTCATGATGGAGAAAATCAAATGGTTGCTCCACAGATGGAATTGTTGATTCCTGGATTTGATTTTACAATGTATGATTCGACCGACAAAGAACAAAAAATGAAATCATGGTTGAATGAACAGCAACAACTATCTTTCACCATGACTTCGATAGAACCGTTATTCCGTATCCAATGTTTGCAAATGAAAAAGGATGAGTATATTGCTGTGTTTACTTTCCATCATCTTATAGCAGATGGTTGGTCGATCGGTGTGTGTATTCAGGAACTGGAACAGATTTATTCTGCTCTTGTACATAATAAACCTGTTCGCTTGCCTGAATCGATTCCTTTTCAGCAGTACGTCCTATGGCAAGAAGAACAGCTAAATCATTCTAAAAGTCGTGAAGCTGTGACCTACTGGAATCAGTATTTGAAGCAGAGCCTTCCAGTGATGGAGCTTCCATCTATCTATCGAGGTACTCTTTTACCTTCTGTTCAAGGCGGTCGACATACAGTGACTCTGACTGAAGAACTGGCGCAGCAATTGCGTACTACGAGTATTCAATTGGGAACCACTTTATTTGTTACTTTATTGACTGCTTTCAAATATGTACTTCATCGTCTAACAGGACAATCTACAGTCACTGTAGGTGTACCTACAGCAGGACAAGCACATATGGAAGCTTATGCGTTAGTTGGAAATTGTGTAAATCTGTTACCGGTTATTACTGAAGTTACACAGGAAATGTCTTTTGCAGAATATACAGATCAAGTGAAGCAAAAGATGAAAGAGATAGAACAATATCAAATGTATAGTTTTGCATCTTTGGCTGAACGTGGTATAGGACATTTACCCGCTATTCATACTGTTTTTAATATGGACCGTGCATTGCCAGCTCTTCATTTTGAAGGATTAGTCACTGAACTGGTAACTCATGATATTCATTATAGTAAATATGAATTGTTCTTGAATGTCACTCCAATAGGTAAAGAACTTTCTATAGACATGGATTATAATGCAGACCTTTTTTCTAAAGAAGTCATTGAAGAATGGACGATAGGCTTCGTTACATTTTTGGAAAAAGTGGTTGCACATATGGAAGTGCCTATGATGAAGCATACTCTTTTGTCTGCAACTGCTTTGAACAAGCTTGATGAATATTGGATTTCATTAGCAGATCATCAGGGACAATTTCCTTATGTCTTAGACAAATATGGTCAACCCGCTTTGCCTGGAACGATAGGTGAGTTGCATGTTGGACAACAGCATTCAACATTTACTAATTCTCATGATTCGAAAAGTAATCAATCTATACCTGCGTTACAACGTACCGGTCAACTTGTGTATTGGGGCATAGACCAACGCATTCAATATGTAGGCGATACCAATCGTGTTCAGATGATTCGTGGTCATCAAGTTTATCTAGAGCAGTTAGAGAAATACATGATAACTACATTTTCGTTCCAAAAATGTGTGGTCATTCCTGTTATCACTTTAAGTAACACATTCGATCCATATCAACTTTGTGCTTACTTAGAAATGGATCAAACACATCATCAGTCGTATGATCTTGAGTATATTCGTCAACAGATGAGTCAACAATTGCCTGATTATATGCAACCACGTATTTTAATTCCTATGTTATCTATTCCTGTATTGGAAGATGGGCAACCTGATTTGCAATGTTTACCTGATCCATTACAACAAGGAATCACGGCAATACCTTTACAAAGTGGTATTCTTTCTGTTGAAAATGAAAGTGATACGACTTATAAACTTCTTCAAATCTGGCAGGACGTATTAGGGATTGAAAACATACAGCGAACAGATAATTTCTTCCAATTAGGAGGAGATTCTTTGAAAGCTACCGTGATTTTATCACGCATTAATAAAGAATTTGCTATACATATTCCGCTTCGTGAAATGTTCAATCTACAGACTATAAGTGAACTTGTCCAGTATATTGAGGGCGGTGAACATATTATTTATCTGCCGATTGAATCCGTTGAACCTCAAGCCTTTTATCCCGTATCATCTGCACAGAAGCGAATGTATATTATGGAGCAAATCGGTAATGGTGGACTAGCTTATCATGTTTCTGGACAGCTTATGATTCAAGGTCCATTGCAGACAGAGCGTCTTATCAAAGCATTACAACAAGTCGTTGCTCGCCATGAATCATTTAGAACCTCATTGGAATGGGATCAGGATCAGGTGATTCAGCGTGTTCATCCATATCTGCCAATTGAAATAGAGACTCTATCGATTCAAGAAAAAGAGTTGCCAGAAATGCGTCAGGCTTTTGTGCAGCCTTTTCAACTGAATCAATCTCCGTTATTTCGAGCTCAATTATTAACATGGTCAGATCAGAATTATGCTCTTCTCGTTGATATGCATCATGCAATAGCAGATGGATTTTCAATGGCGATACTATTGGATGAATTAGTTCATAGTTATCAGGGAAGATGGTTACCTGAAGTTCATGTTCATTACAAAGACGTAGTGATGTGGCAACAGCAGCAGATAGCAGAAGGAATATTACAGACACAGCAAGCTTACTGGCTGAATACATTAAGTGGTGATCTGCCTGTTCTGAACTTACCTACTGATTATATCCGTCCGCAGACACAACAATTTGCGGGTCATACCTTAACGTTCACAATTGATAATGTGCTGACTGACAAGCTATATACATTAGCGCAACAGACGGGAACGACATTGTATATGGTGTTGTTGACAGCTTATGAGATTCTTTTGTCTAAATACTGTGGTCAAAACGATATGATTATTGGTACTCCTGTAGCTGGACGTAGACATGCGGATACAGAAGCGGTGATCGGAATGTTTGTAAATACATTAGCTTTGCGATTACAACCACAGCCGTCTCAGAATTTCTATCAATTATTAGAAGAGGTAAAACAAGTATCTTTAAATGCTTTTGAGCATCAAGAATACCCATTTGAAGAACTGGTAGAACAGCTGGATAGCGTACGTGATCTTAGCCGTAATCCAGTATTTGATACACTATTTAGTCTGCAAAATACAGGTACTAATATTTTGAGAGCAGGAGAAGTCACTTTTGTTCCTGAGGAATTTAATGCGGGGATAGCCAAGCTAGATTTATCGCTGTATATGACGGAACAGAAAGAACAATTGGATTGTACATGGGAATATGCAACAGCATTATTTGCACAAAGTACTGTTGAACAATTACATCGACACTTTATTCACATTTTACAATTAGCTGTTGACCATAACCATCTTCCACTTGCAGAAATCGATCTAATGACAGATATAGAAAAGCAACTGGTATTGCATGATTTTAATCATACAGCAGTGCAGTTCCCTTCTAATCAGACTATCCATAGTCAGTGGGAACAACAGGTAAGATCATTGCCTGACAATATTGCATTAGTCTGTAATACACAATCAATCACTTATAACGAATTGAATGAACGTGCGAATCAATTAGCACATACGTTGGTTCAATATGGAACAGGTTACGATCAATTGATTGGAATTATGGTAGATCGATCGATTGAAATGGTAATTGGTCTGCTAGCTATCCTCAAATCAGGTAGTGCTTATGTTCCGATTGATCCTGAATATCCAATAGGTCGGATCGAGTATATGTTGGAGCATAGTGAAGCTTCGATTTTACTGACGAGCCGTCATTTGTTAAAAGAACTGAATTATACAGGCACAGTATTATATCTTGAAGATCAAGCATCTTATCATATGAATAAAACGAATGTAAACCTTTCTGTAAAACCAGAGCATCTTGCTTATGTCATCTATACTTCAGGGTCTACTGGACAACCGAAAGGTGTAATGTTGCAACATCGTTCGGTTATGAATTTTGTAACAGGAATGAAGCAAGTGATTCCTTTTACTCCAGATAAAGTGATCTTATCTCTAACCACGATGTCTTTTGATATTTTTGTACTGGAAACGATATTACCGCTATTGGAAGGAATGCAGGTAGTTATAGGAGAGCGTCATCATCAAGCAGACCCTATGGAGCTCGCTAAGTTAATCATCGATTATCGTATTGATATGATGCAAATGACGCCTTCTCGTCTCCAAATGCTACTTAATCATGAAGAGGGTAGACAAGCCCTACATCATGTAAAAGATATGATGATCGGTGGAGAATCTCTACCGATCCAAATGTTGCAACAACTTCAGACTATTGAAGGATTACGTATATTCAATATGTATGGTCCTACCGAGACAACAGTCTGGTCGACTGTTAAAGAATTAACAAAAGCTTCTTCGATATCTATTGGTCAACCTATTGCCAATACAGAATTATATATTGTTGATTCTGCAATGAGAACTCAACCGTTGGGGGTTGCCGGCGAATTATGTATTGCAGGTGAAGGATTGGCTCGAGGGTATTGGAAGCAAGAAGACCTTACAGATGAGAAATTTGTAGATAATCCATTTACAAGTGGTCAACGTATGTACCGCACTGGTGATCTAGCACGCTGGAAAATCAACGGTGAGATCGAATTTATCGGACGTATTGATTATCAGGTTAAAGTGAAGGGTTTCCGAATTGAACTAGGCGAGATTGAGAATTGCTTAACTGCTATGGAAGGCATACAAGAAGCTGTTGTGGTAATTAAAACAAATGATCAAGAAGAACCTGTAATTTGTGCTTATGTTATTCAGAATACACAACAAGAATATACAGGAGCAGATCTACATCAATATGTTGCCCAACACCTTCCTTATTATGCGGTACCTTCACATTATACATTTATCGATCAGATGCCTTTAACACCGAATGGCAAAACCGATCGTAAAGCATTACCTGAACCTCAAGAGGGGTATGCAACACATACTGAATATGTGGCTCCAGAAAATGATCTAGAATGGCTAATGGCTCAAATTTGGCAAGATATATTGAAACGTGAATTGGTGGGAGTGCATGATAATTTCTTTATGCTTGGAGGAGATTCGATCAAAGCGATTCAAGTGATTGCAAGGCTACATGAGCATAACTATACACTTGATATCAAATCGTTATTTGAACATCCATCGATTCGTGGATTAAGTAATATTGTCCAATCTAGTGTTCTTCTTGTAGATCAATCTCTAGTAACAGGTGAAGCGATATTATCACCTGGACAGCATGCATTCCTACATCAATATTCAGATATCTCTATTCCTTATTATCAATCTGTATGGTTGCGTGCTAACGAGCGTTGGGAAGAGAAAGCTGTAAGAACAGTGATAGAGAAGTTGCTAGAACATCATGATGCTCTACGTTTGGGATATATACCTGTAAATAATGAGTTTTCAGAAAAGACAGACAAGGTAAACGATCAGAATAAGCAGATGCAAGGAAAGTGGATCTATCAGACACCAGACCCGTCGTTATTTAGCTTGGATATATTGTCCTTATCTTCATCACCAGAGCAGGATCACGAATATATGCAGCAAGAACAGAAACGGATCGGTCAGCAGATCATTCCAGGAACAGGGCCACTGATTCGGTTAGCTATTTTCCATACTAATACGAGCGATTATTTATTCATTGCTCTACATGAGTTATTGATAGATCAAGCTTCATGGTCTATTTTATTGAAAGATTTAGCACTCGGGTACAGCCAATATTTAGCAGATCAACCGATTCAATTTGTAGATAAAACAATCGCTTATCAGACATGGAATCAGCAGTTAGAGTATCAACTCATCACAGGGAATTGGCAGAACCAGGTTCGCTACTGGAACCAGATTCCATCGGATATTCAAAACAACATTCCAAAGCTTGCACAACAAGCGAATTTACGCCCGATGAATCAAATGTCAATCAAGTGCTCACTGGAAAAAACAAAACAATTGATGACTGATGTACATCATGTCTATGGAACTCATACCTCTGAAATTTTGTTGGCTGCTTTTGGTCAAGCTTTACAGTTAGCGATATATCCAAATGAACAAGCCCTTCTTATAGATATGAAAATAACAGGACGTGAAATGTTATTTACAGAAGGACAGCAGACATGGGATGCCACTCGCACAATCGGTCATTTTAACTCATTGTATCCACTTGTATTTAATACGACATCAGAGGATCTTGCTGTTGTGCTTAAACAGGTCAAAGAATCAGTAAGACAGGTACCGGATCAGGGAATGAGTTACGCTATGCTTCGATACATGGAAAATGAATTGTCTGAACACTATACACCAGTTAGCTTTCATTATAGAGATGTTTGGAATAAAGAGTATCTACATTTTGAAGCAGAATTATTAGATCATTTGGCTCAAGTACCTTCTATTCACGATTTAGTATGTAGTACTTATATAGAAGAAGAGCAGCTAAATATTAAGCTGAATTACAATACTGAACGCTATACTGCTACAGCTATAGAATTACTGTTACAGCATATAGAGCGCTCATTAGGGTCTATGATTGATCACTGTATGCATAAAGAAGAGCGTGAATTAACACCCACTGATGTCGGTGCACAAGATATAGATTTGGAAGATTTCGAAGATATCCAACAATTTTATGAGAATGTCTAATTATATATTCAGGGAGGCTCATCATGAGTAAGCGTCTTGAAATTGAAAAAATGGTTTATCTTACACCGCTACAAGAGGGCATGTTATTTCATTCGATGATGGAGCCTGATTCATCCGCTTATATCGAACAAGTACAATTATCTATTACAGGCGAATTGGATCATTCTATGTTAGAGCAAAGTATGCAAACCGTGATTCAGCGCCATGAAACGTTGCGTTCCAATTTGTATCACAAAAATATGGCACGTCCTCGTCAAATTATTTTTAAAGAACGTTCTATTTCTATTCAATATATAGATGGGATGCACACTTCAGATGATATAGCAGAGCAGATAAAGAAAGATCGTCAGACTCCATTTGATCTAACTAAAGATTTATTAATACGTATTTCTGTACTTCATACAGGAACAGAACAATATACTATTCTTTTTACTTTCCACCATATTATTATGGATGGTTGGTGTCTGGGGATTGTTCTAGAAGAATTATTGACTATTTATGCAGCACTACGTAATGGTCATACTATTCAGTTAGCTGAGCCTGTTATGTACAGTCAATATGTCAAATGGTTAGAACAACAAAATGAAGAAGAAGCTCAGTCCTATTGGGAGAACCTTTTACAAGGATATGATCAACAATCAACAATTCCTTCTATCAGTACTTTAACTGGGAAAAGCGATCTTCAAATTAAACCTACATCTTCCTATGAAATAGGAGAGCATTCTTTTCAGTTAAGTGTTTCATTGAGTCGTTTGCTTCGTCAAACCAGTGAATCTTATGGAGTTACAGTAAGTAATCTTTTTCTAGCGGTCTGGGGAGTTATCCTTGGAAGATATAATCAGCGTGAAGATGTAGTCTTTGGAACGGTGATCTCAGGTCGGCCACCACAGATTCAAGGGATTGAACGAATGGTAGGTTCATTTATCAACACCATTCCAGTGCGTATTCAGATGTCGAGTGAACAGACATTTGCACAATTATTTAGACACATTCGTCAATTGATGATCGAAGCGCAGACATATGATTATTGTTCATTAGCCGAAATTCAATCTCGTAGTGAATTGAAGCAACAACTGCTTGATCATATTATGGTATTTGAAAATTATCCATTACAAGATCTTGTCCAACAAAATGAATGGGCTGAAAAGCTAGGTTTTCATATCACAAATGCTCATTTATCTGAACAAACACCGTATGATTTCAATATTGAAATCGAAGATGCAGAACAATTTACTATTTTGTTATCTTATAATCGTCAAAAATATGATGAATCTATAATGAAGCAGATCGAAGGACACTTGATACAAGTGTTAACACAAGCAATACAGTCACCTGAAAGACCTCTTATCGAAATCAATAT
Organism: Paenibacillus nuruki; assembly: GCF_001721045.1. Lineage (GTDB taxonomy): Bacteria > Bacillota > Bacilli > Paenibacillales > Paenibacillaceae > Saccharibacillus > Saccharibacillus nuruki. Next base: position 171,759 of record NZ_MDER01000038.1, on the reverse strand, counting down.
GATGACAAAAGAAGAATCTATGATCATTCTTGAAAATTGGAGTGGTCCACATACAGATCGTGTACCAACTACATTTCATGCCTTATTTGAGCAACAAGCTTTGCTTACACCTGATCATATAGCAGTTATAGATGAGTATGAAGAACTTAGTTATAACGAATTAAATGCACGTGCGAATCAACTGGCACAAGTATTACAACAGCAAGGGGTACGTCGTGGTCATCCAGTAGCTATTCTGGTTGAACGTTCGGCACAAATGATTATTGCAGCACTTGCAGTCATGAAATCAGGTGGTGCTTATATACCTGTTGATCCCACGTACCCTTCAGAACGCATTGCTTATATGTTACAAGATAGTGGAACAGCACTTTTAATAAGCCAATCTTATCTGGTATCTGCTCTGGAAAATAGTAACTATACAGGTCAGACGATATATATCGATCAGTTAAAAGAACGTGAAACTACGGCTGTTGTAGAAAACGAAAGTGTGGATGATTCTGACCTTGCTTACATCATCTATACTTCTGGAACAACAGGCAATGCCAAAGGCGTTATGATTGAACACGGTCAATATGTGAACACAGCATACGGATATCGAGATGACTATCGTCTGAAAGAATTTGCAGTAAAGTTATTGCAAATTGCTAGCTTTTCTTTCGATGTATTTGCAGGAGACATGGCACGTACTTTCTTAAATGGAGGAACAATGGTGATCTGTCCGCAAGACGTTCGGATTGATCCTTCTGCATTATCACAATATCTTGTCAAACATCAAATTACTGTATTTGAATCTACACCTGCTTTAATTTTACCTCTAATGAAAGAAATATATGAGCAACATATTCGACTGGATACGATGAAATTATTAATTACCAGTTCAGATAGTTGTAGTGTACAAGATTATCGAGTTTTACTTGAACGGTTTGGATCACGTATGCGTATTATGAACAGTTACGGAGTCACTGAAGCAGCGATTGATTCTAGTTTTTACGAAGAGGACGCAGATCATTTACCAGTTAGCGGTAATGTACCTATTGGAAGACCTCTGGCCAATCATTCTTTTTATATCGTAGATCAGTATCTTCGTCCAGTTCCTGTAGGTGTAGCCGGTGAATTATGTATAGGTGGACAGTCTGTTGCTCGTGGATACCTGAATCGTCCTGAACTTAGCGCAGAGAAATTTATTACAAATCCCTTTTCTGAAAAAGGTAGATTATATCGTACAGGTGATCTAGCACGATGGTTACCTGATGGGCAGGTTGATTTTATTGGACGAATCGATTATCAAGTGAAGATTCGAGGATATCGTATTGAATTAGGCGAAATCGAATCTGTACTGCTAGCTCAGTCGATGGTTGAGCAAGCTATTGTAACCGATCGTACAGATGAACAAGGAGATAAATATCTTTGTGCCTATGTTACAGGAACAATTGATATTCAAGTATTACGAACAATATTGCTAGCACAACTTCCAGTGTATATGATTCCTGCGCATTTTGTTCATCTAGAGACTTTACCACTTACGCCTAATGGTAAAATCGACCGCAAAGCGCTTCCTGCACCGACCGATTCGCCAATAACGACTTCTTCTTATGCCAAACCTCGTAATACAACAGAGGTAGAAATGGCTCAAATCTGGGAAGACGTATTGAGTATTAGTCGTGTTGGAATTGACGATTCTTTTTTTGAACTGGGTGGACATTCACTCAAAGCAGTAATGTTAGTTGGACGGATTACCAAGCAATTCGGTGTTGAATTACCTATACGTCATGTATTTGCTTATCCAACCATACGTCAAATGGCACCACTAGTAAGAGGTGTTGAAGATACAGGTTACACTGAAATTGAAGTAGCACCTATTCAAGAATATTATGATGTTTCATCAGCGCAAAAAAGACTGTTCATTATTGATCAGTTAGGCGATACTCAGCAAGCTTATAACATGAGCGCTGTATTAGAATTACAGGGGAAATTAGATCAAACACGGTTGGAAAAAGCATTTGCAGCTATGGTTGAACGTCACGAATCGTTACGTACTTCTTTCCACTTTGTCGATGGACAACCGGTACAAAAAATTCATCCTCAGGTTGATTTTCAAGTCAGTTATCGTGAAGATGATTTTGCAGATCCGGCACAACTGATGGAATCTTTTATCCGTCCATTTTCATTGGATCAAGCACCATTACTGCGTGTAGAACTTATTGAGGTTGCTAATGATTATCATATATTGCTTGCAGATATGCATCATATTATTACAGACGGTATATCTATAGAAGTATTTGTGGAAGAATTTAGCCGTTTATATGCGCAAGAAGAATTACCAGAGCTACGTATTCAATATAAAGACTATGCGGTATGGCAACAAAGTATGATGGAAGAGACTAGAGAAAAGCAGCTCCCGTACTGGGAACAACTATTTGATCAGGGCAAAGATGTTCCTGTGCTCAATCTGCCAACTGACTGGAATCGACCAGTTATGAAAAATTTTGAAGGCAGTAGTCTGATACAGGAATTGAAGCCGGAACTGACTCGGGAATTGTATGCGTTATGTGCCAAATCTGGAACGACTCTTTATATGGTGATGTTAGCTGCTTATGCTAGTTTGTTGTATCGCTATACGAGTCAACAAGATCTGGTGATTGGTTCACCTATTGCAGGTAGACCTCATCCAGATATTGAGCAAATCATCGGTATGTTTGTTAATACATTACCAATTCGTACTCATATAGACCCTGAACAGACATTTATGCAATTGCTTGAACAGACCAAGCAACAGACGTTAACAGCTTATGAGCATCAAGATATTCCATTTGAAGAAGTGGTCGAACGTTTGAATTTGCGCCGTGATGTTAGTCGTAATCCTTTATTTGATGTCATGTTCGTTCTCCAAAATACGGGTATGAAACAGATCGAAGTAGAAGGCCTAACTTTCCGTCCGGTTGATTTCGAAATGGGTATTGCCAAATTTGATGTAACCTTAAATGTCGAAGAATTTACAGATAAATTAATTGTTTCTTTAGAATATGCTACTAAATTATTTCGTATAGAAACAGCACAACAAATGCTTAATCATTATATGGCGATTTTAGTAGCTATTGCTTCTAATCCAGAAACATCTATAGCAGATATACCTTTATTGCAAAAAGAAGAGCAAGACCAATTGTTCTTATTTAATCATACAGCAGCTCCATATGCTGAGCAGGATACGTTGTATCAACTATGGGAAAAACAAGTACACAAAATACCTGATCATATTGCTTTAATTTGCGGAGATCGTCAGATCACGTACACAGAATTAAATGCTAGAGCGAATACGTTAGCCATGAAATTACGCAATCAAGGTGTAGAGCCTGATGCTATTGTTGGGCTGATGGTAGAACGCTCACTTGAAATGGTGGTTGGTATTCTAGGAATTCTCAAAGCAGGGGGCGCTTATTTACCGATCGACCCTTCACATCCTGAAGAACGTATTCAATTTGTTTTAGAGGATAGCCAGACTTCATGGTTATTACGACAATCTCATCTTGGAGAATCCATCGCTTTTGCTGGGACTACTTTTATATTAGAAGAATCAGAAATGTACGATGAACATATGCATGATCTATCGCCTATGAGTCAATCTACAAATCTTGCTTATGTTATCTACACATCGGGTTCAACAGGTCGCCCTAAAGGAGCTATGATTGAACATCATTCTGTGATCAATCGTCTGCAATGGATGCAAAATCGCTATCCTTTGGGAACAGAAGATGTGATATTGCAAAAGACTCCATTCAGCTTCGATGTCTCGGTATGGGAACTGTTCTGGTGGGGAGAAGTAGGCGCTAAAGTAGTTTTATTGCCACCAGGAGGAGAAAAAGATCCTGAGATTATCTTAACTGAAATAGAAAAGCATCATGTGACTACTATGCACTTTGTACCTTCAATGCTATCTGCTTTTCTAGATGTATTAGAAAATTCTTCTCGTATTCATCAAATTCGAAGCCTTCGCCGCGTTTTTGCAAGTGGAGAAGCTTTACCAGTGAGATTAGTAGAACGATTTAATCGTTTAATTGCAACTCATTATGGAGCAGAACTTATTAACCTGTATGGACCTACGGAAGCAACAGTAGATGTCAGTTATTATGATTGCCCTTCAACAAACGAAGTTGTAAAAGTACCTATTGGTAAACCTATAGATAATATTCAATTATTTATAGTAGATGCACAGTATCATTTGCAACCTATTGGAGTTGCTGGAGAACTATGCATTTCAGGAGTAGGGTTGGCTCGAGGATATTTGAATCGACCTGAATTAACAGCAGAGAAATTTATCGAGAATCCATTTGTACCCGGTCAAAAAATGTATCGCACAGGAGATCTCGCTCGTTGGTTGCCCGATGGAAATATCGAATATCTAGGGCGAATTGATCATCAAGTAAAAATTCGAGGGTATCGAATCGAATTGGGTGAGATTGAGACTCACTTATTCCGTCATGAAGTCGTTAGTGAAGTACATGTAATGACCCGTCAAGTCTCTGATGAAGGACAAGAACTGTGCGCTTATATCGTGCCTGATTTGAATCAAGTAGTAGATATAGCCGAATTACGCTCTTTCTTGGCTCTATATGTTCCTGAGTATATGATTCCAGCTCATTTTGTATTTTTGGATCATATGCCAGTGACTGCTAACGGTAAAATTGATCGTCGCGCATTACCTGAACCTGATCTTAATCAGCGTCATACTCAAGCTTATGAAGCTCCGCAGACTGAGGTACAACAGATATTAGCTAACGTATGGCAAGAAGTACTAGGCATTCGCCAAGTAGGCATCACAGATAACTTTTTTGAATATGGTGGCGATTCAATCAAGGCTTTACAAATAGCATCACGTCTTAATCGTCAAGGACTCAAAATGGAAATTCGGGATCTTTTCCGATACTCAGATATTGTCAGTATTGCTCCTTATATTGAGAAAGTAGAGCGTCAAATTTTTCAGGATGAAGTACAAGGTGAAGCTCTACTTACACCTATTCAAAAACGATTTTTTAAATATAATCTGGCGCAACATCAACATTATAATCAAGCAGTCATGCTTCAAAGTACTAACCGAATAGATATAGATGTACTGAATCAAGTATTTCAGCAAGTGGTTGAACATCATGATGCTTTGAGAATGGTATATAAGCAGCATAAAGACATTGTATCTGCACAACATCGCAGTATAAAAGAAGAACATTTATACCTGTTAGATGCACATGATTATTCTCAATACTCCCAGACACAAGCGTATGAACAGATAGAGCAAATAGCAGATCGTCTTCAGCATAGTTTGAATCTAGAGCAAGGACCTTTAATTCGTGCAGCTCTATTTCAAGCGCCAGAAGAAGATCAATTGTTCATTGTCATTCATCACTTGGTGGTAGATGGCGTGTCATGGAGAATTTTATTGGAAGATTTGGAAGTAGGCTATCAGCAAATTTTACAAAAACAGCCTATCCAATTCCCTTCCAAAAGCGACTCTTATGCAGAGTGGTCAGCACGTTTAGACCAATACTCTAATGAACAAAAAGCAATAGAAGAGTTGGCATACTGGAATACATGGGCATCACAGAAACAAGAACCGTTGCCACAAGATATGCCTGTTATAGATGATGGATATGAACAAGATAGTCGTGAAGAAGTAATGACTCTAAGTAAAGAGGATACTCAGCGTCTACTTCAACAGACCAACCATGCTTATAATACCGAAATCAATGATATTTTACTGACAGCATTAGGGCTTACTTTCTATGAATGGAGCGGTCGATCACAGATTCATGTCAGCGTAGAAGGTCATGGTCGGGAGTCTTTGTTCAGCAATATAGATATTTCGAGAACAGTTGGATGGTTTACCGTTATGTATCCACATATTTTGAATATAGATCATGCGGATGATCTGGGATATCAGTTGAAAGAAATTAAGGATGGATTGAGGAGAGTTCCGAACCAAGGTATAGGATATGGCATTCTTCGTTATTTAACATTAGAACAGGAATCACTACCTTTGGAGAAGCTACGTACTGCTCAAGAACCAGCAATTAGTTTCAATTATTTAGGTCAGTTTGATGAAGCTAGTAACGATTCATCACAACGTCTTCTTCAATCTTCTCCTTTATCCGTAGGAATGGAAATCCATCCAGAAATGAAACGTGCATTTACATTGGATATTAATGGGATGGTTAATGATGGACAGCTGAAAATGACCTTTAATTATAATCGTCATCAGTATACTCCAGCGACTATAGCGAAATTGGCCAAACAGTATCAGCACTATTTACTGAAGTTGATTGATCATTGTACAGGTAAGCAGACGACAGAACAGAGTCCTACGGATTTCACATATAATCAGCTTTCAATTGGTCAATTGGATCAGATTAGCAACATGTTAAGCGGAAAGTTGAAATGATTTTCAGTCAGAAGGTATGTTAATCCAGAAAGGATGAGCACTTTGAGTCAGCCACAAATTCAAGATATTTATCCATTATCTCCAATGCAAGAAGGCATGCTATATCATTCATTATTAGATCCAGATTCAGATGCTTATTTTCAACAAAATGTTATTACTTTGCAGGAAACGTTGAACCCTTATTGGGTTCAACAAAGTCTGCAACAGATTATTAATCGTTATGATGTTTTTCGTACGATTTTTCTGCATAAAGAAACAGAACGTCCTTTGCAAGTCGTTTTAAAAGAGCGTGAAGCACCTCGTGTGGAAATCAAAGATGTTCGCCAGCACTCGGACGCTCAGAAACAGCAACTACTGACAGAATTTCAGCAACAAGATCGTATATCCGGGTTCGATCTGGAGAGCGATGTTCCTCTGCGTATCACTCTTTTTCAATGGAAAGAGGGGATATCAAAATTAGTATGGAGTTTCCCGCATATTATAATGGATGGTTGGTGTCTAGGCATTGTAGCTAAAGATTTCTTTGCTATCTATACGTCTTTACGTGATCAGACAACTGTTCAATTAGAGACCGTCTATCCATTTAGCCAATTTATTCAATGGATAGAACGTCAAGATAAGACGGAAGCTTCTACTTATTGGAACAATTATTTGGAAGGATTAGATCAAGAGACGGTTATTCCTGGATATATACGTTCATTAGATAAAAATTCACAGGCATTTGATTTAGAACAGCATACTTTTCGCTGGAATCAACAGTTAACTCATCAGCTAGAACAATTAGCAAGGCAGTATCAAGTAACTGTGAGTACTGTATTTCAAGCAGCATGGGGAGTGATGCTCCAGAGTTATAATTGTCGTCGCGATGTGGTATTTGGCGCTGTCGTTTCGGGAAGACCTGAACATATTTTAGGAATCGAAGAAATGGTAGGCTTATTTATTAATACTTTACCTGTAAGAGTACAAAGCAAGGAAGAACAGACATTTGTATCATTATTAGCACAGATGCAGTCTGCTATGAACGAAGGGAATCGTTACAGTTATCAGTCGCTTGCAGAACTTCAGAATCAATCTATATTGAAGCAAAATTTATTGTCACATATTCTTGTTTTTGAAAATTATCCGCTATCTGAAGAAATTACGCATGGTGATGAAAACGGTAATGCAAGCTTACAGATTACAGACGTCGACGGATTTGAACAAACGAATTATGATTTGACCGTTATGGTGGTACCGGGTCAGGAATTAGAAATTTCATTTTCATACAATCTGCATCGTTATGAGTCATCATTTATGATTCGTATGGCAGATCATTTAACCCGTGTTATTGAACAAATTATACATACACCGGATATAGAGTTGTCGCGTATCCAATTGCTGACTCCTCATGAGTGGACTCAAGTGGTTGAGGAGTTCAATGCTACAGATGCCGAATATCCTTCTCATCTTACTATTCATTCGTGGTTCGCAGAACAAGTGGAACGCACACCAGATCAATTGGCTGTAAGAGATGGACATACGTCACTGACTTATACCCAATTGGATAAGCAATCGAGTGACTTGGCTCGTCTGTTACGTGCTCAAGGTGTTCGCCCTGATGACATTGTAGGCATTATGATGGAACGTTCTCATTATATGATGGTCAGTCTACTAGCAATTCTCAAATCAGGTGCTGCTTATCTTCCCCTTGATCCTTTTCATCCGCAAGAACGCTTGGAATTTATACTTCAAGATAGCGGCGCACAGGTAGTAGTGACTACTGTTCAGCATGAATCACGTTTACCTGAACATCTTCATTTGATTACGGTAGATACAATAACGCCTGATGAGAACGAGGCGTATCATGAGGATGATCTTATTCTAGTAGAACCTTCTCATCTGGCTTATGTCATCTACACGTCCGGTACCACTGGAAATCCTAAAGGAGCGATGATTGAACATCGATCTTTAGTGAATCGAATCCACTGGATGCAAAAGCAGTATCCTCTGACTTCACAAGATGTTATTTTACAAAAAACACCTTACAGTTTTGATGTATCTGTATGGGAATTATTCTGGTGGAGTACGCAGGGAGCAAGCGTAGTCTTTTTAGAACCGGAAGCGGAAAAAGATCCTGCTATGATTGCACAAGCGATTGCTCAGTATGGAGTCACTACGATTCATTTTGTACCATCGATGTTATCTGTTTTTCTAGAACATCTTGAACTAAAAGCAGAAGTAGAACGGTTATCCAGTCTTCGTTATGTATTTGCGAGTGGAGAAGCTTTACAAGTGCAACAAGTCAATCGCTTTAATGATCTTCTTTATAAAACGAATAATACACGTCTTATTAATTTATATGGTCCTACTGAAGCTACTATTGATGTATCTTATTATGATTGTTCACACCAAGACAACAATACACAGTCTATCCCTATCGGACGTCCTATAGATAATACTCAATTGTATATTATGAACACAGCTTTGCTTCCACAGCCTATTGGTGTTCCAGGAGAATTATGTATTGCCGGGGTAGGATTAGCTAGAGGATACCTCAATCGGGAGCAACTTACTGCTGAAAAGTTTGTACCTATTCCACATCAACCTCAGCAACGTATGTATCGTACAGGTGATCTTGCACGCTGGCTACCTGACGGCAATATCGAATACATGGGACGCTTAGATCATCAGGTGAAAATTCGTGGGTACCGCATCGAATTAGGAGAAATCGAAGCCATTCTTTTGGAAGACAAATCGATTAAAGAATGTGTTGTGTTAGATCGTCGTGATGATCAGCAACAAGCGGTATTGTGTGCTTATCTAGTGAGTGATACAGAAGACATTTTACTTGAAGAAGCTATTCGTGTACGTATAGCTAGCAAACTACCATCCTATATGATTCCTACTCATTTTATGATGATTACGCATATGCCTGTGACTTCTAATGGCAAAATTGATCGTCGCTATTTGCAAAATATAGAACTGGATCAAACATCTACTGAATATGTAGAACCCTCTGGTGCAATAGAAGAAAAGTTAGCTGATATATGGAAAAAGTTGCTGAATGTCAAAGTAATTAGTGCTACAGATTCCTTTTTTCAACTAGGTGGTCATTCTTTAAAAGCATCTCAACTGGTTGCTTTGATTCATCAACAATGTCAGGTGGATGTACCGTTACGTCAAATTTTTAAATATCCTATATTACGCGACCTAGCTAGATTCATTACAACAAGTGAATATGAACTAACTACGTCGATTCAACCTGCACCTGAACAACCCTATTATCCTGTAACTTCTGCTCAGCGCCGATTGCTTATTTTGGATCAGTTGGAACAACACAGTTCTGCATATCATATTCCACATGTACTTCTGACAGAGCAACATATAGATATTTCACGTTTACAGTCTGTTTTTGAACAGTTGATTCAACGACATGAATCGTTCCGTACTTCATTTACAATGGTACACGAACAACCTGTGCAACATATTCATCCTCAATCACATTTTCAACTTGAAGTTACAAGATCGGACTTGGATTATCAATCCATTGTTCATGCTGAACATAATCTATTCGATTCAATTATTGATACATTTATACGTCCATTTGATCTGACTCAAGCTCCTTTGTTACGTGCAACCGTTGTACAGTTTGTAAACGGCGGAAGCGCATTGCTGATTGATATGCACCATATTATCGCGGATGGAGTCTCGTTGACTATTATTACAGATGAATTTAATCGCCTGTATGAAGGTCAGTCCTTACCTGCTCTCAAGCTTCAATACAAAGATTATGCAGTATGGCAACAGACACATTCAGATCGTATGGGTACACAAACTCAATATTGGCTAGATCAGTTATCAGGAGAATTGCCTATCTTGAATTTACCTGCTGATTTCTCCAGACCTGCGTTACAACAATTTCAAGGTGATCATTTTTTATGCACGCTTAGTGACTCAGAAACACGACAACTTAAAAAATTAGCTTCTGATTATGGAGTTACTTTATACATGTTGTTATTAGCGGCTTACCATACATTATTGCATAAATATACAGGTCAACAAGATATCATTACAGGCTCACCTATTGCTGGAAGATCACATGCTGATGTTCAATCGATCGTAGGGATGTTCGTCAATACGTTAGCGATACGGAGTCAACCCCAACCAGATAGCACATTTATTCAATTTCTAGAAGAGATCAAACAACTATCTATTGGAGCGTTTGAAAATCAAGAAGTACCCATTGAACAAATCATAGATGGGTTAGCTTTGCGACGTGATTTAAGCCGGAATCCATTATTTGATACGATGCTTATTGTACAAACGATGGAATTTGATGATACAGCAAGTAAAGATGTGCTGTGGAAAGCTTATGAATACAATGCAGCAGTGTCCAAAGTAGATTTGACTCTACAAGTAGAAGAACAAGAACAGCAACTTCAATTCCAGTGGGAATATGCCACCCACTTATTTAAGCAAGAAACGATTCAACATATAGCAGAGCACTGGTTGTGTTTATTAACTGCTATTATTGATTCTCCTGAAGCTCGATTGTCTGAACTTCATATGTTAACTCCGGGTGAACAAGAACAACTATTGTATCAATTCAATCCAATTCCAGTAGCTTATGCAGATCAGATGACCATTCATGGATGGTTTGAACAACAAGCACAAGAGACTCCGAATGCGATTGCTCTGATGTGGTCTGAGCATCAATTGACCTATCAACAGTTAGATGAGCAGGCGAATCAACTAGCTCGTTTGTTAATCAGTCATGGTTCAGGGCCAGATCGCTTGATTGGACTTATGACTGAACGTTCTGATTGGATGATTATTAGTCTACTGGCTATCCTGAAATCAGGAAGTGCTTATGTACCGATTGATCCTGATTATCCAGCTGCTCGTGTGCAGTATATGTTAGAAAATAGTGAAGCTTCCCTATTAATCACTCAACGTACCCTTGTAAAAGGCTGGGAATATTCAGGAACAATGATTATGGTAGATGATCGAGAATGGGCTACAGAATCGACTCAAAAATTACATCTACCGATCCCGGTTCGTTCGAAACATTTAGCTTATGTTATTTATACTTCTGGATCCACTGGACAGCCCAAAGGCGTGATGCTTCAACATCAATCAGTAGTGAATTTCATTACAGCAATGCGACAAGAACTTCATTTTACAGCAGGTCATAAAGTGCTTGCTTTAACTACACTATCATTTGATATTTTTGTATTAGAAACGCTCGTTCCATTAACTAGCGGTATGACTGTGGTTATAGCAGAAGAAGTACATCAAAAAAATCCGCATCTTTTAGCAGCATTGATTCAACATCATCAGATTCATATGATCCAAATGACACCTTCTCGTCTACAAATGTTGATGAATAGTAAAGAAGACGCGCAGTGTCTAAATAATGTGCAAGAACTTTTAATTGGTGGAGAAGCTTTGCCATTATCTTTACTACAAGCTGTGCAATCATTTAAAAACCTGCGAATTTATAACATGTATGGTCCTACAGAAACGACTGTCTGGTCAGCAATGTATGAATTAACAGATGCTTCTGCTATTCGAATTGGACATCCTATATTGAATACACAGATTCGTATTGTAAATGGACAAGGTCAATTGCAACCGATCGGTATAGCCGGTGAGTTATGTATAGCTGGTGAAGGGTTAGCTCGTGGATATTGGAAACAGGATGTTCTTACATCTGAAAAGTTTGTAGATGATCCTTATGGACTTTTAGTCACTGAAAGCAATGCGTCTATTTATGCAGAATCTACAGGTCAAGCTCAATCGTCCAAAATGTACAAAACAGGGGATCTGGCACGCTGGTTACCTTCAGGTGAGATCGAATTTTTGGGGCGGATAGATCATCAAGTTAAAGTTCGAGGGCATCGAATCGAGCTTGGAGAGATTGAAGGAATGTTGACCCGTCTACCCGCAGTGAATGAAGCGATTGTGTTAGCAATTAAAGATCATGCTGATCTGTATACATTAGCTGCCTATTTGGTACTAGTGGATTCTACATCCATTTCGTTATTGGCTGATATCCAGACTCATTTACTTTCACAGTTGCCTGATTATATGGTTCCTTCTTCTTTTGCACTCATAGAAAAGATGCCATTAACACCTAATGGCAAAATTGATCTTAATGCTTTACTTCATATAGAGACCGAAACGATTGCATTAACAGAATATATCGCTCCACGTCATGAAATGGATCAAGATTTAATTGAAATATGGTCGGATATTTTAAATCAACCACAATCACAGATCGGAATTCAACACTCCTTTTTTGAGCTAGGTGGGCATTCGTTGAATGCATCATTGTTTATTGTACGTCTACGGGAGAAGTGGGGGATACAATTAGATCTGCGTCATTTTTTCCAATATCCTACTATTGAATGGACAGCCGATCAAATCATACAAGAGCAAGAAGAACTGCGACGTTTTGAAGAGTTGCTGCGTGAAGTAGAAAGTATGGAACAGTTGTAACATGATAGCCAATAGGTAGAGGAGTGAATCAAACGGATGGATTTAGCACAACGTATTGCCAATCTTTCTCCTGAGCAACGCAAATTGTTAGAAGCACGCATGTCTCGTGAAGGAATAGCTCATACTACATCTGTTCAAATCGCAAGTCAACAAGCGACAACTATTACACCAGCGCCTATTCAAGCTTATTATCCTGTATCAACAGCCCAGCATCGGTTACTGCTGGTGCAGGAAATAGGTGGAGCATCGTTAGCCTATCATATGCCTATGATCGTTCAATTATATGGAATGTTGGATGATAAACAGTTGAATAAAGCATTTAAGCAACTGATTGAACGTCATGAATCGTTACGTACTTCTTTTGCTTCCGAGAGTGGAAAAAGTGTACAAAGAATTCATGCAATAGAAGACATTACTTTTGAAGTGGAATATCTTACTCGTGCAAAGAAAACAGATGCTATCGTTGAAGAGTTAATCACTGAATTTATGATTCCTTTTACATTAGAGCATGCTCCTCTAATAAGGGTTCAGGTAGTTCAGTTCAATTCCCAAGAACATGTGTTGATGTTAGATATGCACCATCTTATCTCAGATGGATTGTCTATGGAGCGTTTGACAGAGGAATTTATTGCATTTTATAGTGGTGAATCGTTGCCTCCTTTGTCTATTCAATACAAAGATTATGCAGTCTGGCAACATACACAGTTAACAGAAGGACATTGGAACAAGCAAGAAGAATTTTGGTTGACTACTCTTCAAGGGGAGCTACCTGTACTTCAGTTAGCTACAGACTTCTTGCGCCCATCTGTACAACAGTTTGATGGAGAACGTGTTTCGGCTACTGTAGATGGGTCACTTCTCAAATCACTTAAGCAATTTGCAACACAACAAGGATGCACATTGTACATGTTGCTGTTGTCGGCTTACTATATTCTTTTATATAAATATACCGATCAAAATGATGTGATTGTAGGTACACCTGTAGCAGGTAGATCTCACTCATCATTACAACCGTTGATTGGTATGTTTGTGAATACATTGCCATTGCGTCAATACCCTTCAGGCGAAAAGTCAGTCATTTCATTTGTGGAAGAAGTCAAGCAACATGTGTTGCAAGCTTTTCAATATGAACAATATCCGTTAGAACAAATTGTTGAAAAGCTTGCTATTCCAAGAGATATTAGTCGAAATCCATTATTTGATACTGTATTTGCATATCAGCATGCTCAGCCTGAAGTCATTGAGATTCAAGGATTACAATTTCAACCATATCAAAACGTCACTCACACAGCAAAATTTGATCTTACATTAATGATTGAAGAAGCGAGCTTATTAGATAAACTGATAATTCACTGGGACTATGCTAGTCATTTATATCAAAAAGAAACGATCACGGCATTTCATCATCATTATATAAATATTCTACAAGAAATGATGTCTGCACCAGAAAAATCACTAAGTACCATTCAGATGTTAACACCATCAGAACATGATGAATTGGTTATCGATATGAAACGTTTAACAGCAGATTATGATAGAGAACAAACGATTCATGGTCTTTTTGAACAGCAGGTTTTACTTTATCCGAATCAAGATGCAATCGTCTACGAAGACGACAAAATGACGTATGCAGAGCTGGATGAGCAAGCAAATAGAGTCGCTGCTTATTTACAACATCAAGGTGTTATGCCTGATGATATTATTGCCATTATGCCAGAGCGCTCTCTTCAGATGGTGATTGGCATTTTGGGAATTCTCAAAGCAGGAGCTGCTTACTTGCCTATTGACCCTGAATATCCAACAGCACGTATTCAATTAATGTTAGAAGATAGCCGTACTTCATTGTTACTGACTCATCATCATTTGGCTCAAAATATAGAATTTAGTGGCACAATACTAGATTTAGATGAGTCATACCTTTACCAACATGATTATGTGTATACGCCTTCGGAAGTGACTTCAGATCACTTGGCTTATGTTATTTATACATCAGGAACAACAGGTACACCCAAAGGTGTTCTAGTAGAACATCACGGTATGGCTAATATGAGATTAACGTATGAGCATACTTTTGAATTAACAATGCAAGATCGTGTGGTTCAGTTTGCAAGCCTATCTTTTGATGCTTCTGTGTGGGAAATGTATATGGCACTATTTATGGGAGGAACATTATATTTGGCTCCCAAAGAAAAGTTAATTAATATTGATTACTTTACCCGTTGGATGAATACACATCAGATTACTGTCGCCATGTTACCGCCTAACTTTGCTATTTATGTAGAACCCGAAAAATTACCTTCATTACGTCTATTGATTACAGGAGGCTCTGAGTCTTCTGCTGAATTGGTACGTCGCTGGAATCCTTATGTGGATTATTGTAATGCTTATGGTCCAACAGAAGCGACTATCTGTGTATCGATCTGGAAAAGTAATCGTGATGAACCAAAGCAGGTATCAGGTACGATTCCGATTGGCGAACCATCATGGAACACTCATCTATATGTTATGAATTCGGAACAGCAATTAACACCACGCGGAGTAGCAGGCGAATTATATATTGGTGGAGATGTATTAGCGAGAGGATACTGGCAACGTCCCGAGTTAACAACAGAGAAATTTATAATCCATCCTTTTTTACAAGGAGAACGATTGTATCGCACCGGCGATCTGGTACGTTGGTTACCTGATGGTCAGCTAGAGTATTTAGGAAGAATCGATCAACAGGTGAAGATTCGAGGATACCGAATTGAACTTGGCGAGATTGAGAGTAAGCTTGTTACTCATCCACAGATTCAAGAAGCAACTGTAGTCGTACATGAGCTTCAAGGAGAAAAAACAATTTGTGCCTATATTACAGTCCATGCTTCTATAAATAATGAACAGTCTATATCGTCAAATCAATTGCGTCAGTATATGCAAGAACAATTGCCTGTTTATATGGTACCTGCTCATATTATACAGCTTGCTGAATTTCCATTAACCCCTAATGGAAAAATTGATCGTAAAGCATTACCTTTGCCTGATTTAACCCTTTTGTCTACAGAAGATTATGAAGCACCGGTTACGGATATAGAGCGAAAGCTTGCTGAACTATGGGCAGGTATTCTCGGAGTCGAATCTATTGGAAGGCAGGATCATTTTTTTGAACGTGGAGGACATTCTTTAAAGGCAGTTGTACTGATCTCACAAATTGCGCAGGAGATAGGAAGCGAAATCTCGTTACGACATATTTTTGAATATCCGATATTACAGGATCAGGCTCATTATATTGAGAATGCTCGTCCGGCTTTACATATCTCAATACCTCGAGTAGATGATCAATTGGCTTATCCAGTATCTTCTGCTCAAAAAAGATTACTTATGATTGAAGATATTGCAGACGTTGGTGCCGCATATCATATTCCACTTTTGCTACATATTCAGGGAATATCTGATATAGCGCGAATGAACAAAGTATTTGTGCAGTTAATTGAACGTCATGAAGCTTTACGTACTTCGTTTTACCGAGAAGGGGAGGAGTATTATCAACAAGTACACGATATTTCTCATATTCACTGGCAAATAGAACAACTGGAATATTCGCAGGCAGATGTGGTCGATTTTTCAGATTTGTTAACGACCTTTGTTCGTCCTTTTGACCAAGCTCATGTACCATTATTACGTGCTGGATTGGTTAGTATCAGTGATCATGAACATATTTTGATAATAGATATTCATCATTTAATTGCTGATGGAAGCTCTATGGAAAGTCTAACTTTAGAATTTAATCAGTTGTACGCTGGAGAGCCTTTAGCCGAGTTAAAAGTACAATATAGAGATTATACGGTATGGCACCAACAGCAACTTGAAGCCGGGTTGCTAGACCAACATGAATCGTTTTGGCTTAGTGAATTAGAGGGTGAACTTCCAGTATTGAATTTGCATACTGATTTCCCACGTCCTGTTCAACAAAGTTTTGCTGGACATTCATTTACAGTTCAAGTAGACCCTGAGTTAACCCATCAATTGCGACAGATTTCAGGACAACATGAATCCACCATGTATATGCTCCTTCTTGCTGCATATCATATTTTACTTTCTCAATATACCGGACAAGAAGATATTATTATTGGTACACCGGTAGCAGGAAGAAATCATGCTGATCTTCAAAGTATGATGGGGATGTTTGTGAATATGCTACCATTGCGAAATGTCTCCACGAAAAAGCAAAGCTTTTCTCAATTTTTGAATGTGGTCAAAGAAAGAACATTGGAAGCTTTTCATCATGAACAAATGCCATTGGAACTTCTGTTGGAACAACTAAATCTTAAGCGTGACCTGAGTCGGAATCCGTTATTTGATACCATATTTACTTTGCAAAATACAGGTTCTTCAGCGATGGTGGCAAATGAAGTAACATTTACACCTATTCCGATCAAAACGAATACATCGAAATTTGATCTATCGTTGACTGTGGAAGAAGAGGAAGGGTTGTTATTCCATTTTGAATATGCAGTCCATTTATATGAGCATGTAACGATTGAGCAGATGGCTACACAGTACCTGGAATTGTTACATCAATTAGCTTATGATCCGCATATTCTTCTGGGAGATATTAAGCTTATATCGGATAAGCAACAAGAATATATATTAACTACATGTAATCCACCTCATACAGTGTATCCGCGACATGCGACGATACAGCAGTTATGGGAAGAGCAGGTTTCGGCGCATGCAGATATGTCAGCAGTCATCTGTGGTGAAGATAGTTGGAGTTATCAGGAGATTGAAGATCGAGCGAATTCATTAGCATGGACATTGAATGCATTAGGCGTTAAAGCCGATACACTGGTAGGTATTATACCAGAGCGTTCACCGGATATGATTATTGGTATTCTGGCTATACTCAAAGCAGGTGGAGCTTACGTACCGATAGATGCTTCTTATCCAGCAGAGCGAATTCAATATATGCTTGATGACAGCCAAATCTCTATATTACTAACTATGAATCGCACCTCTGAACTATCAGAACAAACATTTGAGGGAACGGTTCTGAATTTAAAAGAATCTACATCTTATGATGAACGTACGCATTCATTACCATTTATCAATCAAGTCAATGATTTAGCTTATGTTATGTACACTTCGGGATCTACAGGACAACCCAAAGGAGTCATGATAGAACATCGTAATGTTATTCGGTTGGTCAAAGAAACGAATTATATTCAATTCAATCCTGCTGATCGTATTCTGATGACGGGAGCGTTAGTATTTGATGCCTGTACATTTGAAATATGGGGAGCACTGCTTAATGGATTAAGTCTTTGTTTGGTGCCTGACACAACTATTTTAGATGCTGAAAAATTACATGTAGCTTTGCTTCAATATCAGATTACGACCATGTGGTTAACATCACCATTATTCAACCAGCTCGCATTGCAAAAACCAGAGCTTTTTCAACCTTTACAACAATTAATAATCGGTGGAGACGTTCTGTCGCCCAAAATGCTGAAAAGCGTACAAAACCATTGTCCACAGCTAACCCTTATTAACGGATATGGACCTACAGAAAATACAACTTTTTCTTGTTGTTATACTATTCCATTCATCGAAAACGAACGTCCAATTCCGATCGGAAGACCGATTATGCATTCGACGGCTTACATTGTCAGTGAATCCGGTCATCTCTTACCTTCAGGAGTACCTGGAGAAATATGGGTAGGCGGAGATGGGGTAGCAAGAGGATATCTGAATCGAGATGATCTAACTTCCGAGAAGTTTGTTAGCAGTTATTGGCTTCCAACAGCACGAATGTATCGTACAGGAGATCTGGGTAGATGGTTATCCGATGGCACTATAGAATATTTAGGTCGCATCGATCATCAAGTGAAAATTCGTGGGTACCGGATAGAACCTAGTGAAATTGAAAATATACTACTTCGTCATGAGTCTATACAACAAGTTCATGTTGCAATTCTTACTAGCGAGGATGGACAGAAAAGTCTATGTGCTTATATAGCTACACAAGAACCTTTAACGTATACCGATATTCGTCATTACCTCAATGGAAAATTGCCAGACTACATGGTACCTCAATATTATGTATTTCTGTCTGAGTTACCATTGAATACTAACGGTAAAGTTCACCGTCAAGCCTTGCCTCAGCCGGATTTGACATCAGCTTCTCTTCAGGAATATGTAGCACCGCGTAATGATCAAGAGCAAAAATTAGCTTTAATCTGGGCAGAGATTTTAGGAATGGACAAAGTTGGAATCGATGATCGGTTCTTCGAATGTGGTGGGCATTCGCTAAAAGGTATTCAGCTTATATCTCAAGCTAAAGAACAAGGGATTTCTTTAAATATTCATCAACTCTTTCAACATCAAACGATTCGTGCGCTATCTGATCTGTATATACCTAAAGATCACAATCCAGATTCATTGTATATCTCTCAACAAAATGTATTTATAAATGGTGATTGGAAGATGGCAGATAGAAATTATGAAATTTCAGCAGAGCAATTCAAGCAGTGGAATCAACATATTCAGATTCATAATATGAAGTGGTATCAATATACGATGCAATCATCTGTGACAGAAGTATATCCACTTGCTCCTGTTCAGCAACATCATTTGCTTCACCCAGAATGTTCTGGTGTTGTGATTCCTTTGCCTTATGCAGTAAATATAGAACGGCTAGCAAAAGCTTTTGCTAACATTGTTCAACGTCATGAATTACTACGTAGTCGATTAGTCAGTCATCAACAAGCTTGGGAATGGGAAGTCCATGATTGGAATATCAATATCAATGAATCTGTATCTCATTTTCCAACATTGGATTTATCATTCTATACAGAAGTACAACAGCAATCGATATTATCATCTTTATTACCAGATTTGTATATGACTCCCTATGTATGTACAGAAGATCCATTGTATCGAATCTTATGTGTACGTCTTGAACCAGAGAAAAGCGTAGTTTTATTCGCTTGTTCACATCTTATTTTCGATGGCATGAGTGGAGAAATTCTCAAAGCAGAATTAGCCCAAGCTTATGAACGTGGTGAACACTATCAATCTGTATCATATGAGCATGTTCAGTATCATGATTATACGGAATTGGTTCTTCAGGGACCTCAACATATAACAGATGAAGAGTTAAGTCATCGTTTTGAATTAGAACAGTTCTCTATAGCTAGTCAGCAAGTTCAGCAGAGTACTTCTTTAGTTCGTAATCAGTATAGTAAATGGGAAGGATATTTCGAATATGAGCATCTAGAAAAAGCAGATTCTTCTACGTCTATGAATGTGTTATTGCAATTATCTGCAAAAGTATTAGGTGCTTATTTTAAAATATCGAATGTTCCTTTTTGGTTAACTCATTATGGACGACAATATGGTGAACATTATTTTTATGAGCAAATGGGTGAATGTATTGATCAAATTCCTCTAGTGATAGCTACAGATCAAGCATTGCCTGACTTGCCTGCTCTATTAAATACGGTAACTACCCATCATATTAACTTCTTTAATCTACTCTATAACGAATCAATGAGCAAAGTATATCCACAAGCTTGTGCGTATTTATTATCTGCTTTTGCAGGTATGCCGATTGTATTTAATTATTTAGGTGAGCAAGAAGAGGAAGAGCGAGAATGGAATCAAATGATTCAGCATACACAAGCTGTGAATGAGCTGGATGCAACAGAACAAACAATCGAACCTATCATTTATGTGACTGCACAGCATATCGGCACCCGATTGTATTTATCGCTGTTACTTCCATACGAAGCAGATATACAAGCAATTCATACGATGATGCAACAGCAATCTTCATTACTATCTCTACATCTACATCTGAATGCAGACCAAAGGAGTCGAGATTATGATTCAATTATTTAAAGATAGTCGATTTACTCGCTTTTTTATCTCTCGGACTTCAGCAAATATTGCAGATAGTATCTATTCGATCGTATTATTGTATTTTGTACAAAAATCAACGTCATCTGTGTCATTCACTAGCTTCACGTTTACAGCGATCTCAGCAGCTTCTATATTTAGTTTTCTTTTAGGACCATTAGTTGACCGTTATTCCCCTTCATTGCTGGCAAGTATATCGCTATTTGCTCAAGCTATTTTGATTATGTTAGTCCCATTTTTGATTGGCGATCAATATAGTAGCCTGATTATGATTTTAGTTTTAGTATTTGTAGCTTCTTGTTTTTCAATGTTATTTTATCCAGCCAATAATAAAATGTTGCCGATGCTCATTCGTTCACCTGATCGAATCGTACAGGCCAATTCAATGGTTGCATCCAGCGATCAGATTGTTAATATTGGAGGCTATTTATTAGGAGCTTCTGTTATTCTTTTGGTAGGTATGGAAAATACATTTTTCCTTGCGAGTGGATTGTTATTACTTTCAGGTTTTATCTATATTCAGTTGAAAAGACAACTGGATAAAAGTAATATTTCTGAAGTACAAGAACATGAACCTCAAAAACAAGTAAGCTCTTATTTTGCAGAATTAAAAGAAGGATATACTTTTGTAATTCGGAATGCTTTTCTAAAAGTGATGTTGCCATTTTATGCTTTGACTAATTTTGCAATGTCGATCTTAATTATTACGGTGCCTGCACTAGCTGTTTCGTATGGTTCGCCGATTTATTACAGTTTACTTTATATCGCTTTTTTTGCAGGGATTTTTGCAGGATCAGGTCTAATCAATATCATGAAGAAAAATGGACTAGTGATTGCATTATCATGGATTCTAATGGGTGTTTCCCTGTATCTATTCGCTATTGCGCCGGTACTATGGATGAAGCTCAGTGCAGTATTAATGATGGGTGTATTTACAGGTATTATCAATGTTCTGCAAACCTCTATGATCCAGATTATTACACCGACAGAACTGATGGGGCGTGTTATGGCGTTCCTGCATACTCTGTCTAATGCGGCATTACCTTTAGGAGCTTTAGTAGGTGGGATGCTGTCATTAAGATTTCCATTAGAAAGTGTACTTTATATCAGTGCGATGATCATTGTGGGATGCGGGATTATTTTACTCTTTATTCGTTCCGTACGTCAGTTCCAAATGCCATCTGAAAAAGAACAAAAAGAATCAGCCGCTGGCATTAAAGAACCTGCCATTGTAGAAAAGCTTATTTAATAAAAAATAAAAGAACCTTTCTTATACAGCATAGACTGTAGGAGAAAGGTTCTTTTTATTTGGTACGTGCGTGATGCTGGCGGAAATGAAGCGGAGTTAGCCCACAACTTGTTTTAAACAAACGATAAAAATATTTCATATCATGGATACCAACTTCGTCAGCAATATGTTGAATACTTCGATCGGTGTTAATTAACAATTCACAACTTTTTTGTATACGAATTTGTTGCAACATCTGAGTATACGTATAACCGGTTGTTTCTTTAAACTTGCGTTGAAGATGGCGGGGACTGATGGACAACCATTGGCAGAACTCTTCCATTTTGAGTGGATCACGATAATGGACTTGAATATATTCAATCGTAAAAGCAACAGGATCGACCCATTTATCAGGTCTCGATAACAGACTGAATTGTTGGAGTCGGTACAATGTATTGAGCAGATCCAGTAAGCAAATATACAACTTATAATGAAAACCCGGTGACTGAGAATTAACAGCAAAATTCATGCTATACATTATTCGAGCCAGTTCCCCGCCTTGATCTTGATACCGTAACCAAGCTTCACTTTGACGAAAAAATTGGGCAATTGCGTCAAATTCGCGATCTAATTCATTTTTGGGCTCATATTGAGGTGCAAGTAGCTCTGTTTGGAACATACAATTCATCATTTGCAAAGGTACAGCAGGTGGAGAAGATTCTGCTTTGAGCAAGTGAGGCATTCCGATCGGAATAAAAAATAAGTCTCCTTCTTCAAAAGGTAAGGAATCTTTGTGAATAAATAATGTGCCTTTACCTTCTGATATATAAATAATCTCATAAAAATCATGGGCGTGTTCTTGAAAAGAGCCTTCCACCGTAAACATTTTAAAAGAGATCGGTGTTTCTATAGGAAAAGGATGCTCAAGCATTTGAAAAGAATGATCGGATGATGACATATTACAGCTCCTCTATACAACATAGTCTTATGTCGCTTTTGCCTATTTTTTTGTCGTATTCAACTATATTTCAAATTTGTAGATTTCGCTACAATAAAATAGTACAAGAGATCAACAATAACTCTTACAGACTATACGAATACTCACATTTCAGGAGGAACATATGACAACATCATTAACAACACATTTACCAAATACTGTAGCACCTTACTTACTTCGCCGAGGAGAAGGGAAACGTTATTTATTTGGCAAACAGTTAGCTACTGTCATCGCTAATTTTCAAAGTACAGGCGATATTTTATCAGCGGCTATTCTGTCAGGGCCTAAAGGGGAATCGTTCCCACTGCATACGCATCAGAACACCTATGAATCTATTTTTGTATTAGAAGGTAAAATTCAATTTGTTATCAATGGGGAGAGTCATCTATTA
Source organism: Paenibacillus nuruki (assembly GCF_001721045.1). Lineage (GTDB taxonomy): Bacteria > Bacillota > Bacilli > Paenibacillales > Paenibacillaceae > Saccharibacillus > Saccharibacillus nuruki. Next base: position 148,337 of record NZ_MDER01000038.1, on the reverse strand, counting down.
TTACCGGGCGATTATGCACATATCCCACCAATGACAGAACATGCGTATCAATTACTGGCTCATCGTAATGCGTTTATTTCCTATTCTATCGCAGGTAATGTAACTGCTATTTATGAGATCTTAGGTCAAGCCCATACACCATATGAATATCCAGCAGTTAGCAACCATGTGTATTCTACAGATCATTTACAACAAGCTGCGCAACAAGCAGATATTATCTTTTCTACATCACAAACGGTATTTTCTGATTATACCTTGGTCAGCAACAGTGTAATTCCTGAATCTGTAGCAACTTATGTATTAGAAAGTGGAGAAGGTACCAAATTATTAACAGGGGATCAATTACATCGTTTATTGGCTACACAAGCGTCTACAGATGGCGATTATATTATGGTATCTACAGAAGGACCCAAAGGAGATGCCATCGTATCTCATTATCATGAACACCATACAGAGACCTTTTTCTGTGTACAAGGACAGATGACGATGTGGGCAAATGGAGAAGAAGTTCAATTGTTACCCGGTGACTTCTTGCATGTACCTGCTGGAACCGTACACTCTTATCGTCTGGATACACACTATACCAAATTTGTAGGTGTACTGGTTAGTGGATTATTTGAACCGTTTTTCCGTCTATTAGGAGATGAATATGAACATTATATTTTCCCTGATACACCGGGGCCTCTTCGTATGGATCGAGTGATTGCCAATATCCAAACGTTGGATCTTAAAGTTGTAACTCCACCTGGCGGTCACCGTCCAGAATAATGGGATAAAGGAAAAGAATAACGCTAGTCTTATACGTCTTTACTATGTGTATAAGGCTAGTATTCAGGTATATTATGAAAATTATTTATATTTTAGCATTGGCTATGATCATTTCTGTCATGAACTCAACGATGTTTAATGTAGCTTTACCGTCCATTCGTCAAGATTTTGATCTCAGTAGTTCACAAGTGAGCTGGGTCGTAACGTCATATATTATTATTTACGCGATTGGCTCAGTGACTTATGGCAAGCTAGCCGATAAATACCGTCTTAAAAATTTGCTGACTGTAGGTATTTGCTTATTTGCGGTCGGTTCTATTGTAGGGTTTGTCGCTTCTGATTATTGGATGGTGATTGCAGGAAGAATTCTACAATCAGCAGGTGCTTCTGTTATTCCAGCATCGTCAATGATTATTCCGATTCGTTATGTATCTCCTGAAAAGCGTGGGAGAGCGCTAGGCATTACTTCTTCTGGTATGGCATTAGGTACAGCTATGGGGCCGATTATTGCAGGTATGATTACCAGTTTTGCAGATTGGCGTTATTTATTTGCGATCTCTTTGCTATCATTAGTAACGATTCCATTTTTCCGCAAATATCTTAATCAAGATCAGGTACGTCCGCTGAAAATAGACCTCTGGGGCGGTGTAATGTTAGCAGCAACCGTAACATTACTTTTACTAGCGATTACCAATGTAAGCTTTATTCTTGCGATAATGACGATTGTATTATTAATTATCTTTATTCTGTATATTCGTCAAGCCAAACAACCTTTTCTGGATCCAGCGATTTTTCGTAACTCCACCTATACAATGACGATGATTATCGCTTGTCTGGCATTGATCTTTAATCTATGTGTGCCTTACTTGATACCCCAAATGTTAAGCAGTATTCATCAGTTGTCTTCCTTTACGATTGGTATGATTATGTTTCCGGGTGCATTGATCGCTGCTATTTTTGGTATCGTCGGTGGACGCATTGCAGATAGCAAAGGAAATACGTTTTTGCTTCGGATTGCTTTTATTTTACAACTGATGACGTATATCATTCTTGCTGTGTTTACAGATCGTTCGTACTGGATGATTATGGGCGTACTGGTGATTGGGAACACTGGACTGACATTTGCCCAAGTAGGACTTGCGAATACCGTTTCTCGGACACTAGACGGCGCACAAGTAGGTGTAGGGATGGGTCTATACATGATGTTAAGCTTTATTTCAGGAGCGATTGGGACAACGGTCTTGGGATTGATTTTAGATCGTGTACAATCGCCGTGGTCATTTAATAGCTTATGGCATTATAGTGAAGCCAATACGTTCAGTAATATTTTCCTCGTATTTGCGATATGGATGGCAATAGTATTTATCTTTTTCTTCCGTTATTTACGAGTAGCGAATCAGAATGGTAAGATTGCGAAATAAAGATGATTTTAAGGTCATACAATCTATTTTTTAGATAACGCTGTGACAAGTGCTATTTCGAATTACATTCTATATCAAGAATAAAATACCTAAAAGTAAAAAAACAGCAATAATGCAAGAAGGAAGCCTATAGCAATCTCAGGCTTCCTTTTTGCATTGTAATAGTGAATATAATAGTGCTAATTAGTGATACCTTCACATTTTACTTTTTACTGCTTGATCACTTCAAAAGCTTCCCAACCGCTAATGGTACTTCGATTGGCAATCAGCGGGCTATCTCCATAATTGTCTGCACAGACATACTGATTATTCGCTAATGATTTGAAGGTTCGTTTCCCATCCGCTGTTGTTCCGATTTGGAACGTTTCCCATGTGCCAATCGCCGTTTTGTTGGCTATTAACGGGCTTGCACCTGTATTATCAGCAGATACGTATTTATTATTAGCTAGAGAACGCAAAGCAACATTGTTATTTCCAAGATCGATTAACTCAAATTTCTCCCAATCGCTTACTGTAGTAGAACGAGCAAGTAGAGGTGCATTTCCATAATCTTCAGCAGCTACATATTTTCCATTAGCTGTAGCTTTAAGGGCTACAATATTACCCGTATCTCCAGAGCGCTGGAATACACGTACATAGTCGATTGCATATTTTTGCGGGAATGTAGTACTTGCATCAGGATAGCCAGGCCAGTTACCGCCTACAGCTAAGTTAAGTAATAAGAAAAATGGTTTATCAAATACCCATTGATTACCACCAATATCTGCTGATGTACGTGTATGGTATAGATTGTTATCGACATACCAGCGGATGACATTCGGTTCCCATTCAATCGAGAACGTATGGTAAGCGTTACTGATATTTTCACCGATCGTATAAGCCGCAGATAAACCACCTGCACCTGAATAACCAGGACCGTGAATAGTTCCATACACAGTGTTTGGAGCATTAGCACCTACGTATTCCATAATATCGATTTCACCGCTTTTTGGCCATTGGTTGCTACCGATATCGCTACCTAACATCCAGAATGCAGGCCAGATGCCTTTACCATAGGGAAGTTTAGCACGCATTTCAATTTTTCCATATTTCACGTCGAATTTGCCAGCTGTTGTTAAGCGAGCCGATGTATAAGGAGCACCATTATAATTTTCTTTTAACGCTTGAATAACCAGATTGCCATTATCCATATAAGCATTGTTGGTACGATTTGTATAATACTGTAACTCGTTATTTCCCCAACCGCCAGCACCTGTTTCTGAATTCCATTTGGAACCATCTACCCCTGTTCCATTAGATCCATTGAATTCATCTGACCAGATTTGTTTCCAAGTGCCTGCTGCTTCGGCTTGAGAATTCCAAGTCCATGATCCCAATAATGTAAATAAGCATAGCGTGGATAAAAGAATAGCAATCTGCTTGCGTATCAACATGAATACCCCACCTTTTATATGGTTTAATTTCCATTTTATTGTATTTTATGAAAGGTGAAAAATAAACTGTATTTACAAAAGAGCGTAGAAATACACATGTTCTACACAATAATACAACTTTAGTTCATTCTACGATTTGGCGATATGCTTGAGCCAACGACTTGGCGACATCTGCTTGTATTGTTTAAATACTCTGCCAAAGTAATTTAGACTCGTAAATCCGCAGTGATAAGCCACTTGACTGATATTCCAATCACCAGAACGTAACAATTGCTCGGCTTCATGAATACGTAGCATATTGATATATTCGATAAATGTTTTGCCTGTTGTCTTTTTAAATAAATAACAGAAATAAGTAGGCGTCAATTGACATAGTTCAGCGGCTGTCTCGATCGAAATAGATTCTCGAAAATGATGACTCAGATGTTGAAACAAAGGTTGCATATAAGCAGGTTGATGGGAGGCAGGCAACTCTATATGATCATGAGCAACAATACGATAAAGCCAACCTATACAAGCCAGCAGATAGGATTTGATCAATAATTCAGAACCATAGGTAGATTGTTCATACTCTATAATCATCTGTTGTAAATAAAAGGTGATCTGTTTGGCTAACGGATGATCTTTGGTGAAAATAGCTGGTAGTCCTAAATGGTTTTCCAATAGGGGTCGAATATAGCGTGACTCTGTATGATCTAACTGGATATTCCGAATCAATGCTTCATTGAACACAATACATATCAATTCAGTATCTTCCTCCAAAGGAAAAGCGGCATGAATCTGACAGGTATTAACAAACACAATATCTCCTACCGTAATATCTTGATGCTCTGTACCGATTTGAACACGGAAAGAGCCTTTGTAGACGATCATCCATTCCAAATGTTCATGCCAGTGCAAAGGTACCCAGCGCCAATGAGGTGCAGCAACATGAAAGATATTAATCGGAAATGTTTTGTCGGGCATTTGAGTAACTTCATAAGGGGGTGAGAGTTGCATCTGTGGTCAACCTCCATTATATGTATAGTGAAATTAGACGGTATAAGAATCGGAAGCGATACGGTAGAGCATATATTTTATTTTGATGTACTTCGATGATCGTAATATTGTGCGAATACTACATAGAATTAGCATAGGTTGAATCTATACAAAAGTATACAATATTTTAAGATGTAAACGTTATCAATTAAATAAATAGTGAGAGGATAACTACGAATGATTCGATTATATGATACAGCATTACTTTGTGAACCTATTGATATGAGCAAAGCATTTGGACAGATTGAAAATACCTATTTTATGGGGATGCATATAGAGCATTTCAATCCCGAAACAGCCACCGGCGAGATACATTGGGAACGGTATTCACGTAAGCCTAGATTGGATTTTGGTAAATATACATTGCCTTTTACAGCCACAGAATCGTGGGAATTTCCTGCCTATACCGAATCACCTTCTTTTCCTTTTCGCTTGGAATTTGTTGATGCACAGACGGTTCGGATTCGATTAACCGTTCGTAAGCCCACTTTAGAACCCCGCCATAGTCTGATGCTTGCAGAGGAAGAAATACCTGTTAGTCAAGATTGGATTATCGAACAACAGGATAATGATCATGTGACGTATCGAAGTGCTTATGGCTCGGTAACGATAATGTACCAACCATGGCGGATAGAGTTTCGAGATGCTACAGGAAAATTATTAACACGCACACATCATATGGCAGATCAAGCTTCTATTCTCAGCTCCGACCCAACTCCATTTTGTTTTATCCGATCGGCGAAAGATATGAATCGTAGTCTAGCAGCAAGTTTTGCTTTATCTCCAGGAGAACGATTATATGGAGGTGGCGAATCCTTTTTGAAAATGGATAAACGCGGACAAAAGTTTAACTGGTTTACATATGATCCTTTAAGCGCGCAGACCGCAGATATGTATAAGCCTATTCCATTGTTATGGAGTAATCGAGGTTATGGGATGTTTTTTCATCATAGCTGTCCGATGACTTGTGATGTAGGTCATCATTTTGATGGAACCAATACGATCTATATTGGGGAAGATGAACTGGATTTATTTTTCTTTTTCGGCACACCCAAACAAATACTGTCTAGTTACACATCGTTAACAGGGAAATCTACTGTTCCACCGTTGTGGTCTTTCGGATTGTGGATGAGCCGTATAACGTATCAATCCGAACAAGAAGTGAGGGAAGTCGCTAGTCAGTTGCAAGAGCACCGGATTCCTTGTGATGTCATTCATCTGGATACCGGTTGGTTTGAGCATGATTGGCGTTGTGATTATCAATTTTCGACCAGTCGTTTTGATCATGCAGAGCAAATGATTACGGATTTACGTGAGCAGGGATATCGGATTAGCTTATGGCAGTATCCTTATTTTATGCCTTCTAATCCGCTATATGAAGAGATTATTGCCAAAGGTTATGCGATTAGTGATGGCAATGGTTATATTGCAGGGGAAGATGCCATTTTAGACTTTTCCAATCCTGACGCCGTAGTATGGTATCAACAAAAGATTGCAGGATTATTAAATATAGGTGTAAGTGCAATCAAAGTCGATTTTGGAGAAAGTGCACCGATTCATGGTTCGTATTATTCTCGTCAAAAGGGATGGAAAGAGCATAATCTGTATCCTCTTCGCTATAATCAGGCGGTATCTGAGATTACACAAAAAGTCACTGGTGAATCGATTATCTGGGCACGTAGCGCATGGGCTGGCAGTCAACGGTATCCTTTACATTGGGGCGGTGATGTTGAAAATACGGATAATGGCATGGCGGCTTCTTTGCGAGCAGGAATGTCATTGGGGTTGAGTGGTTTTACTTTTTGGAGTCATGATATCGGTGGATTTGTCCATCAAAGTCCGCGAGAATTGTATCGACGCTGGATGCCTTTTGGAATGTTGACGTCGCATAGTCGATGTCATGGAGCACCCCCCAAAGAACCGTGGCATTATGATGAAGAGTTTACCGAAGATTTTAGAAAAGCAGTTGAGTTAAAATATCAGTTGATGCCTTATATTTATACACAATCGGTTGTAAGTGCTGAACAAGGTATTCCATTACTGCGTCCACTATTGCTTGAATATCCAGATGAACCGGGTGTATGGCAGATTGAAGATCAGTATTTTCTAGGAACAGATCTGTTAATTGCTCCGATGTTAGAACAAGGAATGACAGCTAGAGAGGTATATACTCCTTCTGGAGAGTGGATCGATTATCAGACAGGTAAGAGATATGCAGGCTCGACTTGGCATCATATAGAAGAATCCATCATTCCGATCATTATACTGGTCAGAGCAGGTAGCCTGATTCCACATGTACCGGTTGCCTTATCGACTGCATGGATCGATTGGACAGCAGTAGAGTGGCGACATTATGAAGCTACAGATTCAGCTAGTAATAAATACGATTGGCAAATCGCTTTACCTGTAGACAAGTATTATAGCTGGTTGACAGGGCAATGTATTGATCAGCAGATTACGATAGAATCCACATTATCATCTAGGGAAAATGACCCTCATTCTGTCAATGAAAAGAAATATCAAGAGCTTATTCATACATGGACATATCGAAAAATGAATAGCTAATTTGTTGTATCGACGATTTCTATAGTTCTCTTATAGAGTCGTCTTTTTTTGTCTGATCGCGATTCCTAAAAATGAAGATGTAGTATTTGTACAAATACAGGACGTAAATGTCTATGGAGTCTAGAAATTTATTCCATATACTAAAGAAGTGCCTAATTGAAAATGATTATCAATATCAAAGGAGAGATTATGATGATAGAAACAGTAGATTCAGCCGTATCTCAAAATACACGTTATTTGCAAAGCCAATCTGAAAGAGAGTCTAATGCTCGTTCCTATCCACGCCGATTACCAATTGTTATCAAAGAAGCTGAAGGGATTCATATTACAGATATGGATGGCAAAGTATACTATGACTGCCTAGCAGGTGCAGGAACATTAGCTCTTGGACATAATCATCCTGTTGTGATCGAAGCGATTCAGCAATTACTAACCAACAAGCATCCGTTGCATACCTTAGACCTGACTACACCCCTCAAAGAACAGTTTGTAGAAGAAGTATTTGCAAGTCTTCCGCCATCTTTTGCCCAAAATGCCAAAATTCAATTTTGTGGCCCTACCGGAGGAGATGCAATCGAAGCGGCGATAAAGTTAGTCAAAACAGCTACAGGTAAACGTAGTATTTTATCTTTTCAAGGGGGATATCATGGATCGACTCATGCTGCAATGAGCCTTAGTGGAACATTAGGGCAAAAAGAACGTGTGAATGGATTGATTCCTGATGTTCATTTTATGCCGTATCCGTATGAATATCGTTGCCCCTTCGGAATAGGCGGAGAACAGACGCATCAGATCAGTAGTAGTTATATCGAAAATTTGTTGGATGATCCTGAGAGTGGCATTGTATCGCCATGTGCAATGATTTTTGAAGTGGTACAAGGCGAAGGAGGCTCTATTCCTGCTCCTGTAGAGTGGATTCGTGAAATGCGTCGTATTACACAAGAACGCAATATTCCATTAATTATTGATGAAGTACAGACAGGGCTTGGTCGGACAGGCAAATTGTATGCTTTTGAACATGCAGGTATTATTCCTGATGTATTGGTATTGTCCAAAGCTATCGGAGGAAGCTTGCCATTATCTGTTGTTATCTATAACAAAGATTTGGATCAATGGAATCCAGGTGCACATATTGGTACTTTCCGTGGTAACCAGATGGCGATGGCAGCAGGACTTGCAACATTACGTTATATTCGTGAACATCATTTGCCTGAGCATGTCACTGATATGGGATCGTTATTGGTAGAACAGTTACAGCAGATTCAACAGCAAGTGGGTTGTATTGGTGATATTCGTGGTCGTGGATTAATGATTGGAGTGGAGATTGTAAATGATCAGCACATCATGGATCATCTAGGGCATTATCCAGCACATCCACAATTAGCAAGCTTGATTCAACAAGAATGTTTGAAACATGGACTGATTCTGGAAGTAGGAGGAAGACATTCTACTGTCATGCGTTTTTTACCACCCCTTATTATTACACGAGAGCAAGTATTAGAAGTCACTCGTATTTTTGGTGAAGCTGTCACTACAGCGTATCAAACGTTACAGACTTCTACAGTGTAATGATCAAGCATCGATATAAGTTGGCTATTTCTGCGGAATGGATGATTTTATGTAGTATTTTACTAGGGACATTTACAGTCATTTTGAATAACAGTTCGCTCAATCCGGCTGTTCCTGAATTGATGAACGTTTTTCAGAGTAGTGCCAGTTCCACCAGTTGGATTATTACTATTTTTCTGCTAGGTATGGGAATGACGATGCCATTAACAGGATATTTGGGCGATCGATTTGGTAAAAAAAGAATCTATTTGCTCGGACTGTTCCTGTTTATTATCGGGTCTATACTTGGGTCATTTTCATGGAATTTGTTATCTGTGATCTGCTTTCGCGGGTTACAAGGGATTGCAGGTGGATTGATGATTCCGCTATCACTAGCGATTATGTTCGATGCTTTTCCCAAAAATGAACGTGGTCGTGTGACAGGAATCTGGGGCATTGCGATTATGGTTGCACCTGCTATTGGCCCTACAGTCGGAGGAATGATGATCGAATGGGGAAGCTGGCAATCTTTATTTTGGATGAATGTACCTACTGGATTGCTCGGGTTACTGATCGGGCTTAAGTATTTGCCACATACGACACCTGATCGGAAGCGAACATTTGATATGAGCGGATTTGTTACAGTGACGCTGGGAGTTGGCGTTATTTTATGGACACTGGGTCAAATGAAGCATCTGGCAGATATATGGTTAGGGTCTAATCTTGTGATGCTGGGTGTTGGAGTTGTATTGCTTATTATTTTTGTTCGTTTGGAGTTAACCAAAGAACAACCATTACTGCATCTACGTATCTTCAATATTCCGACCTATACGCTTAGTGTCGTGGTAGTCAGTGTACAAGCCATTGCGATGTTTGCTACGATTTTTATGGTTCCTTTACTGGTACAAAATGTATACGGATATAGTGCAATGATGACCGGATTGGTATTTTTACCTTCAGCGATTTTCACAGGTATTTTTGTCCGAATTGCAGGCAAACATCTTGATCGTAAAGGGCCGAAAATGATTGTGTTGATTGGTTTATCTATGACCTGTATTACGACTGCGATGCTGGGCATGTTGCAAGTTAATTCGCCAATCTGGATCATTTTTGTACTGATGATGTTGCGCGGAGTAGGGTTGGGATTATCGAATATGCCTGTCACGACAGCAGGGTTAAATGCAATTCCTGATCAGCTGGTATCTCAAGGCTCAGCCATGAATAATGTGATTCGAAGAATAACTTCTTCACTCGGAATTGTGATCATTTCAGTCTATTATGAAGTTCGGCGGACTCAGCTTATAGCTGATGGACATTCAGATGCCTTTAGCACATTGCATACGATCAATCAGGGATTCTGGGTGTTAAGTATAATCATTTTATTTACGATTCCAGCGGCTTTCTTTATGCATCAGACGGTAACATCTTCTGAGCCTATCCATCATACGAAAAGGAGTGCATAATGTGTCTTCTATAGATACTCATCAAAATCAGAAAATAATGCAACAAACAACGGATATTGAAGACTTTGAATTAACAGAAAATCCTATTTCAGATGCCAAAAAGTGGGCACTTGCTGCAAGTATTCAAGCGATACTCAATAGTTATTTACGAGAAACGAAACAATTTGACCCTAGAATTTCAGCCGTGATTGAGAAGTTCCCTTTACTGGACAACAAAATGATATCCAGATTAGATATTAATATCGAAGAATCGTATGACATGATATTGATCCAGCTTCCTTTTACCGGGCGATGGATACAGACAGAGGTGACGTATTATTCTCTGATCGGTCAGCATCATTATATTTATTATTTTGTGTGTATTGAACAAGAGCAATCTCCAGCGATCATAACGGCCTATCAGTTGATCAATTATATGATCGAAGAAGTAAGTCATTATACAGATAGTCAGGCAAGAGATTCGCAGAAGCAACAAATGGTAGATCGCATCGGAAACAGTCTGACCAAAATGGAATATTACTATGATCATCATCTTGCTGATCACGGTTTAGATTGTAACGATTATATCTATTCGGAACAGTCACTGATTGCAGGGCATCCTTTTCATCCATTTCCTAAAAGTTCAGAAGGATTCGCTATCCCTGAATTAACATTATATAGTCCAGAAATGGGAGCTAGCTTTCAGTTGTTTTATATTGCGGTACAGTCGATCTATATCGAGGAACACTGGCTAGATGAACAGACCAGACAAGAAGCAATCTCATCTTCCATATATCAGCAAGCAACAGACCTGTTACATGCAAAAGGTGTACAGGCAGATCAATATCATCTTTTACCAATGCATCCGTGGCAAGCAAAGTATATTCAGACGCTTCCTATTGTGGAGCAAGCGATACAGTCTCAGTATTTGGTATTGTTAGGGTCACTCGGTGATGAACTATATCCGACTTCTTCGGTCAGAACAGTCTGGAATCCCAAAGACCATCGAGGATATAAGTTACCCTTGCATATCCGAATAACGAATCTTATTCGTGAAAATACAATAGAACAAGCCAAACGGACTATCGACGCTGCACGCATTATTCATCATAAACGGACAGCGATAGAATCGAATCATTTTAAAGTGTTAACAGAAACAGGCTACAGTTCAGTAAAAGTCGGTACGTTAAGTACACAATGGACTACCGATCTAGCGGAAAATCATAAAGTAAATGATAGCAAATCAGCTACCGACAACCAGTTTAACTCATCGACGGCCATGACTTTGGCGCAGCAAGAGCAATGGACTGCTGCCATGACTGTCATTTATCGTCCACAACAGATTGATCCTGAGCATACGTATGTTGTAGCTTCCCTATTGGAATCAGCGCCCAACACTAATGAACCCAAATTAATATCAGTGATTCGTCAACATGCAGAAGATACAGTTCCACATTTATCAACATGGTTATCAAAGTATACAGAAATTACTCTTTTATCGTTATTACGTGTTTTTACAGATTACGGGATAAGCTTTGAAGCCCATCTGCAAAATTCATTAATTTCGCTCAAAGACGGGATGCCAGACTGTTATTATGTACGCGATCTGGAAGGAGTCAGTATTGATCGAACATGTCCATCCGTAGAGGAATGGATTCAAACGTTAATCGAACAGGATAGTCATGTGCTATATGATCACGAGACTTCATGGTTAAGAACAGGATACTATTTTGTAGTCAATCATTTAGGTTCATTGATTCACACCATAGCCGCCTATGAACAACGTAGTGAACAGCACTATTGGAATATAGTACAACAACAATTATTAATATGGAGAACCCAAGCAGCGTTAGAAGGAAATAGTTCTCTTTGCCATCATATTGAATCTTTACTACACGTAAAAACGTTACCCGCTAAAGCTAACTTTATCAGTTGTTTTCAAGCCAAAGGCGATCATCCTTCATTTATCGCTATTCCGAATCCTTTATATCTAGCTAAAAGTTGATAAAAACGCAGAGTAATGTCACTTAACTCATGCAAAGTGTACGGACACGTTCCAAAATCCAATCTCTATAGGTATCACTAACTTAATCCGAGGTGAAATAATGACGTTTACACAACAATTACCTACGTATTCAGCCTTATCATTGACACAATCGACTGATCCTTTTGATATGATCAAAGCACTCCATTCAGAACATTTTCCAGCAGTAGAACAGCGAATTATTCGTCAATTAATGCAAGCAATCATCTATGAAGATATTCTTCCTTATCTTCAGACTGAAATGTCTCAGCAACAAATACGTTCTAGCTTATCAGAGCCAAAAGCTTATCAGCAGTTTACTATAGTCGGTGTAACTACAGATCAACAAAAGGTGCAGTATATGTGTACGGGTAAGCGGATGGTGAGCTTTGGCAGAGTAAGATTAGAGCAAGTTCCTGTTATACGAATAGCGACAGACGGACAACAACAGACAGCACATCTGCATGAATTTTTGAATGAAGTACTTCAACAAGTACAACAAGGGGAGAAGCTACAACAATTCCGTAATGAACTAGAACAGACATTATTGAAAGATTTACAATCTCAAGCATATGTACAACAAAGTGTATTCTCAACAGAACAGTCTTATTATGATCAGCTGGAAGGGCAGATCAAAGACGGTCATCCATACCATCCTTGTTATAAATCTAGAATCGGTTTTACGTTAGAAGATAATGCTGAGTATGGGCCAGAATTTCAACAATCGTTGTACCCGATTTGGTTAGCGGTGGCTAAAGAATACAGTTTGTCTGCTTTTTCAACTACAGTCGAAGATCACGATTCATTTATGCAGGAATCATTAGGCACCAAGCAATGGAATCAATTTCAGCAGATTTTACAACAGCAACAATTGAATATAGAAGATTATCACTTGATCCCTGTTCATCCGTGGCAGTGGAAGAATAAGATTGTATCGGCTTTTTACCGTGAACTAGCCAGTCAACAGATCGTTCCGCTCGGAATTGGAAATGATGCTTATTATGCTCAGCAATCGATTCGTACATTAGGCAATCGAACAAGACCTGAAGCTCCTTATTTGAAAATGGCATTAAGTATTACCAACACATCAACTGCTCGTATATTAGCAGGGCATACCGTTCTTAATGGAGCGATGATTACAGATTGGTTAACTCGATTGATTCAACATAACGAGACTGCCCGTCAGCTTGGATTTGTAGTTTTACGTGAGCGTGCAGGAATCACTTTCAATTATGAAAAGTTGCCCGAATATCGACAGTCACAGACCTATGGTTCATTAGGAACGATCTGGCGTGAAAGTCTGCATACGTATCTAAAAGAAGGGGAAGACGGTGTTCCTTTCAATGGATTATGTCATGTGCAACCAAGCGGTGTACCTCTGATCGATCCGTGGATACAGCAATATGGAGTAGAACGGTGGACATATGCCATGTTAACAGCAACGGTTACTCCTATTATTCATATGTTATATGCGCACGGAATTGGAATGGAATCACACGGTCAAAATATTATTCTGATTCATCATGATGGATTACCTACACGTATTGCACTCAAAGATTTTCATGACGGTGTTCGTTTCTCAGTGACACATCTGGTAGAACCTGAATTATGCCCTGATCTAACGCCAGAACCGCCAAGTCATGCAAAGATCAATCGTAATTCATTTATCCAAACGAATAACCCTAATGATGTACGGGATTTCTCTTATGATGCGTTCTTTTTTATTGCAGCTACAGAAATGTGTATGTTTTTGGAACAGCATTATCAGTTATCCGAACAATCATTCTGGAAAATGACCGCCGATATTATCCATCAATATCAGCATGACCATCCACAGCATCAAGAACGGTTTGATTGTTTTGATCTGTTTGCGGAGACAGTATTAATCGAAGAATTAACCAAAAGAAGATTGTTCGGAGATGGTGAGCTTCATTTCAAAGATGGAATGAACCCATTATATGCTTACCGACAATCCACATGTTAACGTCCAATCGGCTACGCCAGCAATTAGCACAACAGCAGACAGTATTTGGATTGATCGCTTCTGTGCCTGTACCAATTATGGTTGAAATGATCGCTTATGCCGGTTTTGATTTTGTAATTATTGATATGGAACATGTGATGATCAATCCTGAAACGGTTGAACATATGATTCGTGCAGCTGAACAATCTGGGATTACACCATTGGTACGTATCCCTGAAATCAATGCCAAAGTGATTTTACGTGTGCTGGATAGCGGAGCAATGGGAATAGTTATTCCGCAAGTGGAAACTAAAGAACAGATCGAAGCCGTGATTCAAGCGGCTAAATATTTCCCTATCGGTCAACGAAGTATGAATAGCGGGCGACCGAGTGTTTTTGGACGAGACAATCTAGTGGATTATATGGATCGAGCGAATCAAGAAATCATGATTGTACCGATGATTGAAACGGTCAAAGGAGTCGAACACATCCATAAGATTCTAAGTGTAAAAGGAGTCGATATGGTGCTTGAAGGAGCAGCTGATCTATCACAATCTTATGGTGTACCTTGGCAGACCGAGCATCCTCATGTGCGTCAAGCATTGGATCATATTCAACAAGTTGCCGCTGACCAACAGATCCCTTATTGCGCAATTCCTCGTCAACCGGATCAATATGATTACTGGCAAGGAAAAGGAGTACAGGCTTACGTATTAGGAGATGAACGTGGAATAGCTTTTCGAGCGTTACAAAGTAAATTAGCTCAATTTCCTGTAGCTTCTGCTATCCCTTCCAAAGAACAATCGCACAATTATAAATGATCAATCGTAATTGCATGATAGATATTCAGCACGCAAAGGAGGCTTTATGTTGAACTCAAATACTACTCAAACGCATGCTCCCTATATAGCGCAAGCGCCTTCTTCGATTATGGATGAAGTCTATCGAATAAGAGCAGCAGAACAAGCCAATCGTGATCCCCATGTCATATCTAGAAAACCAGTATGTGCTTTTATTTATGATCTCAATACATTATGTGAGCGTACACGTTCCAAAGTAGCCGATATGCCAGCAGGCACGCATTTATTTTATGCGGTCAAAGCGAATCCTGATCCACGTCTGATTGAAGCATTAGCTCCAATCGTTGATGGTTTTGAAACGGCATCAATCGGAGAAGTGCAAGCGATTCGCTTAATCGATCCAGATGTTCATATTATTTTTGGTGGGCCGGGTAAAAAAGATATTGAGATTGAACAAGCGATTGATCACAATGTGATGCTTATTCATGCTGAAAGTGTACATGAAATCCGCCGAATCGCATGGATAGCGGAGCAAAAAAATAAAACGGTTCAGATTCTACTACGTGTTAATTTAAGAAAAAGTATTCCTACAGGTACAGTTACGATGGGTGGGAAACCGACGCAATTTGGAATCGATGAAGTACAGATCGGAGAAGCGATCCAATTAGTACAGTCTTTGCCACAGTTGACGTTAGCAGGATTCCATATGCATTCGGTATCTAATAATCTGGATGCTCAATTACATGTAGAACTAGTTCATATGTATATTCAATCGGTGAGTCGTTGGATTCGTGAATATAACTTGTCTATTCAATACCTTAATGCTGGAGGAGGATTTGGTATTTGTTATACAGAACCAGATCGTCATTTCGAATGGGAGACATTTATCAATGGACTACATCATATCTGGAGCGAAGAAGTATTGCCAGGCGTAGAACTGATTTTTGAACCGGGTCGATATATAGTCGCTCATGCAGGTTATTATGCGTCAGAAGTGATTGATCTTAAATGTAATCATGATAAGCATTATGCGATTTTGCGTGGAGGGACTCATCATTTTCGTTTACCTGTCTCATGGGGACACAATCAACCTTTTCAAATGATAGCGATAGAGCAGTGGGATTATCCATTTCAACGTCCACGTCAAGAGCAAGTGACTCTTACACTTGCAGGCGAACTTTGTACACCCAAAGATATCCTTGCTCAAGAGGTAACACTAGAACAGATTGCTGTAGGAGATATTGTTTTGTTTTCGATTGCCGGTGCGTATGCATGGACGATATCGCATCATGATTTTCTAAGTCATCCTCATCCCGATATGATCTATATCGATCATCACACAGGAGGTTATGAATCATTATGAATTGGAATGAAGTGTTAGAACCACTTGCTACTAACAAGGATCAACTTGTCTCTGAGCAATCTATTACTCCAGCATACACAGATTTAGAGCAGACTGAGATTCAAATCAAGCAAAAAGTAGCTTCAGAACAGGTGATGCAAGATCTGATAAATACATTGCTAGCCGAAGGATTCTGGTCTAACGATCAACTGCACCTATTATCTACAGAACAATTAAAGCAAAAATTGATCTCTACCTTAATACACCAGCATAAGTCACAAAAAGAAGACATCTTATCTGTTCTTTCTTCTATAACAGATACCTCTTTATTACAAAATAGCTTGTGGTATTACTGGGAAATTCCAGCTTTATCAATTGAGCCATCCACATTATCTGATTCATCTCAACGGATAGATCAACCACAATATATGGTTGTTTTCCCTGTACAATCAGCGATTGTGCAACCGTATCGTTATGTTCCTGCCAGTGTAACTATACATTCGTATAGGCAACGGGCTACAGCGCGACCTGCCTCATTATCTGCAAAAGAACTAACCGATACACATGTCTATGCTATTCGTTATTCAACTACATGTACAACAGATCACAATGCACCATTACTACAGATCACTCCATTAACACCCGTTCAATTGATGAAAATAGTCAATGATCAATGCTTAACAGCCACTTACCGCGAACAACCGGGAGTGAAGCGATTTGTACAATTATTAGAGGAGACAATAAAGCAAACCACATGGTCGTTAGATCATTCCCTGTCTGAAGAGTCATGGTGTGATCGGTCTGCAAGTGATTTTTTTCAGCAGATGGAGCGATATGCTTCTTTAAGAGATCGACCTTTTCATCCCGTATCCAAAGCCAAAGTAGGATTAGATAAGCAAGATTATCGTCAATACAGTGCGGAATTTGCGCAACCGATCTCGTTATCATGGATCGCTATAAAGCGCAATCTGGTGATGGAAGGGGAAGCGCTCCTAGACAGAATAGTGCTTGATTATCAGCTCTATGATTATCGCCAAGATAGCACATTGGCTTGCGATCTATCAGAACCAATGACTGATCTTTTATCGTTAGACCAACAACAGCAAGTGATCCAAGCGATTGAGAACAAAGGATTAAATACGAATGAATATATAGCGATTCCTGTTCATCCGTGGCAATTACAGCATAATCTGCCTCACTATTTGAGAACAGCACAAGCACAAGGCGATTGGATTGATCTTCAGCTTCAACTGGGTCTTTTTGAAGCTACATCTTCTGTACGGTCACTATCTCCTGTAAATGATAGCCCGCATTATATCAAATTACCGCTTAGCGTCTTTTCATTAGGGGCTTCTCGCTATCTGCCAGCTGTCAAATTGATTAACGGTCAACGTGGACAACGCATGTTAGAACAAGCATTAAAATGTGACCCTATATTGGCACAACAGTTATTTCTTTGTGATGAACGTCGCTGGTGGGCATATATGCCTGAAGCAGGAAGTTTATTTGATGATGAACCCAGACATCTAGCAGCAATGGTGCGCACCTATCCAACATCGTTAATCACAGGGGAAAAAGGTACACGTTTATTGCCGATGTCTGCTCTTTCGGTAGTATTACCTGTATCTACTGATGCACCACGTGAAGGACACTTTTTTGATGAATGGATGAAGGTTCGTGATCTGGATGTTAATCAAGAATCGATTTGTATCTTATTTGGCGAAGTCTGCCAGACTTTTTTCCAAATCAATTTACGATTATTCCGCTTAGGATTAATGCCAGAGTTGCATGGACAGAACAGCGTATTAGTCTGGCAATATGGATATATGAAGCAGATGCTGTTACGAGATCATGATTCTGTACGGCTTCATTTACCATGGCTTCAGCAACAAGGCATAGACGATCCTCAATATATGATTCGTCCGGGTTACTCTAATAGCCTGTACAATGACACACCTGAAGAATTGATCTTTTACTTGCAAACGTTAGGGATACAAGTCAATCTGTATGCGATTATAGATGCGCTATCTACCATGTATAATATCAAAGAGAAATTATTGTGGAATATACTGCGAGATCAATTGCGAGAGCAGTTACATGAAGTTCCTTTTGCGGTAGAAGTGAGACAAGCGATCTATTCTATTTTATTCGAAAAAGAAGAATGGCCACTTAAATTGTTAGTGAAGCCTTTGTTAGAACAAGCCGGTGTACCGGGCAGTATGCCATCCGGTCAAAGTACGATTCAGAATCCATTTTTACAGTTGTAATCTCTAGCGTCAATTGCTACAACAATTTACTTTTCCGTCTAAATCTATATAATGAGAATAGTTCTCATAATTATGATAATTATTCTCAATCTATGTAGAAAGGCGACGAGTGATGAGTAAGGTATTAGATCAGTATCGACAATTTCCTTCCTATATTTATAAATTACAGACTGTGCAATATGCGGATCAAGTGTTACCACGCTACGATGCCACATTGCATAGTCTTTTACTTTTTAAAGAGGCCAAAGGGCAGATTATTATTAACGGTAACCGTTATGATCTACATCAGCAAAAAGTGTTTTTGGTACCTCCACATGCTTCGCTCAAAATAATGATTGAAAGCGATAGTCGTACCGAATACTATATTCTTTCTTTTCATGTATTACAGCCTGACGGACAAGGGCACTTTGTACCGATTGAGTTGCTCGGACTGTATGAACTGCATGTGGCTCATTTTCGCTGGTTTGCCGATCGTGTACGTGAGATTCAAGATAAGCATGATCAAGAAAATCTATGGGATCAGATGAAAGCCAATGTTATTTTTCAAGAATTGTTAATCCATTTGTTCAAAGAAGATGCTCAAGAGCAGAAGCCTGATATGAATCAAGCGATAGCCGCTACATTGGATCATATGGAACAGCATTATGCCACTTCAATTACTCGCAATCAATTGGCAGAGATTGCAGGGATGAGTGCAGATTATTATTCGCGTGCTTTCAAAAAAGTAGTCGGTAAAAGTCCGATGGAGCATCTCACTGAAATTCGGATTACACAATCCAAGCAAGTGCTCCTTCTTTCTAACGATTCTTTTCGCTCGGTAGCTCAGCAGGTAGGATTTAGTGATGAGTTTTATTTTAGTCGCAAATTCAAAGCAGTCACAGGTCGTTCGCCCAAATCCTATATTCATAATATCCGGTATTCCAACAAAATTGCTTCACTTAAACATTTGTTAACCGGCCATCTGGTAGCGCTTGAGATAGAACCCTATGCAGCTGTGATTAACAATGCCTATCCCATAACAACTCAATTTGAACATACGATTCCGATAGGCGACAATAAGCCTGATCTGGAGAAATTAATGAATGCTCAGCCCGATCTGATCGTGACCTGCGAATTTCGAGATTTTGAAAAGTCGCAAAAAGAAAAAATGTATGAGCAGATTGCACCCACGATCACATTGCCTTTTTTTGAAGACTGGCGTGTTCATTTTCAGACGATTGCACGAATTGTAGGTAAAGATCAAGAAGCGCAAGTCTGGCTAGAACAGTATGCAGATATCGCTCAATTATTACGTCAACAATTGAAAAATAAATTCGGTCAACGCTCATTGCTTATTCTTGGTGTCGGAGAGAGCAAAATCTGTATTTATGGCAAGCGTAATCTAGGTGCTGTATTGTATAACGATCTTGGGTTCATCATGCCTGCTGGGGTCGAGAATATCGCTCATTACTATGAAATTCAACCCGAGGAATTAATTCATTATGATGCAGATTGTATCTTAATTACACCTTTTCAACATGATGGAACTGTAGGGATGCAAGCAGGTATTGAGCAAGGTATTTTCCGTTTATGTGCAGATCCATTATGGCAACGTCTCCAAGCAGTACAGACGCAATCTGTATACGAAATGTATACGACTCAGCATATGCACACCTGTTATAACTCATATTCACACCTTATGCTGTTAGAAAAAGTGCGTCAATTGTTTTTGGATAAAAACGACAAATGACGGATTATTCCAAGGACTAGACTGAATTGTCCATGTTAAAGGAATAAACGTTCACTATAATTAATAATGAGAATCAATATCAATTGTAGTGAGCAGAAAGGAAGATCGAAGACCATGTTGAAATCGTTTAAAGGTATACATATGTTATGCATCATGATGACTCTCGTGATTATCCTCGCAGGTTGTGGTGCAAATACGAATAAAGGCGCAGTAGAGCCTACCGCTCAAGCAGCAGGTGACAATGCAAGCGCTGATTCATCTGTACGTACAATTGAACACGAAATGGGAGCCACCGAGGTCAAAGGAACACCGAAACGGATTGTGACTTTGTATCAAGGAGCAACTGATGTGTTAGTCGCTTATGGTGTCAAACCTGTAGGCGTAGTAGAAGCACATACAGGTGAACCTGCTTATGATTATTTGAAAAAAGATCTGGCAGGCGTACCTACAGTGGGATTAGAAACCCAACCTAATCTGGAAGAAATCTATAATTTAAAGCCCGATTTGATTATCGGTTCTAAATTCCGCAATGAAGCTACATATGCTCAGTTGTCTGAAATTGCTCCAACCGTTATGGTAGATCAAGTGTACGATTGGAAAAAAACAGTCGATCTAGTAGGTCAGGTCTTAAATGAAAAAGATAAAGGTACACAGTTGCTACAAGCGTGGGAAGATCGTGTAGCTGATTTCAAAAAGCAAATGGGCGACCGTTTACCGATTGAAGCTTCGATTGTAAACTTCCGTGCAGATCATGCGCGTATTTATTATATGGGGTATGCAGGCTTGATATTGAAAGAACTTGGATTCACTCGCCCCGCTGCGCAAGAGCAAGAAGAATGGGGAATCAAAGTCAATTCGAAAGAAAGTATTCCTGATATGGATGCCGATGCGATCTTTGTATTTGATTCAGGAACAGACAAAGCAGCTATCGAACAAAATTATCAACAATGGACACAGCATCCATTATGGAAAAACTTAAAAGCCTACAAAAACAATCAAATTTACAAAGTAAATGAAGTCAATTGGAATCTAGCAGGTGGTTATATATCTGCAGGTCTGATGTTAGATGAATTGTATGATATCTACAAATTAGAGAAACCTCAAACCAAGTAATCATAAGGAGGAGAACAGGTAGCGACATCACCTGCTTCTCCTTTTATCACATCTACTATTGAGCGATAGAAGTGAGTCAGAATGATACTCACTTCACGAAATGTAATGATGAAAGAGTGAATGTCTATTGGTTTTATTCAAAAGCAATACAGCCAAAATATGGAGTCTGATTATTACTTTACTACTATGTGTAGTGTGCCTTGGGATCAGCCAAATGTTAGGAAGAACTTTTGCATCATGGGGAGAAGTGGTTAATGCTTTTCTGCATTACAATCCTGAATCGACAGCAGATGTATTGATACATACCGAACGGTTGCCACGAGCGATTATTGGGTTAGTCGTAGGTGCAAGTCTGGCGATTGCAGGCGCATTGATGCAAGCATTGACACGTAATCCATTAGCTTCACCCAGTACATTTGGGATTAATGCAGGAGCTATCTTTTTTGTAGTGGTCGCGAGTCTGATGTTTTCGATATCAGACATGACACAATTGATGTGGTTTGCTTTTGCAGGAGCATTAGTAGCCGCTATTATCGTCTATGGATTGGGGTCTATTGGACGTGATGGATTAACACCGATCAAGATAGTTCTGGCAGGATCAGCTATTTTAGCGTTATTTACTTCATTTACACAGGCGATGCTTGTATTAAATGAAACAGGAATGCAAAATGTGCTTTTCTGGTTAGCAGGAGCGATCGGTGGACGAACACTGGAAATGTTACAGCCTGTGCTTCCGTTATTGACTATAGCGGGTGTGACTGCATTAGGTATGGGCCGGGCTATTAATTTATTTGTAACCGGTGAAGATATCGCTAAAGGTATGGGGCAACGAGTAGTATTGCTCAAAATAGTCATGGGTCTGACTATTGTGATTCTTGCAGGTGGTTCGGTAGCGATTGTAGGAGCTGTCGGATTTGTAGGGTTATTTATTCCGCATATGGCACGTGCACTGGTAGGCACTGACTATCGCTGGATCATTCCTTTTTCCGGTGCTTTAGGAGGGCTACTATTGATGACAGCAGATCTGATTGCACGATTAGTGATTATACCGGCAGAAGTTCCTCTGGGTGTGATTACTGCTTTTATCGGAGTACCGTTCTTTCTCTATATCGCTCGTAAAGGAGTGACATGGAAATGAACAAACCTAGATATTGGACATTACGCAGTCGATCTGCGAGATTTCATATGCAATTGGAAAAAAGATCTGTCCGTACTCTGGCGATATTAACAATGATTGTTATCGTAGTCAGTATAATAGGCATCGGTATAGGAGAGACATGGATACATCCGTGGGAAGTTATTCGGGCGATATTCGGTCAGAGTTCAGGAGCATACGATTTTGTATTATACCGATTACGATTACCACGCGCTGTTGTAGGGTTACTGGCTGGTGCCGCTTTAGGGATGTCTGGCGCTATTTTGCAAGGGATGATTCGCAACCCTTTAGCTTCGCCGGATATTATCGGGATTACAGGTGGAGCTTCTGTAGCTGCGGTATTATTTCTTTCGTATGGAAGTAGTGTATTTCATCTAAGTATCGACTGGTTACCTGTAGCAGCCATTATGGGAGCGTTGATCGTATCTGCACTGATCTATCTATTGTCATGGCAAAATGGAGTCACACCGATGCGACTGGTGTTGATTGGTATTGGGATATCCGCAGGGATGAGTGCGATGACGACATTTATGCTAGTCATTAGCTCTACATTTACAGCAAGCAAAGTGTATATCTGGTTAACCGGCAGTGTCTATGGAGCGACATGGAGTGGTGTGTATTCGATTCTGCCTGTATGCGTAATTGCGATTCCATTGCTGTTGTATTTTGCCCGTAGTCTAAATTCACAGGAACTTGGCGACGATGTAGCACTCGGGTTAGGTGTACGTGTACAGAAGCATCGGTTATTGCTGTTGATACTGAGCGTTATTCTGGCGGGCAGTGCTGTTGCTGTGGTAGGCGCAGTCGGATTTGTCGGATTAATTGCTCCTCATATTGCTCGTAAATGGGTGGGGCGTACATTTGGTAGCATTTCGCTTGCATCAGGGTTAATTGGAGCACTGTTGGTGTTTGTCGCAGATGTGATCGCACGAACAGCTTTCTATCCGATTGATATTCCAGCAGGTATATTTACAGCGGCAATCGGAGCTCCCTTTTTTATCTATTTGTTGTATCAGAATCGCAATCGCTTTTGATCCTATAGATATCTCTATGTGAACGTTATCTCGAATATAAAGGAGGGCATATGATGGATCAATTACAAGCTCGCAATCTGACAATCACATATGGAGCAGATCCTATTATTGAAGATCTACATTTGCATATTCCTAAAGGTAAAATTACGGTATTGATCGGAAGTAATGGCTGTGGGAAATCGACTATTTTGCGTACATTAGCACGTCTACTTAAGCCTAATACTGGATCGATATTATTAGCGGGCGAAGAAATTGCTCATATTTCCACTAAAGAAATTGCACGCCGGATGTCTATTTTGCCGCAAGGCCCTTCTGCTCCTGAAGGGTTAACAGTAGAACAGCTGGTGAAGCAAGGACGATATCCGCACCAAAGTTGGCTGAAGCAGTGGTCGATTCAGGACGAACAAGCGGTACAACGAGCATTGGAATTAACACATATGCTAGAACTATCTCATCGTACAGTGGATTCATTATCCGGAGGACAACGGCAACGTGCTTGGATTGCGATGACTTTGGCGCAAGGAACAGATACATTATTGCTAGATGAACCCACCACTTATCTGGATATGACCCATCAGGTGGAAATTTTGGATTTGCTATTTGACTTGAATGAACGAGAAGGACGCACGATCGTTATGGTACTGCATGATCTGAATCTCGCTTGCAGGTATGCCCATCATATGATTGCTGTACATGACCGGGGTATTTACGCACAAGGAAGCCCTGAAGAGATTATGACTGTCGAAAATGTACAATCGGTGTTTCAAATGCGTTGCCAGATTGCACGTGATCCTTTGTTCGGCACACCGATGCTTATACCTTACGGAAAGGGGAGGATCTTACATGAATCGATTTCTGTCTAATCCTACAACTTGGGAACCTGAAGAATGGAACTATCTGAATCAAGAATTGAGATTAACAGATCAGATCGCAGAAGATAATACGTATAGTGTTACTTCTGCTGAACTATTAGACCCCGAGCAATGTGCAGACTATCTGGATCGTCTACAACCATTGTATCGTTCTTCTTCACGATCACTTACAGCTTCAATGTTTTCAAAGCGTTATGCTTTTATGATGGTATGCCCTATGTTGTATGCCATGAGCGTATATCGCAAAACATTTTCTCTCACTATCGACAATTGTCAGTTAGAATCAGCTTATTTCCAATTGCCTACACGCAAAACATGGATGCCTAATCTATGGTTGCGTGATCCAAGTGTATATGAACTTCAATCTATACATGCAGAAAATAATGAGCTGTATACACAACAGCGAGAAGATATTGTACGACGTATTTTTGCAGACCATCTGCAACCGATTTTAAAAAATATATCCGAAGTCTCATCTATTTCACGAACAATACTATGGGAAAATATAGCGATCTATGTGTATGTCTTATATGAAAATCGGATATTAAAAGAAGTCAGCGAAGATCAACGGCAACGCATACAACATGATCTAGACTATCTTACCAAGCAAGCACCGGCTGATTGTTTTGGCGAAAAGCGTAATCCATTAGCTCAGTTTTACACACCCAAACGTGTAGTTCCTCTTTCAGAACAACCTCAACGTGTACGCAAAACATGTTGTGCTCATTATGAATTACCGGCTCCAACAGATTATTGTCCAACCTGTCCCAAAATTTGCAAAAGTTGATCTAAGCAGATACTGATCATTCAACTAGAGCTAGACAACACACAATAAGGAGGGGTACGGTATGATACGTATCGAGCCACGAGTACAAGGCTTCACTGAAGAGTTACAAACACTTTATAAACAGCTTCAACCTTCTACACTGGGACATTTAACCGACTTTGGCTTTTTACGAGGAATACAGCCTCTTTTTCGCCCAATTCGAATGTTAGGTAATGCCGTTACTGTACGTATTCCTCATCTGGATTCCACGGCGATAAGGCATGCACTACAACACGTAATGCCTGGTGATGTAATCGTAGTCGATATGTCAGGAGATGATTTTCGAGCCTGTTGGGGAGAATTTCGTACATATGTAGCGATGAAAAAAGGAGTAGCAGGCGTAGTTATCTCAGGTTGTGCTACCGATATTAAAGTAGTGCGAGAACTCAACTTTCCAGTATTTGCATTAGGAACTAGCGCATTAACAACGCGTAGCTTAGAGCTGGAAGGCGAAGTGAATACGCCTATCAGTGTAGGTAGTGTTATTGTACATCCCGGCGATATCGTACTAGGCGATGATGATGGTGTATGTGTTGTTCGCCCTCAACATGCTCAAGCACTAGGAGAACAAGCATTAGCCAAGCAAGTACAAGAAGCTATAAATCGTCAAAAATATGGATATGATCTTATCAAGCCATATCCTATATGATAACTAAATAGAATCGTAAAAAAGACATAAACAAACATTAAATAAGGGTATTAATCTTTATTATTGTTTATTTATGTCTTTTTATGTTGACTTTATTTAAGGCTAGAGCTAATATTAATTTATAAGTTAGTTCTAATTTTCACAAAGTATGAATTTGAAGTGTTTAAATCATCATTTTACTTTATGTATCATCCTAACCATATTGAATAGGAGCGATGTAACATGAACACAGTGACAGTTTCTCAACAGCAGGCAAGGGTAGGGATTGATATTCCTTTTGTACGTGAAATGGCAGAGACGACCTATAATATGTGGAAATTCGGTTGGGATGAACGTAATGGTGGAAATGTAAGTTGTATATTGGATGAAGCAGAAGTAGAGCAGTATATAGATATTCAGCAAGTGAAATATACGATTCAACCTGCATTTGCTGTACACGAATTAGCAGGTAAGTACTTTATCGTAACTGGATCAGGCAAATACTTTAAAAATGTGATTGATGATCCTGAAGCCAATTTGGGGCTTTTACGTGTATCGGCTAATGGAGAGCAATTAGAAGTATTATGGGGTTTCAAAAATGGTGCTGTACCTACCAGCGAATTACCTTCGCATTTTATGAGTCATATTGAACGGTTAAAAGTAGATCCTAAGCACCGGGTTGTGATACACAATCACGCAACCAATGTGATTGCAATGAGTTTTGTTCATAATCTGGATGAAAATCAGTTCACCAGAACGTTATGGGAAATGTGTACTGAATGTATTGTTGTTTTTCCAGATGGCATAGGTGTGATTCCATGGATGGTTCCAGGCTCGAATGAGATCGGGCAAGCTACAGCACAGAAGATGAGGGATCACCATGCTGTATTATGGCCGCATCACGGGATATTTGGCACAGGGCACTCGATCGACGAAGCTTTTGGACTGATTGAAACGATTGAAAAAGCTGCTCAAATTTATATGCTTATCGCAAATCATTCGATTCGTCAAAAAATTACCGATCAACAACTAGCGGATCTGGCACATGCATTCGGAGTGACTCCACGGGAAGGGATTTTACAAACCATAACATCATCATTTTAAGTAAATATAGCATTTACAAAGGTAGGTCAATTTTATATTGATCTACTTTTTTTTATGTTAGAAATTAGGACTTTTGATTTACTTTTCAGCTTTAAAATAAAATAAAACGAAAAAAGCTTAAAATTTTATGCGAAAATTAGCGAAAAATAAAATTTTTTCATACTTTATTAACAATTTTTATGTAAAATGAGTTTAAAGTCTTTACTTTTGGTTTAAATTTATATGATAAAAGACTCATATTAATTAGTCTGAAGAACTAATGAGGGATAGAAGCATAGAAACGTAACGAAAGAGGCAGAAAAATGAATACGATTTTGGAAACGACGATACCCGTCCACTGGTTATATGTGTGTATAGCCGCTTTAGCTTCTATGGTAGGTTGTGCTGTCATAGTTATTGGCTCTTCGTGGTCTAGCTCTTCGTGGTCTAGCTCTTCGTTGCGTAATCAAAATATGAAAAAAAGACAGCGAATAATTGCTCTTATTGGCGCACTGGCTTTTAGTACGTCTCATATTTTGATCCCTATATCAATGAATGTACCGATTACGATGAAATATTATGGATTACATCTTATATTTACGATTTTGGGTTGTTATGGAGCAGTCTATGCTGCTTCACGGTATGCATTTTCTTCATGGCGCGGATCCATGCAATTTTTTATGACCAGTATGATTGTTGCTGTTACTATTTTAGTTTTTGATTATGCCAATACATTGTATCTATTTCGAGGGTTTTTAATGTGGAATCCTGAATTGATTTGGATGACGATTCCGATAGCTATTTCTATTTGCTTGGCGGTTATGCGCTTATTTTCATTATCTAGTCGTAATCGGGAACATGGTCTACGTTCACCTACAATGATTTTTGGAATCGTTACTTCAGGTATAGGGCTTGCAGGAATACCTTTAATTTGTGCATATTCCGTATTATCTTTTGAACAAATGGGATTGACTGATAAATCGTACCTTATTCCTTATATCTTCATGATTTTTGTAGCGACCAGTCTATATGCTATACCTGATAGTTTTATTTTTGTACGTGAGCAGAAAGAAAATCGTGAAATGATACAACGGGAGCAATACTACAGCTCATTGTATGAGCAGAACCCGGATAGTGTTATCGAATTTGATATTCATGGTGTGATTACAGGCATCAATCGTAGAGCAGAGAAAATGTCTAAAGAAATAGGCAAGCCTTTAATTGGAGTACGTGCTACAGATCTATTAGAAGGGGAACAGAAAACTCTGGCTCAAGATCACCTTGAATTAGTATTAAGCGGACATTCCAGTACGATTGATCTAGAATTACGTTCTGAGCAAGGTCGCATATTATCAATTGCATTAACGTCTATTCCTATTTTTGTCCATGGCAAAATTGCTGGTGCTTATACCATTGCCAAAAATATTACTAAGCGCAAAAGAGATCAAGAAACGATCCGTCACCTTGCTTACCATGATGAATTGACAGGGCTGGCGAATCGGCGTTCTTTTGAAACTAGACTATCCATGTATACGATGGTCGATAATCATCATTCACCATTTACGTTATTTTTTATTGATTTAGATCGCTTTAAACGTATTAATGATTTGTTTGGTCATGCTTTTGGAGATGCAGTCATTCGTCATTCCGGTCTGGTGCTCAAAAGCTGCTTACCTAAAAATAGCTTTGTAGCTCGGATGGGTGGAGATGAGTTCACCGTTATTGTACCGGGATTATCTGATATTGAAGAAATCAAAGCGATCGCAAGCAAAGTGATTGATCGATTTGTTCAACCTTTTCATATCGAAAAACATGCGGTTAAATTATCAGCATCGATCGGTATTGCTCGTTTCCCTGAAGATGGAGCATCCGCAGGTGTATTGACACAACGTGCTGATACAGCGATGTATACAGCCAAAGAAAATGGTAGCTCTCAATATCAGTTTTATGATGCTGTATCCGATCAGAGCAGTCTGGAACAGATTATGCTTGAAAATGATCTAGAGCAAGCGATTGATAATAATCAATTAAAATTAGTTTATCAACCGAAGTTCGATATCCGTACTGGATTGATTATAGGGTATGAAGCATTGATTCGTTGGTATCATCCGATTCTAGGTGAGATTCCACCGCTTTCTTTTATACCTTTAGCAGAAAAGTCAGGGATGATTATTGCGTTAGAACAGTGGGTGTTACGTACAGCTTGTTTGCAAAGCAAACAGTGGCAGTGTGAAGGGTATGATGCGGTACCGATCGCTGTTAATGTATCACCTATCCATTTAATGAAACCAGATATTTACGAGACCATTATTAGAACGTTAAAAGAACTCGATTTTGATCCGACTTTGTTAGAAATTGAAATTACTGAGAGTGCTATGATGCATAATGAAGATCATGTAATCGATATTCTGGGTAAATTGAAGGAGTCCGGTATATCGGTATCGATGGACGACTTTGGTACAGGATATAGCTCACTTAGTTATTTGCATAATTTGCCGATTGGTTGTCTCAAAATTGATCGTTCCTTTATTCGTAAAATTACTATCGATAAAGACAGTCGTGCAATTGCTGAAATGATTATTTCGATGGCGAAGCAGTTAGGTTTGAAAATTATTGCTGAAGGTGTAGAAACGGAAGAACAAGTGGCATTACTGCGAGAATGGAAATGCTATAATGTACAAGGATTTTATTACAGCCGTCCGCTTTCACCAGAGAATGCTATTCATAGCCGTGTATCATAACTACAAGCATGAATAGGGATTGACACCGTTTTCAGATCATGATAACGTAAAGGCAAGGCTTGTTACCGGTAATGCGGGCAAAACCACATGAGGATACAGTTTTGTATTCCTTTTGTTGTTTTGCCCTTTTTCGTGTTTTCATATGAAAGATAGTCGAAGAAGTAGGTGACTGAATATGATCATTAAGCAAATTTTTAACAACAATATTGTGAGTACACTGGATGATAATCATCAAGAATTACTTATCCTCGGCCGGGGTATTGGATTTAATTCTCATGTAGGCGACTCGATCCATGAGAATCAGATTGAGAAGATATTTCGCTTACAAGATGCAACGATTTATGAGAAATTCAAAGCAACTGTGATGCAGGTTCCGATTGAAATTTTGCAAGTGACTGATGATATTGTCAGTCTGGCACGTACACAGTTAAATAAAACGATCAGTGATGGCATTTATGTCTCTTTATCCGATCATATTCATTTTGCAACAGAACGTATTCAGCAAAATATGATTGTTCGTAATCCGCTATCATGGGAAGTACAACACTTCTACAAAGCAGAATACGATGTCGCCAAAGAAGCGTTGACATTGCTCAAAGAACGATTGAATATAGCATTTCCCAAAGAAGAGATTTGCAATATTGCTTTGCATTTTATCAATGCCGAAGTGAACGATTCGATGAATGATGTGACTCACTTGATGCAGTTGCTTCAGGAGATTATGAATATTATTAAGTATCATTTCAATATCGAATATGATGAAGACAGTATTAGTTATTTCCGCTTTATTACGCATCTCAAGTACTTCTGTCAGCGGGTGATTACCCATGCTAGCTATGATGATGCAGAAGAGTATCTGTATGATGTCGTGAAAAAGAATTATCAAGAAAGTTTTAACTGTATTCGCAAAATCAAAACGTTTATTCTGAAAAATTACGGTTATACGATGACCCACTCTGAACAATTGTATCTTACCTTACATGTAGAGCGTTTGGTCAAAAATAAACCGGTACAATAAAATAACCAAGGCTTGTTACTGCTCTGGCAGGCAATACCTGAATGATTAGACCTATCTAGGATACGTCTGTTCGTTCAGGTTTTTTTATTGGCAAAATCACACCAATATAGGGGTATAGGAGAAGATGAGCATATGAGCCATTCACAAACAGCCAAACAAATCGTCGAAGCTGTAGGAGGAACAGACAATATTAATTCGGTGTTTCACTGTATTACACGTCTACGATTCGATCTGAAAGACAACAGTAAAGTCAATTCAAACGCTTTGAAATCAATAGATAAAGTAATGGGCATCAATATATCAGGAGATCAATTTCAAGTGATTGTCGGTAACGATGTTCCTAAAGTATTCGACAGTCTCGTAGAACAGTATCCGGCGTTACAAAATAGTGAGAAAACCACTTCAAAAGAAGACAGTACACCTTCTTCATCCAAAAAGAAAAATGTAATTTCCAGTATTTTTGATGTGATTTCTGGTGTGTTTGCACCGATTTTGCCAGCGATTGCTGGAGCTGGTTTACTTAAAGGATTAATCGCTTTACTGGTATCTCTAGGATGGATGTCCGCAGGTACCGATACGTACCGCATTATTTCAGCGATTGGTGATGGAGTATTTTACTTCTTACCAATACTACTAGCTGTAAGTGCTGCTCGTAAATTTGGAGCAAATCCTTATGTCGCTGTAGCGGTTGGAGCATCATTGTTATATCCAGATATGGGAGCGTTATTGTCGTCTGGTAATGGAGTAAGCTTTATCGGGATTCCTGTTACAGCCGTAAGTTATGCTTCATCAGTTATTCCTATTTTATTATCGATCTGGCTAATGTCTTATGTGGAAAAGTATGTAGATCGGTATATGCCTTCTTCACTTAAATTGCTATTTGTACCGCTGATTACATTATTGGTCGTTGTGCCGATTACTCTTATTTTGATTGGACCTTTAGGTACGTTTATCGGTGATGGATTGTCTGGTGTGATCAACTGGTTGATCGCTAAAGGCGGAATCTTTGCAGGTATACTTATCGGTGGAACAATGTCGTTATTAGTGATGACTGGTATGCATTATGCGCTTGTGCCTGTCATTATCAGTAATTTAGCGAAGTTTGGTGTGGATAAATTTTTGCCGATTACTTATATCGCTAATATGGGACAAGCAGGAGCTACATTCGGTGTGTTTTTCCGGGCAAAAGATAAAAAGTTAAAATCATTAGCATTGTCTACAGGATTAACAGCGCTAATGGGTGTAACTGAACCAGCGATTTATGGTGTCAATATTACGTATAAAAAGCCATTTCTAGCAGGACTGATCGGTAGTGCGGCAGGGGGAGCAATTGCTTTAGGATTTGGAGCGAATGCTTATGTACTGGCGGGTAATGGTGGTATTCCAGGATTGCCTGCTTTGATAGGGCCTACATTCGTGTACTCTTTACTCAGTATGGCAGTCGCTTTTATCGTCGCAGTGATTGTCTCTTACATTCTAGGTATCAAAGAAAACGGAGTGCATCCAGCAGAACAAGAAGTTGTTCCTTCTGCACCCGTAGAATCGGACAGTATCGCTACTTCTACACCTGTTACTTTAGCATCTGAACAGATCATGTCTCCGATGAATGGACAAGCGATTGCGTTGCAAGAAGTGAACGATCCTACATTTGCAGATGAAATGATGGGTAAAGGGATTGCTTTTGTACCTTCTGAAGGTATTTTGGCATCGCCAGTGACAGGCACAGTACTGAATGTATTCAAAACCAAACATGCGATGGTGATACGTAGTGAGCATGGAGCAGAGATCCTTATCCATGTAGGAATCAATACTGTCAAATTGCGCGGAGAGTTCTTTGAAGCTCATGTGAAGACAGGCGATCAAGTAAATACAGGTGATCTATTGCTGACATTTGAATTGGATAAAATCGCTGAACAATATGATATTACGACAGCGATGGTTGTGACGAATACCAATGATTATCAACAGATTGAACCGATTCAAAAAGGCAATATTCAGATCAATCAACCAGTATTACAGCTAAATCTATAATGAATCACGATCTAACATTTCATTCTAAAATGACAAACATTTTAATATAAAGGAGCTACTTATATGACAACAGAACACGTTTTTCCAAAGGATTTTTTGTGGGGCGGAGCGATTGCAGCGAATCAAGCAGAAGGAGCTTTTAACGTTGATGGTAAAGGGCTATCGACAGCGGATATGGTATCGTATACCAAAACGAAAAATTACAGTGATATTGCTTCCTTAATGCATCGTTCTAGTGAGTCGATAGAGAAAGCATTGCAAGATCCATCAGCCAAAGGATATCCGAAGCGTTACGGGATCGACTTTTATCATCATTACAAAGAAGATATTGCATTATTTGCTGAAATGGGCTTTAAAGTATTTCGTTTATCGATTGCATGGACACGTATTTTCCCAAATGGAGATGATGCACAGCCTAATGAGCAAGGGCTACAGCATTATGAAGATTTGTTCAACGAATTACGTAAATACAATATCGAGCCTTTAGTGACTCTTTCTCATTATGAAATGCCGATGAATCTGGTACTCAAATATGGTAGTTGGAAAAATCGCGCAGTAATTGGATTCTTTGAACGTTATGCAGAAACGGTGATGACTCGTTATAAAGATCTGGTGAAATACTGGCTTACGTTTAACGAGATTAATACGACCATTATCGAACCTTTTACAGGAGCAGGAATTATTACTGATCGAGAAGAGAACTCGCAACAAGCAGCGTACCAAGCATTGCATCATCAATTTATAGCCAGTAGTCTGGTAACAAAGCGTGCGAAAGAAATTAATCCTGAATTTCAAATCGGTTGTATGTTAGCACGGATGCTACATTACCCTGCGACTTCCAAGCCAGCCGATATGATACAGTGTCAATTCGATAATCAAATGAATCTGATGTATACAGATGTACAGGTACGAGGAAGCTACCCACCGATTACCAAACGCTTTTTCGCTGAAAACGATATTCAGATTCAGACGGAAGCAGAAGACGAAGCTATTTTGAAAAAATATACGGTAGACTTTATCTCATTTAGTTATTACATGACACTGATTTCTACTGTAACACCAGAAGACTATGGAGTGACCGGTGGGAATCTATTCAGCACTGTCAAAAATCCATATCTAGAAGTAACCGAGTGGGGATGGCAATTAGACCCTGAAGGTTTACGTTATGCGCTCAAAGAAATGTACGATCGTTATCAAGTGCCTTTATTTGTAGTAGAAAATGGTCTTGGCGCATCAGATGTACTTGAAGCAGATGGTACGATTATCGACGATTACCGAATTGAATATTTCAGACAGCATCTAGGGCAATTGAAAGAAGCTATTCAAGATGGAGTAGATGTGATGGGTTACACCAGCTGGGGAGCTATTGATATTATCAGTGCTTCTACCTCTGAAATGTCTAAACGTTATGGATTTATCTATGTTGATCAAGATAATGAAGGACAAGGTACACTGAAGCGTTTTAAAAAGAAAAGTTTTGATTGGTACAAAAAAGTGATTGCTAGTAATGGTGAAGATTTGAGTTGAAAGGTAAGGACAATAAATATCCAAATCATTTCTAAAAAGAAAACCCTAAGTTCTGTGGTATACAGAGCGTAGGGTCTTTTCTATTGAAAGCTATATGCAATCATACAGATTATGCCGTAGAGCAGGCTAATCATATATACGGTCTATTCATGAGTACAAATCAATGACTTATGATGCAGTCGTCTTAGTCGACGTTTTCTCACGGAAAACAAAGAACAAAGCGATAAGCATTAATACTACTCCGATTAGACGCTTAATACCAAAGTGAATCGTTGCACTTTCAAACCATCCAAAATGATCAATAGCCATACTAGCGATTAATTGACCAACAATAACCGAGATAACAGCAGCCGTAACACCGATCTTAGGAACAGCCAACACCATCAATGACAGATAAATGACTCCAAAGATTGCACATAATAACTGCCATTTGGGAACTTCATGGATATTCAAAATATTACCTTGTCCAAAGAAATTGACAATAATCGTTAAGAAAATCGCTCCTGTGAAAAAAGTGAAAAAAGCACTTTCTATCGTTCCGATCTTATTGCCGAGTGTACCATTGATAGCTGATTGAATACCTAATCCGATACCTGCTAGTAAAGGAAGAATTAACATCACTATATTCATAAAGTTGACCTCCTATAAGACTAAGAAAAACGACACAGTAAGCAAAACAACAGCTACCAATCGATTGACATTAAATTTGATTTTGGGAGAACCAAGCAGTCCAAAGTGCTCAATAATAATACTGATCACAATCTGTCCAATAATAACGGCTGTGATCGATATGCCTACACCGATTAACGTTACACTAATAACGAGTAGAGCAAGATATACAACACCTAGCAGACCACCAAGAAGATTCCATTTCGGTACTGTAAAGATAGCACCCAAGTTACCTTTACCAAAAAATAAAGTCACTAGAAAAGTAGCCATAGCTCCGATAATAAAAATGTAATACGTACTTTCTAATTCACCTACGTGTTCACCTAGCGCACCGCCGATCGCAGCTTCGATACTTAGAGACATACCAGCGATAATTGCCGCTAGATAAATCAGTACTTTACGCACATTATTCACTCCTTTTATATAAATATCTCGAATAATCGATATACATTCAAAAAAAGAAACTAGCTTTGTTCAAATGTCTTCATCTAAGAACTTAGCTATTTTCTTAATTGTGTCTTCATTACGACGATAATAAGTCCACTGCCCATAACGCACTGCTTCTAGAAGACCTGCCTTTTGCATAATAGATAAA
Organism: Paenibacillus nuruki; assembly: GCF_001721045.1. GTDB lineage: Bacteria > Bacillota > Bacilli > Paenibacillales > Paenibacillaceae > Saccharibacillus > Saccharibacillus nuruki. Next base: position 112,705 of record NZ_MDER01000038.1, on the reverse strand, counting down.
TAATGTGAAACTGTTGACTGAGATAAATTCACCTTATCATGAATATCGCCTACACATACGCCACCTTTGATACTGACCTCCTTAGGCAAGTGTGCTTGTTGTTGGGGAAAGTTCTTCTCAGGTTCTTTCAACCATTTCAATATATTTAGACGTGTCTCATTAGAAAGAGCTTTAAAGATATCGATTTCTGTCATAAAAGCTATTATATCGAATAATACCGATATGTCAAATTGGATCTTTTCTGTTAGTATAGATAGAATTATGACTTTTGATATTAGAACCTGGTCTTAAGACGTGATATACTATTCAGAAGTGGGAACACTTATATTATGGTTGAATAAAGGAGATTACTCATTTGGATTATCAAAAATGGATTGCACCCGAACAATATAACCTGACGTCAGAAATGGAACGTCATGATGCTAATAAGATTGCTTTGAAATGGTTAAATGAGCATGATGATTATGCTGAGATCACTTATGGTGATTTGTTGAAAAAGGCAAATCGTTTGGCAAATGGATTAGTTAAGTTAGGGTTGGAAAAAGGAGATCGTGTATTGGTCATGGTACCAAGACAGATTATTGCTTATGTCATTTATCTGGCTTGTCTAAAAAGCGGATTAGTGATTATCCCTTCTTCAGAGATGCTACGCGCTAAAGACTTAGCGTATCGTCTGGATCATTCTCAAGCCAAAGCAGTGATTGCATGGTCTGATGTGATGAATGAAGTCGACAAAATTGAAGACGAGTTACCTTCTTGGAAGCATCGTATTGCTGTATCTAATGAAGAGATTGCCTTGTCAGATCAATGGGTTGGACTGGATGAACTGATGAATGGACAATCTGAAGAATTTACAGCTACAGATACTCGCCGTGATGATATGGCGATTCTAGCGTATACTTCAGGCACAACAGGTAATCCTAAAGGCGTAGTGCATACTCATGGTTGGGCATATGCTCACCTTCGTATTACTTCACCATGGCTTGATATTCGTGATACCGATAGTGTATGGGCAACAGCGGCACCGGGCTGGCAGAAGTGGATCTGGAGTCCTTTCTTATCGGTTCTAGGTAATGGAGCGACTGGATTTGTCTATAATGGAACATTTCATCCCAAACGTTACTTGCACTTGCTTCATGATTACAATATCCAAGTGCTTTGCTGTACACCGACAGAGTATCGGATTATGGCCAAAATCGAAGGGTTACATGAACATAAATTACCTAACTTGCGTAGTGCTGTTTCTGCGGGCGAACCGCTTAACCAAGAAGTCATTCATACCTTTAAGCGACATTTCGATATCACGATTCGTGATGGTTATGGACAGACTGAAAGTACCTTGTTGATCGGGAACTTGATCGATACCGAAATTCGCTTAGGTTCTATGGGTAAATCGATGTCACCAGGATTAGTAGAAGTAGTAGACGAAGAAGGTGTACCTGTAAAAGCTGGACAAGTAGGAGATATCGCTGTACGAATGGATATGCCTGCCTTGTTCCAGACGTATTACCTTAATCCAGAACGTAAACAGGTCAACGTTCATGGCGATTATTTTGTAACTGGCGATCGTGCTTGGAAAGACGAAGACGGATATTTCTGGTTTGAAGGTCGTGGCGACGATATTATTATCAGTTCCGGTTATACGATAGGGCCTTTTGAAGTAGAAGAAGCTTTGATGAAGCACAAAGCAGTGAAAGAATGTGCAGCAGTCGCCAGTCCTGATGAAGTTCGTGGTCATGTAGTTAAAGCATTTATCGTGCTACAAGATGGAGTCGAAGAGACGCATGAATTAATCAAAGAGCTACAAACTCACGTCAAAGAGTGGACAGCCCCTTATAAATATCCACGTAAAATCGAATTTGTGAGCGATCTACCGAAAACCAGTTCTGGCAAAATTCGCAGAATTGAACTAAGAGAACAAGAAAAGAAGAATAATAGCATGTAATTGCTAGAAAATAGAATAATTAAATGATAAACCACTGAAAATAGCTCATATTTAGCTATTTTCAGTGGTTTTTTGTTTTTGTTAGAAAAAGGGAGCAATTCTAATAGATAATCATTTTTTTCGATCACCAACGATATGCCAACGACTATAAATATAATTTCAACATATGAAAAATTCATAATAGTAAAACCAAATTTACTCGCATCATACGCAAAATCAAGAAAAATTCGACGCTCAACCAGAAAAAATGAATAACACATCTCTATAATAGATACAAATACAAAATAATACGGCTATTACTGAATAAAAGTAGTGTTTAACTACTTCTGATTCAGTAATAGCGCTAATTTTTGAGCTGTATCGTATTCGGGTAACGCTATATTTACTAAAATTTGTACATCTGGAACATCTATAGATTGAAATGAAATATGTTCAAATGCTAATTCTTTGACTACAGGATGATGTATCAGTTTACGTCCTTCAGGAGCATCCAAAACCTCATGCAATTCCCATAATTGTTGAAATTCTATACTGTGCTGTTGAAGATCAAGAATAAAATCAGCATACCAATTATCTTCGATAAAACGGGCATAGTGTGCACGAAGCTGAGCAACAAGGCGAAGAGCATGATCTTTCCACTGAGATCCTTTTAAAGCCAAAAATGCAGGAGACATAAAAGTTTGCCATAATAAATTACGTTCTCGTGTATTGAAATGATCATAATCGCCATACACAACTGAGAAGGCTCTATTCCAGGCTACGATATTTAACTTCGCATCTATAGCACAAGCAGGAGCATGACCTAATTGATCTAGAAAACGTTGCAACGTATCACTCACTTGCAAAGGAGGGCGTTCAGTCTCCGGTGGTAATTGACGATGAGCTAACAAAAAGAGATGCTTACGTTCAGAATCATCTAATTGAAGAACACGAGCAATACTTTCTAAGACTTGATTAGAAACTTGAATATCTCTTCCTTGCTCAAGATAGGTATACCAATCGATACTTACTCCAGCCAGCATAGCTACTTCAGCACGACGTAACCCAGAGGTACGTCTACGTCCATTTTCAGGTAATCCTACATGTGCAGGCAATATCCGAGCACGACGATTTTTGAGAAAAGCTCCTAATTCCAATTGACGATCTAATTCTAGCATAGTAACCTCCTATAAATTATTTTATACATATATTCAATATGAATAGACTAGGATAAAAAATCCTAGTATAAATGCTCATCTATTTAACAGAGTTCTCCTATTATACACTAGGTTCAAGAATGAGGGAGGATGATAAAAATGAATATGATTTCAAAAAAAGTTGTACTGATTACAGGAGCTAGTAGTGGCATTGGAGAAGCCACTGCACGGGTATTATCTGAAGCAGGAGCTTATGTAGTATTAGGAGCACGACGTACAGATCGCTTAGAACATGTCGTCGAAGAAATCAGAGCAGCAGGAGGACAGGCAGAGTATTATACTCTTGATGTAACACAATTAGAGCAGATGAAAGCATTCGTCGATTTTGCCAAGCAAAAATTCGGAAAAGTTGATGTATTCATCAATAATGCTGGGGTCATGCCCTTGTCTCCATTGAATAGTTATAAAGTAGAAGAATGGAATCGAATGATTGACGTCAATATTCGTGGAGTGTTACATGGAATTGCAGCCGGTTTACCAGTTATGAAACAACAAAAATCAGGTCATTTTATAAATATAGCTTCTATAGGGGCTTACGAAGTGAGTCCAACCGCCTCAGTATATTGTGCGACTAAATTTGCAGTACGTGCAATAACAGAAGGATTGCGTCAAGAATCAAGGGGAGATATTCAAGTGACACTAATTTCTCCAGGGGTTACTGAATCTGAATTGGCTGATAGCATATCGGATGAACAAGCTCGTATAACGATGATCGAATATCGCCGTATCTCCATACCAGCTCATGCTATTGCTAACGCTATTTTGTATGCAATACAGCAACCAAAAGAAGTAGATGTTAATGAGATTATAGTAAGACCAACAGGCACACATACATCATAAATCAGTGCACCATATTATTTGGAAATAGGATCAAAGCTACCTTTAAATTAGAGGTAGTTTTTTTCTTTGGATACTCATAAATAAATGAATAATATAATACATATGAATACTTTTATGGTATAAAAAGGATTAAAAGATATAAATATGATCGAAGTATGTCGAAAATTGCCTCTAACCCTAATCTTTTTGTCTATATTGTTCGATATTTAAGATATAACGTTATAGTAACGTTAGGTTGGAGGATACGATTATGTTTATTTTTTTGATCAGTTTAGTGAGCTTGTTTTTACCCTTTTTATTTCTTACGACTTTAGCGATAAACGTAATTTTGAGAAACCCCAAACATTCTTTGCATCGACTAACGATGCTGGTTATGTTTACATTGGGATTAATTTTTTTAAGTGATTTTTTAATGCATACTTTAGAGTTTCAATATGGACAAATGATTTTTTCATTTTTAGGCTATAATCTATCTTTTTTAGCAATGACTTTACTGATTTACTTTTTTGCTAATTTGAGTCGTTTGCTTATTCCTAAATATATTGTTCATTTACTAGCTTGTATTCCACTTATAGGTATTCCTTTGCTAAATGGATATCCTTACTTATTTAATATTTCTATTACACAAAGTGAATACTGGCGCGTCGAAGAACGTACGTTGTCATTTGATCTGATGTTTATTATTATTGCTCTTTATAGCTTGACTACTCTTATTACATTTGTAGTCCTTAGTTACCGCAAGATGAATGGATCACTATTGTATCAACGTGAGAAACGTATGATGGCAACGATCATTCGAGGAAGTATTGTGGCAGCCATATGGTTAGTGGTTACTTTTGTGTATACTTCTTTCTGTGGCGAGATCAGTTTTTTTCCTATCGCAAGTTTGCCCGCATACGCAGGGATGATTCTCGCTATTACCCTTCATATTGCAATGCACAAATATAACTTTCTGGCAGCAGCTGAACGCCGGTATAAGCTTTTATTTACATTATCGAGTAGCGGTATTGCTTTGATGAATCGAGATGGTATCGCAGTCGAAGCTAATCCTGCATTTCGCTTATTAACAGCGGTATCTGAATCTCAAGGTGAAATTGATATTTTGGCAATGATCCAGCATGAAGATAAAGATAATTATCGAGATCGTTTAAAAAAAGCATTTGAAAATCGTACGATATTACAGAATTCTCAAGTCCAGATCCGCAATTTGACGGGAATGTCTTACATTGTCGAAGTGAATAATGACTTTTTGGAGATTGATGGTGAACTGTATTGTTATCTATTAGTACGTGATATTACAGCTCAACAGCTAAATGAAGCTCAACTAATCGAACTAGCTTACAATGATCCACTTACAGGACTAGCTAATCGCTTTCAATTTAACCGTAAATTATGGATGGCTGTAGATAATATCAATCAGCAGAGTAATAAAGTGGTTGTTATGCAAATTGATCTGGATCATTTCAAATGGATCAATGATACGATGGGACATTCAGCTGGAGATATTTTGTTAAGACATGTGGCTCAGTTGTTACAACAATATGTTCCTGCTCATGCTGTTGTCGCTCGTATGGGTGGAGATGAATTTTCGATTATGATTGAACTGGCTCCTGATGAAGGTGAAGAGATTGCTATTGGGATAGCCAATCAGATTCTTCATGCTTTTGAAGAGCAAGTGGTCATTGTAGGAAAATATTATAGAGTTTCTTGTAGTATCGGGATATGTATTTCTCCGGATGATGGCGAAGATTCAGAAACATTACTACGTCATGCAGACACAGCTATGTATGTCGCCAAACGCTCAGGTCGAAATCAATATCACTTATTTACCAAACAATTGAAACGATTAGCTGAAAAACATTTATTGCTACAACAAGGATTAGAGAACGCTCTTCATCGTGGAGAATTTTCGCTTGTATATCAACCTCAAGTGAATAGCCATACTCAACAAGTATTTGGCGTAGAAGCTTTATTGCGGTGGAGTTCACCTGATCTAGGGATTGTGTCACCAGTAGATTTTATTCCGATAGCCGAACAAAATGGAGCGATCCGGCAAATTGGAGAATGGGTGATGAAAGAAGCTGCTCAGCAAGCGGCATTATGGATCAAAGAAGGACATACTGATCTGCAAATGTCGGTCAATGTATCCGCTAGTCAACTAAGTGATCCTAACTTTGCCAAAAAAGTAGAATGTATTCTCAAAGAAACCGGGTTGCCAGCTCATCTACTGTGTCTCGAATTTACAGAAAGCGAAGCCATTCGTGAAGAAGATCAAATTCTAAAAGTATGTAAATCGCTTGTCGATATGGGCATTGCTTTAGCTGTTGATGATTTCGGGACAGGATATTCCTCAATGAGAACTATTACACGCTTTCCTTTTCAATTTATCAAAATCGATCGTTCATTGATCCATGATATTGGTACCAATCCACGTAATGTTGCTGTTGTCCGTTCAGTCATAGAATTGGCTCAACAGTTAAATATGAATGTGATAGCAGAAGGAGCAGAAGTTGAAGAGCAAGTAGAACTGTTATCTCAATTAGGATGTTTTCAAATTCAAGGCTACTATTATGGTAAGCCGATGAGAGCAAAAGATATCGAGCGAAAGCTATATCGTGATCTAGAAGAAAATACTCGGATTAATCAGGCGTTATAAATTACATCAGAATAAAATAGATAAGCAGTTCTTCGATCATTAAGGAGAACTGCTTTTTGTTTTGTCATACAGTGGATCAATAGAGAAATAACAAAAGCTTTTGATTTTTTACAGTTGAACATATATGCTACGATTAGATGTAAATACAGGATCAGACTAGAAGTACTCTATCATAAATATTGAAAAGGATGGAAAAGGAGGAATACGGTTGACATTGCAGCAGCTCCGGTATGCTATCGAAATCGCTAACTGCGGTTCAATGAATGAAGCAGCCAAACGTCTTTTTATCTCTCAACCGAGCCTTTCCAATGCGATTAAAGAACTTGAAAATGAGTTAGGTATTATTATCTTTGATCGTACCAATCGAGGAATCAGTATTTCTATCGATGGAATGGAATTTCTGGGTTATGCACGTCAGATTATAGAACAGACTGAATTAATCGAGAATCGCTATCATGGTAAAAATCGCACACAAATTCATTTCTCTGTATCCACACAACATTATGCTTTTGTTGTAGACGCTTTTGTTAAACTCATGAAGCAAAGTGATGTCAGCGAATATAGCTTTCATTTAAGAGAAACACAGACATATCCGATTATTGAGGATGTTCGTTCTCTGCGAAGTGATATTGGAATTTTGTATATCAATGAACGTAATTTCAAAGTGATGAACAAACTATTTAGTGACGGAAATCTCAAATTCACCCCGTTGTTTAATACAAGTCCTCATATTCTGATTCGCAGTACACATCCCTTGGCGCAGAAAGAAACCGTGAAAATAGATGACTTGTTAGGTTTTCCATATATTACGTTTGAACAAGGGGTTAACAATTCATTACACTTTTCAGAAGAAATGCTTAGTATTCGGAGCAATGAGAAAAGTATTAAAGTGAGCGATCGAGCTACATTATCTAATCTATTAATGGGCACAGATGGGTATACTGTAGGAACAGGTATTTTAGTATCCGAACTTAATGGAAATCAGTTAATCTCTGTTCCTGTCGAAACCAATGAAACGGTAACGATTGGTTGGATTGCTCATAAAGATCGACAACCTAGTGATATTACCGCTCAATATATCGAACTACTGAATGATATGATCTCTCAGAACTTACTTGATCTGAATCAATTCTTATTATGATTACACTTATACAGGAGGATTCTATGCTCAATCCAGTCATCGGCACCAAACGAAATAAGCCTCCTTTTCGCTATGATATCGTTGGAAGCTTTCTTAGACCGGACGATCTGAAAGACGCTCGTCTGCAATATGAACAAGGCGAAATTACAGCTGATCAATTAGCAGTGATTGAATATGAAGAAATTGCTCAATTAGTAGAAAAGCAAAAAGCGTTAGGACTACAAGTGATTACAGATGGAGAATTTCATCGTTCGTGGTGGCATCTAGATTTCTTTCTGGGTATTCAAGGCACTCAGAAAATTTATCTCAATCAAGGCACAGGTGGACAAGATAGCAAAACACGCACAGAAAGTTTTCAAATTGTAGATAAAATTTCTTTTGCTAATCATCCGATGTTAGCTCATTTTCATGAACTACAACAGTTGTCTGGAGATCGTATAGCCAAAATGACGATTCCTTCACCAGCGCTATTTCATTTTGTAGAACACTATAACGGTAATGATGTCTATTCGGATCAAGAAGAACTGTTTACAGACATTATTGCGGTCTATCAACAAGCAATTCAAGCATTCTATGATGCCGGTTGTCGCTATTTACAACTAGATGATACCACATGGGGAACGCTATGCAGTGGTAGACATCGTGTTCATTTGCGTAGTCGTGGACTTGATCCTGATCAATTAGCCGAAGATTATGTACGGTTAATTAATGAAAGTATAGCTCATCGTCCAGAAGACATGACGATTGCGCTACATGTGTGTCGGGGTAATCTTCGTTCCACATGGTTTGCCGCAGGCGGGTATGAGCCGATTGCTGAGACTTTATTTGCACATGCACAAGTCGATGCTTTTTTTCTAGAATATGATAACGAACGTTCTGGTGGATTTGAGCCGTTACGATTTGTTAAAGATCAGTTTGTTGTTCTAGGGTTAGTTACTACCAAACATGGTGGACTTGAAAGCAAAGAAATGCTCAAAGCTAGAATCGCTGAAGCCGCACAAGTGGTAGATCTGAATCAACTTTGTCTAAGCACGCAGTGTGGATTCGCTTCGACTGAAGAAGGCAATATGTTAACCGAAGAAGAACAGTGGGATAAGATTCGTCTGGTGATCGAGACAGCGAATGAAGTATGGACTCAGAACGGTTCATAATATGCTTTATACAATACCCCTGTTCCTTTTACAAATCACATTCATATACTCTGTGTAAAAACCAGAAACATAAAAGGGACTTGCTCGTCTGTACCATAACAAGTCCTTTTTGTGTTTCGATATCCTTTTATTCATCTTCAATAATATAGCCCTGTCCTAGTGATTTACTCTCAAAACCAGCCATATGACGACCCTGATATCGTATAGGCTGATAACCAGCGATCATAATCATATTTTGCATATCAGATGTTCCTTCAGCAGGTAGAGCGAAACATTGTACATGTGGATAGACCTCATACAACGTCGTTGAGATCGCATTGATAAGCCGATCATGATTCGCTTTACCGATCAGGTTGATCATCAAGTACCCTTTATCATGTAACTTGGTAGCAGTCATTTGAAAAAATGATAAAGAGATCAAATGTTGCGGAGTACCTTCTGTCGTAAAAGCGTCTAAAATAATATAGTCATACTGATGATCGTTCTCTGACGAAAGCAATGCTCTGCCATCTCCGATGCGTACATTATTTATCGCATAATTGAAATAAGTCTGGCTCAGTTCTACTACCAAAGGATCAATCTCAGCAATCCGAAAGGTGTTGTCTGGATAGTGACTCGCAATCGTTCCTATTCCATGACCAATCACAAACACATCTTGAAACTCTGAATTGTTAAGCTCCATGAGATGAATCATAGCACGTGGATATTCAAAAAGGATACGCTCTGGATGATGCAGATCGATTGCCCCTTGTATATCTTCATTCGCAAATTGAAGAATCCGAAACCATCCTTTTTCATGATAAAATTCGTTTGTTTCATATACAGAGAGTTGCGCTTCATTTTGAAATAATACCTTCACTATCCTAAACTCCTTACTATATTAAGTTATCCGCACTATAGCCGAAAATGGATAAATACAATTCACATTAGTATACCAAATTGCACAATATGGTTCATTATACATATAGTTGGTGAATCATAGAATAGAGCATAACGAAATATAAAAATATACTTTTGGAGGGTAACTATCATGGCTAAAATTGCTGTAGAAAAACCATTTGACGATATTAAAGAAGTATTAGAAGGTAAAGGACATCAAGTTGATCTAGTCAACAGCGATCAAGAATTAAAAGGATACGATGTAGGTGTTGTTCGTGTTCAAAATGATAGTGACACTGGATTGTATGATTTCCCAATCGTGAGCGTAGAAGGTGCATCTATTGAAGAAGTTGTTGCACAAGTAGAACGTTATATCGAACTTTCCAAATAATCAACGTATACCGAACTGATCCTTGTTTCAAGGGTCAGTTTTTTTGTTGAATATTGACACGCACAATCGTTTGCATTATATTGTTAACGGATATATAAAAATTATTATTATTTCATAATATTCAAATAAATGGATATAAAGTACGTCTTTTTGTTCACTATTCATCAAGTTTACATCAAATGTTAAATCGCTTTAAGTTACTTATTTTACACAAAAAGGTATTTACTTAACAGGCAAATTATTTTATCTTTAGTTATACCCAATCTTTTGATGATATCTAATCGTTGTTTCGGCACGTTACATAAAATCAAAGGAAAATATGTAAAAAATTTCGTAGTGTACATAACAGTAGACGACCTGGGAGAGCTATGCCTTCGAGGCCATTTTTGTCTCAAAATGAAGCAAATTATCCAACATAGACGGGAGGTATCCGATGAATAAAAAAAATATATTTATGTTTTCCGGTCAAGGTTCTCAATATTATCAAATGGCCAAAAAATTATTTGATCAAGATCTTCAGTATCGTCAGATTATGCTTGATTTGGACAAAATAGTGATAGAAATGATTGATATTTCTATTGTACATACGATTTACAATAATGAATTTCGCAATAGCCAGCAATTCACACGTACTTTGCTGTCGCATCCTGCTATTTTCATGGTGGAATATGCATTAGCACAAGTATTAATTACACGTGGAATACGACCGGATTATGTGTTAGGAAGTAGTCTTGGTGAATTTGCAGCGGCTACGATTGCAGGTGTGTTAGATGCTTCAACTGCTCTTAGATGCGTGATCCAGCAAGCCAAATGTTTTGAACAGTATTGTGCGACGGGGTCTATGTTAACTGTGTTATCACCTATTTCTATCTATGATCAACTACCAGACATAGAATATTGTACACTGGTGTCCGTCAGCTATGACGGGCATTTTGTTATTTCTGGATCTGTAGATAGATTAGTAATCATTCAGAAATATCTTGCTCAACAATCTATCGCTTGCCAGTTACTACCTGTATCATTTGCTTTTCATTCACCTGCTATTGATCCAGCAGAGCAACCGTATTTAGAATTTTTAAGAACCATATCATTTCAAAAACCGACCATCCCTTACTTGTCATGTTTGCAAGGAGGTTTAGTTACAGCTATCCAACCAGACCATTTTTGGCAAGTAGCAAGGCAACCTATTTTATTCCAACAAACGATTCAATATATAGAATCCTCTGCTCCACATATGTATATCGATAATAGCCCTGGAGGAACATTATCAACTCTAGTCAAACGCAATCTAAATACTCATTCTTTATCATCCACAACGGTCATTCTTGGTCCTGCTTTGGATGAGAACGTGAATATAGAACGTCTATTCAATCAATCGAATAGGGTTCATCATTCCACACCTTATTCATCTGTACCGTCTCAATCACAAGGAGGAGAACAGCTTATGAGAGCCTATGTATTTCCAGGACAGGGATCACAATATAAAGGTATGGGTAAAGAATATTTTGCTGAATTTCCAGAGTTAATAGCTCAAGCTAATGAAATCCTTGGCTATTCGATGGAAGAACTTTGTCTAAAGGATACTCAAAATCAAATCGGACATACTTCTTTTACTCAACCAGCACTATACGTAGTCAATGCACTTATGTACTACACCATGATAAAAGAGAACAAGACTCCTGATTACGTAGCTGGCCATAGCCTAGGTGAATTCAATGCATTATTAGCAGCAGGCGTGTTTGATTTTGCAACCGGTCTAAAAATCGTCCAATATCGGGGCGCACTTATGGGAGAAGCAAACGGTGGGGCAATGGCAGCGGTTGTCGGTCTTGATCAGGCTAGCATAGAACGAATTTTAAAAGAAAACCGACTTAGCACTATCGATATAGCTAATCTCAATACACCTTCACAAATTGTGATCTCCGGGCCTAAAGATGATCTTGTACAAGCACAATCTATATTTGAACAACAGGGAGCTACAAATTATGTAATGCTTAAAGTCAGTGCAGCTTTTCACTCTAGGTATATGGCAAACGTGCAACAAAAATTTGCTGATTATCTAAAGCAATTTCATTTTAATATGCCTGCTATCCCTGTCATTTCAAATGTATATGCGCGTCCCTATGAATCCAATAATCTATATGAGTGTATGATTCAACAAATCACCTCATCCGTACAGTGGACAGATAGTATACGTTACTTAATGGGAAAAGGAGTACAAGAAATTATCCAAGTAGGGCCTGGAAAAGCGGTTACTAATATGGTGGCAGCCATTCAGCGGGAGGCTAGCCCATTGATTATAGAAGAATCCATTGTAGAGCCACCGCAACAAGAAGTGCCTACATCAACAGCACACCGTTATGATGCTTCTACACTAGGTTGTCATGAATTTAAAAAAGAATACAATCTCAAATTGGCTTATATAGCTGGTGGAATGTACGGCGGAATTGCATCTGTACGTATGGTGAGTACATTAGCCTCTTTTGGTTGCCTTGCTTTTCTAGGCACTGGAGGACTAACGATGGAACGGATTGAAGCTGATATTGTTGCCGTCCAGCAAACACTTCGGCATGGAGAGTCGTACGGAGTGAATTTTTTACATAATCAAGTTCAACCAGATATGGAACAACAATTGGTCGAACTTTTATTAAAGCATCAAGTAAATATCATAGAAGCCAAAGGGTTTTTAACGATGACAACAGCGCTTGTATACTATCGGGTGTCTGGTGTATCACTTAATTCTAATGGTGAAATAAAGACCTCTCATCGCATCATCGCTAAATGTTCACGTCCAGAGATAGCGACTTTATTTATGAGTCCACCACCTCAACATATATTAGATCAATTGGTGCAAAGTCGACACATTACAGCGGAACAAGCAAATTGGGCTAAAAAAATCCCAATGGCAGATGATATTTGTGCAGAGGCAGATTCAGGTGGTTATACGGATAGTGCAGTTATGATGGCTTTATTGCCTTCACTCCTTAGTCTGAGAACCACAATCATGAAACAATACTCATATCCTCGAAAAATAAGAGTAGGCGCTGCTGGAGGGATTGGTACACCAGAAGCGGCGGCAGCAGTATTCGTTATGGGAGCCGATTTCATTTTGACAGGCTCTATTAATCAATGCACTGTCGAAGCGGGAACCAGTACAACAGTAAAAGAATTACTTCAACACATTAATGTACAAGATACAGAATATGCACCTGCTGGAGATATGTTTGAATTAGGAGCGAAAGTACAGGTGCTAAAAAAGGGGTTATATTTTCCAGCACGTGCCAATAAATTATATGAATTATATCGTCAGTATAATGCAATTGAAGATATTGATGAGAAGACCAAAGCAAGATTACAAGAACAATATTTCAAAAAAAGTTTTGCAGATATCTATGATGATGTAAAAAAAACGCATAGTACGCAAGAAATTGAACGTGCTGAACGTAGCCCCAAAGCAAAAATGGCTTTGCTGTTTAAGTGGTATTTTACCTACTCTACAGAGTTGGCATTACATGGAGATCAGGAATCCAAAGTAGATTATCAAGTATACTGCGGACCTGCATTAGGTGCATTTAATCAGTGGGTACAAGGCACTTTACTTGAACACTGGCAACAAAGACATGTAGACCAGATAGCAGATAAGTTAATGAACGAAACTGCGGATTTACTAAATCATCGCCTGCTTCATAACCAGTAGATACCAATAACCCTAAGGTGAAGGAGTCAAATGAATGCATATAAATACAGATGTATTGATTGTCGGTGGTGGAATTGCAGGTGTAGCATTAGCTCTAGCTATGGGCAAAAAAGGTCATGATGTTACTTTAGTAGAGCGTTTAAAACAATTTAAGCCTATACCGAAAGGTGATTTTTTACAGCCTGTTACGATAGAACTTTTAAAAGGGCTAGATGTACTTCCTGAAATTCGTAAGCATTGTGCACTGGTAACTAAAGTTCATTATGGAACAGTAGGTGGGAAACGCTGTTTTACTGGAGATTACAGCACAATGAATATTCCTATTCAATATGCTTTAAATGGAGATCATCATAAAATTCATGAAGGTATATTTAATGCTGCGGTTGCTCTTCCTAATGTTCATTTCTACGCTGGAGTCAATGCTCAGCAGCTATTATACGATAATGGAAAAGTGATAGGGCTAGAAGCAACGACTGATGGAGAAGCTATGATCATTCATAGCAAAGTCGTAGTAGGTTCAGACGGTATTAAGTCTAAGATTAGGGAACAATTAGGAATTAAGCATCATCTATATCCATATGAAGAGAAAAAAGCTAAAATGTTTGCTTTTACTTTTCATATGGAAGAAGAGCCACCAGCAGAAGCCAGTTTCTTTTTTGGAAGCGGGGTAAGCTGTGGTGTATTTCCTTTGCCTGGTAAACGTACTCGTGTCTATCTCGCACTTCGTAAAGAGCTATGGCAGAGTATCAAAGACGACGGGATTGATTCTTTGCGTCAATTGCTTGTATCTCTTTGTCCACATCTTCAGCAAGAGTTAACACAGATCACCGATTTCAAACAAGTTCAGTCTATACCTGCATTTTATCTGGAGACAGATAAGTGGGCTGTAGACGGTGCAGTTCTTTTGGGTGATGCTTGTCATGCATTGAGCCCAGCGCTAGGACAAGGCATGAATCTGGCGATTCAAGGTGCGATGGAGCTTAGTCAAACGTTAACAGAAGCATTGTCTACTGAAAATTATTCTGAATCGATGTTACGTTCTTACGAAAAGAAAAGACGTAAATATGTAAAGTTAATTCAGCAAAATAGCACAGCACATACTTTCTGTTGGTTTGTTAAAAATAGTTCTTTTATCAAATTACGTAATGCTGCTTTTCGTCGTATGGGTCATTGTCCAAATCTTCTCGAAGCCCAAATGCTAACCACATCAGGCTATAGTGATAAATCACCATCATTTTCATATTTGCTTCGTTTTGCAGGTATTATGAAACCTTAATTTCACGGAGGTGAAGAGTAATGGACTCGAAAAAAACAGATATCGCTATTGTAGGAATATCTTGTCGTTTTCCAGATGCGAACGGATATGATGAATTTTGGGACAATCTTGAAGCAGGTGTTAATTCTATTCAAGAAATTCCTGCGGATCGTTGGAATATTCAAGACTATTACTCTGCCGATGTGCTCAAAGCAGGCAAAACCAATAGTAAATGGTGTGGAGCGATAGATCATGTATACGATTTTGATCATCGATTCTTCAATATTTCGCCACGTGAAGTAAACAACATGGATCCTCAGCAACGATTGTTGTTAGAGGAGACCTGGCACTGTATTGAGGATTCTGGTATTTCATTATTACATTTGCAACAACAAATTACTTCTGTCTACGCAGGTATCATGTCAGCTGATTATTTACAAGAAATAAGCAGTTTGAATCATGAGAATATAGATAGCTATGCCTGCTTAGGTACATATGAAAGTTTGTTAACTAATCGAATCTCATACATTTTAAATCTAAAAGGAATGAGTATGCCGATTAACGCCGCTTGTGCTTCATCTCTAGTGGCTGTCCATGAAGCCAGACGCGCATTGATTGATCATGATTGTGATTATGCTATCGCCTCGGCCGTTAATCTAAATTTACATCCGATGAAATATGTTTCCTTTGCTCAGTCTAGAATGCTTAGTCCAGATGGACAGTGCAAAACATTTGATCAACAAGCGAATGGTTATGTACCTGGTGATGGGGTGGCTGTACTGTTATTACAGCGACTTGATCAAGCGATAGAAGATGGGAACCATATTTATGGAGTGATCCGAGGGTCCGCTGTTAATCATGTAGGTAAAAGTGTTTCTTTGACTGCTCCCAAAATGGAAGCTCAACAAAAAGTTATTCAAGCTGCCTATCAATCTGCTGGTGTGAAAGCATCGACTATAAATTATATAGAAGCTCATGGTACAGGTACATCATTAGGTGATCCTATCGAAATCGAAGCGTTAACTCAAGCTTTTCGGACAGATACTTTAAATAACGGATTTTGCCAGATCGGTTCTGTCAAAACCAATATTGGACATTTGGAAAGTGCAGCTGGAATGGCAGGAATAATTAAAGTCTTAATGATGATGAAGCACAAAAAGATACCGCCATCTCTAAATATCCAAACCCTTAATCCTATTATTGATTTTGAATCAACTCCATTTCAAGTCACTACAAAATGTAGTGTATGGGAACGCATAGATTCAGATCAACCTTTACGAGCAGGAATAAGTTCTTTTGGATTTGGTGGTGTTAATTCTCATGTCTTGTTAGAAGAGTATCGTTCAGTTGTTAGTGAAAGGGATGCTGTTGTAGAATCTTCACTCAGTACACCACCCGCTCCATTTATTGTATTATCTGCTAAAACTATTCCAAGTCTTAAGCAATTGATTGAGAACTGGAAAAGTTGGATTCAGAATATAGATGAACATGAATATTCGTTGAAGGATATTTGTCGAACTCTTTTGCAAGGTAGAGAATCTTTTTCTTATCGAGTAGGTAGTACCGTCTCATCTATCAACGACATCAAAAAATGGTTGGAAATCGCTGCTTCTCATATTGTCAAAGCTGAAATGCCTAATTGGAGCTTAGATACCAGATTCTCATCTTGGAAAGGGTATGCTGATATCACATCAAGTGCTATAAATAATCATTTATACAAACAAAAACAAGCAGAACTGCTAAATATTCTTCAACAATTTACAGAAGATTCTCAAAAGATTGAAGGATATTATCAGGATATTTGGCTTGAAGAGAATAGCGAATTATATACATTTATAAGCGGGTATAGTTATGCTTGTATGTTGATTGAATTAACGAGAACACCAGAATGGGTTACCGTATTTGGCAAAGGCACATGGGTTGGACTAGCCATTAGTGAGGTTTTACCGATCACAACGATTATCAAGCTATTGCTTAATCAACAAAATAAAGAAGAGATTGTTTTTAAGCGCCCCTCTGTTCCTTTATATATAGGAAATGGTCAGTCTATTATGCCTTTGATAGGGGATGCTCAATACGTTCAATATCTATCCAAGCAACTATCAGAACTTGCACAAGATCAACATATATTACTTGTTCAACAAGAATATATAACAAAAGCTAAAATATTATATGCTCATCAGTATACGTTTAAATCATTGCTAGATGAATGGAATAAGATCACACAGGAAAAATATAACATCGATATTGTGAAATGTCTTATTCAAGACGAACAAATAAAGTCTGATTATCCTATCACTCATATCAACATGATGCTGTTGTTGATTATTGTGCATTCTTTACGCAAACTGAAACAAAAATGGAATTTGTCTGAGCCTTATACTTTTGATCATCAAGCATGGCAAGAATTAATAGATTTATTAGACGATGAGATCATTAGCAAACAAGATGCTTTAGAAATTGTTCTTTATTCTAATCAGAACGATGAACAAATAGCCTATTCATTGTCCAAACAACTAAATAATATAAATAAGCAACATAATTACTCTATACTATATACGCATAATCGCACTTTAAACGAAATAGATCATCCTTCCGATTGGTTAGCCTATCTAGTCGGTGCAGAGTATGATTCATCTACATTAGTGGAAGATCTGATTGCACAGAGCATGATAACTAACAAAGAATCTTTAATTAGCTTAGATGGCGATTATGAAGAGCAATTATTACAATTATGGCTGAATGGTGTAGATATTCGATGGGATGTAGTGTATGACAATCAATCTTATACTAAAGTCAGTTTACCTTTATATGCATTTCAGCGTAGCACATTTCGACTGAAATCTAATCTACCCACAGCTCAAAAGTCTAGGCTAAACGACATTGCAGCACATCCGATGTTACAACAAAATAGATCTACAGCAGACCAAATTTCTTTTCAATCTACATTTACAGGAGAAGAGTTTTTTTTATTGCATCATCATGTGCAAGGAATTGCTGTTCTACCGGGTGTAGCTTATTTGGAAATGGCTGTTGCGGCGCTTCAAAAAGCAAGCGGGATGTTAGCGAAAGTGCGTACTGGCTTTGTATTGCGTCATGTGACATGGAATCAACCTATCTATATTACAGATAAACCTATTGATGTACAGGTTCATCTACATTCTGAGAAACAAGAACAACTACGTTATGAAATTGCTATGCGACATCATGATTCGAGCCTTCCTATATGCGGTCACGGGATGGTTACTATGAAGAATCATTCTGTATCTAATGAATTAAATATAGATCCTGAAGAACTCAAACGATTGTGTACAGAACAACAATGGGATGATACAACCTGCTATAAAAAGCTGAATCAATGGGGGCTGAATTATGGCGACAGTCATCAAGGTATCGATTATTTATGGATCGATCAGAAGCAAGCAGTAGCTCGGATCAAGCTTCCAACTCGGATAGAAAATACGTTATCAGACTATATACTGCATCCCACTATGCTTGACTCAGCATTCCAAGCCGCTATTCTATTTACAATGTCTCAAGAGGGTACGAATTTGAAAGGAAAACCTCAGTTACCTTTTGCTTTGGAAGAGTTAGAGTATATTCAAGCTTGTACGTCTACGATGTGGGCACGTATTTGTTGGAGCGAAGGAACAACTGCTCAAGATAAAGTGCAGAAGTTAGATATTACTCTCTATAATGATTCGGGGCAACTATGTATACGCATTTCAAAATATACAGCCAGAACTTTAGAAGGACAATTATTAGAACCCACTGTTGTACCTGTATGGACTGAATTACCTGAACATTTAACTATGTTTGCACCTATCTGGGATACTTTCTCAACAGATAAGATAGTAGCTCTGGATACTTCTATAATCAATTTACAGAAAATACTGGTTATAGGAAGTTCCGATATACAGTGGAATGCTATTTCTTCTTATCCGAATGCTATACGGTGGCAATGGGACACAGATCAGACGATTGATTCTATCAATCAATCTATACTTTTGTATGATCAGTTAGATCATATAGTATGGATAGCTTCTGATCCCCCATTAGAGACCACTCATAGTAAAGCTATCATATATGGACAAGAACAAGGCGTTATTCGATTGTTTCGACTGATCAAAAGTTTACTTCAACACCATTATGATCGTCATGGTTTGGAATGGACTATCGTCACTATGAATACGCAATATGTATTTCCTTCTGAAGAGGTCAAACCTATTCAAAGTAGTATTAGCGGCTTCATCGGTTCGCTGGCTAAAGAAATCAAAAATTGGCGCTTTCGTGTGGTTGATCTTGAGCAAACAGAAACGATAGATTGGCAACTTCTTTTTTCTTTGCCTACAAATCCTGATGGTAATATAATCAGCTATCGCAGATCGCAGTGGCACGAACAGCAACTCATTCCTGTTCAGTATAAAGCTATTCAACAAACTGCTTATCGTAAAAATGGCGTCTATATAGTGATTGGTGGTGCGGGCGGAATTGGAGAAGTATGGAGTGAGTATATGATACGTGAGTATCAGGCGAAGATTATTTGGATAGGTAGACGTCGTATCACTCAACAGATTGAAGCAAGCTTGCGTCATTTATCACAGTATGGAACAGCGCCTGAATATATAAGTGCAGATGCAGCCAATCCCGATGAGTTGGAACGTGTCTATCAAGAAATAATAAAGCATTATCCTCAGATTAACGGTGTTATTCATGCGGCGATTGCTTTGTTAGATAATACAGTAATTCAGATGGATGAAGAACGATTTCGAGGAGCATTAACTGCCAAAGTCAATGTATGCGCTAGTATAGAACATGTATTTCAAAAGGTATCGCTTGATTTTGTATTGTTTTTTTCTTCAATCAACGCATTTGCCAAACCAGCAGGACAAAGTAATTACGCAGCAGGATGTACATTTAAAGACTCATTTGCTCAATATTTATCGAGTCATTGGACTTGTTCTGTAAAAGTTATGAATTGGGGATATTGGGGAAACGTAGGTACAGTAGCATCAAGAAATTATCGTGAACGTATGCTCAAGCAGGGTATTGGTTCTATTGAACCTCAAGAAGCTATGCAAGCGTTAGAATGGTTGCTTGTCTCTCCATTTCAGCAAATAGGATTGGTCAAACAAATAGATGAACGTAATGTGTATCATCTCAATGAACACGAATTAATGATTATACAATGATAAGAAAAGGGAGATTTTTATGTCTGATAATGAACAACTATACAATCAACAGCAACAGTTAGACGAACTCAATCGATGGCTTGTTCAATTATTATATGTACAGATGCAAAAAATAGGCTATACAGCAGATATGCCTATTTCTGAACTGTTAGACTTACTTCCTAAAACGAATCAAATGTATATGAAGTGGCTACAACAAACTACAACTGTTTTAACACAATATTCGGTTCCTTTGATCAATACGGATGAGTTATGGCGCAACTGGGCAGATTATAAAGAAAAATGGTTACAAGATTCTAATATGCGTGCCAAAATTATCTTAGCTGAAACGATGCTACTTTCTCTGCCCGATATTTTGCATGGTCATAAGCCAGCAACAGACTTGATGTTTTCACACGCTTCTATGGATTTAGTAGAAGGGATCTACAAAAACAATAACATAGCAGATCATTTTAATCATATTGTTGCCGATCAAGTGATTGCTCAAATCGAACACATGGATCAGACGATCCCGTCCAAATCATTACGCATTTTGGAAATTGGAGCAGGAACAGGCGGAACAAGTGCGCTTTTATTTTCTAGATTACAGCCGTATACGCAATATATAGCTGAATATGCTTATACTGATATTTCCAAATCGTTTCTTAATCATGCTCGTAAACATTATGGGATTCATTATGATTATTTAACATATCATCTTCTAAATATTGAAGAGTCCATGCTGAATCAACAGATTGATATAGGTGGTTATGATATCGTTGTAGCTACTAATGTATTACACGCTACGCGCGATATTCGTTTAACATTACGTAATGCCAAAGCATTATTGAAAAAAGACGGTATGATGATTATTAATGAAATTATTGAATATTCGCTATTTAATCATGTTACTTTTGGTCTGCTTCAGGGATGGTGGTTATACGAAGATCCTATATTACGGATTCCGGGGTGTCCGTTATTAACTCCTGCACAATGGCGTAATGTATTGGAACAAGAGGGATATCAACATATTGCTTATCCAACTGTAGAGACTGAATTTTTGGGACAACAGGTGATAACGGCTTTAAGTGACGGGGTGATTCGTCAGAAAAAAGAGAACAACGCTCCAAAAGACAATCATCAAAATGAAATCATTGAACAATCTAAAAGTATAGAAGATATCTCAAATAAAGTCATTGCGAAACCAATGGTACCGCATCAGACTGAAGAATTATTAAAACAGAAAAGTATGGACCATTTCAAAATAGTCATTGGACAGATTTTGGAAGTGGAACCCGATAGTATAGATGTCAGTGAAGAACTAGAAATGTACGGTATGGATTCTATTTTGATTATTCAATTAACAGATGAACTTAATAAAGTGATGGAAGAGCATGTGAGTAGCGTGCTCTTTTTTGAATACTCTACTATAGCTACATTAGTGGATTATTTTATAACTCATCGTTATGAAGCGTTGATAACTATGTTAGGGGAAAAAGTAGATGTGATAGAGCCAGTTATTCAGCCTTCTTCTGTTGTTCCTACAGAGCCATTACTTGAATCTGAAACGATCACATCACCAGAATCTAAGGATTCCATCAAGCCAGATATCGCTATTATTGGATTAGCCGGTAGATATGCACAAACAGATGATATGACTGAATTCTGGAATCAATTGCAAGAAGGCAAAAGTGCGATTACTGAAATACCTGCTGATCGCTGGGAATGGCAACAACATTATCATCCTGAAAAAGGGCAAACAGGATTCTCTTATAGTAAATGGGGAGGATTTATCAAAGGAATCGATACTTTTGATCCTCTATTTTTTTATATTTCTCCCAAAGAAGCAGAACAAATGGATCCTCAAGAACGACAATTTTTACAAATTGCGTACTCTTGTATTGAAGATGCTGGCTATATTCCACAACAACTCAGTCATTCACAAAAAGTAGGCGTGTTTGTAGGTGTGATGAATGGAAATTATCCTACAGGATCATCGTACTGGTCTATTGCCAATCGAGTCTCTTATAGCTTTAATTTTGTTGGACCTAGTCTGGCGGTTGATACGGCTTGTTCATCATCATTAACAGCTATTCATTTAGCATTAGATAGTTTGTATAGTGGAACCAGTGAATGTGCGATTGCTGGTGGGGTGAATTTGATTGTTGATCCTGTACACTATGAGCGATTATGTGATAAAAATATGCTTTCCTCTGGAGAACAATGCCGTTCATTTGGAGAATCTGCTGATGGGTTTGTCGATGGAGAAGGTGTAGGAGCCATTGTATTAAAGCCACTTCATCAAGCCATACAAGATGGTGATCATATCTATGGTGTAATTAAAGGTAGCATGATTAATGCAGGTGGTAAAACAAAAGGGTATACGGTTCCTAATCCAGCGCTTCAATCCAAAGTTGTTGCAGATGCTATTCAAACATCTGGAATAGATGCACGAATGATTAGTTATATCGAAGCTCATGGTACAGGTACAGCTTTGGGTGACCCTATTGAAATTGAAGGATTACGAAGAGCATTTGAACAGGATACTACAGATACACAATTTTGTGCTATTGGTTCAATTAAGTCTAATATTGGCCATTGTGAAAGTGCAGCAGGCATAGCGGGATTAAGTAAAATATTATTACAATTACAACATCATCAATTAGTACCATCTCTGCATTCGGAGAGATTGAATCCTAATATTAAGTTTGAACAGACTCCTTTTCATGTTCAACAACAATTAACAACATGGAATAGACCACAAATTGAAGTTAATGGTCGTCAAGAAGAAATACCGAGAATAGCGGGTATTTCTTCTTTTGGTGCAGGGGGAGCAAATGCACATCTTGTTGTTGCAGAATATATTCCTACATCTGTGCAACGACCAGTCTATGTATCTCAGGATTCTAACAGTCCTGTAGCTATTCTGTTGTCTGCTCGTACAGAAGAACGGCTACAGGTAGTAACAAAACGCTTGCTTCAACAATTGGAACGCTCTTCTCTAGATGAGAATCAATTATCTAATATAGCCTATACTTTACAAGTTGGCAGGGAAGCAATGGAGTTTCGTCTGGCTATCCTAGTGTCCTCTATAGATGAATTGAAACAACATATAAAACAGAGCCTTGATCCTATTGATACATCTACAAATGTGTATAAAGGCGATGCTACAAATAGTAAGTCAATAAAAGCGCAATGGTCAGACGAGGATATGCAAGCTACCCTGACATCATGGATTCGCAAAAGAAAATATCCTCAATTATTAGAGTTATGGGTACAGGGTGTAGATATCAATTGGTCGTTAGCCTATAACGATAATGAGACTCGCCCGCAACGCATGTCTTTACCGGTATATCCATTTGCCAAAGAAAAGTATTGGTATAAGCCAGCAGAAACGGTATCTAGTATAGATACCCCATTACAGTTTCAATCTGATACTAAAGCAGAATTACTTCATCCTTTATTACATCATAATGATTCAAGACTACAAGAACAGAAGTTTACATCTATATTTAGCGGAAAAGAATTTTTCTTAGAACATCATCAAGTACAAGGTATAGCAGTATTGCCTGGAGCAGCTCATTTGGAAATGGCTTTACAAGCAGTCAAACACTCTATGCCTTTATCAAGAGGTTCGAATACTGAACTGCCTTTGTCTTTTGCATTAACTCATATAGTATGGGCGAATCCTATTTCTATCGAACATGCGCCTAAATCAGTGCATATTAATCTGCAATTGGAACATGTAGAAGAGATTAGTTATGAGATTTATAGTGAGCAAGATCAACAAGAATGGCGCTTATGTAGTCAAGGTAGAGCGACATTTGATATTGCATTGCAAAAGGAAGTCATCGATATCCAGTCTATTCAACAAGATTGTCAGCTAAAACAATGGTCTGCTGCTGAATGTTACAGAGCATTTACTGCGATGGGATTATCCTATGGTGTTGCTCATCAGACCATACAGCATGTATCTTTAGGTTCGAATCAACTGATAGCTAAATTATCTTTACCAGATGTATTTAAAAATACAATTCAACCTTATATTCTTCACCCTGCTCTGCTTGATGGGGCGTTGCAAGCTTCTATAGGATTAACTACAGGATTTGATACATCTATGAGTGTACCGTCTCTTCCTTTTGCTCTACAAAGGCTCGAAGTAGTAGAGAACTGTGATCCAGAGATGTGGGTGCATATTCAATACAGTGCAGGTAGTCATTCTCATGATCCTATGCCTAGATTGGATATTAATATTTGCAATCAGCAAGGAACCGTATGTATACGATTAAAAGAATTTGTTACACGTCGCATGCAATCCGATCATACTACCGAGCAGCCTTATACAAGTACAGATACTCGGGCGACTTCAAATACAGCAACAATGATGTTTACGCCAGTGTGGGAGATGCTCGACAGTATTCCTACAACAGATTTATCGGAGTCTATAGAAACTGTCGTTTATATCCATAATCAATCTAGCATGTCAGAAATGTGGTCACAGTATATTCCAAATATAAATATAGTGTCTCTAGATCCTAATCAATCGATTGATGGCATAAATAATCAGTTATCTATATTCAAAGAAATCGATCATATCATATGGTCTGCTTCTTCGGAATCTATGCCATATGCCAGTGAGCAACAAAGTATCACTTTTCAAGAAAAAGAAGTTCTTCTATTTTTTCGCTTCGTTAAAAGTTTGTTAGCACTTGGTTATGGGAGCCGATCATTACATGTAACTGTACTCACCTATCAAGCACAAAGTATCCATCCATTTGATGCTATTAATCCCGCACAAGCTGCATTACATGGATATATTGGATCGCTTGCCAAAGAATATAGTCACTGGCATATTCGTCTAGTGGATATGGAAATAGGAGCAGATATTCCAATTGAAAGTATTTTATCTCTTGCACCTGATCCGCAAGGAGATGCTTATCTATTTCGTGAACATGAATGGTATCGTCAGGAATTACTAGCTGTCGAATATGAACAAAACACCACATCTACGATATATCGTCAAGGTGGAGTCTACGTGATTATTGGTGGTTCTGGCGGAATAGGTGAAGTATGGAGCGAATATATGATTCGTAAGTATAATGCCCATGTGATATGGATAGGAAGAAAAGAAAAAAATCAACAGATTCAAGCTCAGTTAGATCGACTGGCTCGTTGGGGACCACAGCCTTTATATATTTCGGGGGATGCTACAGATATTAATCAATTACAGCTAGCATATCAGCAGATCAAGCAACATTATAATCGTATTGATGGAGTCATTCATTCTGCTCTGGTCTTGTCTGATCGTAGTTTGGCAAATATGGATGAGCAACAATTCTGTAAAGGGCTTGCACCCAAATTAAATATCAGTGTAAATATGGCACAGGTATTCGCTAAAGAATCATTAGATTTTGTGTTATTTTTTTCTTCTTTAAATTCATTTATGAAATTACCAGGACAAAGTAATTATGTAGCGGGTTGTACGTATATGGATGCTTTTGCCCGTCAATTATCACAGTCTTTCTCATGTGCAGTTAAAGTGATGAACTGGGGATATTGGGGAAATGTTGGATCCGTTGTATCTCCAGAAGTTCAACAGAGTATGGCAAACAAAGGAATTGGTTCTATTGAGCCACCAGAAGCTAATCAAGCCCTTGAGTTACTTTTAACAAATACTTTAGATCAGCTTGTAATGATTGAGACGATAGGACAACCAGAGTTGCCATTATGGAACAACAACAAAACGATTATGGTATATCAATAATCGTTTTGTTTGGGTTGCAATAAAAAGGAGTGCTCAGACATGAAAAACTTCAAGATGATGGAATCAGCAAATCAACAAATGGAAGCTGTCAATGAACTTTTAATCCAACTATTGTGGTGCCAGTTGCATGCTACAGGTTGTTTGAATAAAGATTTTGTATGGCAAAAAGGTACATTATCATTTTATCCTCAATGGTTAGTGGAAAGTATTGCAATGCTTCAAGCTCAAGTTCAGTTATTGCCTACTCATAAAGATAACTTAAAAGACACGAACATATATAAACAAGTAGTAGATCGCTATTGGGACAAATGGGAAAAACAACTTTCTGGCTGGTTACAAAACCCGGATCTTCAAGCTCAAGTCCAGTTAGTGGATCGTATGTTGCGTAATCTACCTTCTATTTTGCAAGGAGACAGATTAGCTACTGAAATTATGTTTCCTGAATCTTCTATGCAACTGGTAGAAGGTATTTACAAACATCATTCTACAGCAGATTACTTCAATACTGTACTTGCAGAATCTGCCTCTGCTTATGTTGAAAAGTGTGCACAAGCGGGCAGAAAAGTACGTATTTTAGAAATAGGAGCAGGAACGGGGGGAACAAGTGAAGTAGTTTTTGAACATTTAAAAATATGGGAAAGTCATATAGAGGAATATGTGTATAGCGATATTTCAAAAGCATTCTTGATGCATGCAGAACAAAAGTATGGACCGTCTGTACCTTATTTGAACTATCAAATTATTGATTTGAAAAAGTCATTTGCTAGTCAAGGCGTTGATCTGGGTGCATATGATCTTATTATTGCCAGTAATGTTCTGCATACAACCCAAAATATTCGTCATACTGTGCAAACTGTTAAAACCACTCTAAAGAAAAATGGGATGTTACTTGTGAATGAAATCACAGATAAGTCGTTAATCAATCATCTGACGTTTGGATTACTTGAAGGATGGTGGGCTTATGAAGATAAAGCTTTACGTATTAGTGGATCACCTGCACTATCAGCTGACTCTTGGAAAAAAATATTAAAACGCGAAGGTTTTCACACGATTACATATCCTGCATCAGAAGCGGTAATGTTCAAGCAACAAATTATTGCTTCTCAAAGCGATGGAATTGTTATTCATGCTCGAAATAATATCATACCGGAAGTCGATATACCTATAATTCCACCTAACCATACTTTTATGAGAAAGCAAGCTAAAGAAGATGCTAGTGTTAATGCTGTAACAGATCAAGCGGTGCTGGACTTTGTCAGTGATATCGTTCGCGGAAGTATAGCAGAGGATCTCAAAATCAATACAGATCGTATTCAAAATGATCGTAGCTTTGCTGAATATGGAGTCGATTCTATTATTGCTGTACATCTGGTTAATTTAATCAATAAGCGTGGTCAATTATCTCTACAGACTACCGTATTGTTTGATTACAACAATGTTGATTTGTTGGTAGAGTACTTATTAGAAGAATATTCTGCTCATTTCAAACAGATGTTACAAGTGGCTAAAGATTCGTCTGAAGCGAGTGAACCTGTTTCAACGATTCAAGATAATCTAACTCCTAGCAAAGTAAGTGTATCTGTACAACCTTCAAAAGAGGATACCAAATATAATTCTTCACCCATAAACCGAATTATTTCAGAGGAGCATACAATAACTCCTAACGCTTCTGATACCTCTTTTTATCAAGTTGTACTTCATCGACCATCCGATATTCAAGAATTATCTATTCAAGCGCATGAAGTACCAGCACTTAAAGAAGATGAAGTTCGTATCGCTGTACGCGCGTTTTCTTTAAATTTTGGTGATTTATTAAGCGTAAAAGGGATGTATCCTACAATGCCTCCCTATCCATTTACACCTGGTTTTGAAGCCGCAGGAATTGTAGTCGATGTAGGGGCACAAGTGACACATATTCGTTCTGGAGAAGACGTTGTCTTTTTTGCTAGCGAACATATGGGAGCCCATGCAACAGCTATTACATGTAAAGCATCTCAAGTGTTTGCCAAACCATCTACGCTTTCTTTTGCAGAAGCTTGTTCTTTACCTGTTGTCGCTATGACTGTTATTGCTGCTTTTGGCAAAGTACAGATCAGACCCAAGCAACGGATATTAATTCAGACTGCCACCGGAGGAGTTGGTCTGGTCGCTATTCAGCTGGCTAAACACTATGGGGCTGAAATCTATGCCACAGCAGGCTCACAACACAAGTTGGATTATTTATTATCTATAGGTGTAGATCATGTGATCAATTATAGAGAAGTCGATTTTGAAAAACAGATTAAACAGCTTACAAACGGTCAAGGCGTGGATATTATTCTTAACACTTTATCAGGCGATGCTCTTCAAAAAGGATTAAATAGTCTAGCTTCCAATGGAAGTTATATTGAAATCGCAATGACTGCTTTAAAAAGTGCAAAAGCAATCGATCTATCTCAAATGGGCTCTAATCAGTCTTTTTACAGCCTTGACTTAAGAAAACTAAGTTTAGAGCAACCTGAAAGATTGGTAGAGTACTACAACGAAATGTTAGATTGGGTAGCAAAAGGGATCATTGTTCCTCATATCGGTCAACTGTTTAGATTTGATCAATTGCAAGAAGCTTATCGGAACATTGAAAACCGCGAAAATATCGGGAAAATCGTAGTGACTATTCCAGAAGAATGGCAATATCATGTAGTGCCACAATCCAAGCCCAAGCCTGCGTTATCTTCCAATCAGGATATACATTCACGTGAGCCGATTGCGATTATAGGGATTAGTGGGCGCTTTGCAGGTTCCAATACTCCTGATGAATTATGGAAACATTTAGAACAAGGAACCGATCTGATTCAGCGTGTATCTCGATGGGATTTATCGCAATATTATGATGCAGATCAGGAATATTGCGATCAAGGTAGTTTTTTAGATGATATCAGCACATTTGATCCGTTATTTTTTAATATTTCAGGACAAGAAGCTATATATATGGATCCGCAACAACGTATTTTTCTAGAAGAATCTTGGAAAGCATTAGAAGATGCAGGTTATGCGGGTCATTCGATCAAAGGTCAAAAATGCGGTGTTTATGTAGGTTGTACGAGTAGTGATTATCCAACGCTAGTCGGAGATAATCCGCCACCGCAATCATTTTGGGGCAAAGCAGGATCTATTATACCTGCACGAATTGCTTATTATTTAGATTTACAAGGACCTGCTATTGCTGTAGATACAGCTTGTTCTAGCTCGTTGGTTGCAATTCATTTAGCTTGTCAGGCATTATGGGCAAATGAAATTAATATGGCATTAGCTGGTGGTGTTTTTCTTCAATCGACACCTCAATTTTATCTAGATTCTAATCGTGCAGGTATGTTATCTCTTGAAGGAAGATGTCACACTTTTGATGAGAAAGCAGATGGTTTTGTACCCGGGGAAGGTGCAGGAACTATTGTATTGAAACGTCTGCACGAAGCACTAGAGGATGGAGATCATATCTACGGTGTGATACAGGGAAGTGGAATCAATCAAGATGGTACAACGAATGGGATTACAGCACCAAGTGCCAAATCTCAGACTAGATTAGAACAACAAGTATATGATTCGTTTAATATTAATCCGGCACATATTCAGATGGTAGAAGCACATGGGACTGGAACAAAATTAGGCGATCCTATTGAATATCAAGCATTAACAAAAGCTTTTAGCACGTATACAAATGAACAAGAATATTGCGCTATAGGTTCAATCAAAACCAACATCGGACATTTGGCGACAGCGGCAGGTATTGCAGGGATTCTCAAAATAGTACTATCACTTAAAAATAAAAAAATTCCAGCTTCTTTACATTTGGAAAAGGGCAATGCCAACATTTCTTTTTCAGATAGCCCTTTTTATGTTAATACGACCACTAAAGAGTGGGAAGTTCCTATAGATCAAGCTCGACGTGCAGCGATTAGCTCATTTGGATTTAGCGGAACTAATGCTCATATGGTAATAGAAGAAGCACCACAGACTGGTGCCCAATCCCAAGTATCCAAAGCAGGATATCTTATCGTATTATCTGCACGTACAGAGCAACAATTACGTCAGCAAGCGCAACAATTACTATCTTGGAATATGAATCATACAGCTGATTGTGCTGCGATCAGTTACACCCTATTGAGTGGTAGACAGCATTTGAATCACCGTTTGGCTTGTATTGTACAAAGTCAGCAAGAATTAACGACATATCTACAACAATGGTTAGATCAAGGCGAATCTCCAGAAGTAACTGTAGGGCAAGTAAATCGAAGTGAAAACCGTGAACAATTATCATTCAAAAAATATGCAGCAGACTGTATTCAAAAGTGCCAACAAGCCAAACAAGATGCTTCTTATCTGGAATATTTAGTAGCAGTGAAGGATGTATTTGTGCAAGGGTATGAGTGGAATCTGGGAGATATATTTGCAAAAGAAGAACAACACCGAATACCGCTTCCAACCTATCCATTTGCTAAAAATCAATACTGGGTTCCAGCCTTATCTACACCAGCAGCAAGATTTACCTCTTCTAAATCAGTAGCTGTTGAATCTATTCATCCATTGCTGCACAAAAATACGTCAGATTTACAACAACAAAAATATACTTCTATATTTACGGGTAACGAATTCTTTTTCCGAGATCACATTGTACAAGGCAACAAAGTATTGCCAGGGGTGGCTCATCTGGAATGGATACGAGCAGCTGTTACAGAAGCGATAGGCGGTATCCCAGATCATCAAATCATTCAACTTAAAAATATCGTGTGGACCAGTCCTTTACATTTAGAAATAGATCCATTTATAGCTCATATTGATATATATGTAGAATCAAATGGTGACCTTTCTTTTGAAATTTATAGCGATTCTACAGAAAATAGAGATCGTCTTGTATATAGTCAAGGATCAGCATCCATTATAGAGCAAGCACCACCAACAGCCATCGACATTGTTCATCTACAACATCAATATTCAATCAGTCCTATAAGTGCTAACCAATTTTATGAGCAGTCACAGAAAAATGGAATAACTTTAGGAGAAAGCTTAAAAGGCATAGAGGTCGTCTATACCAAAGCAACAGAAGATCATGAAGTGTTAGCACGCCTCAAGATGCCTGTAGATCAGTTACCAGATAAAGAGTTATATCAATTGCATCCTAGTATGATGGATTCCGCCTTACAAGTAGCGATTGGTTATACGATCGGGACTGTAAGTAACCCTTTATATCAAGGCAAATCTACACTTCCATTTACACTACAGAAATTGGAAATATTTCAACCATGCCTTCCAGAAATGTGGGTATGGGCAAGATATAGTGCTGGAAGTACAGCAAATGATAAAATTCATAAATTAGATATTGATCTTTGCGATAATGAAGGTCATATTTGTGTTCGGTTTAGTGGCTTTACGCCTAGAACATTAGAGCATGCAATAACAGCATCTTCAGATCATCATGATTCGATGCTACTTACGCCAACTTGGACAGAACAGACAGTATTATCACATTCCGATCATACCAATAGAAATATTCATCATATCATAGTATTAGCTCCATCTTTTGCATCTATATACAATGATATTCGTACAAGTATGCCACATGTTC
Organism: Paenibacillus nuruki; assembly: GCF_001721045.1. Classification (GTDB taxonomy): domain Bacteria; phylum Bacillota; class Bacilli; order Paenibacillales; family Paenibacillaceae; genus Saccharibacillus; species Saccharibacillus nuruki. Next base: position 81,020 of record NZ_MDER01000038.1, on the reverse strand, counting down.
ACTGTATTATTTTGCAAGAAGAAGAGATTGCTTATGTAACAACAGAAGAACAGAATGCACACTTATTTACAAGTTGCACAGTACAATTGATTGACGTGTTAAAGCAATCAATATCCAATTCTTCCGAAAACATATTGCTGCAACTTATTGTACCTAATAAAGGAAAGTATCATACGTTACTTGGATTAGCTGCAACATTACAGACGGCTCAACAAGAATACAGTAAATTTAAAACGCAATGTATTCAAGTGGGTCTTCAAGAAACAGCTATAAATGTGCTACACAAAATCAAAGATAATCAGAATGAATCTGTTTCTATTGTACGTTACGATAATCAGATTCGTTATATACGTGATTGGAACAAGTGGGAGCCTACACTATCTGAAGAATCGCAGCTTCCATGGAAAGATCAAGGTCATTATTTAATTACAGGAGGCCTTGGAGGTCTTGGGTATATTTTTGCGCAAGAGATTATTCAACAAACCAATCAAGTTACTCTTATTATAGTGGGTCGTTCACCGCTAGATCATTTTATGCAAGCAAAGTTAGATCAATTGCAACATCATCAAGCTCAAATTCACTATCTTGTAGCAGACATTACAATAGCAGAAGATGTAACTACTATGATCGATCAGATTAGATCCATCTGTGGAGAGTTGCATGGTATTATTCACAGTGCAGGTATACATCGTGATCATTATATCCAGCACAAAGTTAACGAAGAAATCGAAGAAGTATTAGCTCCTAAAGTTCATGGAACATTATTGCTAGATCAAGTAAGCGCAGATATGCCACTTGATTTTTTTGTGCTTTTCTCTTCTCTTGCTTCAGTGGTCGGTAATACAGGTCAAGCAGATTATGCAACCGCAAATGCTTTTATGGATATCTTCGCTTCGGAGCGTAATCATAAAGTGACTTATCAACAGCGTTCAGGTAAGACATTATCACTCAATTTTCCGCTTTGGGAAGATGGAGGGATGCAGTTAAATACTGTAGAACGCACACGAATTCGAAAACAGTTAGGTATGATTCCTATGGATGCCGATACAGGAATCCAGTTATTTTATAAAGCTATTAAAAGTAGCCAAGATCAGGTTGTTGTTTTACATGGCGATACCGATAAGCTTCAATCGTTATTACAACCTTTTGTAGCAGAAAGCTTAACAGAACAGCATGCTTCTACTATTCTACATCATGATTCAACTCCATCTATATTAGACCCATTCATAGAGGGGAAAAGCGAGATGAATTCAACTCCATTAATTGAGAAAATGCAATCTGCTTTAATTCAAATCGTTTCTCATATGCTTAAAGTAAGCTCAAAAGATATTTATCCAGATGTAGAATTGAACGAATATGGATTTGACTCGATCTCATTTACAGACTTCTCCAATCAGCTAAATGAGAAATATCACTTGGATTTAACACCAACTGTCTTTTTTGAATATTCAACTCTTCATACATTAGCCAAACATTTGGTAACTACTTATGCCGTACAATTAACATCTACCTTGATGCCAAATGTTCAAAGGAAAGTTCCTTTCACTTCGGATTCAACAAAGACAGTAGATAATGGGCTTAAACAAGAAGCTGAATCGGTAAATAGTAGATCTATTCCTACAACACGATCGCGTTTTCAAAAGCCAGTAGAAACAGAGACCTCATATCAACCTGTTTCTTCTACAGATCAAAGTCCAGACCCTGTCGCTATTATAGGGATGAGCGGTAGATTTCCTATGGCAGAAGATATTCATGCACTTTGGGAAAATCTAATAGAAGGTAAAGATTGTATTTCCGAGATACCTGCTGATCGTTGGGATTGGAAAGCCTACTATGGTGATCCTTATCAAGAAAAGAATAAGACGAATATTAAATGGGGAAGCTTTATAGATGGAGTAGCTGATTTTGATCCAATGTTTTTTGGCATTTCTCCGCGTGAGGCTGAATTGATGGACCCGCAACAGCGTCTCATGATGATGTATATCTGGAAAGCGATAGAAGATGCAGGTTATGCTCCTTCTAGCTTATCAGGTAGTAAAATGGGAATTTTTGTAGGTACGGCTAATAGTGGTTATAGCCATCTTTTGTCTCAAGCAAATACAGAGATCGAAGGATACTCATCGACAGGTAGTGTGTCGTCTGTAGGACCGAATCGAATGAGCTTTTTTCTAAATGTAAATGGACCAAGTGAACCTATTGAAACAGCGTGCTCCAGTTCTCTGGTTGCTCTTCATCGAGCTGTACAAGCGATTCATAATGGAGATTGTGATACGGCAGTGGTGGGTGGAGTCAATACTATTCTTGATCCTGATTATCATATTAGCTTTAACAAAGCAGGGATGTTAAGTCAGGATGGTCGTTGCAAAACATTCTCTGATCAGGTTAATGGTTATGTTCGCGGAGAAGGCGTAGGTATGATTTTTATCAAACGCTTAAAAGACGCCGAGCAAGCAGGCGATCATATCTATGGATTAATTCGTGGTACCAGTGAAAATCATGGAGGAAGAGCGACCTCATTGACTGCACCGAATCCAAGAGCTCAGGCAGATTTGATTAAATCTGTCTATAGCCGTGCTCATGTTGATCCTGCAACAATCAGTTATATTGAAGCACATGGAACAGGGACTCCACTGGGTGATCCTATTGAGATCAATGGTCTGAAAATGGCATTCAATGAGTTAGGTTATGATGCTGCATCTAATACAGCAACCTGCGGATTAGGATCTATCAAAACCAATATTGGGCATTTGGAATTAGCAGCAGGTATTGCAGGAATCATTAAAGTATTATTACAAATGAAACATCAAACACTGGTTAAAACAGTCCATTTTGAACAATTGAATCCATATATTCAATTAGAGCAAAGTCCATTTTATATTGTGGATACAAACCGATCATGGGTGCCTTTACAAGATGAACAAGGCAACGTATTGCCACGTAGAGCAGGAGTAAGCTCTTTTGGATTTGGTGGAGTGAATACTCATGTGCTGGTCGAAGAATATGTACCTTCTTCTCTCAATACAGATTCATCTGCACATGAAGAGTCTGTATTAATTGTATTATCTGCACGAAATGAACAGCGTTTACGAGAACAAGCTAAGCAATTAAGAATAGCTATGCAATCTGATCGCTATACAGATCATGAGTTAGAACGGATTGCATACACTTTGCAAGTGGGTAGAGAAGCCATGGAAGAAAGATTAGCTATACGTGTATCTTCGATTCATGAACTTATTACTCAATTAAATAACTATATTGAACAAACCGATTCTACATTATGGAATGATCATATGTATGTTGGACAAGTGAAGCGAGATCAGGAAGTACTTGAATTTTTAACAGCAGATGAGGATATGCAAGAAACTGTACAACGCTGGATGCAAAAGGGGAAATATCATAAATTATTAAAACTGTGGGTAAAAGGAATGGATATCGATTGGGCAACTATGTATATCGATCGTTCATTACAACGAATCAGTTTGCCGACATATGCTTTTGAAAATAAACGATATTGGATTCCTAATGAATTAACTATAGATTCTAATCAGAATACAACAGCAAATGAATCGAATATGATCCATCCATTGCTTCATCATAATACGTCTACACTGATCCAACAGAGATTTACATCCACATTTACAGGAAAAGAATTTTTCTTAGATGATCATGTGATTAAAGGACAGCGAATATTGCCAGGTGTTGCTTATTTGGAGATGGCGCGTGCTTCTGTGGTGCAAGCATTAGAACTTTATGAACATCAAGAATCAATGATTGTATTCAAAAATGTAACCTGGGTACGTCCAATAGCTGTAGACAAAGAACCTGTACAGATTCATATTCAATTGATTCCACAAAATGATCAGGTACTACATTACGAAATTTATAGTCAACAAGATGATGCACTGACTACACTGTACAATCAGGGAACAGTAACAGTGGTTCCAACTACAAAAGAACACAAAGAAATTGATATCTCTTCTCTTATTCAAAAGTGCGACCAGCAGATGATTATAGGAGAAGAATGTTATGCATCTTTCAAACAGGTTGGACTTTATTATGGGCCTGCTCAACAAGCGCTACAAAACATATACGTAGGGCATCAGCAAGCTATCGCTCAATTATCACTGCCACCAACCGTATCACATACAGAAGAACAATATATTTTACATCCAAGTATGATGGATGCAGCTATTCAAGCATGTATAGGATTACCTTCACTTGGATATGATTCAGTAACTCCATTTGCATTGGATGAAATGAGAATATATCAATCATGTACATCTACCATGTGGGCCTGGGTACGTTATCAAGATACTCCAGAACAACAGAAATCTTTGGATAAAGTAGACATTGATATCTGTAATGAACAAGGAGAACTCTGTATTGAACTTAAAGGGCTAAGTATTCTTCATTTGAGTCATCATCAAGATGATGTACAGCATACTGTAAGTGCTCCTCCAGTAGGTGCATTGATGCAGTATCCGGTATGGGATAGCGTTATTCCAGAATTTACAGCATCTCATATTTTGCCTTCAACACATGTGTTATGCATAGGAGAGACTCCAGCATTGTGGTTGAATCTAATCCAAGATTATCCACAGATACGATATGCGCAATTAGAAATAGATGCTGATGTAGATCAAATCACTGCTTTGTTAGAAAAAGAGCCTGTAATTGATCATATTGTATGGTCTATATCTAATACGATTCATCTTGATCTTTTACATGTCCCTGTACACCAACCATCTAAAGGAATAATACAAATATTTCGAATATTGAAATCATTATTACAGTTAGGTTATGGCGAAAAGGATCTAGCATGGACTATTGTTACAGCATATACGCAGCCTTTATCTGTTAACGAAAATGTATATGCAGAACATGCAGGTATTGCAGGTCTAGTAGGTTCTCTGGCTAAAGAATATTCCAATTGGAATATTCAACATGTGGATATGGAAGATCATTTTGATATTGCTACCTGTGATTTGTTAACTTTACCTGCTGATCTTGAAGGTAATACTTGGTTATATCGTGAAAAACAATGGTATCGTCAACAGTTAATGATAGTTGATGCCCCAAAAGAATCAGTCACTTCTTTTCAACAGAATGGAGTCTATGTAGTTATTGGCGGTGCTGGCGGAATTGGGGAAGTATGGAGTCAGTATATGATTAATACGTATAATGCGAGAATAGTATGGATCGGTAGACGACCATTGAATCCGCAAATTCAAAATAAAATAGATCTCTTAGGTCAGCAGGGGATAGCACCTTTATATATCAGTGCCGATGCATCTAATCTGCAAAGTCTGACAGAAGCTTATCAAACGATTAAACAATCGTATTCGTCTATTAATGGTATGATCCATTCGGCGGTAGGAGTTATGGATGCCAGTTTGAGTCATATGCAAGAAGAACACTTTCAAGCCAGTCTATCTGCCAAAATAGATATCAGTCTTGCTATGATGCAAGTTTTTGCAAAAGAGCCGCTAGAAATTGTACTATTCTTTTCTTCTATGAGTTCATTTAGCAAGCCGATTGGTCAGAGTAGCTATGCGGCAGGCTGTACTTTTACAGATACATTTGCGTATGAGATGAGAAAACAATTTGAATTTCCAATCAAAGTAATAAGCTGGGGATACTGGGGCGAAATCGGAATTGCCGAAAAAGTACCTACAGCCTTCAAGCAAAGGTTAATTCAATCAGGCGTAGGATTTATAGAGCCTAAAGAAGCTATGCAGGCTATTGAATATCTCGTGGGAAACGCTATAGATCATATGACTTTTATTCGTACTACTCAACCTGATGCAGTCATTACTACCCATGCAGATGAACAATTATGGATTGCGCCAGAAGTGAATGCTATAGCTATAGAGACATTACAACGAGATTATAAAGATCATGCTAAAGTGAATAGCTTGATGCAAACGATGCAAATATTTGATCAAGAATTAGAAACTTTATTAGCTCATTTATTGTATTATCAGTTACAACAGGCACAGTGTTTGGAGCATCATAATGAAGTTATTGAAGTATATGAACGCTGGTTAGACCATAGTAGATTGATGTTAAAACAAAAAAATATAGATGATCTATATGGTTCCACTGAACAACTTTGGATCCAATGGGAGCATCGAAAAGAAGTCTGGATTCAACATCCTGATCTGCGCGCTCAAGTCGTATTAGTAGATACAATGTTGAAGCATCTTCCAGATATTATAAAAGGTAAAGTGTTAGCTACAGATATCATGTTTCCAGATGCTTCGATGTCATTACTTGAAAACTTGTACAAGAATAATGCAGTTGCAGATTATTTTAATGAAAAGCTTGCTGATACAGTTGTCTCTTATATTCAAGCAAGGTTACAACATGATCCATCAGCGTCTATTCGTATTTTGGAAGCAGGAGCAGGTACTGGAGGAACAAGTAGTATCGTCTTGAAAAAATTAAAGCCTTATACAGACGCTATTGCAGAATATGCATACACTGATCTGTCGAAGGCTTTTTTGAATCGAGCAGAAATGATGTTTGGTCAAGATCATTCTTATCTCAAATACCAATTATTCAATGTCGAACAGCCTGTGCAAGAACAATCATTATCTATAGGTAGTTATGATATTGTTATTGCCGCAAATGTGCTACATGCAACACAAAATATTAATCGTACAGCCAAGCATATCCATTCACTTTTGAAACGTAATGGATTGTTATTGTTGAATGAACTCAATCGCAGTACATTGTTTAGTCATCTTACTTTTGGATTGTTAGAAGGTTGGTGGATGTATGAAGATGCATCTATTCGTATTCTAGGATCGCCTGTATTGGATGAGCATCACTGGCGTACAGCACTTGAATATACAGGTTTTCATACAGTAACATTTCCTACGAAGTCAGCCCAACCATTAGGGCAACAAATTATCGTAGCTGCTAGTCAAGGATTGATTCGTTTACCACGATCTCAATCTAATAATCTTTTACTCAACAATATGGATAAGAAGACGATGGAGCAAGCCCGGACAATCAATACTACATCTATGGAACAAGATATCTCTCATCCACACGAGCATCAGGAGAATGTTCAGATAAATTTGAATCTTGCTACCGAAGAACCAATCACAGAAGAACAAATGCTGCAACACAGTAAGCCTTATTTTCAGCAACTAATCGGGGATTTAGTTAAGTTACCTTATGACCAGATTGATATTTCAGAGCCATTAGAGAAATACGGTATCGATTCAATATTGATTGTGCAATTGACGAATAAGTTACGTAAACATTTTGATTCGATCAACAGTACTTTATTTTTTGAGCATCAGTCATTGCTAGCTCTTATGAAGTATTTTATAAAAGAGCATCAGCAACAGCTTATTGAATTATTAGAGATAAATCCATCCCAATCAACTAGAGTAGCATCAACGTCTTTATTAACTAATAACAGCTCTAAAGTGATTTCGGACAAAGGATATCGTAAATTAAGAATGCCTGTACAAGAAATGCAAGCGCAAGAACCAACAGTACCCCCTGTAGCTCAATCTGTTAGTTCAGCTCACTCTACATCGCCCATACAACAAGAGCCTATAGCTATTATTGGGATGAGTGGACGCTATCCGCAAGCCGATAATCTAGAGCAATATTGGTACAACTTGGAACATGGAATCGATTGTATTAGCGAAATACCTGAAGAGCGCTGGTCTATCGAAGGATTTTATAACCCTGATCGTAAGCATGCCGTAGCTCAAGGACAGAGTTATAGTAAATGGGGCGGATTTATAAACGGGTTTGCAGATTTTGATCCTTTATTTTTCAAACTATCGCCTCGAGAAGCGATCAATATGGACCCACAAGAACGTATTTTTTTACAATCAGTATGGGAATCGTTAGAAGATGCTGGACATACTAGAGAAAAGCTGACAGAACATTATAAGAGCAGAGTGGGTGTATTTGCCGGTATTACGAAAACAGGCTACAACTTGTATGGACCGGAACTGTGGAAGCAGGGGAGTGATTTATTTCCAATGACTTCATTTAGCTCAGTAGCGAATCGAGTGTCTTATTTGCTTGATCTGCATGGACCTAGTAAGCCGGTCGATACGATGTGCTCTTCTTCGTTAACAGCCATTCACGAAGCTTGTGAAAGTATACGTAGTGGAGCTTGTGAATTAGCGATTGCTGGAGGAGTAAATCTATATTTGCATCCATCCAATTATATTGGTCTATGTGCACAACAGATGCTAGCAGCTGATAGTCAATGTAAAAGTTTTGCAGAGCAAGCAGATGGATTTGTTCCAGGTGAAGGTGTAGGTGTATTGCTACTCAAACCACTATCAAAAGCTATAGCAGATGGGGATGCTATTCATGCTATCATCCGAGGCACAGGTATTAATCACGGCGGTAAAACCAATGGATATATGGTTCCCAATCCAACAGCTCAGGCTAACCTCATTCGCGATACGATGGATCGAGCAGGTATTCATGCGCAGGAAATTAGTTATATCGAAGCTCATGGAACAGGAACAGCATTAGGTGATCCTATTGAAGTATCAGGATTAACCAAAGCATTCCGTATAGACACGCAAGAACAACAATATTGTGCTATTGGTTCTGTGAAAAGTAATATGGGACATCTTGAATCAGCAGCAGGAATTGCAGGAATCACCAAAATCATTTTACAGATGAAGCATAAAAAAATTGCACCTACATTACATGCAACAAGACTTAATCCGGAGATTCCATTTGAGCAGACTCCTTTTGCTGTACAGCAACATTTATCAGATTGGAAAAGACCACAAATAAATATCGAAGGTCAACTTAAAGAAGTTCCGCGTATTGCTGGAATCTCTTCTTTTGGTGCGGGCGGATCTAATGCCCATGTGATTTTAGAGGAATATATAGCACAGCCGACTGAACTCCAATCACAATCTGAACCGATTGATCTTCAGCCAACAATGATTGTATTGTCTGCCCGTCAATCCGAGCAACTGATCGAACGTGCTCGTCAATTACTTTCATTTCTAGAGCATGCTGTATCATCACATTCTTCATTAACAGATATTGCTTATACGTTACAAGTGGGTAGAGAAGCGATGGAAGAACGTGTGGCTTGGATGGTACATTCGGTATCGGATTTACAATCCAAATTAACCTCTTTTATTCAACAACCTGACGAACATATGCCTAATTATTACAAAGGAACTGTAAAACGTTTATTTGATATGACGTCGATGTTTGACTCTGAAGAACACATGCAGCAGATTATAAATGATTATTATTTACAAGGTCAGTATGATGCTCTTTTAGAACTTTGGATACAAGGTGTGCCTATTCATTGGAGTGCATTGAATCGATCAGTCACAAGCAATATTGTTCATTTACCTGCTTATCCTTTTGTAAAGGAAAAATATTGGTTAGCACCTATGCAGACAGAAACAGATATAGCGATATCAGATCAAGACCGGGAGCGTAATGCATCGACAGTCATCGATAAGATGGTTTTGCATCCTTTGCTACATCGCAATACTTCTCAATTATCGGAGCAAAGATTTACTTCTATTTTTAATGGTCAGGAATTCTTCTTCGCAGATCATGTAGTGAATGGGAATAACATTTTGCCAGGCGTTGCTTATTTGGAAATGGTGCGCGAAGCGATTGCACAATCTACAAGTACATCTTTAGACCGCACTTTGTGGTCGTTAGAAAATATAATCTGGGCAACTCCAATCCGTATGGAAGATAGAGAATTGGCTGTTCATGTTGCGTTATATGCAGAAGATGAAAACCATATTCAATATGAAGTGTATACAGAACAAGAAAGTCACCATGTAACTACAAGAACTATTCATAATCAGGGTAGAGCGGTACAACAATCTTTAACAGATGCACCTATATTGGATCTAGCCACTATTCAAAAGTCTGTTAAAGAAGAGATAATAGCGACTACCTGCTATGAAAAGTTTGAACAGATGGGATTGTATTATGGAGAGCGGTTGCAGAGTATTTCTTCTTTGCAAATAGGTACAATGGGTGTGCTGGCTCCATTGAATATACCTAAGATGCTAGAAGCTTCATTATCTTCTTATGTGCTTCATCCAAGTATGATGGATGGAGCATTACAAGCTTCTATTGGGCTGATCGTGGGTAGCCATCATTCAGCAGATCGTTCAAATGCTCCACTATTGCCATTTGCATTAGAACAGATTCGAATATTTAGTGCATGTTCTGCATCGATGTGGTCTTATATTCGTTACAGCGAAGGAAGTGATCCAATGGATAAAGTACAGAAATTAGATATTGATATTTGTCATGAAAATGGGGAAGTCTGTGCGAGTCTAAAAGGATTTACAAGTAAACGTTTAGAATCGTTACAAGCTCCGTTGTATCCTAAAGAAACTATAATGTTGGTACCCGAATGGTTGGAGCAAGATACTGTAACAGTACCTGAAATTTCATTTCATCAACATATCATTATGGTCTGTAGTCCTGCGACACATATAGCTGAACAGATTCGACGAGAACTTCCAGACGCATTATGCATACAGCTTGGTTGTGATGGGAATCAACCTTTAGAACAACGATTTGGAACGGCGGCTTTAGAAGCATTTACTCAAGTACAACGATTACTACAGTCCAAACCAGAAGGTTCTATTTTAGTACAATTAGTGGTCGTACATGATCAAGATTATCAATTGTATACTGCACTTTCAGGTATGTTAAAAACAGCGGAGTTAGAAAAGCCGAAGTTAATTGTACAAATGATCGAATTAGACGGTTTAGCTGCTGCATTTGATCCAGTAGATAAATTATGTGAGTGTAGAGATAGTGCAGGTGATACGCATATTTCTTATCATAACTATCGAAGATATATTGCAACATGGCAAGAATTTGTTCCTAGTGCTACCTCTATAAAACAGGCATGGAAAGATCAACATGTCTACTTAATTACTGGGGGAATGGGAGGAATCGGTTATCTGATTGCGCAAGATATAGCACAATCTGTTACAGAGCCGATTTTGATTATCACAGGTCGCTCTATGTTAGATAAAGAGATTCAAACCAAAATAGATAAATTACAAGAGTATGGAGCTCAGGCTTTTTATTATGTATCTGATATTACAAATAGAGAAGAAGTATCTACTTTGATGAATACTATCCAAAAAGAATTCGGAAGATTAAACGGAATTATACACAGTGCTGGTGTGTTGAAAGATAGCTTTATGATTAGAAAAACACCAGAAGAGTGGAACAATGTATTAGAAGCTAAAGTGAATGGAACGATATATTTAGATCAATATAGCCAACTGTTTGAACTGGATTTCTTTGTTCTTTTTTCATCTCTTGCAGGAGTGCTTGGTAATATCGGACAGAGCGATTATGCAACAGCTAATGCTTTTATGGATCAATATGCTCATTATCGGAATAAATTGGTGCATACAGCTAAGCGAACAGGTCATACATTATCTATAAATTGGCCTCTTTGGGAGCAAGGTGGTATGCAGATGGATACACAAAGGAGTACTTCTATGAAGGAGATTTCGGGAATGCTTCCTATCGATCAATCCACTGCTATTGATGCATTACATCAAGCATTACAACATGAACAATCTCAAATCGTAGTTATGTATGGCAATGGTGTACAAATTCGTAGCTTTATGGATGTGGACAAAGGTAGAGATTTAGACGTACAAGATCAATATTTTTTAGAAATGTTTGACCATATTCAAAGTGGTCAATATTCGTTAGATCAATTATTAGAACAGCATAATCAGTCAAAGCCATTTTAAAAATAATAAAGAAATGAGGTGTTAACATTGAATGAATCATTATCACATCTATACAAACAGATTGAACAAGGAAAGATAGATAAGATCGAAGGGGCTAGGCAATTGCAACAATTGCTTTCTAGTCATAATGAGCTTTCTACACCATCTATAGAACATCCTATCCATAAAAACTCTGCAAATGATGATGAGCTTCAAGATCAAGCCGTTCAGTACCTCAAAACATTGTTATCTTCGGTGTTAATGCTACCTGAACGACAGATTGAAGCAGATGCACCGCTCGAAAAATATGGAATAGACTCTATCATGGTTATGAAATTAACAGATCAGTTAGAAACTGTGTTTGGTTCACTCTCCAAAACATTATTTTTTGAATATCATAATCTACAAGAGTTAACAGAATACTTTTTAACATCACATCGTAAACAATTAATTCAGCTTTTGGACACCGGTAAAGGAAATCATTCCAACAAACAACCAGAACAGAACCCACCACGCGGTGCTTCTCTAGAATTAAGAAACACCAAGAATACAAGATATTCCAAAGTATCTACTAATCTTAAAAGTGTTGCTGAGCCTGCTAATCATGCTCTAACAACAACAGAGCATACGTCTTCCAAAGCACTCGATATTGCTATTATTGGATTAGCAGGGCGTTATCCTGAAGCAGAAGATATATCGCAGTATTGGGACAATTTAAAAAATGGAAAAGACTGCATTACAGAGATACCTCAAGAGCGTTGGAACTATAAAGTGCATACTGATATTCAACGTCCCGCTAATGAGGGTAAGGTTTCTGGTAAATGGGGTGGATTTATAAACGGAGTGGATCGTTTTGATGCACTCTTTTTTAATATTTCTCCGAGAGAAGCAGAACGTATTGATCCGCAAGAACGATTATTTTTAGAAAATGTATATGCGGCTATAGAAGATGCTGGGTATACTCGTACTAATTTAGTTCAATCCACCAATCAATCAAAAGTGAATAAAGTGGGCGTATATATAGGTGTCATGTATCAAGAATATCAATTGTATGGTGTAGAATCTCAAAAAATTCATAAAGAACCATTTGCATTGAATGGGAATCCTGCATCTATTGCTAATCGTGTATCTTATTACTTTAATTTTCATGGACCGAGTATGGTTGTTGATACGATGTGTTCTTCGTCATTAACGGCGATTCATCTGGCTTGTCAGAGTCTGCAAAAGCAAGAATGTGAAGTAGCGATAGCAGGTGGAGTCAATGTCTCTGTACATCCTAACAAATATGTCATGCTAACACAGGGGCATTTTTTATCCAGTAAAGGTAGATGCGAAAGTTTTGGAGAAGGTGGAGATGGATATGTTCCTGGTGAAGGCGTCGGCACAGCTATCCTCAAACCTTTATCCAAAGCGATAGCAGATGGAGATCATATTTATGGAGTTATTAAAGGAACATCGATTAATCATGGAGGCAAAACGAACGGCTATACGGTTCCTAATCCAAACCAGCAAGCAGAAGTGATAGATAAAGCAATACAAGAATCAGACATCAATCCTAGAAGTATTAGTTATATTGAAGCTCATGGTACAGGTACATCGTTAGGTGATCCTATTGAGATTGCTGGTCTTACCAAAATGTTTGATCGGTATACATCAGATCGTTCATTTTGCGCTATTGGTTCCGCCAAATCGAATATCGGACATTGCGAAAGTGCAGCAGGAATCGCAGGCATAACCAAAGTATTACTGCAAATGAAGCACCGTACACTTGCTCCGTCTATTCATTCACAACCGGCTAATCCTAATATCGACTTTGCTAAAACACCTTTTATTGTGCAACATCAATTAAGTGAATGGAAGCGTCCTGTGATCGCAATAGATCATGTGATGACTGAAGTTCCTTTGACTGCTGGTGTGTCTTCATTCGGTGCAGGCGGTTCCAATGCTCACATTGTGATTCAAGAATATAGATCTGCCCCTGTCGCACAACAATTAATTACACCTGTACAACCAGTAATGATTATATTATCTGCCAAAAACGAAGAACGATTAAAAAAGGTAGTGCTACACTTACACGATCATTTAATACAACAAACGTATACAGATCAGCGTTTGGCTGATATTGCTTATACTTTATGTACAGGTAGAGAAGCGATGGATTTTCGTTTGGGCATTGTAGCTTCTTCGATCACTAATCTTATTGATCAGCTTCAAGACTATGTAGAATCGGAACATGTTCCTTCATCGGTATACTATGGTGAAATACAGAATGATAGGCCTGCGTTACCTCTTTTATCTAATGATGAAGATATGGTAGCCACTATTCAGCAATGGATTGAAAAAGGGAAGTATTCCAAACTGCTTGAATTATGGGTTAATGGGATAGACTTGAATTGGGATACAGTATATTCAACTGAAAAATTTCAAAAATTAAGTTTACCTACGTATCCTTTTGCCCGTGATCGTTACTGGATTCCTGAAGTCGAAGAGACGTGTAAATCAGAAGTAGAATCGATGTCTGGCTCTCAATCTGTACTTCATCCTTTAGTTCATACCAACACTTCCAATATGAGTGTGCAAAAATATACGACAGTATTTGAGAGTGATGAATTTTTTATAGCAGATCATCGTATAGGAGATGAGCCTCTTTTACCAGCAGTAACGTATTTAGAGATGGCAAGAGCTGCTGTCGAGCAAGCTATTGATGGAACAACAGCACAAGGGTACTCGGTATCTTTGCAACAAACAGTATGGAAACACCCGCTTGTGATTCAACAAGTAGCTACTTCGGTACACATTGCTTTATTTTCAGAACAGGAAAATGTCATTCGTTATGAAATATACACGCAATCTGACCATCTAGCCGAACCGATTATTCATTGTGAAGGGAACGCTATAATTGAAGCTATGCCTATGGATCAACCATTATTCGATATTCATCAGATCCAAAAACGATGTCAGATAAAAGAGTTTACAGCTGATACATGCTATAAAGCTTATCGTCAATTGAATATGAATTATGGAGAACGTCATCAGACGATTCATCATCTATATGCAGGATCAAATGAATGGTTGGCACAGCTACAGTTGCCAGAAGAATTACAACTTAATAGCGAAGATTATGTACTTCATCCTGCAATGTTAGATGGAGCTTTGCAAACTTCTATTGGTATATGGTTAGGTAGGGAGGATCAATCCCAAGAGCAAGAGACATTTTTACCGTTTGCTTTGGAACAGATAGATATCTATAGTCCAACAACGTCAATGATGTGGGCACATGTCTATCAAGATGAATTTGTACAATCTTCTATATCCAAGTTAAATATTGATCTGATGGATCATACAGGACTTCTTTGTGTAAGATTACAAGGTTTAACAAGCAAAGCGATACGCAATGAAACAGCTATGTTACTTTCTCCAAAGTGGGAAGAAAAAGAGATTACCCATCGATCAGATGCCGACAATGATAAATATGATCAGTATATTATTATGCTTTGTGAGCCGGATTTAGAATTGGCAGAACAATTGAAGATGCATGTACCTCATGCTCAGTGCATTTCTTTATTACCGGTTCAGGTAGCACATGTTGCCGAATCAATCATTTCGATAGATCAACGATTTAAGCAATTAGCTACGCAAGCCTTTAAAGAAATAAAGCATATTTTGCAAATGTATAAAGAAGATCGTATTTTGGTTCAAATGGTTACTGTTCGTGAGAATTCTCAACAATCGCATACTGCTCTTATAGCATTACTCAAAACAGCTACATTAGAAAACCCAAATATAAATATTCAAATGATAGAGACGCAACCATCTCTGACAACTGCGCAAGTCATAACACAATTGCAAGAAAATCGGTATAGTATAGATCAACATATCCGATATGAATCTCAACAACGTTATACCCAATCTGATTATGAACAGATTATTATACCGAAAAAGACTACTCGCTCCCCATGGAAAAATGGCGGAGTTTATTTGATTACCGGTGGCACAGGTGGGTTAGGAATGATTTTTGCGCAGGAGATTATACAACAAGTTGAGCAACCCACACTTATTTTGACAGGTCGAGCAGAGAGTATAGCTGAACCTCTACTTCACTCTTTACGATTGAAAGAAGCAGTGGTGATATACAAACAGCTTGATCTAACTCAACTGACAGCTGTACAACAATTAGTCACATGGATTACTCAGCAATATGGATCACTAAACGGTATTATTCATAGTGCGGGTATGACTCAGGATAATTTCATTATCAAAAAAACAGAAGAAGAGTTTAATCAAGTGCTAGCTCCAAAAGTCACAGGTACTGTCCATTTGGACTTAGCTACTCAATCTATACCATTAGACTTTTTTGTATTATTTTCATCGGTTGCCAGTGCATTCGGTAATGCAGGTCAAGCTGATTATGCAACAGCAAATGCTTTTATGGATCAATATGCTACCGATCGTCATCAAAAAGTATTATCTGGACAATGTTCCGGTCAGACAGTGAGCTTTAATTGGGGTCTGTGGTTAGAAGGTGGCATGCATCTTGATCAGGATACAGCACAGTTTTTGTATCGTACCACAGGTATGAGACCATTGCCTACGGTTACTGGTTTAGATCTTTTTTATGCAGGCATGGCATCAAATCAATCTCAAATCATCACCCTATATGGTAATCAAGCTCAGTTATCATCAACATTATTATCCCGAAAAAAGGAAGTTTTCTCTGTTGCGAAAATAACAAATGATAAGGTCGAAAAACAAATACTACACACCATTTCTACTATTCTTAAAGTAGATTCTTCTGAACTGGATACCGAAACAGAATGGTCAGAATATGGTTTTGATCAGACGATGTTGACCGATTTATCTCATCAATTGAATCAGACTTTTCTATTGAAATTAACCACGTTAACGTTTGTAGAATATACCACAATTCAGCAATTAACGAATTGGATCGAATCTACAATGATGATCTCAGCACCAACAGATACAAATAGAGCAGTAGAACAACCCTATAATCATTCATCTGAAAAACAATCTACTGAAGCTGTAGAACCATCCATGGATCTAGAATCTGCAACCATGATGTATTTAAAGCAAACATTGTCTAGTGTTCTTAAGTTGTCGGTAGAACAGATCGAAGCCAATGCTCCAATGGAAAAGTATGGAATAGATTCAATTACGACACTACAATTTACAGAACAATTAGAGCAGACATTTGGTCGATTATCCAAAACTTTATTGTTTGAATATCAGACATTGTCAGCATTAGCAAAATATTTAATCAAAGCTCATTCTGCTATTTTGAATAAACAATTTAACACCAAGAGACCAAAATCATCATCTGTTGCTAAAGTAGAGCCTTCATATTCAGGTCAATACAGAGATGCAGGACAAGAATCTTTACCCAATATCCATTCTCGTTTCAAATTTGCTTATTCTGCAAACCAGCCTGCAAAAGAACGTGAAACAGATATTGCTATTATCGGATTATCAGGTCGATATCCTCAGGCAGATCATTTGGATCAATACTGGGAAAATCTAAAACACGGAATAGACTGCATTACTGACATTCCTGAGAATCGGTGGAATCAACACTCGATAGGCTCTACATCCTCAGAGAATATCATTAAGGGTGGATTTATGAATGGAGTAGATCAATTTGATCCACTATTTTTTAATATTTCGCCTAAAGAAGCAGAGATGATGGACCCGCAAGAACGATTATTTTTACAAACGGTATATCAAGCAATAGAAGATGCAGGATATACCCGACAAACACTGGGTAATGCTAACGACTCCAACTCTAATGAAAATAATGAAGTAGGCGTCTACGTAGGTGTTATGTATGAAGAGTATCAATTGTATGGAGCACAAGCGCAAGCGTTAAGTCATAGTTCAGTAGCACTTAGTGGAAATCCTGCATCTATTGCGAATCGTGTCTCATATTTCTGTAACTTTAATGGACCGAGTATGGCTATAGATACGATGTGTTCTTCATCGTTAACAGCCATTCATTTGGCTTGCCAGAGTCTTATTACTCAGGAATGTTCCACCGCTATTGCAGGTGGTGTGAATATCTCTGTTCATCCTAACAAGTATCTGATGCTGAATCAGGGTGGATTTCTTTCTAGTCAAGGCAAATGTGAAAGCTTTGGGGCAGGTGGTGATGGTTATGTACCTGGAGAAGGTGTAGGAGCTGTTGTACTCAAACCACTATCTGTTGCTCAGGCAGACGGTGACCATATTTATGGAATTATTAAAGGGTCGGCAATCAATCATGGTGGGAAAACCAATGGTTATACCGTTCCTAATCCGGTTGCTCAGTCTCAAGTTATTCAGAAAGCATTTGACCGAGCAGGAGTAGAACCAAGAACAATTAGCTATGTAGAAGCGCATGGTACAGGAACGACACTAGGTGATCCTATTGAGATAGCCGGATTAAACGCCGTTTATCAGCAAAATACAGAAGAAGAGCATTTCTGTGCTATAGGTTCAGTGAAGTCTAATATTGGACATTGTGAAAGCGCCGCTGGTATCGCAGGATTAACTAAAATTCTATTACAAATGAAGCATCAACAGCTTGTTCCTTCTTTGCATGCAGATGTATTGAATCCCAATATCGACTTTAATCATATTCCGTTTGTTGTGCAAAAAGAATTATCAGAATGGAAACGACCTTTACTTGGGGAACATGGTCAAAAGCAAGAAATACCTAGAAGAGCAGGTCTTTCTTCTTTTGGAGCTGGCGGTTCGAACGCTCATCTTATTATCGAAGAATATACAGTACATCAAGACATCACAGCAGTTAGTCATTTACCTGAAAATGATCCTGTACTGATTGTATTATCTTCCAAAACAGTATCACAACTGCGCTTACAAGTAGAACAATTGTTGGAGACATTAGAGACCGATCGTTCAGCATATCGTCTACAAAATATTGCGTATACGTTGCAGATGGGTAGAGAAGCAATGGAAGAGCGCTTAGCATTTGTCACTCATTCGCTATCTGATATGCAAGAAAAATTAAAATCTTATTTACAATCAACTACCCAATCTCACTCCTATCAGCTATATCGAGGGCATACTAAGCAGCATAAAGAAATGTTATCTATGTTGTCTTCAGATCTTGGATTTGAGAATATGATTGCTTCGTGGCTAGAGCACCATCAATATAATCAATTGTTGGAATTATGGGTTAAAGGTCTAGCTATCAATTGGAAATTACTTTATGTTGATACACAGCCACAACGTATTGCTTTACCTACGTACCCTTTTGCAAAAGAAAGATACTGGGCTCCAGATGATCTCATGTCTAACAGTTCAATCGTACCGACCAAAGTGCAAAAGATATCAGAAACACCTGAACGAACATCGATCTTCTACAGCAAGCATTGGCAAATGAGTCCTATGGTTGAATCATTAACTAACAAGGTTGTAGTACCTTCTAATCAACATGTTGTGATTTTAATGAATGATCAGACAGGAACTTTAGGAGATCATTTATCTTCTGCGATTCCCCATTCTTTGATCTGGCATGAAGATGAGCTGGAGCATAAGCTGTTGAATACAGATGAAGAAGTAAAATCCATTACAAGCGTTATTGATCTCACGGGATGGACAAACGATATTACAAGTAATAGTACAATTCAGCATACATTACACAACGGTTGGTTACTATGGCTTCAACGTTGGATCGAAGTCCATCAGAAGACATCGATCACTCTATTACAGGTGACCAAAGGATTAGAATCTTTTCAAAATACATCTATACATCTTCAAGGAGCGGAACGTGTAGGACTATACCGAATGTTACAACATGAATATGCTCATGTACGTTCAAGACATATTGATTTTGATGTTAATGCACTAGAAGAGAGTACAGCTTTTGCGATTGTTCAAGAGCTGTTTTTGGATTCTCCAGATGTGGAAGTTTGTTATCGTTCAGAGCAACGTTGGGTAGCGTATCTCAAGCCAGAAGAAAATATCTCTAATTTTTCTGCTCATAATGCCCAACATCTTTCATTTTCTCAAGAACAAGTACTTTGGATTACAGGAGGAACAAGAGGTCTAGGCATGTTATGTGCTCAGCATTTTGTAGCTCAGTACGGAGTGAAAAAGCTTGTATTAAGTGGTCAAGAACTATTACCACCAAGAGAAGAATGGCATGTATATAATACTCAAAATTCGAAAACAGCAGAAAAAATAAGATCGATTGTACAGCTTGAAAAACAAGGTGTACAGGTCTATGTGACTTCTGTAGATTTGACATCTGTTCAAGAACTACAGAAAGTCATCCATGAAGTCCATTCAGTGTTAGGTTCTATAGGTGGTGTTATCCATTGTGCAGGTACAGCTGATCCCATAAATCCAGCCTTTATTCGCAAAGATATAGAGTCTGTAGAATCTGT
This sequence comes from Paenibacillus nuruki, assembly GCF_001721045.1. GTDB lineage: Bacteria > Bacillota > Bacilli > Paenibacillales > Paenibacillaceae > Saccharibacillus > Saccharibacillus nuruki. Next base: position 60,865 of record NZ_MDER01000038.1, on the reverse strand, counting down.
GATGAATCCTAAAATACAGGGATTGCATACTTTGTATCAATGCCTACAACAAGAACCTTTACAATTCTGGATATTATTCTCGTCAGTTGCAGCGATTATTCCATCTCTGGCTGTTGGACAAAGTGATTATGCTATGGCAAATGCGTATATGGATTATTTTGCTGAAGCACATACAGGTTCATATCCGATCTACAGCATTCAATGGCCCAGTTGGAAAGAAACAGGATTTGGCGAAGTTAAAAGTAAACCTTATGAGCAAACAGGATTACTTAGTATGACGAATAAAGAAGGATTACAGTTACTTGATTACATTATCAATAGATCCAAAAACAGAGTGATATTGCCTGCAATCATCAATCAAGAGATTGCTCAACCATCTCTATGGATGAAATATCCAAAGCCTATACTCTCTAATCAGCTAATATCAGAACAAAAAATTAAATCTGATCATACGGCTACACCATCCATCACTATGCCTGAGTCTGATAAGCTACATCAAATGACTTTGAGCTGGTTAACAAAGCTAATTGCACATGAGTTAAAAGTAGATGTTACGCGATTAGATGATCGTACACCGTTTGCTGAATACGGAATAGATTCTATTTTATTGGCTCAAATTATTACAACATTAGATCGAACCCTACAAGGTACAGCAGTAGACCCAACTATGATGTTAGAGTATCCTACTATTCAACAATTGGCAGAGCAATTGGTATATACGTATCCATTAGAGTTAGTTACTTTATTCACAAATGATAAAAATATAGTACATGGACAAAGTTCAACATCGGCTAATATTGAACAATCACAGAATGCATCTATTTCTGCTTCACAGGAACCACAAGAGTCTAAGCAAAAGATTGCGGTGATCGGTATAGGTTGCCACTTTCCAGATGCCGATGATCCGTTGCAATTTTGGAATAATTTAAAATTAGGAAAAGATAGTATTCAACAGGCACCTGCTTCTCGTCAGAGTCAGAAACAAACAATGACTCATCCAAATGATTCAATAACTCATGCACGATATGGTGCTTTTTTAAAAAATATCGATGCATTTGATCCTGCTTATTTTGGTATAAGCGAAGCATTGGCGGTGCAAATTGATCCGTTGCAACGTCAACTATTAGAAGTAAGTGTCGAAGCAGCTATGGATGCTGGCTATACCAAAAATCAGTTATCCAATACACAAACAGGTGTATTTGTAGGATCACGTACCAGTAACTATTCTTCTAAAGTCAATCGTACAGCTAAAGATACGATTGTCGGTATTGGACAAAATTTTATCGCAGCGCATCTAGCTCATTTTTATAATTTGAAAGGGCCTAATCTGGTTGTAGATACTGCTTGTTCTAGTTCACTGACAGCGATTCATCTAGCTGTACAAAGTATTCAAAATGGAGAATGTGAATTGGCTTTTGCTGGGGGTGTCGATATTTTATTAGATGAAGTTCCTTTTGAAACCTTAGGGTCAGCCAATGTATTATCAACTGACTCACGATGCAAAACATTTAGTGCAGAGGCAGACGGGATAGGATTAGGAGAAGGTTGTGGAGTCGTAATGCTAAAACCGCTTAACCAAGCGATTGCAGATCAAGATCGTATTTATGGTGTGATTGATGGTAGTGCCTTAAATAACGATGGAAATACGATGGGAATCACAACGCCCAATCCAGAAGCACAGAAAGAACTATTATACAAAGCAGTACAGAATGCGAATATTGATCCTTCAACGATTAGTTATATAGAGACACATGGTACTGGAACATTAATTGGTGATCCGATTGAATTGAAAGCATTAACAAGTGTTTTCTCAGATGTGACAGATCGTCAGCAATTCTGTGGAGTGGGTAGTGTAAAAAGCAATATTGGCCATTTATTAAGCGCCGCTGGAGTCGCTAGCTTTATTAAAGTGTTACTTTCTCTAGTGCATCAAGAGTTACCACCTACACTTCATTGTGAAGTACCTAATCCAAGATTTCGATTTGAGCAATCACCGTTTTATATTGTGCAACAACATCAGAAGTGGAGGAATGAACAAGGCATTTTACGTGCGGGTATTAGCGCATTTGGATTAGGTGGCAATAATGCTCATATTCTTGTGAGTGATGAAGGAATTCCTGCTTCTTACCGTCGCCAGTTGCCTTTAGTTTATTCTAATGTTGGCTTTGATCGTCAACGATACTGGCCTACTGAATACCAAGACTATCCAAAATCAGAAGTAACATCTGACTTTTTTGACGTGATTAAAGTTGGCGAAGGGAGTCAATAGGCATGACTATAGCATCTCGTACCGAAACCTTTTTGCAAAAGCTGAAGCATACCGATTATTTTGTACAAGATCATCGAGTGCATCAAATATGTACACTCCCTGGTGTTGTACTGCTTGATATGATTTATCGTCTCAGTTCTAAAGCATTAGGAACTCAATCTATTGAATTGCATCATGTTGTATTTAAGCAACCTATCGTTACATCAGAACAGTTTGATATTGACATTTTGGTATCTTTTACAACTCACGATACACATACAGATATCATCGTATCCAGTCGAAAAGTATATCATGCCCAGCAGAGTACCAAAGAGAACGACAAAGTGATTAATATGGAATGTTCGCTTCATCCTATAGATACTGACAGCAGTATTAAAGCACAGTCTCAAATGCCTTTGCTCAAGAAACAAGCCGCTATTCAATGGGATATGGACAAAGTATATGGATTAGCACGTCAGTCAGATATTCATCATTATGACTTTATGAAAAATTCGGGCACTGTATATCAACAAGGTGATAATGAGTGGATGCATTTACAGATCAGCTCTATAGCTACGCCTTATATTGATAAGTTTTATGCACATGTAGCTTTATTAGATGGAGCTACATTCGCCGGCACATCGTTTCGTTGGGATGAACAGGGCAATGAGAGATCACAGGAAGGGTTCAAACCATATATTCCATTTATGATTGAGCGATTTGTGATTTATCGTTCTCTTCCTGAACGTATCTATACTCATACTGTACAAACTAAAGAAGATCTTGTTGCTGATGCAGATATTATCAAACGTCATATTTCTATTTATGATGATGAAGGCAACGTTCTTGCAACATTTGAGAATCTTACTGCCAAACGAATTCGCGAAGCTCGATTAATTACAGGATTAGTAGATCCAATGTCTACACCTGTGGCTGCTATTCATTCAAAAGCAGAACATTTCACATCTCTAAATAGCCATATATCAGAATCGCCACTAACACAAATAGAACAGTTTTTACAGTTACAATTAGCAGATATTTTGATGACTGAACAAGAACAGATTGATTCTGAAACGGGTTTTTATGAATTAGGTTTAGATTCGATTAAGTTACTTGAATTAGTTACTTTTTTAGAACAGTATCTTCAAATCGAGTTATACCCAACATTATTATTTGAATATTCTACAGTGGCTACATTAGCAGCTTATTTGAATGATCACTGGCAGGATGCTTTTTTGAAAACATACACTCAATCTCGATCGTTCTCGAACCCTTTAGTGGAATCAGATACTATAGATACATTTGAGAATAGTACAATTGCTTATCAACCTGTATGGGAAGTAATTCCAATCTCAACATCATCTTCAGCTAAAGATGATGCTGTCGATCGGATGATCATTTTATATACGCCATCTCAAGTGTGGAAAAAAGTATTATCAGATCATCCTAAAATAACGCATATTACTGAACTTCAACATGAGTTAGAGAATATTGTATCTTATCTACCTTCTTTAATAGAACAGATCTTTACACTGATTCAACAACATTTACAAACCAATGGACATCGTCCGACTGTGATTCAAATCGTCGCTGATAGATCTGATAGAACAGGAACAATTTGGGGACTCGAAGGAATGTTTAAAACCATTGCTCAAGAATATCCTTTTATTCAAAGTCAATTGATCTTGTTCGACGTGGAAAGTGTAGCTTATTCAGATCAAATAGTAGAACGATTAGATGAAGAGTTTGAACAGTCATCTATTGTTCCATCAATTAGTATTCATTATCAAGGTCATAGATTAGAACGCCATATTAGAAATTTGCAAGAAGTGACGCTGTTAGATTCTGGTTCTCATTCTATTACCCAGCATTCTTTTCGAAATGGTGGTGTCTACCTGATTATTGGAGGGATGGGTGGTTTGGGATATGAGCTAGCCAAGCATATTGCAGATCGTACTCATACTGTCCTTATTCTCATAGGAAGATCACCATTAAGTGATTCATTATCTTTACAGTTAGAGCTACTACGTTCTAAAGGATCAGAAGCAATATATATACAAACAGATATTAGTAAACATGAAGACGTCGAAAACATGGTTCATCTGATTTTGGCAAAATATTCAACGATTAATGGTGTTTTTCATTGTGCAGGTATTATTCAAGATAAGTTAATGATTCAGAAATCACTCACCGAATTACACCAGACGCTGCAACCTAAAATTCAAGGATTTATTCATTTAGATCAAGTGCTTTCTCAACAATCGCTTGATTTTTTTGTTGTTTTTTCTTCGCTGTCTGCTGTAGTAGGAAATATAGGACAATCTGATTATGCAGTAGCCAATGGATATTTAGATCAACTTGTATTAGAACGTGCGCTTAAAGTGAAAAAAGGACAACGCTCTGGCGGTACGTATACGATCAATTGGCAATTGTGGGAACAAGGGGGTATGCAAGTTAGTGATGCACATCGTCAGTTAATGTATAAGTCTGGCGGGATGGTTCCTTTACCAACAGATGAAGGCTTCCATATGCTTGATCTGATCTTGAAGTCTGATGCTCCTCAATTAGCCATATTATATGGAGATGCAGAACAAATTCGTTCTCGTATACAAGAGCATAGATCTGAATCTTCTGTATCCTCAAAAAATAACGATAGTTCTCCACAGCAGACGCAGGAGGATCATTCTACAGACATTGCTATTATTGGCGTGGGTGGGCGGTATCCAGATGCTAATACGATAGAACAATTATATGAAAATTTAAAAGCAGGTAAAGACTCTATTACCACTATTCCAGAACATCGTTGGGCTTCCAATCATACTGCATATTCGGTAGAGGACTATTACCGTTACGGTAGTTTTGTCGATCGTATAGATGATTTCGATCCTTTATTTTTTAATATTTCTCCATATCAAGCAGAACGAATGGACCCGCAAGCAAGGTTATTTTTACAGACCGTATGGGAAGCATGTGAAGATGCTGGATTTGCTGTACATCGTAATCAACATGATTATTCAGCTTCGAGCAGTCGTAGTGTAGGGGTTTTTGCAGGTGTATTTTGGAATCATTACGAGTTATATAGTGCCGAGATGTCACAGCAAGGTCGTCCTTCCGCTTTTGGTACCAATTCGGCTTCTATTGCTAATATGGTATCGTATCATTTGAATTTTCACGGACCGTCTATGGCTTTGGATAGTATGTGTTCATCGTCACTTACTGCCGTTCATCTTGCATGTGAAAGTATAAAACGTGGCGAATGTCATTATGCAGTAGCAGGCGGAGTTAATCTAGTCACTCATCCTCACAAGTATGTATTTTTGAAAGAAGCTCAATTTTTATCGTCAGAAGGGAAATGCAGAAGTTTTGGTAAAGATGGTGATGGATATGTTCCCGGGGAAGGCGTAGGGGCAGTACTTATGACTTCAGTAGCTGAAGCTAAAAAACAAGGTCATCCTATCTATGCGGTTATCAAAGGTTCGGCTCTTAATCATTCAGGAAGAACATCAGGGGCTACTGTTCCTGATCCAGTCGCTCAATCAGAAGTGATATTAAATGCATTAGCAGCGGCTCATATCGATCCCAGTACATTAAGCTATATCGAAACTCATGGCACAGGCACTTCTTTAGGAGACCCAATAGAACTACAAGCATTAGAACGTGCTTTTCGAAAAGCAGGCAGTACCCAACAACAATTTTGCGCTATCGGTTCACTCAAATCCAATATAGGACATTTAGAAGCTGCCGCAGGTATTGCAGGACTAACTAAATTATTACTGCAATTTAAGCATCAAGAAATTTTTCCTTCTCTTCATGCAGAACCGTTGAATCCACTTATTCCTTTTGGATCAACTTCTTTTTATGTACAACATCAAGGGAAAGTGTGGGAGCGACCAACGATTACGGACAATAATAGCACAAGTGAAATTCCATTACGTGCGGGGATTAGTTCATTTGGAGCCAATGGAAGTAATGCTCATGTAATAGTAGAAGAGTACGTTCCTGTACCTTCAAACATGGAGCAACAACACACTATCAATCATCAAAGCTCAGTCATTATTCCTTTATCTGCTCAGACTGAAGAACGGCTTCAAGTCTATGCGCAAAAATTACTAGATTTTGTACACACTGCGGATACCTCATTGAACTTGTGCAATCTGGCATATACTTTTCAATTGGGGCGTACTGAAATGAAAGCTCGTGTTGCATTTAATATTGCAGATATCGCTGATCTCAAACAACAATTGAATACTTTTATACAAAAAACAGATATAGCTCCTATCCAGCCGACATTAACTATACCTGACCAGCAATCAGATCGTAATGTGTTCATATCCCAACTTATAGCGAAGCAAGAATGGAATACATTAGCTCATGTATGGATGCAAGGAGTCAAAATCGATTGGACGATACTGTATCCAGATCACGTTTGTCAGTTGATCCATGCGCCTACGTATCCATTTAGAACAAATCGCTATTGGGTTCCAGACATTGATTCTGCTAGCTTATCGAACGAACAACAAATATCTAATGAACCAAAGGTACCATTAGAAGAAGTAAAATCAGAAGAAGTAGCTGTATCTTCTTTACATGAAGAGTCTATCGAAGAACACGTTTCAATAAAGTCTTTATCTATCATCGAAGAACAAGTGAAGACATGGATCAAGACGACTGCTGCTAAAATACTCAAAGTACAAATGATAGATATAGAGAACGATGTGGAACTAAGTGAGTATGGATTTGATTCGATTTTATTTACACAATTAGCCGATCAATTCAATCATCAGTTACAAACGGATCTAACACCTGCTCATTTTTTTGAACAAACAACGATCCAACAAATTACAGTATTTTTGATAGATCAATATAGTACAGAAATAAAGCAATTTTTTAGTGATGCTATTCAACAGCGTCCTGAGCCCATGAAGCGAAATAACACTAATTTATCGACATCATCAAAATCAAAAGAGAGTTCACTACCAAAATCAGGCGTTCCTGTTTCATCTTCTTTACCGGTAGATCATCAAGAACCTATTGCTATTATCGGAATGAGTGCTAAATTTCCGCAAGCAGAAGATATCGATCAATTCTGGGACAATCTTGTGTCCGGGAAAGATTGTATTGGTGAGATTCCTTCTAATCGTTGGGATTGGAAAAAACATTTTGGTGATCCTAATCAAAATAATTATAGAACCAATATTAAATGGGGAGGATTTATCGAAGGGATTGATGAATTTGATCCTTTATTTTTTGGTATTGCTCCTCGTGAAGCCGTGCATATGGATCCCCAACAACGTCTATTAATGATGTATGTATGGAAAGCGATTGAAGATGCTGGATATGCGGCTTCGAGTCTGGCAGGTTCACAGTTAGGTATATTTGTTGGAACAGGTAGCAGTGGTTACAATGTCATGATGGCACAAGCCAATGAACAGGTGGAAGCTTACTCCATTACAGCGAATGTACCTTCAGTAGGACCTAATCGAATGAGTCATTTTTTAAATGTACATGGCCCAAGCCAACCGATTGAGACTGCCTGTTCAAGCTCACTAGTCGCTATTCACCGAGCAGTAAATGCTATCCGTAGTGGCGATTGTGATACGGCTGTAACAGGTGGTGTGAATACGATTTTGTCATTGGATGCACATATCAGTCTGAATAAAGCTGGAATGCTTAGTCCAGATGGACGTTGTAAAACATTTTCTGCACAAGCCGATGGTTATGCACGTGGAGAAGGTGTAGGCATGATCTTTTTGAAAAAGTTAACAGATGCTCAAGCAGATGGAGATCATATTTATGGTGTTATTCGAGGCAGTTATGAGAATCATGGAGGCAAAGCAGGTTCTCTGACTGCTCCTAATCCTAAAGCACAGACGGCTTTGCTAAAAACAGCATTTTTGAGATCAGGTATTTCACCAGACACGATTAGTTTTATTGAAACTCATGGTACAGGAACACCTCTAGGCGATCCGATAGAAATCAATACTTTAAAATCAGCTTTTCAAGCTTCACCTGAGGAATCAACAGTATCTAATCATGCTGTCGGTTATTGTGGTATCGGTTCTGTAAAAAGCAATATTGGTCATTTGGAAATGGCCGCAGGTATCGCTGGAGTGATCAAAGTGTTATTGCAGATGAAGCATCAGAAGCTGGTCAAAAGTCTACATGCCGAAATCGTGAACCCCTATATTCATTTAGAAAATAGCCCTTTTTATATTGTTAACGAAACGCAAGACTGGCAAAGACTAAGAAATGAGAATGGACAAGAAATACCTCGGCGAGCAGGAGTAAGCTCTTTTGGTTTTGGTGGTTCCAATGCTCATGTCGTACTTGAAGAATATATTCCGGAAACATCTCAACATCATAACCAGACTGAATCTCCACATCAGCCTGTCCTTTTTGTATTATCTGCTGTTACCAAAGAACGGTTAGACGAACAGATTCAGCAGTGGATACAAGTACTTCAACAAAATCATTATACAGACGCTCAACTATCTGATATGGCGTATACACTTCAAGTCGGAAGAGACGCATTTGATATACGATTCGGATGTATCGTGAGTTCGATTGATGAATTAAAAGAAAAGCTTCAAGCTTATGTGATATCTGAACAGCCTATAGAAAATGTGTATACGGGTGATGCCTCAGCGCACAAATCATTTATTGCTTTGTTCAAAGCAGATGAGGAATTATCTGAAGCTGTGCATCAATGGATGCAACGATCTAAATATCATAAGTTACTTGAAGTGTGGGTGAAAGGGATTGATGTGAATTGGAGCGCATGGTATAAAGACTCTCAAATGCAACGAATAAGCTTACCTACGTATCCCTTTTCCAAAGAAAAATATTGGGTAAATGTATCATCGTTTAGTGAGAAAAGAGTGGAGTTACAAGAGAACCATATAAGCAAATCCCAAGATCAAGAAAACCAAGAAGGGCATACAAGCATAAATTCAATATCACCAAAAGTTGAAGTCGATGCTGTAGTCTCTATCCAAAAGCAAATCACCACCATTTTAGCTGACTTGTTAGGAGTAGCGGATACTTCTATACAAGCTGATGTTCCGTTAGATCGATATGGTATGAACTCTATTCTTATTTTACAGATGTTACAAAAGTTCCAGAGTCATATAGATCCATCCATTCAGCTAGAAGATATTGTAGAGTGTAATACGATTGAAGAGTTAGTCGCTGCTTTGCCTGTTGATTCTATTGATATTCATTCAGATTCGGAATCTATCGCCTATTCTGAATTGATTCATTTGAATGCAGTGACAACAGGACAGCCTATTTTTTGGATTCATGGCGGAACAGGTGGTGTTGAATCTTATCTACAGTTAGCTACTCAACTGAATCGACCTTTTTACGGTATTCAGGCTAAAGGTTATTTAAATGATGAACCTCCTTTGCAAAGTATTTATGCTATGGCTGCTTATTACACACGTATTATTCGTGATATTCAACCTGAAGGTCCATACGATGTAGGCGGATATTCATTAGGCGGCATACTAGCATATGAGATTATCCGTATATTGCAGACTATGGAGCAAGAAGTATCTTCAATAGTTATGATTGATTCCTTTTATCCTGATGATTCCAATCTTCAATGGAATACAGAGCATCCGTATCTATGGCAAATGCTCTATCCAAATGGTTCGACGGCTTCAAAAGAAAAATTTATAGATACTTGTTATCGTTTAGAACAAGCGTATGAATTAGATCAATATCAGCCGGTTCCTTTACTGGATTCACAATCGATTCGTAGTTACTATTTCCGTAATCAGAATGGTATTTTTGTAGACGAGAATAGCACAAATCCTACCGATTACTGGCAGAAATGGAGAACGATCTTACCACATCTTCATATAGTGGATATTGATACTTCTAATCATTTTGTGATGTTATCTGAACAGAAATCGCTCCAACAGATTATGATATCTATTCAATCAATTTATACGTCATCTGATATCTCTCATACAGTATCTTCTATAACTTTATAAAGGATTAAACAACCTACGGTACCCTGTAAAGGAGGTGATGCAGAGAACCGGGGTATTTGTTGATTTTATTTTTAAATGTCATAGCTGTATTTGTTCTATGTGAAGTAATGCCTATACGAAAATAAGAGGAGATGTTTGTAATGATGATCGGTATTATCTTAATTCTACTATGTATGATTCGTGTTCCGTCTGCCATGATATCTGCACGTAATGAGAAACAAATCAAAGCTAATGGTGGAGTCGAGTATGGTATGAATAACAGCAAACTACTTATTGCTGTACAAGGGTTAATCTATTTAGGATGTATCATTTATGCTTTTGTATATGATGTTCAGTTTAGCTGGCTAACGATTGTCGGATTACTAGTATATCTATTCTCTTTGGTTACACTAATGTATGTTATTCGCACACTTAGTCCTTTTTGGACATTCAAATTGTATATTGCTAAAGATCACAAACTGGTTGAAAGTCCATTGTTCAAGCATGTACGCCATCCTAATTATTACATGAATATTATTCCAGAGTTGATCGGTTTTGCACTGATTTCTCAAGCATGGATAGTCTTTATTCCTTTATTTATTTTGCATTTGATTACATTAATTAATCGAATTTCATTAGAAGAGAAAGTAATGAAGCAGACGTTCCAACAATATTAAAACACAGATGTAAGATATTTTGGTTTTCAAAAATCATTTTCGGATTGGACTAGATAGAATAGATCGCACTTATACTGCCAAGCACTGTTTGCTATTTATAAAATAACAGACCATTAGGAGGAATTAGAATGGAGAACAAAACAAGAGAGTATTTTCCTGACTTGACGCAAGTGAGCGGTTTTACAACCAATGAAGAGAAGTATGAACCTTTTGCATGGTATCAACAAATGCGGCAAAATGACCCTGTATATTATGACGAAGGACAAGATGTATGGAATGTATTTAAGTACGATGATGTGAAAAGAGTAGCTGAAGATAAAGATTATTTTTCGAATGCTGTGTTACTTCCTGATATTATTAAAGATTCGTTAATGGGTTTAGATCAGCCCAAGCACACACTTAATCGAGCATTGATCAATCGAGCGTTCACACCCAAAGCGGTAATGTCTTGGATTCCAAAAATTGATCACATCATAGCTGAACTAATGGATGCCATAGATGGTAAACAGCAGATCGATATTGTGCAAGATTTTGCTTTTCCACTTCCAATGATTATCATTTCAGAATTGCTTGGGATTCCTACGGAAGATCTTGAAAAGTTTAGAGCATGGGTGAGTACACTTACTGTAGCACCGCAAGATAATACTATTGAAGAATATATGCGTATTGCTCAAATTCAAGCAGAAGCAAGTCAACAATTAATCGTTTATTTCCAACATATTATAGAGATCAAGCGTGCTCAACCAGAGCAAGATATCATTTCCGATCTTATTCAAGCAGAGGAAAATGGATACAGATTATCCCCTGAAGAATTGATGGGTAGTTGTGTCTTTTTGCTTATAGCAGGTAATGAAACGACAACAAGTCTAATCACGAATTCTATTTACTGTCTCAATCAAAATAATTTGTTTGAGACATTGCATACACAGCCACAACTTATTCCCACTACTATTGAAGAAGTATTGCGATACCGTGCTCCTGTTCAACGTACTATTCGTAAAGTATCACAAAATACAGAGATTGGTGGAAAATCGTTAAAAGCTGGAGATTATATCGCGAATTGGATAGGATCAGCGAACCGAGATGAAGATCATTTCGAACAAGCAGAATTGTTTCTTCCTAGTCGCCGTAATAATAAGCATCTTTCATTCGGTAAAGGTATCCATGTTTGTTTGGGATCTCAATTGGCTCGAATTGAAGTGAAAGCAGCTTTAACAGCTCTTATACAAAAGTATCCAAACATGAGAGTGAGCTCTAATTATCAGATTGATATTGCGTATAGCAACATTTATAGCCTGAAAAGCTTACCTGTGGAACTTGGCAAAAGTACATAGGTCTTTTTATTAAAAAATACAGATAACAAATCGGAATAAAATACTTTCATATTTTAATTTACTTTCGTATAATAAAAATGGTTTAAAATGTAATTAATGGTTTTAATTTAAATTATTTTTGTTGAGGAGGCATTATGAGTTGGTATACATTTTTCGTCCAAACCGGTAAAGAAGAAAACATTAAACAGCATATGGACCGACATTATGACGACGAGCAACTCAAATGCATGATACCCAAAAGAATAATACCTGAAAAACATAAGGGTATTGTCAAAGATGAAGTGAAAATATTATTTCCAGGTTATATTTTTGTGAAAACAAATATGATTCAAGATGTATATCATTCGATCAAAACAACGCCTCATGTTTATTATTTAGTAGGTAGTTCTTCTTGCACGACAAGTAACAGGAAAGAATATTTTACTAAAATTCCTGAAAATCAAATGGATTGGTTACTTCAACTTTTTGGACAAAATCATATTATTGGTTATTCTGATATTATGGTCTTGGATAAAAATGTTCATGTTATTTCAGGTCCGCTTATGGGAAAAGAAGCTATTATACGTAAAATTGATAAACGTAAAGGCAGAGCCAAAATTGAAATACATTTACTCAATGATATTCGACTTATTGACGTCGGAATTGAAATATTATCTCCATGATCATAAGGTATAGAAGACTCGTTTAAGATTTAAGTCGGATCGCTTAATAAGGCGATCTGACTTTTTTTACATATGATTAGATCGAAGATCAAGGTTTCATTATAGCTAGAGTTGGGGAATCAATCCTTGAGTATAGGTATACTATAATAAGTTAAAGAAAGGATGTACTCACTTATGCCCGTCGATCCTCAAGTTCAACAATTGCTTAATATGATCAATCAATTTCCTATGCCTCCATTTAATACGATCTCTCCATCAGACTATCGTGATATGGAGAAGATGATGACATTACCTTTTATGGCAAATAAAACAGAATTACATGAAGTGAAAGATCAAGTGATTCCTTTGAAAGATCGTGACCTTGCTATTCGTATCTATAGACCAACCGCAGCAGAAGGACCACGTCCAGCACTTGTTTTTTATCATGGTGGTGGATGGGTAGTAGGAAGTCTAGATTCTCATGATGAAATGTGTCGTAGGCTTGCACATGAGTCTAGTTGTACCGTGATTGCTGTCGATTATCGTTTAGCACCAGAATATAAATTTCCCACAGCGGTATGGGATGCGTATGATGCATTAGTGTATTTGACAGAACATGCAGAAGAGTTCCAGATCGATCCGATGCGAATCGCAGTAAGTGGAGATAGTGCAGGTGGCAATCTAGCTACGGTAGCTTGTATTATTGCGAAGCAACGGGGCGGAGTACCTGCTATTCAATATCAATTGCTATATTATCCATCTGTAGGTAATGAGAAAGATACAGATTCTTATCGTGACAATCAAAAAGGGTATTTGCTTACAGCAGATATGATGGATTGGTTCCGTACACATTACTTCAATACAGAAGAGGAAAGTCAGCATGTGTATGCAGCCCCATTATTATATGAAGACTTGAGTGGATTGCCTCCGGCGATGATTATTACAGCTGAATATGATCCATTGCGAGATGGTGGAGCAGCTTATGCCAAAAAGCTACAAGAACAAGGTGTTGCTGTAGAATATATGTGTTACGAAGGAATGATTCATGGTTTTATGAGTATGCCACAGATCGATAAAGCAACAGCAGGTGTACTACAAGGTGCAGAAGCGTTAAAACGTATTTTTAATCTATAAAACACATAAAACCCCGCATCCTTGAATATCAAGAGTGTGGGGTTTTACGTGTTATTTTGAATATACAATTAAATTTTTCCTCCTGAAACAATCCTCCTGCGTGACATGGCACATACTTTCATATTTTCCATGTTGCCGATCATTAGGTCTTCACCATTTCAATAATCGTTGTACTGATTGTTATACTTATTTGATAAAAAACATTTCTTTGTTCGCCTTACCTCCAAACTCTACGTAAAGGAGATAGCGATATCCGTTCCTCCAATCTTCAAGTTTTGGAGAACTTCATCAAGCATATCCGGCTTCCATCCAAATCATGTCGCTTATGATTTCCCGTATACCCACGATCTCACGAAAAACGTTTTCACTGACGCTTTTCTTGCGTGTTATCGATTCTAGTATACTTCGCTAACATTTTCCAACGGAATCCTGCTCCCTTCCTGTATATCTTAACTACTAATACGGAAATGAGACTATCACCTGATTGGTGCTTGTGTGTTGCTTATGTGATGCAGCACCTCTTGGTGATGTCTTTATAATAAACCTATCTTTTCAAAAGTTAAAGGGGAGTAAAGTTTGTTTTGGGACTGTAAAATCTCATTTAGCTTACTCAGATCACGTATACTTGATTTCGCTTACATTTACTGATTATTTTTAGCTTTTTTAATGTTTTATTTAGTAGCAAAGTTGAATTTAAAATGGATTAAAGTTAGACTTTAAAAGGTTGCTTTTATTTTGTTCTATAAAAGCATGGAGATTAGATTATATTTTTATATTAGGAGGATCATCATGTCAGACTTATTTATATTTGGATTATTTGAAAGAACACGTAAAAGTATTCTTGGTTATACGGCAGAGTTGACTCCAGAACAACGTTCGATTGTTCCTACAGGGTTCAACAATAATATTCACTGGCAATTGGGTCATATTATGGTGGTTACGGATATGATTCTATTTGGTTTTTCAGGCAAAAGTGGCGAGGTTCCTGCTGAGTACAAAACATTCTTCGGACCAGGTACCAAACCAGCCGATTGGACTACAGAAGCACCAGCATGGGAAGAATTGCTTGATCTATTTGCTAAGCAAACTCATCTGGTACGCGAAACATTTGCAGGACAGATCAATGAACCTGTAGTGAACAAAGAGAACTTTGCCAAAGCAGATACGATCGGCGATCTGTTAGAGTTGAACACGATGCACGAAAGTTCACATTCAGGTATGGTCAATGCGATGTCTAAATTGGTCAAACAAGCTTAATATCTAATAGATATAGCCATAGATAAAAGGACTATAGCATATACAGCTGTAGTCCTTTTTTGGTTATATTAGTGTAAATAAAGTAAGCGTTAACATTAAGATTGACTATCATTATAAAATAACGTAACATTCGAATTAATTGGAATATTATTACATAATAAACTATCTTCGAGGTGAGCCTGATGGAACAATATTATCCTTTACCTTTAGACGATTATTACAATAACAACGGGTTTAGTTATGATCTAGAACAACGAATAGGTAATTTCACTACATTTGGCTCCTCTTATCCTGGAGATGAGATCCCAGATCAGAAAGATCTCATTATTGAAGATATTCCGTTTTTATTTCCAGAGGCTAAGTCTACTTTTAATAATATAGAATTAGAAAATCAGCGTTTATCTGTTCCTGAACATCACTATACCGCAATGTCTATTTTGGGTGCGGCAGATAATGGCTCTTATGATGAAAATGTTGAGTATCATTTGAACGATACATTAGTACATCGGATGCCGTTAGCTTTGACCAATTGGACCGATCAGATGCCTAAATACAATGAAAAAGTAGTCTATCGTTGTAGTGGTATATATACACAGAAAGGATCTTTGTTAACAAGTAAACAAACGACCATTTGGCTACAAACGATTCAGTTTGAGCATCCTATTCATATCAATGCTATCGTATTACCGGATAATCCTTGTATGCACCTATTCGCCATAACCTTAAAAAAGGAGAATACGAATGAACATGCAACCACGATCTGAACCCAAAGAAGGTGAAGACTGCTTTACATTATGTGTTAGCAGTATTTTGGCATACCACAAAGTTCCTGAATTTTGTAGTGTATGGAAACAATGCGGATTGGTGTATACAGAACAAGGAACAGAGGAGACAGCTCGAATCTCTCCAATCTATAGGGCTACTGAAAAGGATTTGCAACATATTCACCATATCTATCTACAGATTTATCGGACAGATGATCAGAGTAGTGTGGTATCCCATATCAAACAATTACTTCTTCAAGGGGAACCTGTGATTGTCTGGTTGGATGTTTTTGATATGAAATATAACTCCTTATATCAACTGCGTCATTTTGCACATTGTTTGTTACTTGTAGGTTATACAGACGGACAATTTGAATTTATAGACGAATTTTATCATCTTAAAGATACGATCGATGAACAGACCTTGATTAACGCACTCGATCTGACACAGACCGAAATGATTGAAGAAGGCACGCAATATGTCTATAATGTGGTGGATAGTACTCAAGCGGTTATGGATGTGCAAGAACAGGATATCTATGATGTGATCCAAATGAATCTAGAGGTGATGGAGAGTCAGCATTCCAATGTGCTCACAACCGATCATGGACGACCTCTAGTGAATGCGCATACAGGCTTAGAAGCATTAGATCGATATATAGATCATATTCGTCACTGTACCGCAGATGTTACGTTATTAACGGATAATTATGTTGAACAAATGTATCAAGATTTATCTAGAATAAGTAACAATCGCTATTTGTTTACCTACTTTTTGCAACAAGGTATATCTTACCATCCATCCATCGAAAAATTGATTTACAAGTACCAGTATGTAGCTCAGCGTTGGAAGCTAGTCTCTAACATGGCACTCAAAAGCCAATATGTCGAAGGGGAAAAACGTCAACATATGCTTATTCGCATTTTGCACAAATTAGAAGATGTTCGTCCGTTAGAAAGTGAACTAATCGAAATCAGCCACATGATACTAGCAAAAAATGATCAAGAGATAGAAATGGAGTATTTATAAATGACCTATAGAGTGGCTATCTGTGATGATGAGCAGCAGCAACGTGAACTTGTCCAACATATGCTGATGACATTATCTATGAAAACCAGCATTGATTTTGAAATTGAATATTTTGAAGCAGGCGAATCATTAGTATCTCATTATCAGAATGGTCAAGAACCTTTCCATATCTTAATTTTGGATATCGAAATGAATGGGATTAATGGAATTCAGACCGCCCAACGTATTAGAGATCTCAAGCATCTGGATGAACAGATCGTATTTTTGACCAGTTATCCTGACTATATGATAGAAAGCTTTGATGTAGTGACTTTTCAGTACTTGCTCAAGCCTATCGCCGTTGATGTTTTTGAAGAAAAGATGCTTAAGCTGTGTCAGTATTTTCAAGCGCTAGATAAAAGAATATTGATTATCAAATCAGACTATGAAGAAGTTGTACTTAAACACGATGATATTATTTCAATTGAAGTGGTCAAAAGCTTAACGATCAAAAACAAATTGCATGTAGTGACTTCTGAGCAAACGCATACGACCAAAGGCATTATTTCGAACTATGCTACAGCGCTGAAGTCGTATCACTTTTTACAAATTCATCGTTCGATTATCATCAATTTACTCCATGTCAAAAAATTCGCAGGAGGCATGGTGTTGATGTCCAACGGAGAAGAACTACCGATCGGGCGTTCTAAAGTGAAAGAAGTCAAAGATGCCTATACTAAATTTATGATTACAGGTATGAATTAACGTATGGAAAATCAATTATTGTTACTGAATGCGTGTATTGTGTTAGTGATGGGTTATCAAATTAATTTTTATTTTAATGCTGTTTTTGGCAAAGCTCAGCAGGGATCGAATCGGTGGATCTATTTTATTGTTTTTGGTGTACTTGATTTCGTTTACTTAAATTCGTATACATCGTCTGTATTGTCTTCGGTATTAGCATTAATAGTTATTTTTAGCTTGTCGATTTCTTATCACATTGAACTCAAAATGAAAATCGTTTTTTCGATTCTATATGCTGTATTGTTGACGTTGGTTAATTTTATATCCCTGTATATTTTGTATCCGTTCAATGCTGCAAATCTAGGTGTTTCCAATCCTGTGAATATTGCAGAATATGTTATTTTATCCAAAAGTGTATTGCTCAGTTGCCTGATTATGTTTGTGATTATTCTTATTATTCGGTTTGTGGTGAAGCGTAGAAGTTTTCCTTTACATTATCGGTACTATCTACTATTTCTGACTATACCAGCGATCAGTATTTATCAAGTCAATGTATTATCGATGTATAGTGAGAAGAATATGTATTACTTTATCTCGATTTTTAGCTTTCTTTTTTTGAATGTATTTATTATGTACATTTTAGATAATATGATTGAGAAATTTCAATTAATGCATGAAAATATGCAGTTGCAAGATCAGATGGATTACCAAGATGCTAATTATGAGAAAACTGTGCATAGTTTTAAACAGATTAAGCGCATAATTCATGATACGCATCAGCAATTTCTTTATATCGAGCAATGTATCGAAAAAAATGAATTAGCAGAAGCCAAGCAACATATCCAAACTACCCTTAATAAGGTCGAGGATGCGTATCAGCGTGTTAATACAGGCAATCTAGTCGTTGATGCGTTAGTGACCAATGCGCTCAATATTGGGCAAGCCAATGGCATTCAGATCGATACTCAGTTACAACTATATTCTCAGCATATACAGATCGAACGCTATGATCTGTGCGTGGTACTGGGCAATATGTTAGACAATGCAATCGAAGCTTCTAAAAAAATTAAAATAGCAGAAGACCGTTATATATTGATCAAAATCCAATCCAGTTCGTCTCACTTATCGATTCATATCTTGAATCATATGGAACAAGGAGCAGGGCAATTGCAAAGTCAGAAGCTTAACCCTGATTATCATGGGATAGGGCTCACCAATATTGATCGTATCTGTAATAAATACGGTGGAAATATGACAATCGAGAGCAAACATCAAGTATTTAACAATATGGTGGTTATTCCGTTTCAATAAATGATTTCTATCCAAACAATCTCTTATCGATGTCGTTGAGGGATTGTTTTTTTCGTTTCAGCCCCTTTTGGTTATAATTCTGATTTTTATAGGTAAGATACAGTTATTGATTACATCTGAATATATTACAGGAGGCTATACCGAATGAAAAAGATAGGAAGTTTACTATTAGCGGCTGTATTAACCGTGGTACCGATGAGTCAGACGTTTGCGCAGGGAAGTACAGCTAGTCTATCTAGCGAAGAAAAAGCCAAACAATTAGCTACGACAGTGGTAAAAGATTATGGAGCAAGTGGTGTTCAGTATGCTATTGTCGATCATGGTAAAGTAATTTTATCCGGTCATGCAGGCATCAAAAACCAAGCAGCGAAAGAACAGATTACGCCGGACACGATGTTTGGAATTGGGTCTGTTAGTAAAATGTATGTCACTTCAGCGGTGATGATGTTAGTGGATGCAGGTAAAATTGATATCAATCAACCTCTAACGACATATATTCCTGATTTTAAAATGGCAGATGAGCGTTACAAAAAAATCACTCCTCGCCTATTAATGAATCATTCTTCAGGGTTATACGGGTCACATTACCATAATAGTATTCTATTTGATGATAATGATACTCAGAACTACGATAACTTATTAAAAGAGCTACAAACAGAACGTCTCAAAGCAGATCCGGGAGCATTTTCAGTCTATAGTAACGATAGTTTTCAATTACTTGAAGTGCTAGTCGAACGAGTAAGTGGAATGAGTTATTCTGAATTTGTCAAAACTCATATTAGTGAGCCAATGAATTTCAAATCTACACATACGCCATTAGATACGTTTGATCGCAATCAACTATCCAAAACATATTTCCCGGGCATCGCGAGTGCATTACCTGTAGAAAACGCGAATATATTAGGGACAGGCGGTATTTACTCTACAGCAGAAGAATTAGCTACATTTGGTGACGTGTTGATGGGAAATAAGACCGACCTTTTGTCAGAAAAATCTGCTCAAGCTATGCAAAAAAATGAGTATCGGAATGGAATTTGGGTTCCAGAAGAACGAAATACAACTAATTATGGATTGGGTTGGGATGCTGTTAATTTAGCTCCTTTTAGCGATTACGGGATCAAAGCGTTATCCAAAGGTGGAGATACGATTATGTATCATGCGGATCTGATCTCTTTGCCAGAATATGATATGTCTGCTGCCGTCGTTTCTGCGGGAGGATCTTCTATATACAATACACAATTAGCAACTCAATTGTTGTTACAAGAATTGAAAGATCAAGGTAAAATCAAAAAGATATTACCTGATCAAACCTTCAAACCTGCTGTTCAAGTCAAAATGCCTGCTGAACTCAAGCAATATAGTGGATTATACGGCACATTAGATAACACATTAACATTGGATATTAGCAAAGGGAAAATAGCACTACCTGATATATTAGGTGGAATTATCCCTGCTCAGACGTATGTGTACACAGGCAAAAAACAATTCACCAGTAAAGATGGAAGTGCGATAGTAAGCTTTGATAAACAAAAGAATGGAAAAACCTATATCAAAGTGAACGCAAATGTAAGTCTTCCGGGGTTAGGACAAACCGTCATGGTATTTTATGAATATCAAAAATTAAGTAAAAATAAAGTTTCGACTACCGTACAAAAAGCATGGAAAGCACGTGATGGTAAAAAATATTATGCTGTAGACGAAAAGATTAATTCTGCTTTTTATATAGCACCGTCTATTTTGACTAAAACATTGAAGGTCGATGCTACAAATGGTTATGTCAATGGAGACCGAATCATCGATCAGAACAATGCTGTCAATGTAGCACAGATTCCTGTTATGACCGGCAGAGATACTTTCGATCTAGAATTTGTCAAACAAAATAATGTGGAATATCTAAAAGCAGTCAAACAACTATATATTCCAGAAGATGCGATTCAACCTTTATCTAAACAAAATGCTTCCAAAGTCACGATCGCTTCCAATGGACATGTAAAGTGGTTCAAAATAGATAAAACGACAGCTGGTAAATCAATCACTGTCGATTATGCCAACAATGCAGGCTTTGTTGTATACGATGACAAAGGAATGGTTGTCCAATCTTCTATTATTAATCACAAAAAATCAGTGGTTCTTCCTCAAAATGGTTTGATTGTTTTTGGTGGTGAAGCAGGCGATATGTTGAAAGTAACATGGGGTAAAAAGTAAAACAATACTAGTTAAATAAAATAATCTAAATAAAGAATAGAATAAACAAGAAGTACGTACAAACAGAAAGAATGTTTATGCGTACTTCTTTTTTTGTATTATAATCTTCTAGTAAATATATAAGTACCTAAGAGAGGCATTGGAGACGATGAATAAATTAGAGATTCATTCTACAGAACAGAGTCAAAAAGCATTGGAAGCTGAAACGGCTCGATTAGCAGATTTGATCTCGATCAATGCGACTAAAGATGGAAGTTACGGTGCTGAGCAGATTTCAGGATTATACTTTAATCGTTTCTCTCAAATGGAAAAAGCAGATTATACGCATACCATGTACTGGCCTACAGTAGGTATAGCGGCTCAAGGCAAAAAAGTAATTCAGGTCGGGGATGAGCATTTCGAATATGGTGGTTCGACGATCTTTGTCGCTCCGGTCGCTTTACCTGTCATGATGAAAACGATCGTAGCCAGTCCCACTGAGCCTTTTCTCGGGGTAGGGATATATCTTGATCCACAACGAATTGCTGAATTAGTACCCAAAGTATACCCTCAAGGATTGCCCAAAGTGACAGAGCGCAGTGCTGGATATATGATACCGGGGGATCTAGCCTTTATACATGCGGTTGCCCGTTTGGTCGAGTGTCTTGCTCATCCTAACGATAGTGAATTACTTGCTCCACTTATTGTGGATGAAATTTTTATACGGCTTCTGCGTAGTCCGATCGGTGTATTTGTGGCTGAGACTGTTTTTGTAGAATCGAATGTACAACGAGTCGCCAAAGCGATTCGCTGGCTTCAAGAACATTTTGCACAGCCTTTAAAAATTCCCGAGTTGGCTGATATGGTTCATTTAAGTCAATCTTCTTTCCGTGAGCATTTCAAAGCAATTACTTCGATGAGTCCGTTACAATACCAAAAAGCATTACGTCTACAAGAAGCAAGAAGACTCATGTTGTCCGGTCGTATGGATGCTATCACTGCTTGTCGGATGGTTGGATATATTAGTGATTCGCAGTTTAGTCGAGACTATAGCCGTTTTTTTGGAAGTCCTCCTAGTAGGGATATGAATAGATGGCGTCAACAGATGAACAGTTAAGCGATAAGAATATCATTTAAATAAACCTATGCAATAGAACCTGCGGCTATCGGCTTTGCAGGTTTTTTTGGTATATATAGACTTTCTAGCAAAATAGGCAAGAATTCACGCAGAATAGGCAAAGTTCACCCGACAATCTATCCTATACTACAAAAGACTTAAAAATAGATCCCATATATAGCTATAGCAAACAAGAACATTAAAATGATCAATAACGATCTTAGGAGGATAAATGATGCGTGTATTTGTCACAGGGGCGAATGGATTTATAGGCACAGCAGTGATTCAAGAGTTGATTCAAGCAGGGCATCAAGTAACAGGGCTTGTCCGTTCTAAAGAAGGAGCTCATAAGCTTACCGCGCTTGGAGCAACAGCCCAACAAGGAAACGTGGAAAGTGTAGAAGATTTACGTAGAGGAGTAGACAACGCAGATGGTGTGATTCATACTGCTTTTTTTCATAAATTCTCGCATGCCAGCTTATCTACACGTGTAAAGATTGTATTGGGTGGTAATCCTCGTCATGCGGCATCTCGATTTATGGCAATTGCTACGGAGACGGATCGACGTGCGATTGAAACGCTTGGAAAAGCACTTTCGGGAGAAGATCGATCACTTGTCATGGCGTTTCCAACAATGGCACTACGAGCTGGTTCCTTAGCAACTGAAAATGATCCTTCCGATCCTCAATCAGTAGGAGGCGGAAGGACGATTTCAGAGACAACAACGCTGACACTCGCAAATCACGGGGTTCGTTCTTCTGTTATTCGTATAGCCCCACTTGTACATGGCATAGGTGATCAAAGCGGTCTATTACCGACTTTAATTAGCATTGCTCGTAAAAAAGGCATATCGGCTTATGTAGCAGACGGAGCAAATCGATGGCCAGCTGTACACCGATTAGATACAGCTCGTCTTTTTAGACTCGCTTTGGAACACGCTTCAGCTGGTTCTATATTCCATGCAGTAGGAGAAGAAGGAGTGCCTTTTCGTGATATTGCTCATGCCATCGGTCGTTATCTAAATATACCTGTATCGAGTATAAAGAAAGAACAAGCTGGTTCTCATTTTGGTTGGCTAGGTGCTTTTGTATCTGTAGACAATTACGTTTCCAGTGCATTCACTCAAGAGCGATTAGACTGGAAGATACAACATCCTGATTTATTTACAGATATGGAGCACAGCCATTACTTTTAATATATATTGGAGCTATAATACTGACTTAGTTATTATAATTATTTAAACTTTGGTATGTTCAAGATAAGCATCGATTCGATCTAGTGCTTCTTGGGGACCGACTGTGTGTTGGAAGCTTTTATTAATTTCCTGCACACCTTTTTTATATAACGGATTCGATAGTACTTCCTGTACGGCTTCTTTGAGCGATTGCACATGGATCTGATCTTTGGTAATACGGTAACCTGCTTGCAGTTCTGTTAGGCGCTGAGCGACCATCGGCTGATCTTTATCTTGAGGTAAAACGACTAAAGGAACATTAAAATGAATACCTTCATTAACACTATTCATCCCGCCATGGGTAATAAATACATCGGCATGCTGTAACACTTCCAACTGAGGAACATAAGGTAAAATCATGATATGTTCAGGAGCAGGGTTAATCTTTGTAACATCAACTTTCTCACCTGTAGCAATGATTACGATACCTTTGAAGTCTGTAAAAGCTTCGATACAAGTGTTAAAGAATTGTTCGGTGTGATCGAGAACGGTTCCCATTGAAATATATAGTACTTTTTGATCTTTAAGAAGATGAAGTGGGAATGAAGTATTTTCAGTACGTTTTGGAAAGCTAGGTCCAATAAAAAGATGTTCATTGCCAAACTGATCGCCATTGGGTTGAAAATATTTACTTGTATAAACAACATTTAGAGCGCCGTTATTATTCATAAATTGGCCCATTTCTTTAGGCATAACGTTGTATTTCTCTTTCATTAGCGATAATCCAGCTTGAATGTTCTCGGCAATCTGAGAAGTCGTATCCACATGACTTGGGAAAATTCGTTTAGTCATTTGATTATTAGATATCAAAAAAGATGGAGACGAGGAAATACCCGGAATATTCAGAAAATCTCGCACTAATTCACCAGCTCCGAATTTATCGTAAAATACAAAATCAAACTGCATAGTCTGCGATAGCTGTTCGGTTAATGCTAAAATGTGTAACGAAGTCTGAATATGAATGTTTAAAAATTCATTTATTCGGTTGGGGCTACCTACATGGATAGACGCATTTCGAAGCAGATCAGTATGAACATGAACAATCGCTCCAACGGCTTCTACTCGATCTCTGAACTTCTCGGTCGTAATATAGTGAACCTCATCCCCGCGCGATGTAAAAGCATGAGTGATTCCTAATGTTGGATTCACATGTCCTTCTGCTGGAAAATTTACAATTAAAATACGTAGCATTTGTATCACTCCTTTTTGGTATATGAAGAATGTTATATATGGTACTTATTTTATGATAACAATAAATGGTTTATTTTCCAATTTTACCGATCTGTATCGTCCTAAGTACTCTTTAGTTGGGATGCGATAGACTCTATTGCAATCAACATTTATACAAGTGAAGTATCATCTGGCTGTTCACCATACGCTTTACCAAAAGTCTCCATAGCATCTAAAATAGGCATGAGTTTGGTGCCTTTTTCGGTAAGCGAATATTCTACTTTCGGTGGAACGACGGGATACACTTTACGCTCAATCACACCATCTTTTTCTAATTCTCGAAGCTGTTTACTAAGAGAACCTTGCGAAAGATCACCTAGAAACGCTTTGATATCTGAATAACGACGTGTATGACCTTTTAAGTACCATAGGATGAAGTATTTCCAGCGCCCGGATAAAATATTTTGAGTAAACGCAATAGTATACATATCTGATTTGTCTTCTATAAATTCTCTTTGAAATCCATCTTTACACACTCTCATCGTAATCTGATTCCTCCCTAAGTACACAAAAATGTACTATGTTCATCTAAATTGCCCTCTATACAGCTTGAATTATTCATTTTATGATAGTTTCAGTAAGCGATGAGCAACAATAGTTACTAACTGAATATGATTTGAAATATTAATTTTATATTTAGCAGGCTAAGTAATAGTGTATCATAATTTTGAAAATTAGAGGAGAAAGCAATCATGAATAAAACGTTAGAATTACTTCATAACCATTCATCTGTACGTTCTTACACCAATCAACCATTAACAGAAGAACAACGTAATGCCATTTTCCAAGCAGCTACGCAAACATCATCATTTAGTCTTTTACAAGCCGTCTCTATTATTCGCATTACAGATCCAGCGCTTCGTCAAGAAGTCATGGAGCTTTGTGGTCATCAACCTTATATCGGTGAAGCAGCAGAGTTTTGGATTTTCTGTTCAGACTTTCATCGCAATCATGAAATCGCTCCTGAAGTAGATATCGAATATATCGAATTTCTAACGATTGGCTTAGTGGATGCTGGGCTTATGGCACAAAATGCTCTAACTGCGGCTGAATCGATGGGGCTTGGTGGTGTGTATATCGGTGGAGTTAAGCTTAATATTGAAAAATTATCTGAATTGCTTCAGTTACCTAAATACGTAATTCCAGCAGTAGGCTTGTGCATCGGTGTTCCAGCAGGAGAGAAAGCAGGTCTTAAACCACGCTTACCGAAATCCATGGTACTGTTTGACAATCAATACCAACCATTGGATACAAAACAATTGGCTGTTTATGATGATACAGTGAAAAAATATTATCAAGCTCGCCCGATTCGTGCGCCTTTCACAGTCAAAACCGTTAAAGGATGGAGCGATCATATTCAAGATCATTTAGAAAGAAGTATCCTGCCTGATATGATGAATTATTTAAATAAAATGGGATACGCCAAAAAATAAATGTCGCTGCTACAGTCAATTGACACATTAATTTCTTCATGTTATATTTAGCCCGCTAACTACTATTGAAGAAATAAGGAATGATGGATAGATGAACGAACCGGTCAAAGATCAAGTGGATTGTGATATCCGCCAGTCGTTAGATCGTGTCTCTTCCCAAATGCGTCGAGACTATAATGAATCTTTGCGACAAATTAATCTTTATGCAGGTCAAGATAAATTATTATATCGATTATGGTTAGGGGATGGTATCACACAAATGCAATTATGTGAGCATTTAAAATGTGAACCACCTACTGTAACCAATATGGTCAAGTCTCTTGAACAAAATGGATTTATATATCGTAAGCGTGATGAACATGATGCTCGTGTGATGCGCATTTTTTTGACAGATGAAGGAAGATTGTTGGAAAAACCAGTAGATCAGAAATGGAAAGAGCAACAGGAAAAGTTACTAGACTCTATCTTTCCAGAAGAGCGTGTGTTTTTAAGAAGGCTTTTAAAACAAATGGAGAGCAACTTATCCTAAGTTGTTCTCTATTAATACATTGCAAATGCATCATTTTATTTCAAAATATAGTTAGCTTGCTAAGTAAAGGAAAGATAAATATGGAACAGAAAAAGGAAATGCAGTTATCTTTACAAATGGTTTCAGGGTATGGCGCTGAATTCAATGCTTGGAGAATGCCCGGTGCCGATCCAGCTGCCTATACAAATATAGATAGTTATGTAGAACGTGCGAAGTTAGCCGAGCAAGGTAAGTTCCAAATGATCTTTATCGCAGACACACCAGCATTAACAAGTAGCTTGGGTCATAAGACACCTATGTTTCCAATGGACCCGATGCTGGCTTTGATGGCTGTCGCTAGAGAAACCAAGTACATTGGTCTTGTTGCTACACTATCTACAACTTTTAATTACCCGTACAATCTAGCACGTCAATTCAAAGCATTAGATGTGATCAGTCATGGACGAGTAGGCTGGAATGCTGTGACCACATCCGATCCTAATGTAGCCGCTAACTTTGGAAGCAAGCCTATTAATCGTCAAGAAAGATACGAAAAAGCGCATGAAGCTATAGAAATAGTTCAAGCTTTATGGGGAAGTTGGCAAAAGGATGCTTGGACATTGGATGTAGAGACAGGGCAATTTGCAGATATGGACAAAATCCAACCGGTTCATCTTCAAAGTCAACACTATGCGACTCGTGGGCCACTGCCTATTCCACCATCTGAGCAAGGTCAGCCTGTCATTTTCCAAGCAGGAGGAGGTCAGGAAGGATTAGAGTTAGCAGGGAGATTCGCTTCCGGGGTCTATGCTAATCCTTACGATATTCAATCTGCAAAAGAACACAGACAGGCTATTCGGCAAAGTGCTATCCAGTTCGGTCGTGATCCTGATGATATTAAAATGTTTGCAGGGTTTATGTGTTCATTAGGAGCTACAGAAGAAGAAGCACTCATGCGTCGCAAACAACTTATGGATTTTAATCCTGAAGAGATTCCAGGTAGAGTCAGTTATCTCGGTTCTATGATTAATGTACCGTTATCCATACATTCGGTAGATATCGATCAACCGTTAACAACCGAACAACTTCAATATGCTTATGCAAGCCCAATGGACCCACGTGCACCCAAAGCGTTACAATTGCTACAACAAGGCTTATCTATTCGGGATGTGCTGGCTCATGGAGTAATCAATTATCATCCTGTGGTGGCAGGTACACCTGTGCAAGTGGCTGACTTTTTAGAAGAATGGTTTCTTGCTGGGGCATGTGATGGATTTTCGATTGTACCGGATGCATCGTTTGATGGAGTGGCTGATTTTGTTCATCTAGTCGTTCCTATTTTACAAGAACGTGGTGTATTTCATAAAGAATACGAAGGAAATACCTTGCGTGAAAATATGAAAGTTCCTTATCAATATGGAGTACAAAAAGGAGATTATAAACATGACTAAAAAAACAAAAGTAGGTATTATCGGTGGATCTATTAATAACGGATGGGCAAGTGGTACACATATTCCAGCTCTTCAGCATCTTGAGGAGTATGAGCTAACAGCAGTAGGAACAAGTAACAAAGAAAGTGCTCAAAAAAGTGCAGAGGCTTTTGAAGCCACTCATGGTTTTGATCAAATCGAAGAACTGGCTCAACATGATGATGTAGATATGGTAGTCGTTAGTATCAATGTCAAAGAGCATTATGATGCAGTCAAAACTATTATTCCTACAGGTAAGCCGATTTATAGCGAATGGCCATTGGGATCTACGACAGAAGAAGCTATTGAAATGCAGGAATGGGTAGCAACACATCATATTCCAACAGCAATCGGGTTACAAGCACGACAAGCTCCTGCTATCAACTATGTGAGAGACCTTATTGCGGAAGGGTATGTAGGAAAAGTATTGTCTGCGCAATTGAGAGTATCGATGCAAGGTATGGGTGCCAAAGCTGATAAATCTACAGCATACTTGTTCGATCGCACATCTGGCGGTAACTTGCTCACTATAGTAGGTGGACATAATATCGATGCATTTACGTATATGCTCGGCGATTTTGCAGAACTTTCAGCGACAACAGCGCAACAATTTGCTGAAGTGCAATTAGAAGATATCCAGAAAGTCATCGAAAAAACAACAGATGATCAAATTCTAGTTACAGGAAAATTGACTAATGGTGCTGCTGCTAGTATCCATATTCAAGGCGGAGTCAAACATCCTAAAGGCGTTACACTTGAGATCTTTGGAGATCAAGGAAGTATTGTTCTAACAGCACCAATGACGATTCAATTTGGATCACATCAATTGCTAGGCGCAGGAGTAGGAGATGCAGAGCTTCAAGAATTAACGATTCCAGATTCATATTACTCTGTACCTGAGTCTCTCAAAAATGATCCCGGCTATGTTCTCAATATTGCTCAGGTCTATCATAAATTCGCTCAAGATATTCAAGAAGGAACATCATTAACACCAAATTTTGCAGATGCAGTCAAAGTTCATCAGTTGATTGATGCGATACGAAAGTCGGCACAAACAGGCGAACGTCAATATCTTTAAGTTCATTTTACTCATAGAAAAAGAAGGGCTAATCCTTGATGATTAGTCCTTCTTTTTTTGTTCACTATCATCTAGATATTCGTAGTTAAGGTTGAAAGCGATAACCTACACCCCATACGGTCTGGATATAGCGAGGGTTACTTGGATCTTCTTCTGTTTTTTCACGTAATCGATTAATATGGACAGCTACTGTAGCATTATCGCCAATGGATTCGAATCCCCAGATACGCTCATACAATGTATCTTTACTAAATACATTATTGGCATTCATAATCAAAAAGTAGAGCAGGTCGAACTCTTTTTTCTTCAACTCTAGTTCTTTACCATCCAGATAAGCACGGTGAGCTTGAGTATTAATCACAAACGAACCGATTTCAATATGACTACTTCGATGAGAATCGTTTTTTCCTTTGATACGATCATACTGAGCCAGATTAGATTTCACTCGTGCCACTAGCTCATTAGGGGAGAATGGTTTGACAATATAATCATCTGCCCCCAGACCTAATCCTCGAATCTTATCTATATCTTCCTGCTTGGCGGTCACCATAAGAATCGGAATATCTAGCTTTTCGCGTAATCTACGACATACGGAAAATCCATCTTCACCGGGTAACATCAGATCAAGTAGAATCAGATCGTATTGTCCGGATAATGCTTGTTCTGCACCGGTGATTCCATTGTCTGCAATCTCGACTGCAAAGTGATTGATTTCAAGATAATCCCGTTCTATCGATGCAATCGCTTCGTCATCTTCTATAATGAGTATTTTTCTCATCGTATATCCTCCTGCTTAATCAATGGCAGCTCGATAATAATCTGTAGTCCACCTGATGATGCATGCATAGCCTTGATCGTGCCACCCATACGTTCGACTGCTTTGGATGTAATCGCAAGCCCTAATCCGCTACCTCTGTTAGGATTATTACGTGAAGGATCACTTCGATAAAATAAATCAAATAATTGGGGTAGAGATTGTTCAGGGACACCGGGTCCATCATCACTGATACTAATCGTGATCTGATCATGATCAACACGAGTCTGAATATGCACCCATCCACGTTCTTTATGTTTATAGTTTAAGCTATTTTCTACAATATTCGTAAATATACTATCCAATTGCAATTGATCTGCAAAAATAACAGCTTTCTGATCTGAAAAGGAAGTGGTGATATACAAGCCTTTACTCCGATATTCTTCGGCTGTAGCTTTGACTAGCGATTCCAATTCATAATTCACATCTAATAGCTCAGGATCATATGGATAATTACCCAGATCCATTTTGGAAAATAGAAAGATTTTGGCAACCATTCGGTCGATATCTCTTGCTTTGGTCTGAATCATCGTAATGTACTTATGTTGCGCTTCCGGTGTATTAGCAACGCCATCTAGCAAACCTTCTGAATAGGCACGAATCGAAGTCAGTGGAGAGCGCAGGTCATGGGAAATACTTGCTAATAGTTCTTTACGACTTTCTTCTTGACGCTGAATTAACTGCATCGACTGTTTTAATTGTAATGCCATATCGTTGAAATCATGACATATCGCTGCAAATTCATCTTTACTCTCATATTGGATACGTGTATCCAGATTACCATCTCTAATCTGCTGCACACCTACGACCAGTGTATCCAGTGGTTGACTGATTCGTTTGAATACAAAATAGGTGAGAAAGCGATTGGTAAAAAAGATTGTGACAATAATACCTATACCAAATAAAATCATAAAAAGTGTGATTAACATCTGGTACTGACTATAATATCCATCATCGCTGTTTCCATTTTCGTGAAAAGAATCGAATGTCGAAATAACATACGTTTGATTATTAATAGCGACTTTTTTGCTATACACATCTTCTTCGGAAAGATAGATACTGCCTTCTCCACTCAAAGACCAGATCGCGTTTATCATTTTATTATTAGGATCGATATCAAGCTTGCCCATATTTAATAATAACGTGCGAGAATTGTAATCGTGTACCGTCAATCGCATAGAATGCTTTTGTAAATAGTCTTCTAATTGCTTTTTCTCAGTTGTTTTTTGTTTCTGAGGATTTTGAATAAGCTCGGTAGCCACAGAAGTGATTTTTTCAGGCACATCATAAATCGAGCTTTCACTGTTGTATTGATTTTTCCAATACTGGTACGATAGATATTGTCCTGCTCCGATAATAATAGCCGAAATAAGTACAGGTATGACAATCATCAAAATATTAGAAATGATCAGGCGTTGCTTAATAGTCATACCACGTACTCCTTTTAATGTGTATAAGTGATTACGGATGTATTGTAGCATTTAATCGGTACGTAGCGCATAAATAGGTCGTAATCGTGCAGCTTTATTGGCAGGAATAATCCCGAACAGTACACCGATCACAAATGAAAATACAAAAGAAATCGTCACCATATTCCACGCATATTGAATTGGGAATGGAGTGAACTTGCCAGCAATCCATACGAATCCAAGCCCTACACCGATACCCAGTAATCCGCCAAGAGTACTTAAAAATATGGATTCAATCATAAATTGGATCAATATATTACTCTTTTTCGCCCCGATTGCTTTGCGAATACCAATCTCACGAGTACGTTCATTTACCGATACGATCATAATATTCATAATCCCAATTCCACCTACAATCAGTGAAATTCCGGCAATTCCGGCTAAAGATGCTGACATTAACGCATTGGTTTTTTCCATCGATTTGATCATTTCTTGAGCATCAAATATATCGTAAGCAGAAGAATCTTTGAATTTTTGTTCAAGGCTGTTAGCAAGCATGGCTTTGACCGTAGGGATATCTTGTTCAGTCACTGTTTTGACTTCAAACGTTTGAATACCTTTGGTCTGCAAAAAGCGTTCTGCTGTAGCCAGTGGGATCAGAATCTTCTCATCATTAGAACCCATTAAGCTAGTGCCTTTACTTTGTAACAAGCCTACAATTTTGAATGTTTCTCCATTAAGACGTATATCCTGACCGACTGGATTCTCACTGCCAAATAGAGTTGTTGCCGTAGAAGAACCAAGCACAGCTACTTTTTGCCGATACTGACTATCGATATTCAGAACGAATCGTCCCGATTGTACATGGAAATCTTTCACATGCTCATAGGCAGGGATAACACCTTCCAAGGATACATCGACATTGTTGTTACGGTGCTTGGCAGTGACATTACCTGAAAGGGTAGGAGAGACACCGGATACCCCTTTGATCTTGTTATAGGCAATCACTTCATCATACGTAAGCGAACTGGTAACTCCTCGCCCCATAACATTCACCGAAAGTAAATTGGTTCCCATATCGCCAAATTGGTCACTAATCTGACCATTAAAGCTCATCCCCACAGACACGACCAGAATAACGGAGGATACTCCAATAATAATACCTAACATGGTCAAAAAAGAGCGTATTTTATTACTAATCACACTGAGCAAAGCCATACGTACACTTTGAAAAAAGATCATTCAGGATTCCTCCGATCTTCAGTCAAGACCCCATTTTGAATACGAATCACTCGCTTGGCTTGATCGGCAATATCTAGATCATGGGTAATCAGAATAATCGTATGACCTTGTTGATTCAGTGTTTTAATCATTTGCATCACTTCTTTACCTGTATGGGTATCGAGTGCACCTGTCGGTTCATCTGCCAGTAGCAAAGGAGGATCGCCGGCAAGAGCACGAGCAATCGCTACACGCTGTTGCTGACCACCCGATAACTGATTCGGGCGATGATACATCCGTTCATGTAATCCAACTTGCTCTAATGCCTGACTTGCTCTTTTTTTACGTTCACGATAAGGCAATCCACGATAGATCAGAGGGAGTTCTACATTTTCGATTGCCGATAACTTGGGCAACAGATTAAAACTTTGAAAAATAAACCCGATTTTCTCGTTACGAATTTTGGCAAGGCGATTATCCGATGTTTTGCGTACATTTTGCCCATCGAGTATATATTCTCCGCTGTTTGGCAGATCAAGGCATCCGATCATATTCATTAATGTTGATTTCCCTGATCCGGAAGGGCCGATAATCGCTACAAATTCACCGTGATTAACTGTCATCGAGATATCTTGTAAAATAGGCATTCGTTGTCCTGCCATCATATAGCCATGATTCATATGATTGATCTGTATCAGTGGCTCCTGACTCATGGTGTGCCACCGCCTGTAGAAGAACTATCGCTACTATTATCAGTCGTTGTATTGCTACTGTCTGTTGACGTGTTGCTACTGCTATCTGTAGAAGAACTATCGGTCGAACTACTATCTGAAGTTGGGGTAGAACTGCTATCATCTGATCCACCCATATTAGACATCGTACTTGCCGATGAAGATGTACTCAGTCCGCTCATATCACTGGATGGAATAACAACCAGATCTCCTTCTTTTAGACCACTTTTGATTTCAATTTGACTATCATCGTGTATACCGATACTTACTTTCTGCTCGGTAGTAGTATCTGGTTGTGCATTTTGCGTTCCAGCCGATACTCTAGCTTTTTGAACCACATATTGATTCCCTTGCTGAATCACTGACTCAATAGGCAACACAAGAATATTTTTTTTCTGTTCTACTAAAATCGTAGCTTGAGCTGACATTCCTGCTTTAATCTCACCCGGTTGATCAAGATGGATGGTTACACCAAAAGTAGAAACACCATTTTTGATCGCACCTTCATTCGCAATCATAGATACTTTGCCATGATACGTTTGATCAGGAATAGCATCGAGCTGAAGGGTAGCTTTTAATCCTTGATGAATTTTGAGAACGTCTAACTCGTCAACCTGAATGGTAGCGCTCAAATCTTGATAATCAATAATCGTAAATGCTTCTGCGCCACTACTTACAGCCCCACCTGGAGAAACGCTCATTTTAGTAATCGTGCCACTAATTGGAGACAGTAATGGAGCAGGAGCGGCTTGATCTTTTTGCAAACGTGCAATTTCGGTCTCTGTGACTGTGATATCGTCTTTTCCTTTTTCAATACCTAGACGAGCACTATCAAGTTCTGTGGGTGTAGCGTTG
Source organism: Paenibacillus nuruki (assembly GCF_001721045.1). Taxonomy (GTDB): domain Bacteria; phylum Bacillota; class Bacilli; order Paenibacillales; family Paenibacillaceae; genus Saccharibacillus; species Saccharibacillus nuruki. The sequence goes on along the minus strand of NZ_MDER01000038.1, from coordinate 26,487 downwards.
TTCATAACAAGCTGTTTGTACTGTTCTTGCTTATCTTGTAGATCGCTTTGTTGTTGCTTGAGTGTATTGGTCTGTTGGGTGATATCTTTAGCATTATCTTTGTTTTTATACGTGAATAAGACTTGCCCTTTTTGAACACGGGTATTGATCTTAGCATTAACCTGATTAATATTACCTTCATGATCCGCATAGACGACAGTCTGACTTGTTGGTTTAATTGACCCAGCACCTTTGATCAATACGGTAATTTCTCCTTTTTGTACAGGAATAGAAGGAGTGGGTTCAACGACTATTTCTTCTTGCGACTTCGGCCAGAGAACATAACCAGTAACCGCCGAAGCGGCTAAAACAATAATAATAGCTAGTGTAATCCAAATTCGTTTTTTACTATTCATAGGTTCCTCCGTTATTTAGCAGATGGATCTGTAGAGTGATTTGGTTTGGTGCTAGGACTTGGATCTGATGAATCCGGTGGACTCGTTGTCGGAGGTACACTTGGATTGGTTGTTGGATTATCGACAGGTGATGATGGCTGTGTATTTACGATATTTGCTGTGTAATCGATTCTGTAGCTCTGTGTACCGAGAAGGATGCGCTCTCCTTCAAATTCATCATACACATTGATTAAGAAGCGACCACCTTTCATTGTTTTGTATACATTGCTATTGAGTGTAGTGGAATAAGGGACTGATTTGCCTAGAGTTAAATCGGTTCCGGGTACCATCGTTTTCTCTTGCATTTGACCGGACGGATCAACCCACTGAATAATCAGATTATGCCCGTACGTACCCATATTGTAGGTATTGTCTTTGCTAAAGTTATAGGTCATATTCAAAGCGATACTTTCCTGACCTTCTGCTAATGAACCTGTTGCACCTGTAATCGCAAAGCGGTACGGGAACAACTCCATCTCACTACTTACACTAGCCACAACCGGTGGAGTCTGTTTGTTAAGCCCCAGTTCAACTGCATTGATATATCCTGTCGGTGTTGTCGTTGCAGTAGACAGTTTGCCATCATTAATCGCTTCACCTAGATATAGTGTGAGTCCAGAGGTATTGATTGAAGTCGGTAATTTGCTCCATACAGTAATCAAGTTTTTACCATCCGGTCCGACCGATTTATCGGATTGATTCACTGTTGCTTCATAATATTCATTATTTGGTGTTTTGTAATAAGCAACGAGACGAGCAGGGGTCGAAGTACGCTTTTCTTCACTCTTCATTTCAAGTTCGGTATAAGCGATCTTTTGACTTGTGCCTTCATACATCATCGTACGTCGCTCTTTGATTTCTGCTTTTTTACCTGTAGTCTGGATATGGAAAGAAGCACCGGGAGCTATTTTGGCAATATTAGAATTAATCTGACCGACTTGAAGAGATAAAAATGGATTATCGCTATCCAGTGAATTAGTATTCGGATTCGTTGTATTGGCTGTAGTACTGTTTGTATCATTGTTGGCAGTATCTACCGTAGGATAAAGTTCAATTTTTAGTTGCGATAGATCCAGATCCGCACTGAAATGACTAACCAGATAGTAAACTTTGCTTTGTCCTGCATCTAGTGAGTTATCTGCTTGTTCCGCAATGATCTGCACAGGGCTACTGATTCGATTATTTTGTGCTTTGATCGATCCGCCCAGAGTAGGTAATGTAACCGAAGAAGTACCTGCATTACGTAGACGAATTTTGGCTACTACGATATCTTCAGCTGCCCATGGCATACGTTGGAACGATTCCAGAGTCACACCAAAGCTACCCACATTATTATCAAAAGTATATTCTGTTTGAGCCGATTGATTCTGCTCCTGACTGTAAGGAATCATATAAAAAGCAGTCGGTAAAATAATCGGACTTGATTCTTGGGTACGATCAGATACCTGCGTATTAGTCGTCGTATTGCTCGGAGTGGGGGCTGACGATTCTAACAACTGCAAAAGTAGTTGTTGCTGTTTTAATTGCGCTGGAATTTCAGCAGATAGTTGAATTTGCTTTTCTTGTAACGGTTTGAGTGCTAGATTGGTTAATGCTTTGGTATTAATTGGGAAGGTATATCCTTCAATTGTTTTTATCGATGCTTCATAAGTAGGTAAAAGGACAGCTTGATTGCCTATATTTTTGACTCTAAATTGCATCGTCCATACCGCTTTATCTCCGCTTGTAGAAATTGTCGCTTTTTTCAACTGCGTCTCAATCGTGATGCCATCGACAGTTATTTTTCGAGATGCGGATGCAGGAACAGTTAGACTCGAAGGGCTTACTTTAGGTAGCTTAAACGCTACAATAGGTAGTTCGATATCCGTTGTCGTACTGGTAGTTGAAGTTTCGCTTTTGGTATCCGTTTGAGCCGTATTGCTAGTGATCTGTAGCAACATATTGGTTGTATTCAGATAAGCAGGGATAGCAACGATATAACCGATACTTTTGGTCTCACCCGGTTGAATCGAGATATCCCGGCTAGCATAATCTAATTGCATTTCAAAGTTAGAACGATTAGACGATTGCAGATACGTATGATATGGAGGACGATCTAAACCTTCTGTACTTAGATTGGTTACTTGTAAAGCTAGACGAGCATATAACTTATTATTAAAACGAACGATTTGTAACTGTTGTGGCTTGAGATTAAGTAGTAAATTACCGATCGTTACTTTTTTGCTTTTTCCTTGAGCTATCGCAGGCGAATATGTCGAAGGGATCGTAAATGTACCTAGCTTTTTCTCATAATTGGAACTATTGAAATCCCAACCATACATAATGATCTGACTGCTGGCTAAAGTATTGTCTTTTTTCATATCTACATAGTATGTGATCGCTTGAGTAGACTTTGGTGAAATCGTCACTTGATCTTTCTGATCGGGAATAGGTATTCCTTTGACGGGAGAAGTATGTGTTGTTTTCACTCTAGAAAAGCTATTCATTAATTTGTATGGACTGGATGTTTGGTTAGTATAGCTCAGTGTGTAGGTTAGGATGTTACCTGTATTTTTACTAGCTAATTGGATATCTGTTACTTTCACACTCACTCCAGATTGAAGCGAGATGGAAGAAAGGGCTTTTAACGAAGCGCTCGTAGAAGTGGTGCTCTGAGTAGTTGAAAGGTGCGTGGGAGCTGCAAGTACAGGGTTATTGATCGTCTGGCTTAGTGCAACCATGCCTGCGAGTACTACTAAATATGCAGGGTATTTCTTCATATCTTGTTCCTCCTGATCTTCATCATCCGTATAAAGGTTGAATTATAGATTGATCTTAGAGGAGAAAGTTAAATTACACATAAACAAAAGCAAACTATTTCTGTACAGGAGTTAAATTAAATATAAACTTTTTATAAACTGGGAGATGGATATACATATAATTCAAAATGATGCTCAAGTAATAATCCCAATCGTTCAGCCATAAAAGAGGGAGGATGAGGTTTCTTATTCTTTAGCCACCATTCCACTACACCTAAAATAGCCGCTCCTAAAAACTGAATATCTACATAATCGCCTTCTGTTAATTTTCGACCTCCTTCGTCTATTATGCCTTGTTCTAATTCTTGAAGAAAAAAATCTAAGAATCGAGTACGAAAAAAAGAACTTCCTTTACTAGCTAGCATGGCAGAGAAGAATGAGTACTGACTTTCAAAGTATTCGAACCATAATAATGCTGACTCCATATAAGTAGCATTCATGTCTTCTGTATTGCAAATTTCTTGCATCTCTTCAATATGTTCTTGAATCAGCTTATCTAACAAATCGAATTTGTCGGTATAATGCAAATAAATTGTTCTTCGGCTAACATCTGCTTGATCCGCAATATCTTGTATCGTAATCTGGTCAAACTTTTTGGCAATCATGAGGTCGATAATAGCTGATTTGATGGCTTTTTGCGATTTTCGTACTCTTCGATCGATCTGTATCATATCTGAAGCACCATCTTTCTTTATCTTAATGCACAGTTCTAAAAAGAATGTGAACTAATACACGGAAATTATATTTTTAATCATTGTAAATGCTGTAGTTCTCTTTACTATTATACATAGTTGTTCCTTAATGCACGAGTGTGCATTTTTGAACCGAATGTATTCATGTAATCACCTAAGGAGGAATATAGAAATGAAAGTTACCGTTATTGGAGCGACAGGAGCCACAGGTAAGAAAGTGGTAGAGCGCTTACTTGAATTAGATCATGAAGTTACCGCTGTCGCTCGTCGACCAGAAGTAATTGCACCTACCGAGCAGCTCCATGTTTATCAGGGAGATGTGTACAATACATCTAGTATGATCCAAGCTATGATAGGTGCAGACGTAGTGATCAGTTGCATCGGCCCAACGACCAACTTCTCATCACGTCATCCGCTGTCCAAAGGGTTCTTGAATGTTCTTGCAGCCAATTTTTCACCGGGTACTGTGATGTCAGAAGGGATACCGAATATTTTATCTGCTTGTCAGCAGGCAGGAGTTCAACGTCTAGTGATGCAAAGCGGGATTAATTTGAGTAATGGAAAAGAACTTTCGGCTGTAAATCAGAGTGCAGTACGTACTATGCGATTTATTTTCTCAAAAGCAATCAAAGACAAAACGATCGCTGAGCATGCAGTAATAGAAAGTAAGCTAGATTGGGTAATTGTACGTCCTTCTGTACTGAGTCATACCGCTAACTCTATAACATATACAGCAGGCCCCTTAACACGTATTGCACCACTTCGTCCTTTATCCTTTGTAGACTGCGCAGACTGTCTTGTTCGAGCAGCGACCAGTGAGCCATCATGGATCAAAAAGATCATTAATGTCGGGAAATCATAACCTACGTATTTGTTCCATGGCTAGCCTGAATTTCTTTTAAAAATGTATCTGCCGCTGTTGAAAAGATCTGATCTTTTTTCCAAACCATCACTAAACCCGTTTCCAGTCGGGGTTCAAGTGGTTTGAAGCAAAGTGGGCTCTCGCTAGACGTATTCACAATCTTATCTAACATTAAAGCGTATCCAATGCCTTCTTCTACCATAATGGCGGCATTGTAAGCAAGATTATACGTAGTCACAATATTCAATGTATCAAATAGACCCCCAAACCAATCTACAAATTCATTTTGGGTAAACGATTGCTTGATGACTTGCCTTGAGCAGATCAACGGTAAGTCTATCAGGTCGGTTGGTTGGATCGTTTTTTTCTGAGCAAGTGGACTATCTTTACGCATAACAACGCCCCAGACATCGGTAGCAGGGATATGGATGTAATTATATTTAGATATATTAACCGGTTGAATCAAAATGCCAAAATCAAGTAATCCTTTATCTAATCGTTGGGTTACATCTTCAGCATTTCCACTATAGAGGTGGTACTTGATATCAGGATAGTTCAACTGTAATTGCTTAACTCCTCGTGCAATCTGCTTCATAGCTTCTGTTTCTCCACCACCAATATACACATCACCACGTACTGTTTCTTTCATAGATTGAAATTCAGCTTCTAGTTTATCGACCATTTCTATAATTTCTTCTGCTCTTTTTCGGAGTAATATACCTTCATCTGTCAGAATCACATGATGGCTACTACGCACAAATAGTGCTTTGCCTAATTGCTGTTCCAAATCTTTCAATTGTCTGGATAACGTAGGTTGTGTCATATGTAATGATGCCGCTGCCCCTGTAATACTTCCTTCTCTAGCAATAGCCAAAAAATAACGTAACACTCTGATCTCCATACCTATTCCTCCTAATATTTTTTTGCAGTTAGAAATGCTTAACAAGCATATCTTATTATAAGATATGAGTATTTGCTATATAAAATGCGTTTGCTAAAATAAATAGCAGAGCACGAACACAGGATATTCTTAGTCGGTTAAAACATATTCATATCATTTCAAAAATCAATCTATATATCTCTAGGAGGAACAAAATGAATACATCTAAAGTATGGTTTATCACAGGTGCTGGTCGAGGTATGGGTTTAGATATAACTAAAGCAGCACTCCTTGCAGGTCATCAAGTCGTTGCAACAGGGCGGAATACAGATCATCTTAGAGCGTCTTTGGGCGATCATCCAAATCTATTTATTGCCAAGTTAGATGTTACTAATATAGAAGATACTCAAGTAGCAGTCGAATCGGCAGTGGAGGCTTTTGGTAAAATCGATGTTCTTGTTAACAATGCGGCTAACTTCTATGCTGGCTTTTTCGAAGAATTGTCGATGAATCAAATTCACTCACAATTCAATACGGCTCTTATAGGTCCAATGAATGTTACGCGAGCGGTATTACCTGTGATGCGTAAGCAACGTGCAGGACATATTATGTCTATTTCTTCCGGAGCAGGACTTGCTGGATTCGAGTTCAATACGGCATACGCCGCATCTAAATTTGGTTTAGAAGGATGGATGGAGTCATTACGATTTGAGGTTATACCTTTCGGTATTCATACCACCATTATTAATCCAGGGATGTTCCGTACCGAGTTGTTAACAGAGCAATCTTCAACTTATGCTGATCCTTCGATTGAGGATTACTCGGAACGTAGAGGAATGAATGAACAGTCCTATCAATCTCAAAATGGTCAACAAGCTGGCGATTCAGCTAAATTGGCACAAGCTCTAATAAATATCGCTAATGAGGAACAACCACCGCATCGCTTTATCGCTGGTGCTGATGCTATCGCTATTGCAGAACAAAAGATTGCTGATCTTCAAGCACAGGTTAATGCTTATCGTGATCTATCTATATCTATGTCACATAAAGATTGATTATAGATTGGCTTGATCAGACAGCTTAGTATGTTGAGGTAGGAGAAAAAAATGAAAGTCACTACTAAACAGAATACATTTGGATTTGCATTGTTGTTAGCTTCATTTTCTGCATTGGGGCCATTTACTGTAGATATGTATCTATCGTCTCTACCCGAAATTATGAGTTATTTTCAAACGAATACATCGATGATTCAAACGACATTAACCGCTAGCTTATTAGGTTTGGGGATCGGTCAGTTAGTGATGGGGCCCTTGAGTGATATCTATGGACGACGTTATCCTTTATTAATTTCGATGATTCTCTATTTTATTTCTTCAATCGCTTGTGCTTTTGCGCCTAATATTGAACTGTTTATCGGTATTCGATTTGTTCAAGGGTTTGTAGCTTCGGCAGGGCTTGTTATTTCTCGTGCAATTGTACGGGATCTCTATAATGGATCAGAATTAACTAAATTCATTTCACTGTTAACGATGATTAGCAATGTTGCTCCACTTATATCACCGCTCGCTGGCAGTGGAGTGATCGCATATACTTCATGGAATCATATATTTATCGTTTTGGGGCTGTTGGGTATTGTACTTACGTTGTTAACCCTATGGGGGATAACCGAGACTTTGCCTGCTTCAAAGCGTGTAGCTGGTCATTTTGGACAAGTGATTGGAAATTATAAAGAATTATTTCGTGATCGGTCATTTATGAGTTATGCACTGGGGAATGGGATTTTGTTTGCCGGAGTATTTGCTTATGTATCAGCAACTCCGTTTATTTATCAGAATATTTATGGAGTTTCGCCTATGGTATTTTCGATTCTATTTGCACTAAATGGAGTAGCGATTATGTTAGGATCGCAATTGGTAAAGTATCTGGCAGGGCATATGGCGGAACGGCGCATTTTTGCGATTGGATTGATGTCTGCTTTTGTAGCCAGTGCCGTTATTCTTGTGATGACGTTATCTTACGGATCGTTGATCGGATTAGTCATCGCTCTGTTTTGGTTTGGCTTTTCGATTGGATTGATAGGGCCTGTGTCATTCTCTTTGGCTATGGAATCGCAAGGTCATATCGCTGGAAGTGCTTCAGCTGTACTGGGTGTATTACCTTTTTTATTAGGTTCATTTACTTCTCCACTGGTAGGACTTGCTGGAGAATATTCTGCCCAGCCATTCGGAATCGTTATTTTTATAGTGAGCTTATTATCTCTGATATGCTATAAAGGTTTAAATTCTGTCTCTACAAGCAAAGTCATCAATAACCAGTAAAAAACAGAAAAAAATAAAGCGTGGAAGAGCAGACAATTATCTGCTTCCACGCTTTTGTTATATTACTAATTAAGCCCAGCGATCAAACCAGTAAACATCGGTAATGATATCTTGCTCTAATGGAATACCATACGTTTCGTTGATCCATTTCAAGCTATTCAATTTATTTTTGACTACTTCTGCTTCTTCAGGAGACAACTGCTTATCCATGACTTTGATTACTATAAATTCACTCCAAAAATCATAAAAAATAACAGGTGCTCCGACAGCTTCTTCAACAGCTTGGAAAAAACGTCCACGAGGTTCGCTATTACCTGCCATAATTGTATCCATAAAATCGATAGAGAAACGGATACTATGATAGTTCACTGATGCTTGAGCAGAAGAAGATTGCAACGATTGGGCTTGATCACCTGTTGTTGCTGGACTTGATACCACTTGAGATTGATCAATATCTGCCGCAGATACCGATGTCATCGGGAGAATAGAAGCGAATAACGTAGCAGAGAGCAATAAAGATGATAATTTTTTCATTATAAAACCTCCAGTATAAGTGTAGTTGAATTACGTAAGTCAGATCATAAGGCCATATTCAAAGTAGTTACAACCTTTCAAACGTAAAATAGATTAGTATGTACTCAATTCCCCCTTTATTCGTTAATACATAGATATTGGAATAACAAATAAAGTATATAATAATTTTATATTCATTAATATACCTTAATTGTTAAATTATTCTTTTTTTATATTATAAAATAAAAGAACTTGCTATTTAATAAAACATATTATAGACTGTTGATATATCAATGGTTGATTAATCAACGATATTTATTTTGATACACATGAACTATAAAAAAGGAGAATATACATGACCAGAACAGCATTAGTGACAGGAGCAAATAAAGGTATTGGATTTGAAATTGCCAAACATTTACTACAAGCGGGTTACCATGTTCTGGTTGGAGCACGAGATCAGGAACGTGGAGAAACAGCTGTTCATGCGCTTAAAGCATTTGGTGATGCAGAGTTGTTATTGATCGATGTAGCTGATCTGCAAAGTATTGATCGAGCGGTAGCGACGATTAAGCAGAGCTATCCAGCATTGAGTCTTTTGGTAAATAATGCAGGTATTCCAGGAGATATGCATAAAGTAGGCTGGGAATTTGAAGTGGACGAACTTTTGACTACCCATCAAGTGAATTTTATCGGCCCATTTGCACTTTCCAAAGGATTATTACCTTTGTTGATTGCAAATAAAGGCATCATTCAAAATATCAGTATTCCTATTGAGCCGTTATCATTCTTTAATGCCTTTGCTTATCAGACAGCAAAAGCTCCTTTGAATGTAATGACCAAATCATGGGGAATGAGTTTTGAGAAAGACAATATACCGGTAGAAATTTTCGCTATTATGCCAGGAGCCGTATCTACGGATCTAAATGGCAATATGACCGGAGATTTTGTGAAAACGACTGCTCAAGCTGCTGAGATTATCGTTAATTATGTATTAGATGATGAGAATCATAATGGACAGGTGATCAATTACGATGGGACGTTATCCGTATATTCATAAATATCATAATGAAAGATGGGATGGTTTTGAGGAAAGATTGGTCAGAAGAAAGTGCGTTGTTATACCAAATGTATAGTGTAAACAATGCCATCAATACTACATTCGATGCTTATATTAGTATCAGCCAATCTCGCTTTGAAATACTTGCCTTACTATATCAGGAAACTGAAATTAGCCAAAGTGATCTACAAAAAAAAGTGACGATTGATAAAGCAGCTGTTGCGAGGCATTTGAGACAGCTTGAAGATAACAAGATAGTCTCACGAAGACGCAAAGATGGAGATAATCGTATTATTTTAGTGCAATTAACTGACTATGGTAAAGAAGTTATTGAAACTTCGCAAACAGAGAAAGAGCATTTTGCAAGTGAACTATTAACCAATATTAGTGAGACCGAATTTAATATGCTCAAAAAAGTATTAGACCAGTTAGATAAAAATGTGAAGCACATGAAAGACAATGCACAACAAAAATAGATCTTGATGATGCAACCAGAGAGGGCAGAATATGCGGAAAAAGTAGCGTGTTATTCTGGTCATGTTAATCGGTATCGTAGCTATATGTACGGCTGCATTATGGGCAAATGATCTATACCGTACTTCATTTAGGAGCGCTAATATAGCGCTCTTTTATGTATATGATTACAATAATGCTATATAAGGTATGTCATTTACTGAAGAAAGAGGAAACCACCATGCAACAACATTACTTAACACTACAAGCTATGGCTGATCAAGCTTCAATATCTTCTACAGAATGGGAATGGTTTGTTCATGCTACAAGGGTGAGGTCTATTCCTAGTGGAGTGGCTATTATTCAATCGGATGAACCTGTACAGCATGCTTATTTTTGCACACAAGGATTGTTTCGCTTGTATTACATATTACCAGATGGACGAGAATACAATGTTGCTTTTACGTTAGAAAATGATTTTGCAACCTCTTATGGAGCTATGATCACTGGATCAACTTCGAAATATACGATTCAGGCAATAGAAGATTCTATTGTCATTGAGATTCCATATTCTACTTTACAAAATCTTATGGATCGAAGCCATAATTGGGAACGATTTGTTAGAACAGCTATAGAACGACTTTATATCCGTAAAGAAGAACGTGAACGAGAATTATTATATCTATCAGCGTTAGAACGTTATCACGCTTTTTTAGTAAAATATCCAGGACTTGAGCAAAGGATACCTCAATATCATATCGCTTCTTACTTAGGCATCTCACCTGTGTCACTTAGCCGAATCCTACATGAGAATCATTAACCTATGTTAATGCAGTTTGAAATCTTGCACGTTAGACTGGGGATATAGCAACGATATAGTAAACATTACTTAGATGAGGTGAAAGAAGTATGCGACAAATGATGATTGTTTTACTGGAGTTTTATCCTTCTTGGTTAGCCTTACCACGAGAAGAGCGCCGAGAACATGCAGCAGGGTTGCAAGAAATTATCAATAAGTATCGTTCATCCACAACAGTACGTTTTTTTGATGCGGAAGCTTTACCGGGGAAAGAGTTTACCGATTTTGTCGTCTGTGAGACCGAAGATATCAAACAGTATCATTATATGTGGGAAGAAATTCGAGATTCTGAGACATACACCAAAGGATATATGAAAATAAAAGATGTGATTATGGGCTTGGAAAATGCTTTTCAATCTTATGAGCAAGAAGCATTACACATGCATTCGGAATAACAACATCATTTTGTATGAAATGTGCTTATTTTATGATTGATCTCTATCATAGGATTAAATAAAAAAGGAGTGCTTCTTCATGAGCACTCCTTTTTACGTTTACTTCAAGTCGTTTCCATTTATATAAAAAGATTATGATTCGCTTGCGAAGCTTCTCCCAAATAGTAACCAACGCCAACACTTTTAACATGATCCATTAACTCATCACGGTGAATGCCCATCAGATCCATCGACATCTGGCAAGCGACCATTTCTACCCCTTGATCGACAGCACCCTGTATCAGTTCTTCTAGAGAAGGAACATTATGATGCTTCATTAGACCACGAATCATTTTAGGACCTGCACCCAACATGTTCATTTGAGATAAACGTAGCTTACGACTACTACGAGGAAGCATCATATCGAACATACGACCCATCATTGATTTGGATATCGGTTGTGGCGATTGTTTACGAATAACAGTCAATCCCCAGAACGTGAAGAACATCGTGACTTTACGTCCACTTGCAGCTGCACCATTAGCAATAATCAAAGAAGCAATCGCTTTGTCCAGATCACCACTAAAGACAACCATGGTACTCGCAGGATCGGCTTCTAAAGCATGTGCAGTTACAAGTTCAGGATTAGGTTGTACTATATTTTTACTGACCACAGCTTCAATCACACCACTGTTACCACGCTCTAACTTGAGTAGACTCGAGCGAGACATTGTAGCCCATGCTTGGATATCTTCGTAAAATCCGGGATCAGAAGCTTGTATACGCAACGTCTGTCCATCGGGCAATTGATCCATCGATTTTTTCACTTGCATTAAAGGTCCCGGACAACTCAGACCACGTACATCGAGTTCAGCATCTATATGCATAGGTTGGATAGACTTCTGTTCATTGTTAGACGATGTATTTGTGTCTACAGTCCATGTTTGTACATTGTCTTCTTTCTTGTGACTATTATTGTTGTCTGATCCTTGGGATGAAAAAGGAGTTGGCTGGAATTGAGCCATACGGTATGTTTTATAACCACCACTCAAGTTCTTCACATTGAACCCATATTGTCGCAAAATCTGTGAAGCTGTATAACCACGTAGTCCAACCTGACAGTACACCCAGATTTCTTTAGACATATCCAGTTCGCTAAGTCGTTGACGAAGTTCATCGACCGGAATAGACAATGAGCCGGGAATATGTCCATTATTATGTTCTAGTTCACTACGTACATCGAGCAGAATCGTCTGATCAGGGCGACGTTCTGGTAATTGATCATAGGTAAAGACCTGTACACGTCCAGAAACTATATTTTCAGCTGCATAACCAACCATATTAACCGGATCTTTAGCCGAAGAATAGGGCGGAGCATAACTTAATTCAAGTTCTGCCAGATCATGAATAGACCCTCTGAAATGAATAGCTGTAGCGATATCGTCGATGCGTTTGTCTACCCCTTCATAACCGATCGCTTGAGCGCCCAAAATGGTACCTTCCGGCGTAAATAGCAACTTGAGTGTAATAGCACTAGCACCGGGATAGTAAGAAGCATGGGAAGAAGGATGAACGATAACGCTCTGATAGTTTATCCCAAGACGTTTTAACGTTTTCTCGTTACTCCCCGTAGAAGCAGCAGTCAATTCAAATATTTTAATAACCGAGGTGCCCATGGTTCCTTTATACGTAGAATTCAATCCAGCGATCCGATCAGCAACAATACGACCTTGTTTATTGGCAGGGCCTGCGAGCGGAATGGTTGTCTGGTTTCCGTGAATATAGTCTTTAACCTCAATAGCATCTCCAACAGCATAGATATCCGGCAAGCTACTTTCAAGCGCTTCATTTACAAGGATATGTCCACGTGCTCCAAGAGCAATACCACTGCTTTGTAAAAAGGTAGTATCTGGTGTAACTCCGATAGCAAGAATCACGAGATCAGCATGTTGATTTTGTCCACTTTCAAGTTCAACCCCGATACCTGACTGATGGGAATGAAAGCCTATAACCCGTTGCTTGAACATTAGCTTCACACCGTGTTGCTCCATTTCCTGTGCCAGTAACACTGCCAATTCAGGATCGTATGGAGCTAGTAGCTGTGCATTACTTTCAATCATGGTTACATCTAGACCTGCTTCGCGCAAGTTCTCTGCCATTTCTACACCGATAAATCCTCCACCGACGACGATAGCAGATTGTGTATCTTCAGCAGTAACTTTTTCTTTGATACGCTCAATATCCGTTACATTGCGCACCGTATAAAGGAGTGGATGATCATTGCCCGGTAGATTTGGAATGAAAGGACGAGCACCCGGAGAGAGAATTAACTTATCATAACTTTCCTCATATAATCCTTTTTCAAGACTTTGGATCTGGATCGTACGTGTATGTGGATGAATAGCAACCACTTCGCTTTGTGTCCGCACATCAATTTGAAAGCGATCTGCCATTCCTTTTGGCGTTTGTACAAGCAAACGTTCACGATCAGTAATAGAACCCCCAATATAGTAAGGTAATCCACAGTTAGCAAAAGAAATATGAGGCCCTTTTTCAAACATAATAATCTCGGCGTGCTCGTCAAGTCGGCGTAAACGTGCAGCCGCCGATGCTCCTCCAGCGACACCGCCAACAATCAATACTTTTTGACTTTTTGGATTCATGATTCGCAATCTTCCTCTCCAAATAAAATATGGATGATCTGTTCAATTCGTGGATCTGCAAGCAGATAGTTCACTTCTAGTCCGCTCCGCTCTGTGGTGACAATCCCTGTACTGCGAAGCTTCTGTAAATGTTGCGAAATCGTCGATTGTGGAATATCCAGACATTCTTGCATATATGAAACGTTACATTTACGTTTGCGTATCAGTCCACGCACGATACATAAGCGAATAGGGTGGGATAAAGCTTTTAATAGATTGGCAGGTTCATCAAATTGTTTTAGATCTTTTACATCAAAAGCAGTAGTGTCCATATGAATTCTCCTTATATCGTTATATTAGAATAATACGATATAAGGAATGAGTAGTCAAATGTAGTTTGAAAAAAGAGATTAGGATGATAGAGAGAGGTTGTCATTGGATATGAGGTAATCAATAAAAAGGAACCCATTGTTGCAGGCTCCTTTTTGTATAAAGATTATGAATAAGAGTTACTTTTATTTTTTAATATGGCTGTTAATACATCGCTTTGTTTAACTTTTTGGATCGATAAATTCAAACTGTAATTGCCATGGACAAGTAACGCATCCAGAAAATCATTTAACTGGTCTTGCGAACTGACTTTCAATGTTAAATGATAACAACCTTCTCCAGAAATACGATGTGCTTCGATAACTTCATCCCGTTCATCAATAAAATGTATAAAAGATTTGTGATTGGCACTATTCATCGTAATAATAACAAACGCTGTATAAGCAAGACCCAGCTTGAGTTCATCCACAATCAAAGAGTAGGAGTGGATCACGCCGTTATCTTCAAGCTTTTTGATCCTATTGCCAACCGCTTGTCCGGTCATATGAATCTGTTCTCCAAGATCTTTCCAAGGAATACGTGAGTTTTCTGCTAATATTCGAAGGATCTGATAATCCGTGTGATCAAGTTGCATATAGAAATCCTTTCATCTTGAAATGATTTATTACGAAATGGTTTCGTCAGGTTGTTTTCCGAAATCCAAATAACCTTTATCATTTGATTATACGCTAAAAGTTGTACAGAAATGAAATACCTATTTCTACAAATCTTAATATGTACTTATCGTATCTAAATAAAAGGAGTTTTATAAAATGAATATTCAATTAATCCGTAATGCTACTCTTATCGTTCAATATGCAGGCAAGAAATTTCTGGTCGATCCATTTTTATCTGAAAAGGGCACACTTCCTGCTTTTCCTAATGCCGCTAGAGAAGATCAAAAAAATCCTCTAGTCGCTTTACCTCTTTCAATCGAGGAAATAATTAGCGAGGTAGACGCAGTAATTGTTACTCACTTGCATATCGATCACTGGGATGATGCAGCTAAAGAAGCTCTACCGAAAGCAATAAAGCTTTTTACACAAAATGAAGAAGATGCTCAAGAAATCCAAAACGCTGGTTTTACAAATGTTGAAGTGCTACAAACAGATACCGTATACGAAGGTATTCAATTAATCAAAACAAAAGGCGAGCACGGACGTGGAGAAATTTTGAATATGGCAGGCAAAGTATGCGGTGTAGTATTCAAGCATCCCACTGAAAAAACGTTATATGTCGCTGGAGATACGGTCTGGTATGAAGAAGTTCAACAGACTATTCAGACGCATCAACCCGAAATCATTGTAGTAAACGGTGGAGACAACCAGTTTATGCAAGGCGGTTCACTGGTTATGAACGAGGAAGACATTTACAATGTATATCAAGCTACTCCAAAATCTCAAATTATCTCTGTTCATATGGAAGCCGTGAATCACTGGAATCTCTCAAGAGAAGATCTAAGAAACTTTGCTATTAAAAAAGGAATGTCTGCTAACGTTCATGTACCTAATGACGGGGAATCGTATACGTTCTGAGGCAATTCTGAGAGTGTATCGTCTAACTAATAATCAATCTAAAAATAAGAGTATCCCTTTGCGGATTGCTCTTATTTTTGTTTATTAAGCTAAATATACAGTTCACAGTCGCTATTAGATCATTTCTTCGATTGACCCCGTTTATCGAGATTATAGATACGATGGTAATATGAGTAGAAACGTAGTTAGTGAATGCAAACAAGGTAGGTTGATCGTATAAGTGCCACCAATCATACCAATCTATTCATGGACGGTAAATCCGAGGAATGAATCGAGTCTTATCGCTGTATGAATGCATTTGGTCGTTTGGGTGAACGCCAATGTAGTCGAGTTACTGATGAGTGATAAAGCACGTTGGATCACTAGATAGACGATTCATGTGAATGATGTGTTTAACTGAGGATTTAGGGTTTTAAAGTTAGAGATTAGATGATCATTCTTATACTGGAGTTACAAGATTATTTAAAAAAAGTGCTTCTTTCTGATAAGAGGGGTGTGTATACGATATGTCCTTCATGTGTGTACAAAAAACAAAAAAGATGATACATTGAAATCAGCATAATATCTACATTGTAAGCGTTTACTAAGTAAAATATTGTCTCTTGGAAAAGGACATTTGTATGTTAGGGAGGGAATGCAATGTCGAGTCAAGCATTAGAACAATTTTTGACTGTGAATATCGAGGATCTAAAGACGAAAGGTCTGTATAACGTCATTGACACGCTACAGGGTGCGAATGGGCCTGTTATTCAGATTGATGGAAAGTCTCTGATCAATTTGTCTTCCAATAACTATTTGGGACTCGCAACCGATCAGCGCCTGATTGATGCTTCAGTGAAGGCGGCGCAGACATACGGTGCTGGCGCAGGAGCTGTGCGAACCATCAATGGTACGATGGATCTGCATATTGAGCTTGAAGATAAGCTTGCGCATTTCAAAAAGACAGAAGCTGTTATCGTGTATCAATCGGGATTTAACTGCAATATGGCTGCTATATCTGCGGTAATGGATCAGCATGATGCGATTTTATCAGACGAACTGAATCATGCTTCAATTATTGATGGCTGTCGCTTATCGAGAGCCAAGGTGATTCGATATAAGCATTCAGATATGGATGATCTAAGGCAAAAGGCGAAAGAAGCTACAGAATCAGGACAATATCATAAAATTATGATCATCACCGATGGCGTGTTCTCTATGGATGGCGATATAGCTAAGCTACCCGAAATCGCAAAAATAGCCGAAGAATTCGATCTGATTACGTATGTGGATGATGCCCATGGCTCGGGGGTTCTAGGAGCAGGTGCAGGAACCGTCAAGTATTTCGGGTTATCCGACCGCATTGATTTTCAAATCGGTACGTTATCCAAAGCGATCGGCGTTGTTGGCGGTTATGTCGCTGGTAAGAAACAACTGATCGAATGGTTGAAGCTGAGAAGCCGTCCATTCTTATTCTCGACCTCACTACCACCGGCTGCAATCGCTGCTTGTAGCACATCAGTCGATATTTTAATAAGTGATACAGAACTGATTGAGAAGCTATGGGCGAACAGCAAGGAGTTAAAGCATGGCTTGAGTCAGCTTGGATATGATGTAGGTCAAAGCGAAACGCCGATCACTCCGTGTATCATCGGCGATGAAGTGACTACCCAGCAGTTCAGCAGGCGGCTTTATGAAGAAGGTATCTATGCCAAGGCCATCGTATTCCCAACTGTTCCAAAAGGAACTGGCAGAATACGTAATATGCCAACGGCTGTCCATACGAAGGAAATGCTAGATCAGGTGATCTCTGTTTATGAGAAAGTCGGTAAGGAAATGAAACTGATCTAGATGCATACGTGGGAGTCTACTTCGGGAGGAATGTCTGATGAAAAAGATATTGGTAACGGGAGCACTCGGTCAGATCGGTTCAGAGTTAGTGATGAAGCTACGTGAGCTATATGGCACGGATCACGTTGTTGCTACAGATCTCAAGTCATCTACCCATGAAATCACTCGCTCTGGACCATTCGAGTTGCTGGATGTGACGAATGATAAGGCAATGTTCGAAATCGCCAAGCGATATGAAGTCGATACTGTCATTCATTTGGCTGCATTGCTGTCAGCAACGGCAGAGGAGAAGCCTTTGCTTGCCTGGAATCTGAATATGGGCGGATTGATGAATGCACTTGAGGTATCTAGAGAGCTCGGTTGCCAATTCTTCACACCTAGCTCGATCGGAGCTTTTGGTCCTTCGACTCCAAGACATAATACCCCACAGGATACCATCCAGAGACCAAATACGATGTACGGTGTGAATAAGGTATCAGGTGAACTGCTGTGTGATTATTATTTTCATAAATATGACCTGGATACAAGAGGATTACGCTTCCCTGGCTTAATTTCTTATATGACACCTCCCGGTGGAGGAACAACCGATTATGCAGTAGAAATATATTACGCAGCCGTGACGGCTGGAAGGTATACATCATATATTGCGAAGGATTCGAATATGGACATGATGTATATGCCAGATGCGCTAGACGCTATCATTGATTTAATGGAAGCGGATTCATGTCGGTTAGTACATCGGAACTCATTTAATGTCACTGCAATGAGTGTTGACCCAGAGGCAATCGCTGAGGCGATTCGAGAGGAGATTCCTGGCTTCGTCCTTGATTATAATGTGGATCCCAAGAGACAAGCGATCGCAGATAGTTGGCCGCATTCTATTGATGCAACGGCCGCTACAAGAGAATGGGGATTTCATGCCCGCTATGACTTGAAGGCGATGACGAAAGATATGCTATCCAAGCTGAGTGAGAGATATATGCTTCGTAAGGCTTAGAGCTTTGTGAAGCATATGTTCTAATCTAATGTGTTGAGAAAATGTTCGCTTTCTTCGAAAACAATCTGTTATTTGGGCTTAATGTCAGAATATAAGCAGAGTTGGGATAGACAATGTATGTTTTGTTAGGGTTGGAAATTTTCTAGTAAATCATAGTGACGCTTTCTACGTATAAAGTATTCTTCACAAAAATGTCACGTCAAACGCTGATTAATCAGTATTTGACGTGACATTTTTTAAAATTAGTACATTTAAAGGAAAAAAGGGTAATAGCATTAGAGAACTAAAGTTAGAAACGATTCATTTCTAGTTTAAATGGCAAAAAAGCGAGGTTATCCTTATGTTCACGTTCACCCGTATGGCTGCAAGGTTACTTCGTCTTCTCCCCAATCAGGCGAAAAAGATGCCCATGCTTCCCTTCGAGCCAGTGAAGGAAAAAAAAGAGATGAAAGTAGAGACATCTGTAAAACTCACGGATATTTCCTTCTACTATCCCTCGGAATCCAAACTGAAAAAACTCCCGTTGTATATTAATTTTCACGGGGGAGCGTTCATCATGCACGAAAAGGAGATGGACGATCCGTACTGTCGTTATCTGGCCAACCGGACAGCATGCATCATTGCGAATGTGGAGTACGCAAAAGCGCCGGAGTACCCTTTTCCCAACGCACTCGAACAAGTCTATGAAGTATTTCGGTGGATCCAGAGCAGAGCCGACGATTTGAACATTGACACGGAAAAAATGATGGTCGGCGGACAAAGTTCAGGAGCCAATCTGGCCGCTGCGCTCTGTCTCTATTTGGAGGAAAAAAAGGAAAAGCAACCGTTGCTTCAAGTGTTGTCATGCCCGATGCTGGATTTTGCGACTCCGCATGCCAACAAGCCGGAAACGGACAAATGGCGGGCACGATATCCCCAGGCCGCTCACTTTTTGAACATGTGCTATGTCCCGGAAAAAGGTCAAGCAGAACATCCTCTCGCTTCTCCGGTTCGCGCTGTCGTAAGCGACCATTTGGCACCTGCCCTTATTCTCATCGCAGAATATGATGCTTTCAGGCCGGAAGCGGAATGTTATGCAGAGAAATTAAAGGAAGCTGGGGTACATATTGAGGAAAAAGTATTCAAAGACTGCAAGCACGCTTTTACCCAACTGGGTCCAAAAGAAAAAGCGGAGGAAGCCTGGGAAATGATTGCACGTAAAATCAGAGAAACGGCGAATGAGCGGTATGCAGAATAAAGTAAGACATGTGCCGGCTTGGCGCAACAATGAACACCATTCTTGATTGATGGAAGGAGAAACAAGACAAGTGAAAACGACAAACAAAAACGTAGTGGTTATCGGAGGCGGACTTGGAGGACTGTCAGCTGCAATTTCGCTGGCACAGGCAGGATATGAGGTATCTTTATATGAAAAAAACAATCACATCGGAGGGAAGTTGAACCGACTGGACCAGGACGGTTTCGGTTTTGATTTGGGCCCGTCTATTCTGACAATGCCTCAAGTGTTTGAGAATTTGTTTGCTGCGAGTGGCAAATCAATGAAGGACTATGTGCAGATCGAAAAGCTGAATCATCAATGGCGTTCCTTTTTTCCTGATGGAAACATCATCGACTTATATGAAAATCTACAGGACATGAAGGAGAAGAACGACTCTCTGAGTGAAAAAGATATACGCGAGTATCAGGATCTGCTTGAATATTCCAAAAGGATCTACAATATGACGGACAAAACCTATTTTAAGCATGGTGTAGATAACATAAGAGAAATTATGAAGCATACGAGTCTGTTTGGTGCGTTAAAAAATTTCGATTTGTTTTCTACTGTTCATGGAGCAATCGACAAGCGGATCAGCAATAAACAATTGCGCGATATGCTGTCCTACTTCATCAAATATGTAGGTTCTTCGCCTTACGACGCACCGGCCGTTTTGAATATGATGATTTACATGCAACATGATCAGGGATTATGGTATGTACCCGGTGGATTGAATAAACTGGGAAACGGTTTGGTGAAGCTGGCTGAAGAAGTGGGAGTTCATTTCCATCTCGGGACACCCATCGTCAAACTCGAAAAAAATAATAACGAAATCACGGGAGCTTTTTTGGAAGACGGAACAAAGTTGACTGCGGATTATTACGTTTCCAATATGGAGGTCATCCCGGTTTACGAACGGTTACTGGACGAAGACAGCCGCTTTGTAGACAAATTAAAGAAAAAATTCGAACCGGCCAGTTCTGGTCTTGTTTTGCATTTAGGCGTGAAAAAAAGCTACCCTCAGCTTCACCATCATAATTTCTTTTTTGCGGAAAATATGAAGCAGCAAATGCAATCCATTTTCCATGAACATACCCTGCCCGAGGACCCGGTTATTTACTTGGTTAATGTTAATAAAACCGATCCGTCGCAGGCTCCTGAAGGACACGAAAATATCAAAGTATTGCCCCATATTCCTTACATACGGGATCAGAAACCATTCACTCAGCAGGACTATGAGCAATTTGCCGAGCGAGTTCTGATCAAATTGGAAAAAATGGGCTTACACGATCTGCGAGCCAATATCGTGACCAGAGATATGTGGACACCAGAAGATATCAGAAAGATGTATGGCTCTGACCGCGGTGCTATTTACGGAACGGTATCAAATCGTAAAAAAAATAAAGGATTCAAGCATGCCAAACAAAGCGAACGCTATACCAATCTATATTTTGTAGGCGGAACGGTAAACCCGGGCGGCGGAATGCCGATGGTTACGTTAAGCGGCCAGCTGGTCAGCAAAAAAATTGTGCAGAGGGATGTTTCACATGCCGGACAATGAAAATCATTTTCTGAAGACCTTGCCTGAAAAGCAGCGTGAAGAATTACTGCGCCAAGGCAGCCCTTCAAACGAGATGCGTAAAAAACAGCTTTTAAAGCTGAAAAATATTCTTGTGGAACGCGAAAAAGAATTAACGGATGCGCTTTATTCCGATTTGGGTAAACCGGCATTTGAATCTTTTTCATCGGAGATTGCCGTTCTGTTGAACGAAATCGATTACGTCTGCAAGCATATCAATAAATGGAATCGTACCCGAGGTTCCCGGTACTTGAAATTAGGCTATATCGAATCACTCCGAAAAAAGAGACATCCGTACGGAAGCGTACTGGTTATCGGTTCATGGAATTATCCGGTCCAGCTTACCCTAATGCCTGTGATCGGAGCTATCGCGGGAGGGAACTCTTGTATTATCAAGCCGTCCGAATATGCGCCGGCAGTAGCCGAGCTGCTAAAAGAAATCATCAATCAGGTATTTCCGCTTGAACAACTGCACGTGGTAACAGGAGATGCGCAAACCGCCAGCCTGCTGACTACAGCACCGTTTGATCTAATTTTTTTCACAGGCAGCGGGCAAACTGGTAAGCGGGTGGCGGATCAGGCAGCCAAGCAGCTCACGCCAGTAATTCTGGAACTCGGCGGGAAAAACCCGTGTATTCTTGATGAAACGGGTTTTTCGGCAGCCGCTGTTAAGGACATTGTATGGGGAAAATTCATCAATGCCGGCCAAACTTGTATTGCGCCGGATACCCTTTTTGTTCAGCGCTCCGTTTACGAAAAAACGCTGGCTGAAATTTATACGGTGCTTTCTGATTTCTATGGAGAGCAGCCTCAGACAAGCAAAGATTATGGGCGAATCTGTACCGAAGCCCATTTTCAAAAAGTGATAAATTTTATCGAACAGGGCACCGTTCAGTATGGCGGTGCGTATGATCAAGCCGACCGGTTTATCGCTCCAACCGTGTTGACGGATATTCAGCCGGGAAGTTCCGTTCTGGAAGAAGAAATTTTCGGTCCGGTTCTTCCGGTTATTCCCTATACCGATTTGAATTCGTTATTATCCGGTGGCAGTCTTCAGCGCGATGCTCTTACTGGATACATATTCAGCACTGACAAACATCAGATTGGGCGATTTAACGAATATATGCGTTCCTCGACGATCAGCGTTAATCAAGTCATTCATCATGCGGCGAGTCCCCATATTGCGTTTGGCGGAGTTGGCCAAAGCGGATACGGCGCTTACCATGGCAAAGCTGGGTTTCTGGCTTTTAGCTATGAAAAAACGAGCGTTCGAACGTACCATTATCTACGCTTTCCAGGCAAATTCCCGCCTTATTCGGAACGAAACATGAAAGCTTTGAAGAAGTTGAGAAAGAGGATTCTGTAAACAATCGATATCGGAACAAAGAAAATAGGATGTGGAAATGAGGATTTTGTATGAGTAAAAAGGTAATTGTCATCGGAAGCGGGGTGGCGGGTCTTGCCTCTGCCATCAGGCTTCAGGCTGCTGGCTACCAAGTAGAAATTTACGAAAAAGGTTTAACACCCGGTGGTAAAATGAACCGGATCGAACTGGACGGAGGATACAAATTCGATTTGGGACCTAGCATCGTGATGATGCCAGAAATCTATCGGGAACTATTCGAAGTGTGCGGCCGCGACCCGGACGATTATATTCCTATGGAAAAACTAGATCCGATTTATCGGGCTTATTTTAGTGATATTCCTGATGAGCCTTTTGACATTTCCTCCGATATGACCAAGCTGACCAAAACGATCGAAGCGATCAGTGAAGAAGATACAGCAGGCTTTTTTCGGTATCTGCATGAGATTTATCAAAAATTCATCATTGCTAAAAATTATATTCTTCCCAGACCTTTCCGTAAAAGGAGTGACTTTTATAACCTCCCAATGCTGAAAAAGGCAATAAAATTAAAACCTTACGATACCGCGGATAAATTTGTCGGTCGGTATATCAAGAACAAAAGGCTGAGACAGATGATCAGCTTTCAAACGTTATATATCGGCATTTCACCTCTGACTAGCCCTTCTTTTTATACAATGATTCCGATGCTTCAATTTTTATATGGAGTATGGTTTATTAAGGGCGGGATGTATACGATGGCTTTGTCGATGGAAAGACTCTTCAAAGAGCTTGGAGGAATCATTCATTACGGTCAAGATGTACAGCAGATATCTATTCAAAATCAAAAAGCGGAAGGGATTGTCGTGGACCGACAAAACATTTCTTCGGACTATGTTGTTTGCAACGCAGACTTTCCTTATGCAATCAAACATCTGGTACAAGACAAGTCTGCCAAAGGACAGTATACCGACGAGAAAGTTGACAGCATGAAATATTCTTGCTCCTGTTTTTTGCTGTACCTCGGTATGAACCGCAAGTATGAAGAAACTGACCATGTGCATAATTTTATTTTCAATGAGGATATGGACCAGAATCTCAATGATATCTTTGATGGAAAAAAACTGACGAATGCTTCTTTTTACGTGTATATTGCGTCAAAAGCAGATCCTTCCATGGCTCCTGAAGGAACAGATGGATTGTATATTCTGATGCCTGTATCAAATGCAACCGAATCCAATTATGAGTGGGACGAGGAGACGGTTACTTATTATCGCAGTTACATCCTAAATGAATTGAAAAAGATTCGTGGTTTTGAAAATGTGGATAATGAGATTGTGACCGAAACGCATATCACACCGCTGGATTTTAGTTCCAAGTTCAATGCGTATAATGGTGCTTCGTTTGGTTTGCAGCCTATTTTAAAACAAAGCAACCACTACCGTCCGCAAAGCAAAGCGAGCGATTGCGAAAATTTGTACTTTACTGGAAGCAGTACACATCCCGGCGCTGGCGTTCCAATCGTACTTCTGTCTGCCAAAATTGCCGCCCAAGAATTGATCCAAGATGATACAGGCAAGCTGTTTGATTATTCGGTGAAATAAAGAAAGGGGGCGAATGTTATAACGACTTTGGACATTATCAAACTAGCGATTGGATTCGGAACAGTGATAGTCGGCTTCCTCGTGTTCTGGTCGCTACCTGTACCTCTTGCCTCCTCTAGGGGTGCAACCAATCTACCATTTCTATCTATTATTATTCCTGCTAGAAATGAAGAAAGCAGGATCGTGCCTTTACTGCGGTCCCTACAGGAGCAGCGGTTTACCTCATTCGAAATTCTGGTTGTGGATGACGATTCATCGGACAAGACCGCTGCTGTAGCGGAAAGCTTCGGTGCAAAGGTGTTGCAGAACGAAGGAGCGGGGAAATCCTCAGCCTGCTGGTACGGCACCGAACAAGCTAAAGGAAGCTGGTTATTATTTTTGGACGCGGATACCAAATTCGAAAGCCCAGAGGGGCTTAACAAACTGCTTCAGTTTTATCAGGAAAAGGGAGCCAGAGGTATTACAGCGCTACAACCTTTTCATACGGTAGAGCGCTTGTATGAACATCTTTCTGTTATTTTTAACATTATCGTTGTAACCGGAATGAATCTGTTTACCATTTGGGGTTCGCGTTTTAAAACGGCTGGTTCGTTCGGTCCGTGTATTTTATGCAATCGCGATGATTATTTTTTGTCTGGAGGGCATAAGAAAATCGAAGGAGCCATCATGGATGATCTGGCACTAGGAGAGGCGTTTCTTGAACAAAATCTTCCTGTACGCTGCCTGGGGGGGAAAGGTATTATATCTCTGCGCATGTATCCCGAAGGCATTGGCAGTCTGATCGAGGGCTGGTGTAAAAGTTTTGCCGTCGGTTCCAAATCGACGCATCCGGTTGTCATGTTCATGGTCATCTTATGGATATCTGGCAGTTTCATTGCTGCATCCGCTCTAGTTTCTTCCCTAATAGGATGGAATCCTGCTGCGATCCTGTTGAGCGGGATATTATATGTCCTGTATGCCATTCAGACAGGATGGTTTGCCGGCAGAGTCGGGGACTTCAAAAAAGCGATTTTTATTGTTTACCCGATATGGTTTGCGTTTTTTATAGGCATCTATTTATATTCCTTTATCAGGGTGAATGTTTTCCGTTCCGTGAGTTGGAAAGGTCGCAAAATCAAAGTCTGAAGACTGCGTGATGTAAGCTAATTATTAAATCAATTTTTTGGGAGACCTCTTGTGCATTTTTTGAACTTACAAGAGGTCTTTTTATATAATGAACATAATCATTGAATATCAAGCTTCATCAAAGTCTAACAAGCATTACCCAAATCATACAAATTTTGATTATTACAGATTAACCTCAAAAGATGGCGTCTTTGTAGCTGTGAAGTTCAATTCATCGGGTGATAACTAGGTTGGATTGGATGTGGAGCAGGATGGAATAATGATAATGTCCATTGAAAGGTACAAAATTGAGCGTGGAGAGCGTAATATCTTTTTAGATAACTTACAAAAATTTCTAGTAGCTTTACATAGAAAAAATGATCAGTAATTTGCTAGAATCAATAGATGAATTAAATTAAAGAATAAATATGTATTTAAATACAATAACTTTAGTAACCAATGTAATTAAATATTGAAAGTATCAAATAGCGGCAATAAGAAAATTAAGATTAGCAATTATTAAATAATAAAAAGCTAGCAGGATATACAATATATGAGTAATAACTATAGATATAAAATAGTACAAAACATAAGTATTCTCAAATCATATATACATAATCACAAAACTCGTATTTTGTACATATGTACATATAGAGCGACTTAGTCTCTTTCTGTATCTAAAAAAACGCTATTAGCTCTTCGGAATAAAAAGTTGAGTTTTATCATTTTCATATGGATTCTCAGCCATTTCTAAGTATTCTAAATCTGTTGCCATTTTGTTTCCTCCTCATAATTTAATTATTATCTATTTTAATGTTATATTTTTTAAGCAATGTTTTTTCCTTATGCATAGAAAATAATGTTGGATTTTTAATTTTTTTTAATTGTTTCTCAAAATCATCTTTGTTTTCATATTTAGATAAATCATAGAACTCAACTGTTAATAATAAACTTTTGATGTTTCTTTTTTTAATATCACTTACTAAG
>NZ_MDER01000037.1 GCF_001721045.1 Paenibacillus nuruki | reverse complement strand
ATTTATTATTTATTATTTAGAGTTTAGGGTTTATAAAATTACAAATACTATAAGAGTGTTGAGTTTTATTTCTTTAATGGGATTTAAGGATATAAAGTGAATTAAAACGAATTAAAATAGATTAAAAAAAGGCTGCTTCCTTATGAGGGAAGATAGCCTTTTTATCTACTTTTACGTGTTCGCTGAGATTGTCGTTGGTTTGTGCTTTGTTTCCACGGAGATAATAGAATCTGAGGTTCACTTTCGATGATGTTCATAGCTTCTTCGTGATCATTGGATTTGAAATCTTCAATCAGTTGAATCAGATCACTGCGATCTAGTAATGTGACGGCATTGACACCGGCGAGTGTTTCACAAGCTTTGGTAAAATAAGAAGATGTTAATACGATACACTTCTCTGCTTCATAATAACGCATGGATGAATAAATTTCCTGTACAGCACTCAAACCAATTTTATTATGTTCGGCATAGCATTTGGCTTGCAGTACATTACGTATTCCTTCTCGATCGGTAAAAACTAGATCTGCCCCAAAGTCGCCACTGCTTTGTGTTTTGTATGTATCTTCATATCCTAATTCAGTGAACAAGCGATATAAATATCGTTCAAATTCTGATCCTTCCATCTGGTCAATATCCTGCATAGTAATACGGTATGGATCAAGTTGTTGACGGCGTATTCTAGCTCTTCTGCGGGAGAGGCTTTTGATCGTGAGTATAATGATGAGTAGAATAACTACTGCAATCAGTGCGTAAATCCCGAGCGAATATTGGTCAAATATCTGGTTGATATTCATGATGTGTGGCTCCTCTTATTTATCGTTATTCTGAGTGTAACAAAAAAAGACTTTAACCGAAATACTAACGTTACACTTGAACGTCTACGGCTAAAGCCTTTTATACAAGAAAAGATTTATAGATATAGGTAATCAATAGAAAGATTAGTAAAAGGAATTAATAAAAATAATCATTACAAGTAAACATGTCTTATGTGGTGAAAGGTCGTATTTCGATAAATCTACTTTTACTCAAGCTTATGTTTGATACGTTTTTTACGATTAGGTTAACTCTGATACTCAACAATATAGTCAATATACTCTTTAGCACTTTGATCAATTTGTTGATCTGTTGCTTGAAAAGATGCCCCAAACATAGCGAAGTGTGGCAATGCTATCGCTCCTACATGCTGCATACTTGCTTGAAACGGGCTGATTAGTTGTTCTACTGTAAGAGTAACCGAACCTTCTGGATCATAATTTTCCTGCTTATCTCCAATAGACATCGCTAAGCCTATCTTTTTCCCTTTCAGCTTATCCCCTGCTGATCCGTATGCCCATCCATATGAGAAGACATCATCGAACCACTTCTTCAGTAAAGGTGGATAGCTATACCAGTAGAATGGAAATTGTAAAATAATATGATCATGAGCTTCCAGTAATTGTTGTTCCTGAGCCACATTAATATTCCAATCTGGATATGCTTGATATAAATGATGAATCGTCACTTGATCCGGGTGTTGAAGTAATTCCTGATGCCAGCGTTTATTCACTTTGGATGTTGCAAGATTCGGGTGTGCTAAAATAATCAATGTTTTCATACGATATAATTTCCTTTCGTGATGTGAGAATATTGCCATTATGATATAGCTTGACCCAAAAGAAAATACACACAATAAAGTCATGTACTTACTTTAAAGTGTGTATAGACTTTATCTACGATCTGATGTAACAATAAAGAATCAAGCTTATGATTGATAGGCTTATATAGCTCAATAACTACAAGCAAATGAGCTCAAACGGAGGAAATGAAGAATGAAACAATATCATCTAGGCATAGAAGCCACCCTTGAAATCATCGGCGGAAAATGGAAAGCGTTGATCATCTGTTTGTTAATGGCATCGGATGCAATGCGTACTAGTGAATTGCAACGTAATATTCAAGGTATTTCGCAAAAAGTACTTATTCAGCAATTACGTGAACTTGAACAAGATGGCTTAGTAAGTCGATATGTCTATCAGCAAATGCCTCCTAAAGTCGAATACTCTTTAACATCATACGGGAGAACTGCCAATACTATTGTCGAAGTGATGTGTGCATGGGGCACAGAAAATATTACTCTTCGTCAGCAACAAGGTGAAGAGATTGAACTATTAGATCATGAAGTAAAGCGCAATGTTAAATAGGATATATAAGCATCGACTTCAATATAAGAATGACTTGCACCATAAGAGGTAAAATGCAAAAAAGTATAAAGAAAAAGCCATCTATAAGATGGCTTCACTTTTAGCAATATATGCACGAGATCAGATTATTTTTTACTCACTTTTAATTTCACACTGGTATTACTGTAGATCGCTTTGACGCTGTAACCTTTAGGTAATCCTGTTGTTGTCATCGACGAGAATTGTCCATGTTGTACAGATTTCTTATTGATCACAATCTTCATACCGTTAGCAGGCATATAGTTATTAGTAAAGTTCAATTGTAGCTTACCGTTATAACTAGCTTTTCCTTTGATTTTCAAAAGATCGGCTTTGCTCCCGATATTCAGTTCTAGTGTACCTTTAGGTGTTTGTTTGAAATCACCATCAATCATCCACATGCCAGCTGTTTGTTCAGCAAGTGTACCGCCTTGGTTGGTGACATTTCCACGTCCAAATGCTGTCGCTGTTGTTCCTTCGAGTGTGCCTTGCATAACCATTGTATTTCCACTGAATGTATTTTTACCTTCTAGATAAAGAGTACCTGTTCCTTTTTTGATCAGACCGCCTTTACCTGCGATAGCATTACGCCAGTGATCTTCCTGATTGAATCCACCTTTGTAAGCATCCATCGTTACCGTAACATTACTCATAAATGAGCCATAACCATCAGCTGCGGCAAATAAATTCAAACGTCCCCATCCTTCAGCATCATCCAATACAGGATAACCAGATGGAATCCCTGTTGTTGCTAATACGGCTCGGCGCTGGTTATCACTTAGATACGGTTGACGCGTTTCTAATAATACCTCTGCCCCTTTAGGTACAGAAATCGGCTGGTTTTTGGCATACACTTGCGGGAATTGGTACGTTAAGCGCTCGGTATACATTTTTTTATTGGCTTTGTAATCACTAAAGCGATCTGGCGCTGTTCCTGTTTGCGTCATTAATACTTTTTGCGCTTGTTGGTATGCTTGTTTCTTCAATTCTTTATTTGCTGGATCATTCAAAATAGCCGCCGACAAAGCCGTTGCCATCACACGTCCACCCATTACATCAAATGGAGAATGCATTCCTGCAACAATCCGGTTGTTGCCAAGTTCAGAAGCACGAGTCAGTAACTCCTGATAGCGTTCAGGCATAGCATAAGCCATTGCAAAAGCACTTAAATAGGCTGCATTGGTATGCCCACTTGGGAAGCCTCCATCTGAGGTTGGATCAGACTTAATCTGTGGCACTAATGTTGGAATCACAATCGCTGGTGAATCCCAACGGAAAGGACGTTTGTAATTAAAAAAGCTTTTCGCTGGATTCGTAGATGAATAATCACCACGTAACTTGTTCACCAGACTTACAACACTACCCAAGCTAGAGTTCGGATCACCTGCATTGTTGCCTCCATCATCATACTTTTGCGTCGTCGCATCTGCGGGAACATCTGTAATTGTGGTCGTTGCGCCTGCATCTTTGCGATATACATCTGTAAGCGAACCTAGACCTTCGATCACACTGTAACTCTGGTTACGACGATCATCCAGATAAGCCGCTTGAGCTTGACTGGCTGTACGTTTTTTTGCTATGTCGATAACCATCTGAATATTCTGGTCTAAGATTTTAGCATTTACGGCTGTACCTGAATCCCAAGTAGCACCCGGTGTCCATAACTTTTCAAATCCAGATAATACACCAATAGCCGGATTAGATGTTGCAGACATATTGTCTTTCGTATTGTTTTTGTAATGGTCTACAAAATAACCCGATTCTGGCTTCACTGGTGTCAATGCATCTTTCGCTTCTGCTGCATACGAAGAATGTCCACCGACCGTACCTGCCAATACCGATAACGTCAGGGATAATCCTAGCATTTTAAATTTAGATAATTTCATAATAATGTAAATCCTCCTCAACAATTGTGCATCTATGTACTTTCCACATCTTACGGTAATTTTGTTAACGCTATGTTTGTTATTTATATTAAGTTTGTTAAACGTCTTTACGAATTCCAAATAGATACCTGCTGCAATATCATGTACACTATACAAAAAGATATTATTTATAAAAGGAGATACATATAATGCAAAATATAGTATCAATGAAATGGTTACTTGCTCGCTTGTACGAACCCGATATCGTCACTGTAGATTGTCGCTTCTGGTTAAATGACAAACCTGCGGGAGCGGCGGCTTATGAAGCAGAACATATACCGGGTGCGGTCTATCTCGATCTGGAAAAAGATTTATCGGCTCCAGTGACAACACATGGTGGTCGTCATCCATTACCTGATGTCGATCAATTAGCACTTACACTTGGCAAAGCAGGCATTCATCCAAATAGTCGTGTCGTGATCTATGATGATAACAAAGGAATCAATGCCGCCAGATTATGGTGGATGCTTCACTATGTAGGGCATCAGCAAGTGTATGTATTGAACGAAGGATTTACCACTTGGAAAAATGCGAAGTATCCTGTGACTAGCGATCAACCTGTTGTGATTCCAACCACATTTGTCGCACATGTACAGCCTGATATGTTAGCAGATATCGAAGAAGTTCGTCAGGTGTCTCAAGCTTATCGTTCTACAGATGCGACTCCTTCTGTCCAGACTCAGGATAAAGATTCTTTGCCTACATTGATTGATTCTCGTGAAAACAAACGGTATCTGGGACTTGAAGAACCGATCGATCCCAAAGCTGGACATATTCCAGGAGCGGTGAATTATTTCTGGTTAGATACCCGTCATGATGAAGAAGATCGGTATGACGATGTAGAGCGGTTGGAGAAGCATTTTGCAGGATTGGATAAAGAGAAACCGATTATTGTGTATTGTGGTTCTGGAGTGTCAGCTTGTCCGAATGTGTTGGCATTGAACGAAGCTGGGTATAAGAATGTGAAGTTGTATAGTGGGAGTTGGAGTGACTGGATTAGTTATGAGGAGAATCCGGTGGCGACTGGAGAAGATATATAACATTTAAAAAAGCCAAAAGGAGCGACTCCAAGTCTAGATTAAGACTTAGAATCGCTCCTTTTTCTATTCGATTGTTCTTATTCCCAAAAATGCTTCATCTCTCGATATCCAACATCCCATGCTTTTTCGTTTCCTTCTAACGTAATCGTAAGCACGTCGGCTTGTTCGAAATACCACTCGAATATTTCAGGCTTATGCTTTTGATATTCAGAGGAATAGGATAAAATTTGCCGTCCATCTACAGACACACTTATACTTCCTTCGAAATCGTTTTGGTCTGGAATTCCATATTGCAAATAAAAATAAAATTCTTTGTCATCAAACTTATAACTGTACGTTTCTGATTTCTTACCGTTAGTGTCATATACATTGAATTGAGGAGTGATTTCTTGTCCACCTATTTTGAAGGGGAGCGATTTCGTCTTTTTCGATGTGACTCCACTGCTGTTTTCCCATTCGTTTAAAGCAACAAATGATCCCGGATTTTTAGCAACCGCTTTATCGATTCCAGCACCAATTCCCCATGTTACGATCAATAGCAAAGCCATAGAAATACCCATAGAGATAACGCTTCGTCGAACGTTTTTAGCACGTATTCCAATGCTGTAAGCTGCGAACCCGATCACTGCGCCAGTTGAGTTTTTCAAAACATCGCCCATATCGAAGCTTCCAAGTAAAGTCAAAGCCTGTATCGTTTCAAGCACAAGGATAGAAAATATAAACAAGATAATGAATCGAATAAATTTTATCGAATACAATAATGGAATTAGAATTCCAAATGGAATAAAAGCCGCCATATTTCCTAGACTCACCATATCCATTAGTGTCGGATGCAAAAAGTCTAATGGATTAGGCAATTTCAAAAAATTATCGGGTACAAAGATAAATGTATAACTATCGGCTTCAGAATCGCTTCTGCCGAACGCAAAAAACATAAAATAAAGAATAAAGAGCGTATACAGTAGTGTTATGGTGAGAATAAGTTTGCGTCTTTTTAACATTGTCGGCTCCTTTAGAAAGAACTTTTTTAATACTCTGTATAAAAGACGGACTCTTGCTTGCTTTTGTATCCATTTCTTAGGAGTCTAATATTTAACAAGTAATCAGAAAGCAAAAAGTCTCGTAAAATAGAAAAAAGAATTGATCCTACACCGAGACCAATCCCTTACATATTCATTGCCCATTATTGTGGTTATCGATTCAGATGAGTATACGTACGGAGCTAAGAAGGATTCAGTTACTCCACTGTTTGTATCCCAAAACAGCAAGATTCGGATTCATACTTGAAATAAAAATTCGAAATTTCTTGTAATCATTTCGTGGTAATGTCATATGTTGCTTTTGGACTTTGGAACTTGGTTGAAATGTAGTTACAAATACAGATTCCCAACCTTTAGCTGTTTCTGTTTCCAGACTGAATACTACTATTTCTTTATTTTGACCTGGAAATGGAAATGCAGTGAATTGCACATCTGTCATTCCTTCTGCATTAAAACTTATCGTCGAATGAGGTGTAGATTCAGCAGTAAAACCAGAGATAACATAATAAGCAAGATCAGGTACCGGATCTCCTGGCTGTGGAGGTTCTGGAATTGTAATCGGTCCAACCTGTATGCTGCTCGGCTGCATAACACTTGAAGCACTCTCCGCAAAAGCAGTAGACTGACCTGAAATACACATGGTGAATAACAAACCTAAAGTCATAACTGGTATAGACCCTTTTTTCACCAACAATTTTAACATTTTCATTATTTTTTTCCACCTTCATTTGTGAAAATATTCAGCTTTATGCCGTGACGAGCTATAATGTTCTACGCTCACCTCTTTTCTTTATAAGTCCTATCTCCTGTGTACAATTTCAAACTAATTAACTAACTAAGTACACCTTTAATATAGAATATTTAGAAATATATGTATATAAAAATTCTAGGGTTTCTTCTGCTTCTTTTAATCACAGCCTAAGGGATACTGGCTTATAATAAAGAATAGATTTTATAGTTGGAACATGATTTGAAAAAGCTAGGTATTGGATTGTCATAACGCCCGATGAATATGGCTTATGCTACAATGGAGGGCAAAGGAGGCGTTATTATTGAATAAACCGAAAATCGTCATTATTGGCGCAGGGATTGTAGGAGCTTCTACGGCCTACCACCTCGCCAAACGGAATCAAGATGTAATCGTGATTGAACAGCATTCAGCCGCAGCACAAGAAGTGACAGAAAAATCTTTTGCTTGGATACATACGACTCATGAAGTGGCTCCTCCATACCAGCATTTATATGATTCAGCTTTGGAAGAATATCATAGGCTTCAGCAAGAACTGCCAGAACTGAATATCCATTGGAACGGAGCTTTGACTTGGGACATTTCGTCACCTGTTAAACAGCATCGCTTTCAAAAATTAAATCGTACGCAACTTATGGAGCTAGAACCGAATTTAGAAGAATATCCCGATGAAGCGTTTTTTGCTAGTGAAGAAGGAGCAGTTAATCCTATAGAGATAACCAAACTCTTACTGGGCAAAGCGCAAGAATATGGAGCAAAAGTTCTATTAAGCACACGGGTGACCGGGCTAGAAAAAGACGCATCCCAACTGATCGGTGTTCATACGTCCAATGGTTTTGTAGAGTCAGATATCGTTGTATTGGCAGCAGGTACAAGCATCCTTGAACTGTGTAGCTCATTAGAAATTCATGTACCCGTAACATCGTCACCTTCTATTTTGATTCAGATGAAAACGTCCCATAAATATATCCATACATTGATTTCGAATGCGAAATTCGAAACACGTCAACTGACAGATCATATCCTATTGGCTGCTGAAGATTATATCGACGATTCGTTAGAAAATGGACCTGAGGCGGTTGGTAAGCGAGCGTTCGATACGCTGCGTCATAGCCTCAAAGACGGGGATCAAATAGAATTAGAAAGCATAAAAGTTGGGTTGAGACCCATGCCTGAAGACGGTTATCCGATCGTAGGCTTTGATAACCGCATAAAAGGTCTTTATCTAGCATCAATGCATGCTGCGATTACGCTAGCACCTCTTATTGCGCGTTTGGCTGCAAATGAAATTATCAATCAGCAATCTGAAAGCAAATTAGCTCCTTGTCGACTTTCCAGATTTTAAAAGTGCTTTTTGAAGGAGCTCTGATGATGAGGAAAATTAGATAGGGATTAGAAAGAAGTAAAGAAGTTGCATATAACTCAAAAACCCCTTTGCAGACTCTATGGTGATCAGCAAAGGCTATCCAGATACTTTAGCACATTATTAAGCAGTTTGTTTGATTAAGAATATAAGGTAGACTTCAATAATTTCAAGAATATTTGCTAATCATTTTACAATAAACTAACCTATATATCTTATCCACAGTTTCAATTTCTAATCACAGAGGGTAAGGAACATCTAACTGCATCTCTCCACTTTATATCAAGGGTGAGTTGTGGTTTTTTTATGATTGCCTTTAATGATTCTAACGTTATTCATAATGGCGTATTTACACGTCGAGAGGAGCAACATCATGACGGTTCAAAAAGCGCTGATTTCAGGTGCAAGTATTGCTGGACTTAGTACGGCATTCTGGTTGAGCAAAGCAGGTTGGGAAGTTACGGTTATTGAGCGTGCTAGTACTTTTCGTGATGGTGGGCAAAATGTTGATGTGCGTGGGATTGCACGCGAAGTTCTTCAAATGATGGGCTTAGAAGATCAAGTGCGCAACCAAACAACGACTGAAGAAGGAACCGCATTTGTAAATGAAAAAGGACAAACTGTCGGTGCTTTTCCGGTAGAAGATTCAGATGGACTGACTGCTGAATTGGAAATCTTACGTGGCGACTTGGCACGTATTGTTTTGGAGGCGTTACCCGCGCAAGTTCAGGTTCGTTATGGTGACTGGATTGAACACATTGTAGATCACCAAGAACATGTTGAGATCGATCTGCATTCAGGCAAAACAGAAATATACGATTTACTTATTATCGCTGAAGGTGTGCGATCCAGAACACGGGATAAAGTGTTTGGAGATCGTGTATCTAGACGTGAATTAGGACTGAACATAGCATACGGTACGATTGAACGACAAGCTGGAGATGACCGATGGTGGCGTTGGTATACAGCTACAGGCGGTCGTCAAATTTCACTTCGTCCTGATAATCAGGGAACGATACGTGCGATGCTCGCCTTTAAAGATCGTGATCGTAATCTGGCAGCTATTCCTTCGGAACAGGCTCGTACAGAATTGAGTAAGGTTTTTGCAGGCGCAGGATGGGAAGATTCTCGTGTGATTGACGGATTTGCTACATCACAAGATGTTTACTTTGATTACCTTACCCAAATTATGATGTCTACATGGTCAGAAGGCAGAGTATGTGTTACCGGCGATGCAGCATGGTGTGTCACTCCTATCGGTGGAGGTGGATCATCACTCGCATTGATCGGCGGATATATTCTGGCGGCATTTCTATCACAACCTGAATCTAATGAAGCAGGAGGCATACCTATTTGTCTCAACAAGTATGAGCAATGGATGCGTCCGATTATAGATAAAGCGCAACATTTACCTCCAGGTGCTCCAAATTTCTTTTATCCGCAAACCAAAATCGGCGTTGGCACGATGCAAACATTTATACGGATCGCTAGCTTTGGCCCATTCCGTAAGCTTGCTGCTCGTATTGGTCACGTCGCTCGTACCCAGCAACAATTGCCTGATATCAGGCTTGTGCAGACTACAACATAAGTAATCTTATCCACGAATTGATATACACATAGAAATAATAATTAACAATCTGCTCACGTGCTCTTATCCTTATTTATATACAGGTTGTCCTCCTATAAAAGATATAGAAAGTTGCTTTCTTTCCAATACATTATAGGAGGAGAATGTTGTATGCAATCAGTGTTTTGGGCATAACTATTTAAATACTCTAAGATCACGTATTTTCTCCTTTTTAGTCATATCTTCTTAAAATTTCTTTTTTCGATACTCCGATTATCTCTGCAATGATTTGAGGATCTATTTTCAATTCTATCATTTTCCTTTATTTGCTTGATGTGTACTTAACCAGCTAATCATAAAGTCAAAAAGTTCTATAGAATATCGATGAGTCGAGGTACAATAGGGCAATTCATTTCTAATCTTTTTTATATTATGCTCAATATCGACTGATTCGATAAAACATACCAAATCTGGACAAAACTCATTTAATGCTTTGAAATATCTCATTTGCGGTTCGATAAATTGTAAATTCATTTCAAAACCTCTTCTTAATCGGGTAGAATCACTTGCTTTTCTTTCTCTTAGAATATGTTCGTTGGTATATAAAACAAAATATGTATCAGGAAATCCTAATTTCTTTTGGCTTATTAGAGGTCGGTAAAATCGTTCTACAAAAGCTAAGCTTTGTCCATCAAACAAAGTAAAATCAAAAGACCAGTTGTACCAAAACGGTTGAAATAAGTCGATATCGATAATCACTTCTGTATCTGTTTCTTTTTCAATAGCTATATTCCAGCGATCCAGTTGACGCTCAAAAAACCACTCCGGATATTCATATTCAGGCTTTTCCCACCAACTCGCAACCTCTGGAATATGAAAAGCATTGTTTACAAAGTGCAGATGAAGTAGCTGTCTTTCCCACTGCACTTGCCCCCTCAATACTAATAATAGTCATATAAATTCCTTTCTTTTGTGCTTTTTCGATTTTCTTGCTTCATATGTAATAATACTATCTCCATTTTCAGGTATTGATTTATAATCGTAGTTGGCTGATATTGTGACATCTACAAATCCTATACTTTCTAATAATAGTTGGAATTCATATATTCCATACCAACTCATAGACAATCGTTGAAGTTCAGTCTGTAACAGTACTCCATCTTTCCACTTCTCATATTTTAACAAAGAAACAGTTCGTTGGTTCACTATATCTAATTCAATACGTTTTTCTTCTAAAGTAATCACTTCATTTTTGCTATTTTCCCATAAGCGTGTCTTCACTGAATGACTAGTAAAATCTGTCTGTAATAGTATATCCATTATGATAATACCGTCATGTTTTAAATGAGCATAATAACATTTTAATGCATGGGTCAGATCTTCTCGTAACTCAATTAATTGAATCGATCCACCAGGAATAATGATGGCTTCATAATTTTGATTTAAGTTAAAGCTACTCATATTCCTTTCTAATAGCACAGGATTGAAATCTAATGCTTTACAAGCTTTTCGACAAGAATCTAGCATGGCTAATGAATAATCTATATCATCAACTTTAAACCCTTTTTGCAATAATGGAATAAGAACTCGTCCAGAACCGCAAGCGACTTCAAGCAATTCTTTTTTGCCTAATTGTTGTAGTCTTTCTATATAATACTTTACATCCTGATAAGAAAAACCTACAGGTTTACTTAGCTCATATACTTCTGTACATAATTCTCCATAAGAATTATACATCACTTCAGCACCTACTTTATGTTGACTTTTGTTTGAAGATTTTACTGTTACATCTCATACTGAACCAAAAAAGCTGATCTTACAAGATCAGCTCCTTAAATTAGATTATCTGTACCAGTTATTTACTCATATGAACAATCTCATGCTAATTTTTAAAAGGTGATTTCTAGCTATTTTTTATCAGCTCGTCCACTGCTTATACCCCATAACTGAAAAATTATTATTCGTGCTATTCACAATAATACGAAAATTTTTATAATTGTTTTTAGGTAGTTTTAAATGTTTTTTCTGGATTTTGGAATAAGGTTGGAACGGTGTTACAAATACAGGTTCCCATCCTTTGTCTGTCTGAGCTTCTAGACTAAAAATAACGACTTCTTTGTTTTGGCCTTCGAAAGGAAACATCGTAAATTGTACATCTGTTATTCCTTCCGCATTGATATTATCCAAAATACGTGGTGTAGAACTAGCCACGAATGTATAAATAATATAATAATCCAGATCAGGTACAGGATCTCCCGATTGTGGTGGTTCTGGTATAATAATTGGTGCCGCCTGTGCACTGCTAGAAGGCACTTCTGCAAAAACAGTAGACGATTGACCGAAAAAAGACCCTGTAAAAACTAGACTTAATGTTAAAGGAATAACTAATAGATTTTTTAAGAAAGGCTTAGAAATTTTCATCATATCTTCCTCTCGTTGGTATAATTTATTTACTTACTGCATTTCTTATTTCTTCTGTGCTCTTAATCCTCCTTTTTGTATTATTTAAATCTAATTAAGCTATTTAATTAATTTATTTCATCTGGAATATATC
>NZ_MDER01000036.1 GCF_001721045.1 Paenibacillus nuruki | reverse complement strand
GTACTACAATCCAGAGATCAAACGTTTCGTGAACCTAGATGTTCTGAGTGGAAGTATTGATGATGGATTGACCATGAACCGGTATGCGTATGTGAATGGGAATCCGATTTCGTATATTGATCCATTTGGATTGAGTGCGGATAGTGACGAGATGTTTAAAACGGTTGGCAGTTTCTTAGCGGATGCTGTTCCTATTTTGGGAACGGTAAAGGTGTACAGGAAGTCTTTACAGGAACAGATTAAGTGACAGGTCAAGAACTTTCTGTAGGAGACCGATTGGCTAAAGGAGATTTTACAAAGATGGTTCATATAAATAAAAGTGAAGGTGATAATATGGAACTTAGATCATATAAATATTTATGGGAGACTAATGAATATTTTCTAGAAAAAATGAGCGAAGGTTATTTGATTATTCATAAAAAGAATAATACTGTGCTCCTTATAGAAGATGATGGCTTATACGATAAAATCATAGAGCAGATGTTTAAAGCTAAATGTGAAATTAGAGATTGATTCATAAGCGACTATTGATTTAGATCGCCAGTGACGACTTAAAAATAAGAAATATTAGTAATCTCAATCAAAAGTAATTCTTTGTTCTAAGCCTTTCAAGGTTACACATAGAATCATAAAAAGGAGTGAACTCATTGAACAATAATGATTTGAAAAAATCTACATTTATACTTAGACTCGACCACAAGTATTTCAGAAATGAGAACATTTGTTTAGGAGGACAACTTGTTGAAATAATCAATTGTATTAAAGAGGAAACTTCGGATCTTGTTTGGTTTACATTCGATGTAGTTGGTAGTAGCAATCAAGTCGTTAAAGAATTATTTCCGGATGAATATTCGGAATTTCTAAGTACAGAAGAATTGATCCAAAAAGCAAATGAGATCATTCAGTTCTATTCAGGAGTGTTCATAGGCATTAAGAAGGGCAAACATGTAGAATGGAACTCTGATCGTTTACCAGACACAGAAGAAGATGAAGGCTTACAGCACCTCGAAGCAGAAATCGAAATTCGCCCATTTGATACTTCCTATTTTGAAGTCTATGGTATGGATCGTAGTATCGAATATAAAATAAAATCTTGTTTGATGCTATCCAATTAATAATATGCTTTAATGAAAACTAAAGAAAAGAACACTTTAGATCAAGGAGCACATAAAGTGAAGAATCAGCCGGAGTATGCAGAAAATATCATAGTTTTAGTTCAATACATGAAGTCGTACAAATGGTTTGTTACAGATAAGGAAATATGGTTTTTAGATTTCAAAAAATTAATTTCTGCTTATCTTGAGAATGGTTTTGATATTCCTAATCCCAATGACTTTTCGGAAAGATTTAATATTCCTGTAGTTAACGAAGAGACAGCTGAAGAATTTTTAGAGAAAATTATAGATAGTGAAGTTAAAGTAAAAGAACTCAAAAATATATTGAAACAAGACACACATGTAGATATGTTAGACATGTCCCCTTCTTTATACATTAATTTCGATCAGAAAGAATTGATATCTTACTATCCTGAACCTGCTTCTTATGAATTATATGTACCCGATGGATGGATTGGAAGTTATAAAGATTTTATTAAAGATGTTCCTGAAATCTATTGTTATTGGATAATAGATGGGAATAATTTATTTTACAAATAGGGTAAATAAGATCTGCATTTGAGCCTATACTAAGATGGAGGAATACCTTATGCACTTAGAAACACAGCGACTTGTTATTCGAGAAATACAAGATACCGATTGGAAAGCGATACATACTTATACTCAATTACCTGAAGTCACACAGCACACAGCATGGGGGCCTAACACTGAAGCAGATACTCAAGCGTATGTGAAAGAAGTAATCGCTCAACAACAGCAATCGTCTCGTCAAGATTATGAATTCGCCATTTGCCTCCAGCATGAAGGGACGTTAATCGGCGGGATTGGTATTCATGTTCACCAGACGAATGCTGAGATTGGTTATGTACTGAACCCTGATCATCAGGGCAGAGGTTATGTGACAGAAGCGGCTCAAGCTATACTCACTTATGGATTTGAGATATTGGATGTACATCGAATCTATGCGACTTGTCGTCCGGCTAATAGAGCTTCTGAGAAAGTTATGCAAAAGATCGGAATGACACGTGAAGGCATGATGCGTGAGCACTGGTATTATAAAGGCGAATTTCATGATTCCTATCTGTACTCTATATTGGCAAAAGAATATCGAAAACACTCCAACGAATCAAACAAAAAGAAACTTTGAATAAGATACGTTCATTAAGCAAAGCATTTCTCAAATTTGATTAACAATTTGGGATTGCCTTTGAATCTGAGTTTGCCTGTTAGTAATGCTACGCCTACATTTTTTTCTTTCGCCACAATTTTAAGCCATGTTTTGCTATCTACTGTAATCTGAATATCGGGTTTGCCATGAAGACCGTCGGTAACCTGAAGCTTTTTATTACGAATATCGAATGTGGTTTGTCTCGTTTCATTGCCTGTGAATGTGAAATGATACGTACAGTTTACATCGGTGGCTTGATTAGGTTGAAATACATGAGGCATCAGGGTGACCAAAAGACTG
This sequence comes from Paenibacillus nuruki, assembly GCF_001721045.1. Classification (GTDB taxonomy): domain Bacteria; phylum Bacillota; class Bacilli; order Paenibacillales; family Paenibacillaceae; genus Saccharibacillus; species Saccharibacillus nuruki. Next base: position 84,070 of record NZ_MDER01000036.1, on the reverse strand, counting down.
ATCGAATTCGGTATAAGTCCATTACCAACACGTTTGACTGTTTTATGGGGAAAACGTTTTTGGACATGTGCTTCTGCATCTGAGCCAGGGATAACATATATCGTCTCTTCTTTGGCTTGCAATGGCTTCAGGATATCATTCATAAACCCTTTACGATCTTGCAGAAATGGTCCGATGACATCATCGCCGGCAGGACAAACGGATAAGCAATAAGCGGCTTTGTAGTTAGCGCCAAAACTCAAACTTTGCCACCATGAAGCGGATTCTGTTGCAGGAACTTCATTCCGAAATTCTTTCGTGTTCTTGCTATCCACAATCGTTTCTACAAAATCGCTAAAACCGCCCATAAACTCACGATAATTGTGTGTAGCGCATGATGAAAAGTTAAATTGTCCATCTGCACCGATCGCACCCACAGGGCAGGCAGCCACACAAAGCTTGCATTCCAGACATGGATTGTAATCAATCGGTCGATCTTCTTTGTTGACTTTAGCATCTAGCATAATAGCACCAAGAAGAATAAAATTTCCGAACTTCGGATGAATCACATTACGATGAATGCCCATCTTACCTAATCCTGCGGCAACGGCAACAGGTTTGAGTGAAACAACCCATGCTTTACCAGGAAACTTATCCATTTCCATCGGGAAACCCATAGCTGCATTTAAAGCTCGTACTCCTCGTGCTTCTAAGGCAGATACGATGTTATGGGATGTGTCGGCTACCTTATCTCCAGTGTGATGAAATTCAATATTAGCAAGAGAGCGTGCAGGGGTACGGATCGGTTCTCGATTCATTCTGGAAACGAAACTGATCATCGTTTTGGCATGTGGAAATACAGATAGAATATCCTCACGCTGATCATCCAATTCGGAGCGTTCGATAGAGATCACTCCCACATCATCTGCTCCAGCTTCAAGACATAATTCGCGTATCCAATCATAATCAAGTATTTCATTGTCAAAATTTGCAGATTGTGCAACAGATTCATAGTAACGCAGAACGGTAGGATGTTTTTTCATATCAGCCATGTTTATCTGCTCCTTTTAATTAGGTGTATATACACCTTTTTGATTAAAAAAAATTAAATTTCTCTATTTAGCTTAACAATATTAGACAATTGACCAAGTAAACCTGTATAACGCGTCTCACCCATATAGTCTTGAACACGGGTCTGTGCCTGTTCCCATAATGGAAGTGCACGGTCGAGAAGTTCTTTACCTTCAGGTGTTAAAGCAATAAAACGTTTTCGACGATCCTTTCCCTCTGTAATAGATACCCAGCCGTTTCTCTCAAGAGGCTTTAGATCGCGTGGTAAAGTAGTACGATCCATAAGAAGTACTTCGGCTAGAGAAGTAATAGTAACAGAGCCAGTCTGTTCAAGTGCCATTAGCAAAGATAACTGTGTAGCTCTGATCCCGACAGGTCTTAAATATTCATCGTATAAACTCGTAATAAATCGCGAAGCTTTTCTAAAATTCAAGCAAGCACACATTGTGGTATAATCGATTTTCTCTGGAAAATCGGAAGTTGAATGTTGTTTTGTCATAAATATGAGTATATACACATATTTGTTGATGTCAATATGATGATGATCTTTACTTGTATATCCTATCTATAAATCAGGGTGATCTTATTCTTAAAATGTAGATGGTTGTGCTACAATAAATCCTTACGCTATGATAATATTCAATCACAGATTAACCCTATCCGTATGTGCATCTTTAACTACACTCGGATCATAGAGAAAGGGCAGTAACTATGGCGAAAATGACAATGGCAGATGTGGCTCGTGAAGCAGGAGTATCCAAAAGTACAGTCTCCCAGTATCTAAACGGGCGTTATGAATATATGAGCAGTACAACCAAAGACAAAATAGCTGCGGCGATTCAAGCATTGGATTATCGTCCCAATGTGCTAGCACGTAGTTTGAAACAAAAACGTACATTTACTATTGGTGTGATCGTGGCGAATATGTTGCATCAATTTTCATTAGAAGTTTGTCGGGGGATCGAGAGTTATTGTCGAGAACAAGGCATTAGTGTGATCCTTTGCAATACGGATGAAGATGAAGCAAGAGAACGAGAAGATTTGGAATTACTGCGTTCCAAACAAGTCGATGGTGTGATTGCTTTTCCATCGGGTCAGTTAAAACCGTTGTACCAGAAGTTAGTTCAAGAAGGATTCCCATTGGTATTTGTAGATCGGAAGCTTGAAGGCGTACAGGTCAATCGTGTAGTGGTCGATAATGAACAAGCCGCCTATACAGCAACAGAGCACTTGATTACTAGCGGGCACCAACAGATTGCGATGCTAACGGCACCTTTAACAATTTCGACTCGGGTAGAACGGGTTCAAGGATATACAAGGGCGATGCAGGAAAAGTTACCACAGATCACACCGATGATAATCTCGGATGAAGTCGGGCAACTACGACACCAATTAAGTGCATGGACAGATCAGCACCAATTACCAACTGCGATTATTGCTGGAAATGATCTAGTCTTGTTAGAAGTACTGGCTTTTCTCAAAGAACATCAGTTACAGATTCCGCAAGATATGGCTTTGATTGTGTTTGATAATATTCCATTTGCAGAGTTATTGACCCCTACATTATCTACGATTATTCAGCCTTCTCATGATATGGGCAGACAAGCCGCAGAAATGCTGATCGCTTCGATCTCCGCAGAGAGTACTGGGCAAGTACCACCAGCGATACAAGAAAAGCAATTTACCTGTACATTGATGATTCGAGAGTCTTCTGCCCAAGTCATTAATATACAATAAAATGAATAGTACGCTTTTAGTTTTTTAAATATATATATTGTAATGATATAAAAGAGACTGCTTCAGATCACAGTTACAGATCTTGAGCAGTCTCTTTTTGCGTTACACGATCATATAATCGACCCAATCGATTCGTGTACATCCCATTTGATCGAAAAAGCGATGAGCACGCGTATTATGTGGAGCCGCTACCCAGCTCATATGAGCAAATCCATGATCTTGAGTGTATTTGTGACAGTGCTTGAACAATTGAACTTCAACTTCCGTATCTCGTAAATGTTCTTGCAGATACAGATCGTTCATAATGGTCACTTTTTCTGCTTTGATTGAGCTAAATGAGAAGTACAATGTTGCAAATCCTACAGTCTGATTATTTTGCTCGACTACAAATTGAACCCCTAATTGCAATTCCAATAACGTATGGATCAGATGGTGAAGCTTTTCTACAGCAGGCTTCGGCTTTTGATAAAAGTCTCCGATGTATTCATTCATAATAGTGGTCAATGCGTCTACATCTGTACTTGTTGCTTGACGGATAACAGTAGGTATAGATTCCAATACAATCATCTCCTTTATGTATAAAAGATTAATATACACTATTATGTATAAATATACAATTCAATATGTAATAACTCATCTGGGATAGCACGATTAGTTCAAAAGTACCTTTTACCATATAAATACAGATAACGTTTACAAAAAGGCTTGTATTTCTAAAATGATTAGATTATACTCACTTCATAAACCGATTTACTAAACCGATTTATTAAAATTCTTTTACAAGTGAAATGGATGAATATCTTACAGATGAATAGTGAAATAACAGACATCTTTATTATACGAATGCGAAAAGCTGAAAGGAGTACACATCGATGACCACTACCATTATCCCCACATCTGTATTTGCAGATGTTGTTCATAGCAAAGTACCTCAAGCACAAGTGGCGACACGTATTGCTGAGATTGGAGCGGAGGGTATAGAGATTCGGCGTGAATGGTTTGTAGAGTCTGATCTGTTATTGCCTTTAGATCAATGCAGACAAGCGATTGAGCAAGCAAATCTTGCATATACTGTTTATTCGGTACCTGCATCGTTATGGCAAGATAATCATTTGCTAGATCAAGACATTCTCTATCGTTCTTTGAGAGAAGCACAGCAATTAGGAGCAGACGCAGTCAAATTGTCACTCGGTCATTATGAAGTTACACAGTCGTCTATAGAAGGACTTCTTGCAAGTATTGATCAGTTTTTTGCTAATCAGGATTCAACCTCTAGTTTGCAATTATGGATCGAAAATGATCAGACGCTAGAGGGTGGTGATCCTGCACGGTTGCTTTGCTTTTTTGAACAATTAGCTATTTTGCAAGCGCATTCGCCACTGTATTCGATCGGGATGACTTTTGATATTGGCAACTGGTTATATACAGGACATGATGCACTTCAAGCTGCCCGGCAGTTAGCACCTTACGTGACGTATATTCATGCTAAGCATTCGGTTCAGCAAGAGAATAGATATCTAACGCTTCCTTTACCGACAGAGGAACAAGCATTGTGGCGTCAAGTCATCGAAATTCTTCCGAATCAAGCATGGCGGGCGATAGAATTTACATTATTAGATGATACACAGATTGAGTATTACAATCATGTACTACGCACAGCAGGAAGGAGCAATCATACGATGGATACTACGACAGATACCGCTAAAGTAGATAAAAATGAGCTTTTAACATCATCGACCTTACCTACCAAAAGTGATAATACATCACTGGATATCGTTACTTTTGGCGAAGCGATGACGATGTTTGTAGCTGAAGAAGTAGGTGATCTGCACAATGTGTCTTTATTTAGTAAACGACTAGCTGGAGCAGAAGCCAATGCAGCGATCGGATTTGCTCGTCTAGGTCTTCGCTCGGGTTGGGCAAGTCAGGTAGGAGCTGATGCTTTTGGTACATTTGTACAACAACAATTGGCAAATGAGCATGTCAATTTGGATCATGTACGTGTAGATTCAGAACACCCTACAGGATTTCAGCTCAAATCCAAAGTGATCAGCGGTGACCCGCAAGTACAATATTTTCGTCGTGGATCAGCAGCAAGTCAGATGAGTATCCAGAATCTCGATCTTTCTTATTTTAGTTCAGCTCGGCATTTGCATATGACAGGGATTCCTTTAGCATTATCAGATACTAATCGTGAATTTGCTCAGCATGTTATTCAACATATGCGTGATAACGATAGAAGCATCTCATTTGATCCTAACTTGCGTCTAACCTTGTGGAATAGTGAAGCGGAGATGATCCAGACGATTAATCAGTTTGCTATTCAAGCAGACATCGTGTTACCGGGTATTGAAGAAGGGCAGATATTAACAGGATCAGTAGTACCGGAAGAAATTGCAGATTTTTACCTGAAGCAAGGGGTGAAAATGGTTGTCGTCAAATTAGGTCCATCTGGTGCTTATTATCGCAGTCAGGAGCAAGAAGGTATTGTACCCGGATTTATGGTAGACCATGTAATAGATACAGTTGGTGCAGGCGATGGATTTGCTGTTGGAACGGTTAGCGGTTGGTTAGCTGGACTTACCATCGAACAAGCGATTACCAGAGGGTGTGCGATCGGTGCATTAGCAGTCCAATCCATCGGCGATCATGAAGGATATCCTACTGAACATGAATTGCAGCACTTTATCGAGCATCAGCCAAGATATGTATCACCAGCAGATGGAATAGTTGAGCATACTTCAAGTCAAGACCCATCTTTGGAAGGAGTGAAATAAACATGCAAGAAAAGACAGCCTTACCTGCTTCTCGTTGGTTACGATTAATTCCGGTTATTTTTATTACGTATAGTCTGGCTTATCTGGATCGTGCGAATTATAGCTTTGGTGCGGCATCAGGAATGGCACATGATCTGAATATTTCAGCAGCGATGTCGTCGTTACTGGGAGCCCTTTTCTTTCTAGGTTATTTCTTTTTCCAAATTCCGGGCGCTCATTATGCGGAGAAAAAAAGTGCGAAAAAGCTTATTTTCTGGTCGTTGATTCTGTGGGGTGCACTGGCATCTGCAACAGGGATGATTACCAATGTCAATCTATTGATCGTGATCCGATTTGCACTTGGTGTCGTTGAAAGCGCGGTCATGCCAGCCATGCTTGTTTTTAATGCACACTGGTTTACGAATAAAGAACGCTCACGTGCGAATACCTTTCTGATTCTAGGTAATCCTGCAACGGTATTGTGGATGTCGATTATTTCAGGGTATCTTGTGACTGCTGTAGGTTGGCGGTGGATGTTTATTATAGAAGGAATGCCAGCTATTATCTGGGCATTTGTCTGGTGGAAAGTGGTACAAGATAAGCCTTCTCAAGCCAAATGGTTAACCGATGCGGAGAAGCAAGCTTTAGAAGATGAATTGGAACGTGAACAAGCAGGTATGAAGCAAGTGAAGAATTACCGTGAAGCTTTCCGTTCACCCACTGTTATCAAATTAAGTCTGCAATACTTTTTCTGGAGTATTGGGGTGTACGGATTTGTGATGTGGTTACCTTCGATTATTGCCAAAGCACCAAATATGACGATGGTATCGACAGGTTGGCTAGCGGCTGTTCCCTATGTGCTCGCTGTCATTCTGATGTTAGTGACTTCATTCTTTTCTGATAAAATGCAAAGCCGTAAAAACTTTGTCTGGCCCTTCTTATTAATTGGAGCACTTGCCTTTTACGGATCGTATCTCATTGGCCCGAATCACTTCTGGATTTCATTTGTATTACTGGTGATTGCAGGTGGAGCGATGTATGCCCCGTATGGTCCATTTTTTGCTATCGTACCGGAAGTATTACCACGTAATGTAGCAGGTGGAGCCATGGCGCTGATTAACAGTATGGGGGCGTTAGGTTCATTTGCAGGTTCTTATATTGTAGGTTATCTGAACGATATCACAGGTGGGTTCGATGCATCGTATATGTTTATGGCGGGCTCGTTACTTTTATCTGCGATCTTAACTATGATGGTACGCAAACCACAGACTCAGAAACCTCAAGCTTCTCCAGAATGGAAAACAAAAGTCAGTGCCACTTAAATAAAAGAATAGTGAAAGTGTAAAATAACGTCACACAACAATAGAATAGTGTATTTCTTTTATATCTAAATGATGTAAAAAATAATTTATATTTAGTGAAGGAGCAGAATAAATATGACTGAACAACAGCCAGTGCGTATACAGCTCGCACTAGATCGAATGACGATTCAAGAAGCTATTCATATGGCACAACAAGTCGAACCGTATGTAGATTGGATCGAAGTCGGTACATCGCTTATTAAAGAGTTCGGTATCGAAAGTGTACGTCAGATCAAGCAAGCTTTTCCTGATAAAATCATCGTGGCGGATATCAAAACGTTCGATAATGCAAAATATGAATTTGAACTTTGTTTTGAAGCTGGAGCAGATGTAGCGACAGTTATGGGTGCGGCGCCTGATGCTACATTAGAATTATGTATGCAGACTGCTCGCAAATATCAGAGACAGACGATGATCGATTTGCTAAATGTATCTCAAGAAAAAAGGCATCACCTTAAGCAATATACAGATGCTATATTATGCGATCATGTGAGTAAAGATGAACAGGAGCACCACGGACAAGTAGCAGGATCATCTTCTATTCAACAGACTACGACTGATACCATTGCCAATAACAGTACACCGAAGATTGCTGTAGCAGGTGGAATTACGTTAGAGACGTTGCCGACGATATTACAACAATCGCCTACTGTTGTCATTGTAGGTTCTGCAATTACCCAAGCGCATGATCCTGCTGAATCTGCCCAACAGATTCGAGAGCTAATCCATACATTCTTTTCACAGTCTACAAATACAACAGCTTCAATATAATATATTTTACAAATGGAGTGATATCTATGAATAACATTCAATCGACAACAGCAGAGCAGATTATTGCTGAGATTAGCCAAGTGATTGCCCATGTACCACAAGAGTCAATCAGTAAGCTAGCCACGTTGCTTGTTAACAGTCAGCGTATTTTTGTAACCGGTGAAGGACGATCTGGATTTATGGCCAAATCATTTGCTATGCGCTTAATGCATCTAGGTGCAGATTCTCATGTGATTGGAGAAACGGTGACGCCTGCACTTGCTAGCGGTGATCTACTGATCGCTGTATCTGGATCAGGTACAACCAAATCCGCTATATGGACAACAGACAAAGCTAAAGAGTTAGGATGCTCTATTGTGGCGGTGACTACCGACGAATCATCACCACTGGGTATACTAGCAGATACGATTTTGCATATTCCAGCAGCGACCAAGTATAGACGTGAAGGCGAGGCAGCAAGTATTCAACCTTTGGGATCATTATTTGATCAATGTACACATGTCTTACTGGATGCAGTGTGCTTAGCCTATGGACAACTTCAACAAGTCCAACATGATGACTTATTTGCTAAACATAGCAATGTAGAATAAAGAATAGTATTTCTTTTTAACCCCACAAATATAAGATTATCAATACCATATAAACAGGTAGACTAAACAAAATAATGCTCCATGAATTAACCATACCTCGGTCTCTGGAAGTAGGGTCGATCGCTTGATTCGCTCGCATCCGATCTCCACTGACTAACGTACCTGAAAGAGCCAGTGTAATAACAATTAATATTACGGCAACCACTTGAAGTATATGTTCAAATTCATATGGTAATACAAATTGAACAAAATACAGTACAACTAGAAAAAGAGCACCTGAGCCTAAAAGCAAACCTGTTTTTTTCATAAGAGTATTCACCTTTCTACTATGTAATAGGAACAGCTATGTATCTACAATCTATTAGAATAAAACAAAAGACTGTCGAATGTATATTCGCAGTCTTTTGTGTATTATATCATTTATGATGTTATTACTTTGGAATAACTAGAGTACTTTTTCTAAAAAGCTAATCGTACGTTCGTGTTGAGGATTACCAAATACTTCTTCAGGTGTACCTTCTTCTACCACATAACCGCCATCCATAAAGATCACACGATCGGCCACTTCACGAGCAAAGCCCATTTCATGAGTTACGATCATCATGGTCATGCCTTCTTTGGCAAGAGAGTTCATAACACCTAGTACTTCACCGACCATTTCAGGATCAAGTGCAGAAGTCGGTTCATCGAATAACATAACGTCCGGATTCATAGCCAGTGCGCGTGCAATCGCTACACGTTGCTTTTGACCACCTGATAATTGGTTAGGTAGTGCATCGGCTTTATCTGCTAATCCAACACGATCTAGCAATTTGAGAGCGATATTACGAGCTTCTGCTGGAGACGATTTTTTGAGTTCGGTTGGAGCTAACATAATATTTTTGATTACGCTCATATGCGGGAAAAGATTAAAGTGCTGGAACACCATTCCGATATTTTCGCGTACTTTGTTGATATCGGTTTGTTTATCGTTGATGTTGTAATCATCGACAATGACTGTACCTGCTGTAATCTCTTCCAGACGGTTAATACAACGAAGGAAGGTACTTTTACCCGAACCAGATGGACCAATGACACAAACCACTTCGCCTTCTTTAACTTCCAGATCAATACCTTTCAGTACATGATTGGAGCCAAAGCTTTTTTTCAGACCGGTTACTTTAATTTTATCCATTGCTGACCTTCCTTTCGATGTGGTTAGAGATTTTGGTAAGGATTGTAATAACAATTAGATACATAATAGCAACGACTAACCAGATATCAAACGATTGGAAAGTACGAGCAATAACGATTTTACCGGATTGTGTCAATTCGACTAGACCGATAACAGACATAATCGATGTATCTTTCAAAGTGATCACTAGCTGATTAATAAATGAAGGGATCATTAATTTTACAGCTTGTGGAATAATAATTTTGATCATCGCTGTACGGTAAGGTAGACCGAGTGAGCGAGCAGCTTCCATTTGTCCACGATCAATCGATTGAATACCACCACGAATAATCTCAGTGACATAAGCTCCTGCGTTCAGACTCAAAGCCAGAACGGAAGCGACAAACAGTGGCATTGTAAATCCAAAGGCTCCTGGAAGACCAAAGTAGATAAAGAACGCTAGTACAAGTAACGGTATACCACGGAATACATCAACGAAAATAGTTGCGATAATACGTAGGATGCGGTTATGACTCACTTTCATAAATCCAAAGATTAAACCTAAAATAAATGCGAAGAATAGTGAAACGATCGTATAAACAACAGTATTCAATAATCCTTTAAGCAAGTAAGGGAAAGACTGTTGAATCAATTCGAATCTACCTAACTTTGCAGCAGGCACACCATTTCCGGATTCACCTAAATATTCTTTTAGAATTTTATCGTATTCACCGTTGCTACGAATATTAGCCAAACCTGCATTGAATTTTTGTAGCAATTCTGCATTTTTGCCTTTATTGACAGCAAATCCATAAGAACCTTTAGCTTCTTGTTCAGTTGGAGCTAATTGCAGTCCATTTCCTTGTTGAATACCATAAGCCAGTACCGGATAATCATCAAAACCAGCAACTGAATTTCCTGTTTTGATATCATCATAGACCTGTGCAGAATCTTCAAAAGGAACTAGGCTAAAACCATATTTATCTTTGATAGATTCAGCAAATGTATATCCTTGTGTTCCAATTTTGACAGCAACATTTTTACCACGTAAATCTTCATACGATTTAACATCAGCGTTACCTTGCTTAACTGCCATAGCTACGCCAGCTTCAAAATAAGACTTTGAAAAATCAAATGTTTGCTTACGTTCATCGGTAATACTCATTCCAGCAATCATACCGTCAACTTGATCAGTCTGTAATGCTTGAAGAGCTGCATTAAATCCTAACGGCTTAACTTCATAGCTAAAGTTCTGGTCTTTAGCAATTGCCGCTAATATATCCATATCGATTCCTACAAATTCTTGTTTAGCATCTTGAAATTCGAAAGGAGCAAATGTAACATCTGTACCGATTTGATAAGTTTTGCCTTCCTGTGCTTGTGCAGTTGCAGTCGTGGCAAAGCTTCCTGTAGATACTCCAAAGAAAAGAAGGAGAGCCATTACTAACCACATTACCCTAGATTTCTTCATAAAATCCTCCATTTCATTGACTTCTTCATGTCTATTAGCAAGTATTGTCATGCCTATACTTGAATCGAGCGAGAAACAACCTGCTCACGATTCATATTGCTTACAATAGATATCTCAAATTGATATCTTACATCACATGTCTTCCCATTCTACAAAAAAAACAAGCTATTGACTATAGGTCATTATACTTTTCAGTTAATTATGTATCACGTAAACGGTATCATTCTAATACTGATGTTAGGTATTGCACAAATTATAAGTAATCTCATGCTAAAAACCCAAATATAGTCAATTCACATCATTACTATATTCTTATATGGTTGTGTATCGAAGATAGTATTTAACACCCTGTTACTTTACACCTCCACTACATATGATAAAATGCAATGAACATATTAAGAAGGGAACGGGATATATGAAATTGGTTATTTTAGATGTAGATACAGGGATTGATGATTCGTTAGCACTGGCATATGCAGCTCATTCACCAGAATTGGATATTTTGGGAGTGACGACGGTATTCGGTAATATTACAGTCGAAGAAGCAACGCGTAATACGCTGGTCGTATTAGATAAATTAGAGCGTGAAGAAATTCCAGTCTATGCAGGAGAAAGTAAGCCGATGAGCCGTGAATATACGAAGCCTTTTGCCCGTCATATTCATGGAGAAGATGGAATTGGTAATCAGTATCGGGAACCTTCCGAACGTCAAGCGCAGCATATGAGTGCAGCTGACTTTATCGTTCAGCAAATTCAAGCATCTCCAGGCAAAGTCACTGTAGTGGCAGTAGGGCCGTTGACCAATATTGCCAAAGCTATTCAGACAGACCCTACTATTGTGAATACGATTGAACGATTAGTGGTGATGGGTGGGGCGGTTACTGTACCGGGTAATGTTACACCTTATGCGGAAGCTAATATTTACTCTGATCCTGACGCAGCTGCTTTTGTCCTTACATCAGGAATGCCGATCACATTGGTAGGACTGGATGTCACGATGAAAACATTGCTCACCGGTGTTCATTTGGACGAATGGAGACGGGAAAATAGTGCGTTATCTGTCTTTTTAGCTGATATGACGGAGTTCTATATGGGTGCTTATAATGAGATTGTAACAGGTGGCAAAGGTTGTGCTTTACATGATCCATTAGCTGTAGGCGTAGCGATTGATCCTACAATAGTACGCACGACTTCGTATGCTATTCATGTGGAATGTACCGATCCAGACGCATTAGGCAAAACGACAGGCAAACACGATACAGCTGTGGCACATATTGATGTTGCATTAGATGTAGATTCTTCTCGCTTTTTGAAACACTTTTTAAGTCGAATCGTCTAATCTTTTCTATTATAAGTAATCATTATTCAGAGCCGATCTGTTCAATGTAAGATGAGTGTAGTCTTGCATAACGGGTGGGCTTTAGATGATGAGATCTTATTAATATACATAAAATGTTACAAATACCGATTAAAGTAGACATTCTCTTTCATTTTTTATTGTTACTGTAAGGTAAATACGGTATCATTGAAATATGTAGCTAAAAGCTATTGATAAACGCTTACACGAATCGTTTCGACACGAATGAGCATTGTACTAGATGCTGATCTATATACGTTTGACAATATACAATAGTAAGGCCAGGTGTAATTCCATGAGCAGCAAGAATCCAAAGCGACAAGATACTACATCCGCAGCACAACGCAAGCTGGAGACGTTGCGAATTTTGGAAGCGGAAGGAACCGTACGGGTATCCGGACTAAGCCGCCGTTTTCAAGTGACTGAAGAGACGATAAGACGTGATTTGGAACGTTTGGAAAATGAAGGTGCTGTGGTACGTACGCATGGTGGAGCCGTATTTAACCGGAATCGGGAACAATATGAATCGCCTGCGGTACAACGTGAAACACAGAATCTAGAAGAGAAAAAAGCGATTGTTGAATACGCATTATCTTTAATTGAACCTGGCGATGTGATCGCATTAGATGCCAGTACAACCTGTTTACATTTGGTCAAGCAATTACCGAATCGTTCACTAACTGTACTGACGTATTCACTAGCGATTGCAAATGAACTGGTGCAAAAAACCGAGATCAATGTCATTTTGATCGGTGGGTATCTAGATCGAGATTCTATGGCAAACACAGGGATTCATGCAGAGAAAATGGTCGAAAGTTATCATGTGGATAAATTTCTATTTTCCTGTCATGGATTTGATCTGACACGCGGATTAACAGAACCTTCTGAAGCACATGTACAATTGAAGAAGAAGATTATTGAGATCTCCGATGAACTCATTTTGTTAACCGATAGTACGAAGTTTCGTCGTAAATCTTTGGTGCGCCTAATGGGTATGGAAGATTTGAATCGTTTTGTAACCGATGATCAGTTACCGCAAGAAGCGATTCAAGATTTGCAAGATATGGGCGTTGATGTGATCGTTGTCGAGTAGCCATCATATTCGCTTATAGTAGTCAATTAAGCCTTTTCCGTTATGGAAAAGGTTTTTTTGTACCCTTTGAAAAAGTAAGTCTTTTGCTGTTTTTAGATTAATTTTCAACAAATTCATCGGTTAAGCTTGAAAATAGGGTACGTTAGGAGTACTTTAGATAAATGAGAAAACGTTGAGAACCGTATAGAGATGGTTGAGATCAATGAGGCGTTTGGAGTGAGGAGAGAATCAATGACAGCAACTGGTGAATATAATCCGCAAATCGTAGGCATGGAAGATATTGTACGTGCCCATCATGTATTACGCGAAGTAATCGTACGTACCCCTTTACAACGAGATAATACATTATCTGAAAGATACGAATGTAATATCTTTTTGAAACGTGAAGATATGCAAGTCGTTCGTTCTTTCAAAATCCGCGGGTCGTATAACCGTATTCGTAGTCTTTCCCAAGCAGAATTAGACAAAGGGATTGTATGTGCTAGTGCAGGTAATCATGCGCAAGGTGTAGCTTTTTCTTGTGATGCTCTGAATATTCATGGCAAAATCTATATGCCAAGTACCACACCGAATCAAAAAGTAGAAATGGTGAAAAAGTTCGGTGGCAAAAATGTAGAAGTGATTCTGGTTGGCGATACATTTGATGACGCTTATGAAGAAGCAATGAAAACGTGTGAAGAACAAGGAATGGCATTTATTCATCCATTTGATGATCCGAAGATTATTGCAGGTAATGGTACAATCGGTATGGAAATTATGGAAAGTCTAGACGTACCTGCTGATTATATTTTCCTTACGATTGGTGGCGGTGGTCTAGCTGCTGGTGTTGGTCAATACATGCATACAATGAGTCCATCCACACAATTGATTGGTGTGGAACCTGCCGGTGCGGCTTCGATGAGTGAAGCTATTGCTCGTAATGAAGTAGTCACACTTGGTGAAATTGATAAGTTTATTGATGGTGCAGCAGTAAAACGTGTCGGTCAGCTTACTTTTGATATTTGCCGTGATGTATTAAATGATGTGGTGAAAGTGCCTGAAGGTAAAGTATGTTCGGCTATTCTGGATCTGTATAATGAAAATGCGATTGTAGCTGAACCAGCAGGCGCATTACCTATTGCGGCGCTTGATATGTATCGCGAGCAGATTAAAGGCAAAACAGTAGTCTGTATTATTAGCGGCGGCAATAACGATATTGATCGGATGCAAGAGATTAAAGAACGTTCATTGATCTATGAAGGATTGAAGCATTACTTTATGATCAACTTCCCTCAACGTGCGGGAGCTTTGCGTGAATTTTTGGAAAAAGTATTAGGGCCGAATGATGATATTGCTCGCTTTGAATATACCAAAAAACACAATAAAGAAAATGGCCCAGCACTTGTAGGTATTGAACTGAGTACACCAGAAGATTACGGTGCATTGGTGGAACGAATGGAAGCACATGGTATTAAATACACCGAGCTTAATCGTGATCTGAATTTGTTTAATTTGCTGATCTGATGAGTATTCTTAGAGTTATAGTTGGGTTTTGAGCGGAATTACTATATAATTAATAAGTCGTGCCAGTTTATTATTTATAGGAGGCTTTACCCCAATGTTAGTAATTCATGCCGAAATATTGATCCAACCCGAACACGTAGAAACTTTTCTACAACTTGCTGATCCTTTTGTAAATGCTTCACAAGCAGAAGAAGGCAATATTCGTTATACATTGATGGTGGATTTACATCAATCCAACCTATTCACGATGGTCGAAGAATGGGAAAGCCAAGAAGCGCTTACAGCTCACGAACAAAGTGCTCATTTTCTCAAGCATATCAATGATACAAAAGATATGGCAGCTGCACCTTTAAAAGTCAAAGTATATAAAGTTATGCAATTGCCTGTTGTTTAATAGGTAAAATAAGCTTGTCCAACACAAAAGCTACTTCTTTCGAGAGGTAGCTTTTTGTACGATGATATTGTAGGTTTGCAATATCATTTGGGTTTTGTCATCATATAGGTTATAATTAGTAAGTGAGATTTTTAGAACATTAAAAAAATCATATTACATTATATACTTATAGGAGGTTTACTTATATGTTTGTTATTCATGCTAATATCACGATTAAACCTGACAGAGTAGAAGAATTTTTAGTAGAAGCAGAAGGTTTGGTTAGCGCTTCTCAAGCAGAAGCAGGTTGTATCCGTTATACATTGATGCGCGATCTTCACCAACCTAACTTCTTCACAATGGTAGAAGAATGGAAAGATGAGCAAGCTGTACAAGAACACAACCAAAGTGCTCATTTCCAAAAATTCGTTAAAGATATGAAAGAATTTGCAGGTGCCCCTTTGGATGCGAAACTGTTCAACGCAACAGAAGTACCAAGAGGTTAATTCCATATATATCAATTTACGTAAGCCCCAGCCCTTTCCATTGGAGAGGGCTTTTTTTTTATAATTAGTATACATAATTCTGTAAAGTCGTCCGATAAATCTTATAAGATAAATGTCGAAATTACTCGAAAGACTAATGTAGACAGAATCTGATCAGTACCAAAAAAGAATATTTACTGTCTTAAATTATATTTTTCGCTATTTAATTTTACGTAATCTTAATCAAAAGAATCTACGTATTATAGATAGCAAGTGGTAGGTAAGGCATTACTTTATAAGAGAAAAAGGAGAATCAGTTGAATGAAAAAATATATAGCTATCGTAGTCTCGTCACTGCTTACATTATCTTTGGTTCATACCGGATTAGTATATGGAGAAGAATCTCCTGCTTCTATCACAGGAGCAGATCAAGAAGTCGTTATTGTGTATAAAAATCAAGCAGGTAAAGAAGCTGCTATCGAGCAAAGTGTAGAAGTACAACATGAATTCAAAACATTACCTGCGGTATCCGCAACCGTCAGTGCAGGTGAATTGCAAGATTTGGTGCAAGATCCCAATATTGCGTATATCGAGCGTAATGTTCCGTTTCAAGTTACCGATTCTTCTGATTTTCAAGTATTAGGATCTACTGTCAATGCAACAGAGCAATCGCAATGGAATTATCAAGCAGTACAACCTAATCAAATGTGGGATAAAGGATACAACGGATCAGGTATCAAAGTAGCTGTTATCGATTCAGGAGTAGCGGCTCATAGTGAACTTACGATTGCTGGTGGTGTATCCACAGTCGATTATACAACTTCATACGCAGATGATAATGGGCATGGAACACATGTAAGTGGCATTATTGCTGCTCATAGTGGCGATGGCGCTGTAACAGGAACGGCTCCTGGCGTGCAGTTATATGGTGTCAAAGCATTAGGTGCAGATGGCAAAGGAAATCTGCAAGATGTGCTAGAAGGAATCGATTGGGCGATCCAAAATCGTATGGATATTATCAATATGTCGTTAGGAACTGAATATGATTCACAAGCATTACACGATATGGTCGATAAAGCGTATAACAATGGTATTTTAGTAGTCTGTTCTGCGGGAAATAGTGGAGCAGGAACAGACACAGTTAATTATCCCGCACAATACAGTAGCGTGATTGCTGTAGCCGCAGTCGACAAAAATTTGAATCGGGGCGACTTTTCTTCTACAGGTCCTAAAGTGGAAGTCTCTGCACCTGGTATTGATATTGTGTCTACGTATTTAAATGGTAAATATGCTGTAGCTAGCGGAACTTCTCAAGCGGCTCCTCATATTGCAGGTATACTAGCAATTTTAAAACAAGAACATCCTTCGGAATCGATTGCGAATTTACGTACGGATTTGGAAGATTATATTGTCGATCTAGGAGCATCAGGAAGAGACAATTTATATGGATATGGATTCGTTACTTTCGCTCCTAAAGTAGATAAAACAGCCCCAGCAGAAGTAAATGGATTAACAGTCAGTCAAGCAACAACGAACTCTTTAACATTGAACTGGCAGAACCCGGTAGACAAAGATTTTGCAAAAGTAAATGTCTATAACGATACAGGCAAATTAGTAACTTCTGTAACCAAAAATGTATATCAAGCGGAAGGGTTGTCTCCATCGACAACATACTCATTTACACTAAAAACGGTAGATACAACAGGCAACGAATCCACTGGGAAATCCATCTCAGGTCAGACATTATCACCGTCTACTGAAGCTACACCTGTAGTGGAAAGTAAACCAGTTATTCCAACACCAACACCTGTATTCGCGCCAACACCAGCTGTAACTGTACCTGTGGTTACCACACCAGCACCAACTAATCTAGTCGCTGCTGTTCCATCTGGTGGTGGGGGCGGAGGCGGTGGTGGTGGTGGCGGCGGTATTCCACGCCAACCATCAACACCAAGTACAACCGTTACAGCACCAGCTGTTGCTCCAACACCAACACCGACTCAAAAAGCAACACAACAACTCAATACAGCCAAAACATCAGGTAAAGCAGCAGACTGGCTTAAAGCTAAATTTGATGGCAAAAATGTAAGTGATGCTAATTTCCAAAAGCAATTATCACAGATTAAGCAAACGATGGGAATCAAAGACTTGCCAAGTAAAGCGCAATTATCTCCTTCGATTCCGGTAAGTATCAGCTTGCAAGTTGCACTCAAAAATAAACAATACAAATATATCGATTCCTCTTCTATGACACCGGATCATGTCACAGTGCTTAACAGTAATGGAGAAGTAGTAACTAATGTAAATGTCTCGATGAAATGGAATCGTATCTTTATCACACCAACAGCAAGTGGATTTGCCAAAAACGAAACGTACAATATCATTATCGAAAAAGGCATCAAAGCGAAGCCAACAGCGAAAAGTGATCAACAAGTTTCATCCACGACGCCACTAATCTTACAATTTACAACACGTTAAAAATATAGATAAGAAAGGTGCATACCAATGAAAATTAAATCATGGCTTCAAATAGGGCTTACCCTATGTCTGGCATTCTCTTTATGGAGCACAATGTCTTCTACCAAAGCGCAAGCCGCCGATGGGCTTCCTTTTTCAGATATTTCGAATAGTTACTGGGCAAAAGATACGATTCAATGGGGATATGAAGCAGGCTTAGTCAATGGATACAAAGACGGTCAGTTCAAACCAAACAAAACAGTTAGCGAAGCTGAATTTTTAGCGATGTTGATTCGCACATTTGAACCAGAAGTGACGAGTAGTAAAACAGGGAACTGGGCAAATCCTTATTATGCTCGTGCCAAAGCTTTGAATTATCCAGTGAGTAGTTATACCAATACAACTACTCGTAATCAGATTCTTACTCGTACTGGGGTTGCACAATTGATCTCTTCTGCCGAAGGTGTGAATTATACGGGCAATGATGCGATTCAATATATGTTAGCTCTAGGTCTAGCTAACGGCAGTGATGCTTCTCAAGTGTCGATCGCTTCTTTTAAAGGAAGCAAAGCATTAACTCGTGCAGAAGCCCTTCAATTTATCAAAAACTTTGCAGATTATGGTGTAGGCGGATTGCTTGATCGTCCTACAGAAGCTTCGAATCCAGCAGATCTGCCTGCTTTGCCAACAGCGAATTAAACAAACGTACGAATGATGATCACAAAAAAGCTACTTCTGTTTATAGGTTGATGACCTATAGAGAAGTAGCTTTTTTTGTGATCTATTCTATGGTGGTGTGAATATCTACATTAAGGAGCAACAGGTGAAGTACCATCCGGATCATGGTTCATATGAAGCAACTCATCAATATTCGTATTTGATACAACCGTTAATCGCTTGAGAGTCAGTGGATCATCTCCAGGTCGGACAAATCCTTGGTGTACTGTAAATGCCATACGATATCCAGACTCTTTCAGTGCATAGACCATTTGCATACGGAAATCCCCGAATGGATAAGCAAAGTAAGGAGTATTGATCCCTGCTTCAGAACGCATAATTTTATCATCAGCGATAAAGCTTGCTTCATTCATACCAGCAGCATAATCATCGCCACAGTGAAGTAATGTTTTGTAATGTAGATTATACGTATGACTGTTGTATTCAAATACATCTTTAGAAGCTTCCATTTCTTCTTTGGATACATAGCTTGTTTTGTGGGGATCAAATGCTGTCGTTTTGTCTTGAATCCGTGAACCAATCACGAATAATGTTGCATGGAATCCATATTTTTTGAGAATCGGATACGCATAGATAATATTGTTTTGATACCCATCATCAAATGAGATCACGACTGTTTTGTCAGGTAACGAAATTTCTTCATCCACATATTGTTCTAACTGTTGTAGGGTTGCCGTATGGTAACCGTTATCGTGTAAGTATTTCATATCTGCTTCAAATGATTCTAAATTTACAATCGAATTATTAGTAGGCTCGGTATTATCCTTTTTAGGGGTAATATAATGATACATCAGTACAGGGATCTTATCGGCTGTACCTTCAGGAGCAACATAATCTGCGGCTAATGCAACATTACGTTGATTAAGTGCATCACGATGTTCATAATAAAAGACTTCATTCTGAGCAGCGACCCATGAGCTACATATTTTATGTGCAAGGATAGAAGATTTGGGGAAATTCACCCCGAGAACATAGACAACCAGTAATACTGCCATGAGGGCAAGTGCATATTTTTTCCAATGCTTTTTCATTCGTGTTTAAGTACTCCTTTATAGCCAGGTGGTAAAATCTTATTATCGGACAAATACTACTTTTTTTAAATGGACACAACATAGAATAGACAGTCAGACAACATAAAATGTAACATCTGAACTTTATTTTAAACGAAATGAATATATAAAAAGTTACATCGTCTTCTTGAAATAGTAACAATATTTTTGCTTATAGTTGGTAAAAAAAGGGTGGTAAGGAAATCTGAATAAAGGCTTCATTTCTTAAGTAAAATAATGAGTAAGCAAAAAGAAGGCAACCTTAATAAAGGTCTGCCTTCTTTTTGCTTACTGACCGATATGAGAAGATTTATCGAATAAAAGCTTGAGGTCGTTGCTCTAGCGCATCGGCTAACCATCTAGGATGCATACGAAGTAGATTGGCGGGTAACTGATCAGTAGGGAAAAATTGATAATCAAGTGATTCTTTAGGATCAACGATAAGCTCTCCACCGATAATAATTGCTTCAAAACAATTGGTAATAAAATGAACATTTTTTCCATTAGGATATTCAAAAATCTGGCTATCTGGATCAGAATAGACCCCAATTAAGCGTGTGACTTCTACATCTAATCCTGTTTCTTCTTTCAGCTCTCGTACAACTGCTTGCGTGACTGTTTCTCCTTTTTCTACATGTCCTGAAGGTATGCCCCATTGTCCGACATCAAGCCGCTGTTGCAAAAAGACATGACCCTCGGCATTAAAAATAATGACAGCAATCCCTGCATAAAGTTCATCAATAACGACAGACAAAGTATTTCCTCCTAAACGAAATAGAATCATTGAATTTTGAGTCTATTATACACTTTCCTTAGATCAGAAAACATTTTTGGGATAATACCCTTTATTTACTAAAATAACATTAAATGATATTATTTAGTATATATTGTAAATAAAATATCATTGGAGGGTAGAATATGAATAAAAAATTATTTTTGGCAGCTCCTTTTAAAAATCTAATGAATATGGAAACAGCTACCTTGGAAAAAGGGACGCAGAATTTCTTAATAAGATTGATCGATTTTTTTGAAAGTCGAGGTTATGAGGTACATAATGCGCACAAAAGAGAACAATGGGGACAGAAATTTATGCCTCCAGAACAATGCACCAAAATTGATTTTGACGAGATTGAAAAATGTGATTTATTTGTGGCTTTGCCCGGTATCCCAGCATCCCCAGGAACTCATATCGAAATAGGTTGGGCATCTGCTATGCAGAAAAATATGATTTTACTATTAGATCATGATCTTGAACAGTACGCTTATCTGGTGAGAGGCTTACACACGGTATGTCCTGTTGATTATGTAACGTATCATACGGAAGAAGATTGTATTCAGCAGTTGGAACAGGTATTGCAAGAAAGGCTTATTGCTTATGATCTTTAATCATTTTCATGATGCTTATCTGTATACGCTTGCCGAGGTATATCATAAGCCGCAATTCTATAATCAGCCACGTGGCAATCGAAGCCGGGAAGTTCTGAATTATACGTATGGAATTGAATCTCCTATTGAACGCATCTGTTATGTACCCGAGCGGAAGACCAATATTATTTTTAATTTTGCAGAAGCTTTATGGTATCTATCAGGTAGTAATAATCTGGACTTTATCCATTATTATGCCAGCAATATGAGCAAATATTCAGCAGACGGTCGCACATTAACAGGAACAGCTTATGGACCCAAATTATTTGCATATGGGGATAAGCGATTGAATCAATGGGAGCGTATTAAAGAAGTGCTTCGTGAAGATCCTGATTCCAAACGTGCATTTCTATCTATTTTTGATGCCAGTGAAGTACTTCAACTAGAAAATATTGATGTGTCTTGTACTATCGGATTGCAGTTTTTTATCCGTGAAGGTCAACTGTATATGAGTAGTTATATGCGTGCAAATGATGCTTACCGTGGCATGCTGAGTGATGTATTTTCGTTTACTTTTCTACAAGAACTTATGGCTACCGAGTTAGGAATAGAGGTGGGGAAATACTATCATAATGTAGCTTCTGTCCACATTTACGAGACAGATTATGTACAGACGAAGACAGTACTCTCCAAAGCTAAACAGATCGGAACTGTACCAGCCTATCCTTTTCCTCCTATGCCTCTAAAAGATAATCGATCAGATCTGCAAGTTGTTTTTGAGTATGAACAGCAACTTAGACAAGGAACAATAACTTTAAAGCCAGTGGATATTGATCGTTTGGATATAGATGATTACTGGAAACAGGTGATTTTGCTATTCGCTGTGTATCAATCGATTCAACAGAAGAAAGTAATAGACCATACGCTTTACCAAAAATTGATTCCCCTTTATCAGATGCTTGTTCAGCAGAAGTGGGAATCTTACTTTTCGATCATAATGGAGGAGATGTAATGCATACTTCTTGGAAAGAAAATACTGTATCCACTCAATTCAATGCATATAACGATATGTTAGAAGATATCTTAGGGTTCCGTTATTTGTTTGCTGTGTTGGATTCAGATCCTACTATTCATACGATCCTTGATTATGGCTGTGGCCCTGGGAAAGTGGCTGAACGCATAGCAAATCAACACCAGCGTTATCAAGTCATTGCTGTAGATGAGTCAGAGAATATGTTGAAAATAGCAACAGATCAACGAGCACATCCGCAGATCAATTATCAATTGATTCACAATAATCAATTAGACTTTTTAGAATCGGATTCGATAGATTGCGCTGTGAACTGTTTTGTGATTATTAATAATTCTAGTGTAGATCATATTCGTCATATGCTTACAGAAATCTACCGAGTACTGAAGCCGGGCAAGCCGTTATTAGTATTGGATTCGAATCCAGATGCAACCGGATATGAGTTCACTACATTTCGCAATGGAGAAAAAGGAAAGAAATATACAGACGGAGACCGCAAACAACAGTTTCTCAAGATTCCTGAAAGTTCAGATTTAATCTTAAATGATTTTTATTGGTCCAAGCATTTTTATGAAGAGATGTTAGAACAAGCAGGTTTTGATTCTATTCAGATCATGGAACCATGTATTGATGATATTTCGGTCAGCAAGTTACGTCAGTATGAGGAGCAATATGATCACTCGAAATGGGGTGATGAGCAGTATCAAGCCCCTTTTGTTATCTATAAAGCTATAAAATCGGCGTAAGCATGTGATAGACCAATCGATATAAAGAGATGGGGTAATAATAATGAGGAATAGTACTGTTCGCCAAAAAGGATTTTTGGTTGTTATTTCGTTTCTAATGATGTTTGGTATCCTGCCCAATGCTAGTTACAGTTATGCAGCGGCTACAGATCAACCAACAGTCATCAATGTAGCATTATACGATTATGTTCCTGATCCAGAGCGTTTTCAGCAAGCCGTAGTGAAAAATTGGGCAGAAGTTGAGCCTAATGTACGCTTGAATTTTGTCAAATGGGATGGATATGAAGCTGATCCAGATGCGAATGTAGATGTGTTCGTATTTGATGCGATCTTTTTATCTCATTTTGTAGACAAAGGATACTTGAAAGCGATACCACAAAATAAAATTCAAGATCGCCAAGATATTATTGATTTTGCTATGGAAGGATGTACAGTAAATGGAGCAGCCTACTGTATTCCGCAAATTGTGTGTACGAATTTATTATTTTATCGGGAAGATGATACAGCCCTTGCCTCTGTCCGTAGTGTACCCGACTTATATCGCATTTTAGGTGAACGACAATCGACAGGCGTTATTCCTGAAAATAATGAAGGGTTGCTGATTGATATGTCTAGCGGTACTACCAAAGCAGCTATGTACCTCGATGCGTTGTTAGATACTCGTCAAGAATATAGCGATTATACCGTTTTACCTGACCCTAATACATTAAATTCAAAAGCATTTAAAAGTCTAAAACAATTACAAAAAATGGGTGGTAAAGATCAAATTGAGTACTGGCCTGACAACAACGATGCTTATATTCGAGCAGATTGGTTCCGTAGCGGTATAGGTCGTGCATTTATTGGATATACAGAAGCAATGTCTAGTATGGGTGATTATGCAGATGATGTGAATTTTAAAACGATCTCCATGTCCAATAAGACAGATATTCCTGTGTTTTATGGAGATATGGTTGGTGTGAATTCGGCTATTACAGATCCTGCCAAGCAAGACATTGCTATCAAATTAGCAAATGTGATTACAGCTAGTCAAACGATGGTAGATGCTATTTCTCCAAATGAAGCTAAAGTGTATCCTCAATATTTGTTACCTGCAAGACATAGTGTATATCAAAAAATGCAACAGCAATTCCCGATTTATAGCCAATTGATCCCGATTGCTACTCATCCCGATAACAAAATATTCAAAATGGGACCAGATGCAAGAAATTGGATCGAACAAGCCAAAGTCACTATTACAGATCGCTTAGCAACAGTGGCTGTGCAGTAACCAAAGCTACTTCTATTCTATTGAGATTAGGAGACGGATGATGAAAAAATTACTAACGATTGCAGGCTCTGATTGTAGCGGAGGCGCTGGCATACAGGCAGATCTCAAAACATTTTCAGCGTATGGTGTATTCGGTATGAGTGTGATTGTATCTGTAGTGGCTGAGAATACAGCTCGTGTGATCAGTATTCAGAATATCACGCCAGAAATAATCAGCGATCAGATTGATGCAATCTATGAAGATATCGGCACAGATGCTGTTAAGATTGGTATGTTATCGGATCGTGATTGTATGGAAGCTGTTGCTTATAAGCTTAAGCAGTATCGTCCTGAACATATTGTGATCGATCCTGTCATGTATGCCAAAAATGGAAGCCCATTAATGAAACAAGAGGCAGTAGGTACATTGATTCGAGACATTTTACCACTTGCCGATATCCTGACACCTAATATTCCAGAAGCAGAGCGGATTACAGGGATAACAATTGAATCGATACAGGATATGGAAGAAGCTGCTAAGCGAATAGCCGATCAAGGCGTGCGTCATGTACTTATCAAAGGTGGGCACTCACTTGGCGATGAAGCTACAGATATATTATATGATGGTCAGCAAATGTATTATTTTACAGAAAAACGAATTCATACTTTGAATACGCATGGTACAGGATGCACGTATTCTTCTGCTATTGCAGCAGGGCTTGCATTAAGTGGTAATTTACAAGAAGCGGTTAAGCAGGCCAAAGCTTATGTAACCACAGCGATTCGTCATTCGTTGAATCTGGGTTCAGGTCCCGGTCCTACGCACCATTTTTATGATTTGTATCAACATGGATTGCGTCAGAGTGATTCAACCAAGCTCATTTAATAAGGTGAAGCTATCCAGTGAAGGATAATGAAAATATCGAACAGATTAGAGGGATGTCCTTTAATCTGTTCATTTTTTGCTACTCTATTGGCATTTTAAATAGACAGGCATACAAAGCGAATAAGGGGACAAAGAAGTATGCAACGAAAACCAAAGCGGTCTAAACGAAACAAAGAGAAAAAGCTAGAATCTTTTTTGCACACTGTATTAGATATTTTCTTCTGGTAGAGATAGGACGAATTATAGCAACCAAGGTAAAATAACAAGCAAAGAAAGTAATCATTTTTATGTATATCGTTTGACAGCTTTGATTTAAGGTTAAAGTAATAGAGAGCGACGATACTAAAGTAGTGTACTTTATTGTTTCATACTCAAAATTTTTTTGCTAAAAATTTGATTGTGCACAAAAAAGTTGTATACTATGTATTGAGTGGAGTATATAACTAACGATTGCATTCGTTTCATATACGTAATACATCTTAATCTTTTAAAAATATAAAACTTCGAAGGAGTCGATTAATATGACTAAAAAAGTATTGTTAGTAGCGACAAGTGCTACAGAAATGAACGGACACCCAACAGGACTATGGTTAGAAGAATTGGCTGCACCTTATCATGTATTTCAAGATGCAGGCGTAGAACCTACGATCGTATCGGTTAAAGGCGGTAAAGTAACACTGGATAAAAACTCTATTCCAGACGGTATTCCTGCTGAATTTCAATCGGTAGCAGATATGCTTGAAGATACTAAAGCTCTTGCAGACGTAAATGTAAGCGACTTTGCAGGTGTATTATTTGCAGGTGGACACGGTCCTATGGTCGATTTCGCAAGCAACCCTGTGATCGCTCAATTGATTCATGATACAGAATCACATGATGGTGTTGTTGGCGCTGTATGTCATGGCGTTGGTGCATTAGTAGATGTGAAAAAAGCAGACGGTACTTACTATGTACAAGGCAAAAACATTACAGGTTTCACAGATGAAGAAGAAGATATGGTGAAATTGACTAAATATGTTCCTTTCCTATTAGAAAGCAAATTGCGTGAGCAAGGTGCAGCATTTGTAGCCGCTTCAGCTTTTGCAGACCATGTTATCGTTGATGGTAAATTAGTAACAGGTCAAAACCCTGCTTCTAGTGAAAGCACAGCGAAAGCGATGCTTGAATTGCTATAATTGTTAACTTCTCCTTTATATCTATAGATATATTTAAAAAAGCATCAAGCCTCTGGATTTCCTCAGAGGCTTTTTGTTTTTCAGATTTCTTTTTACCGATCACATCAATGATATCCCAAAGATTATATAAGTAAATATATACGTATGAAGATAGATAAACGATTGTGACAATGATGCAAATAAGATAGACTGACTTTAACTGTAATCAAGATACGATGCATATTTTGTAAATAGAAGCTTGTACAGGTCAGGAGGAGCTACGATGAGAGAGCAGGAAGAACGTCGCCGTGTAGGGATTATGGATATAGGATCGAACTCGATTCGTCTGGTTATTTATGAGACAGGGGATGGAGGCGGATATCAGGTTCTCAAAGAATGTCGAGAATCTGCTCGTCTAAGTGCAATAGTTACACCTGAAGGAGATATGCCACTTGAAGTGGTCAGTGTGATCGTGCCTGTTCTAAAGCAGTTTGCTGAAGTAAGTGTAGCGTATGAAGTAGAAGAGATTCGTGCTGTGGCTACAGCGGCTATTCGTAATGCGAGTAATGGCGAAGAAGTCATCGACTACTTGAACCGTGAAACTGGACTCACGATAGAACTGTTACCGGGTGAAATGGAAGGGCATTACGGCTTTATTGGCGTAGTTAACCGAATTGATATCGAAGACGGTTATATTATTGATATTGGAGGCGGAAGTACAGAGATTACTTTATTCCGTGATCGTGCTCGCGTTTCCAGTGTGTCTTTTCCTTTCGGAGCTGTCAATATGAATGTGCGATTCGGCAATGAAACGACCGGGCGTTGGGAAGAGTCTTCGGTTGAAGAACTTCGACAACTGGTGCTAGATGCCGCGCAAAAGCATGAATGGATTAGTGAGCACCCTGATCTTCCTATGGTCGGTCTAGGTGGAACGATTCGTGCTGTAGGTAAAATGCATCAACGTAAATTAAAATATTCTCTGGAGCAGATTCATCATTATACGCTAGAAGCAGAAGATACTGACTATTATTATCAACAGCTTCCAGCTATGAGTAATGATCAGCGCAAACGCATTGCCGGTCTATCCAAAACCCGTAGTGATATTATTGTGCCCGGGGTTATTATTTTGAATACGTTATTCCGTTATATGCATTGTTCTCATTATGTGATTAGTGGAACAGGTCTACGTGATGGATTGTTCTTCGAATGGGAACGTGGCAAAGACAATGCGATTGTCGAAGATGTGTTGGAATATGAGATCGGTGCAGCTTTACACGGAGAGCCCTTGCCCCGTCAACGACATTTACGCTGGGTGCAACAGTTATCTTCTGAACTATACGAAGCACTTGGAGAAGGTCAAGGAGACGTCTCTAATCGCAAAATCCTGCGTACCGCTTCTTTAATGTATCGGGTAGGTATGAAAATTGGCTATCATGACTTTGAAGAGCATACTCGTTATCTATTAACGACTCGTGCTGTAGCTGGACTTAATCATCGGGAAACGGTGCTAGTCGCATTTATCGCTATTTTCGGCAGTAAAGGCAAAATCAAAAAAAGAAGGATCTCTACCGAGTACGCCGATATTCTTCATCCTAAAGACGAAGAACGTATTCGCCGCTTAGGCGCTGTTCTTCAATTGGCTGCTGCTATGGATGTGAGCGAAACGCAACCTGTTGATCGCTTAGTCGCTGTACGCAAAGGAAGAGACTTCGAGCTGACAGTTCACTGTCATACCGAAGCCTCTATGGAAACACATGAAATTACGGAAGCGGTTAGAGATTTGGAGAAGGAGTGGGACGTAAGAGTGAGACTGGTGGTACATATGGTTTCCAAGAATTAATTTCCCACGCTTTAAATTGACTGCGTAACGGAGGCTTACCGTTATCAAATCGCTCATAACTGCCACTAGGTAGTAGCAATCTAGCTTTGATATTATCCTCAAGGATAAGAGCTAGAATGCGCTGCATAGTGGCTTTTGTGTTTTTATCAAACAATGGACACATCAGCTCTACACGGCGGGTTAGATTACGAGTCATCCAGTCTGCACTGGATAGCCAGATTTCAAGATCGCCACCATTTTCAAAAGAATAGATCCGTGAATGTTCCAGATATCGATCTACTACACTGCGAACGGTAATGCGTTCACTCAAGCCAACGACACCCGGACGTAAACAGCACACTCCACGTATAATCAGATCGATATTCACGCCTGCTTGAGAAGCGATATATAACTCGTCGATAATTTGTTGATTGGATAACGAGTTCATTTTGGCAATAATGCGTGCAGGTCTACCTTTGCGTGCATGTTCAGCTTCCCGTTGAATCAATTCGATAAATTTATTCATCATCGTATCCGGAGCAACCGCGACAGCTTGCCATTCATGACTTTCAGTATAGCCTGTAATATGGTTAAACACTTCTGATGCATCTTCACCAATATGAGGATTTACCGTTAACAGACCAATATCGGTATATGATTTAGCAGTAGACGCATTATAGTTCCCTGTACCGATATGAATATAACGTTTGAGACCATCGGCTTCACGGCGTACCACAAGAATTAATTTGGCATGTGTTTTGAGTCCAACTAGACCATAGACCACATGACAACCTGCTTTTTCCAGAGTACGTGCCCATGCAATATTACGTTCTTCATCAAATCTAGCTTTAAGTTCAACAACAACCGTTACCTGTTTACCCGATTCAGCAGCTTTGGCGAGCGCTTGAATAATCGAAGAACGTCCGCTTACACGATACAACGTCATCTTGATTGCCATGACATCATCATCTTCAGC
Source organism: Paenibacillus nuruki (assembly GCF_001721045.1). Classification (GTDB taxonomy): domain Bacteria; phylum Bacillota; class Bacilli; order Paenibacillales; family Paenibacillaceae; genus Saccharibacillus; species Saccharibacillus nuruki. Next base: position 54,901 of record NZ_MDER01000036.1, on the reverse strand, counting down.
CGCTTGTTCAATAAAATCACTGATTACATCAAATGATTCATACGGATGATACAGCAATACATCACGCTCTTTAATGACGCTGAAAAAGTCGGTATCACTGCCTTCTGGAAATTCAGGGGCATACCGTGGAATCTCTGGTGGATAGCGTAACGATTCATGATTTTGTATAGAGTCCGAGAATGGTAGCAAAAATCCAAGATCCAAAGGTCCATCGATTTCATACACGGCTTCAGACACATCGAATTCTTCCTGTAACATACGAAGTGCAAAAGGATGGAAATCTTTTTCAACTTCCAGACGTACAGGTGCACCACGACGACGTTTGCGTAGTTTATTTTCAATTTCTTCTAGCAAATCTTCCGCTTCTTCTTCGTTAATATCCAGATCGGTATTCCGAGTCAAACGGAAAGCATTTACCCCTACAGGTTGATAGCCTCCAAACAACGTATGAATATGATGACAGATCAATTCTTCAAGCATAATATACTGTTGTTTTTTGCTGTTTTGACGGTGAGGTAAAGAAACCAATCTTGGAAGATTAGAAGGAATCTGTACGATAGCAAAGTAGAACGCATCATGTTCATTCTCAGTAATGGGTTCACGACCGCCATGCTCTAGCACGACAGAAAGGTATACATTCAATCCATGTACCAGTGGGAATGGACGACTCTGATCGACTGCCATCGGTGTCAATACAGGGAAAATGACATCTTCATAATAAGTATCTGCTGCTTTGCGCTGAGCGATACTAAGATCGGTATAACGATTCACCGTAATGCCCTGTTTACCAAGTAGACGCATCAGTTCACGGTATGTACGATATTGAGTATGAACCATTTTTTCTACTTTTTTGGTCAGACGTTTGAATAGACCAGACGGAGTATAGCCGGTAAAGTCTTTTTTGAGATAACCTTCTTTAATTTGATTGCGAATACCAGCAACACGTACACTCATAAATTCGTCTAGATTACGGGATACAATGCCCAAAAATTTGATACGTTCTAACAGGGGAGCGTCTGGATCTTGAGCTTCTTCCAGTACCCGGCTGTTGAATTCGATCCAGCTTAGATCACGGTTAATATAGCTTGAGTGAGTAGGATGGTTCACTTGTTTATTTTCCATAATGCCTCCGCTTAATCTTTGTTATCCAACTATATTCTTTATCTAGTGTAACTTGCAGTATGTGTAATTCCAAATCATACGAATACCTTTGTCATAAAGTGTCAAAACGACTCATATAGAGTCATTATAACGTGCAATTGTTAACGCTGTGTAAAGGCTGATTACCATTCGTTCCATAAATTAGGGCCATTCACTTTGCCAATCGCTTTCTTCTGGGTGCGTCCAAAGTTAAAACCATGGGTACGCAGTTCATAACCTTCTTCATTCAGTATGTCTGGAGAAATCGTTTTTTGCAATTCAGCAACTGAACGGGTGAGATAACCGGGCTTGTGCATATTAACAAGTAATAGATCATGATGTAAATGACTCAAACATTCGGCTAATGTCATCAAGTATGTGCTCCTTCAGATAATTACATCGCTTATTTTTAATATATTACCCTTGTCGCTTGTTTTTGATAATAGGCTAATGATGAAAAAAATACCCGATCACTTCATATGCAGATGATTCAAGCATAGAGGCAATCAGGTATTGGTTATTCTTTTAAATTCAGAATATGTTTGAGTTCGGTATGAGAATTCACATTCAGACGCGGTAAATGCATCAGATCATCACCAGGATGAACAAATCCAGGTCTGACAGTAAACGCCATGCGATATCCATTTTCACGTAACGTATAGATCATTTGATCCTGATATTCTCCATATGGATACGCAAAATAAGGGGTATCAATCTTTGTTTTGGTTTTCATTAATTCAATATCATTTTTGAGACGATCATTTTCTAGACCCACCGCAGCGGTATCTCCACATTGAATCGTATTTTTGTAATGAAGATTGTACGTATGGCTATTGTATTCAAATACATCTTTGGTCGCTTTCATTTCTTTGCGCGAAATGGTTGTTTTTTCTTTAGGTAGAAATTTTTGCGTTTTGCTTTTGAGCTTCGTACCTACGATAAAGATAGACGCATGGAATCCGTATTTCTTCAATACAGGATAGGCATAGACCACATTGTTCTGATAACCATCATCAAATGTAATAACCACTGTTTTTTGAGGTAACTGGATCTCCCCATTCACATATTGCTCCAATTCAGACAAGGTTGCTGTTTTGTATCCTTGATCGTGCAGATATTTCATTCCTTTGCTAAATGACTCTAGGCTCATCCGAGCATTATTTTTCTTTTCTACATTATATTTCTCAGGCACTACATAATGGTACATCAGTACAGGAATCCGTGCAGCTTTGCCTTCAGGAGCTGTCTTAATCGATTCAGAAGCAGATGCTACATTATCTTCGCCTGCATGGAGCAAGTTAGCAAATAGGTCATTCTTGGTATCGTAGGAAGCTTTGCAAGTCTTATAAGAAAAAGCTGAAGCATGTGGATACTTTAAGCTAAGTATGTAAAACGTAATCACAAATGCAATAGAAATATAGAGCATGATTACAAATAAATATCGAGCTCGCATCACTATTTCTCCTTTCTAAGCGCTTGGCAGTATAAGCGCGACTAAGTTCAATACAGCAATGATTTTTATATTATAAAATATCTTACATTAGCGCTTGGCAGTATAAGCGCTGAGATCATTCTATATCTAATATCGGCTTCGTCAAACTAAAATTTTATGGTGCTGTGGTTCTATGTTCTATCCCGGTATTAAAGGAAATTTCTTCTGCAAACGCTTTACCATAGCGCATTTTCAAAAGTTTGTCAGTGACATAATTCACTTGGTTTGGAGAGATGAAGGAGTATAGTTGTCTGTAGTGATAAGTATCACATGGCAAAATATCACGTCAAAGGCTTATTGTTGAACCTATCAAGCAAGGTCTCTCTGTCGGTCAGGAATATAGAATCGTAGACTGTAATTATCCAAAAGGATGTGTGAATCATGGCAGATTTCGTCAGATCAGTAACTTCACCTAGAAAATTTATTACAGGTCAGCACTTATTATCCAAACTCAATGATTATACTCGTGGTTATGGTGATCATGCTTATGTCATTTGTGATGAATTTATATTAGAACGTGCGCAAACAGAAGCAGCACCTACATTTACAGCTGCTAATCATAAAGTACATTTTGAGAAATTCGAATATGAATGTACCAAAGAAGAAGTGATGCGTCACCGTGAATTAGTACAGCAATCCGGTGCGAACGTTATTATAGGTATTGGTGGCGGTAAAACGTTAGATACAGCGAAAGCGACTGCTTATTATGAGCAACTTCCTGTAGTCATTTTCCCAACGATTGCGTCTACAGATGCGCCTTGTACCGCACTTGCTGTGATTTATAAAAAAGATGGTTCTTTCGATGAGTACTTATTCTTACCAAATAATCCAGATACCGTACTTGCAGATATGGGTATTCTTGCAGGCGCACCTGTTCGTTTCTTCGCTGCGGGTGTGGGCGATGCTCTAGCCACTTATTTTGAAGCTCGTGCGTGTTATGCTTCTAATGGAGATAATCTTGCTCTGATGAAACCAACAGCAACCGGACTTGGATTGGCTAAATTATGTTATGAAATGTTGCTTGATAATGCAGTGAGCGCAACCAAAGCCGTCCAACAAAAAGTTGTGACTAAAGCGGTTGAAAATACCATCGAAGCAACGATTTACTTGAGTGGAGTAGGTGCTGAATCCGGTGGACTTGCCGCGGCACATGCGATTCATAACGGGATGACTGCTGTTCCTTCGATCCACCGCGCTCAACATGGTGAGAAAGTCACATTCGGATTGTTAGCTCAATTGGTATTGGAAAACTCTCCGAAAGAAGAGTTCGAAACCGTAGTTAATTTGATCAAAGCAGTCGGTCTACCATTAACACTTGAAGATTTAGGTATGACTGAATTTGTAGAAGCAGAATGGCGCCAAGTGGCTGAATCTGCATGTGCACCGGACGATACGATGGGTCATATGCCTTTCCCAGTAACCGCAGACGATGTCTACAATGCGATTGTAGCTGCTAATGCAATCGCTCAAACGTACAAATAAAGAGTACTTTTAACAATACATGCAACACGTATATCTAAATAAAAAGAAGCCTTACCTCAATACACAGGTAAAGGCTTCTTTTTTGATACGAATAAATAAGTGACTATCATTAGATTAAGTATCATGAACTGAAGAATTCGGAACAAAGCTGTAACGACTAGCAGTCCATGAAATGACGAAAGCCACGAGAGCCAGTAGCATTAATACCCAAGGAAGGGCTAGACTTCCTACCGATAAAAGTAGAAGTCCACCGAGTGCTGCACCACCGCTTATCGCAAGATTCCAAGAGGTGACAAGCATAGATTGTGCAACATCGGCTTGTTCACCGGTAGCTTCAGCTAAAGCCGTCTGTAACAAGGTTGCCGCTCCTCCAAAAGTAACACCCCATAATACGACACCCACCATAATAAGGATCGCAGAATGACTGCCTATGCCCAAAATAAAAGCAGCTAAGGTGAAAATAGCAATACTTATAAGCACTAATTTACGTAACCAACGATCAATTAAAGCTCCCGTAATCCAGATTCCAATAATAGAAGTGCCACCAAATACAAACAAAACAACATCTGTACGTTGAGCTAGACTGGTAAAACTTAAATAAGGAGCGATATAGGTATACAATATATTATGTGCTAATACCCAGATAAACACGACACTTAAAATAGGACGTACACCTGGTAGGCAAAAAATAGTAGATAACGAATAACGCTGAGAAGTCGTTTGCCCTTTTACATTAGGTAATTTCCAGTAAATCCAAAATATCAATAGAAAAGAAAGTATAGACATCATGCCAAATACCCATCGCCAACCTACAAAATTACCTAGAAATGTACCCAGCGGAACACCCAGAGCAAGCGCAATAGGCGTGCCTGACATTGCGATAGCCATCGCTCGTCCTTTTAATCGATCCGAGACCAGTCTTCTTGCATAACCTGCAACCATTCCCCATAGAACTCCAGCAGCAACCCCTGCACCAAATCGAGCAATGACTGTGATCAAATAACTAGCCGATACCGCTGTAATCGTATTGAAAAGCAGAAATGCTACAATACAGACAAGTAGCAATGATCGCCTAGGCCAGTTACGCGTCAACGCAGTCAGCGGAATAGCTGCCAATAGTGATCCTAGAGCATACCATGTAACTAATTGTCCGGCAGAAGCTTCTGAAATCCCTAAGCCGAAGCTAATCTGAGGTAACAAACCCGCAGGAAGTGTTTCGGTAAGAATACCAATAAAACAGGTCATCGCTAGAACAAGCAAGCCTGCCCATGGCAATCGATCTAACGGTACAGGCTGTTCTAAAGCATCAGTAGATTTGGTGGTAGAGTGAACCAAAGATTTTACTATTGGTGTATCTTTTGAAATGTTTTGCTTTTGCTCCATTATCGTTCCCCCTTTAATGTAAACCTTGCTACTTCATAGGTATATATTTAGTATAATGAATAAGAAAATGTGGTTACATATCAAAAACAAGTTATTTAATTGTAGTTACTAATGAATTACAAGTAATTGATATCTAAAAATTTAATTGTATAGGAGAACGTATATGGATCACACAGATCAGCAGATTCTTGCTATTTTGGAACAGGATGCAAGAGTATCGATGACTCAATTAGGCAAATATGTAGGATTAACTCAACCCGCAGTGACGGAAAGAGTCAAACGTTTAGAAGAAAAAGGGGTTATTAAAGAATTTCGAGCGATTATTTCTCCTGAGAAAATCGGAAAAAGTGCAACAGCATATATCTTATTTAAAACAGAAAAATGTACACCTTTTTTAGAGTTTTGCCGTTCTGCTCCAGAAGTGATTGAATGCTATCGGATTAGTGGTGAATACAATTACATGCTCAAAGTAGTCAGTGATTCGACTGCATCTATCGAAGAATTTGGTAATCAATGCGATTTATGGGGACATTATATGATTTTGCTAGTGATGTCTGCTCCGATTGAGTTCAGTGGATTGATTTCTTCTCTACAAACAGAAAATCTTTTAGTATAAATAGGTAGTGTATGTATGAATATAATAAAGTAACAGAAATAACCCCTCTTCTAGTATGCAGAAGAGGGGTGTTTATTGTTGTTTTTAAAACATACCATTTTCATTTACTGTTTTGGCAGGGACATCTTGTGAAAGCATCCACATTTCAGCAATCTCATTGTTTTCAACACGGAAGATTTGGACAACAGATTGACCTGCATCGTCAGCATTCTTTTTCATCTGACTTTGGATCAATACCATATCGCCTTCTGCAACCATATTGACGACTGTTGCTGTGCTATCTGGATTGGCACGGAATTGAGCAAGGTAGTTGTTCACCAATGGCTCAATGCCATCTTTCATTTTCACATTATGCTGCACCAAAGATTCACTCACAACACCTGAAGCTGCATCTGTATTATGCTCTACAAAAAAGCTGTTAAAGAAGTTACTTACAAATTGAGCATTCGAAGCAACGATCGCTTTATCTGTTGCAGCTACATCTGCGGTTGTGGATGCACTTGGTAATAAGTTTTGGATCATACTAGAAGCGCCTGTTACCGATTGAACAGTGTTCCAGTGCTCTACAATCTTACCATCGGTTACACGGAAAATATCAACAGCTGCTTGACCAGGATCATCCGGATTAGCCATCGGATAATTCATCACAGCCACTAGATCATTTTGACCGATCATACCTTTGACATTTACTTTGTAGTCAGGATTAGCTTTGATAAATGAAGCGATATATGTTTTGAACGCTTCTTTACCTGTAGCGATCATCGGATCATGTTCTTTGTAATCATCTGCAAGATACATATCTATTTTATCGGCCTGATGTCCATTGAGTACATCTTGATACATACTAGCCACAACTTTTTTGTTAGCTACAATTTTGGCATTTTGAGCAGAAGCCGATTCTGTGCTAGCCGGATCCGTTGAAGTAGCACCTTCTGTTGGTGTAGTCGCTTCAGGGTTCGTTGCTGCCGGATTGCCTGTACCTGTATTTTCAGTAGTAGGTGTAGTGGCTGGTTGTTCTGTCGTACTGGAATTGCTTGTACATGCTGCCAGAGCAGACATTAACAAAATGCTGGTTAGGATCAAACTGATTTTTTTCATCATAAAACTCCTTTGTTATAAATAGTGAAAAAACGTCTGCGAAGCAAACTTCACTTTTGGATTGGGCTTGAAGTGTATCCTTTTTCTATTACCCATAGTTCACTATCATATCCCTAAAATGACAAAATCGACAACTTTCACGAATGATCAAGTACAGTCAAAAACCGTCTCCCTATACTAGCAAAGACGGTCATATGGAATATTAAGTTGCACATTCTAGGCAAGTTTTACGATTCGAGCGGAGCCACTTGTTGCCGATAAGCTTCTAATTTAGCAGTCATTTTATCATTCGATTGTGCTGCCAAATCCATTAATCCATGTAGATCGCTAAGAAGAGTACTAGATGGATAATCTTCTGCGGTATCTTCATCATTAAGTACAGCTAGGTACTGTTTTTTAGCGTCAGGATCGATCTTTTTACTAAGACTGTCGAACAGTTGAGTATTATCTGCACCATAAAATACGCTATACACAGCATACTGATAATTTTGCTTCATATCAGCTATACGATGAGATGTTGGATATTTCATTATAAATTGCTCCAAATCCAAAGTACGTTCTAATAGATCATCCCAACCGATCACAAGCCCTGCATCTATCATTGCCGGCTGATCGGATTCTTCCGCCATAATATCAATATAGGCATCTATATCTTTGGTGACATAATCGTCATACGCATCGTACTGATCGTAATCAATAATCGGCATATAATAGCCTTCGATATTCACAATGCGATAACCGCTTTTTTGGGTATTAGACAATAATTTTTTGAGCGCAGGCTCTTGAGCACGCTTGATCATATCGTCCATATCTTCATCACCATAGACTTCAGCTGATGTATACATGTTCATTAGTTTTTTTTGAATCGATTCTGTATATTTATTGGTCCACGCATCCATATATTTGTTCTGTGCATTTTCTAATGCTAGAACCAACGAAGTACCTGTTTGCGGAGATACTTTTTTGATATTCGTTTTGAGATAAGCTGTTGCTTGAGGAAGCTTTTCACTGCTGGTTAACATTTTTTTGAAACGGGCAACTATAGTTGCAGATGGGGATGTTGTTGTGGACGCCGATGCTAAAACGATGTTATTGCTTGTGCTTGTTACAGGAATAGTACTACTGTCAGATGCAGAAGTTATCGTAGTTAGTGTAGGCGCACTTTGCTGACTACATCCGATTGTTTGCAATACTAGTAGACCAGTCACCGTACACAGACCGACTTGTTTGAATAATTTCATAAGTTATCATTCCCCCTCTATTGAAATCACGCTATATAAAGCCTTATTCCTATCCCTACCCTTGCGAATCTGCACTGAATCTAAAGTAAAAACAATGTCATTTCTAGTGTGTGTTCTCTACATCATTAGTCAGATGGTCTGAAAGCATCGTTATGTACAATAAACGTATCAATTGGACAACGTAAAGCTATATTTCACAGTCATGGCTTCGATTGCCGCACGCATAGGAGCTTCAGGTTGACGAAGGAAAGAACCATGACCGACTGCAAGCAGAGACGGCTGGTAATGTAGTAATTTGCGAGCACTTGCCCATGCAGTGTGTTTATCCCATGTAGCGAATGCAGGAAAAGGAAATGCCCACCGCATATGACCAGCGACAGCCAGTCCACCTTTGATCTGAAAAGCATCGCCTACGATTAAATGACGATTCCGTGTATCCAAATAAGCCATTGATCCCGGCGTATGACCTGACACAGCAATAGACAATAATGAACCAATCTGATCACCGTTATCGACTAACACATCAGGAGAAGTGGTGATTCGCTTAGGAATAGAGCCACGAATCGGACGCTGTGCTTCATGAGAATCAAGTGTCCTATCCCCACTGATGATACGAGCATCCCGTCTGGGGATATAGACTTTGGCTTCAGGATAATACTGTTTTAATCGATCTAATGCACCCATATGATCGGTATGAACATGGGTAAGCACGATACGAGTGAGTGGCTTTTCCAGACTATGGATCGTCTGTACAATCCCTTTATAACTGCTAGACAAACCGGTATCTATTAATGTTAGTGTTTCATTTTCTTCTACAAGATAACAGTTCACCGGAAAAAGATGAGCGAACCATGTCATTTGATGTAATGTGCTCTCGCGTTGTACACGCATGTGTGTAATCACCTCTAATCTTCATTTTACCATTGATGGATCAGTGATAGGGGGAAGTTATAATAATATGTAAAAAAATGAAAACGATTGTAATTGAGAATGAATATCATTAAAATAGAAAGGGGATCATTTACTTCAATACAGTACGTTTGTTAAAAGGGGTTAGCGATGAATATAGATCAATATATAAAACTGTGGAATCAAGCTTCGATCCACGTGTTGGATGTTCAGCATCACTTCATTCCATACGAACAGTATGTGTCACCTTATCCTTTACCTGAAAATGGATTTCTATATACAGTGCGTGGACATGCGCTTATTCATGTCGATCATACCGCTTATCCTACAGAGCGATTTCATATGATACATAGCGGTAAAGGAAGTATTCTTCAGATTGAAGTCTTGGATGAATTATTAGAATACTATCTGGTGCTATACCGACCACAATTGTTGCTTTCCAATTCTAATGTCTATGCGTTAACAGATCATCATTATGTATTAGACACTTCCTATGCACTCAAACCACATCATCCCGTAATCGTACACGATAAAATCAAACAATTACAGCAAGCATGGACGCATATCCATCTATTACAAGAATTTCAAGTACGATCATCCTTTATGCAAATAGTGTACGACATATTGGAACAATTGCAGACAGATCAAGCTCAGAACACAACAACAGACCTTGTGACTCAAGCGATTCGTTATATTCATGAGCATTACGAACTTCCGCTAACGATCGATTCACTTGCAGCTACATTAGAATGCAGTCCACGTCATTTAGCTCGATTGTTTCGTAACAGTGATATTGGGCAGAGTCCGTCTGATTATCTGATTCGTTTTCGTATACAAAAAGCGAGTGAACTGCTTATTCATACAGAGCTAACGTTGCAAGATATTGCGATGAATGTAGGTTATCAAGATGGGTATTATTTCAGTCGTATGTTCAAAAAGTATAAAGGATTATCGCCTATTCGTTATCGTCAGGAACGTCGTCAACAGCTATGGAGTCCCAATATGACATCCACGATGTCCGATTTCTCTATTGTTGGCTTAGATGTACACCGCTATAGTGATAATGATTCTCAAAATCACACTTTAAGCGGAGGTACTTTTATGATGCATAATCCAATCAGACGTTCAGCAGTGTTAATGCTGCTTCTTAGTTTTACATTATTGTTAGGGGCTTGTTCTACCCCTACATCTTCAACGACTCCGATAAGTGAAGGCAATTCAAATAAGCAAAGTGCAAGCGGAGACAATGCTACTCAAGGATCTACACGTACGATCACTCATGATCTAGGCAGTACTGAAGTGCCTGCTGAGCCAAAACGTATTATTGTGTTAGAGCAAGGATTCACCCAGACTGTTGCTGAATTGGATGTCAAACCTGTCGGTGTAGCTGATGATGATAAGCCTGAACGTTTTCCACAAGATACACTGGCTTATATAGAAGGATATACATCCGTTGGAGCACGTTCAGAACCCAATCTAGAAGTGATGCGTACGCTCAAGCCAGATTTGATTATTGCGGATACGAGTCGTCATAGCAATGTATATGAAGAATTATCAGCTATTGCGCCTACGATTGTTTTCAAAAATGATACTGCTAATTATGAAGATATTATGGCTTCTACACGAGCGATCGGTGAAGCGTTAGGCAAGTCGGAAGAAACAACAGCTATGCTGGAGAACCATCAACAACAATTGGCAAAGCTAAAGCAATCGATTAACAGGAATCAATCCGTGCTGATTATTGCGGCTGATGAAGAAGCAAGCCAATCGTTTCAAGTACGCACAGATCAAGCATTCCATTCATCATTCCTGCAAGCGGTAGGGCTAAATTACGCATTAAGTGATACAGAAGAAGTCAGTCAACTGATGACGACAGAGCAATTGTTAGCGATAGATCCAGATCAACTGCTGATCTTAATCAATGAAGACGATCCATCTGTATTAGCAGGGCAAAAAGATAATCTACTCTGGAATCAACTAAAAGCCGTACAAACAGGCAAAGCGCATGAAGTTGAATTGGCTAAATGGTCAAGACAACGTAGTATCCCGGCACTTACCCATATCATGAGTGAAGCGACTACTTACTTTCAATGATCCCAAAATGGATCTTAGCCGTAACTAGCCTAGCGATCTTGCTGATTCTATTTGTTAGCTCGCTTATGATAGGTTCGTCTTGGATATCGTTAGCCACCGTCATCGATTATCTTCTGCACTATTCCACTACAGTGAAAGAACATATTATTTTGCATATTTTGCGGATGCCACGGGCGATAGCGATGATGCTGATTGGCGCTAATCTCAGTATTGCAGGCTGTATTATGCAAGCTTTGACTCGTAATCCGTTAGCTTCTCCAAGTATATTTGGAATCAATGCAGGCGCTTCTTTTATGATCGTACTCTGTACTATTATTTTGCCAACAGTAAATGGATTGGTTCTTGCAGGAGCAGGCTTTGCCGGTGGTCTTATCACAGTATTGATTGTGCTGATAATGAGCCTAGCGATTCGCGGGGGCAAAGTAGAAGTACGTATGGCATTAATCGGTGTAGTGATTCAAGCGCTGCTATCCTCTTTTACACAGGGATTATTGATCTTTAATGAAGAATCGGCTAGTAAAATCATATTCTGGCTCGCTGGATCAGCAGCAGGAGTCAAATGGGAGGAAATCCAATTACTGCTTCTATTTAGCATCATCGGATTTGTTATGGCTGTCAGTCTTAGTCGATCCTTATCATTAATAAACTTAGGCGAAGATATTGCGCGTGGACTCGGTCAGAAAATATGGACAGTGCGCATTGTAGGCAGTGTGATCGTTATTGTGCTAGCAGGGATATCCGTTTCTATTGTTGGGCCGATTGGTTTTGTAGGGTTAATCGTACCGCATATGACACGCTATCTGGTAGGAACCGATTACCGTCTTGTGATTCCTTTTGCCGGAGTATTCGGAGCGATATTGTTAACACTAGCAGATATCGGTTCACGCTTTGTGAATTTTCCAGCAGAGACACCTGTAGGGATTATAACAGCTCTTATCGGTGCACCTTATTTTGTCTATTTAGCTAGACGGCAGAGCAGGAGTTCATCATGAATAACCTTATCGGTCAAAAGCGTAATCTAATCATCATCTTGATTCTTAGCGTACTAACCTGCTTATTGATGATGATCAGTATTCAAGTTGGAGCAGTACGTATCAGCTGGTTAGAGATCGGCAAAGCATTTATTCAGCGTGGAGATGCTGATCTTACCTATATTATTCTTCATTATCGATTGCCTCGAATTATACTGGCGATATTAGTAGGAAGTGGGCTTGCGGTGTCGGGTCTGGTGGCGCAACAAATCTTGCGTAATCCGTTGGCGGCACCGGATACATTAGGGATTTCCGCAGGAGCTGCACTAGGAGCAGTCTCTACAGTACTACTTTTACCTGTAGAGATGCAGAGTACATGGCTTACATCATTGACTGCTTTTGTCGGCGGAGCGATCGGAGCTTCTTGTGTATATGGGTTATCGTACCGCAATGGAGTCGATCCTATTCGACTGGCATTAGTCGGCATAGCGGTAAGCGCTTGTGGAAGCACATTAGTCCAGTTACTTATCATACAATCATCTACGAATACCAATACCGTTCTGCTCTGGTTAAATGGTTCGCTCTGGGGACGTCATTGGGAGCAGGTTATGCAATTAGCACCGATTATTATCATTGTTGTGCCTATCATCTGGCTTTTAGCCAAATCGTTAGATATTTTTGGACTGAGTGAAGAATCTTCTAAAGGGCTAGGATTACGTATCGAGTGGATGCGGGCGATTTTGCTTCTGATGACTGTTATATTAGCTAGCGGTTCAGTAGCTGTTGTAGGTATGGTCGGTTTTGTAGGTCTGGTGAGTCCGCATATTGCTCGGCGCTTAGTATCTGGCGGGCATCGGTATTCTGTTCCTGTAGCAGCATTGGTAGGGGCTATCATGATGTTACTGGCAGATGTGATTGGACGGATACTGGCTCCACCTTTAGAATTTCCAGTAGGATTGGTAACGTCTGTGATTGGAGCACCTTATTTTCTATTTCTATTATGGCGTGAATATAAAAGTAAAAACCGTGCAGGTTAATGCTTGATCTGCATGGTTTTTTGCTGTTTATTTACAGGTGGAGAGATAGTAGCAGGAAGATATAGATGTTGATTATAGAGACTGTTTGATCGATAAAGAAGACTTTTTCAATTGTGATTCTGCTTGTTGAATAGCGGTATGCATAGCTTCATAAGGATGATCGATCATATGACCGTGTCCTACAGCAAGTAGACTGGGTTGTAAAGCTAGCAGTCGCTTAGCGCTTTGTAAAGAAAGCTCTTTGCTCCATGTAGCTAATGCAGGGAACGGGAAGAACAATCGTACAGAACCAGCGACAGCAACACCGCCTCTTGTCTGAAAAGAATCTCCAGCGATAAGCGACCGATCTCTAGTATCAAGCAGCGCTATAGAGCCAGGTGTGTGACCGGGAGTAGCAATCACTTGCAAAGAGCCGATCAGATCACCTTCATGAAGCAAAACAGAAGGACGAGTTTGTAGTTTTTTGGGAACACTGCCTTTAATTTTGGTCTGCGGTTCATGCGAGTCTAACGTCATATCACCGATCATCAAGCGTGCATCTCGCTCCGAAACGTACACAGGAACATCTGGATAACGTTGATGTAATGTATCTAACGATCCTACATGATCATCATGAATATGGGTCAAAATAATAGCACCTAATGGCTTCCCAATCTGAGCAATCGCTTGTTGAATTCCTTTGTAACTATTAGGTAATCCTGCATCAATTAACGTCAGACTGGACTCTTCTTCGACTATATAACAATTTACCGGAAAAACACCGGGTAAAAAAATAAGTTGATATAATTTATTTTTACTAACTATTTTCATATTAATCACCTCTTAATTACACTATAAACTAATAGTATTAGTTTAATCAATAACTATATTCATTATTTTAAATAAATATATATCTTCTTTAGCTTAAAAGTTGTTTTTTTCTACTCATGAGTACACGATAATTTAGACATAACCATAAAAAAATACACCATTCTAAAGATAGATTGGTGTACACAAAGGTACCGAATCTCAATAGAAATGGTGTATGTATAGATTTATGATTGTTATTGCGAAGTATGCAAACCTTGTAAAAAGGTATCAATAATCAGTTCAAAGCTTTGATTCACATCTACCTTCAGACCAAATCCACCTGTTCTTTCTAAAGAACTAAATCCATGAAGAACACTACGTAGTCCACGTATCGCATGAATAAGAGCATCGTCATTTAGATCAAACCCTGCGAGCACTTGAGTAAATAACTCTAATACTTGATTCTTCATTGTATCCAATTCTTTATCATCCGTATCAGAAATATAAAGCGTCGCTTCATATAGTCCGGGATGAGCACGGGTAAATTCAAGATAAGCACGCGACATCTCACGAATCGCTTTATCTTCCGATCTGCCTACAGTAGCGTACATCAGTACATTTTTGAGCTGATCCAATCCAGTTAATGCCATTTCACGACGTAATCCCGGTAGTCCATTCACATGATTATAAAGAGAAGGCGAACGAATACCTAGCTTTTTAGCTAGTATGGTTAGTGTCACTTCATGTAGCCCGTGTTCATCTGCTAAGACTGTGGCTGCTTTTACAATAGATTGGAGATTAAGACCGGCACGAGGTGGCAATGTATAAACCTCCTTCAATTATAACTATACCTATTCGTCATTAATGAATAGGATTCGTTTATCAGCTATGCATATTCATCAATTCTTCGTTATTGTAATTTATAATCATAGAATTAGCAAAATAGAACATTAATCTACTCATCTTATCTACTAGAGATCAGCGATGTTATTTGCGCATAAAAATAAATTTCTGTCCAACTACTCCGATCACAAATAACAGTAAACTCACCCACGGTACAATCGTAATCACAGGCATCACTTGACGTAAAAAGATACCTACACCAAAAATCAAAATCAAAATTACTAAGTACGTCAAAATAGCGCGAGCATTGATTTGCATACCCGGTTTGGTAGTGTCACTTTTTTCAACAGGTTGATCGGTAAATCGAGTTAGCATTTCGACTAAAGCAATCGAACCGACAGCGACAATAATCAGTGTGGCTACATTAATCTGCCCGACAATTCCTGAATCGCTAATACTGATTCGAAATAGACCCATGAGTGCTTGAATAAGAAAAACCCATGTGAGCGCTATCCAAGGAATCATCAAGTAATACATCGGCTTGCTCAATTGACGCTTTTCGGGTAAATTACGAATTAACATATTGCCATATTCCATCGAATCTTTAGCAAATAACTGTTTGGCGGTTTTTCCTTTTTTCTGTGCATCTAATAAATGATGACCCATTTCTAAAAGTAATTCTTCACCAGCTTCACGATCAATACGTGCATCCCGTACATGGACAATCACATCATCATAGTAATCTAAATTTTCGGGTTTTAACTGATCTCGTACAACATTAATATCCTTAACCATCTGGCGTATTGTGCTCATTATTTATTCCTCCATTCTCATTGTTCGAATCTATTATTTTGCCATACTTTCCTTGCGTTGACAATGATCTAGCGTTAATGATAATATGATTTCAAGATTAAAGCTCATTAAACTTATCGGAATTGTTTATTTAAAAGGAGGAATCATCATGGAACGCAATATCGTCATTCGACATCACGACTTGGATCTGACAGCTAGTATTCATTATCCAGAACAGGAACCGCAATTAGCCGGACGGGGCAAAAGCCGTACACCGCTGATTGTGATCTGCCATGGTTTTGTAGGCAGCCGCATTGGAGTGGATCGCCTATTTGTTAGTACAGCCCGTGAATTGGCGGCTGACGGTTATATGGTGGTTCGTTTTGATTATGCAGGTTGCGGTGAAAGCAGCGGCGAATATGGCAATGAAGGCTTAGAATCAATGGTTGCTCAGACTCGTACTGTACTTGATTATGCGATGACTTGCAGTGATATTGATCCGACACGGGTCACTTTAATTGGTCATAGCTTGGGCGGAGCTGTAGCGATTCTGACATCGGTACGCGATCAACGTGTCAAAAGTCTGGTGCTCTGGTCAGCAGTAGGGCATCCATTTAACGATATCGTCAAATTAACAGGACGTGACAAATACGATCAAGCAGTGATCGAAGGCAAAGCCGACCATCTAGGGTATTCATTTACGCCAATATACTTTGATTCACTTGGCAATTATCAACCGTTTCAAGAAGCCAAGCAGTTTAATGGCGATGTGCTCGTTATTCATGGAACAGGCGACGATGTGATCCCTGTCGATTATGCCTTTCTATATCAGAAAGTATTCTGGACACGTTCAGAAGGACGCTGTGATAAAGAGATCATTTTTCAAGCAGATCATACGTATTCTAACGGTACACACCGACGTGAATTGCTGGACAAAACCCGTCAATGGCTTACAGGACGTGAAGTGGCTCAGACCGATTGGCAACACTGGATGATATAAGCGTTTGGCAATATAAACACTTATATCGTAAGATATTTTGCTATCGCAAAAATCATGTTCGATTGGACTAGAAGAAGTAGCACTTATACTGCCAAGCGCTTGTATAGTAAGATATTAACCAATTTCTCACTCTTTACCAGATCATTCACCAGTGGTATGGTAAGAAAGAACAATTGAATAGTTACTGATTTCACTAGGGGAGCCTGTTGGCTGAGACGAAAATGGATTTTCGGACCCTTGGAACCTGATCTGGATTATACTAGCGGAGGGAAGTGGAGGCTGAATTTTCACTCAAGTTATATCTACCTGAATGAATGTTTGACCCATTTGTCTCTTTAGAGATGGATGGGTCTTTATTGCGTTCAGCCCTTATAGGATAAAGCCTAACCTTTTCTACATATAATCCAAATAGAATAGGGTAATCGCAAAATATCTATTTATTACAGGAGGCTAATCAAATGAGCTTTTTAGCAAAAGTACAAGCACAAAATCCACTTGTTCATAATATTACGAATATGGTCGTGACTAATTTTACAGCCAATGGATTGCTGGCTTTGGGCGCTTCTCCTTTTATGGCATATGCCCATGAAGAAGTAACAGATGTGGCTGCAATGGCAAGTGCTGTGGTGCTCAATATCGGTACGCTTGATCCTTATACAGTTGAAGCTATTCTCCAAGCAGGACGCTCAGCTAATCAAGCAGGTGTACCTGTTGTATTTGATCCGGTAGGAGCAGGAGCGACACCTTATCGTACCGAGTCGGCAATACAGATTACTGAGCATGTCCAGATTGATGTGTTACGTGGCAATGTGGCTGAAGTCGCTAATGTCATCGGCGAACAATGGCATATCAAAGGCGTGGATGCAGGAGCAGGCGAAGGAAATATGGTCGAGATTGCTAAACAAGCGGCTCGCCAATTGAAATGTATCGTAGCGATCACAGGCGAAAAAGATGTGGTCACTGATGGCAATACCACCTATACCATTGCAAATAGTCACAGCATCTTAACACGGGTCACAGGCGGAGGTTGTCTGCTCAGTGCTGTTGTGGGTGCATTTATCGCAGTGGCTGATCCTATAGAGTCACAAGAACGCTTAAACGCTGTAGTTGAAGCACTAGCGTTTTACGGCATCGCAGCAGAGATTGCTTACCAACAGACCGCAGGACAAGGTACAGGTAGCTTTCAGATCGAATTTATCAATCAACTCTCTCTAGTCACACCCGATATCGTATCCACCCATTCAAAAATCGCAAAAGTCTAGCGCTTGGCAAGATAAGCGCGACATCTTCTAATTAAATAAAATGTGATTTTTGTGTAACAAAATATCTTACGATTAGCGCTTGGCAAGATAAGCGCGACATCTTCTAATCCAATCTATCCAAAGGAGTGAAAAAAATGAACGTATATCAAGCCTTAACGATTGCTGGTTCAGATAGTGGAGGAGGTGCAGGGATTCAAGCCGATCTCAAAACATTTCAAGAACTCGGAGTCTATGGTATGTCTGTTCTTACCGCTGTTACGGCTCAAAATACAAAAGGGGTACAAGGAGTCTATCCGGTAGAAATTGAAGGTATTATTCAGCAATTGGATTCAATCGGTACAGATCTACAACCGCATGCTGTCAAAACAGGGATGTTATTTAGCGCTGAGATTATTCGTCATGTCGCTCAAAAAGTAAAACAGTACCAGTGGCAACATCTAGTGATTGATCCAGTGATGGTAGCCAAAGGCGGATCTGTGCTTTTGCAACAAGAAGCATTACAAGCGCTCGTCTCAGATCTGATCCCGTTAGCAGAGATCATCACTCCGAATTTACCAGAAGCAGAGCTACTCACAGGGATATCGATCACCAACATGCAACAGCGTGAACAAGCCGCCACACAGTTAATTGATATGGGTGCAACGTATGTAGTGATTAAAGGTGGACATGATGCATCGACTTCAACCGTTGTGGATTTGTTGTATGATGGACAACATTTTGAATATTTTGAAAGCAAGCGTATCGATACAATGCATACGCATGGGACAGGCTGTACTTTTTCAGCGGCATTAACGGCAACATTAGCTCAAGGTAAATCGATCCATGAAGCTGTAGATACCGCCAAGCAATTTATTCAAGCCGCGATTGAAGATGGACTGGGAATTGGTTCCGATCATGGGCCTACTAATCATTTTGCGTATCAACAAAGGAGCCGGGTCTATAATGTCTAAGCCAGATCAACACCAATTGCGCCAGTATTTACGCCTTTATCTAGTGATGGGTAGTGTCAATTGTACACAACCACCAGAAGAAGTATTAACATCTGCCATCACAGGAGGGATTACTCTTTTTCAATTTCGTGAAAAAGGAGTCGGGGCACTCACAGGGCAAGCGTACTACCAACTGGCTGAATCTCTTCAACAGATCTGTAGAGAGCATAAGATTCCGTTTATAGTGAATGATGATATTGAATTAGCGATTGCACTGGACGCCGATGGGATTCATGTAGGGCAAGAAGATATACCTGCCGATCAGATTCGTGCACGTCTTGGGCAAAATAAGATGATTGGCGTATCTGCTCATTCGGTTGCTGAAGCCAGACAAGCTATTCAAGATGGAGCTGATTACTTAGGCATAGGACCGATCTATCCAACCACTTCCAAAGCTGATGCCGAAGCCGTACAAGGAACACGTACGATTACAGCTCTTAAGAACCATCAGATACATATTCCATTAGTGGGTATTGGCGGTATTCATGCAGATAATGCAGAGCCGATCTTAACCGCAGGAGCCGATGGAATAGCAGTGATATCTGCCATTGCAGGACAAAACAATGTCGAGCAAGCTACGGAGCGATTGAATACACTCACCAAGCACTTTATTGCCAATCAAAAGCAGTAATAGACGGCTTGAAGTTGATTCGAATAGAAATTAATCAAAATAAAATACAAAAAAGTCATTCTGTATACCGTAGCTTAAAGTACGGTGTAGCGAATGACTTTTCAAGTGGATTTCTATTTTTTTATCTATTGTACAGTAGGTTCTTTCTGTTCTCCTTGTGATGATCTATATGTTACTGCGAATAACATCGATCATTCTATAGAAGCCAATTGATTCGGTTATTTATATCGTTAAGCGATTTTATGCTGATTAGGCAAGGTATCTTGTTGTTTGTTACGACGGTTGAAGAAGCGAGTGCGTAAGTAAGGAACGATCCAGCGATCTAGACCAATTTTACCAGCATTTGCACCAGCAACGATAATGAAGATTTCAGCAAGTAACAAGTAAGGGTTAGTGCTTACAGTGCCCGAGAACAAGAATGCGAAGTTCATTACCATTCCCATTAGTGCTGCAAGTGTAGTACATGCACCTAAGATTAATCCAAGTCCGACAAGGAATTCACCGATAGGAACAAGAACATTGAATAGTGCTACATTTGGTAAAGCGAAATGTTGTAAAAATGCGCCCCAGCCTGCTTGTACACTTGGATGTTCTCCGCCTGTATTGGCGATAGCACCTGTTAAGAATCCAGTAGCATCGAATCCGCCACCACTTAATTTTTCCCATCCACCAGCGATCCATTTAAAACCGATATATACCCGTAGTATAGTTAATAACCACATTGCCACACTGTTTTCTCTTAGCCATCTGTTCATGATTGCCACTCCCCTGAATAATGTTTTATTTTTGTAAGTCTGTGCTAACTTGTTGAGTTGGTGATGATCATCTCTTCCATGTCTTTATTTTAAATCACAACTAAATTTTAAAATGTGATAAAAATCACAATCTTAGATAAATTTTTAATATTTTATTATTGAACTGTTAAAATATGGTATATATAAATGAAGTAGATGTTTGGATGATGCTATTAGTTAATTACCTCATATGTATTCTATATAGAAGAAGCTTATGTTTTAATAAGAAGTAGACCGTGTTTTACATCTTCTGATTATACATAACTAGCCGATTTTTAATTCATTTGAAGTTCATATGTGTGTTCTATAGTAGGAATGTATCCTACTATGCAGATGACAACGATCTGCTACATTGCATAATGATGCTAATCACTGAGGGGGATACTATTGTAATGAATCAATCTGGATTATGGAAAGTAAGCAAATGGACGATTCCACTTGTACTCACTGCTAGTCTGATCGGTTGCGGGTCTGCTGAAGTGGCTACACCTGCACCACAGCAACAACCTGAACCTGCCAAAGTAACTGAACCGATCGCACCAGAAAAGCCAGCAGAAGTGGCCTATACCGCTCCACTTACCGGATTACCTGTAAAGCAACCTTCTCTAGCTAGACCGATTGCGGTCATGATTAACAATGCACCTGCGGCACGTCCACAATCAGGATTAGCCCAAGCAGATATGGTCTATGAAGTGCTAGCCGAAGGAGGAATCACTCGCCTGATTGCTGTATATCAGAGTTATCATGGGGATGTGACGATCGGCCCTGTGCGGAGTATTCGTCCGTATTTAATCGGCATCGGGGAAAGTGTAGGCGCATTGCTTGTTCATGCCGGAGGTAGCCCGGAAGCGTACAGTATATTGCAACAAGGAAAGAAAGAGCATTTAGATGAGATCACCAATGCAAGTGCTCCATTCTGGCGAGATTCCAGCCGTAAAGCGCCTCATAATTTATATACGAATGAAGAGAAATTACGTAAAGGTGCACTCCAAAAAAATTACAAACAAGAGATCACGATTCCAACCTATCCTTTTCTACCTTCTACAACTGCTAAATCTTCAACAAGTACAACAACCGATTCACTAAATACAGAACATTCTTCACTTCCAACCGATACTAATTCACTCAAAGTAGATACCGTTTCTGCCGATAATAAAGATAGTATTAGTGCTAATGATTCAAGCTCAACATCCTCTGCCACAACAGCAACCAAAGCGTCATTGATTGAACTTCAATTTTTGCTAGAAAGTTATAAAGTCGCGTATAAATATAATTCCACCACCGGACTTTACACACGTAGTATGAATAATGAACCGCATATTGATCTGAATAGTGGAAAGCCTTTAACTGCTTCGAATGTTATGGTGTTGGGCGGAGATTACAAAGTATTAGACGATATTGGCAGATTAAGCTTAAATCTTAATGCCGGTGGAGAAGCGATGTTATTTCAACAAGGTCAGCAGATCAAAGGTCAATGGAGCAAGAAAAGTGGAGATGTGATTCGCTTTAGCAGTAATGGTCAAGAAGTGCCTCTTGTACCCGGTGTAACGTATTACAATATTGTTCCTAACAGCCCATCATTCGAAAATCATTTGACAATAGATGGTAAAAAGTTGAACGAAAATGGATGAAAAAGGTAAAAAATGCTGTAATGATCGAATTAAAGTCGATTTTTGTATGATTTTTGTATGATAAATGTAAACAGAATCTTTACAAACCTATGTACAGATTGATAAGATAACAAAGGTTGTTATGAAATCATTTTGTTTTCATAATTCTAATTTACGACATTTTTCGGCAAAATTTCGAAAAGGGGTTATAGAAATGCGTGTTAAGAAAAAGGATATCTTTTTTCAAACGCTGGAGAACATGGCAGATGCAATTGTGCAAGCTGCAGATTACTTTGCGGAACAAGTACCTAACTTGAAGGATATTCCAGAGTTTACGAAGCAAATGAAGATTTACGAGAATCAATGTGATGATTACACGCACACCATTATTACCGAACTGAACAAAACATTTATCACACCCATTGAGCGTGATGATATTATGGATTTGACGACAACGATGGATGATGTATTAGACGGTCTAGAAGCATGTGCTTCTCGTTTTGATATGTATCATATGACTGAGCCAGATAATTATATTGTTCAATTTGCTGAAATTTTGCGTGAATCTGCTTATGAAATTCAAAAAGCTATTCATTTGTTGTCTCATAAAAAGCTGTTGGCTATTCGTGAACATACGATTCGTCTGAACGATCTGGAAAACCAGGGTGATGATGTATTACGTAACTGTATCAAAGATTTGTTTGCCACAGTGAAAGACCCGATTGAACTAATTAAGAAAAAAGAAATATATGAGCGTTTGGAAACAACGACTGATGCTTGCGAAGATGTAGCGAATAGACTCGAATCTATTATTATGCGCAATTCCTAAGATTGCTTACAAGATAAGCATATGATCCATTTTGCTGAGTATAGATGGATGTAATATGCAGAGATGCAATAATCTGTAACAGATAACTAAGGAGGTAGGGTTGCGCAGATTCTCTTGATTGGAGTGCAAGAGATCCATCTGGGCGATGAATGATATGGTAGAAACCTCAATATGGATACTGGCTATCGTCGTGTTTTTGGCTTTGGCGTTCGATTTTATCAATGGATTCCATGATACAGCAAATGCTATTGCTACATCGGTTTCTACTCGAGCGTTACCGCCACGTACAGCGATTCTGATGGCGGCAGTAATGAACTTTCTGGGAGCGATCACGTTCACAGGCGTAGCCAAAACGATCGGCGGTAGTGTTGCTGATCCGGCGACTTTGGATAACGGTATAGAAATCGTTATTGCAACACTAATAGCTGCAATTATCTGGAACTTAGCAACATGGTGGTTCGGTATTCCTTCTTCTTCTTCACATGCTTTGATCGGTGCCCTAGCAGGAGCTGTATTTGTTGGAGCAGGTTCAAGTTCTGTGAACTGGAGTGGGTTTATCAAAATTGTTGAAGGATTAATCTTGTCACCGTTGATTGCTTTTGCAATCGGTTATATCGTCATGACGATTCTGAAATGGATTTTTGCTAAACGTAGCCCGCATAGCGTCAATAAAGGGTTCCGCACAATGCAAATTTTGACAGCAGCGATTCAATCATTTACACATGGTACGAATGATGCGCAAAAAGCGATGGGTATTATTACATTTGCTCTAGTCGCAGCTGGTGTTCAGGATAATCTAGATGTACCGCTTTGGGTTAAAATCTCAGCAGCAACAGCGATGGCACTGGGAACATCTGTGGGTGGTTGGAAAATCATCAAAACAATGGGAACCAAAATTTTCAAAATCGAGCCTATTAACGGTTTTGCAGCTGATATCTCAGCAGCATCGGTTATTTTTACAGCAACACTGACTCACTTGCCTGTAAGTACAACGCATGCGATTACATCAGCTATTCTAGGTGTAGGTTCTGCCAAGCGCTTCCGTGAAGTGAAATGGGGACTTGCTGGACGGATCGTGATTGCATGGATCGTTACGATTCCGATTGCAGCGATCTTATCTGGACTTATTTTCAAAGTACTATTCGATTTGTTCTAAAATAAAATCGGATCATTATAGATCACTACCGCCGTTTCTTGCGAACGGCGGTTTTTTGTGCGATTCTAAGTGGAACAGAGATGCTTATGAAAATAACGACAGACGCTAATCCGTCTATATTTGATATAAAGGAAGTGAACTCGCTTCATGATTCGCATTCTTGGCGTGACGCAAGAACATGAGATTATTCAGGATATTCAATTAGAAGAGATAGAGTCGGGTAACTACTTATGGTATTGGGTCGATTTCAATCAGCCAACCGCTGAAGAATCCAAGAAGTTAAGTACCTTTTTTCATTTTCATCCATTAGCGGTAGAAGATTGTCTACATGTGCTTCAACGCCCGAAGATCGATTATTATGGTGAGGTGCAGTTTCTAGTTCTTCATGCCATGCACCCAGAGACGTTATTGGTCGAAGAAGTCGATTTATTTGTCAGCGATAAATTTTTGGTTTCCTTTCATCATGGGGAACTGCGAGAGATTGAGACGGCATGGCAACGTATTATTAGCTATGGTCAACAGGGAACACGTCCCACTTGGGCAAATGGGCCAATAGCCGCCGCTTATATCATTACTGACAAAATTGTAGATGAATATTTCCCTTGTGTGTACGAGATTGAAGATGAATTGAATGAACTTGAAAATACAGGACCAGATGAACCGGTGGATGATCTGTTAGCGCAAGTATTTGTACTGCGTTCTCGTCTACTGAAACTACGGAGAACAATTATTCCAATGCGTGACTTGATGTACCGGGTTATTAACTCACAACATATTCAGAAGGTCGATCAGCATCATTCATACTTTGGCGATATCTATGATCATTTACTGAAGTTGTCGGATATGATTGAGTCGAATCGTGAAATGACTTCAGATCTGCGGGATAGTTATATTTCGCTTAATTCCAATCGAATGAATACGATTATGAAAACATTGACGGTGATCACGACTATTTTTATGCCGCTGACGCTGATCGCAGGTATCTACGGCATGAACTTTGAAAATATGCCAGAACTGAAATGGAAGTATGGCTATTTTGGCGTGCTATTGCTGATGTTTGCTTTGGGAGCAGGGATGATGACTGCTTTTACAAGACGTGGATGGTTTAAATAATTGTTCTGCTCAAACAAAATCTGGTACTCTGTAATGCTGTACATCGTTAATGCTTGAAAAAATACCCAGTAATATATACAATGTAGGTACAGTAACCGTAGTAGGGGATGATCACATCGTGCAACTTAAAAAACTTGATGATAAAAGTGTTGATCAATTATTCGAAGCGATTTTGACACTAAAAAATTTAGAAGAATGTTACGTCTTTTTTGACGATCTATGCACTGTGAATGAGATTCAGTCTTTATCACAGCGTCTTGAAGTGGCTCGTATGTTAGGCAAAGGTTCAACCTATAACCAGATTGAAGCAGAAACGGGTGCAAGTACAGCTACCATTTCCCGTGTGAAACGTTGCCTGAATTATGGTAATGATGGTTATAAAATGACATTGGAACGTCTAGGGAGGTAATCTCTATGAAGCCCGGTGTATTAATAATTAGTCATGGCTCGCCGGAACCATCTTGGATGGAGCAGATCGATGAAGCAGTATCTCATATCCATCTGCCAAGCGATCTACCTGTCAATGCAGTCTTCCTGGACAATGTTCCGGGAAGATTTATTCAGGATGGAATCAATGAACTGGAAGCGCAAGGAGTTACAGATCTATTAGTCGTTCCGCTATTTGTGTCCTCTGGTAGTACACATATGGACGAGATCGCTTATGCTTTGGGTGTCAAAGAAACGCCTGATCGCGAGACCGATCTGGAACCTTTTACGATTCAAGCGAAAGTTCACTTTGGTTATCCAGCCGATGATGATGAAGATATCGCTCGTATGGTCTGGGATCAAGTGAAAGATTTATCGGTTGCCCCTGAGAATGAAGTGGTGTTGGTTGTGGGTCACGGCAGTATTCATGACGGATTCAGACAACGCTGGGAGAAAGGGATTTCTTCTCTAGCTCAGCGAGTAGGACAGGTGAGTGAAGTGGCACATACCGATTATGCACTGCTCAATCCAGATAGTCTGCGTGCCAAAACAGAAGAATGGACAGCACGCGGGTACAAAGTGCTGATTGCTCCTCTGTTTCTAAGTAAAGGGATATTCCTGAATCAAGTGATTCCCGGGCGTGTAGAAGGGTTAAGCTATGAATATGCAGGTACAGCATTATTGCCACATCCACTGTTATCTCATTGGATGGAGCGTCAGATTCAGTCACTGTTGAACCAACTGATGACAACATAATTCATATTAGGTGGCATGATGGAATGAAAAAAGCGAGACTGATATATAATCCTTCTTCAGGTCGGGAGGAAATGAAGCGCCGATTGCCGGATATTTTGGATCGGTTAGACAAAGGTGGAATCGAAGCGAGTTGTCATGCGACAACAGGTGAAGGCGATGCAACCCTGTCTGCTTCCAAAGCGATCGAAGATGGATATGATCTGATTATTGCTGCTGGTGGCGATGGCACGATTTACGAAGTGATTAATGGCATGGCAGAATATGATAACCCACCACCATTGGGCGTATTTCCACTGGGAACAACCAACGATCTGTCGCGTGCATTAGGCGTGCCCAAGAATTGGGAAGACTATTGTGATCTGGTGATTCGTCAAAATGCGAGACCGATTGATGTGGGTCGCTTTAATGATCGGTATTTTATCAATATAGCAGGTGGAGGATCACTCACTGAGCTGACATACGAAGTACCCAGTCGACTCAAAACGATGATCGGACAGATGGCGTATTATATGAAAGGCATCGAGAAAGTCGTCAACTTAACGCCTACCGAGCTTAAGATTACAGCGAATGGTCAAGAACCACTGCATGAGGAGTTTATGATTTTCCTTGTTGCGAATACCAATTCAGTAGGTGGTTTTGAAAAGCTAGCGCCTGGCGCACGAATAGACGATGGGCTGTTAGATTTTATCGGTGTCAAAAAGTGTAATATCGCTGAATTTATCCGCCTGATTTCTATTGCAGCTCGCGGTGAACATCTCAACGATCCGAAGATTATTTATTTCCAGACCGATCGCTTAGAGATTGAAGCGCCTAGCAATAATGTACAAATTAATTTAGACGGTGAACTCGGTGGATCATTACCGGGGATTTTTGAGATTTTGCCACAGAAATTGCAAGTGTTCTCGGATCTCAAGTAGATCAATAGTGATAGGTTGTAAGATATACAGTTGAAAAAGTTACTCTAAAGATGTTGTTCTAAAAGTTGTTGTATTATTCCATATTTTCATTAGCGTGCAGTATGCCTGATGTCAGTAAGGGATGGTTATACCACATTTAGAACAATGTCTTTTTGATATGTGTAATAATATATGGAAAAGATAACGATAGTTATTGTAAGTATAGGTATTTTTCTATACAATCTTTAGAGGAATTGTTCTTCGGAATGTCCATTCATAGTGGACAATGTGTTTGTGAAGTGAGATGTTAGATAAACTTGAGCAATTAATGAAATGCAGTCATGTGTATAAAGAAATGGAGCCAAATGAGATGAGTAAAGACCGCAGAGGCGGCAGAAAATATAGCAATAATCGGCAACAATCGAGTCAAGCGACAGCCCTTGCGCTGGCGAACTTACCCGTTGCTAAAAATGACGAGTTGGAATTAGAAATTATAGGTATGAATCACGATGGAGAAGGCGTAGGTCGAGCAGAAGGATATACACTGTTTGTTCAAGGCGCTTTACCCGGTGAGAAGATTCAAGCCAAAGTACTCAAAACGAAAAAACAATACGGTTATGCCAAAATGACTGCTATCCTAGAATCCAGTCCAGATCGCGTAGAAGCCCCTTGCCCGATCTACAATCAATGTGGTGGCTGTCAGGTACAACATATGAGTTATGACGCTCAATTGGAATGGAAACGTCAGCATGTGATAGATAATTTACAACGGATCGGTAAGCTGAATGTAGGAGTAGATCAACAAGCAACAACAGGTATTAAGGTACTCCCAACATTAGGTATGGCTGAGCCTTGGCGTTATCGGAACAAAGCACAGGTTCCAATCAGTGAAATCAATGGTCAATTGGTTGCGGGCTTCTACGCGCGTGGCAGTCACCGTATTATTGATATGGATACTTGTCTCATTCAAGATACACGCAACGATGAACTGATCGCTAAAGTAAAACAGATAGGCAAAGAGCTAGGTGTATCTGCATACAATGAAGAATCAGGTACAGGTCTACTGCGTCATGTGGTCGTCAAAGTCGGCTTCCGTACCGGTGAGATGATGGTCGTCCTCGTCACCAATGGAGAACGTCTACCACGCCCGAGCGAATGGATCGACCGTATCCGTCTCGAAATGCCACAAGTGGTCAGTATTTGCCAGAATGTAAATACCAAGACGACGAATGTCATCTTCGGCGATACCACCAAAGTACTATGGGGACGCGAAGTGATCCACGATTATATCGGTGATGTGAAGTTTGCCATATCGGCTCGTTCTTTTTATCAGGTGAATCCGGTGCAGACGGATGTGTTATATAGTAAGACCGTGGAATATGCTGGACTGACTGGTAAAGAAACAGTCATTGATGCGTACTGCGGCATAGGCACGATTTCACTCTTTTTGGCGCAACATGCGAAGCAAGTGTATGGCGTGGAGATTGTGAAAGAAGCGATCGAAGATGCACGTTCTAATGCGGTATTGAATGGCATGACGAATGTAGAATTTGAAGTGGGTGCATCGGAAGATGTCATTCCACGTTGGAAAGAGAATGGGATTACACCGGACGTGATCGTTGTCGATCCACCGAGAAAAGGATGCGATCCGAGATTGTTGGAGACGATTCTAGCGATGCAACCGGAGCGTGTGGTGTATGTGTCCTGTAATCCAGCGACACTGGCGAGAGACTTGCGTGTGTTGGAAGATGGTGGGTATGTGACGGTGGAAGTTCAGCCAGTGGATATGTTTCCGCATACGGTGCATGTGGAGGATGTGGCATTGTTGGTATGGCAAGGGTTGGAGTAAGCGAATAGGTGAGTTGGGGACAAAATGGGGACGCGAGCTTGCTCGCGTCCTCATTTTGTCTCATTTTTTTGAATGAGGGGTTTCGTTCGATTAATGAATTATTTAAAAGAGATCTCTCGATGAGGATTATATCAGTACATACTTCTATTCTAATCGATGTTCCTTACTACATAACTTAGGTGATATAAATAAATGAATTAATACATTAACTATAATATTCCTGCTGATTCTTTTCGTCTTACTTGAATATTAAAGAACACGAATAAGATTTTTTGTTATTTGTTTACACTGTACACAAAATCGGTTAAGCTCGTTTATAGAATAAACAAGGAGAAAATTTTATGATTGATTTGGTCGGCATAGCAGAAATCGCAAAAATGTTTGACGTAAGTTCAGCCGCTGTTACAAATTGGAGAAAACGATCAGATAATTTCCCTAAGCCTGTTGCAATATTGAAGTCTGGTCCAGTTTTTCAAGCTGAACAAATAGAAAAATGGTATGGGAGGAAAAATAAGATGGCAGCAATAATTGTTTCTTCAATTAATCTTAAAGGTGGTGTAGCTAAAACCACTACAACAGTCGGGTTAGCTCAAACGCTCTCTGGAGCCTTTAATAAACGTGTGCTAGTCATTGACTTAGATCCGCAAACAAATGCCACTACAATGCTTATAGGAGAAGAAAAATGGTTTTCTCTTAATCAAGCTGGGCACACTATTTCTACATTGTTTGAAGATGCGATAGATGATTGTAACAATTTTGATCTCTCAAAAACTCTCCAAAAATCTGTAGGTAACATCAGCGAAGTAAAGTCAGTAGATTTGCTACCTTCTAGTTTGAATTTAATTAACTTGCAAGATCGCTTGATAACAATGCCTGCTGGCAAATATCAAACACGCAATCCGGTTAATATTCTGCGTCGTGGTATTAAAGAAATAACTAACGATTATGATTATGTATTGATTGACTGCCCACCTAATCTTGGATACATTACTCTGAATGGTCTTCGTATCTCTGACGGATATATTATTCCGACAATACCAGATGTTCTGTCAACATACGGTATTCCACAAATTGTCACTCGAATAGCGGAGTTTTCAGATGAAATTGAAGATAATATTCTTCCAATTGGAATAGTCGCTACAAAAGTACGAGGTCAAGCTAGTATTCATACAAGGACTTTAAATAAAATGCGTAAAGATGCGGGTAAGTTGATGGGAGAGTCAAAGTTACGTTATCCTTTAGTATTTAACACCATCTTTTCAGAGAGTGCTCGAGTGGCAGAAGCAGCAGAATACGAGGAGTATAAAACACTTAGACAGAAATGGGGCTACCAAGGTCAATATGACTCTTTAGCAGAGTTTGCAGGAGAATTCATACAAATTACTAAGGAAGTGTAGCATATGAACAGAAAGGATGTTCTTGCGCTTTGGAAAAAAGCCAGTGCTTGTATAGCAGATGAGATCACTAATAATGAAGAGTTTGCAAAGAAGATAGGTTCAATATTCGAAGCAAGTTCAGTTGCAGCTGTCTCCTCCAATAATGAAACTTCTAATAGCAGTGCAAGAAAAGGTAAACGAAGAAAGCCGGCTAAAGTTAATCCATTTTTTTTGCTTGAGCAAGGTGTGGAGTCTTTAAAGGAAGGGCTTGAAGATTTGGATACTGAAGAATTGAAAGATATAATTTCGGAGAATGGTATGGATTCGGCAAGACTAGCCATGAAGTGGAAAGATCCAAACAGGCTCATTAATCATATTATTGAGGCTACCCAGCGAAGGTCTTCACGAGGAGAAGCCTTTTGGAATACTGGTTCAGAGAAGTCTAATCATTCCAAATAAATACAATAGTTAAAGCGAAGCATACTATGCTAGATCCATAGTATGCTTCGCTTGTTTGTTATATTATAGGTCTGTCTTTTTTTAGAGTGCCAGAATTGAATTTGAGTTTAAACCTATCTTTATAGAAGAAGCATATTGCCTTAGAAATATCTCCATTTCGTCTTACATTTAATCATAGTCGTTTGCCTCTTAGCTATTAAGGAGGTTAAATCTCGTCAGTAATATGTTGAATTGCATCTGACTTAAGTTCCAGAACTGATTCGAATTTATCTGCAGCCGATTGATCTGCCGTCCGTAAAACATGGCCGTACACGTTCATAGTGGTTCCTATATTGCCGTGTCCTAACCTTTCAGAAATAACCTTAGCATATATGCCTTGATTGATCAGTAGCGTAGCTGAGGTATGTCGGAGATCGTGAAATCGAATGTAGCGAAGACCATTTTTCTTCAAGAACTCGCGAAACCAAAGGTAAGGTCTTTCTTGGTGAAAAGCTTTGCCATCCGGATGGCAGAAAACAACATATCGTCCGTTACCTTGCCAGCGATCACCAATTTTCTCGAACTCATCCGCTTTGTGTGCACGGTACACTTGTAGTTCTCTGAGCATCGCTGAAGGTATGGCTACTTTACGCCTAGACCCCTTAGTCTTGGGCTCTTTAACATGTGCATCACCGCCGGGAGATAGGGAGACACTTTGCTCTACTGAAATAACACCGGTTTCCCAGTCGATATAATGCCACTCTAGCCCAAGTAACTCGCCTCTACGCAATCCCGTTATGAGGGCTAGGGTAATAATCATAACCCTCCAATGAATTGGAGCCTTCTGCAGAGCAATCAGAAGCTGTTTAATTTCTTGATCATCATAGGGTTGAATTTCTTTATGTTTGACTCGAGTTTTTTTACAGCGGCTACTGGGTTGTCCTTGAGTAGCTTCCACTCTACTGCGCGTGTAAACACATTTTTTAATACTCTATGGCTTACTTCTACAGTACCGGAAGATAGTTTTCCTTTGCGGAAGCCCATCCGAATACCCTTGTGAGATAAGGCTTCCAAAAACTCTAGAATATGAAGGGTCTTGATTTGGTCTAACCGCATGTGACCAAAGTGGGGAAGGATTCGGTTCTTAAGGTGTGACTCGTAAAGAATTAAGGTTTTTTCGGCCAAGTGAAGTTCAGCATACTTCAAAAGTGAGTCTTTTGTTCAAGAAATTATTGATCCAAGTCAAGTGGAATACTCCGTCCTGAGAAGTGGCTGATTATTAATCCCGAGTAAAGTTTGTGTAAGCTCGTCGTCTGCGCTGCTTGTGAGTCGTAGCTTGAATGCGATGGCTATCGCTTCAAACTATTGATCTCGCGATCTTTAAACCAAGAGTCTAGGGTTGTTCTTCTAAAAAGAATTTTACTTCCTACTCTTAAATGAGGAATTTTGCCCATACGTACCTCGCTATAAAGTTTGTCTTTCGAAATCTTCCCCTGAAAATAATGCTTTTGCACTTCATTAATCGTCAACACCTCGTGAGAAGGATCAGACGATACTGAAGAATCAGTGCCAGCGATTTGGGGGTTATAGGTCTCCATATTGTTCCTCCTTCAATGTAAGTTGAATGCCATCATATCCGTTTCCATTAGATCCTTCTTTTCGGAACTTATGGTGCCTTAACCCTGCAACGTCTTGCATAGATTTATGAAAAGTCTTCGTGCTTTTGACAACAAGATTTTCCTTCTCACAAAATCCTTCGTAAGCTTCGTATAAAACAGAATTGTATTCTTTATAACCTGCTCTTAAGATACAACATCTATCAAGAAAGCTTTGGACTGAGTTATCAGTAATTTTGTAATCTTGGATTATTAATTCTACAGTTTCCGATTTAGTAAACTGGTGGTTGTTTTCGATCCACCTTTGTAAACCTTGAAGAGCCCACCATGCTATATAGCTTTTTTCATCACGAATCTTTTTGAATAAATATATGTCTTGTTTATCTTTTGGGACTTGAAATTCAAATGAGAAGACTTCTAACCGTTCAATAAATGCGTTAGAGCGATCCATACCTTTAATAACAGGTAGAAAGTTACCGGCGAACAGTAACGCAGCCTGATTTACAAATTTTATGGGTTTACCATATAGATACCTGGCAGTTAGAGGATCACCGCCGGAAAGCTTCTTAAGGGTATCTAGCCGTTTGACGGGGATTTCGGATATTTCTCCGAAGGTGTTTAGTTTTTTTGCAAAAAGCTGACATAGGTAATCGGATTGGTTCATTTGCTCAAGGCTCAAGCTGCTACAATGCTGTTCGCCAACCATGTGTGAGAGTAATTTTAAAACAATCGACTTGCAGGAATCCTTTGGGCCGATCAAAAAAGGTAGGACTTTTACGTCTCTTATTTCGGACAATACATATCCAAAGAGTTCCTGCAACCTCCAGTATTCCGATTTCGAACCACCTGTTACTTGATCCATAAATGATTCGAATGTTTCTCCCCTAAGAACACCTGCAGAAGGATAATGTGCATTTATTACAGAGGTAAAATAGAAGCTAGGCGAATGCTCATGGCGAGAGAGATCGTTAATAGAGACAACACCGTTTTTAAAGGGAATATAGTTTTTACGTTGAACTAGGGAGTCATTTGAGGTAGTTATCCTTTTATCGGAAATGAGCCATTTGACTATTTCTTCTACACTTCTTGCGGTTATAAGGTTTTTTAAGTTGTTAGGAATATTTTTCCGTATAAACATATCTGATTTTTCGCCTACAAGGCCGATGAAGTGCCCAAGGGCAGGTTCCCAATAGTGTAAATTCTGATTAATGACAGCGAACTTATGGTTGATTGCTAAGAGCTCAGCTATTTCATGATTGGATAGCTTAATATACTTCTCTTTTTTGAAAAGCGAGACTGGTTTACCTACAGTCTTAGCCTTAATAAAGTAGTTTTTTTTCATTTTTTCGGTTGTCTTATGTGGTAAAAGAGCGATCAAAGAGCCAGAAATATTTTTATTTGACAAAGGCAGACTCGGTTGTATCGGATTATTGATGGTTGTGAAATATTGATCATTTGAAATCAAATCTCTTTCTGTATCGCTTATATCTGTTATAAGGGTACTGTAAGACGAATTACTTAAATTATTTATATAACTTTCGGTTGCTTTCCTAGCAGTTTCTTTAGGCATAGAGGAGTTGTTACGTTTTAACAGAACAAAGATAGTGTTTTTCAAAATAGGAACGATCACTTTTTTTGATGAAAAATGAGAAGGAATAACTCCCTCAATAAGCTGAGTGAGCATTCTAAGTGTTTCATTAGTTACGATGCCTTGCCGAAAACCCGAAAATTCTTGAGATGAGAGCGGGCTTTTTGAAGAATTCAGGGACAGAGTTTTTTTGTTGTTATCAAATAATAGATCCTTCATTTTTAAATTCCTCCTTAATAACAGAAGGATTAAGTACTTCCATCTGTTTCTTAGAATAAATATGCGAATAAAACTCAATTTTTTGCATTATGTTGGCTTTGAGGAACTTCCTTGAGCCATCGTCTGGTGAACCAACTAGAGACCTGATCATTTCTTCTCTAATTGCGTCATATTGGCAAATAACGAGACCGGCACCTAATTCGGATTCCCAGAATAATGACAGATAGTCATCTAATCTTTCCTCAGAACGTGGTCCGAACTTGTATGTTTTTTCGTTCATCGATAAATAAAATTTTTGGTTGGATGGAGTACGACAATCCACAGCAATAATCACTTTTGAACTGAAGAGCGCTGAAGGTTGAGTGAATGAGTGCGAATATTGTTCATCTACCCATCCAGTCAGCAAGAATGCGTTATTCAATTTGAGGAGAAGGACAGCAGAAGGAACAGTGAGAGGGGCTTGGGAAAAGCCTATCAATTTCACTTCTTCTCCGATTACAATACTGAAACAGTCTGCTGAATGATTAGTACTTCGTTGAAGGACTTCTTCAAATTGCTTTTGTTCTTTTGCCATTTTGTCTTTCATAGTTATCACTCCTTTTAAGTGGATATCAGAACTTACTGACAAAATTTATCTTAAGGAAATACGAAGATTAAAAAAATAGGAACTATTCAATCTGAAATTTACCAAGAATTATTTGTTATATATGTATGATAAAAAGACGCTCTATAAATATAGGCGTCTTTTATGAATTAACGAATTATATGCGAACCGCTGCTAAATCGGCTAGCACAAACGTTGAGTATCTAACTAAAAAGGGATATCGATAGCTTCCATAAGTTCTGGTAGTACTGCTTCTATACTTGGTTCTAAATAAGTAATCTTACGTTCTTCATAATAAGGAGAAAATGGTCCAACAGATCTTGTACGAGGTTGTTTATGAAATTGATTTTTGAAATTTTCAGAATTAACTTTCTTATCTATATCATATCTTGTTTTTTTTAATAAATTATATTCTTCGAGGTTATAGTCCTCACTAGTATGCACCGGAAATAGTTCTGACATTTTTACGCATTTATTTGGCTCGGAAAATTGAATGTTGAAATTTTTAGGTGTAAGCAAACTATAAAAATAGTTGTGTAACAGCTCTAAGTAGGGAATATAGAATAAGGCTAATTGAAGTATTATTAAAGGAGCTTGTATGAACCATTTAGCTTCATCCATTCTACGAGAATAAATAGTTCTCTCATGCTCTTGCTCATAAGTACCATTAAGCATCGCATAGCTGACAGTTCCGAAATTCGGATGAAGATTTGGATGCGAGATAATTTCCTTATATTTTATAAGTAAATCTGTCAAAAAAATTCTTCCTTTAATGTTAGGAAGTAGCTCCAACAAGCATAGGATTTTTTTAGCGTTTATATGATCTATGAAAATATTATTGTCGATGCTTAAGAGTTTATTTGTTAAATTTGTGCTGTATTCTCTTTCGAAAAGGTAACTATTCAGTTCCTTATCTGAATCTGACATGTCACTTATCAGAGTGGAAAATATCTCTTGATATTCTTTTATTTCTTGTAATTGAGATTTTGTATTTATCTTATTTCCGAAAAATTTGTGTTGGGAGTTATGGTAAGCAATGAACCCAATGAAAAAAGCCAAACTTTTTGGTGTGTCATACTTCTTTTGACTTCTTTTGCGATTGCCTTCGTATTCGAGAAGGGGAATTCTCAAGTATGGCATTGTTTTCTTAGTAATATGGCGAAAGAAATTATGTGTATCTTCAATGGTTTGGGAGTTGTGAAAAACTTTTAACCTAGTTTGAAGTTCCCTGAAGTAAGAGGTATGGCTTTTCAGACTTTGAGTAGTGATTTCATGTGAGATAGAAGTAGTGAATATTAAATGTTGTAACATATCTTTCTTGAAAATTTCGGACCATTTACTGTTGTATTCAAAAAGGGCTTTTAGCTCTTGAGGCAATAGGGATTGAGAACGGTCAAAGACATAGCTGGCGAGTGAGGTGCTATCGACTACTTCATGCTGTGAAGGTGACCATTCGCAATAAAAAGATAGTTCTTTTTGAATATGCAGAAATTCTTCTTTTGTAGCTTGGTAAGAAAAGTACTTCATATAGAGGTCAACTCCTAATTTTTAATGTTCCGCCTGTTCTTGCTCTTTTTCTACTCTATAACAAAAGTAATTCTTTTTGAATTTCATATAAATAGGTATGTAAAGTAGTAACAATTGTACGTATACATTGAAAAGAACACAAGGAACATGAAGAACACAAAGAACAAAAGACAAATTAAAGGGGCTGCCTCAACAGCCCCTAAATCTTCTTAAAGTGATTTTTTATTTCTAAATGTATATTCTTCATTTAATTCTTTTGCTACCTTCAAATAATCTCCTTTGCTACTTAA
Source organism: Paenibacillus nuruki (assembly GCF_001721045.1). Classification (GTDB taxonomy): domain Bacteria; phylum Bacillota; class Bacilli; order Paenibacillales; family Paenibacillaceae; genus Saccharibacillus; species Saccharibacillus nuruki. The sequence goes on along the minus strand of NZ_MDER01000036.1, from coordinate 18,045 downwards.
AGTTTTTGTAACTGCATCATAGGCAGCATTCAAACATATGCTCAGCAGGTTTAGCATTTAATTCTCTCCTTCTTTTCGCATACTGTAGACACCACATTTGATTCCGATCATATATCCAACGGCTGTTCCTCGTTCAGGGATGGCCAGTGTCCCCACTGCAGCACCTATGGCGGCATAATTCAAAAGTTTAATATTACCTTGTGTTTTACCACGAATTTTCTGGAAATCAATATTTAAAATCTCTTTCACCTCCTTTCAGTTGGACTTTGTAAAATAGATAGTGCTCAATAAATTTGTGCTAAGTAAATAAAGCCTCGCGGCTCTTATTTAGAAGAGTACGGTGCTTACAGAATAGAAATCATAAGAATTGAGTAATGTGTTTGTTAATTCATGCTTTTTTGTGCTTAAAATTATTGTACGTTTCAATGCTCTTTTTTATGACCGGGTAAGCGACACAGGAATAAGCGTATTCGATAAAACCTAGATTGTAACGTGTAAGAAAGAATGCTTTTTTTCGCAGTTTTGATATGATCGAGTAAGTTTGTTTTTCTCTATCTAACCAGATTACGTGTACCGTCTTATTTTTAAAATGTACTCGAACTTTCTTGAAATGCTTTTCAACTTTAAAGTCATCAGGATGAAGAGAGCTAGAAAGAGCATCATATAGTTGTTCAGGTGTCATATCGGTAGGTAGAGGGTTGTTTTTTAAATTAATTTTGATTAACTTGGGCGAGACCATAACATTCGTAAATACATTGCCAAATACCCAACCAATTAAAATACCAAGTAAAGTGGCGAGCCCAGGTCCTCCTATCATAGAAAACAAAACAGCCCCTGCAATGATAAGCAGCCAAGACCATTTTCTATATTTCTTTCCGAGTTCCTTTACCAAGAGTTTAGGTTGATCATCTGATATCTTTTCGGGTATTCCGTTCATATTTTTTCTCCTAAATCGCTTTTTGAAATACAATAATCACTGGTTCTCCTCTGAAGGAATATCTACGATGTTATGAGCTTCTGACAAATCATTTAAGGCATTATTGAACGCTCTATCTCCTCGGCGTGCTTCCTCTAATTTCTCGTTAGCTTCACTTACTAGGTTCATATCTTGATTATTAATAGCTGCCTGGAGCTGCACCATAGCATTGTATTGCTTGTTAGCAGTTGCTATGTACAGTTCATGTAGATATCTAACTTCTGTTGTGTCTGGACGGATAGCTTCGATTCTTCCAATAAGGTCCTTATAAACGGGAATAATCTCTTTGAGAGTATCGTGAAGTTCTGCATCTGCAATACTAGGATCATCAAGTTGAGTATTGAATTGTTGAACTAAGGTAGACTCTTCGGTTTGGAGAGGAATAAGTTGTTCGTTGATGTAATTCAAAAGATTGTCTTGAATAGGATCTTTACCAGTTACCTTAGATAGTGCATTTTCAGCAGCTTCAGTTCCAGAACATCCGGATAAGATAAGCAATACAAGTAAGGCAACAGGCTATACTTTAAAACTGATTTTAAATTTACTTGCTTGTGTTTAAATTTAGCGTCATTGCTTTTTATTATTATTATTTTCCCCTTCGTTTGCGATCTTAAAATCTTTTTTTTGCGAAATTAAATTAGTATTTTCAATTAGAACCTCAAGCAAGCATTGTTTAATTAGTTTCGAAAAAATCAGGTCGAATATATCAGTATTTGAACCATACTTCAAAACCGGATCATACATAGTAAGAAGATCGACAACTGTAGTTTTAAGCGCGTAAGCGATCTTTTCTAATGTTTTGATAGTTGGGTTCTTTTCTCCACGTTCGATTTGTCCTACATAAGATGTATTGATTCCAGAAATCAAAGCAAGTTGCTCTTGGCTAAGACCGTTTTGCTGCCTTAAAAATCGGACACTTTCTCCAATCGTTTGAATGCTATCCATTACGCCTCCTCCCACTCCAAACGATAGATTTTTTTCCAAAAAGCCTCAACGGACTATAGTGAAGTAATGCATTGATATAGTCGCAAAGTGATACAGTTGGCAGTAAGAACATGGATAAAGATGTAGAATTCGATATCTGCTAGTTGAACTTTAAGAATTGGATTTCCATTTTGGCTGTTAAATATGTCCGTGTTCTTTGAGGCTATAAAATTGATGGTCGCCAATGATGATATGATCCAGTACCTCTATACCGATGATTTTACCGGCATCGACAAGGCGCTTGGTCATCTTCACATCTTCAAAAGAAGGTTCCGGATCTCCGCTAGGGTGGTTGTGTGCACAGATCAGCGAAGCGCTGCAGCGTTTGATTGCCGCTTGAAATACTTCACGAGGATGTACGATTGCTGAATTTAAATTGCATATAGAGACCACTTCTTTGAAGATCAGTCGATTTTTTGTGTTCAAGAAAAGGCAGATGAAGTTTTCTTTGGTAGCATGCTTGTATTCAGAGGAGAGAAGATCAAATACATCTTGAGGACTTCGAATCGCGGTTGGATTATGAGTTGGAGCTGCCAGGACGGTAGCTAATTTCAACATGGCAGTGATTTGACGGGCTTTTCCTGCACCGATGCCTTTGATCGTAACCAGCTGTTGTTCTTTAGCACTCAGAAGCTCCGTCTTTGTAGGGAACTGATCGAAGAGCTGTTGAATCGTATAACTGTCCTCTTTCTCTCTAAGAGATTGAGCAATCAAGTGTCTAAGATCATCATTTAAGTGATATTTCATTTTGTTCTCCTCCAGGGGATAGAATAGGCCAAACAAAAACACCAAGCACATAGAGTGCTTGGTGTTCAGGGGGTAGTAGATTGTATTTAATTTGTGACTTGGATTAAAAGCGACTTCATCTCATACTCGCTCTGTTTGATACCATCAATAGTCATAGCATATGGAACATAATCTTCGTAATCAGTATCCAGCTCGACATGGAACTGAAACTTCAATTTGTGCTGAGTATCTGGATCATCTTCATATGTCATAAGACCGGTATACTGAACAATGTTTAAAGCTTGCATGTGATCGTAGGGACTAGCAACTTGAAAGTAAATCCATTTTCCTTTTGAGAAGTATTGGTTGAAAGCGGCGTACAGATTAGGCTTTCGATCCAGGTAGTTGCTATACCTTAGAAAATTGATGTAACGGCTGGCGCGCTGTTCCTTATGAGTATAGGCTTTGGTTTTGGCTTCAGCTCGCTCGGGTGAACCGCCATAGCTTCCTCCAATGGCAATGATCAACACCAGAGCAACTCTAAAAACGAAAAGAAATGTTGTCTTCAAGTTTGTTTTCCCCTCACTTTTTAATCATACAATTTTCGAGCTATCTTCTCCTTGATTCATTTTAGTTTGTAAAGCTGTATCAATAGCAGATTTGATGATGGGATACATTGTATAGCCCTAAGAGTATTCTTTAATGCTTGGATTGTGGCGGTCTTTGAAAATGCGATTCGTTTGAGACCTTGAGAGTGTATGGTACGTTTTCTCTTCATCATCTAGCCAAATAAAGTGATTGGACTTGTTGCGAAAAGACACATTGATACAGTGTTTTTTATTTTCCACTTTCAAGTCAGGGTGCTGCAAGAAGACACTTAGCTTTTGATAAAGTTCTTCTTGTGAAATGGAGATTGGGAGGGGATGCTTTGCGCGGTTAAGCTTCATAATCTTGAAAGCGGCATTCCAGTTGAAGATGAGGTAGCCTATAGCTCCTCCGAATAAGAGAAGTATAGGTGCGAAGCCGAAGAAGCCGGAAAAACCGACAGCTCCTAAACCGATGAGAAATAGATGCTGTTTTCTGTACTTTTTCATTGGGTGCTGCATTTGAATTGGCTGATTTTTTGAAATGGATGTTTGTTCAGAGGTATTCAATTTGATAGTCTCCTTTTCTTTTTATAGAAAGATATTGAGTACTTCTTGCTTTAACAAACAATAAGCAGTACGGTTAGGGTCTTCAACGTGCAATAGTGAGGATTTACGTGCTTATATCTACAAAGATAATATGGAGCTTCTCCTTTCTTTGAAGTGCTCTATACATACTGTATAGGTATCCAGATGAATAATATGTATTTGAAAGGGCAATAGATACAGTTTTAATCCATGATGAATTATGGGCTGAATTTGTTCTTTATAATTCCGGTATGGCTATGAAGCTTCTTTTTACAACATAATAGCTTTGTATTCCTACATTTTATATTTATGGACTTAAGCTCTAGAGGATTTGATCAGCAATTTACATTAAATGTATAACCATAGGAGGAATGGCTTAGAATTTAACATGTAGTTGTCATTTGAGAGTGGTGGAACCAATGAAAAAGGCTTTAGCTTTGATTTCTAAAAAGAAAGCTGTTATTATAAAAAAAGAACATACGTTCTTTTTTTCGGGCGAAAAAATAGAGTAATCTAAATGCTTAATGCTTATCGTTATTCATCTTTCCCCGATGTAAGGTAAGTGAAATTTCCTTGGAAATTTGGTTATGTATATTTTGCGACGTTATCTTCAGTTAAAGAATCGAATTCTGTCAACGGACTGGCCCTCACTAATGCGTAGATTTATTTAAACCAAGCCCAAATGTATTAGCAATTCTTCCACTGTCTTTCCGCTAACTCAATGGGGATTTCACAAGAATTTATTACTATTCTATATAACAAACAACTACAAAAGCATGATAGCGACTGTGACAGTCAGCAAATAAGGCTGTCATGCCTGAGCATAAGTAGTGAAGAAAAAAGAACGCTTGCTTGTAGGTGGTCACAACAATTAGAGGAGTAGTTCATCTCCCAGTCTCTGAATATCAACGATTTATTGAAAGATCGTCAACTTGTTTATTCTCTGTAGCAAGTTTTTTGTTCAAACTGATGTACAAAGCGGAGCAGTATGGGAAAGTAAAGTACTTATCCACCAGATGTCGGTTCTCCCTAGTCTAATTTGCTCATCCTGCGGGCATCGTATTCGAAAGAAATTCTTGTACATTCGAGAATAGAACTTTCTAAGTTACGATTTTCACATCATTTAGCCGAAAGGCTAAGGCAAGTACTTCTGCCTTCTTGTTCATAAAGAAAGACTGAATCGCAGGGGTTATAAAGATTACTTAGTTTATAAACCTAATATCTACTAAAGAGGCAAGTCCTTCGGAGTAAGTCTGAGTTGTTTTCAAGAAGCTCCGAATTCAGCCACTAGGTAGGTTAGGGAGTACAGTAGTAAACTTGATTTTATAACCCACTATAAAGATACAAATATCAAGCTATTCTAAGCTACAAGAATTAAAGGGTGGTGCTCATATATCTCAAGAATATTAAAGTGTTTTTATTGCTAAATACGCATATGTGATATAATAAGTAGTCGATACTGACGCTAGTAATTTAGGGCGAGTCTGCAAACTGATCAGCTATGTTTGACGGAAGCTAAATTTTATTTTGTTAGGTTCTACTGATTAACTTCAATACGAGTCCGTCCTAAAAATTGATCGCCTCATAGATTGCATATGCTTCACAACATAAATAAAAAGTGACCTAGCCTAAAGGGAAAAGATATATAATTGAGCTTAATTAAGGCTACCATGGAAAACGGATAAAAATAATTATTCTAATGCATAAACTTGAGTATGCAAGGAAGTTTAAAGCATAAGGAATAGAAAAATAAAAAATCTACGGTGGTTAAAGCTTGTTAAGTAATAAAATGATTTTTGTTAATAAAACAATAATCCTTTTACTTAATTTTTGTAGGGGGTTCAAGAGGATGGTTGTAAACAAAAAATATGGCGTGGTTTATACACCATATAGGTTAGCTGATTTTATAGCAGTATTGATAAAAAATGAGGCTGCTAAAGAAAGTTATCAAATACAAACTGTTATAGATCCAGCTTGTGGTGAAGGTGCTCTATTAGAAGCTATGAAGTTAATTGAAAATGATAATATAAAGTATTACGGGATTGATGTTGACAACGAGGCAATCTCTAATTTGTCACAACGAATAGATAAAAGGACTGAACTCTTTTATGAAGATGCAATAATTCCTTCAAATGAGTGCCAGTCTTCAGATTTTTGGAAAAGAAAAATCCCTACAATATCAACTGTTATTGCAAATCCTCCTTGGAGTTCAGAAAAAATATATAATAAACAACAACTAGCCTCTGCAGGATTTAAATTCAACTCTGGTCAATATGATAGCTATGTGTTGTTTATAGAATTAGCCTACGAAATTTTAGAATACGGAGGGTATTTTGGTTTTATAATACCGGACTCGATTTTTGAAAGTCAAAATAAGAATTTACGGCGCTTTCTCGCAGAAAAGACTCAAATTAAGGTTATTGCAAGATTGGGTGAAAAGATATTTGAAGAAGTTAATAGGGCAACGACAGTAATCATATGTAGAAAAATAAAGCCAACAAAAGATGATCTAACGATGTGCTTTCGTCTAAATACAGAACATAGAAAGCAATTTCTTTCTTCAAATATTCCTCTTTATGATTTTTATGAAAGAGAAAAGCATTCCGTTAAGCAGGCTCGTTTTCTTATGAATGCAAATTGTAATTTTGATATAGACACTCGAATTGATGAAGAAGAATTACTGAAAAAAATTAAAATAAATTGCATTAATTTGGATGATTATTTTGTTTTTGGGCGTGGAGTAGAAATATCTAAAAAAGGGGATATTGCTATATGTCCTTTCTGTGGGAATGGTCAGGGCTATACAAAAAAACAGCTTAACGCTGGAAAGAAAAAATGTGTTAATTGTAGTGAAGAATTTGTTTTGAGTGATGCTACACTAAAATGCATTATCAAGAATACTTCATCGAAAGGATATAAGAGGATAATTGTAGGTGAGCACGTTAAACGGTATTTTGTAATGGGAGAAAGTTATATCGCTTTAGATATTCCAGGGATAAATTATAAAAATGATAGCTTATACACTTCGCCAAAATTGCTAATCAGAAAGACAGGTTTAGGTATTTATGCTGGTGTAGATTATAGTAGCGGATTGACAAATCAGACAGTGTATATTCTGAAATATAAACAAGCTAAAAGTGTAGCACCTCTTGAATATTTTTTAGCTTTGCTCAATTCAAGAGTTATATACTATTATTATCTAAAGTTATATGGAGAAAACGAATGGAAATCACATCCCTATTTAACTAAGGATATTATATTTACGTTGCCTTTGAAAATTTATACAGGAGATGAAATAGATAAAGGAATTATAAACTTAGCAAAAGAAATTTCTATAGAATATTCATATCAAAAAGACTTAATGTTAGAAGGGCTCATTATGAAGCGTTACAATATTACAGCTTTAGAGCGCCAAATGATCATAGAAGAAATGAAACGCTTGCCTGATTTAGGTGCGATTAATGGAATGAAATTTGAAGGGGATATAAATGTATAGATATATAGGGAATAAAACGAAGTTATTACCTTTTATTATGGATAAAGTAAAAGAATTGATTGGCGATAGTGGTGTAGTAGCTGATATTATGGCTGGCACTGGATCAGTATCATTAGAACTTCGTAGACAAGGATACTCTGTAGTTGCATCAGACGTAATGACATATTCTTATCATCATTTAGTAGTTAACTTACTTCTGAAAGAGTCACCTGGGTTTTCTAAGATTATAAAAAAAATGCATAGTAATTCGAATTCTTATGAAGCGGTTTTAGACTATCTCAATAATTTAACCCCTAAAAAAGGCTATTTTTTTAATGAATTTTCACCTGAAGGGACACCTGAAAATGGATTGGATGCTCGTAAATATTTCACTTCTGAAAATGCAGCAAAGATTGATGCAATAAGGGAAGAAATCAATAATTGGACTAACCTTGGTTATATTACAAAGAATGAGGAATCACTATTAAAACACACATTGATAATGGCGGTTAATAGAGTTGCCAATATTTCGGGCACGTATGGATATTTCTTATCGAAATTTAACAAAAGTTCATTAGAGCCACTTCGACTCACTTCCATTCAATTTGATGATACAGAAAATGTAAACCATACTATTTTACAAGGATTTGCAGAAGAACTCTCAGAAAATATCACGGCAGATTTGTGCTACATTGACCCACCATATATGAAAAGGCAGTATGCTGCTAATTATCATATTTTAGAAACTGTTGCGAGAGGAGATTTCCCTACGGCAGTTGGAAAGAGTGGGTTACGCAACTGGTGGGATCAGCACTCTAAGTTTTGCACCAAGACTAAGGGACTTGATTCCTTTGCAAGTGTAATAAGCAAAATGAATTGTAATTTGTTTTTAATTAGTTATAGTGAAGATGGTTTATTCTCGTTAGAACAACTCGTAGAATGCTTCAGTAATTTAGGTAGTGTAGAAGTTCAACTTATTGAATATGACCGTTTTCGTAGTAATAATAGCTTGCTACCTAAGCAGTTAAAAGAATATCTAATTATTTTAAGGAAATAGGAGGTTTCGATGTGGAATATATAGATAGCATATTTTACAGGAAAATAAATCCATCTGATTTTAAGAAGCTTTATGATATTGATAAACCTGCAACAGGTGGAGGTCAAACTTACCTTGAAGCTGCAGGAATAGATAGTGAAGATTTAGAAAACTTTCTTTCGCTAGGAGAAAAATCAGTTAGTCCGCTTCCAAATGAAACACGCTGTATTTATACAATTAATGCGTATGTTTTAGGCCAGCGTACAAACGTTTCTACTAAATTAGAATTTGCTCCACGTGGAGGGCGAAACAATTACCGTATCAGCCGTCAAACTAAGCGCTTAAAGCATCCTGCTTGGGGGACGGATAATGGTTTTCCAAAGCCGAATATAGGTGTTGACAATGAATATACATCTGAAGGTGGTTTTGAGGGAATTATAGACAACCTGATTATCTTCATTCTTAGAACAAGTTATAATAAATATTACGCTGGTTTTATTAATACAGAGAGTCTCCCTGATAATTGGTCGCAAGGAATAGGGTTGAATAACATTTTTTCAGATGAACGTCGTGGAGTGCTTAGGCTAATTGATTATAACATTCTTTTCAAGGATATAAGTGATAATCCATTTGGCAACCTTGTAACTACATCAAATCATAGTGAAGATGCAATAGTGGAACTTAGAAAAGCTGGTGGATCTAACACTTTACTTTACGGTGTCCCCGGATCAGGTAAAAGTCATACTATAAAAACAGAATATTGCAATGAACCAGAAAAAATGGAACGTGTTGTTTTTCATCCTGATTATACCTATTCTGATTTCGTGGGTCAGATTTTACCAAAAGTCAATGAAGAGCGTATTACTTATGAATTCACTCCTGGGCCGTTTACAAAATTGTTAGAAAAAGCTTATAACGATCCTCGTAGAGACTATTATTTAATTATTGAAGAAATTAATCGCGGCAATGCACCTGCTATCTTTGGAGAAGTGTTTCAATTACTAGATCGGGATGATGAGGGTACAAGTGAATACGGTATTTCTAATTCAGAGGTAGCGGAAATTGTATATGATAATAATTCTAGTCTTGTTACACTGCCATCAAATTTTTCACTTCTTGCAACAATGAATACATCTGATCAAAATGTTTTTACTCTTGATACTGCTTTCCAACGGCGCTGGAATATGCGGATGATTGAAAATGATGTTGAGAGTGCAGAACATGCTAATGAAACCATACTTGATACTACTATTACATGGAAGAATTTTAATCGCGTAATAAATCATCAGATATTAGAAAAAAATATAGGAATTTCATCCGCAGAAGACAAGCGTTTAGGAGCGTATTTTATCGGTCCAATGGATTTGGTATTCGATCCTAAGCAAGATGATGAAGGTCTAGATGATAGTATTCGTAGACAAGCAGTTATAAACAATAATCGTTTTTCAGAAAAAGTATTAAAATACTTATGGGATGATGTGTTTAAGTTTTCTCGTTCTTCGATTTTTGTTGAACATTACCTTAGTCTTGAACAGCTAATAAAAGAGTTTAATAATAGTCGAGGAGAGGAACGGTTTTCTATTTTTAAATCTGAAATTTCAGTTCAATTTACTACTTAATAACGATAACAATAAAGGAGTAGGTCGATGGAAGAAAGTGAGGAGTTTAATTTAGCTCAGGTTTGCCACATCAGCACTAATTTTGAAGGAGATACTTTTGTTGGTGTTAAATCGGAGGAAACAGGAATATCAGTTTGCTTTCCAATTGGATATCGGTTACCGAAAAGTGATAAAGAACTTCGAAAACATATAGTAAGGCTTATAGAAGTTCTTGTGAAATACGTAAAACAACAAGAGCAAAGGCTTCCTGTTAATCGATTGCAATCAAAAGAATCTGTAGATTTCCCAATTCAAGCTTATATGTCGATTATTAATGATTACATGCAAAATGATTATTATAATGAAAATGAAGTGTGTTATAAAGAAAGCTATAGAGGCAAGATTAACTGGACAAAAACCATTAAATCTCAGAAACCATTTCTTCAAAATGATTCATTTGTTTATTTAAATTATATAGTAAGAGAAAGTACCTCTAATGATGAAAGTCTGATTTCTCTCGTACATGAGTACTGTGTTTATGAAAGTTTTCAAAAAATGGGCTGGCTTTATACAACAGCTATGCCCAGGAAGCCTCGTTTACGAAAGTTGGATAAACAGATGTTTACTAACATAGTGTATGAGAAACTTGGACAAACCTTTAATGAGAAACATAAAGAACTATTTAACAATATGATTGCAATGATAAATTACCTTGGAGAACAAGGTGGTCCGCAACAACTACATTTTGGAACAGAACGTTTTGAATATGTATGGGAAAAACTTATTAACGATACATTTGGAGTTAAGGACAAAAAAAGGTTTTTCCCAAAAACCAGTTGGCATCTTAGAACTGGTTCTAGCCGCAAAAATGCTGCTTTGGAGCCAGATACTATTATGATTGTTGATAACAAAATTTATATACTTGATGCAAAATACTACAAGTATGGAGTAACAGGAATACCTAGACACTTACCTGAATCTACTTCGATTAATAAGCAAATTACTTATGGCGAGTACATTGCTACGAGTCAAAGTTTTAAAAATGAATTTGGGAATAACTTGAAGGTTTTTAATGCTTTTCTTATGCCTTATGATTGTACAAAAAATGAGTTCTATAACGATTCTCCAATGAGTAATGTTGCTGAGGCAACAGGTGATTGGAAAAGTAATAACAAAGAATATGAACGTGTTCAAGGCATTTTAGTAGACTCAAGATTTTTAATGCATAATATTGCTATGCCAAATGTACAAGAAATTATAAGACTTAGTACAGAGATTGAAAGAGGATTCGACGTTAATTAGATTTATAAACCAATACTGAAAGATAGATTTAACGTGTATTCAAATTCGTCGTTCCTTCTCAACAAATGAATCCATCATTCATTTTAGTTTTTAGAATATAAGTGTATTCTTAAAAGGTTGAAGAGAATTCGATTCGTGATTTGTATATACATTGTAGCAAGAGCTTTATTTCTTCTCTAAAGGGGACGGAATCGAAAAAACTCCATTCAAAAGGAGCCAAAAAGACCCAAACACCAAATCTAAAATCCTCATAAACACTAGCATTACCGTACAATTTCAAACCATAACCAACCCGCCTATGTTCCCGCAGACGGTGCATGTGGAGAGTGTAGCGGTGTTGGTATGGAGGGATTTGGAATAGATGAATTACGGACGAAATGTAGACGCGACTTTGCTTGCGTCTTTTTATATTAATTAAAGATATATTGCGAAAATAGTAAAAAGAGAAATAACCTCTTTTTTTGCTTAATCTAGTATAATAACTTTTAGATTAACAAATTTTCTCTATAAACTTATTTCATATCGTACCTATTTATATTTAACTATCACATGAAATTTTGAGGTGGAATTCCTAATCAAATATAGGATAAAGCTGATTCTTCATATAGAACGAAAGGATTTTTAAAATGACAGACAATTTTTGGCGAGATTTACCGAAGCCGTTTTTTATACTGGCTCCTATGGAGGATGTGACGGATGTGGTGTTTCGTCATGTGGTGAGTGAGGCGGCTAGACCGGATGTGTTTTTTACCGAGTTTGCGAATTCGGAGAGTTATTGTCATCCTGAAGGGCATCATAGTGTGCGTGGGCGGTTGATGTTTACCGAGGATGAACAGCCGATCGTAGCTCATATTTGGGGAGACAAGCCTGAGTTTTTCCGGCAAATGAGTATCGGGATGGCAGAGCAAGGCTTCAAAGGGATCGATATCAACATGGGTTGTCCTGTACCAAATGTAGCTGAGAATGGCAAAGGGAGCGGGCTGATCTGTCGTCCTGAACTGGCAGGGGAGATTATTCAAGCAGCCAAAGCAGGCGGTCTGCCTGTCAGTGTCAAAACACGTCTTGGCTTTGCAGAAGTGGACGAGTGGCGAGATTGGCTTACTCATATTTTCAAGCAAGATATTGTGAATCTGTCGATTCATTTGCGTACTAGAGATGAAATGAGCAAAGTGCCTGCACATTGGGAATTGATTCCAGAGATCAAAAAGCTTCGTGATGAAATTGCACCGAATACACTACTTACGATCAACGGCGATATTGCTGATCGGGAAGCTGGTTTGAAGTTAGTGGAGCAGTACGGTGTAGACGGTGTGATGATCGGACGCGGGATTTTCAGTAACCCGTTTGCGTTTGAACAAGAGTCCAGAGAGCATAGCAGTACAGAACTACTGGATCTTTTAAGAATACACATGGACTTGCATGACAAATATTCTGAAATCGAACCTCGTTCGTTCAAGCCACTTCCGCGCTTTTTCAAGATTTACGTTCGTGGATTCCGTGGAGCCAGTGAGCTAAGAAATGAACTGATGAGTGCCAAGAATACCAATGAAGTGCGAGCGTTGCTTGATGAGTTCGCATCGAAGCAAGTAGATAGTGTGGAAAGTACGGTCGAAATGTAATGATACAAGCTATTTTCAGAGCTACGATCTATACTAATGAGTGATATGTTTGCTCAAAATGTATAGGTATACTCTGGTAGATCAATTATATAAGGATTTACAAATACAGCCTGACAGCCATTCAACTGGTCGTCAGGCTTTCACAACATAGGAGGAAGTATGTCCTGGAGTAAATTGAAGCAAAATTTAGAAGGTTTTCTCGCTCCTGCACTACAAGGAAAAGTGGAATATAGGGCAACCAGTTATAGCTATCTGACTGGCAAATCGGGTAACTGTTATATCACAGTAGATAAGAAGAACATCTTCAATATGAATGACAAAACCAGTCCGATCACTTGGTACCAGAGTGAAATAGAAATTAAAAACGATCCGAATCTGCGCATTCCGATCAGCATGGACGAGATCGAAGCGCTTCGCAAAGAAACCAATGGAGCGGTTCCTGAAGATCGTTTGAAAGTAATGGCACGTAATCGCAAAATGAATGGGCTTGCCAAAGAACTGTTATCTGCGCAGACGGCACTTAGCAAATCGAACTTTACAGCGACCGCTACCAAATTTTTAGCCACACCTATTGATGAAAGTCTAGAAGGGCAGGATATCTTACTGAACATCTTAGCTTTGATGGATCGAAGAGTAGGGAAAAAGCGGATTTTGAGCATGTCAGACAGTGTGAAATTAAAGCATCCTATTGTGCAATATTTCCATGGATTACGCCTTTAGAAATGACGATATTCTTTTTTTGATATTACCTGAAAATAAACGACATTAAAAAGCCACTTTACGCATTTATCGTAGAGTGGCTCTTTTATATACATATTCGAATCGTTCCGCTTGAGATGGATAAAAAAATATCATACAAAGCAAGAAAGCAGAGAGAGAAGATGTATTAATCAAGTGGTACAAAATATCTGACTTCTTCTCCATCTGTATCAAATCCCACCGACTCATACAAAGTTAACGCCGATTGATTGGTCGTTAAAACAGTAAGATCCACAAAAGGAAGTTGATGATCTTGAAGATAGCTCAAAGCTTTGGTCAGTAAAAATCTGGCGATTCCTTTTTTGCGCCAGGGTTCACGTACAAATACATCTTCGATCACACCATGATCTTTTTCTTGCCATACCATCAATCCACCAACGATGGTTGACGATTGTCTGACAATCATAGATGTCCATAAAGCGTTACTTTTATGTTCAGATAGAGATGCTAATCCTAATGGAGCGTCAGGCCAAATTTCAGTATCTATTTCAAGATACTCTTTTTCTTCATTGGATGTGTTCATGCTCCAATAGGAGAATTCAAATTCTTCAGATAACGTTAATTCAGGTATGGGTTGAGTCAAATCTCTTGTCATATGATACAAGCTGTTTAGGGGACGATATCCTTTTTGAATAAAAAATTGATTGTTCGCTGTTTCTTTGGAATCGTTACCTACACAAAGGATCGTTTTATACTCTGGAGGTAATGTTGATTTTAATTCTATCGCTCTTTTGAAAAGAGGGTTGTATAGCTCATCTAACAAAATACAATCTTGTTGTCGCTCTGATAAGGTTTTAAGATTTATGTAAATACAATGCTTATTTTTTTCTGTACAGCCTGTAGAGATCACGCTGATAATACTTACTTGCCCTTTGGCAACTATTTTTCCATCTTCAAATGCACAATAAACGTTACTCCAATTATCTTCATCTCCCACCCACCAAAACGTTGAACCTTCTATCGTTTGCACCGATTCATATAATTCTCCGAGCAATGGCAGGTCTTCCTGCTGAAAATGACGTATAACGCGTTCAGATGATTGGCTCAACATAATACCCCTTTCAATCATAAAGAACTTTGGATTTTATAAAGCTAATGATGTGAATACTGTTAATGTCTATACTTGTAGTGACTTTTAAATCACTGTTAGCCCTCCTTCGCTTATAATAATTTAACTTAACATTAAATATATAAAATGTAAAAATATATATTATTCCTATAGATGTATATAAATTACCCTACTCCAGACTCAAGACCTGATCACCAAAGCATTCTAATATAGAGTAGACCATCATTATACGTATAGACAAACATAAATAGGTCAAATAATCCGTCGGGGGAATCATTATTTTGAGAAAATTATCTTTTGTTATGGTCAGTATCCTGCTTATTACGGTATTGTCTGCTTGTTCGAGTATGAATCAGGCAGGTATAGGCATGAAAACAGGTGAAAGCCAAAAAATCGAGAAATACAATTCGTATGTCATGCTCAACAACTTGATGACAGGCAGAATCAATGAGGTATTACTTCATTACTTCGAGAAGTTTGGAACGGAGAAGAAGCCTGTTATTGAGAAGAACCTCAGCTTTATCATGCTTGATGTCCCAGCATCGCAGCGGGAAGTCATCGATCAAGCACAAGGGTATACAACAAGTAAGCCTACTTTTGCGAGTGCTGACTCTGCGGTAACCCAACTGACACCAGTGATCAAGGATTTGTTAACTGTCCTCGATGAAATGAAAGTCTATTATGATAGTAAAGGTTATGTCGATGATGATTTTGCCAAAGGTAAACAGCTACACACTAAGCTGATAAATACTAATCTTGCTTACGAGAAAGCAGCTAAAGCTTACTTCAAAGCTCTACAAAAAATGGATGCGGAGCAACGTCTAGTTGATTTGCAAAATTTCAAAGATTCTGACCAACAGATCCGTTACAATGCTTTGAAATTCATGATTGATGCTGAAGCTACAGCCATCGAAATGAGTGAGCAAGGGATCAATGCCAGTAATGTGTTGGAACTCGATATGAAGAAATTTAAAGCTAAATACGATCTTATGACTGCGGATTTGAATGCACTTGTAACACTTTCCAAAGATCAGAAACAGATAGAAAAAGAAGGCATGAACAGCTTCAGTATTGAAAACTACGTTCATTCGGCTACAGAAGCCAAAGCAGCCGCTTCAAAAATTATTGAACGTATCAATAAAAAAGAACCTGTATCCGATTCCGATCTAAGCGGTCAGTTTTTGGATACAACCGATGGGACGCCAGAGAATTTCAATTCTCTGCTTAGTACAGCCATTGAGCGATACAATGAAATAAATTAATGATCTCTAGCGAATAGCAGAACACTGGCTTATACAGATTAACATATCAAAATCTCTCTTTAGAAGTAGACCATAAACGGTGTAGCTTTTGAAGAGAGATTACATACTCAAAAAGTAGGTGTAACATGAATAAATTTCAATGTCCTTGTTGTGGTTATCCTACACTAGAAGCGAGACGATTTGGAACAATCGACAAAGAATTAGTGTTACCTATTGTCTATGCTGGATTGAAAGATGAAAGTGCAATTGTAAAAGGGCATGCTGATTCTGCTTTAGATGATATTCAAATGTTTACTCTTTAACCCAAAGTAAATCAAAAAGGAGATTTTATGCCCCATTTGGATGGCAACAAAAAGAAAATTCGTGGATGGAAACGTAGAATTAAACATATTGAAGATTGGAAACAACGTTATATTCATTTGGATATCGAACAATTAGAACGATATGATAGAGACTATGTAAAGTTATGGATCAATCCTTTTTATCGATTAACCAAACGTAATCCACCAGTCTGGTATGCTAGATTAATCTTTGGAGCCATGATCGAGGTATATGAATCTTGGTATGAGCAGTTGAAGTTATTAAATGAGCCTTTTGATTTGAAAATGTGGGTGTATGATCCTAACTTTATTTATTCGCAAATCGTTGTTGCTTTTCGAGATCAGCTACACTTTTATGATCATACCTTTGAACCAAGTCCTATTGAAAAAGGTTTTCCTGTACACCTATATGGAAAAAGATTAGATATCGAAAAGTTTGAATGGAAACTTGCCATAGAAGCAGACTATTATTTATTATCTGAACTGAATGAAGATATTGTTCTAGGATTTAGAACAGAGAAAGAGGTTAAAAACATTCAAAATAAAGCATATAAACAAGTAACTATCCAATCCAATAGTAGTGAAAATCTATTGTATAGCGTTCAAATGGGAGATGTTTGGATCGGAGAGTATAAACCAAGTACATAAATAAATGATCAAATACTTGCTGACGTATATGATAAAAATATAGATTGAACGCAGTAAAAAAAGCCCCTTCGCATATTTTTTGCAAAGTGGCTCTTTTTTTATTCCTTAACTCTTCGGAGCATGACTCAAATCTACTTTCTCATTCAATCCGGGTTCGGATTTTGGATCAGAAGTTTTGCCGACAGCTTTTTTGAGCAAATGAGTGACCATTTTGATAGCACTTCCGCTTTCCCAGTACTCGGCTGTTTCGGTATGGATTTTGATCAATAACAAGTTAGGATCGTCTGGAGATGTATCTAGGATTTTTTCGATGATTTTATTGAGCATTTCTTTTTTACGAGCAGGATCATCGACAAATTCAGCGGTTCCGCTAATCGACACATAGGATTTGCCTGCATAAGATACATTGACCCGAGGATCTTGTAAGATATCTTCGTATTTGGACGTATCTTTTTTCGTTAGGAACCATAGGTCGCCATCGAATTCGATTTCTTGTGTTTTCATTGGACGGGATACTAGACGTTCTCCCGAAATCGTTGTAAGCATAGCTGTATCAATATCTTTAATCAGTTCTCTGACCGTTTCAATCGCTTCTGGATCTGTAGTTAAATGTTCAGACATATCATTTCCCACCTTTCCTAATCGTTGAAATGTGTATAAACAACGTTGCTAACCATTACACATAAGTAGGAGTAGATAAACGGTAGAGTTACAATATGATTAGAAAATATTAGTGAAGTATCATTGATATTTTAATAGTTTTAGACATTTATAATTTAATAAATTCACTTATCTTATTTGAATTTAACATCTCTTTTCTTATTTGTTCTAATAATTCTATAGTAAACTTAATAGATTCTGAGTCAGTATTATTTATTAAATAGTCTTTATTTTTTTCTAGAATACTTCTCATTTCTTTCAGAGAATTATTATATTTATTTTTTTGACAATATATATATAATTCGGAAAAATCAATTTTTATTTTAGAAATTGAAATAGAAGGATTAACTTGATTAATAGATTTTAAATCTTGAATTATAAACGGAATCGAATAATATATATTTTTTATTTTAAAAGCAAATTCTTTAGTTCTTTTCTC
>NZ_MDER01000035.1 GCF_001721045.1 Paenibacillus nuruki | reverse complement strand
ATTTTCATTTAATGTTATATTATATTACATATAAGATCGTATTTTATTTATTTAAAGGGCGTAAAGCACAAAATAATGCCTTTAATTTAGGTATAACACAAATATAGGTTAGAATAATTGACATAAATCCATGATTTCATTAAAATTTGTTCAACGGATAGATGATAAAGGCTCACATATCATCATCGAAAGTAAGGTTTGAACAAGTGGAGGTGACATCATGGAAATGAATATAGAGACAAGCAGGATTCCTGATCCTTTTCCATGTCAGGTGTGGGAACCGGCAGATATGGAAGAAGCCATGATGATCAAACGTCAATATGGAGCCAATGCCGCTTTTGTAGCAGGTGGAACCTTATTGCGTACTCAGTGGGAAGGCGGCATCGTAAGTAAACATGAGCATTTAATAAGGCTCGATACGATTGCCGATCTCCGTGGCATTGATGAGAGTGATCAGCATATACACATTGGAGCGTTAACAAGACTACGCGAATGCGGAGCAGATATGTATATAGCGAATCATGGAGCCACTCTATATGAAGCTTGTCGTCATATTGCCGCTCCTTCTATTCGTAATCAAGCAACAATCGGGGGCAATATAGCTTCAGCAGTGGGCGATGCTATTCCCGCTTTGTTAGTGCACAATGCTTCACTTCATTGGGCAGATATCGGAAGCAAAGTCGACTTGATCCAACAAGATATCGTCGATTGGTTAGATGTAGTGAAAAGCGGTCGTAGAAGTCTAGATGCTATTTTAATGGGTATTGTATTAGAAAAGCAGTCTACTGAACATCAACAAGAAATCACTTTTTTTCGCAAAATTGGACGGAGAGAAGCATTTACGCCATCGCTGGTTACGGTGGCTTTTCGTGCCATGGTCGATCCGTTAGGGCACTTCTCACAAGTTAGAATAGCCGCAGGTGGTGGTTCAGGTATTGCGATGCGATTATCAAGATGTGAACAGTTATTAGAAGGAAATCGGTATCATGCAGAAATGATCACGTCGATAGCTCTATTAGCAAGTGAAGACTTTGTAACGTACAGCGATCCTTTTGCTAGTGAACAGTATCGTCAACAAACAGCAGGAAATCTGCTAGCAGCTGGATTATGGGAAAGTATTCATTCACAGATCGAAAGGAGATGACAGAGTATGTTGCTGAATCGGGAGAGTAGTGGAGAACGCTGGCGCAAACGACGGGATGGTAAAGAAAAAGTAACCGGTGAATTGCGATATTTAACCGATATGACCGCAGAAGGCATGTTATATGGACGTGTTCTACGCAGTATTCATCCGCATGCACGTATTTTGTCATTGGATGTGTCTGAAGCCGAAGCCTATGAAGGCGTTATCGCAGTGATTACTCATCAGGATGTTCCCGGACTGAATCGATTTGGTATAGCTACCCCTGATCAACCTGCTTTATGTGAAGATACGGTTCGTTATATTGGAGATGCAATCGCAGCTGTAGCCGCAACGTCATTAGAGATTGCTGAACATGCGCTGTCTTTGATCCATGTAGAATATGAAGTGTTAGAGACGATTACCGATCCGACTAGAGCACTGGAAGAATCAGCTCCAAGACTTCATCCCCAAGGCAATGTTCTTCATCGTACGCAAGTGAAGCGTGGAAGTACAGATACAGCTTTAGCGGATTGTGCGTATGTGGTGCATCAAGTCTACAGTACACCCAGACAAATGCATGCGTATATGGAAACAGAAGGCGGTTTATTTGTCCCTGAAAGCGATGGTCGTCTGACGGTCTATGCTCCAACGCAACATGGTTATAAAGATCGGATGCAAATTGCGCGTATTCTAGGTTGGGATGAAGAACGTATTCGTGTGATATCCAGTCCAATTGGGGGTTCATTTGGCGGTAAAGATGAATTAAATGTACAGCCGTATGGTTCATTATTAGCATTGAAAAGTGGTCGTCCGATCAAAATGCATAATTCACGTCAGGAATCGGTTCGGGCTGGACTCAAGCGTCATCCAATGAAGATTGAAATGAAAACAGGCATGGACGAACAAGGTCGCCTTATCGCTCATTATGTTCGTATTGTGGCAGATACAGGAGCATATGCGACACTGGGAGCACCTGTGCTTAATTTTGCAACAGAACACTCTATGGGGCCTTACCGTATGGAGCATGTGGATGTAGAAGGCGTATCGGTCTATACCAACAACGGACTATCTGGTGAATTTCGTGGATTTGGTGGCAATCAGGCGATATTTGCAATGGAAGGGCAAATGGATCGATTGGCTGAAATGATCCATATGGACCCGTGGGAATTCCGAATGATGAATCGTCGTCTACAACATGATCCTGGGCCATTAGAACAACGTATTTTACAGACCAATGGTCTTGAACAAGTGATGCAAGCATTGGCTGAATCCAAGCTATGGCAACGTAAGTTACAGTTAGCTAGCTCAGCAGATTCTGAATGGCATGATAACGTTGAAGTGATGAGTGGACTAAGTGAAGAGTCATCCACGTTCCAGCCTCCATGGATTAAGCGTGGGATAGGGGCGGCACTGGCTATGCATGGTGCAGGCTTAGGATATGGGATTGATGACCCCGCTGGCGGACGTCTTGCACTCAATGAACAAGGCAAGATTGAAGTTTCATTTAGCTATGAAGAATTCGGACAAGGATTAATTGCTACATTAGAGATGATGTTGATGGATCTCTTCCAGTGTGAACCTGATGATCTTAGTATCGTTATAGGAGATACGGATCGTGTACCTCATAGCGGCTCAAGTACAGCTTCCCGTTCGACGACGATGGCATGGATGGCTTTGCAACGACTGAAGACTCCTTTTCTTCAAACGATCTTAAAAATAGCTACGCAAATCACAGGTGTACCGTCGGAGCAGTTAACCACAGGGGTTAAAGGGATACGATTATTGACCGATGACCCGATTCTTTTAGAAGAATCTGAACCTGTTATCACGTATCTTGAAATTGCAGAATATATGAGTCAAGCCGGTCAACAAGAACAATTGATTTTTGATACCGAATTCGCTTATCCAACTACGCCTGATGCTGTAGTCGGTGGACATTATTTATATACGTATGCCGCTGTTGCCGCCGAAGTGGAAGTTAATACATTAACAGGACATGTGAAATTGTTAGCGAATTATCATACGGTTGCCGCCGGACCGGTCATTAATCCGATGGGATTTTTGGGACAAATTGAAGGCGGTAGTGTGATGGCATTAGGATTCACACTTACTGAAGATGCAGTGATGGATCAAGGGCATTATTTGACTAAAAATATGGATACGTATCTGATTCCTACAATCAAAGATATGCATACCTCTCTTGAAGTAGAAGCGATCGAAGATTTGCCAGAAGGAGACACCTTTGGTCCACGAGGAATAGGCGAGATAGGTTCAGTGGCGCTTGCACCAGCGATTACAGCTGCGATTCGGGATGCTGTCGGTGTATGGGTTCCTCATTTACCTGTTGCTCGTGAATTACTGATTCAACCAATCGAAACATGGCAAGAAGAAGGAGTGAGTCCACGATGAAAACAACAAATACAACCTGGCAAGCGACTGTGAATAGAGAACATCGTGAACTGCAAATCGATCCTTCGCGTCGTTTATTAGATATCATCCGTGGTGACCTCGATCTGACTGGAACCAAAGTCTCTTGTGAAATCGGTCGCTGTGGTGCTTGTATGGTCTTGATTGATGGAGAACCTGTTAATTCGTGTCTGACGATGGCTTATCAATGTGCAGGCAAAGAGATTACGACTATTGAAGGATTACATGGTGAACACGAAGATCAATTACATCCGATTCAGGAAGCTTTTTTAGAAGAAGGTGGATTTCAATGTGGATATTGTACACCCGGTATGATTATTTCAACCAAAGCTTTATTGGATCAGAATCCTCTTCCTAACGATCATGAGATCAAAGAAGGACTATGTGGTAATTTATGTCGATGCACTGGATACGGAGGAATTATGCGAGCTGTCCAAAGTGCCGCTACCAAATGCCAGCAACAAGATACCCAACTGCCGACTCAACAACAAATTATTCGTTAACGCTAACCATATCAACAATGATACTGACCCACTTCCTATCCTATAGAAGATCAATCCTTTTCTTGAAGCAGATCACTGCGAACAGGAAAAGGATTTTTGGTGTATACCCTTATATCTTTTACCCATACAAAGATAGGATATAGAAGCTACCTAGCTATTTATAAGGTAAGAATTACAAGAATCAGTGCTGTTTAAGTAAACGTATTCCTGAACTTTTGCAATCCGTTAAAATTTGGATTGGTAAGGACACCTGAATTGTTATATTATTAACAAACAGGTAAAAGGTTAGAGGTTAGCTTTCATCGAAAATAAGATGCAATAGGCTGATAAGATTGCTGAATAGTATACAGACAACGTAATAGATGAAGCATGGTCGTGTTGCATTTCTATTGCTCACATATTTTGGCTTGAAAAAAGTCAGTGTCTGCACCTAGAGTTCTCAACGATATGGACTCAATCAGCTTCTCCATTACCCGCATTATAAAAGGCAGCAAGGAGGGGAACCCTTGGAAAGCGAATATATAGATTCCATGGAACAACTGGCAGATCATTATTTTCCATCTGGAAATTGGCATATGGTTGAAGGTAAAGGCGGTATGAATAATACCACGATGTTTATCGATCACGCGTCTAGTCGTTATGTGCTAAGACGTTATGAGACACACAACGAACCTGAGAAAGTTCGTTATGAGCATGAAGTATTATCTGCACTTCCTGCTGTTTTGGTTGGGCTAAATACACCAAAGCCTGTCAAAGATACCAAAGGGCAGACAATCTATGTTACACAACCAGTCAATGAAGATGATTCTCGTAGCGCTGGCAGAATAGCAGCGTTATTTCATTATATGGATGGGCGTACACCTCAACTTAGAACAACAGAAGAGATTTTCCACTTTGGACAGGTCACCGGTCAATTATCAGCGGCATTGGCACAGATTGATATTGATCTGCATCCGGTGTATCCGCCTTATTATCGTTTAGGTCAATCGTATCCTTTGTGCAGTCCGGGTCGATTGGAAGCGTTCTGCGCTCATCCACCAGAAGATTTTAACAGTATTGCAGATATTCTTTATCGGATTGGAGAACGCCTTGGAGAGCAGTTGATGCGGATTACACGTCTGGTATCATTACCACATCAATTAATTCATGGGGATCTAAATGCATCGAATATGCTTGAATCCGCTGATGGAGAGATTACCGCTATATTGGATTTTGAATTTGTTACACGTGATCTACGGGCTATGGAGCCAGCGGTATGCTTATCAGATATGTTGCAGACTGTAGAGTGGAATGGAGCAGACGAAAAGCAATGTACTGCTTTTTTACAAGGATATGCTACTCATGTTCAGTTATCAGATCAGGAGACTGAAGTGATCCCGTTGCTTATTTTATTACGTCGTATTGATGTATTTATGCACTTTTTAAGCCGGTATTTCGAAGGGATCGATGATGCTGATGTGGTGATTGCTCAAGCCAAGCGTCTTGATGCTGGACTACAATGGTATGAAAAAAGTGGACCGCTTTTACAATTATTATGTCGTCGTATATTTAAGTAATGCATTGAGACTGGATGACTACTTCGTCCAAAGTGAACATAGAAATAACGAATGTTGAGAATACTCTCGATGTTCGTTATTTTTTTATAGCCAATGACTACAGAATAGGTCCCGATCGTAGTTGAAATAAAAAAAGGATCATAATAAATATATTTTAGTTGACTATTTTTATAGATTTGATGCTACAATAGGAAACAAATAAGAGTCATATTTTGTAAAATGTTAACGTGAACAATATTGATGCAATCATTTAATCGAAAACATAATCATCATATATAAATCAGGATGGAGGCGTATCATGTCGATCGGAAAATATATTGCACCTTTGCGGTTAGAAATGAATAGTCAGGATGAGCGTCGTAAGATCGAAACTATTCGCCAGCTTCCGATTAAAATATTGCAGATAGGCGGAGGTAACTTTTTAAGAGGATTTTTTGATTGGATGATCTATGAAAGTATTAATCAAGGGAAATACCATGGCAGTATTGCGCTCACTCCGCCTACACCGAATGGAGCTATCAAATTAAAACAATTAGCAGAGCAAGATGGGCTGTATACATTGATTACACGGGGATTGCAACAGGGAGAAGTGATTGAAGAAAAGTCTATTATTCCTGTGTTCAAAACGTTTATCGACCCTTATACTGAATGGGAACAATTTCTACAATTAGCAGAATTGGAGTCTTTGGATATCATTATCTCGAATACGACAGAAGCAGGATTAGCCTATGAACCGATCCACTATACAGAAGGAGAACCGTTACTTAATTATCCTGCACGATTAACCGTATTTTTGTATCGCAGATTTCAACATTTTGCAGGGAGTTTGGAACACGGGTTGTTAATTTTACCTTGCGAATTAATAGAACATAATGGTGATCTACTCAAGCAATATGTACTTCGTTATGCGACAGAATTTGGATTGGGTGCTGATTTTGTGACATGGATCGAGCAGTCCCAGCGTTTTCTCAACAATCTGGTGGATCGAATTGTACCCGGTATGCCACCTGAAGAAGAATATCAACGTCTGGCGAATCAATATGGTTACGAAGATCCATTTATCAATACAGCAGAACCTTATCATCTATGGGCGATTCAAGGGGAGCCAGAATTGGACAAGCGTTTACCATTGGCACAGATTGGACTGAATGTGCACTGGGTGAAAGACCTTCAACCTTTTCAAGAACGTAAAGTACGTATTCTTAACGGAGCACATACTTTAATGACTCCTGTAGGATTATGGTATAGCAAAGTCACTGTGCGTGATGTGATGGAAGATACAAAGCTTAGCGATTGGGTGATGTCTACGATCACTAAAGAAGTGATTCCAGCATTAACATTAGATGAAAAAGAACTACATGCTTATGCAACAGCAACATTCGAGCGTTTCCGTAATCCGTATCTGGAACATCGTCTGCAAGATATTGCACTCAACAGTCTAAGCAAATTTAAGACTCGAATCTTACCAACATTGAAAGCGTATTCAGAAAAATATAACCAGTTGCCTGCTGAGATCGTGTACTCCTTTGCAGCTTTGATTTTATTGTATCGGACACAATCAGTGGAAGATGGACAACGGTATCAGACGAAGATTCCATCAGGCACACTGATTACTATAAAAGATAATGAACGCTATCTACAGCGCCTTGCAGAACACTGGCAACAACCACAATTAGCAAATGTTGTTACGTCTATTCTGGCAGATCAACAGATCTGGGATGAAGATTTGACTGAAATTGAAGGATTAGCGAAAGCCATCGTATCGAATATCCAGTTATTGGAGGAAGCACAGCTATGAATACTATAATCAAAGATTGCATCACTATCCAAAAGCAAGATGATGTCGTGATTGCGCTTCGAGATGTGTCTCCCGGTGAACTCATTATGCTGGAAAATGGAACCATCCTGTCTGTTAGCGATCCTGTTCCACGTGGTCACAAAATAGCAGTACATGAGATTGCTCCTGATCAAGATGTGATGAAATACGGATTTTCAATCGGCAAAGCCAAAGAGCGAATTCAGCCGGGACAATGGATTCATACGCATAATCTACGTACAGGTCTATCAGGAACATTAGATTATCGTTATGAACCTACACCGACATGGATGCCTACAATTGTTCCTGAACATTTACAGACATTTGAAGGATATGTACGTGAGAATGGCGAAGTCGGTATTCGTAATGAAATCTGGATTATTAATACTGTAGGTTGTATTAACAAAGTCTGTGAAGCGCTCGCTCGTATTGCTCATGCAGATATGCAAGGACGGGTTGAAGGGGTCTATCATTTTCCGCATCCATTTGGTTGTTCCCAATTAGGTGATGATCTGGAATACACGAAGCAATTATTAGCTTCACTTGTACTTCATCCCAATGCAGCGGGTGTGCTAGTTATCGGACTAGGTTGTGAAAATAATCAGATTGAACAATTTGCCGAAGCAATCCCATCAGAATATGCGCACAAAGTCCGTTATCTCAAAGCACAAGAAGAAGATGACGAGATGGAAGTAGGATTAAATTTACTGGAAGAACTGGTTATGCAGGCAGAGCAAGTACAGCGCAAACCAGTTCCTTTATCCAAATTAAAAATAGGCTTAAAATGTGGTGGCTCAGATGGTCTATCAGGCATTACAGCTAATCCGTTAGTCGGTTCTATTGCAGATCTTATTGTCTCTGCTGGAGGAACAGCAATCCTAACAGAAGTACCGGAGATGTTTGGTGCAGAGACAATATTGATGAATCGTGCGCAGACACCGCAAGTGTTTGACGAACTGGTTGAATTGATCAACGGTTTTAAGCAATACTTTGTGAATCATGGGCAAAATATTTATGAGAATCCGTCGCCGGGAAACAAAGCAGGAGGCATCACTACACTGGAAGAAAAGTCTCTGGGTTGTACGCAAAAAGGTGGACATTCTCAAGTCATGGATGTACTCAGATACGGTATGCGTGTACAACAATCTGGACTAAATATTATCGAAGCACCCGGTAATGATCTGGTATCTGTCACAGCCCTATCTGCGGCAGGGGCACACATTGTGTTATTTACGACAGGAAGAGGAACGCCATTTGGTGGACCTGTACCTACACTCAAAATCGCTACACAATCAGATCTGGCTTATCGAAAAAAACATTGGATTGATTATAATGCAGGGCAACTATTAGAAGGTAAAACGATGGAAGAAGTATCTCTAGATCTATTAACATCGATTGTAGATATTGCTTCAGGACGGCAACAAACGAACAGTGAAAAACATGGTTTCCGCGAAATAGCTATTTTTAAAGATGGCGTTATTTTATAAGCAAATGACGGTTTAAATATAGATATAGCCTAGAAATACGAACGAAAAAAAGCGATACGTAAATGTAATTAAATACATTTTACGTATCGCTTCATTCGTGGTAAAATAAGGATGTTAATCGATTATCATGTCATATATTACCAATTGAGATTAATATTACACTGAAATGGATTTAACTGCTATAGGAAGCACTAAGAATAACAGAACCACGCGCAGGAATTTCGATAGAAGAACCTGTGTGATGAGGATCTAGCAAATTAGTCGTTTGTAGATCGTGTAGTTCTACTGTAGCAGCTTCCGCATTATGGTTGAGCAAGAAAATGAATTGTTCGCCGTTTTTAACACGTCGCCCAGCTTCAACACCTGCTGGAGTATCAAGCACAGGTTGAATGCCTTTGTGATCGGCAATAAATTTCATGAGACCGTCAATAAAAGCTTCTTCTCCATCAGAAGCGATATACCATGCTTCACCTTTACCATACGTATTACGGGTAAGTACAGGCATTCCTTTGTAAAAGTCATCACCATAGTGGGCAAGAACTTCGGCACCTTCGGTATGAAGCAGATCGCAGAGCATGCCGCATTCATAATCGCCGTTAAGATCACCTAAAGGAGTATCCATTACGATTTGGTTACGCATCGTAGGAAGCAGAGCATCTGTTTCTTCTACCCAGATACCAAGCAACTTACGTAGTTCGCCAGGATAACCACCCAGAGCAACCAAATCAGTCTCGCCTACAATGCCGCTAAAGAATGTCGTGACAAATGTGCCACCATTTTGCGTAAATTGTTCTAATTTATCAGCTAGACCTGGTTTGACCATATAAAGAACAGGCGCGATAACTAATTCGTAGGCGCTAAGATCAGAATCTACACCCACTACATCGACCTGAACATTACGATCATAAAAGGCTTTGTAGTATTTATGTATCTGATCTACATATTTGAGCGCAATCGTAGGACCGCTTGATTTTTCGATGGCCCACCAGTTGTCCCAATCAAACAGTATAGCAACTTTGGATTCAATACGCGAATCAAGTAATGTGTCACCCAAAGTCTGTAATTCGCTTCCAAGTGCTGCGGTTTCACGGAATACACGTGTATTGGAATGTCCAACATGTTCAATGACAGCACCATGGAATTTCTCACATGCGCCTGCTGAACGACGAAGTTGGAAAAACATAATCGTATCTGCACCATGAGCGACAGCTTGGTAACTCCATAAGCGCATCACACCCGGGCGTTTAAGTGAATTGTAAGCTTGCCAGTTCTGTTGACTAGGTGTCTGTTCCATCAGCATAAATGGATCACCATTTTTGATACCGCGCATCAGATCATGAGCTAAAGCGGTATAACTAACCGGTGTGTCCAATCCTGGATAGTTATCCCATGAGATAATGTCCATCTGTTTCGCCCATTTAAAATAATCTAAAGGTTTGAAAAAGCCCATAAGGTTCGTAGTAATTAATGCTTCTGGAACAATAGTTTTAATCGCATCATATTCCAATTGATAACACTCTAGCATGCTGTCCGAGTTGAAACGGGAATAGTCAAGAGACATACCTTGGAAGTTCGTATTATCGTCTCCCCATTCTTCGCTCAAATTACTTGGCAGCACAATTTCATCCCAGTCATAAAAAGTATGACCCCAGAATGAAGTGTTCCATGCGGTATTCAGTGCATCTAATGTCTCATAGCGCTTTTTGAGCCATACACGGAAAGCACGTTCACAATTGTCACAATAACAATCGCCACCGTATTCGTTAGAGACATGCCATACTACAATTGCAGGATGATCTTTATAACGTTCGGCAAGTCGACTAGCAATTTCTGTGGAGTATTTACGATACGTCGGGCTATTAGGGCAAGAGTTATGACGACCGCCGAATTTACGCTTACGACCATCTTTATCCGTACGAAGAACATCAGGATATTTTTTCGCCATCCATGCCGGATGTGCAGCAGTACTGGTTGCAAGACAAGTATAGATACCGCTTTCATAAAGGCTATCGATCAATTGGTCTAACCATTCAAATTGATAATGAACTTCATCGGGCTGATTACGTGCCCAAGAGAATACATTGACTGTAGCAATATCGATTCCAGCTTGTTTGAATAGTTGTAGATCTTCTTGGTGTGTCTGTTGATCCCATTGTTCAGGATTATAATCGCCACCGTAAAAAATTTTGGGAAGTTTACTGCTAATCATGACTGTCACTCCTTGTATAAGAATAACTCTATAGTAAAGCAACTCGTTCCCTTATAGAATATAATAAAATGTGCTTAGTGTATAATAATATGGAGATTGGAAGTGAAAAATATGTATGTAACTATACCGGATCGTCGCTTTTTTACAGAGCTTAGAGACTTGCAGTTACCTATTCATATGGAGAGTATCGGGTACAACGCCGATCAGGAATCTATTGATCGTCCAGATGGCTATCCTTGTTATCATTGGATTCAAGCTGTTAATGGAGAAGGCGAACTTTATTTTGGTGGAACCAGCTATACAGTCAAAGCAGGATCAGGTGTATTATTGGCACCCAGAGATGCTCATGGGTATCGTCCGATCAGCGGGGTATGGGAGACCGCGTATTTAACATTTGGAGGACCTCAGTCTCTCGCTATCGTATCGACGCTTGGATTATCACATTCGGCTTATTATGAATGGGATCGTGGATGTGAATTAGAGACATTTACCAGTGGACTACTGGGTCAGATTCGTAGTGATCGTGACTTATCAGGGCTAGATACCAGCTCGGATCTATACCGCTTTTTAACATTGCTCAAAAAGCATGGTCGTGTGAATAATCTGCCTTCGTTATCCCATACAGTAGAACGATTGAAGCCACTGATGTCCTTTATGGAATCCCATTATGACGATCCTAATATTGGTCTTGAAGATATGGCAGATCAAGTCGGTGTAAGTGCGAGACATTTGAATACTTTATTCCGCCAGACATTTGGAATGACGGCGTATGCTTATTTTATTTTACTTCGTATTCGTAAAGCCAAAGAATTGATGACACTGTATCCTCGCATGACGATTAAAGAAGTAGCAGGTCAAGTTGGATTTAGAGATTCCAGTCATTTTGTAGCTACATTCCGTCGATTAGAAGATGTTACACCGGAACAATTCCGTAATTTGTATTGAATAATACATTAGATTATCAATGAATCATGAAGCGGATAGGTCCGATCTGCTTCAATTATTGAGTTGATTTTATTAAGCGCTTACAATATATTGATAACCAGTGATAGTTTAGAAAGGGGATCAAAATGTGAGTGTAGAAAAGATATGGATCGATGGAAAAGAAGATACAGCTACCACAGAAGAAAGAGCTTATTTAGTACCATTTATTGTAGAGCATTCGGATAAAGTGGTCATTGTATTGCCCGGCGGAGGATATGAACATCGGGCAGACCATGAAGGTGCGCCTGTTGCAGAGTGGCTCAATCAAAATGGTATTTCTGCTTTTGTACTTCATTATCGTTTATCACCCAAACAGCAACGTATTCCATTAGAAGATGGTCAACGTGCTATTTGTTATGTACGCGCACATGCCGCGCATTATGGCATTCATCCGTCCAAAATCGCGATATTAGGATTTTCCGCAGGGGGTCATTTAGCAGCGATGACAGGTACTGTGTACGAAGAACAATCGGTGACGGTAGCAGGAGTTACTCAATCGATTAGTTCGAGACCGGATGCTATGATTTTGTGCTATCCGGTTATTACGATGGAGCACTATGGACATGAGGGTTCTCGATTATCTTTATTGGGAGCAGAAGCATCTCCTGAACAGATTCGTGCTCATAGTGCAGAGCAATGTGTTACAGCACAGACACCGCCTGCTTTTATCTGGCATAATACAGATGATGATGTTGTACCCGTCCAAAATAGCTTGCAGATAGCAATGGCTTTAGAGCAACATCATGTTCCATTTGAATTACATATTTATGAGAGCGGTGGACATGGACAGGGACTTGCTTTGGAGCACCCAGTTATGGGAAACTGGACCAAGCAATGTATGATTTGGCTTCATCGTCAAGGATGGTAATCACTGTACTTGTAGATGACCCTATTTTTGTCAGTCTAGAGGAGATGGATAGAGATGAAAATTGAAAAAAATAGCACCTTATTGATGATTGGTGACTCGGTTACTGATTGTGGACGTGGACGACCTGTAGGACAATACTGGGAGATCGGTGACGGTTATGTTTCTTTAGTCGATTCTCTTTTGCAAACGGTCTATCCTGATTATAATATTCGTGTACTCAATACAGGTACAAGTGGAGATCAGGTCAAACATCTCAAAGCTCGCTGGGAAGAAGATGTGTTCAAACACAATCCAGATTGGGTATCTATTATGATCGGGATCAATGATGTATGGCGGCAGTTCAGCCATCCACTTGAAACGGATTGGCATGTATACTTAGAAGAATATGAACAGACATTGCGTGAACTGGTACAGCAGACATTGCCTAAAGTCAAAGGGTTAATCTTAATGACACCTTATTACTTATCAACGACTACTGAAGATCCTATGCGTGCGACGATGGATATTTACGGAGAAGCTGTGAAACGTATTGCACAAGAAACAGGGGCGATCGTTGTAGATACTCAAGCGGCTTTTGACGCATTGTCTGCTTATGTGTATCCAGCTTCATTATCGAATGGATGGGATCATGTTCATCCGAATCAAAATGGACATTTAGTGCTTGCTCGTTCATTTTTGCAAGCTGTTCAATATGATTGGAGCCGTTCTACACCATAATTGAAAAGCAAGGAGGGTTACGTATCAAAACATATACAGCAAATATCGTTATCGATGCCAAAGCCAAATTAGGTGAAGGACCCAGCTGGGATCAACAATCTCAATGCTTACTCTGGGTGGATATTGAAGGTTATCAATTGCATATGTATTATCCTTCTACCCATGAAGATCGTACTATAGATATTGGAGAGCATGTTAGCGCAGTAGTTCCGTATCTAGAAAATGAAGTGATTGTCGCACTAATCAGTGGGCTATATCGCTTAAACCTGACCACAGGCGAGAAATTCATAATTCACGACCCTGAAGAAGGCAGACCGGGTAACCGATTCAATGATGGTAAATGCGATCCAGCAGGGCGTTTCCTTGCAGGAACAATGAGTTTGAATGGAGAATCCGAGCAAGGTGCTTTTTATAGCTTAAATACCGAAGGTAATGTTTCTTTGCTAATAGATGAAGTTTCTACATCGAATGGATTAGCATGGAGCGCAGATCATAGTACGTTGTATTATATTGATACGCCAACACTTGAAATTGTGTCTTTTGATTATGATATCAATGAAGGTACCATTTCGAATAAACAAGTCGTTGCTACGGTAGACGAAAGTGAAGGATATCCGGATGGAATGACGATCGATGCAGAAGGTATGTTGTGGGTCGCTCGCTGGGGAGGCCAACGTGTCTCACGTATTGATCCAACCAGTGGCAAAGTGATTGCAGAAGTCTCCTTGCCTGTTAACTGTGTCACGTCTTGTACTTTTGGTGGTGAGCATTTGGATGAGCTTTATATCACAACAGCGCAAGATGATGATAGTGCAGATCAACCGTTAGCAGGTGGTTTGTTTATGGTTAAGCCAGGAGTGAAAGGGATGCCAACCGCTTACTTTAATCAAGGGAAGCGTGCAGTAAATCTTGAGCAATCTGTGACTTCAAAAGAATAGAAGATATCTTATACAATAGAGCACAAATATAACGTAAAACAGAGCAAAAAGCTTCAATCGGTCTAGATTGAAGCTTTTTGCTCTGTTCCCAAGTCTGCTGATAACAGACAAGGCTACATATTCGGCATCATAAAAGATAAGAAAAGTGATCTTATACAGAATTACGCGCGAATATCTAGTGATCCTCCCAAATTCGGGTGAGGTGCTTGTTTAAGCATTTCTGCCATTTGTTGACCTTGTTGCTCAGCCATGTCTTTAGATAACGAAAGTACTTTGATACCAACAGCTTGCGAAAGCGAACTTTGGCTCATTGCCGTGGATAATGAAGCGATATCCATGATAGGACCTCCTTTCGTTGCCTGTATTGGAAATGAAGGCATACCTAATCTATATCGGACAATCCCTATAAAATATAAATCCAAACAAAATAAAATTAATCTTATTTTCAGCTAATCATCAGATTAATTTCATATCAAGCGTTTAATATACAGACATACCCCTTTTGAAATAAATATAGATATAGACCCTGTCGATAATCGATGGGGTTATTTTTTTGTGATTTTATGTTAGGTATTTGTTAACTTTATGTAAAATGTAATCGCAGATAAAGACAATGATTAAATATTACTCACAATTTATGTTTGTTAAATTTACATAAACCTATTTTAAAAATCACAAATTGCAGTTAAAATAATCTCATATCCTATATTATTTAAATAAAAAATGGAAGGAAGTTGATGTATGAAAAAGATTTTGTTTACAGCTATGACGTTTATGATGTTAGTAACGGTGTCATTTTTAGTGCAAGGTGAGGGCAAAATACATAATACGATATATGCAGCAGCAGCCTATGATTACACACTTACTTTTCCAACCAGTCGTTACCCTGAGACAGCCGATCATATCAAAGACGCAATTGCAGATGGACATTCTGAAGTCTGTACGATTGATCGGGATGGCGCAGATCAAAGACGTGAAGATTCATTAAAAGGAGTACCTACCAAATCCGGTTATGATCGTGATGAGTGGCCGATGGCGATGTGTCTTGAAGGCGGTACAGGAGCTGATATCCGTTATGTCACACCTTCAGACAACCGCGGAGCAGGATCATGGGTGGGTAACCAATTGACTAAATATCCGGATGGAACCAAAGTGAAATTTATATTGCAATAATGAACTTTATAGCTCGTAGTTCAATCGATTTTAAAATACAGAAGGTCCCTACATTCCCTGTAGGGGCTTTTTGATATATACATCATATATCTATATCTAGCATGCTAATCTAAGCTGAGGATACATTCCTTTTGAACCATAGACATGATATGATACGATAGCTTTGTACATCGTAGAACTGACATATGAAGCCAAATAGATGGTGATACGAAATATCATAAAGACAGGTGAACACAAGATGAGAGTCATATCAGGCAGTGCCAAAGGGCGTCCATTAAAAGCTGTACCCGGTAATGGAACACGTCCGACAACAGATAAAGTAAAAGAATCGATTTTTAGTATTATTGGACCTTATTTTGATGGTGGAAAAGTATTAGATCTTTTTGCAGGTACAGGCGGTCTGGGGATCGAAGCACTCAGTCGTGGTATCCAGCAAGGGGTATTTATAGATTTGGAACATAAAAGTATAGAAGTGATTCGTGGTAATCTACAGGTGGCTGGCTTGACCGAACAAGCTGAAGTGTACCGTAATGAAGCAGGACGTGCATTGAAAGTATTAGCCAAACGTGAAGCCTTATTTGATCTTGTATTTCTTGATCCTCCTTACAAAATGAAAAATGGGATCGAACTGATGAACGAAATGCATGAACGAGGATTGTTAGCTCCAGTAGCAACGATTGTTCTAGAGTATGAATCAGGACATGATTATCCAGAAGAACTAGAACATTTCGTGTGTATTCGTCATGTGGTTTATGGAGAAACAGCGATTAATGTATACGAATATGAACCACAACAACAGGGAGGACAATCATCCAATGAGTGAACATGGAACCAAATCACATCTAGCGGTTTATCCAGGGAGCTTTGACCCTGTAACGATGGGGCATATGGATATTATTCATCGTGCGGCCAAGCAGTTCGATCATCTGGTGGTAGCTGTTTTGAATAATATGAGCAAAAAGCCCCTATTTAGCGTGGAAGAACGGGTTGAATTGTTAAAAGAAGTCACCGCAGACTTGCCAAATGTAACCATTGAAAGTTTTCGCGATCTGTTAGCGAATTACATACGTGAACGCCAAGCGCAGGTGATTGTGCGTGGTATTCGTTCAGTGACTGATTTTGAGTATGAATTACAAATGGCTTCGATCAATCGTGAACTGAATCCAGATGCAGAGACTATTTTTATGATGACCAATCCGAAATATTCTTATTTAAGCTCGAGCGTGGTTAAAGAAATCGCTCGTTTTAATGGCAACGTATCTGAATTTGTACCGCCTATTATAGAAAAACATTTAAAACAAAAGTTCAGTGAAGGTCCGGATAGCGAGTAGTTAGATCGCAAATATGGAATTGAGGACATAAGCGTGGGATAATAAGAGTAGCCGCCAAGTGAGGCTGTAAAAGAATCAAAGGAGAGAAAAACATGCCTGGCCGATTATTAAAATCCCCGATGAGCCGCAAACAATCTTTTTTGTATATTATTTGTGTTGTTATTCTGGTCTATGTACTGGTATATATGCCAACTCCTTATATGATCAATGGACCTGGTAGTGCCGATGAATTGAAGCCAATTGTAAGTGTGGCTGGTGGCCAGAAGGATGAAAAAGGAACATTTATGCTAACCACCATATCGGTCACTTACGCCAATACAGCAATGTTGATCGCTTCTTTATTTGATTCCAATGAAGAAATTGTTCGCAAAACGATTCAAAGTAATCGTGCTGAATATGAAGCAGAACAATTGTATTATATGAGCAGTTCACAATCGTATGCGATCGCTGCTGCTTACAAAAAAGCAGGTATTCCTTACGGCGTGGAACCTCAGTATGTATTTGTGGTTAGTGTACCGGATGCTCGTACTTCTATTCATGCCGGGGACAAATTTATTTCTATAGATCAGCAACCGATTACATCGTTTAAACAACTGGAACAAGTATTACAAAGCAAAAAAAATGGCGATCAAGTGCAAGTGGTGCTTGAACGTACAGGTACTCAGATTACTCTGCCTGTAAGCTTAACTCAATTTAAAGATAGCAACGGACAAGAACGTGTCGGATTTGGCGTATCGATCGGTGAAGTCCAAAAAATCGCGCCTAAAGATGCGGATCATGAAGTTCATTTTGCCAATACTAATATTGGTGGGCCTTCGGCTGGATTGATGTTTACATTAGAAATCTATAATCAATTAACGTCAGGAGACTTAACCCGAGGACATCGTATTGCAGGTACAGGAACGATTAATCCTCAAGGTCAAGTTGGAGAAATTGGTGGTGTTCAGCACAAAGTGGTCGCAGCTCAGCAAGCAGGAGCAACTATTTTCTTAGTGCCTAAAGGCAATTATGCCGATGCCAAAGCACAATTAGCCAAAATGAAATCTTCGATGCAACTGATCTCGGTAAGTACGTTAGATGATGCACTTAACGCATTGAATACATTATCAACTTCGTAATGGTTTTGTTTATTTTGAAATCATTATATTCTAATCGGAGAGCGTCTATAATCCGAATATAAAGTAGAAGATTGCTGTACAGCAAAACAAGAAGCTTGAATAGCAGAAGCACGAATATCTAGCTCCATATGAACATGATCGGTATCTGTCGGTTTGGTAATCACCGGTAGAGAAGCGGTCTTTTTCATTTGTCGTAATAATTCTCTGCCTGTGTCTGTAAAGCCAAGTACACGAATATAACCGGGACCTTGTTCCAACTGTTCGATGTTCAATACCGACTTCGTATGACCTAATAATAGATGTGCAATAAGCCGTTGTAGACGTGTATAAGTATAACGTTTGGTTTTGAGTGCTGTCATCAGATCAGTAATACTGTAATTTTGTAAAGTAGGTAATATTTTTTTGAAACGATATTCCAACCCTTCACTCATATCATAATACTGTGCAAGTTGTTGTGGTGAATGCGTGGTAATCTGCTGAAATAAAGATTGCCATAATTGATCAAGCTTTACAGGGCCACGACCTGCGGCTATTTCGCGCTCAATAATAGACATCGTACTTGCGGGCAGATACGGTGTTGCTTGCTGAACATCGCTAAATAGAAGCCTGCGTACTGCTGTAGCGCTTGCAATCTGTTCATGAGTCGGTTGAAGATCATGATATTGCGATTGTTCTCGCTGGATTGTCTCCGGCAGTATAGAACTATTTAACCGATTCAGCGCAATCATATATTGAAGTCCAAGTGTATTATTAGGTTGATCTAACAAAGATGTGGCTTGATCTGGTATACTATAGAGACTGGCTACTGCTTGACCAAGGGCCGCAGGGTAGCTTATCCCTTCTTTAAGATGATTCTGGATAAGTAGACGCAGTTCAGGTGATTCGTTCGTTAGCAGGTCTGCTAACGCTTTTAATGGGGACAGAGAACCAGACTCACTACCGAACACTAATGAATCTACAAGACCCGTCGCTTCAAGAAGTGAAACTGCGCCATAAGCGAACCACTCAGCAGGTTGTACAGTATAAGCAGAAGGTAACTCGATAACCAGATCACATCCAGCATGTAGTGCCATTTCAGTACGTGCCCATTTGCTAAAAATAGCCGGTTCGCCACGTTGTGTGAAGCCACCACTCATCACAGCAACGATAGCATCACATTCTGTTTTTTCGCGTGTCCGTTGTAAATGAAGTAGATGTCCATAGTGAAGTGGATTATATTCGACGATTATTCCTGCGACTTTCATAGATAGGCTCCTTTTTAAAACTCAAGCATTGATATTGAATATAGGTATCAGTATAAACGAAAATAGGTGTTAACCAAAATACCTTAACAAATATTCATTGACAAAGCTTGCGTATAATCGGTATAATAATTTTTGTTTGTTTGGAGTGATAATGATGCAATTTCAATTTAGAAAATTGGCGCAAAGCGATCAACCGATAGAGTTTCATGACACGCTTGACATGAGTTCCATTTTAAAGGAACATAGCGATGTTCTGTCTTATACACCTCTCCAAGTAGATGTGAAAGCGGCGCAAAGAGTCAATGAAGTGGTTGATGTACAAGGAACACTGAAACTTGACTTACAGATGGCGTGTGTACGTTGTCTGAAGCCTGTGGATTTGAACTTACAGTTCGAGATTCAGGAAGAATTCAAGCATGGTGAAGAACCAGAAGATGTAGCTGAAGATAATGATACACTGTATGTGAATACAGATACTGTTGATTTAGCTCCATATATGGAACAAGCTGCTGTACTTGAACTTCCGCCTGGAGTATTATGCAGTGAAGACTGCAAAGGTCTTTGCCCGACATGCGGAGTCAACCTGAACGAGCAGGATTGCGGTTGTGACAACACACCTATCGATCCGAGAATGGCAGGACTCAAAGATTTCTTTAAGTGATTTAATGATCATGTAATATGTTCATTGGATAAGATTGATTAGATGAAGGAGGTGGGAACAATGGCAGTACCTCAACGGAGAACTTCCAAAACACGTCGTGACAAACGTCGTACACATTTTAAATTGGCAGTACCTGGTTTGGTGAAATGCGAGCAATGCGGAGAAATGAAATTGGCTCACCGCGTTTGCAAAGTATGCGGAACATACAAATCAAGAGAGATTATCAAACAATAGTCTTTCACAAAGGTAGTACTTCATCATTTGGTGAAGTACTATTTTTTTGTATATTTATAATTTGGTATATCAAACACAAT
Organism: Paenibacillus nuruki; assembly: GCF_001721045.1. GTDB lineage: Bacteria > Bacillota > Bacilli > Paenibacillales > Paenibacillaceae > Saccharibacillus > Saccharibacillus nuruki. Next base: position 153,692 of record NZ_MDER01000035.1, on the reverse strand, counting down.
GTTCACAGAAAAATCGTGTTTAGCGGATAACCTAGACCAGACACTTTCTTTTTAGTTCAATATGCTTTATACTACATTCTTAGTACCAGGTTCTAAAAATGAACGGCAACATGAAATTAAACTAAAACCGAATAGGTTTACATATATTTTTGAATACAGTAGTACCCGGATAGAACTTTTCAAGTTGTATCTTTAATTTTAAAATCTGTGTGCGATTTGCGTAACACGAAGGAGGTGCGTAGCCATCGAACGTTTGCCCAAACGGCAGCGCCAACAACGGCTCGTGAAGATTATCGAAGAGAATCCGTTTGTGACTGATCAAGAATTAACCAGACAATTAAAAGTCAGTATTCAGACGATTCGTCTAGATCGAATGGAACTTGGAATACCGGAGTTGCGTGAGCGAATGAAATTGATGGCTGAGCGCTCCTACGATCAGGTAAAATCACTTCCTCTAGATGAAGTGATCGGAGATGTTGTTGATCTGCAACTCGACAAAAGTGGAATCTCTATTTTTGAGATTCGTGAAGAACATATATTTTCTCGTACACAGATTGCACGTGGACATCACATTTTTGCACAGGCGAATTCATTAGCGGTCGCTGTGATCAATGATGCGATTGCTTTGACAGCATCGGCAGATATCAGATTTGTCCGCTCGGTTCATCTGGGTGAGAAGTGTATTGCCAAAGCATATGTGCAGTCTAATCCTGCACGTAAAGGAAAAGCCAAAGTAGAAGTACTGACGTATGTTGGTGAAGAAATGGTATTCCAAGGAAACTTTACAATCTATCGTTCAGATGGTGAAGAACAGCATGAAGGAGGAGTAGATCATGATAATCGCCATTGATGCGATGGGCGGAGATCACGCTCCAGACAGCAATGTATTAGGTGGACTCGAAGCCGCTAAAGAATGGAAAGATACCGAGATCATTTTAGTTGGAGACGAGACTCGTATTCGAGCACTACTGACAGAGATTCCATCCAACTTAAAAATAGTACACACGACTGAAATTATTGAAGCAGAAGATGAGCCGGTCAAAGCTGTTCGTCGTAAAAAAGACGCTTCAATGGTTGTAGCAGGTCGCATGGTTAAAGAAGGCAATGCTCAAGCGATGATCTCAGCAGGGAATACAGGCGCACTGATGACAACAGGCTTACTCGTTGTTGGTCGTATCAAAGGCATTGAGCGCCCTGCGCTGGCGCCTATGATTCCAACGATTGACGATGGCGGAACACTTGCGCTTGATCTTGGAGCTAATATGGATGCAAAACCAGAACATCTAGCACAGTATGCACTGATGGGTAGCATTTATAGAGACAAAGTTCATGGTATTACTAACCCGCGTGTAGGATTATTGAATGTAGGTACAGAAGCAAACAAAGGCAATGAATTAACCAAAGAAGCTTACCCGTTACTAGAAGCATTGCCTATTAATTTTGTAGGAAATGTAGAAGCACGCGATGTACTTAATGGAGTCTGTGATGTGTTGGTCTGCGATGGTTTTGCAGGCAACATTATGTTAAAGTCACTTGAGGGTACAGCATCAGCGATGTTTTCACTGCTCAAACAACAATTTAGCAAATCGCTCAAGACCAAGATTGGGGCCGCATTATTAATGCCCGAACTTCGCAGTCTCAAAGGCAAGCTAGATTACAAAGAGCATGGAGGTGCTCCTTTACTTGGATTGAACGGACTTGTTCTCAAAAGTCATGGTTCATCTGACGCTGGAGCCATTAAGCATGCTGTTCGTCAGGCAAGAATAGCGATCAGCAATCAGTTGGTTGAAAATATATCTAAAGAAGTTATACAATAAGCATCTTGCGTCATGTTTTATCCATCCCCACCGTAATGACGTGGAACGAAAACGATGAGGAAATTAGTGGGAAGAGAGTGACACCAATGATTAATGTTTTACCTATCGGTATTATCGGAACAGGAAAATATGTTCCTGAAAAAATATTAACAAATGCAGATCTTGAAAAAATGGTTGAAACGAATGACGAATGGATTGTCAGTCGTACAGGTATTCGTGAGCGTCATATTGCAGCTCCAGAGCAAGCAACTTCTGATTTAGCTTATGAAGCAGCACTCAAAGCATTGGAATCAGCAGGTATGGATGCAACAGAATTGGATTTAATTGTAGTAGCTACGATTACACCAGATACATTTTTCCCTTCAACCGCTTGTATTTTGCAAGATAAATTAGGTGCAAAAAATGCGGCGGCTTTCGATTTATCAGCAGCGTGTTCTGGATTTGTCTATTCACTAGCATCTGCAACAAGTATGTTGCAAATGGGTTTATATAAAAATGCTTTGGTTATTGGAGCAGATACGTTATCACGTATTACAGACTATACTGATCGTAACACTTGTGTGTTGTTCGGTGATGGTGCTGGAGCAGTAATTATCGGTGAAGTGGGCGAAGGTCGTGGATTTAAATCATTCGATCTTGGTGCTGAAGGTTCTGGTGGCGAATTATTAACAATGCCAGCAGGCGGTTCAAGATTGCCAGCTTCCGCAGAAACGCTAAGCAACAATCAACATTATATTCGTATGGGTGGACGTGAAGTCTTCAAATTTGCCGTTCGTGTGATGGGTTCAGCAACAGATGAAGTTCTTCGCAAAGCAGGAATGACTAAAGATGATATCGATATTTTGATTCCTCACCAAGCGAATATCCGTATTATTCAATCCGCAATGAACCGTCTAGAGTTGTCAGAAGATCGAGTGATGATCAATGTTGATCGATATGCGAATACTTCTGCGGCATCTATTCCACTAGCATTAGTAGAAGCTGTGGAACAAGGACGAATCAAAGAAGGCGATCGTGTCGTTATGGTTGGTTTTGGCGGCGGTCTAACTTGGGGCGCATCTGTATTAGTATGGTAATCCAACGAATTTGATTGGTAACAGATAATAGGGAGGAGATGATTCCTATGGGTAAAATAGCATTTGTATTTCCAGGTCAAGGTGCTCAAAAAGTAGGTATGGCAAAAGACGTTTACGATGCATTACCTCAAGCAGCAGAGTTGTTCAAAACAGCTGATGAAGTATTAGGTTTTAGCATCAGTGAACTTGCTTTTGAAGGACCTGAAGAGCAATTGAAACAAACAGCGAATACACAGCCTGCTTTGTTAACGGCAAGTATCGCTTTGTTTGAAGCTTTAAAATCTAAAAATATTACACCTGATTATGTAGCAGGTCATAGTCTTGGAGAATATAGTGCTCTTGTAGCCGCTAATGCTTTGGATTTTGATCAAGCTGTAGCGATTGTACGTGCACGTGGTCAATATATGGAGCAAGCTGTCCCATCCGGTCAAGGAGCTATGGCTGCTGTACTTGGAGCAGAACGTGAACCTTTAGCGGCATTGTGTGCTGAGATTTCTGCTACAGGACATGCAGTAGAACTGGCTAATGTGAACTGTCCGGGACAGATTGTAGTATCAGGTTCGGTGGAAGGCGTAAATACTGTAGCAGCAAGAGTGAAAGAAATCGGTGGCAAACGTGCGATTATGCTTGAAGTGAGTGGGCCTTTCCATTCTTCTTTGATGAAATCAGCAGCAGATCAATTATCTGAGCGTTTACAAACGGTATCTTTCCGTGATGCGACTGTACCAGTTGTGGCGAACGTAACAGCTAAAACAGTGACTCAGGGAAGCGATATTCAAGCGTTACTGGTAGAACAGGTATACTCTCCTGTATTATGGGAAGATAGTGTTCGTTTTCTGATTCATGAAGGTGTAGATACTTTTATCGAAATTGGCCCTGGTAATGTATTAACAGGATTAATTAAAAAAATAGATAAAAATGTACGCTTGATTAATATAAGCAGTCTGGAAAGTATAGAAGCACTTCAAGTGGAAGTTTAATCTTCCCTCCAGAAGCCGGATCAGATGATTCATTTGAAAAGGAGATGCGTATGTTATGAGTAAGCCACTTCAAGGACAAGCTGCTTTGGTTACAGGAGCTTCACGAGGCATAGGTCGTAGTATTGCGATTGCACTAGCAGAAGCTGGAGCAGATATCGCAGTTAACTATGCGGGTAGTGAAGATGCTGCTAACGAAACCGTACGTCTGATCGAAGAGTTAGGCGTCAAAGCTTTTGCTGTTCGTGCTAATGTAGGAATAGCTACAGAAGCCGAAGCTATGGTCAAACAAGTTAACGAAACTTTTGGTAAAATCGACATTTTGATTAATAATGCAGGAATTACCCGTGATAACCTGATCATGCGAATGAAAGAAGACGAATTTGATCAAGTCATTGAGACGAACCTCAAAGGTGTGTTTAATTGCCTCAAAGCGGTTACACGTCCGATGATGAAACAACGTTACGGTCGTATTATTAATATTTCTTCTGTAGTAGGTGTACTGGGTAACCCTGGACAAGCCAACTATGTCGCAGCCAAAGCAGGTGTAATTGGTTTAACCAAAGCATCCGCAAAAGAATTAGCTTCACGTGGCATCACAGTGAATTGTGTGGCGCCCGGATTTATTGCAACAGATATGACGGATGAACTGAGTGAAGAACTGCGTAACAAAATGCTAGAAGGTATTCCGCTTGCACGTCTCGGTCAACCCGAAGAAATTGCATCGGTTGTTTCTTTCTTAGTATCACCAGCAGCTTCTTACATGACAGGACAGACGCTTCATGTGGATGGCGGTATGTACATGTAAAAGAAGTACAACATCTCTTTTAGGGATATGTGGCTTTTTACGTGTGATTTTCGTATAATACTTTGGAAGAGGAGGTGAAACGGATGTCTGATGTTTTGGATCGTGTAAAACGCATCGTTATTGACCGTTTGGGAGCTGACGAAGCTGAAATTAAATTGGAATCATCTTTTAAAGATGATCTTGGCGCAGATTCGCTTGATGTAGTGGAACTTGTTATGGAATTGGAAGATGAGTTTGACTTGGAAATTTCTGACGAAGATGCGGAGAAAATTACGACCGTAGGTGAAGTTGTAACTTACATACAATCTCATACCTAAGGCTTAACTAAAGTCCCGTTACCTGCTTGTTAGCGGGCCGGGACTTCTCCTCATTTTGGCGTCTTTTGGATGGAACACAAAATATACACATGCAGTCGATATAGAGGTGAATGTGTTTGAAGCATAGAGTAGTAATTACAGGCTTGGGAGTTATGACTTCCCTTGGTAAAGACAAAGATACATTTTGGAATAATATCATTACCGGTCAATCCGGTGTAAGTACCATTGAAAGTTTTGATGTCAGTGGTTATCCTACGCAAATTGCTGCTGAAGTGAAAGACTTCAATGCAGAAGATTATATGGAACGTAAAGAAGCTCGCAAAATGGACCGTTTTGTTCAATTTGCAGAAGCAGCAACGGTTGAAGCTTTGAAAGACAGTAAGCTTAATATTGCAGAAGATACAGATCCTGAGCGTGTTGGGGTTATTATCGGATCAGGTATTGGTGGTCTGGGTACATTTGAAGATCAGCATGCTATTTTGATGCAAAAAGGACCAAAGCGAGTAAGTCCATTCTTTATTCCTATGATGATTGCGAATATGGCTTCTGGTCATGTATCTATTCTTCACGGCGCTAAAGGACCTAACTTGGCTCCTGTCAGTGCGTGTGCAAGTGGTAGTCATGCCATAGGAGATTCATTCAAATTTATCCGTGATGGTGAAGCAGACGTTATGATTACCGGTGGTGCTGAAGCAACGATTCGTCCTTCGGGATTGGGTGGTTTCTGTGCGATGCGTGCGATGTCTACACGTAACGATGATGCAACAACCGCAAGTCGTCCGTTTGATACCGGTCGTGATGGATTTGTAATGGGTGAAGGTTCAGGAATTATGATTCTTGAATCACTGGAACATGCTCAAAAACGTGGAGCTCATATTTACGCTGAAGTGATTGGTTATGGACTAAGCGCAGATGCTCACCATATGACAGAGCCTGATCCTGATGGTCCAGCTCGTTGTATGAAAATGGCGATTCGTAGTGCAGGTATTGCACCGGAAGATATTGATTATATCAATGCTCACGGTACATCGACTCCTGTAGGCGATAAGTCTGAAACCAAAGCAATCAAATTAGCATTAGGCGATCATGCGTATAACATCGCTGTAAGTTCGACCAAGTCGATGACAGGTCACCTTTTAGGAGCAGCTGGTGGTATTGAAGCTGTAATCTGTGCACTATCTTTAGAAAATCAGATTATCGCTCCTACGATCAATTTGCATAATCAAGATCCTGAATGTGATTTAGACTATGTGCCGAATGAAGCGCGCAAAGCAGATTTGAATGTAGTAATGTCCAACTCTTTTGGATTTGGGGGGCATAATGCCTCAGTCATCCTGAAGAAATTTGAAGTGTAAGGAGTCAGTTTCTTGAACGGAGATGTGAAACAGCTACAACAGCAAATTCAAATCCAATTTCAAAACCGTCAATTGCTCAAACAGGCGTTCACACATGCTTCGTATGTGAACGAACATCGTTTTAGTCAACATCAAGACAATGAACGTTTGGAATTTTTGGGTGATGCGGTTTTGGAATTGACAGTGTCGGAGTACCTGTACAATGCATATCCTGAGCGTCCTGAAGGTGAACTTACGAAGTTGCGTGCAGCGATTGTATGCGAGCCTTCGTTGGTGAAGTTTGCGGAAGCGCTCGACTTTGGCAGATACGTTTTGCTTGGCAAGGGAGAAGAATTGACAGGCGGACGTCAGCGTCCAGCACTGCTCGCTGATGTTTTTGAATCTTTTATTGGAGCATTATATCTGGACCAAGGCTTAGAAGCTGTGAAGTCTTTTCTAAACGCACATGTATTCTCAGGCATTTCTCCAGGTGGGCAGTTCCAGATGATGGACTTCAAGACCGAGCTTCAGGAGTTAACTCAGCATCACAATATGGGAGTACTGGAGTATCGTATTATTGAAGAGAAAGGCCCTGCACATGAGCGGGAGTTTGTCTCGGAAGTATGTATGGGAGAAGAGAGTTTAGGTCAGGGAGCCGGGCGTTCTAAAAAAGAAGCAGAGCAACGGGCAGCTGCCGCGGCATTGAATCGGTTGAAGTTGAAATAAACCGTTCTCTTTTCTGACAATTACAGGACAAACAAAGAGCAAAGAGCAGTCACAGCCAGCTTGCGTGAATCAAGAGGCATCGACCGCTTTTTGCTCTTTTTCCATTGATGAAGCAGCAGGTAATTATGCTACAATAGCAGTAGAGGTGAACAACGAACTATGTTCCTGAAAAGAATAGAATTAGCAGGATTTAAATCTTTTGCGGATAAGACAGAAATGGAATTTGTGAAAGGTATTACCGCCGTTGTCGGACCAAACGGTAGCGGTAAAAGCAATATATCTGACGGGATCCGCTGGGTGCTTGGTGAGCAAAGTGCCAAGTCTCTTCGTGGTGGCAAAATGGAAGATATTATTTTTGCAGGTAGTGATAGTCGGAAGGCAGTAAGTTATTCAGAAGTGTCGCTTACACTTGATAATGAAGATCAGACGCTACCACTCGATTTTGGCGAAGTTACGATTACGCGCCGTGTACACCGTAGTGGAGATAGCGAATATTTGATCAACAAACAATCTTGTCGTCTAAAAGATATTACTGAGCTGTTTATGGATACAGGGATAGGGAAAGAAGCTTATTCGATTATCGGGCAAGGACGTATCGAAGAAATACTAAGTACTCGTTCGGAAGATCGTCGGGGTATTTTTGAAGAAGCATCTGGAATTGTGAAATACAAGTCTCGTAAAAAAGATGCGGTTCGTAAATTAGATGATACCGAGCAGAATTTGTTACGTATCTATGATCTTGTACATGAATTAGAAGATCAGATTGAACCCCTAAAAGAACAATCTACCAAAGCGATTCATTTCAAAGAACTCAAAGAAGAGCTTAAACATAAAGAAATATCGCTCTATGTTCATGGTATCGAACGGATTCATACCGCATGGAGTACAGCAAGTGCCAAAATGGCTGAACTGGAAAAAGTACAGCAAAAGTTAGCAAGTGTTGTATCCGGTCATGATGAGAAGCTTGAAAGTGAACGTGGTGCTCTTCGTGAAGCAGAAGAAGCTGTAGAGCAACTACAAGGATTACTGCTTCAATATAGCGAGCAGACGGAGAAATCAGAAGGTCTGGGTGAATTACTCAAAGAACGCCGTCTAAATTTAGAGCAAAATCAAAAGCAATTAGGTGTAGCTTTGGAACGTAGTGAAGAACGTACCAGTCAGCGTACAGGAGAAAGCCAACAATTACAGACCAAGTTCGCTACCTTAACGAAGCAATTGCAAGAGCTACAACAAAATATCACTCAAGAAGAAAATAGCCTGATCCAGATTAATGGTGGTATCGGACAACATCAGGAAGAAAGCTTGAAAGGCGAATTGCTAGAACTGATGAATACGATGGCACAAGCTCGTAATGAAATTCGGTACGCAGATCAGCAGACCGAGAATACACAACGCCGTATGGTACGAGCAGAAAGTGAATCTGGTAAATGGAAAGCCGAGAAAAAACGTCTCGAAGATAGCAAAGCTGCTTCTGCCCTACAGACTGATAAGTTAGCCAAAGAAATTGCTAAAGTGCGTGTTGATTATATTCAACATAGTGAGCAATTGCATAAGTTACAGAAGTCTGGCGAAGAAATGCAGACAGCTATTCGCAAATGGGAGCAACGTCGTGAAGCATTAGTGTCTCGCCGGGATACGATGCAGGAAATGCAAGAAGACTTTGAAGGCTTTATGCTGGGCGTTAAAGAAGTGCTCAAAGCTTCACGCAACTCACAACTGCACGGAGTACATGGGGCTGTAGCCGAACTCATCACCGTGCCTGAGAAATTAGAACTGGCAATGGAAACGGCGCTGGGTGCTTCAGTACAGCATGTGGTGATGGAAAATGAAGAAGTATCGCGTAAAGCGATAGCATTTTTGAAGCAACGTCAATTAGGTAGAGCTACATTTTTACCTCTTGATGTTATTCGTCCACGCAAAATGCAGGATAATGACAAACGACTTGCTGAAAGTGCAGAAGGTTTTGTCGGGATTGGTGCTGAACTGGTCGGCTATGATGAGCGTTATGCATCGATAGTCGGTAGTCTGATCGGCAGTGTAGTCATTGCAGAGACATTAGAGCAAGCCAACCGTATCGCAGGCAAATTAGGATACCGTTACCGGATCGTGACGCTTGAGGGCGATGTTGTCAACGCAGGTGGATCGATGACCGGGGGTAGTCAGCACAAAAAGAATAATAATTTACTTGGACGTAAACGCCAATTGGATCAGTTGGGAAATGAGATCACTGAAAGCGAGTCTCAAGTGAAACGTCTGCAAAAAGAAATTATTGATGTGCAGAAGCGTCTGCAAGATCATGAACATCGACTGGATCAATTGCGAGCGGATGGGGATCGTAAGCGTACAGAAGAACAACAGGTCGCAAGCGAACTCAAACAAATCGAGCATGAGTTACGTCATGTGAATGAACAATATGAATTGTATGGACAAGAGACAAGTAGCTATACTGAAGAACTTGCAGGGATTGCCAAAGCTCGTAAAGATGCAGAACAGAAACTAATTGAATTGCAAAAGCAAGAGCAAGCGATTCAAGATAGTATCCAAAATGCAGAAAAAATGCGTAAATCGAATGAGTCTGCTAAAGAACAGTTGCAAGAAAAAGTAACTGATCTCAAAATTCGTGAAGGTAAACTGAGTCAAGAAATCTTCTCGCTAGAAGAACAATTATCCCGTTCACAGGAAGAATCACAAGATTATGGTCAAGAGTTGGAGAGCAATCGAGAACAACTGGCTGTTATTCTTAAAGATTTGGAAAAAAATGAGCGTGAACAAACGAAGCAACGTACTGATTTGGAACGTCTACGCCGTAAACGTACAGAAACCAGTGAACAACTTGAATTGAAACGTGCAGAACGAATACGACTTCAACAAAAGTTAGAACTGGAAGAAAACGAAACACGCGAACAGCGTAACGAACTCAAAACTGTTGAAGATGAATTGCGCAAAATAGAAATTCAAGTCAATCGCTTGGATGTAGAACTTGAAAATATTTTAGCCAAATTGCGTGAAGATTACGAACTCACTTACGAAATGGCAAAAAGAGATTATGAATTACCAGAAGATATTGAAGTGGCTGAAAAAGAAGTGCGTCATCTGAAATCCAAAATCATGGATCTGGGTGAAGTAAATCTAGGAGCGATCGAAGAATATCAACGTGTGAATGAACGTTATGAATTTTTGACGCTTCAACAAAACGATCTAGTCGAAGCCAAAACAACACTATATCAAGTCATTCGCGAAATGGATGAAGAAATGTCCAAACGCTTCAAAGTCACATTTGATGCGATTCGTGGTCAATTTGGTACGGTATTTAGTAAGTTGTTTGGTGGAGGTCGTGCAGACTTGGTATTGATCGATCCTGAACGCATGCTTGAAACAGGAATTGATATTGTCGCCCAACCACCGGGTAAAAAGTTGCAAAATCTACAATTGCTTTCTGGTGGCGAACGAGCATTAACAGCGATGGCATTGTTATTTGCCATTTTACAAGTTAAACCTGTACCGTTCTGTGTACTCGATGAAGTAGAAGCGGCACTGGATGAAGCGAACGTAGTGCGGTTTGCACAGTATCTAAGAGAGTTTTCAGGATTAACACAGTTTATCGTAGTGACTCATCGCAAAGGCACTATGGAAGAAGCTGATGTGCTATATGGAGTCACGATGGAAGAAGGCGGCGTCTCGAAGCTGGTTTCTGTTAAATTGGACGATGAAGAAGCAGATATCGCTTAATCTATTTACATTTTGATAGGCTTATTATGGACTATATATAATTGATCATCTGGAGGAATCTCATGAGCTTTTTTAAAAAGTTAAAAGACAGCATTTCTACAAAAACAGAAACAGTAACTAAACAGTTCCGCGATGGTTTGGAAAAAACACGTAAAGGGTTTGTTGAAAAAGTATCAGACCTTGTAATTCGTCGCAAAAAAATTGATGAAGAGTTCTATGAAGAATTAGAAGAAATTCTTATCGGCGCTGATGTAGGCGTAAATACAGTGATGGAGCTTATTGATGATCTTCGTGAAGAAGTTCGTATTCGCCGAATCGAAGATGCTGCTGAACTACAACCTGTATTATCTGAGAAGTTAACGGGCTTACTTCGTGGAAACGAAAATACAGGCTTAAATATGCAACAAGGTGGCATTACAGTTATTTTATTTGTAGGTGTCAATGGTGTAGGTAAAACAACAACAATTGGTAAAATGGCACACCGTTTCAAACAAGAAGGTAAAAAAGTGTTGCTTGCCGCAGGAGATACATTCCGAGCAGGAGCTATTGAGCAATTAGAAGTATGGGGCCAACGTGCAGGCGTAGAAGTGATTAAGCAACAATCAGGCTCTGACCCAGCAGCAGTGATGTATGATGCTGTACGCGCAGCTAAGCAGCGTGGAGCAGACGTATTGTTATGCGACACCGCAGGACGTTTACAGAATAAAAGCAATCTAATGGATGAGTTGAACAAAATCTTCCGTGTAATTCAACGTGAAATTCCAGATGCTCCGCACGAAGTACTGATGGTACTTGATGCGACAACAGGTCAAAATGCACTAAGCCAAGCCAAACTATTCGGTGAGAAAAGTGGCGTAACGGGACTGGTATTGACCAAATTAGATGGAACCGCTAAAGGTGGAATCGTGGTAGCCATTCGTCAAGAATTAGACTTACCGGTTAAATTTGTAGGTCTAGGCGAGAAGATTGATGACTTACAGCCGTTTGATAGTGAACAGTTTGTTCATGCTTTATTTGCAGGATTGATTCAAGAAGAGGAAGAAGCTGAAAAGACGGATTCCAAAGAGTAGGGCCAGATTGCCAAAGTAGCATCTTCATACAGAACTGAGTTATAATAGCAGTAGAAATCAAACGGAAATGAGATAACTCTTATCCGATTTCTACTGCTTTTTATTTTCGTTATCAGATACGATCTAGAGTTACTTACATAACATTTAAGCATCAAGTAGATCATATAGCATAGGGATAAGATTGGATCGAAGAAAGGAAGTGACTTATGGCTCTCACACATACGTATAGCCGTAAAGAAGAAGTAGCAAATGCAGTAACTCATGGTATAGGAGCTGCTCTTAGTATTGCTGCATTAGTTATTTTAATTGTTTTTGCTGTACTTAAAGGTACACCATGGCATGTAGTAAGCTTTACGATTTATGGAGTCAGCATGCTGTTGTTGTATACCAGTTCCACCTTAGTACATGGATTCAGAGATGGCAAAGCCAAAGATTTATTTGAAATTTTTGATCATTCAGCCATTTATCTATTTATTGCAGGGACATATACACCTTTGATGTTAATTGTTGTTAAAGGGGCACTGGGTTGGAGTATATTTGGAATCGTATGGGGCATCGCCATTTTAGGATGTGCGTTTAAAGCATACTTCGTCAAACGTTTTCTATTTATGTCGACGATTTTCTATATCTTAATGGGATGGTTAATTGTTATCGCATGGGAACCATTGACAACGAATATGGCAAGCGGTGGCATTATTTTACTTGCTATTGGTGGATTAATGTATACGCTGGGTACGATCTTTTACGTTTGGCGTGGATTTCCTTTTCATCATGCGGTTTGGCATCTGTTTGTACTCGCAGGTAGCATTTTGCATTTCTTTATGATTTTATTTTATGTGTTGCCGATTCATTTGTAATAGATAAATAGACGTAAAAAGTTCATATTTTGGGCTTAAATGATCGATATTTGAAGCTCATTTATAAAAGTAATAAGATGTTAAGTAATTATGCTTGACATCTTATTTTATTTTTTGCTATGATATAGAACGTTGATGAGGTGTAAAGTGTTTTTCCTTGACGGAGGGAGTGCCCCATATGAGTCAAGAGAATCGGCTCGATAAAACGACCCGAATTAATTCATTATTTGATTTCTACGAGCTTCTACTTACAGACAAACAGCAGATGTTCCTTAAATACTATTTTCATGATGATTACTCTCTAGGAGAGATCGCCGCAGAGTTCAGTATTAGTCGACAAGCGGTGTATGAGCATATTAAACGTGCAGAGCAAGTATTAGAAATGTACGAAGAAAAGCTTGGTCTGATGGAAAAGCATTATCGCCGTGTGCGTGATTTAGAAGAGCTCAAATCGACATTGTCTTCAAGTGGAGTGACACATGAATATCAATCGCAAATGATGGATATTGTAGAGCGCTTGGAAGCCAACGATTAATTCATATATACTTATACATGTAAAGAAGTACGATATAGATATACAGACCATATATTATTTAACGTGAAATAAACGGAGGTGAAGACACATGGCATTTGAAAGCTTAACAACACGACTGCAAAACGTATTTAGCAAACTTCGTGGTAAAGGTAAAGTATCTGAAGAAGATGTAAACGAAGCAATGCGCGAAGTGCGGTTAGCGTTACTTGAAGCAGACGTTAATTTCAAAGTCGTAAAAGAATTCATTTCCAAAGTGAAAGAAAAAGCGGTCGGTAAAGATGTGATGGAAAGCTTCACACCAGGCATGGTTATTATCGACATTGTTAATAAAGAGCTTACCGAGTTGATGGGTGGAACACAGTCCAAACTTGCCAAAGCAGCGAAGTCACCAACCGTTATTATGATGGTCGGTTTGCAAGGTGCTGGTAAAACAACAACCTCTGGTAAACTAGCCAAAATGCTTCAAAAGCAAAATCATCGTCCTTTACTGGTTGCAGGCGATATTTATCGTCCGGCAGCGATCAAACAGTTGCAAGTACTGGGAGAGCAAATCAATACACCGGTATTTACAATGGGAGATCAGACAAGTCCAGTTGAGATTGCTCGTCAAGCTTTGCAAGAAGCCAAAAATAACAATAATGATTACGTGATTATTGATACAGCAGGTCGCTTGCATATTGATGAAGAATTGATGGACGAATTGCGCCAGATTCATGAATTAGTGAATCCGGATGAAGTTCTGTTAGTTGTAGATGCGATGACAGGTCAGGATGCAGTCAATGTAGCCGAGAACTTTAACACTCAATTGCAATTAACAGGTGTAGTCTTAACTAAGCTTGATGGAGATACTCGTGGTGGTGCAGCATTGTCTGTCAAAGCCGTAACGGGTTGTCCGATCAAATTCACCACTCTTGGTGAAAAGCTAGATGCAATGGAAGCTTTCCATCCGGAGCGTATGGCTTCACGTATTCTAGGTATGGGTGATATGTTATCCTTGATCGAAAAAGCTCAAATGAATATCGATGAAGATAAGGCAAAAGAAATGGAACGCAAAATGCGTAATGCCGAATTTACATTCGAAGATTTCTTAGAGCAAATGGATCAAGTGAAAAAGCTTGGACCGCTTGATCAGATTATGGACATGATTCCGGGTATGGGAAAAATGAAAAACCAAAATCTTCAAGTTGATGATAAGCAAGTTGGACGTATTGAAGCAATTGTTCAGTCGATGACTGTTCAGGAGAAACAACATCCAGAGGTAATCAATCATAGTCGTCGTAAACGGATTGCTACAGGTAGCGGAACTTCTGTTGCAGAAGTAAACCGTCTGATCAAGCAGTTCGATGAAATGCGCCGTATGATGAAGCAGTTCTCGGATATGATGGATCCTAAGGGCGGCGGCAAGAACAATAAAATGATGAAACAAATGCAAAAAATGGGTGGCAAGGGAATGAAGTTTCCTTTCCGTTAAACCTAGGAAATGCAATGTATATATTATTGAACTAATTTGAAGGAGGTGAATTTTCGTGGCAGTACGTATTCGTCTAAAACGCATCGGTGCTCATAAAGCGCCTTTCTATCGTATCGTGGTTTCCGATTCTCGGTCCCCTCGTGATGGCCGTTTCATCGAAGAAATCGGTACTTATAATCCAGTTGCAGAACCTTCTGTAACTAAGATTGATGAGGAAAAAGCTCTTCAATGGCTTCAACAAGGAGCACAAGCTTCTGATACCGTTCGCAACTTGCTTAGCAAAGCGGGCGTTATGAAAAAGTTTCATGAGCTTAAACAGCAAAAATAATTGCTGATTCGGAGGAGTATCTATGGAACAATTAGTAATGGTTATTGCTAAAGCTCTCGTGGATCATCCCGATGATGTAAAAGTGAACGTTGTGGAAAAAGAGAACTTGATCGTATACGAACTTAGCGTCCATCCGGACGATGCTGGTAAAGTGATCGGCAAGCAAGGACGTATCGCCAAGGCTCTCCGCACGGTCGTTACATCAGCAGCAGTCAAGACTAATAAACGGGTGACCGTTGATATAATGTCTTAAAAATATACGAAAGAGGGTTAGGATGATGTCCTAGCCCTTTTTCGTACATTTTCAATCAAAATACGATCAAATATAGATTACAGGTTAGAGGAGAATAACATGACTGAACAATTTTTAACTGTAGGTAAAGTAGCAAATACACATGGTATCCGCGGAGAACTCAAAATATATCCGAATACCGATTTTGCTGAAGTTCGTTTTGCTGAAGGCAAAAAACTCTGGATGATTAATGAAGAAAACGGGAATAAACTTGAAGTTGAAATCGTAAGTTCTCGTTTGCAAAAAAATATGTATGTGGTTCGTTTTAAAGGATTTGGCAATATTAATGAAGTAGAGAAATATAAAGGTTGGACATTAAAAGTTTCTAAAGATGATATCATCGAGCTAGAAGAAGATGAATTTTATTTTCATGAAATTCTAGATTGTGAAGTCTTTACAGAAGAAGGCACCAAAATTGGTAAGATTGTAGATATTTTAAAACCGGGTGCTAATGATGTATGGGTCGTTCGTCCAGATAAAGGCGAAGAAGTATTGATTCCTTATATTCATGATGTGGTGCTTGATATTAATGTTGAAGAGAAAAAGGTACTGATTCATGTGATGGAAGGTCTTTTGGAATGATGAAGATCGATGTGCTAACCTTATTTCCGGAAATGTTTACCGGTGTATTTGGTTCTAGCATTCTGGGTAAAGCCGCAGCCAAAGGTATTGTAGAATTAAATGCGATTAATTTTCGTACGTATTCTAAAAGTAAACATGGTACGGTAGACGATACACCTTATGGTGGAGGCGGGGGAATGGTGCTCAAGCCTGAGCCTATTTTTGATGCTGTGGAAGATTTGGCGCCTGCATCAACATCTGTATCTCCACGTATTATTTTGATGTGTCCACAGGGGGAGCCTTTTACCCAACGCAAAGCTGAAGAATTGGCTGAGGAAGAACATTTGATATTTATCTGCGGTCATTATGAAGGATATGATGAACGTATTCGAGAGCATCTGGTAACCGATGAGATATCAATAGGTGATTATGTGCTTACTGGCGGTGAAATACCGGCTATGGCGGCTGTAGACAGCATTGTACGCCTTTTACCAGGAGTATTAGGGAATGCCAACAGTGCGGTAACCGATTCGTTTAGCACAGGCTTGCTAGAATATCCACATTATACACGTCCAGTTGAATATAGAGGGATGAAAGTACCTGATATTTTATTATCCGGTCATCATGCTAATGTAGAAAAGTGGCGCCGTGAACAATCATTACTTCGTACATTGGAACGTCGTCCAGAATTGTTAGAACAAGCTGATTTGACAACCAAAGAACGCCAATGGCTTAACAATCAGCGTAGTTAACTGAATATACCTAAGAATTTCGCTGTATGAAGATCTGTAGAGGTCGATTATGGGGAAATTCTTTTTTGTATCTCTAGGTACATATTGGAATTGGATAAGCCCAAAGAATAGGAGTTTGGACACCATGAATGATTTGCAACAGGAATATGTGCAATGGTTGGATCGATTAAGTAGTGACTTGCGTAGTCAGGGATATGCTTCAGTTTTAAATAAAGAATTTGTAGAACAGGATGCTACGATTGTGATCAATCGTTTGCTACCGGAATTTGCCTATCTTATGTATATCGAAGTCGAATCGTACAAAAAGTATTTTATCGCTGATTACAGTGGACGTAATACAGTCGTGAAATTAATTGATCGTAGTATCGATCACAAAAAGACAGCAAGAATCCGAGCGTTAGAAAATAGTCGATTAACAGATCATCTTACTTTTGAAGAAGAAATCAATCGCTTGAAAAGTCTACAACATCTACTAGAACAAAGTGATTTTGAATAGTTAACCATATAGATAATGAATCAAAGATGATCTAAAGTGGATATATCTTTTAACTTTTTTTGAAAAAGTATTGTTATTCTATAAGGATCTATGATAATATTAGACTGTTGTGTGAATCTGATGGTCCTCTACGATCAATGATGAGGAATTATTCCCTGAGACGTATGAACATCTGTGTGGAAGGAGGAAGTTATTAATGAATATCATTCAAGAAATTACTCAAGATCAACTTCGTAAAGATATCCCTAATTTCCGTGCAGGCGACACTTTAAAAGTGCATGTTAAGGTAATCGAGGGTACTCGCGAACGTGTTCAGTTGTTCGAGGGAGTTGTAATCAAACGCCAAGGTGGCGGCATCGGTGAAACTTTTACAGTACGTAAAATTTCTTACGGTGTAGGTGTGGAAAGAACTTTCCCAGTAAATTCACCTAAAATCGATAAACTAGAAGTAGCTCGTCGTGGTAAAGTTCGCCGTGCGAAATTGTACTATCTTCGTGAGCTTCGCGGTAAAGCAGCTAGAATTAAAGAATTGCGTCGTTAATCCTTTTGGATACGCGATTGAGAAGGGCTTGGTGAAACAAGCCCTTTTCGTTATTTTTACGCTGTTATTTAAGATAATGATTCACATCCGATTCCGCCGGACAGCCTTTATACACGGCTGTAGACGGGATTTTTGTATTTCTTGACGAATAGAATCCTTCAAAATTTGGTTTTTACAAAATTGTGTGTAAAATAGATAGAGTGAAATCGTATAGGTACTTGGTATACGTAGCATAAGGATTAGTCCTAGTATGTTAGTCGGTACATATACAAAGCGCCAATTAAACCAGGAAAGAAGGCATGGCCTATGGAGCAAGACACAAAACCATCTAACAATGAAGTACATGCAGCAAATACGACAGAAGTACAAGAACCTCTCAACACAGGTAATCCAGATTCAGGAACGATACAACCTGAGAAGAAAAAGAAAAGCGAAACGAAAGAGTGGATTAAAGCGATTGTGGTTGCTTTGTTACTTGTTGTCGTTATCCGCTGGTTCTTGTTTGAACCGTTTATTGTAGACGGTCCATCCATGCAACCGAATTTTCATACGGGTGAACGTGTGATCGTGAACAAAATTCTATACGATATTCGTACTCCGCAACCTGGAGAAGTAGTTGTACTGAAAGTTCCTTCACAAAATCGTGACTTTATCAAACGTGTTATCGCTGTTGCTGGAGACACTGTTAAAGTTGAAGGTGATAAAGTTACTGTCAATGGTAAAGAAATCAGTGAGCCTTATATCCAATCGGCATTGGATAATGCACATGCACAAGGTAGCGATTATAATATTAACAATTTCCCAACAGAGAATTTCCCGGATGGAACTGTACCTGCGGGTCATGTATTCGTAATGGGAGATAATCGTTCCAACAGTCAAGACAGTCGTATGATCGGTTATATACCGCTTGGAGATATTATTGGACGTGCAGATGTTATTTTCTGGCCGTTTAGTGATGCGAAGTGGGTTGAACAATAAAGCTGCCTAACATATACGGACAGCTAATTTAAAGAAGTAAGGGGGAAAACCGATGGCTATTCAATGGTTTCCCGGACATATGACAAGAGCACGTCGCCAGATCGAGGCAAAGCTTAAATTAATCGATATGGTTATTGAACTCGTGGATGCACGTCTGCCACTCTCCAGTCGTAATCCAATGATTGATGAGATTTTGCAGGGCAAACCGAGAATGATTATTTTGAACAAATCCGATTTGGCTGATCCCAAAGTGACAGCAGAATGGGTTGAATATTTTAAAGAAGAAGGACATGCTGTTCTTCCTTTAGACTCTGCAAGTGGACAAGGGATCAAAGAGATCGCTGAACGTTCTAAAGTCTTGTTGAAAGACAAGCGTGACAAACGTGCTGCTAAAGGCATGAATCAACGTCCTATGCGCGGATTGATTGTAGGGATTCCAAACGTAGGTAAATCGACTTTGATCAACCGTCTTGCAGGAAAGAGTATTGCCTTGACTGGTGACCGTCCAGGTGTAACCAAAGGGCAACAGTGGATCAAAGTCGGTACAGAAATGGAACTGTTAGATACACCGGGTATTTTATGGCCTAAATTTGAAGATCAAATTATCGGTTATAAGCTAGCAGTAACAGGCGCTATTCGTGAAGAAATTCTGAACGTAGAAGATGTAGCTTATTTCGGAATGAAATACATCTGCAAGCACTATTGGGATAATATCGCTGAACGTTTTGAATTATCTGAACAACCACAAGATTTCGAAAACCCGAATGAAATCGTAGAAATTATGGAAGAAATCGGTCGTAAACGTGGTTGCTTAATGAGTGGTGGACGCATTGATTTAGAAAAAG
Source organism: Paenibacillus nuruki (assembly GCF_001721045.1). Lineage (GTDB taxonomy): Bacteria > Bacillota > Bacilli > Paenibacillales > Paenibacillaceae > Saccharibacillus > Saccharibacillus nuruki. The sequence goes on along the minus strand of NZ_MDER01000035.1, from coordinate 134,182 downwards.
CGTCTAAAGTTATTTTGCGTGAGTTGCGTGCAGGTAAAATGGGACGAATCTCCATGGAGACTCCTTAAGTATTGGAGGAATCATCATGTCAGAATTGTTAAAATATGAACGTGAATGTATTACAGAAGGATATCACCATATTGCAGGTGTAGATGAAGTAGGACGAGGTTGTCTATTTGGAGATGTGATTGCGGCAGCTGTAATTATACCTGAAGGTGTAATCATTGAAGGCGTGAATGACTCCAAAAAGCTGTCTGAGAAAAAGCGTGAGCAACTCTATGATCAGATTATGGAGCAAGCACTCGCTGTAGGTGTTGGTTATGTAGACGCAGCAACGATTGATAAGATCAATATCAAGCAAGCTGCCAGGCTAGCGATGAAGATCGCTTTGCAACAATTAAGCGTATCTCCTGATTACATTCTCGTGGATGCTGAAAAGGTAGATCTTGATATTCCGCAACGCTCGATTATCAAAGGTGATGCGAATAGTCACAGTATTGCGGCTGCGTCGATTATTGCCAAAGTCACTCGTGATCGTCTGTGTGTGGGTGAATGGGAAGAACAATATCCAGGCTATGGTATTGCTGGTCATAAAGGATACGCGACCAAAGTTCATCGTGCTCAGATTATTGCGCAGGGGATTACACCATTACATCGCAAAAGCTTTTTGGGCAATTTATTACTCGAACAACCCACTTTATTTTAGATATCAAGGTATTGAATTCTAAGATAGAATGATTTATTATGCATCTATATTACTTTATGTGAAGATATCAATAGATATGCTATGGGAAGAACCCGCATCTTACAATAAAGAGCGGGTTCTTTTTTGTACAGCCATATCCTCATGATTAGACACTTTTTAACCGATAAATAAGATAACCAAAAGGACGAATCGTAAATCAAAATATACATAAGCATCGACTACAAATGGTCTTCATAATGTTGAAGTTATTTATAGTCTACTTGTTAGTGATACAAAAATAGAGATCATGATGAACTAGAAACGATGATAGGAGGGATGACTATGAATATTGGATCGCTATTCCGTGGGCTTATAGGTGATAGCAAGCCAGGTGAAGCACGGCAAATGGAGTTGAAAGAAGGTCAAGTTGTCCGCGGAGTGGTGACAAGCGTATCGGAAGATGGGCAAGAAGCAGTTGTCCAGATTCAAGGTGTTAAAGTTAGAGCCAAATTAGAGACTCCTTTGCAACAAGGAGCAACTACATTATTACAAGTACAAGCTCCTGATTCAGACGGGTTACCTGTTTTAAAACCTGTAACAGGCAATCCATCGAATCCTTTATCTAATGCGTCGATGGGAGAAGTATTAGAATCTTTTAATTTACCAGATACCAAAGAAAATCGTGAAATGATTACTCAGATGAGAGCGTCGGGTATAACGCTTAATGCCGATAACGTCAAAAATATACAATCAACACTGTCTCAAAAGCCAGCTGGTGTACCTGTAGGTGAATGGGTACAATCTGCGGCTGTAGCGATTCAGCGGGGTCTACCTGTGACAGCACAGAGTGTGAGCGGTCTACAGCAAGCGATATTTGGACCTCCTCTTCATGATCTGTTAAGCAATCTGGATAATCTGGTTCGTGCTACCGTGACACAAGTACAAGAAAATGCATCGAATCTAGGTAAAGGTACAACTAGCGATCAAGCGCCAGAGAATGTAGCATCGAATCCATCGACACCTAATCAGGCAGTTCAAGGAAATGCTAATCCAGCACAAAATAATAATCCCACATCTGTGTTACTGGGTAAATTACAAACGGTACTGGATCAATTGGGAAGTATCGTTGCACAATCTGCCAATCCAGATACAGATGTTAATAGTGGCAAAATGACTTTACCATCTGTACCTAATCCAAATGGTCCTCAATCGCCAACAGCACCTGTGACCACAACAGCCAATAATCCAACACAGCAAGCACAAGGGACAACGACAAATGCTTCTACAACGATTAGTCCGTCAAACACTGCGGAGGATGCTCCATCAGTTCTGGCTAATTCTACAAATACAGCAGCAACAGGTAGTCCCAAAGCTCAAGCAACAGAACCGTGGTTGGGTCGTGTGTTGAAATTGCTTGGAGCAGAGCATGAACAACAAGTAGCACGTGCAAGTGTAAATAATACAGCCCCCGAAGCTGTAGCTACACGCTCTGAGCAGACAACCATATCTTTGGGAGCTAATGGACTTGCGCAAGCATCAACAGACCCTGCAACGGCTCGTAATGCTAATCCAGCTCTTCAGTCTAATATGAATATGGTTAATGGTATGCCAAATCCTACATTAGAAGAACTATTGCCTGCACCTACAGCTCGTGTTGCTAATCCGAATGGATTCCAACAAATCGCAACAAATCCAGATCAGATAGCTCCAGATGCCGAATTGCAAAACACCATGAATCCGAAGCAAGTGACTGCCAATGCACAGGCGCAAGCAGCAATTAATGCGCAGAATACACTAACAGAAGCAGATCCTTTACTGAATCCTGCACTTCTAAATAACCGTAATAGTGTAGATGCGACGAATCCAGCTCATATTGCACAACAAATGGCTTCGAATACGGATGATGCTGTTAGCAAAGTTCAAGATACATTAAAAGGAATCTTACTTCAATTGACAGCCGCAGATGATGTTCCTCCAGCGTTGAAAGAAGCCGCACAACAGCTAGTTCAGCAATTAACAGGTCAGCAATTATTGCTAAATACAGATCGTACTGCTCCTTTTGCACAGGTCACGATGTTTGTTCCATTTAAAGGTCCAGATGGACAGGAAACAGCTTCTGTACAGATTCAATCTCGCCGTGGCCCTAAAGGAGAATTAGACGCTTCTAATTGCCGTCTATGGTTTGACCTAGATATGCATTCATTAGGACCCACTCTTGTCGATGTACATGTCGTAGACAAAATCGTTACTCTTAAAGTGCATAATGATCTGGAACAACTCGCACCTCTTGTTGAAAGTAAACGTGAAGAAATGGCTACAGCGATGAGTGCATTAGGTTATCAATTGTTATCTCTTAAAGTAGATGCCATGCCTGTTCGATCCAGTGCTACTAATGAAAACAGTACAGGTATGTCAGATCATGATCTTTTACAACGTTATGCACCGCCTGATTACAAAGGGGTGGATATGAAAATATGAATAAACCCAAAGACGATATGGCAATGAGAGCCAAAAGAGCCGTTGCTCTTAAATACGATCCAAATCAAAATTCAGCTCCAATAGTAGTAGCCAAAGGTAAAGGAAGAATTGCCGAAAGTATTCTGGAAAAAGCGCAAGAAGCAGGAGTAGCTGTGCAACAAGATGCGGCGTTAGTTGAAGTATTGTCGAAGCTTGATCTTGATCAACAAATTCCGGGTGAATTGTTTGAACTGGTTGCTGAAGTGCTTAGCTTTATTTATCGTGCAGATAAGAATTTGAATCGAGGCGGTCATGATTGGTGAAAACAGATGATCGCAAATACAAAGGACGTATTGCCGAAGATACCGCTGCTTATTATTTAGAACAACAAGGCTATCAGATTGGTTATCGCAACTGGAGCTGTCGTAGTGGTGAGTTGGATATTATTGCTTTTTACGAAGGCACGATTGTGATTGTAGAAGTGCGAAGTCGTACAAGTGATGTATATGGCACGCCCGCTGAATCTGTCGACTGGCGCAAACAAAAACAAATTCGGGAAACCGCAGAAGTCTATGCGCATCACAAAGGGCAGTCACATTTTCCTTTTCGCTATGATGTGATAACGATTCAGATGAATCATTCTTATCAAGTGGTAGAGTTGGAGCATATTGTAGCTGCTTTTGTATAATGAGTTGTAAATAAAATCTATTGAAAATAGAGGAAGCACCCTTTTTCAATAAACCGGTAGTTCTATCCGCACTGTAATCAGTTGCGAGATTAACAAGGTTTTTGGAGAAAGGGTGTTTTTTTATTATGTATGGTAAATTATTTAGTGCTTGTTTACATGGAATCAATGGAGTTATGGTGGAAGTCGAGACAGACTTATCGAATGGTCTACCCATGGTTGCGATTATTGGATTACCCGATTCAGCGATTCGAGAATCGATCGAAAGAGTGCGTTCTGCGATTAAAAATTGCGGATTTACTTTTCCTAATCAACGAGTGACGATCAATCTGGCACCCGCAGATTTACGCAAAGAAGGTTCAGCCTTTGATCTTGCGATTGCGATGGGTATTTTGACAACAAGTGATCAGATTGTTTTGCCGGATCAAGATCAAATCTTGTTAATTGGAGAATTAGCATTAGATGGGACTTTGCGACCTGTTCCGGGGGTGTTGTCTATGGTCGATACCGCTCGTCAGCATGGGTTAAAAGCAGTATTGGTTCCTCAAGAAAATGCAACAGAAGCTGCGCTAGTAGAAGGGATAGAAGTATATGCTATTCATCATCTAAATGATTTGTTTGCTGGTTCACAACATGATTCCGATACGAAAGCAAATCAGCGTGTATCGCAAGATCATATTGAATCTTTCCGCATGTCTTTACCCGATCAGCCTGAGATTAAAGTAAAGCAAATTCATGCTCATTCTTCTCCCAATGAACAGAAACTCGCTACAGCGATAGATGATTCGATGAATAAATCGAAAAAGAAATCAGATCCACGCAAAATGGTCATTCTGTCCCCATTACGTGTACAAAAGGTCAAAAAAGAACATATCCAGCATCCCACGTCATCGATGCAAGAAGATTATGGAGATGTATTCGGACAGCAACATGTGAAGCGAGCATTAATGATTGCTGCCGCAGGAATGCATAATATCTTATTATTAGGTCCTCCCGGTACAGGAAAGACGATGTTGATTAAACGTCTACCTACTATTTTGCCTGTCTTAACTGATGCTGAAGCACTGGAAGTGACTAAAATTTTTAGTGTATCAGGACGATTCAAAGACTCTAATGCTGGCTTAATCTCTGTGCGTCCTTTTCGCGCCCCTCATCACAGTACAACAGTTACAGGATTGATTGGAGGGGGAAGTATACCTAAGCCGGGAGAAGTCAGCCTGGCGCATCAAGGAATATTATTTTTAGATGAATTGCCAGAGTTTCCAAGATCGGTATTAGAAGTATTACGACAGCCGCTTGAAGATCATCAAGTAACAATCAGTAGAGCACGAGCTGTATTTTCATTTCCCGCTAATTTCTTATTAGCAGGTTCGATGAATTCTTGTCCTTGTGGATATCTAGGGAGTACACATGCTGCTCATCCTTGCACATGTAGTCATAGCCAGATTGCTCGCTATCGTTCCAAGATCTCAGGTCCATTATTGGATCGAATAGATCTACAAATAGAAGTGCCTCGTCCTACCGAACAAGATTGGCAACGAGCCAAAGAAGGAACAGAAGATACAGGCTATGATTCGGCAAGTATGCGTGCTATCGTAGAGCAAGCACACCAGATTCAATTGAATCGCTATCAGCATTTGGATATTCATTGGAATAGTGAATTATCAGGTAAATGGTTACGTGAATATACCTTCTTATCTGATTCTGCTAATCAACTATTAGAAACAGCTTTTGAACAATTAGGAATGAGTATGCGAGCGAGAGATCGAATTTTGAAATTAGCTCGAACGATTGCTGATCTGGAAAATATGGAGCAGATTGAAGCGGTTCATATTGCAGAAGCGATTCAATATCGTCAATTAGACCTGAGTAATCCGATGCATGGATAAGTAGTAACATATATTAATGTAAAATAGATAAAAAAAGTGAACAGGAGGAATGACTTATCTCATTCCTTCTGTTCACTTTCTTGCTAATTGGGATAAGACAGTCTATTTAACTTAAGTAATAGATAGCATTTAAATATTGTAAAATAGATCGTGACTCTTCTATAGAAGTACGTAGTGCAATATAGCCATCTGGACGAATCAATAGTAGTTCTTCATTTGATATATTGTAAATTCGATAAGCATTTCCTGCTTTATCAATGATATGATCTGTTCTCTCTGTGTGTGATGGAAGTATAGAATATAAGCGAAGCTGGTCATGAGTAAGGTTTTCCAATATAGAAGAATCGGTATGATTTACAAAAGCTAAAACTGTCCAGTGTGTACCACGTAGCAGATCAAAAATAGTTCCGGAAAATTTTTCACTTTGCAGAATATCAGCATTAGGAGCACGATCTCCAGGTAGTAAAAGAGGAGTGTTTTTTCCAGTAAATGAACGAGTAAGAGAACTGGAGCGATAGGAAATAGAAAGCCCGCTTGTTAGATCATCGGATATTGTACTTAGAGATTGAGATAATGACCCACTTTCAGTTACTGTTGCAGTAACTGCTTTTATTTTCTTAGAACTATCTTGAAGAACAGCTTGAGCAATTGGACGGCGCTCCTCATCATACGTATGGAGTAAATGAGTATCAGCTCCTTGAAGTACAGCGGCTAGTTTCCATCCAAGATTATACGCATCTTGCATCCCTGTATTCATACCCTGACCTCCTGCTGGAGAATGAACATGTGCCGCATCACCAGCAAGGAAAACTCTATGGCTATGATAACATTCAACCATTCGCACATTGATTCGGTAAATAGAAAGCCAGGATGCATGAGTGAGCTTAACACGCCCAGTACCAGCTCGTTGATCCAACATAGTCTGATACAATTCTAAAGATGGTTCTGCTGGGTTTTGAATTTCTGCTGAAATAGTGGCTTGCAGTTGCCAAATATTCGATTTGGGTAGTGGAGTTATCCCTAACATTCCTTCTGAAGATGTCCAAATATGAATACGATCACGATCCAGACCTTCTAATTGTATATCTCCCAGATACCACCGCTCATCATCGTATGTCTCGCCAACTAATGGCAATTGAATAAACTTGCGAATATTACTTTTACCTCCATCTGCACCGACTACATAACGAGCATGAATTTGCTCTTCGCCTTGCGATGTCTTGACAGTTACTGTTACTCCATCCAAATCTTGAACAAGCTTTACAGCTTCTATCCCTAACTCGACTTGACCTCCAAGAATAACATAGCAATCACGTAATGCTTTTTCTACATCAAATTGAGCAATCCAGACTGGATGACGATAGGGTGTCTCAAACTTGCTGCTAGCGGCAACAGTAATAGATGGCTTATCTATACTTTTACCATCAGCAGTATAATAACGAACAGGCAAATCGACAACACCTGTATCTAAAATGTAGTCAATAGCTTCCAAATCATCAACGACCTCAAGGGAACGAGGTTGAATAGCTTTGGATCGAGATGCTACGTTATATACAGTGTTTTTATCAATAATGCGGTGGCTAATATTTCGACGGGCAAGATCGCAAGCAAGTGTAAGTCCTGTAGGTCCAGCTCCAACAATAAGCACATCAATAGAAGAAAAGATCGTTTCCATGTATAGAATCCTCCTTGGGATATAGCAGATAATGAATTATACTATACCGTGCAGTGTAATAAGTAAAGTGGAACTTTAATCAATTTTTGATAATATACTTATAAGGGGGGAATTTGAGAATGAATACGATAGAAAATAAAAAAGTTCGTAAAGGTTCTTTAGATAAACGAACTAAAATTATTGCAGCAGCACGAGAACTTTTTCTATCTGAGGGATTTAACCAATCCAGTGTTGATGCTGTTGCTCATAGAGCAGGAGTTTCTAAACGGACAGTGTATGATTATTATGGGGATAAACAACACTTATTACTTACGGTTATGGAAGAAACCAGTGCAACGGTTCTAAATATGATTGAACAAGGAATTTCAGATCATCTTTTGGAATTTGATGATTTGGAGCAAGCTCTTATTTTATTTTGTGAACAAATAGTTGTCTTTGCCAATGGTTCGTCTGATTATAAAGCTTTGATCCGTCTAGCTATGGTAGAGGTTGCTAATTTGCCAGAATCTTTTTATGAAGATATGGATCGTGCAACAGAAGAAGGCATTATCAAGAGGTTTATAGCGTTTGGAGAAAATAAATTACTGAATATCCCTGATCCTCATATGGCTACCAAGCACTTTGCTGCACTAACGATTCTGCTGGTATTTAATCAACCGAACCCTAAGGATTTGGATCAAAAGCAAGTGAAGCATATCATTACTGAAGGCGTACGCGTTTTTCTTCGCGCTTATGCACCGATGATGTAATGATGTCATAAAAAAGAGAAGTGGCTATTATAGCTACTTCTCTTTTTTAAGCTTTTGTGATGTCTAGCATAAATACATCAAATGTATAATCACTAAAGTATTTTTTATTGAGATATTGTCTGAAGTAACCACCAGACATCAATTGTGGATCACGAACATCTGTGATAATAATTTCGATATCTTTGTCAGCTACACTATGTAACATCGCTTGAACTTCTATATTTAGCTGTTCTTCACTCATAGCAATAATGTACTGATTCAACTTTTCAGCAACAGCCGCATAATATTGTTGTTGTAACTGCGATTTTTGTTCTTTTTCTAATTTCAATGTGTGCTGGCGCTCTAGCTCCATATCAAGCTCCGTTTTCTTTTTGCGATAATCATTTTTCAGCGCAGCGACTGTATAAGCTGGAATATCATGTACACGTCCACTCAGTACATCGATTTTGACGATATCTAGAATTTCAGTGATATAGTCTTTTTCGTACGCTTTTAAAATCGTTTGGATCGTTATCGTCGTTAATCCAAATTCTTTTTTCAAACGATCGCTTAAACGATGAGCTGTATGGGTTTGTACTGAGGATACCGCTTCAGTAGCTGGAAGAATCGTGACATTTTGTTTGGCTTTTGTTTTGATCGTAAATACAATTTCATCTACTTTACGACCGCTTTTACGTTCCACATAACTGAATTCGATATCTGTACTTTTGTTGATTTCTTGTTGTGCTTTGGTGATCACACGCTTTTTAAAGTCGGAGTAAACGGGATATTGATCTTCGATACCTAGTAGTTCTTTTAAACGTTGAACTTTGAGAGTACGCTGACCTAGTTTCTCATATTGTTTTAAAAGCTCATAGATGCGCATAGAATAAGCACTTTTAAGCTTTAGAATATCGTTTAGACGAAATGAAGTGAATTTTTCCTTCAATTGAAGAAGATAAGGTTTTAACTTGGGCGAAAATTCGACTTCAATTATGCCCTCATTCGGAAAGTATTCCGCAGATGCCAACCAGTTTACTTGTAAGTTTTCATTTATGTAAAAAGGATGGGACATTAGATTTAGTGTGTATTCTTTTACTTGTGCATAAATATTTTTATTTTTCACACCTGCTAATTTGGCAAATTCACTAATCTTAAATCGGTAACGTTGAAATTCTTGATCTTCCGGTGAAATGATGCTGATCAGTACATAAATAATGCGTAGTTCAACTACACTCATTTTTAAAGGCATTTCAATAAGATCATTAGACTTTGTAACCAGATTATTTTTCTTCATATGTTATATAACCTCCAAGACGTTCCTTCATTATAATAGATAATCTATGATAAAAGTAGCTTAAGCAGCACAATATCTTACTTTGAGTTGTTTATCTTATTTTACATATCTTGTTTTTATTGTTTTAAATATTTTACTTGTTTAGAGTCGATGATATCTGTTGATAATCCTAGCTTGCCAGCCTTAATATCGGACAAAAATAGGGTGAATTATGGACAGTTTTAGGGTCATTTGTAGACGGAAATAGGGCAGAAGTCAGACAGATTTAGGTTCAAACTATAGACAACTTTAGGGTAAAGTGCGACAAAAATAGGACGAAGTATAGACAATTGTAGGGTATACTATGGACAAAATTAGGGTGTCAATCAGCCATAATCACAGTGATTATTAGCGTTATTTTGAAATGAAATGCGACAAAAATAGGGTCATTGATCAAAAGTATTATTTATTATGGACAAAAATAGGGCAAATAAATAGGAACCCAAGTATTGACCCTATTTTTGTCCATAGTAAAGCAAAATATGTACTGATTTTGCTCAATATAGGTAACAGATAGACAATAACTCAATATTCACCCTATATATGTCCGATTTCATCAAAGATTAAAGCGATAGTGAATAGTTACTGAAGTCTTTTATAAAGAGTTCATGATTGTAGTATAGATCTAAGGATACTAGACTTTATTGAATCAGTACTCAGATGAATTGCTATAAATACGCAAAAATTAATGTTAAAATATAGAATATGAATACAAAAAGACAGGAGGGGCAATGATGCAGAATAAAGCAGATCGTCTAAAAGGCGCTAAAATTCCGCAAACGCCTATATTAGAGCAAGATTTACAACGTCGCTTACCTCCGGGACAGACACTTACTGAAAGTTTTCCGATTTTGCATGAAGGTAGTGTACCTGAATATGATATGAATTTTTGGAATTTGCGTATTTTTGGCGAAGTTGAAGAAGAGCAATTATTTACATTTGAAGATTTGCAAAAGTTACCAGTCACTCGTACTGTCAGTGATATTCATTGTGTGACTCGCTGGTCTAAATTTGATACAGCATGGGAAGGCGTCAAATTTGCTGATCTAATGAAGGTATTGAAAGTCAAATCAGAAGCAAAATATGTAATGATTCATGCAGATCCTGATTATGAAACCAATGTAGCTTTGAAAGATCTGATGGACGAAGATGTATTATTAGCTTGGAATTATGATGATCAACCGATTACTGCTAAGCATGGTGGGCCATTACGGATGGTTGTTCCGAAATTTTATTTTTGGAAAAGTGCCAAATGGGTGCGTGGTATTGAATTTATGAAAGAAGACCGACGTGGATTCTGGGAAGATCATGGCTTTCATAATGTAGCTGATCCTTTCCAAGAACAACGTTTTTCTTCCGACGAATATGAAATGCCAGAAGATGAATGGAAATATTGTGAAGCTGACTAATATTTAGGAGCTGATAAATATGGTTATAGTATGGTATTTGTTATTTATGGTATTGCTTTCTGCCCCAGGAATTTGGTATCACATAGCGATTGGTAAACGTATAGCGCATGAAGAAAAAAAAGCAGGTCGAGATCTGACGTATGAGATCAATCCTTTTACAGGTGGAAGAGAGTAATTATCCAAATAATGGTGAGCAGCAAAACAGAGCACTCTTAGAATGCTGGTAATAATAAATACAGCAAAAAGAACCGTTTTTTATAAACGGTTCTTTTTGTTTAGCTCATTTAATATTATAGTCTGTTTTTAAACAGTATAATAAAGATTTTGGATCAAATACTCAAAAGGAACTAGGTTCAAGAAGCTGAATCTAACTTACAAGCTATCTACAGCTTTTTGAAGTTTAGCGTCTAACATTCCTTTTTCTTTGCTACCTTTGTTTAAAGAAGGCTCAAACCAATATACCACTACAGCGTTACCTTTAGTGTAAGTGGATTTGTTAAGCAAATCGTAAGGGGTTTTGCTTGTTTGAGTTTTCAAATCTTCCAACCCTTTTTTAGCATCGTCAGCTGATTTGAAGCTATAAATAGAAACAGTTTCCTGTTTATTCAAGTCTTTATCTGTTACATAACGAGTAGCTTTTACATCATTCAATACCCAGCTGTTTTGCTCATCTGGAGCAGAGATCAAATCGATCTTTTGCGCTTTGATGGCACTTGCTACTTTCTCAGCAGAAACATCTGTTGCAGTGCTATCAGTAGTAGCATCTGTAGTTGTTTTGTCTGTGCTTTCTGTAGCAGGGTCTGTCGTAGTTGCGTCTTCAGTTGTAGCCATTTCGTTGTCAGTTACAGCTGCACCTTCATCTGTTGTTGCTGTAGAATCAGTGGCTGTAGATTCATTAGTTGTTGTTGGGGTTGTCGTGCTAGCTGGTGTTTCTGTGTTGCCATTAGAACAGCCGGCGGTCGCAGCTACGACGGTGAGTGCAAGTAGAAAAGTACTGATTTTGAGTTTCATAAATTGGACCTCCTGTGTGTTAAGTTCATCTGTAAGGCGATGAATCTTTTGAATATGAAAAATAAATAACGTTTTTCACTATAACATACATACACACAACAGTCGATTTTGACACGAATCTTACATTTTGTAAGAACCGTGAATCCATAATCATAATTAGAAAATATCAGTCATAGCAACGTTTTGGAATGTTTGTAATAATATCATATTTTCTGAAAATAAATCAAAATAGAACAAAAATGTTTTATTTGCATAGAAAAAAGAAGCAGTTAGGGGACTGCTTCTTTTGTAATATTCTCAAAATCGATATTCTAAACTCTATATTAAGGGGGTAGAGTTAGAAAGGGTTTATAGGGATAAAGTACAAGTTGGACAATCTAATATTAGATAACGTTTAGTTCTACAGCGATATTACCACGTGTTGCGCGAGAGTAAGGACATACGTTATGAGCTTCTTCTACTAACTTCATAGCTACATCACGCTCTACACCTTTAACCAAAACATCCATTTTAACAGCAAGCGCAAATCCGCCATCTTCAGCTTTACCGAAGCTTACAGTAGCATTTACTTCTGTACCTTCGTGTTTGATTTTTTGCATACGAGCAACCATATTTAGAGCACTATCAAAACAAGCAGAATATCCTGCTGCAAATAATTGTTCAGGGTTAGTACCAGCACCGCCAGCGCCGCCCATTTCTTTTGGTGTTGCAATATCTAAACGAAGTTCAGGGCTAGAAGATTCAACATAACCTGCACGACCTCCAACTGCTTTTACTGTAGTTTCATACATTTTTTGTTGGATAGTTAACATGAATAACTCCACCTTTTTATATAATTTATTTTACAAAATTAAATTTAACACAATTAATATGAAAAGTAAAATATTTTTCGCTATCTTTATGTAAATCAGTAGATTTTATGATATAATCATATCTATAAAGTAGATTTCGCACACTCTTGTTAGTCGTTCATTTTTTTGTATTTGGGTAAAATATTAGTTAAAGAAAAATATCTTTTATAATAATTATAGGTAGGTGATATAGCATGACTACAGATTCTAATGAGTATCCACATCCGCAGTTAAAGCTTGAAAATCAACTTTGTTTTGCTATTTATGCTTCTTCTCGCGAAATGACTAAAATGTATCAACCGCTATTGGATCGCTTGGGAGTGACTTATTCTCAATATCTCGTAATGATCGTGTTATGGGAGCAACAAGAGTGTACAGTTAAAGAATTAGGAAATGCTTTGTATTTGGATTCAGGTACATTGACTCCTTTGCTTAAGCGTTTAGAAGCCGCTGGCTTGATTATTCGTAAACGTTCTACAGAGGACGAGCGTAAAGTGCATATTACATTGACTGAAGCAGGCCAGCAGTTGCAGGAACAAGCAGTTAATATTCCACAAGATGTTATGGATGGAACATGTATGAATACGAAGAAACTCGAAGAATTGCTAGGCGAATTTAAACAGTTGCTTCATAATGTACACCAAACAAATATCGAAATGGCGAATAACAAGTCTTAATGTATACAAAATACAGGTATCTTGTGTAACACCGTATCGGTTGAAATAGAGCCCTTTTATCGAATTTTGGTAAAAGGGCTTTTGTTTTTTTACTTTGATAGCGTATACATGATATATTAAGTAAGAGCTAGCTTACTCAAGATAACTTCCAGTAAATGGAGTAAATTGGCGAAATTTTTAAGGAAAGCGTTTTAAAAACATGTTACAATATTGAAGGTTATTGATTTGCCGGGGGCTCTTGCCGGAATGCATTCATGTTGATAGGAGGATTTATTGAATGAATATCCATGAATATCAGGGAAAACAAGTACTTAAACAGTACGGAGTAGTTGTACCGGAAGGTAAAGTTGCTTTCACGGTAGAAGAAGCTGTAGAAGCAGCTCAATCACTGGGCAGCCCAGTGTGTGTGGTCAAAGCTCAAATTCATGCTGGTGGTCGTGGTAAAGCTGGCGGAGTTAAAGTAGCTAAAAGTCTGGACGAAGTACGTACTTATGCTCAAGAGATTTTGGGTAAAGTGCTTGTAACACATCAGACAGGTCCTGAAGGAAAAGAAGTTAAACGACTTCTAATCGAAGAAGGCTGTGATATTCAAAAAGAATATTACATAGGTGTTGTTATCGACCGTGCTACAGGTAGAGTCGTGATCATGGCATCTGAAGAAGGCGGCACTGAAATTGAAGAAGTCGCTGAGAAAACACCTGAAAAGATTTTCCGTGAAACCGTAGACCCGGCTATTGGTCTACAAATGTTCCAAGCTCGTAAACTAGCATACGCAATCAATATTCCGACAAAACAAGTGAACAAAGCAGCTAAATTTATGACTGCATTGTATACTGCTTTTATCGAAAAAGATTGCTCTATCGCAGAAATCAACCCGCTAGTTGTTACTGGTGACGGTGAAGTTATTGCTTTGGATGCAAAATTGAATTTTGATTCGAATGCGATCTTTAGACATCCTGATATTCTTGAACTTCGTGATCTGGATGAAGAAGATGCAAAAGAAATTGAAGCTTCCAAATACGATCTAAGTTATATCGCTCTTGATGGTAATATCGGTTGCATGGTTAATGGTGCAGGTCTGGCTATGGCTACGATGGATATTATCAAATATTATGGCGGCGAACCGGCTAACTTCCTTGACGTAGGGGGCGGTGCAACAACGGAGAAAGTAACAGAAGCATTCAAAATTATTTTGTCCGATAGTAGTGTAAAAGGTATTTTCATTAATATATTTGGTGGTATTATGCGTTGTGATGTTATCGCTAACGGCGTAGTTGAAGCTGCCAAACAAATCGGTCTGGATCGTCCTTTAGTTGTAAGACTTGAAGGTACGAACGTAGATTTAGGTAAACAAATTCTCGCCGAATCAGGGCTAAACATCGTTGCCGCGGATTCTATGGCGGACGGAGCACAGAAGATCGTAGCTCTCGTATAAAATCCAGGACCTAAATTAAGTGATAGGAGCTGTGTCTAAACAATGAGTATTTTGGTAGATAAGCATACAAAAGTCATCACTCAGGGTATTACCGGGGCAACAGGACTCTTTCATACTAAGGGTGCGCTAGATTACGGTACTCAAATGGTTGGTGGCGTAACACCTGGTAAAGGTGGAACTGATGTTGAGATTACACTGGAAGATGGCAAAACAGTTAAATTGCCAGTCTTTAATACGGTTGTAGAAGCTAAGGAAAAAACAGGCGCTACAGCAAGTGTTATCTATGTACCTCCTGCATTTGCAGCTGATTCTATTCTTGAAGCAATCGATGCTGAACTAGATCTGGTTATCTGTATTACAGAAGGTATTCCAGTGTTGGATATGGTTAAAGTATCCCGTTATCTAGAAGGCAAAAAAACAGTCTTAATCGGACCTAACTGCCCGGGTGTTATTACACCAGGCGAATGTAAAATTGGTATTATGCCAGGTTATATTCACAAGCCAGGTTATGTAGGTGTTGTATCACGTAGTGGTACATTAACGTATGAAGCTGTTCATCAATTGTCTACTCGTGGAATCGGTCAATCATCTGCTGTAGGTATCGGTGGAGATCCAGTTAAAGGTTCAGAATTTATTGATATTCTGAAAATGTTTAACGAAGATCCGAATACTCGCGCAGTCATTATGATTGGTGAGATCGGTGGTACAGCAGAAGAAGAAGCGGCAGAGTGGATTGAAGCGAATATGACGAAGCCTGTAGTAGGCTTTATCGGCGGCGCTACAGCTCCTCCGGGCAAACGTATGGGACATGCAGGCGCAATCATTTCCGGTGGTAAAGGTACTGCTGCTGAAAAAATTGCTAAGCTAGAATCTTGCGGTATTAAAGTAGCACCTACTCCTTCTGAAATGGGTTCAACATTAGTTGAAGTTTTAGAAGAAAAAGGTCTTTTAAGTGAGTGTACTACGCACTAAAAAGGGACTTTAATACTCCTATATAGACTTTTTACAGTCTGTTCTTTATAATGAATGTAATTAGATAGTAACGGACGTATAAGGTAAGCAACCTTTGTATTCTCTTGAGGAGACAAAGGTTGCTTTTTTTGCGTTCATTTAGCTTTTTTTACCTCAAAATGACTTAGAATAATGGAAGAAAATACCTAAAAATGAAGTAAACGCTTGCAAAATAGTTAGGTTTACGATTAAATGGAGAAGGACGATTTGTTCCTGCTCCTGAAAAGGAGATCATTACAATGGATGATAAATGGATATGGCTTGGACTATGTGAAGCTTCTGGTATAGGTTGGAAAAGAATGAAGGATATATTGCAGAATCATGTAGATCTGCGCGAACTGCCGGAATGGGATGCCGGAAGCTGGCGTGGATTAGGCATGCCTGAGAAAGTAGCTCAATCTTTACCTGAACAGCTACAACCAGAGTATCTCCAAACCAAAATAAAGAAGTATGAGGAGCAAGGAATTCATATTATCACGATGCTTGATGAGGAGTATCCTACTTTAATGAAGGAAACTTTTCAACCGCCATGGATCTTATATGCTAAAGGACGGGTAGAACTGCTATCTAGCTTCTGTATCGGTATGGTAGGGACAAGGGTTCCGACCGCTTATGGACGGAAAGTTGGTGAGTTACTTGCTGGTGAAATGGCAGAGCGTGGTGTTACGATAGTCAGTGGAATGGCGAGAGGTATTGATAGTGTATGTCACGAAGCAGCGCTTCGAGCGAATGGACAGACTATTGCTGTTCTAGGCACAGCGATTGATACTATTTATCCTGCGGAAAATCGCTCATTGTATCATCGAATTGCTGATCAAGGACTTGTATTATCTGAGTATCCGATAGGTACCAAATCCTCACCCGGGCTATTTCCACAACGTAATCGTATTATATCAGGGCTCTCTTACGGGTCTGTGGTTGTTGAAGCTGATGCTAGAAGTGGTTCTTTGATTACCGCTGATTTTGCCATGGAACAGAATCGTGATGTTTTTGCTGTACCGGGGCCAATCACTTCTCCCAAAAGTCAGGGGACGCTTTCTCTACTGAAGCAAGGAGCCATTCTGGTTACCTCTACAGAAGATATAATGAAGGAATATGATTCAAGTTTAATCAAACGGTGTGATAATCCGTACGAAATGAAAGAAAAATCCAGTCAAATGAGTGCTTCAAAACCTCCAATTTCAGACTTTTCTGCAAAATTCGATTTGACAACAGACGAAAAAACGATATACCTTATATTGGAGCAGGGTGATGCAACGATTGATGAATTACATATTCAATCGAAGTTTGATTTTGGACTTTTGCATACCGTTCTGTTATCTTTAATCATAAAAAAACAGATCAGTCAACGCTCTGGTGCGCTATATACCTTAATATAAATAATATAAAAGATAGAAATGATGAAAGGGGGACGAACCTAATGGCAGCAGATACACTGGTTATTGTAGAATCACCGGCAAAAGCAAAAACAATCGGTAAGTACCTGGGTAGTAAATATATTGTTAAAGCATCTATGGGACATGTTCGCGATTTGCCTAAAAGCCAAATAGGTGTTGATGTAGAACATAATTTTGATCCTAGATATATTACGATTCGAGGCAAAGGTTCTATCCTCAAAGAATTAAAAGATGCCCGTAAAAAAGTGAAAAAAGTCTATCTCGCAGCCGATCCGGATCGCGAAGGTGAAGCAATAGCATGGCATTTGGCTCATGCGCTTGACGTTGGCGAAACCGAAATGTGTCGTGTTGTATTTAATGAAATCACCAAACAAGCAGTAAAAGACGCTTTCAAAACACCGCGTCAAATTAATATGGATCTTGTAAACGCTCAACAAGCACGTCGTATACTGGATCGATTAGTAGGGTACAAAATCAGTCCATTGTTATGGAAAAAAGTAAAAAAAGGTTTGTCCGCAGGTCGTGTTCAATCCGTAGCTGTTAAAATTATTATTGATCGTGAAAATGAAATCTCTGATTTCGTAGCTGAAGAGTACTGGAGTATTACAGCGAAATTAACGATTAATGATACAACGTTTGAAGCGAAGTTCAACCGCTTAAATGGCGAGAAAAAGGAACTTCATAATGAAGCCGAAGTGAAAGAAATTCTAGCGGCGATTGGAGATTCTTCTTTTGAAGTATCCAATGTCAAAGAACGTGAACGTTTGCGTCATCCATCTGCACCATTTACAACATCTTCTTTACAGCAGGAAGCCGCTCGTAAATTAAACTTCCGTGCAGCCAAAACGATGTCAGTAGCTCAACAATTATACGAAGGTATCGATCTAGGTAAAGAAGGAACCGTTGGTTTGATTACCTATATGCGTACCGATTCAACCCGTGTAGCAGCATCAGCACAAGAAGAAGTGAAAGAATTTATTTTAGAAAAATACGGTAAAGAGTTCGTTCCTGATGAACCACGCCAGTATTCTAAAAAAGCAGCAAATTCACAAGATGCGCATGAAGCGATTCGTCCAACTTCTGCAATCCGTGAACCGGATACATTGAAGCCACTAATGAGTCGTGATCAATTCCGCTTATACAAATTGATCTGGGAACGTTTTGCAGCCAGTCAAATGTCTTCAGCTGTTTTGGATACATTATCTGTTGATATCACAGCAGGTCCTACAACCTTCCGTGCAGTAGGTTCCAAAGTGCGTTTTCAAGGGTTTATGAAATTGTATGTGGAAGGTAATGATGATGGTAAAGAAGAAGGCGACAAATTCTTACCACCACTTGCTCAAGGCGATCAACTTCAAAAAGAAGAGATCGAACCCAAACAGCATTTCACTCAACCGCCTCCACGTTATACAGAAGCACGTTTAGTGAAAACGTTGGAAGAGTTAGGTATAGGGCGACCAAGTACGTATGCACCAACACTCGAAACGATTCAAAAGCGTGGTTATGTAGCGATTGAAGAAAAGAAATTTATGCCTACAGAACTGGGTGAATTGGTTATTCAGTTGATGGAAGAATTTTTCCCTGAAATATTGAATGCTGAGTTTACTGCGAATATGGAACAGAATTTGGACCATGTTGAAGAAGGTGAAGAGAACTGGGTTCATGTTTTGAGCGAGTTTTACGAGTCTTTTGAAAAGCGCTTAGAATTTGCAGAAGAAGAAATGAAAGAAATCGAAATTGAAGACGAAGTGTCTGATGAAATTTGTGATAAATGTGGATTACCACTTGTATATAAATTAGGACGTTTCGGTAAATTCTTAGCTTGCTCAGGCTTCCCAGATTGTCGTAACACGAAGCCTATTATTAAAGACATCGGCGTAACCTGTCCAACATGTAAAGAAGGACATGTCGTTGAACGTCGCAGTAAAAAAGGAAGAGTCTTTTATGGTTGCGATCGTTACCCTGATTGTGATTTTGTATCATGGGATCGTCCATCGCCTAAACCTTGTCCAGTCTGCGAATCGATGATGGTCGAAAAACGCAACAAACAAGGTGTGAAGTTGCAATGTACTCATTGTGATCATACGGAGATGGTTGAAGAACAAGAAGATGAGGCATTAGAGGTGGATTGACGTTTAGTTGCTAAGAAGTAGGATTTTGAGACTTTTTCACGTATAATACGTATCATTAAATAAAGTGTGGATCATTGTATCCACTTTACCTATAACTTGTATCTTATTTATTCATTTAAATAGGGTACAAGTTATAACTATTTAGATTAAGTGCATTATGCAGGAGGTTTTTTATTGTGTCAGATATTCAAAAAGTAACGGTTATTGGGGCAGGACTTGCAGGTAGTGAAGCGGCTTGGCAAATCGCAAGTCAAGGTGTGCCTGTCACTTTATATGAAATGCGTCCTGTTGTAAAAACACCAGCGCATCATACGAATCAATTTGCAGAATTGGTATGCAGTAATTCATTACGTTCGAATACATTAGCAAATGCAGTAGGGGTAATGAAAGAAGAAATGCGTATGCTGAACTCTTTGGTACTTGGAGCAGCAGATCGTCATGCCGTTCCAGCAGGAGGAGCTCTTGCTGTAGACCGTGATGGGTTCTCCGGTGAAATTACATCTACTCTTCATAACCATCCGTTGGTGACTGTAGTCAATGAAGAATTACAACAAATTCCTACAGACGGTATTGTAGTTATTGCTACAGGCCCGCTAACTTCACCTGCATTGTCACAGCAAATTCAAGCTTTATTAGGTGAAGAATATTTCTATTTCTATGATGCTGCGGCACCTATCGTTGAAAAAGATTCTATTGATATGAATAAAGTCTACTTAGCTTCACGTTATGATAAAGGTGAAGCCGCTTACCTGAACTGTCCGATGAATGAAGAAGAGTTTAATGCGTTTTATGAAGCACTGATCGAAGCAGAAACCGCTCAATTAAAAGATTTTGAAAAAGAAATCTATTTTGAAGGTTGTATGCCTATTGAAGTGATGATGAAACGTGGTAGACAAACTGCTTTATTTGGACCGATGAAACCTGTAGGTTTAATTAATCCTCATACAGGTGAATT
Organism: Paenibacillus nuruki; assembly: GCF_001721045.1. GTDB lineage: Bacteria > Bacillota > Bacilli > Paenibacillales > Paenibacillaceae > Saccharibacillus > Saccharibacillus nuruki. Next base: position 113,849 of record NZ_MDER01000035.1, on the reverse strand, counting down.
ACCTTATGCGGTTGTTCAATTGCGTCAAGATAATGCAGCAGGTACGTTATATAATCTAGTTGGATTCCAGACGCATTTGAAATGGGGCGAGCAGCGTCGTGTATTTTCAATGATTCCTGGTCTTGAAAATGCAGAATACGTTCGTTTTGGAGTAATGCATCGTAATACATTTATCAATTCGCCTAGACTGTTAGAAGATACGTATCAGCTTAAAAATGATCATCGTATTTTCTTTGCTGGACAAATGACAGGTGTAGAAGGATATGTAGAATCTGCGGCATCTGGATTGATAGCAGGTATGAACGCAGCACGTCTAGCTAAAGGGCAAGAATTGCTTCATTTACCTTTGGAGAGTACACTAGGAAGTATGGCTCACTATATTACACATGCTGATCCAGATCATTTCCAACCGATGAATGCGAACTTTGGTCTACTACCTAAACCAGAAAAACGTATTCGTAATAAAAAAGAGAAAAACGAAATGCTGGCGCATCAAGCTTTAGAAAGTATTAAAACATTTTTTGAGCTAGAGCCATCAGAAGTTACACAATAATTAACGTTTGACTATGTAAAGGAGGGGAAGTATAAATGGATCTCTCATTTCACGCTACAACGATATGTGCTGTTCGTCACAATGGTAAAGCAGCTATCGCGGGTGACGGTCAAGTTACATTCGGACAAAATGTTATTATGAAGCAACATGCCAAAAAAATACGTCGCCTCTATCGCGGACAAGTACTCGCTGGATTTGCAGGTTCTGTAGCTGATGCGATTACGTTGTTTGAAAAGTTTGAAGAAAAGCTTGAAGAACATCATGGTAATTTGCAACGTGCTGCTGTAGAGCTAGCGAAAGAATGGCGTTCTGATCGTGTACTTCGCAAACTAGAAGCTTTATTGATCGTTATGGATCAAAGTGGTATTTTATTGATTTCAGGTGGCGGAGAAATTATTGAACCTGACGATGATGTGATTGCTATCGGTTCTGGAGGCAATTTTGCATTGTCTGCGGCTCGTGCACTTAAACGTCATAGTAAAGATATGGAAGCTAAAGATATCGTAGAAGCCTCTTTGCATATCGCTGCGGAGATTTGTGTATATACGAATGATAATATTATTGTAGAAGAATTGTAAGAGGGACCGGTGCTACTGCGTACTTTAGTAACAGGTGCGACGAAGCACCGGTTTTTATATAATCGTATCTTTGTTTAATAATGATCATTAATATCAGTTCACTACTTTTATCGATATGGAGGTAAGATCATGACAACCACTGCTTTGACCCCTAGAGAAATAGTTACCGAATTGGATAAGTATATTGTTGGACAAAAAAATGCTAAAAAATCAGTTGCGGTCGCACTTCGTAATCGTTATCGTCGTAGCCTATTACCGGAAAATATGCAGGATGAGATCGTACCTAAAAATATTTTAATGATCGGTCCAACAGGTGTAGGTAAAACAGAAATTGCTCGTCGCTTAGCGAAGTTGGTTCATGCTCCGTTTATTAAAGTAGAAGCAACCAAGTTTACTGAAGTAGGTTATGTAGGACGAGATGTTGAATCTATGGTACGTGACCTAGTAGAAACAGCTATTCGTATGGTGAAATTAGAACGTACTGAAAAAGTAAAAGATCAAGCAGAAGAAATGGCGAATGAACGTATCGTCGAAATCCTAGTACCTTCTGGTTTTAAAAATAAATCACAACGTAATCCGCTTGAAATGCTATTTGGTAATCAAAGTCAGCCTGAAGAACCTCAGACGAATTTTGAACAAGAGGGTTCGATTCAAGATAAAAGACGTAGAGTACGTTTTGATCTGTTGGCAGGCAAGTTAGAAAACGATGTGATTGAAGTTGAAGTTGAAGATTCTATGCCATCTTTGATGGATATGTTTGCAGGTCAAGGCAACGATCAAATGGGTATGAATATGCAAGAAATGTTAGGTAGCTTTTTACCTAAAAAAACAAAAAAACGTAAACTCCCGATTAAAGATGCTCGTAAAATATTAACGCAACAAGAAGCGAATAAATTGATGGACATGGACGATGTGAATCAAGAGTCGCTACGTCGTGCAGAACAGACTGGTATTATTTTTATCGATGAGATTGATAAAGTAACCAGTTCTGGGCGTGGTACAGGACCTGACGTTTCGAGAGAAGGGGTACAACGCGATATCCTTCCAATCGTTGAAGGTTCTACCATTATGACCAAATATGGTCCGGTCAAAACCGATTATATTTTATTTATCGCAGCTGGAGCTTTCCATACGTCCAAGCCTTCAGATTTGATTCCTGAATTACAAGGACGCTTCCCGATTCGGGTAGAATTGGATAGTCTAACTCTAGAAGACTTTGTAAATATTTTAACAGAGCCTGAAAATGCGTTAACAAAACAATACATTTATCTTTTACGTTCGGAAAATATAGAGTTAGAATTTTCTGCTGAAGCGATTCGTGAGATTGCTTCGATCGCAGCAGCCGTTAATCAGAATACTGAAAATATTGGTGCACGTCGATTGCATACGATTTTGGAAAAACTGCTTGAAGATTTATCTTTTGAAGCACCTGAATTGACGTTAGAAAAAATGATTATTACCCCTCAATATGTTCAAGAGAAATTAAGAGAAATTGCTCAAAACAGAGATTTGAGTCAGTATATTCTGTAAATTTCTATGGCTATAGTACTTGTACTAGTCGCTAAAGACTAAAATTGAATAGGAAATCATCTTTTTAGGAAAAAGGTGGGGTACTGTTTCTCAAAGTTCCCCGCCTTTTTCCTATATTTTCATACTCGCGAAAGTTGTATGATGAGTACAGAAAGAAAAACACAGTACAAGATCAGTTGAGATGATCCGATATAGTAAAGAACACGTATATATTATACTAGCCAATTTACAATGAATACGTTATGATTGATTCATTTTCGCAAACATGCAAATTCTTTTTCCCCAGCATGCACTATTCTCTAAAAAGCACATTTAGTCAAAAATAAAATGGATAAATGAAATAAAATTCACAAAACCTTAAAAAATTATTTTTCAGTAAGTAATATGCACTAGGCTATATGTCGCTAAATCGTGCTAAAAGTTGTTCAATTAACTAATCTTCTTAATTTTTATCAGGACGCTATAGATGATAAAAGACCTAAAATATTTAAAATTAAATAAAACCTTTAAAAGTTAAGTTAGTTAATTTCGTGCATAATCGACAAAAATTACATGGTTTAATTCATCTTAAATGGTATTTTCTTCATGTAATTTGGAAGAATTTTTTTAAAACAAGACAAAAAGACTCAGTTTTTGTCAAAAGATAGGGCTTTATTCTCATTGTGTTATGTCCAATTCTCTAGGAAACTTATGGTATAAGATTTTAGGAAGAATGACGCACAAAATAACTTCAACTACGAACATGATTTGCAATTATTTTGTCGAAAAAAAAGGAATTATGATAAAAATATGGAATTTACTTTCCAGATCAGCATGGATATTGAAAGGAGTGATGTCAATGAACCTTTTAAATGATGTTGGATTTAAAAGATTAGAAGGAGCAATGGGAGCAGCTACACTCAGACAGCAAGTTATTTCAAATAACATTGCCAATGCAGATACTCCTTATTTTAAAAGATCAGATGTATCTTTTGAAAATATGCTTAAAAGCCAAATGGATGATTCTCAGATGCCATTTAGTGGTAAAGTTGAAGATAAAAGACATTTTCAATTAGGTAATACAAATTCTATTCCTCAAGCAATGGTCACTAGCAACGAAAGCACAGTCATGAATAACAACTTAAACAATGTGGACATGGATGTAGAAATGAGCAATCTTGCTGAAAACCAACTTCGTTACAATGCTTATATTGAACAAATTAATCATCAGATTAAAATGATGCGAACCGCTATTCAAGGAGGAAGCTAATCCATGAGAATTAGTAGCAGTTTTGATATTAGTGCTTCTGCGTTAACAGCACAACGACTTCGAATGGATGTTGTCTCCTCCAATATTGCGAATGCAGAGACAACAAGAGCACAAGTCGTTAATGGTGAAGCTGTTCCTTACCGTCGTAAAGAAGTTGTGTTATCGACAAACAAACCATCTTTCGCAGATACACTTGATTCCGCAATGAATGGAAGCCGCAACGGGATTAACGGTGTTAAAGCTTCAGCCATTCAAGAAGATCCAGAACCTTTCAAACTTGTATATAATCCGACACATCCAGACGCAGACAAAGATGGCTATGTAAAAATGCCTAACGTCGATAATTTAAAAGAAATGGTGGACATGATATCGGCTTCGCGTTCATATGAAGCTAACGTAACTGCACTCAATGCTTCTAAAGCAATGATTACCAAAGCACTACAAATTGGTAAATAAACGATCAAAGATAGAAAGGCGGGGTAAATAATGATAGAGAACACAATGTTCAATGCTGCATCCCCTTTGAAGATGACGACGGGAATGACGACACAAGCCAAAGCAACACCTGGTGAAGCAATGGAACAATTTGGTTCTTACTTAGAAGATGCTATGAATCAAGTTGGACAACAGGAGAAAACAGTTCACCAGATGAACGATAAGTTCTTGCTAGGACAAGTAGATGTGGATCAAGTAATGGTCGCCTCTGAGAAATCACTACTTAGTCTACAAATGGTTTCTCAAGTTCGTAACAAAGCGCTTGAAGCTTATCAGGAAATCATGCGTACTCAATTGTAAGTAGCTGTATATGTTCCATAGCATAGTTTCGAGTGGGGTGACATTGTGAATGAAAGAGTTGCCCAGTATAGAGATAAACTTGTCCAATACTGGAAGAATTTTAATAAAAACCAAAAAATATTACTGATCTCAACGCTGGCATTTATTATTATTGCTATTGTTGTACTAACTATTCAATTTTCTAAAGTCCAATATGAAGTAGCATTCCAAAACTTAGATGCTACAGATTCCGCTTCGATTATGGAATACTTAGATGGACAAGGTATTCCTTACCAGTTAAGTAGTGATGGTACAAGCATTTCTGTAGCAAGTGAAAGTGCTGCTAGAGCCAAAGTCGCTGTAGGATCACAAGGATTAATGCAAAACGGAACAATCGGATTTAGCGAATTTAATGCAAGCTCTTCTGCTATTGGTATGACAGATAATGAATTTAATGTGAAATATAATAACGCTTTGAATGGCGAAGTATCGCAATTGCTCAAACAGATGAACGGAGTAAGCAATGCGAAAGTATTGGTAAATTTGCCACAAGAAAGTCTTTTTGCTAGTACAGAAGACGAAGATACAGGAACAGCATCAGTAGTTATGCAGTTCAAACCAGGATTTCGTGTAACGCAAGAAGCAGTTGATGGTTATTACAATTTAGTAAGTACTGCTGTTCCACATTTACCGATTGCGAATATTACAATCACGAATGGGACAGATGGTAGTGAACTAGTATCTACCGTTAAAGGTGGCGGACCTTCTGGGCTGGCTGGAGCAGTACAAGAAAATATGGCTTTACAGAAAAAATATGAAGCTGATGTTGAAAATAATGTAAGACAGTTTTTGGGAAGATTGCTAGGACCTGAACGTGTAAATGTACTGGTTGCTTCGAACTTGAATTTTGATCAAAAAAATTCTAAAGAAGATCTTGTACAACCTGTCGATACGGAAAATATGAAAGGTATCGAGATCAGTGCACAACAGATCCAAGAAAGCAGTACAGGTACTTCTACTCCAGATAGTGGTGTTGCTGGAACAGGAGGTACAGATACTCCGACGTATCCAGGTGGCTCATCATCAGGTAGTAATGAATCCGAAAAATCTCAAAGTACAATCAATTATGACGTAAACAAAATTCATAATGAAATTGTATCTAGTCCTTATTTTGTTAAAGATTTAACAATTAATGTAGCTATTGATCCAGTAGCAGGTCAAACAGCAGCACAACAAACAGCTGTGAATACAGAAGTTCAAAAAATGCTTGAAAGTATTGTTAGAACTTCATTAGCCGAAAACGGTGTAACATATGCAGCTGGTGATGTGAATCTTACTTCAAAAGTAAATGTGTTCTCACAAGCATTCGCTACAGATACAACAGATCAAGGATTTTTTGCTAATAATATGACTTGGATTATTGCAGCAATCGCAGCACTTGTTATCGCGGCTGTTGTGTTTATAATCTTACGTCGTCGCAAACAGCAACAAACAGGAGACTATGAAGAAGATATGCTGTTACCAGTAGTAACTGAGCTTCCTTCGATTAGTTTGGACAACTTGACGAATGATAGTCAGGTACGTAAGCAACTTGAATCACTTGCCAAAAAGAAACCGGATGAATTTGTTAACTTATTACGTACATGGCTTGCTGATGAATAAGAGGTGAATCGATGGCAAAGGGAAGTACTCAGGCGCTTAACGGAAGACAAAAAGCAGCCATATTATTAATCTCACTCGGACCGGAAGTATCGGCTCAAATATTTAAACATCTACGTGATGAAGAAATAGAACAATTAACACTTGAAATTGCTAATGTACGTAAAGTAGAAAGTGCTGAGAAAGATTCAGTCGTTTCTGAATTTCATCAGATTTGCTTAGCTCAAGAATATATTTCTCAAGGCGGTATTAATTACGCTAAAGAAATTTTGGAAAAAGCATTAGGTGAGAACAAAGCTCTTGAAGTGATTAACAGACTAACAGCTACATTACAAGTAAGACCGTTCGATTTTGCTCGTAAAGCTGATCCTAGTCAGATTTTGAACTTTATTCAAAATGAAAATCCACAAACGATTGCTTTGGTACTTTCTTATCTACAATTTGAACAAGCGGCTGCTATTCTTTCTTCGCTACCTCAGGAAAAACAAGCTGAAGTAGCAAGAAGAGTGGCGATGATGGATAGTACATCACCGGAAGTTATCTCGCAAATTGAACGTGTATTGGAGCAGAAATTATCAGCTACGGTTACACAGGATTATACAAATGCAGGTGGTATCGAATCGATTGTTCAAATCTTGAATGGTGTTGACCGAGGAACAGAAAGAACGATCCTTGATTCACTAGAAATTCAAGATCCTGAACTTGCTGAAGAAATCAAAAAACGGATGTTTGTTTTCGAAGATATTGTCAATATCGACGATCGTTCGATTCAACGGATTGTACGGGATGTCGAGAATGCCGATCTTCAATTGGCACTCAAAGTGGCAAGCGAAGATGTACGCGAATCGGTATTCAAAAATATGTCCAAACGTATGGCTGAAACATTCAAAGAAGAAATGGAATTTATGGGACCTGTCCGCTTGAAAGATGTAGAAGAAGCACAGACTCGTATAGTTGGAATTATTAGAAGACTTGAAGAGTCAGGTGAAATTATCATAGCACGCGGTGGAGGAGATGATATCATTGTCTAATTTGATCAAATCATCCCAATATATTCCGGTAGAAGTGCTTAAAAAGCTCGATTTCAGCCGTGATTATTACAAGCAATCTGATGGAGCTACTCAAGACACTTATACGGTTTCTCATCCACATGCTTATGATCAACCTCATGTGGATGAACATACCGTTCGTTTAAAAGAAGAAATGCTGACAGATGCCAAAGAATTTGCAGAACGTCAAGTACGCGAAGCGGCTGAAGAAGCAGAACGTATTCTCCAAAATGCACAAGAAATGATTGCAGCTTGGTGGGAAGAGCGTCGTCAGCAAGATGAGCACTTGATTGAAGCGATTAAAGTACAAGCTTTTCAAGAAGGTTTTGAAGAAGGAAGAGAACGTGTTGAAGCTGAAATGCAAATTCACATGACTGAAGTGATGCAAGAAGCACAGACAGTTCTCGGTCAAGCTTATGAAGCCAAAGAGCAAATTATTCAAGAAGCAGAACCATTCTTAGTAAACTTAAGTTGTGGTATAGCTGAAAAAGTGATTAATAAAAAGCTTGAAGAACAAGAAGATTATGTGATTGATTTGATTAAAAGAACACTCGCTCGCAAGCGAGAGCAAGGTGTCATTACATTGTGTATTAGTCCAAGTCAATTCGATTTTGTACATGCTGCTAGAGAAGAGTTAACACTGTCAATCGACTCTCAAGCAGAACTTCAAATCTTACCGGATTCGACGGTAACCGATCGCGGCTGTGTCATTCGATCAGCATTTGGTAGTGTGGATGCTCGTATTGATACTCAACTAAGCGAAATTAAAAAAGAATTGGTTCGCTTAGCGCTTCATGATGAAGAGCGGGGGAATGGAAATGCAGGATCTTAATTCTTCACGATATTTAGAATATTTAAAGCAACTTGATCCGGTTCGTATCAACGGTAAAGTGACTCAGGTGATAGGATTAATGGTTGAGTCTGAAGGGCCGGACGCAAGCATTGGAGATGTATGTTATATCTATCCAACAAAAGGTATTGCTCCATTACGAGCTGAGGTAGTTGGTTTCCGGGATAACAAAGTTCTGTTAATGCCACTCGGTGAATTACAATCGATTGGTCCAGGATGCGATGTTGTCGGTACAGGGAAGCCGCTTACTGTTCAAGTAGGTTCAGAATTACTAGGTAAAGTGCTAGATGGATTAGGACAACCTTTAGATGGTTCATTGATTCCAGCAAGAATGACCCATTATTCTACTTTTAACACACCACCTAATCCACTTTCAAGACCCAGAGTTCAAGATCCTATAAGTATAGGAGTAAGAGCGATTGACGGACTGTTAACCATAGGTAAAGGTCAGCGTGTAGGTATCTTCGCTGGTTCTGGTGTTGGTAAAAGTACGTTAATGGGAATGATTGCTCGTAATACAGAAGCAGATGTGAATGTAATTGCACTTATTGGAGAACGTGGACGTGAAGTACGCGATTTTATCGAACGCGATCTAGGTCCAGAAGGGTTACAACGTTCTGTCGTTATCGTGGCTACATCTGATCAACCTGCACTCATTCGTATCAAAGGTGCTTTGATTGCTACAACGATAGCTGAATATTTCAGAGATCGCGGAATGAACGTGATGTTTATGATGGATTCAGTCACTCGTTATGCTATGGCTCAACGTGAGGTAGGATTGGCTGTCGGCGAACCACCTGCAATGAGAGGATATACACCATCTGTATTTGCTGGATTACCCAAGTTGTTAGAAAGAGCGGGTACAGGACCTACAGGCTCTATCACTGCTTTCTATACTGTACTGGTAGATGGTGATGATATGAATGAACCGATAGCTGATGCTGTCAGAGGAATCTTGGATGGTCATATCGTGCTGAATCGCTCTATTGCTAACAAAGGACAGTTTCCAGCGATTGATGTATTAGCCAGTATCAGCCGGGTAATGAAAGACATTGTAGAAGAAGAACAGACAGATGCAGCAGATAATATCAAGCGACTGATGTCTGTATTTAAAGAATCAGAAGATTTAATTAATATCGGTGCTTATCAAAAAGGATCCAGTCCTGATATTGATGAAGCGATTGAGCGTATACAAGATATCTGGAGATTCACCAAACAAAAAGTACATGAAAAAACGACACTTTCTGGAGCACAAGAACAGATGATTGCCGAATTTGCGAGGAGCTGATAATTTATGAAATTCCAGTATACTTTTCAAAAAGTTGTTGATATCAAATCGAGTGCAAAGAACCAGGCAGAATGGCTATTATCTTCAGCACTGGGAGAACTACAAGCACAGGAACAAACATTAGATCAACTGCTGGAAGATCAAGGCCGCACGTTGGAAATGATTAATCAAGCGATTGAAAATAGAGCGCCTATTTCTGAATTGCAAGATTTACAACGTTATGTCGTTTATCTCGATCAATGTATCTCACGCAAAATTATCGATATTCGTGAAGCTCAGGTAGAAGTAGAGCACAAAAAACTTCATTTAACTGAAAAAATGGTTGATGAAAAAGTATGGTTACAAGCCAAGGATAAAGCAAAGACTAAATTTACTCATGAACACATGGTTCGTGAGCAAAATGATCTCGACGAAATGGCTACAGTGCGTTATGTAATGAACTCCAAGTAATATATACACCAATTGATACCAGTATGACGCTAATTAGAATTAAGTATGTTTGGCTCAAGGAGGTTTACCGTGGCGAAGAAAAGTCCAGAAATGGAAGTGGAAAAGGAATCAGGTGGAATGGGAAGATTCCTTTTTATTGCAACTCCAATTCTGTTTACCCTTGTATTAGTAGGCGTAATCGTTATGTTATTCAACGTAGATTTACGTAATAGTATGTTTAATACACTAGACAAAATTCCTATAGTGAAAAATTGGGTGCCTTCTGCCGATAAAGGTAGTAGTGCTACTGCAAGTACTACTCAATCAGAAAGTGATAGTGCTACAGTAGATAAATTAAAAAAAGAACTTGCTGCTTCCAAAGCAACTCAAGAAGAACAAGCAAAAGAAATTGAGACTCTTAAAAAGAATGCTACAACAAATACGAACGGAACATCGACAACACCGGCAACGACTGGAACCACACCAGCAACTACAGGCACGACAACTGGAACAACAGCTACAGGGACTACGAGTACAGGCACATCAACACTTAATGATTATCAAAAACAAGTTAAAAATGTTGCGAAAATATACTCTAATATGAGTTCTTCCAAAGCAGCAGCAATTTTGCAAAATATGACTACACCTCAACAAGTAGAAATATTAAATGCAATGAATGCGACAGACCAAGCAGGAATTTTGCAAAAAATGGATGCCAAAGTTGCTTCAGTGACTTCACTAGCTTTGCAAAATGCTACAACAACAGTAGCTCCTACACCAGCTTCATCTACTACGAGTTCTAAATTAGATGATCAAGCATTGGCTCAAACATTTACAAGTATGCCAGCAGCTAGTGCAGCAGATTTATTATTGCAAACAGCTAAAGGTAGCCAGGCGAAAGTATTGAAAGTGTTAAACACAATGGATGACACTACAAGAGCAGGAATTCTTTCTGCGATGTCTACTAAAGATCCAGCAGCAACAGTGAAAATTATTAATCAGCTTATGGCAGGTAATTAATAATGATAAGAACAGTCGGAAGCATTTCCTATTGTATGGCTATAGGGCACAGTTGGGAAGTCTGTCTTATTAACCTTTTCCTTAAAGGAGGTGATAATAAATGAGTATGATACTTCAAAACTTATTAGGCAATGCAGGCGCAACGACGGCAACCAAAGCATCAGGTACGAATGTAGCTTCGGCTCAAGGATTTAATCAAGCTCTTGTGCAAGTGATGGGAACAAACGGTACACCAGCTAATCCACTAGCTCAAACAGCTTCTGGAATTATGGGTACAGCTGCTTCTTTATTAGAAACACTACAGGCGATGATTTCTGGTGGTCAGCAATCTACTGATGTTACAGGTGAGGGCACAGATGGAGAACAAGTTGAAAAAGTAGGTAAACTTCTAGATGACTTGTTAGACAAACTGCAAGATATGGACCAAGCGATTACAACGGATCCTGCTCTTGTTCAATCATTACAAGGTTGGCTAACACAAGTTCAACAAGTTTTATCTGGTTCTTCAGAACAGACTTCTTCTACAGAAGGAACAGAAGCACAAAATGTAACAGGTGCTAACGTTTTGAATACAGGTCAGGAAGCGATGAACAATCTAGCGAAAAACCCGGAAACACTTCGCTTTGCAGTTGCAGATGCTGTGACACAAATTGTAGATACTTTACAAGCTGTTAAAAATGGTACACAAGCTGCTAATCCTGAACTTGAACAATTGCTAACAGGATTACAAACGATGTTACAAAAAGCGAGTACTCAAACACCTGATGCATTAACAACTTCTGTAAATAATCAAGGAGCTATTATCACAGCACCTAAAGATGAAGCGAAAGCTAATACAGCGGCACAGATCACAGTAGTGGATGAAACGAAAAAAGCTGCTGAACAAGGTGCAGTACAAAGCATTGTTCAAAATGCTGCGAAAGATGCAAGTGGAGATCAAGCTGCAACATCTGATCAATCAGACGAGCAACCTGAACCAGTAGTGATGACTGTAGGACAATTTGCAATGCGTGCTGAAGCTGCTCCAACCGCTAAAGTTGTAGTGCCAACTACTACAGTGAACATTCAGAACTTTCCAGATGAAATGAGTAAATTTATCGTTAACAAATTAGACGTTCAACAAGTTAAAGGAATGTCTGAAGCGACTATCTCTTTAAACCCGGAAAACTTGGGTCAAGTGGATGTCAAAATTACGATACAAAATGGTCAAGTGTTGGCTCAGTTTATTACTGAAAAGCATATGGCTAAAGATATGTTAGATCAGCAAATGTCTCAATTACGTTCAGCACTTCAATCTCAAGGGCTTCAAGTTGAAAAGCTAGAAGTAACGCAAAGTTCTTCATTACAATCACAGATGTATAACGGCGGACAAGGATTTGGTTCTAGTGCAGGTCAACAACAATCCGGAAGACGTTCTAACGGAAGAGAAGAACAAAATGACGATGCAATCCTTGCTGTTGAGTTGAATGGTGAATTGAAAGAATGGCGCGAAGAAACAAAAGCAGCTACAGCATCAAGCACTATGAATTACGGTAGTACGTATGTAGCGAAAGCATAAACGAACGGAGGTGAATATAATTGGCAGATGCAATATCAACATCCAACATGTGGCCTAATTATTCAACAGGCAATGTACAAAAAGCAGCATCGACAAGTAAAAGTGAACTAGGTAAAGATCAATTTCTAACTATCTTAGTCGCTCAATTGAAAAACCAAGATCCAATGTCTCCTATGGAAAACACAGAATTTATCGGACAGATGGCTCAGTTCTCTTCACTAGAACAATTGATTAATATCGGTAAAAAAATTGATTCTGTAGGTTCATCTGTAGATAATTCACTCGGAGCTTCTTCACAATTGATCGGTAAAAAAATCACGTGGCCTGAAGAAAAAACCGATAGTGCAACAGGTGAGAAAACAACAACGTATCAATCCGGAGTTGTAGGATCAATCGTTCTCAAAGCTGGCGTGCAATATGCGCAGGTAGGAGAAAATGCGGTTCCGCTTAGTATCATTGCTATGGTAGAAGCAGCAAATGCAACGACAACACCAACCAAAACAGATACAACAACGCCTACACCAGCGACAACAACACCATCAGGCGTAACTGAGACACCAACAGCACCTGTAGAAACAACAACACCAGCTACAACAACTGAACCAGCAGCAACAACGCCTACTACAACTACTGAAGAAACAGCTACTCCATCTTCAGGAGAACAAGCAAGTACGCCTACAGAAGCAACACCGACAACACCAGAACCTGTAACGGATACAACAACACCGGCTAGTGAAGAAGGTTCATCATGAGTGGTCCTATCCAAGTAGGTCAGTTATATCCGACTAATCTCAATTCAGGTCTACTGGGACGTACTAAAAATGTAAACAACGAAAATTCAACATCTGACTTTCAAAATATTTTAGATAACAAATTACTAAAGTTCAGCAATCATGCTTCTAAACGATTAGAGCAGCGAGGAATCGAACTTAGTGCCGATCAGTTAAAAAGTGTAAATCAAGCAATAGATAAAGCCGCTGCCAAAGGTGCTAAAGAGTCACTGATACTCATGCAGAATAGCGTTGCTTTAATAGTGAATGTACCCAATCGGACCGTTGTTACCGCCATGGATGGCAAATCAATGAAAGACAACGTTTTTACTCAAATCGACAGTGCCGTAATTATTTGATTGCTGACTGGACCATCACTGGAAAGTCAGGAGACTGCCGACCGACTGAAGCAGTCTCAACCCACTAATTGAACATCCATAGGAGGAAACACAATGTTAAGATCTTTATATTCAGGAATTTCAGGTATGAAAGGCTTTCAAACAAAATTAGATGTTATTGGTAACAATATTGCCAATGTAAATACAGTAGGTTTCAAACAATCACGCGTTATGTTCCAGGATATTTTGAGCCAAACAGTCAAAGGAACTTCGGCTCCTACAGATACAGCCGGTGGTGTAAATGCTCAACAAATCGGGTTGGGTTCATCTGTATCTTCTATCGATACTCTTCATTTAGCAGGTAGTGCACAGACAACAAACAACCCTACAGACTTACGTCTAGATGGTGATGGATTCTTCGCTGTTAAATTATCGGCAGATCAAGAAACTCCTTATTTAACGCGCGCAGGGGACTTTCACGTCGATGCTAACCGTAACCTTGTAACTTCTGATGGTGCTTATGTAGTAGATAGTGATGGCGCTCCTGTAGTCGTTGGAGAAGAAGCAACTTCATTTACGATTCAGCAAAATGGTCAATTATTATACACATTGGCAGATGGTACGACAGCTACAGGTCAGACTTTAGCAGTTGCTAAAGTAACTAACCCTGAAGGTTTGGAAAAAATCGGAGGTAGCTTGTATCGTGTAACACCAAATGCGATTTTAGATGGACAAATTACTCTAACTACAGCAAATAATGCTGAAACAGGTACTGGTGCAATCGTAGCAGGTCAGCTTGAAATGTCTAACGTTGATTTAACAAGTGAATTTACAGAAATGATCGTCGCTCAACGTGGTTTCCAAGCGAACTCTCGTATTATTACAACTTCTGATTCTATTCTTGAAGAAATTGTTAACTTGAAACGATAATTAATGAAAGGTTCGAGAAGGATGATATTATCCTTCTCATCCTTTTGCTGTATAAGGACATTTTTTGAGGAGGGGCAAAATGATCCCTGTAACAAGATTAAATGGTTCGCCAATGTGGCTTAATTCACTCTTAATCGAGATGATCGAAGAAACACCTGATACGTATGTCACATTAACTACAGGCAAACGAATTATCGTTTTAGAAAAAGCAGATCAATTAAACAAACTCATCCACGAATACAACAAAAGTATAGGCACATTAACAGGAACTATTAAAGTGCAGCATATGGAGGAATTATCATGAAAAAGTTACTACCTTGGCTCGTTAGCGGGGTATTGGCAGTAGGATTAATCGGTGTAGTAGCCTATTTCTTAATGGGAAATATGTTCGGAGAGAAAGAACCCGTAAGTGCTGCCGCCGCAGCTGCTGCTGAAAAAGAAGCCTTATCTAAAATGACAGCTTCTGAAATAGCCGAGGTCTCTTCAACAATAGACGATATCAAAACAAACTTGGGTGATCCTTCATACGTAGTTAATATGAGTTTCTCCTTCCAACTTCAAGATGGTAAAACAAAAGAGGCTTTTGAATTGATCAAAGATTTGAAAGTAAAACCATTGATCATCAAAACACTTGCTGATACGAACCCTGATGCGTTAAATGGAGCAAAAGGAAAAGATGCTCTAAATGACAAGTTACTCAAATTGATTAACAGTTCTCTTCCAGAAGATGGAGGTAAAGTCGTAGATATTGAGATCACTAATTTTATTGTAAGTGCGATTTAATCTTGGAATAAGATGATCCTCATTACAAATAAACTAGCAAGGGGGGTGAGATTATGGTAGATGTATTATCCCAAAATGAGATAGATGCTCTTTTAGCAGCACTTTCTTCTGGTGAGATGGATGCAGAAGAACTGAAAAAAGAGGATACACAGAAAAAAGTTAGAGCATATGATTTTAAACGGGCTGTCCGTTTTTCTAAAGATCATATTCGAAGTTTGACAAGGATTCACGAGAACTTTGCCAGATATCTGACAACCTATTTTTCTGCTCAACTTCGTACTTTTGTTCAAATTAGTGTGGTACAGGTAGAACAACTTCCGTATGATGAGTTTATTCGTTCTATTCCTAAAATGACGATACTTAATATATTTGAAGCTGAACCGCTTGAAGGTCGAATGGTCATGGAAGTTCATCCTAATATTGCTTATGCAATGCTAGATCGTTTGCTTGGTGGTGTAGGTAATGCTCCTTCTAAAATAAACGCGTTGACAGAGATCGAGACGACAATTATTGAGCGAGTATTTAGCCGTACATTCGATAGTTTGCAAGAAGCTTGGAAAACGGTGATCGATCTTACACCGCGAATGGAAGCATTAGAGACGAATCCACAATTTATGCAGATTGTCTCACCCAATGAAACGATAGCCTTGATCTCACTAAGTACCAAAATCGGTGACACGACAGGGATGATCAACTTATGTATTCCTCATGTGGTTATTGAGCCGATTATGACGAAGTTATCTGCGCATCACTGGTTCGTTTCTCAGAAGAAAGAGCCTGCTCCAGAAGAAGTAGAAGCTCTACAACATCGTGTGAATCGTGCTACATTGCCTGTTATTGCTGAATTAGGAGAATCTAATTTATCAATTCAGGAGTTTATCGGCTTATCTATAGGTGATGTGATTTCACTGAACAAGCCTGTACATGATGCACTATCGATCAAAATAGGAAATAAAGTTAAATTTATTGGCAGTCCGGGAACAGTAAAAGACCGGGTAGCTATTCAGATTGATGAAATTGTGAGTGAAGGAGTGGAAGAATTTGACGAGTAAGGATTATTTGTCACAAGAAGAAATCGACGCTTTGCTTAAGCAGTCTGCAAGCGATGAAGATACTTCTTCGTCATCGTCTGTCAAAACGGTGGACGACTTTTTGACTCCTATGGAGCAGGATGCTCTTGGTGAGATTGGTAATATTACTTTTGGTAGTGCAGCAACAGCATTATCTACACTACTTGGACAAAAAGTAGATATTACAACTCCTCAAGTAGGAATTATTACACGTCCTGAGTTTGAAAATGAGTTCCCTAAACCTCATGTTGCTGTTCATGTTGAATATGTAGATGGATTTCAAGGGATAAATTCATTAGTGATTCAAAAAAGAGATGCACAAGTAATCGCCGATCTGATGTTAGGTGGCGAAGGAGAACCAAAAGACGAAGAGTTGAATGAGATTCATATCAGTGCGGTTCAAGAAGCGATGAATCAAATGATGGGTTCCTCAGCAACATCGATGTCGACTATTTTTAACCGTTTTGTTAATATTTCACCACCAGGAATTGATATCCTTGATGTAAGCAATGATCAAGGGGTAACGATGTTGCCTAATGATGAGACCTTAATCAAAATTTCATTCCGACTTTTGATTGGTGATTTGATTGATTCTACAATTATGCAATTGTTAACAGTCGAATTTGCTAAATATATGGTAGATATATTAATTAATGGAGGTGCTGAAGAAACAGTAGCCGAACCAGAAGTTCCAGTCGCACCACCAGCACCTACGGCTGCCGTACCACCTCAACAGGCTCCACAGCAACCTATGGCACCGCCTAATATGCCACAACCAGGTATGCCGGGTATGCAACCGGATTATAGCCAACAGCCTCCATACGGAGCGCCAGAACAGCCGTATCCGCCTTACCCACCGTATCCGCAATATCCACCAGGGTATGCGATGCCACCACAGGCTTACCCGCCTCAGGCTTATCCACCACAGGCTCCACAGCATTATGGTGGTATGGCTGGAAGAGAGGTTAATGTTCAACCTGTTCAGTTTGCAAACTTCCAATCACCGTCTGTGACGAACATGGATGAAAATAATTTGAACTTATTGATGGACATACCGCTCAAAGTAACCGTAGAATTAGGTAGGACCCAAAAGCAAATTAAAGATATCCTCGAATTGTCTCAGGGCGCAATCATTGAACTAGACAAATTGGCAGGTGAACCGGTAGACATCCTTGTAAATAACAAACTGATTGCTAAAGGCGAAGTTGTTGTTATTGATGAAAACTTTGGTGTTCGTGTTACGGATATCATCAGCCAATGGGACCGCATTCAAAAAATACAATAATGATCATTTAGGGAGGATTTTAAATCAATGGCAAACCGAATTCTTATCGTGGACGATGCAGCTTTTATGAGAATGATGATTCGCGACATTTTGAGTAAAAACGGATATGAAGTAGTGGGGGAAGCACAAGATGGCTCACAAGCTATCGAGAAATTTAAAGAACTGCGTCCTGATTTAATTACTATGGATATCACAATGCCTGAAATGGACGGTATCGCTGCTCTTAAAGAAATCAAAAAGCTGGATGCAGCTGCAAAAGTAATTATGTGCTCTGCGATGGGTCAACAAGCAATGGTTATTGATGCAATTCAAGCGGGAGCTAAAGATTTTATCGTTAAACCCTTCCAAGCTGACCGTGTTATCGAAGCAATTAGCAAAACGCTTGGCGTGTAGGAGATTATTCCCATGTCAGGTGAAACAGCCACAATGGGAGGAACAGGCGATTATTTCCTAAGCATAGTCTGGGTTATAATCGTCTTGGCTGTAATTATAGCCCTTATCATTTTACTACTTAAATTTCTTGGTCGTAAAAGTCAAACCTGGTTATCACGTCGTGCGATACGCACGATCGGCGGGGTAGCGATGGGGCCAAATAAATCATTACAAGTTATAGAAATTGGTAGCAGCATATATTTGGTAGGTGTTGGAGATGATATCACATTAGTGGATAAAATTTCTGATCCTGAAGAAGCTATGCTGATTATCCGTTCATTTCAAACAGAAGCAGTGGAGCAGAAAAATATTCTTTCTCCACTAATCTCCAAAATCAGTGCAAGATTTCGTCCAAAATCGGATGTACAAGAAGAGGAACTAGGAGAAACTGAAGCTTTTCAAGAAGTATTTGAAAGCAAGCTTCGCCAAATTCCTAATCGTAAACAGAAGATGGAAGAGCTGATGAAGGAGGAAAACTCTACAGATCGGTCGAGGGATTCATGAAAAAAAAGCTGATTATAACGCTCGTACTGCTTTTTATCGTTAGTCTGACATCTGTAAGTTCAGCATTTGCCACTGCCGATCCGATACCTAATATTGATATTCAGATCGGCAATGATAGTGGCTCAGGAGATGCAGCACCAGCAACTAGCTCGTTATCTATCCTGTTGCTGCTTACCGTTATAAGTGTTGCGCCAGCATTCTTAGTCTTAATGACTAGCTTTACCCGTATTGTTATTGTGCTCAGCTTTGTCCGGACTTCGCTCGGGACTAACCAGATGCCTCCTAACCAGGTATTGGTGGGGCTGGCTTTATTTTTAACTATTTTTATAATGTCGCCGGTACTATCCACTATGAACCAAACAGCGCTTCAACCTTATTTGAAAGGTAGTATTACACAGACTGAGGCTTTGAAAGCTGCTGAAATACCGATTAAAGAATTTATGTTTAAACATACACGTGAAAAAGATTTACTTCTTTTCCTCAATTACACTGGTGCAGAAAAACCAAGCAATATCCAAGATATTCCGCTTACGGTTATGGTGCCTTCTTACGCAATCAGTGAATTGAAAACAGCTTTTCAAATGGGCTTTATGATTTTCATACCGTTCTTAGTTATTGATATTGTAGTCGCCAGTGTACTTATGGCGATGGGTATGATGATGCTACCGCCGATTATGATCTCATTACCGTTTAAAATTTTACTGTTCGTTCTTGTAGACGGATGGTATTTGGTCGTTAAGTCCCTCTTACTCAGCTTCAATTAGCGAAGTTAGAGATGTTCCTAATTAAGGGAGGTTAATCATGAGTTCGGAGTTTATCATCGGTATGGCGGGACAGGCAGTGTATACAGTACTCAAAGTCAGCGCACCGATGCTTGTACTTGGACTTGTAGTGGGTCTGTTAGTCAGTATTTTTCAGGCTACTACGCAAATTCAGGAGCAAACGCTTGCCTTTGTACCTAAGATTGTGGCTGTTATGCTTGCACTTCTGCTATTCGGTCCATGGATACTGAGTGTTCTAGTAGATTACACGTATAATATTCTCGACAATTTATACAAATATGTCGGTTAGGCTGATTGCTTATGGAGATGTTACAGCAAAGTTTTCCTGTTTTTTTGCTTGTTTTTTGTCGAATGATTGCTTTTTTTGTAGTTTCACCCGTTTTTTCATCAAAAGGAGTGCCCAACACATTTAAAGTAGGCATTGCCTTTTTTATATCCCTTTTAATTTTTTTGATCAAAAGTACAACAGTAACCGTATCAGAAAGTCCCGAAATTTATGTTCTACTGGTTATCAGAGAAGTCATGATTGGATTGATGCTTGGTTATGTTGCTTATTTAATGTTTGCTGTTATACAAATGGCTGGTGCGTTTATTGATATTCAAACGGGTTTTGGTATCGCTAGTGTACTTGATCCGTTAACAGGCGCATCTTCACCATTGTTTGGTAATTTGAAGTACATGATAGCAATGCTGCTGTTTTTGAGCATGAATGGTCATCATTATTTGATTCAGTCTGTACTTTATAGTTACGACTGGATTCCAATTGATTCTGAGATCATGAGTAAAATGATGGATGGCTCGATTAGTGAATTTCTTATTCGAACATTCAGTAATTCATTTTTAATTGCTTTTCAAATGGCCGCACCTATTGTAGTAGCTATGTTTCTAACAGATGTAGGACTTGGATTTCTAGCACGTAGTGCACCGCAATTTAACATTTTTGTTATCGGTGTGCCGGTGAAGATTATTCTTGGACTATTTATGTTAATGCTGTTAACTCCAAGCTTTGGCTATCTGTTCGAACATGTTTTTGCTCAACTATTTCAAGCGATGCAATCGTTATTAAAAGTAGTAGGTAACAGACCACAATAAACTTCGTATGGAAGGAGGTTGTGAATTGGCATTCAGATTACGGATCAATCTGCAATTATTTTCTGGAGAAAAAACAGAAGAAGCAACATCTCAGAAAAAGCAAGAAACGCGTAAAAAAGGTCAAGTAGCTAAAAGTATGGATATACCCGGTTCTGCGGTATTGCTAGGTGGAATATTTTCTTTGATGATGTTCAGCAGTTTTTTTATGAAACGAATTGAATGGCTATTCACAGATTCTTTTCTACATCGTTTAACGATGGATGTTACCGTAGCTAATATTATGCAGATGCTTGGTCAATATGCGATACAGATTATGATGTTGGTTTCACCTGTATTCGGGGTTGTTGTAGTACTTGCATTAGTCGCTAACTATGCGCAGGTTGGCTTTTTGCTAGTCGGAGAGCCTATACAACCTAAGTTCAGCAAGCTTGATCCAATTAAAGGATTTAAAAATATTGCTTCTATGCGTTCAGTCGTAGAATTTTTGAAATCAATACTCAAACTCTCGGTCATCGGGTATCTAGTTTATCAGACATTGTCTGGTGCTTCTCATGAATTATCTAAAACAGCTTATATGTCTGTTGAAGCCATTCTTCACTATACGGCTGGATTAACAATGAGCTTGGGCATAAAAGTAGGTGTTGCTTTACTTGTACTTGCTATCTTTGATTATATGTATCAGCGATATGAGCATAATAAAGGAATACGGATGTCCAAACAAGATATTAAAGATGAATATAAAAAGGTGGAAGGGGATCCGTTGATAAAAGGGAAAATTCGCGAAAGACAGCGCCGTATGGCGATGCAGCGAATGATGCAGGACGTTCCCAATGCTGACGTTATTATTACCAACCCTACTCACTTTGCAGTAGCTTTGAAATATGACAATGGTCAGATGGCTGCTCCACAAGTGGTGGCGAAAGGTCAAGATTACGTCGCCCTGCGAATAAGAGAACTTGCCAAGCAACATGGTGTTGTCGTGATGGAAAACAAACCGCTCGCAAGAGCATTGTTTGCTAGATCAGAAATAGGAGATTCTATTCCGGGTGATCTTTTTCAAGCGGTAGCAGAAGTTCTTGCTTATGTGTACAAGATGAAAGGTAAAAACAAGTAAACCAGGGGATCGGAGGGCTGGATAGCATTGAAAACTAAAGATTTGGTTGTGCTTGCGGGTGTCATAGGAATTATTATGATGATGATTCTTCCGATCCCGACATGGCTACTCGATGTATTGCTGATTGTAAATATTTCCCTGGCAATGATTATTCTTTTGATTGCAATGAATACAAAAGAAGCACTGGAATTTTCTATCTTCCCGGCTATGTTGCTCATAACCACATTATTCCGGCTAGCTTTGAATATATCTACAACAAAATTGATTTTGGGACAAGGGGATGCAGGTTCAGTTGTTGCTACATTTGGTAGCTGGATTGCAGGTGGACAAATCGCTATTGGATTTGTTGTTTTCCTTATTCTCGTCGTTGTACAATTTATCGTTATCACTAAAGGTTCTGAACGGGTAGCAGAGGTTGGAGCACGTTTTACGCTCGATGCTATGCCTGGTAAGCAAATGAGTATTGATGCGGATCTAAATGCAGGTCTAATCAATGAACATCAAGCTAGAGAACGTCGTAGCAAAATCGAACGTGAAGCCGATTTCTACGGAGCGATGGATGGTGCAAGTAAATTTGTAAAAGGGGATGCTATTGCGAGTATTATCATCCTCTTAATTAATCTAATTGGTGGATTTATTATTGGGATGACTGTTCACGGAATGCCATTCGCTGAAGCACTTTCAACGTATTCTGTTTTAACTATTGGTGATGGTCTAGTCAGTCAGATTCCAGCATTGCTGATTTCAACAGCTGCGGGTCTAATTGTTACAAGAGCTTCTTCTGAAGGTAACTTGGCAGACGATATTACAGCACAACTATTCTCCTATCCAAAATTGTTATATATCGTAGCAGGCGTAATTACACTGTTAGGTATTTTTACACCGATTCACTTTTTAACTACATTCCCTCTAGCGATTCTGTTAGTATTCGCTGCTCGGAAGATGCAGTCTAATCTTGACTTAAAAGTAGTCGAAGCCGAACAGCAACAAGAAGAACAACAGATCGAAGAAGTACGTAGTCCTGAAAGTGTTATCAACTTACTACAGATCGATCCGATTGAATTCGAATTTGGATATGGCCTGATTCCTCTGGCTGATACACAGCAAGGTGGCGATTTACTGGATCGTATTATTATGATTCGTCGTCAATGCGCACTCGAACTAGGTCTTGTGGTACCTGTTATCCGTATTAGGGATAATATTCAGTTAAAACCAAATGAATATGTCATCAAAATTAAAGGGAATGTGGTAGGTGGTGGTGAATTACTACTAAATCACTATCTCGCTATGAGTCCTGGGTTTGATGATGATTCAATTACAGGAATAGAGACTTTAGAACCAGCCTTTGGTTTACCAGCTTTGTGGATTGATGAATTAACAAAAGAACGTGCTGAATTATCTGGATACACTGTGGTTGATCCACCTTCAGTTGTGGCTACACATTTAACTGAACTGATCAAAAAACATTGTCATGAACTACTAGGTCGTCAAGAAACAAGAGCATTGATTGACAACTTGCGCGAGAATTATCCTGTGCTTGTAGATGACTTGATTCCTTCGGTGTTAGCAGTAGGAGATATCCAAAAAGTATTTGTGAAATTACTAAGAGAAAAAATTTCTATACGGGATATGGTTACAATATTCGAGACACTTGCCGATTATGGAACATATACCAAAGATCCAGATGTATTAACTGAATATGTACGTCAAGCTCTATCCCGACAAATTACGCAGCAATTTACAAGCCAGGGTGAAACACTACGTGTGATTACAGTAGGACCTAATCTGGAGAAAAAGATTGCCGAAAGTGTACAGCAATCTGAACAAGGAAGTTATCTGGCTCTTGATCCGGTATCGACCCAATCGATGTATCAGAAGATGAATGAGCAAGTGAATCGTCTTTTACAAATGGGACAACAACCGATCGTGTTGACTTCGCCAGCTATACGCATGTATCTGCGTCAAGTGATTGAACGCACGATGCAGGATATTCCAGTTCTTTCTTACAGTGAACTTGAACCTAACGTTGAAATTCAAAGTGTCGGGGTGGTGAACTTATGAGGGTAAAACGATATATCGTTGATACAATGCCCGATGCGATGTTAAAAATTCGAACTGATCTTGGTAGCGATGCAGTTATTTTAAGTACCAAAGAACTTAAAACAGGCGGCTTTCTAGGGATGTTTCAGAAAAAGAAGATTGAAGTGATTGCAGCCGTAGAGAAAGAACAAGCTGCTGAACCAGTAAAAGCACAGCCGGAGATTAATATTCCGGCTGCGGTGCCTAAACGTGTAGTACCAGACGCCTACCGTAAATCAAGTGAAGCTTTTGCTGAATCGATGCGACAAGCATTAGCAGGAGAACCAACCGATTCAGCTGAAGGTAACTCGGTAGCTTCAACACCATTCTCGGCTCCACTGGAACCAAGCATTTCAGACCAAGCCCAATCTTCTTTACGTCATGTTCCATTCGTTGCTGAACAGCCAGTGTATAAGGCTCCAGAATCTAATGGTGCAAGTCAATCGGATCAACAAGACAAATTGTTTGAAGAATTACGTGAAATGAAAAAAATGATGGCTGACTTAAGTCGTGAAAAAGAAATGGCGACGTTACCAACATCATTGGTTGAAATCGCAGACCGTCTTAAAAAGCAAGGATTAGATCAAGAATTGCTTGATTCATGGTTAAGTGAAGCCATGGGACAATTTCCAGCTCCAGAATTAATTACCAATGTCGATGCCAAAGCAGCTATGAAGTTTCAGATCGAACAGTTTACGCAATCACGCATCGGTGGTGGGATTGATCCGGCTACCAAAATTGTATATGTCGCAGGTCCTACGGGTGTAGGGAAGACTACTACAATCGCTAAGCTGGCTGCTGAACAGTTATTTAAGTATAAACGTAAAGTAGGTCTTATTACTTCGGATACGTACCGTATATCGGCAGTAGAGCAGCTTAGAACGTATGCCTCTATTTTGGGAGTACCTTTAGAAGTGGTTCAATCTCCAGGAGATTTGCAGCGCTCACTACAACGTTTAGATGAATGTGATCTGATTTTGATGGATACAGCGGGTCGTAATTACCGTAATGAATTACTGGTATCTGAATTACAAAGCTTATTAGCTCCATTGGAAAATAGTGAAACGTATCTGGTTTTATCTTTTACTTCCAAAACAGAAGACATGAGAACGATCACAGAACATTTTAGTAAGTATCCATTGGACAAAGTCATTTTTACCAAAGCAGACGAGACAGGAAGTTATGGTGCTCTGTTCAATCTTCTTCAGGAATATCCATTGCGACTCTCTTATATGACCAATGGACAGAATGTACCTGACGATCTATTGATGCCAAGTCCAGACTTTCTTGCCAATCTATTGCTTGGAGACATATTGCCATGATGGATCAAGCCCAATCACTAAGAAATTTGATGTCGTCCAAAACGGTGCAGGCTCCTAAATCAGAACCACGTAGTGCGAAGTTTATCACGATCACTAGCGGTAAAGGTGGAGTAGGCAAATCCAATTTCACTCTTAATTTTGCACTTGCTCTTCAACGGCTCGGGCGAAAAGTGTTGGTATTTGATGCAGATATTGGAATGGCGAATATCGATGTACTGATGGGTGTACGATCTAAGTTTAACTTGTCTCATCTACTTAGTGGAGAGAAACAGATCAATGAGATTATTGAAAAGGGAGCAGGATCATTACCTTATATCGCTGGTGGATCCGGGCTAACCTCATTGTTCTCTTTATCCGATAAAGATTTAATCTACTTTACAGACCAGATTCAAAAAGTAGCAACAGATATGGATTATATTTTGTTTGACACTGGAGCAGGTTTGTCGAAAGAAACACTACAATTTATCATGTCAGCTGACGAATGTATTGTAGTAACGACACCAGAACCAACTTCGATTACAGATGCGTATGCATTGATCAAAGTGGTTCACGGAATGGAAGAAGATGTTTCTTTCAAATTAGTCGTGAATCGAGCTGAAAGTGAAAAAGAAGCAGTACAGACTTCAGATAAAATTAGATTGGTTACCAGTCGCTTTCTGAACTTAGAAATTCCTCTCTTGGGATTTGTAAGCGATGATTCTCATGTAAGTCAATCCGTAAAAAAACAAGTTCCTTTTTCAATCTACTCTCCTGGATGTATTGCATCCAAAGACATTCAAAATTTGGCTCAACGTTATATGGTTGCACCAAACGCAAGTCCAGAAGGAACCTTAACAGGAATCAAAGGATTTATGCAAAAATGGCTTAAACGTACTAAATGATTCTGTAGGGAACAGAGGTGCTGATATGACAACTTATAAAATATTAGTTGTTGACGATTCTCCTTTTATGAGAAAAATCATTTCGGATTTAATTGAGACAGATCCTCTGTTTCACGTGATAGATACTGCAAATAACGGGCGTGAAGCTGCTAAAAAAGTAGTCGAACTTAAACCCGATGTTGTTACAATGGATGTAGAAATGCCAGAAATGAATGGGCTAGAAGCACTAAAAATTATAATGTCTCAGCGTCCTCTGCCGATAATTATGTTATCAGGCATTAATGAGCAGGGTATGCGTGAAACAATTATGGCTTTGGAAAATGGTGCTTTTGACTTTATTCGTAAGCCTTCGGTCAGTAATTCGCAGGATATTGAAGAGGTTGGGCAACAGCTACGAAGACAACTTCATACCGCTGTTCATGCACTGGAAAGAAACCGCAAAAGAGCTGAACAAAAAAACATGGCGGCTGACGTTGCTCCGTCGCCATATCTGCAAGACAGTCAAGAGCTGCAAGAAGAAGGCAAACAACCTTCAACAGAACCTCAGGCAGCCCCTTCTGAGAAAAAAACATCTAAACGTGACATTGATAAACGTCTGGAACAAGGTCGTCCAGAACGGTTTCAGGTCAAACCAGCATCGCCAACACCGAATACAACTGCACGTCCTTCACGTCCAGAAGTAACAACAGACAAGCAAGCACAAGACAAACGTCCTGTAGCACCTAAGCCTGCGGACCCGCGTCATGTGTCTAAGCCTTCCTTTGTTACTGGAACACCGGTTAAAAAGCAACCGGAGATACCGACTAAGCCTGTTCGTGAAGAAGAACCGAAACGCACCAAACCAGTGGTTACTCTACCGGCGGCTTCTTCTTTCAAAAAAGAAATCGAAAAACCAGTAGCACCTGTTTCACCATCAATGTCTACTCCGGCTGTAAATCGCCCAGCAGGCGTTGAACGCAATACAGCTCCTTGGCGTCAGTTGGTAGCAGTTGGATGCTCTACCGGCGGTCCTAGAGCGCTTAAAAGCTTATTAGAAAATATCCCGGCTAACTTTCCTGCTCCGATTGTGATTGTTCAGCATATGCCGCCGAATTTTACACGATCTCTGGCACAGCGTTTGAACAGTTTAAGTCGTATTACTGTCGTTGAAGCAGAACAGGGAATGGTTCTTCAAGCAGGTACAGCTTATATTGCTCCTGGCGGTTATCATATGACTGTCGCTCGCAATCAAGGAAGTTACCGGATACAGCTTACACAAGAACCACCACGTAATGGACATCGCCCTTCAGTGGATACGCTTTTTGCCTCTATCCAACCTTTTACCGAGCTACAGCGTCATGCTGTATTAATGACAGGTATGGGAAGCGATGGCGCAAGAGAAATGAAAAATTTATATGATAGCGGTATAAACTCTACAATCGCAGAAAACGAAGATACCTGTGTAGTGTACGGAATGCCGCGGTCGGCCGTAGAGCTTGGATGTGTGAATCACCTCCTGCCATTGCCGGAAATTGCGCCTAAACTTATACAAATCGTTAAATAGTTTACAACAAGCTATATGCTATCTTATGGAGGAGGTGTCTCACGGTGGACATGAATCAATATCTAAACATGTTTATTGATGAGTCGAACGATCATCTACAATCGTTGAACGAAAAAATGCTGGAATTGGAAAGCAGCCCGGCTGACCTTGGGATCGTCCAAGTTATTTTCCGCTCAGCACATACACTTAAAGGTATGGCAGCAACAATGGGTTTTGAAGATTTAGCAGCACTAACGCACCAAATGGAAAATGTACTTGATTTGGTACGTAATGAAAAATTAGCAATGCAAGAATTTATTTTTGATACATTGTTTAAAAGTTTGGACGCTTTGGAATCAATGGTTCAAGATATTACACAAGGCGGAGAAGGTAAAGCAGATGTAACCGCAATCGTAGAATCTTTACAAGCGATTGTACGTGGAGACATGGCACCAGCTGCATCTAAAGCAGTATCTGCTACACCAACATCATCAACACCAGCTGAAATTGTTCAAGAGAGCAAAGGAATCCAATTGGATGAGTTCCAACAATCTGTTATTGAACAATCGATGTCTGAAGGTCATCAAGCGCTTTACCTTGAAGTCTTTATTCGTGAAGATTGTCAACTAAAAGCGGTTCGTGCCTATATGGTGTTTGATATGTTAGAGCGTTTCGGCGAAGTTATCAAATCTGAACCTTCTACACAAGATATCGAACAGGATAAATTTGATCGTAGCTTCTCTCTCTATTACATCACGCAAAAAGATGAAGCAGAACTCAAAACGATGATCCTTGGCGTATCTGAGATTGAAAATGTAACGATGACACGCTTGGATGCAGAATCGTTGCGAGAAATGTCTGCTACAGCAGCTAAATCATCTCCAATTTCTTCTGAAATCTTGCCTGTAGAAACAGCATCTGTTGCTTCAGCTCCAGTCGTTGAAGAATCTAAAGTCGCAGCAGCGCCACCAGCTGCACCGAAAGCGGCTGCCAAAGCAGCGGTTGCTGCTCCATCTCGTACAATCCGTGTAGATATCGATCGCTTGGATGTTCTTATGAACTTGTTCAGCGAATTGCTTATTGACCGTGTACGTCTAGAACAGCTTGCAAGTGAAGTGAAAGTACCTGCACTAACAGATGCTGTAGAGCATATGGGTCGTGTAAGTAGTGATTTGCAAAATATCGTACTCAAATTGAGAATGGTTCCGGTAGATACTGTATTTAACCGTTTCCCTCGTATGGTACGTGATTTGGCTAAATCATTAGACAAAAAATTAGACTTAATTATCACAGGTGCTGAAACAGAGCTAGACCGCACAGTTATTGATGAAATCGGTGATCCACTGGTTCATTTACTGCGTAACTCAGTTGACCACGGTGTTGAGCCTATTGCAGATCGTATTGCAGCAGGTAAAGATGAGACAGGCGTTGTCAAACTAAGCGCATTTCATAGTGGTAATCATGTATTTATTGAGATTGAGGATGATGGACGTGGAATCTACCGCGACAAAATTCTTCAAAGTGCAATCAAAAAAGGCGTCGTAACTCAAGAGCAATCTGTTACGATGAAAGATGAAGAAGTATATCAACTTCTTTTCGCACCAGGATTCAGTACAGCTGAAGTGATCTCTGATATTTCTGGACGTGGTGTTGGTCTAGACGTGGTTAAATCCAAAATTTCATCACTTGGCGGACATGTAACTGTGTACTCCACACCAGGTAAAGGAACCAAGTTCTCTGTACAACTTCCATTGACATTGTCTATTATTTCAGCGATGTTGATTCGTGTAGGTTCAGAGAAATATGCGATTCCATTAACTTCAATTGTGGAAACAGGTATTATCAAATCCAAACAGGTACGTGATTTGCATGGTAGTCAATTAATTCCTTATCGTGAAACGCATATTCCGTTACTTTCATTGAGTCGTGTATTCGAAGTTCCAGACTTTGATGAGCGTGAAGAAGAAGAAACAGAAATTGTCGTAATCCGTAAAGGTGACAAACTAGCAGCACTAGCTGTTGAGAACTTTATTGGTCAAAACGAAATCGTACTGAAAAGCTTGGGCAAATATCTTCCAGATATTCAAGGGGTTTCAGGAGCAACGATTCTTGGGGATGGCCAAGTGGCTTTGATTATTGATCCGAACGCATTTATCAAGTGATGTAGTTTATAACAAGGAGGATTTACCCATGGCAGAAGATATAAAAGTTATCGTTTTTAAGCTTGCAAAAGAAGAATACGGTATTGAAGTAGATAAAGTACAAACGATTGAACGTATGTTACCAATTACACGTGTACCGAAAACATTTGATTTTGTAAAAGGTGTTATCAATTTACGTGGTGTTGTTATTCCGGTTATTGACCTTCGTGGACGTTTTAACCTTCCGGAAAATGAATATAACGATCAAACACGTATTATCATTGTAGACGTAGATACAACTCAAGTTGGATTTATCGTTGATTCTGCTAATGATGTAGTGGATCTAGATCGTGGTCGTATTGAGAAACCGCCTGAAGTTGTAGGTGGAGTGAAAGCTAGATATCTTGATGGAGTTGCTAAGCTGGACGAAGAACGGCTGCTGATTATGCTTAACCTTGCTGAAGTCTTGAACCGAAGCGAAGTCAGTCAACTAGAAAATATCGAGGACTAAACTTATGAACCTTTTTGATGATCTTGAAGGGTTCAAAATGGATGTTCTAAAAGAAGTGGGAAACATAGGGGCAGGCAATGCAGCCACTGCCCTTTCCCAACTTTTAGATAAACCGATTGATATGGCAGTGCCTAAAGTGCAGATTTTACCTTTTGAAAAGATTGCGGATAAAGTTGGAGGACCTGAACAAATCGTACTTGCTGTTTTCTTTCGTGTAGAAGGTGAAGCACCAGGGAATTTGTTCTTTATTCTAACTCCTGAAGCGGGTAAAGGATTACTTCATCGTTTAGCAGGAATTGAAGCAAGTGAAGAAGAGTTTTTCAACGAAATGGAACAATCTGCATTATCTGAGATTGGAAATATTTTGGCAGGCTCGTATCTATCTTCATTAGCTGATTTCACACAACTTTCAATGACACCGACTGTTCCTGGCTTAGCAATGGATATGGCGGGTGCTATTTTAAATTATGGTCTGATCCAATTCGGTGAAATGGGCGACGATGCACTGTTGATCGATACGACTTTCTTAGAAGGAAAAGAAGAAGTGGAAGGGCAGTTTTTCTTGATTCCGGACCCTGAATCTTTTGATAAAATTTTTAAATCATTAGGAGTTCCATTGACTGATGATTGAAGAGCAAAACATTGTTAAAGTGGGTATGGCGGATTTAAACGTCGTGAAAACATCCGGAATTATTCGAACGACGGGACTTGGTTCTTGTGTGGGCCTAACGCTATATGACAAAAACATTCAACTTGCAGGGATGGCTCATGTGATGCTTCCTTCATCGGATATTGCTAGAGACGGACAATTGAATATAGCCAAATATGCAGATACAGCACTTCCAGAACTTGTTCGCAAAATGACAGCGTTGGGTGCTTCGCGCTCACGAATCGTTGCTAAAATGGCTGGCGGTGCTCAAATGTTTAACTTTTCTAGTGGTGGTGATCACATGCGAATTGGTCCTCGCAATGTGGAAGCGTGTAAATTGTTTTTAGAAGAATACAAAATTCCATTGTTAGCTGAGGATACTGGCGCTAATTACGGACGAACGATAGAAATGGATTGTATTTCTGGGATTTTGTTCATAAGAAGCGTACAAATGGGTAAGAAGGAATTATAGCCTATGGTAGGGAATATTAAAATTAATCTCTGGTTAGGCTTAATCGGTTTTTTGATTACCTTTTTTGCTTCTATCGAAAACAATTTATGGACCACTAGCTTATTTAGAGGCGTTTTAGGATTTGCATTATGGTTTTTCCTGGCATTCGTGCTGCGCTTTGTTCTTGGGATTCTAGCCAATCCTGCAGGTGCAGCCACGAATAAGCCTTCTACTCCAACTTCTTCGGAAAATGGACAACCTGATTCTTCCGTAGATGATCCAAGCAGAGGGGGCCAATTTGATGTAGTAACGCCTGATCAAGATCAGGAGTTAAGCGATTTGCTAACACCGAAACCAACAGACACAGTGGACAAGGGTGGCTTTGCACCTCTTAATCCGCCAAAACTGGTTTCAAATAAGCAACAAGATCCGGAGGAAATGGCGAAGGCTGTTCGTCACCTGACACAAAAGTAAGGAGGGTGAAAGCAATTGAGCGAGCAAAAGGCAGCACATCTAAATCACTCAGAATTGTGGGTACAATGGAAGGAGTATGGAAACGTAGAAGCCAAAAAGAAGCTGATTGAAAACTACTATGGCACCGTTGAATATGTTTCCAGCCGCCTTGCAATTGGATTACCCAAAAATGTTTCTAAAGATGATCTGATGAGTAATGGGGTCATGGGTTTAATTGATGCTATTGAAAAGTTTGATTATAAACGTGGACTTCAATTTGAAACGTATGCTTCTTGGAGAGTACGTGGTGCCATATTGGATGGTCTTCGTCAAGGAGATTGGGTTCCAAGATCGGTACGTGAGAAAGCACGCAAAATTGAAGACGCTTATCAGCAACTAGAGCAAAAATACTTGCGTTCCGTATCCGATGCAGAGATCAGTAACTATTTGGATATTACGGAAAAAGATTTTCAAAATATGCTTCAAGATGTAGCTGTAATGACGATTACTTCTTTGGAAGATCCTATTCGTGAAGAAGAATCAGAAACAAGAATGTCTTTGATTGTAGATGAGAAAGCCAAAAATCCAGATCGCGCTGTAAACGATTTTGTACTTAAAGAATCGCTTATGAAAGGGATCGAAAAGCTTACCGAGAAAGAGAGAACGGTTGTATCACTGCTCTATTATGAAGACCTATCACTCAGTGAGATTGCTGAAGTCATGTCATTATCACCATCACGAATCTCTCAACTTCATTCCAAAGCTATTCTACGTTTGCGTGGAGCACTGGATAAGCAAAAAGGTCTATTAATGCAAGACATGTGAGACGCCGCTACTTGTATGAAAGGGTGAATTAGGCGTGACCTCTCAATTAGCAATAGACCCATATTTAAAAGTTATCTTTTCTGAAGACAAATCTATCGCTTATCTTGAATTTACAAAGTTTGATGAAGAATTTGAATGCACAGCCGAACAACTGGAGGGATTTTTGCGTACGCAAGGTTTGAGTCATGGGATCGATTCAATGATTTTACAACAAATTTCTAGTCAGCCTGAAGCTTATACTTTGGACAAAGCAATCGTTGCTCAAGGGCAAAAGCCGGTGAATGGAATAGATGGAAGAATTGAATATACCGTATCATTTGATGATGTAGGTAGAAGACCACTTGAAACTCAAGATGGTAAAGTAGATTACAAAGAATTAGTCCAACTTAACAATGTTCGTAAAGGGCAAATGATCGGTAAGAAAATCGATCCATTACCTGGAGAAGATGGAATATCGGTTACAGGTGAACCTATTCCTTACAAACCGGGCAAAGAAGCTCGATTCAAAGTTGGTAAAAATATTGTATTAAATCCAGAACATACCGTTATTTATGCTGCTTTAGATGGTATGATATCATTGACCGAAAAAAGTAAAATTAACGTATTTCCTGTCTATGAAGTTAACGGAGATATTGATTATCATACAGGCAATATCGACTTTGTAGGTACGGTCGTTATACGTGGTAATGTGTTATCTAATTTTCGTGTCAAAGCATCGGGTGATATTCGTATCGTTGGTGGTGTAGAAGGTGCAGAACTCGAAGCAGGGGGTTCAATCGAAATCACAGGCGGAGTTATCGGTTATCATAAAGGGTTAGTCAAAGCTGCGGTAAATGTGAAAAGCTCATTTATTCAAGATGGAAATGTAGAAGCAGGCGAAGCGGTTATCGTATCTCAAAGTATTATGCATTCCAATGTACGTGCAGGTAAAACGATTGTATGTAATGGACCTAAAGGATTAATAGTAGGTGGGCAATTACAAGCAGGTGAAACAGTTGTTGCGCGAACAATCGGAAATAGCAGCTTTACGGTGACTGATATTGAAGTGGGTGTTCTTCCTGAATTACGCAATCAACTGGGTGTACTACGCAAAGAATTAAAAACCCATGTAGAGAATTTGGAAAAAACAGAAAAAGCACTTCATTTATTAGATCAACTTGCTTCTGCTGGACAACTTGGTTCAGATAAATTGGCTTTGCGTATTAAATTATCAGCGACTAAAAAAAGCCAACTGCGTGAACATGATGAAATCAAAGAAAGTATTTGGGAAATCGAAAGAACACTGGAAGAATCGGCGAAAGCTAAAGTTGAAGTCATTCATACTATCTTCGGTGGTTCTAAAGTGGTTATCGGTAGATATACCAAATATATTAAGGATACTTCAGAACGAGTTAGCTTCACATATGATGATGGTGATATTGTGATGGTTTCTAACCATTAATTAACCATAAGGTGGGGTGTTTGAGATGAGCTTACGAAATATTGAATTGCAAATTGCTATTCCTAGAACCAGTGAAGTGGGTAAAATTCAACAAGCACACTTGTTACGTCCGGCGATTGATCAGACTTTACTGGCTGAGCAAATCAATGAGCATACAGAACGTATGCGTAACCGTAGCGGAGAAGTGAACGAGTCGTCCTCTAACTTTATCCATGATGGAGAACCCGGAGAACATCACCATACGGCTAGTGAGCATCATTCTGACGAACACCCTCATCCAGAAGTGAAGCCAGCGGAACATCCTTACAAAGGTAAAAATATCGATTTGTCTTTCTAAAATTTAAACCACACAAAAGGTGAGTTGAATGAATTTGCCAGGATGGATATATATTGTTCTGATCGGAGCAGTCGCGATTGTATATGGATTTTTGTTACCCAAAGCTCGTAATGTAGCAGCAACCGCTCAGTCTATGGCTACAGTAGATAAAGTCGAGGATACATTAGAACATTACATGGCTGAGATCGAGAAGGAAAATGAAGAAATTATTGATCTAGTCTCTAAAATCAAGCAAGAGTCTACTGCCAAGCAGTTAGCTCTTCAAGAACAATTAACAGAGATGAGACAACGCTTGATCCAGCTGGAGCAAAAGCCTGATCCTGTTATCATGCCATCTGCTGTTCCACCTGTAGCTACCATGCAGAATCCTGCATATACGCAAACACAGGGTACAGGAACACAGGGAGACGCGTTGCGGGAATCAGCTGCACGAATGGCGCAACAGTACAGTGAACCGGTTGTAGAAGAGCAACCAGACACGACAGAACGTATTCAGGATCGTTATCAAGAACTGTTTGCCCTTTATGAAAATGGGAAATCTATTGATACTATTGCCAAAACTGTAGGTTTACAGCGAGGCGAAGTGCAATTGATTTTGCAGTTGGCTAAACAGGAGGATCATAAGTGATTAAAAATCGTTCTTTAATAATGGGCATAGGTATAGGAATTATTATCGGTGCTGTTTTGCTTCAGCTTTTTAATATTGGTAATGGTCAGACCATGTTAGATGGTACCCAGTTAACCGCTGAACAGATCAGAGAAGCAGCACAGACTCAAAATATGCAGGTGTATGATTCGACAGAAAAAGTGTATAGCAGTGATGAATGGAAACAGTTGCAGCAAGAAGAGAAGCAAAAAGAAGAAGCCGCTAAAGCTCAAAAGGCAGAAGCGAGCAAGACAACAACCAAAGAGCCGACTAGCGAGCAACCAACAACTCCAGAAAATCCAGCCACACCAGAGTCGACAGAAACCAAAAGTACAACGCAGTCTACAACGCCAAAAACAAGCACTCCAAGTTCTCCAACGCAACCGAATACACCGACTACGTTTAAAATTACAAGTGGAGAAATGCTAAATGATATCGCTTATAATTTAAAAACAAAAGGTGTTATTGATAGCCAAAAAGAATTTGTGAATCGGGTCTCTGAACTTAAAGCCAATACGAAATTACAAATCGGCACATTCAATTTGAGTGCAGGTGAAGATTTGGATTCAATTATTGATAAGATCACGCATGAGCCGTCTCAATAATGTGATTGCTGCATTATAAGGCGGCTTCACGTCTGAATATGATGACTACTACATATCAATCAATTTGGGTGTTGCACAATATGTATTTGATATGATATATTAACTAATGGTGTTAAAACACACGCATTCTGATTTCAGGTAAAGGTGCTTTTCAGACGAAAAGTTTTACCGAAAGTTGACGTTTGCGGAGGCACACAAAAAACCAAAATAATAGGAGGTACATGGATATGGCAGTTATTTCCATGAAACAGCTTTTAGAAGCTGGCGTACACTTCGGTCACCAAACACGTCGTTGGAACCCGAAAATGGATCGTTACATTTTTACAGAAAGAAACGGAATTTACATCATTGATTTGCAAAAAACAGTGAAAAAAGTTGATGAAGCTTACAACTTTGTAAAATCCATCGCTGCTGACGGCGGTACAGTATTGTTCGTTGGTACGAAAAAACAAGCTCAAGATTCTGTTAAAGAAGAAGCTGAGCGTTCTGGTCAATTCTACATCAACCAACGTTGGTTGGGTGGAACTCTAACTAACTTTGAAACGATCAAAAAACGTATCAATCGTTTGAAAGAGTTGGAAAAATGGGAAGAAGACGGTACTTTTGAAGTTCTTCCTAAAAAAGAAGTAATCTTGCTTCGCAAAGAAAAAGATCGTCTTGAGAAATTCTTGGGCGGTATCAAAAACATGAAAGGTTTACCTAGCGCATTGTTCATCATCGATCCTCGTAAAGAGCGTATCGCTGTTGCAGAAGCACGCAAATTGGGTATTCCAATCGTAGGTATCGTTGATACTAACTGTGATCCAGACGAGATCGATTATGTTATTCCTGGTAATGATGACGCGATTCGCGCTGTTAAATTGTTGACTGGAAAAATGGCTGATGCTGTGGTTGAAGCTAACCAAGGCGAGCAAACTGCATAATTGTTTCTATTTATATGTCTTTAAATGAATGACAAAATAAAAAGGGTGGTTGGCAGGTGGATAACCTCTCACTGCCCTTTTTTTAAGATGATGTATAAAAAACTAAATTTCTAATTATATGGAGGTTACAAAAATGGCAGTTAATGCTAGCGCAGTAAAAGAGCTTCGTGAAAAAACAGGCGCAGGAATGTTAGATTGTAAAAAAGCGCTTGAAGAAACAAACGGTGATATCTCTAAAGCAGTAGACGTACTTCGTGAAAAAGGTCTTTCTGCAGCAGCTGGTAAAGCTGGACGCGCTGCAACAGAAGGCGTAGTTGAATCTTACATCCACGCTGGCGGTCGTATCGGCGTATTGGTAGAAATCAACTGTGAAACTGACTTTGTTGGTAAAACAGACCAATTTAAAGAGTTTGCACGCGATATCGCTATGCAAATCGCAGCAGCTAGCCCATTGTATGTTCGTCGTGAAGAAGTTCCAACAGAAGCACTTGAGAAAGAAAAAGAAATTTTGAAAGCTCAAGCGTTGAACGAAGGCAAACCAGAAAAAATCGTTGAAAAAATGGTTGAAGGCCGCATCGGTAAATACTATGAAGAGTATTGCTTGATGGAGCAAACTTTCGTTAAAAACCCTGATAAAACAATCGATCAATTGTTGAACGAAAAAATCAGCACAATTGGTGAAAATATTTCTATCCGTCGCTTCGTTCGTTATGAACTAGGTGAAGGTCTTGAGAAAAAACAAGACAACTTTGTTGAAGAAGTTATGGCACAAGTAAATCAATAATCGCTACTAGCGAACTAAAGATTTACAATAACCGGAACACGATTTAAGAA
This sequence comes from Paenibacillus nuruki, assembly GCF_001721045.1. Classification (GTDB taxonomy): domain Bacteria; phylum Bacillota; class Bacilli; order Paenibacillales; family Paenibacillaceae; genus Saccharibacillus; species Saccharibacillus nuruki. The sequence goes on along the minus strand of NZ_MDER01000035.1, from coordinate 76,592 downwards.
TAGAACAGAAGGAAGGGACACAGACTGTGTTCCTTCTTTTGTAAAATCTTATCATTCCGAGAACCTCATGGCAGAGCCGGAACAGGCAGTATCAGCGCCCTATCCGGCTTTATCACCATTAGGACTAATTTTCACAAAGTGGAGGGTATACAATTGAATAAACCTGTATTTAAAAGAGTTGTCTTGAAAGTCAGCGGTGAATCATTATCGGGTCAAAACGGATACGGTATTGATGCCGATACAATCGTCTCAATTGCCAATCAGATCAAAGAAGTTGTCGCATTGGGTGTAGAAGTTGCGATTGTATGTGGAGGAGGCAACATCTGGCGTGGAATCGCGGGCAGCGCAAACGGTATTGACCGTGCAACAGCCGATTATATGGGTATGCTTGCCACTGTAATGAATTCTTTAGCTTTGCAAGATGCATTAGAGCAGATTGAAGTGCCTACTCGTGTGCAGACTTCTATTGCAATGCAACAAATCGCAGAACCTTATATCCGCAGAAGAGCTATTCGTCACTTAGAAAAAGGTCGAGTTGTTATTTTCGCAGCAGGTACGGGTAATCCTTTCTTCTCTACAGATACAACAGCTGCTTTACGTGCTGCTGAAATCGAAGCAGAAGTTATTTTGATGGCTAAAAATAAAGTGGATGGCGTATACTCAGCAGATCCATTTAAAGACGAAAATGCTCAAAAATTCGAACAACTTACATACCTGGATATCTTGAATCAAAATCTAGGTGTAATGGATTCTACAGCTTCATCGTTGTGTATGGATAACAATATTCCACTCATCGTGTTTGCGATTACCGAAGAAGGAAACATCAAACGGGTCGTGCTCGGCGAGAAGATCGGGACGATCGTTAAAGGGAGTGTAGATTAATGCCACAATCAATCAAAACAAGTGCAGAAGAGCGCATGGAGAAAGCTATTCAAGCTTTAAGCCGCGATCTGTCCACGCTTCGTGCTGGACGTGCTTCATCTTCTATTTTAGATCGTGTACAAGTTGAATATTACGGTGCTTTGACACCTCTTAATCAGTTGGCAAATATCAGTACACCGGATTCACGTACATTGATTATTCAGCCTTGGGATAAATCTTCTTTAGCTGAGATTGAACGCGCAATTATGAAATCAGACTTGGGTCTTACACCGGCTAACGATGGTAACATTGTTCGTCTAAGTATTCCAGCTCTAACAGAAGAGCGTCGTTCTGAATTGGTTAAATTAACTAAAAAGTTTGGCGAAGAATCCAAAGTAGCGATTCGTAATATTCGTCGCGATGCTAATGAAGATATTAAAAAGCTTGAAAAAACAGACATTTCTGAGGATGAATCACGTCGTCATCAAGAAGATGTGCAGAAACTTACAGACAAATTTATTGCAGAAGTTGATAATGTACTAGCTTCAAAAGAAAAAGAGATTATGGAAGTGTAAGAGACTTACGACCCCTCCGAATAGGTGGGGTTTGTCTCTTTTCACTACTCGCATGGAGGAAAAGTGATGCTCAAGCGTGTTCGCTCGTGGTGGAAAAAGGAAGAGATACAGGTTTCCTCCGAGCTTTCGCAAGATAATATTCCAAAGCATATCGCTATCATTATGGATGGCAATGGACGATGGGCGAAAAGTTTGGGATTACCGCGTGTAATGGGTCATCAGAATGGTATGAAGGCTGTAAAGCGTGCCACAATTGCTGCGGATGACTTGGGAGTTCAATATTTAACCATGTATGCCTTCTCTACTGAAAATTGGAAAAGACCCAAAGAGGAAGTCGATTTTTTGATGAAACTTCCTGGTGAATTTATAGCATCTGAATTGGATGAATTGATTGCAAAAAATGTACAGATTCGTTTGATGGGACATAAAGATGTATTACCCCCTCATACGATTGAGCCTTTAGAAAAAGCGATTCGCGATACTGCTAATAATACAGGGCTGGTTCTTACTTTTGCTCTGAATTATGGAAGTCGTGATGAAATTACTGAAGGTGTGAAAGAAGTCGCTCAAGCTGTACAAAAAGGTACAATGCGTATCGAAGATATCACTTCTGAAAGTTTTGAACGTGTTTTACAATCTTCAGGGATGCCTGATCCTGATTTACTTATACGAACAAGCGGAGAACTTCGCCTGAGTAATTTTATGTTGTGGCAACTTGCCTATACAGAATTATGGTTCACTCCTATTTTTTGGCCAGAGTTTGGCAAGCAGCATATGATCGAAGCGGTATTAGAATACCAGCGTAGAACTCGCAGATATGGTGGTTTGAAATGAATGGTGATCTCTGCATAGGCAGGGAATATCCATTTGTTCGGATGGAGGATGGATTGTGAAAGAGCGGATAATCACTGGCATTGTAGCCGGAATACTCTACTTAGGGCTTTGCCTGCTCGGTGGCTATGCTTATCATGGGCTGCTCGTGGTGATGGCTCTTATTGGATATTATGAATTTGTAATCATGACAAAGTCGGCTCCGTTCGGAGCACCGGCAGTGATTGGTTATATTAGTGTGCTATATATGCTTTTACCATGGACATTAATGAATCTTGAACCGCCGTTGTCTGTTGATCACAGTATGTGGATTGTGATGCTGTTATTATTGTCCATTACTGTTATTTCCAAAAATAAAGTGGATATTAAACAAATGGCATTATTGTTCATCGGAGCCGTTTATATAGGTACAGGGTTTGCATATATTGCAGATACACGTCAGACACCAGACGGACATGGATTATTTTGGACGTTTATGTTGCTAGCTTCGATTTGGGCTAGTGATATTGGAGCTTATTTTACAGGCAAAATGCTAGGCAAAAATAAGCTATGGCCTTCGATCAGTCCCAATAAAACGGTTGAAGGTGCGATTGGTGGAGTCGTATTTGCTATTATTGTAGCTATCATTTTCTCACTGATATCACCAGAACTTCTTCCAATGACCAATGCGATATTAATAGGTATAGCAGCGGCAGTCGTAGGACAAATGGGTGATTTGATTCAATCGGCATACAAGCGCATCTATGGAATCAAAGATTCTGGAAAATTGTTACCAGGCCATGGTGGTATTTTAGATCGCTGTGATAGCTGGTTAATGGTATTTCCACTGGTTCATATTGCGTTGCTTTTACCTTTCTAAATGATACGGATTTAAATGATAACCTATTGTAATCTAACGGGGTGCACAATGAAAAAATTAGCGATTCTTGGCTCTACAGGTTCAATCGGTACTCAAACATTAGATGTTGTTCGTGCGCATCCTGAAGCTTTTGAAGTTGAAGGACTAGCAGCAGGTAATAATATAGAATTGTTGATTCAGCAAGTATTGGAGTTTAAGCCATCTAAAGTTTCTGTAGGTTCTAAACAATCAGCAGAGCAGATCAAGCAACAACTACCTTCTCATATCGAAGTATTCTATGGGGAGCAAGGATTGATTGAAATTGCAGCAGGAACAGATGCAGATACCGTTGTTACAGCAGTTATGGGTAGTATGGGGCTTCCATCTACACTTGCAGCGATTGATGCAGGCAAAACGATAGGATTAGCGAATAAAGAAACATTGGTAACAGCAGGTCATCTAGTTACAGCTCGTGCTAGACAAAAAGGCGTTCAATTGTTGCCGATTGATAGCGAACATTCAGCATTATTTCAATGTCTAAATGGAGAACCCCGTGAACGTGTACATCAATTAACGTTGACTGCTTCGGGAGGTTCATTTCGTGATCGTACACGAGAGCAATTGAAGCATGTGACTGTGGCTGATGCACTGAAGCATCCTAACTGGTCTATGGGTTCAAAAATTACGATTGATTCTGCAACGATGGCGAATAAAGGACTTGAAGTGATTGAAGCACACTGGCTATTTGATATGCCTTATGATCAGATTTCAGTACTGTTGCATCCTGAAAGTATTATTCATTCATTTGTAGAATTTGTAGATACCAGTATTATTGCACAATTGGGTAATCCAGATATGCGTGTACCGATTCAATATGCATTAACGTATCCTGATCGTCAGCAAGCTCCTTCTTCGCGTCTGTCTTTAGCTCAGATCGGACAGCTTAATTTCCGTGAAATGGATTACAATCGTTTTCCTTGTCTAAGCATGGCTTTTGAAGCAGGACGTTTGGGCGGAACAGCACCGACAGTATTTAATGCAGCGAATGAAATTGCAGTAGCTCGATTTTTAAATGGAGAAATTCCATTCTTATTGATCGAAGATATTATTGCGGATGCTCTACAACAGCATGAAGTGATTGCCAATCCAGAGCTAGAAGTCATCTATGCTACCGACGCACAGACTAGAGCAAGAGCCAGTGCATTTTCAGTATTGTAAAAGGAATGGTATGTTGTATAGATAATGTGATAGTGGTTTTGTATCATGACGATTATGCCTATAACCGGGATTATCAACAGAAATGGAATTTATTTCTTGATGTTCGCCATGCTCTGCTTGTATCAGACCGTACAAAAGTGATAATCTAAAAGTGCAGACCTTCGGTCGCAAGCGAAAAAGGAGGATTTGGCGATTTGGAGACACTTCAAGTAGTAGTTATGACGGTACTCATGTTTTTTATTATTGTTACAGTGCATGAGTGGGGGCATTATTATTTTGCCAAGCGTGCAGGAGTATTAGTACGCGAATTTGCTATTGGCTTCGGCCCAAAACTGTTTTCATATAAAAAAGATGAGACTGTATTTACATTGCGTTTACTGCCGTTTGGTGGTTATGCCCGTATGGCTGGTGAAGATCCTGAACTGGTTGAGATTCAGCCCGGACAGACGATCGCTATTCGTACAGCCAATGAAGTCGTTAAAACGATTTTTGTAGATCAATTAGATAATCGTAAAAATGTTATTCGTGGCGAAGTACAATCAATTGATATTATTGATGATCTCAAAATTGTATTGGATGTTGATGGTGATATTCAAACATTTAATGTAGATCCCAAAGCAATGATGTCGATCAAAGGGCAAGATATTCAGATTGCACCACGTAATCGTCAGTTTAACAGTGCAACTGTAGGTCAACGGGCATTGTCTATTTTTGCAGGCCCTGCAATGAATTTTATTCTTGCTTTTATTCTTTGTCTGATCTTGGTGCGTATGACAGGTGTACCTGTTGAAAATCCAACAGGGGTTATTTTGGGTCAGGTCACTTCGGATTCTCCAGCTCAATCTAGTGGGTTGCTAAAAGGCGATCTAGTGGAGAAAGTCAACGGAACCGAAATTGCAGGAGATTCTGTCAAAATGATTAGTTTGATTGAATCTTCGGCTGGTAAACCTATGGAGTGGACGATTGAACGTGGTGGTCAAGAACAGACGGTTACTATTACTCCTAAAGCAAACGAAAAAAATGTAGGTAAAGTAGGGGTCGCTGTAGAACCTCAAACTCGTTCAGCTTCTTTTGGTGAAACATTTAGCTATGCAGGCGAACGCTTTATCGATATGAGTACAACGATTTTAACAAGTTTAAAAATGTTAATTTTTGGACAGTTCCATTTAGATGATCTAGCAGGACCTGTAGGTACGATTCAAGTTACGACTGAAGTGGCAAGACAGGGACTTGATAGTATGATTCTTTGGACAGCACTAATTAGTACCAACTTGGGAATATTCAATCTATTGCCTATTCCAGCATTAGATGGAAGTCGTTTGATTTTCTTGTTGGTGGAATGGATACGTCGTAAGCCACTTGAACCAAGCAAAGAAGGTCTGGTTCATTTAATCGGATTCGGTATGTTATTCTTGCTGATGATCGCTGTAACCTATAATGATATTGTACGTTTAATTAAAGGTTAATATCTGTGCTGTAGCGTATAGACAGACATGATATACTCAAAGAAAGACCACGGAAGCAGAAGGGTGGAAATGCAACATGTACGCCTCAGCGTAAAGTTGAAGGATGTTGCAGATCATCACTCTTTTGCTTCTTTGTCTGAAATCATTCAACAAGCACTCACAATCATGATACAATAAGGTAAAATGAGCGACTAATAATAACAGATATCGATTCTGATATTATTCAGATCTGCTCGCTAAATATTTGGTTACTTACAGGAGGATATCCATTTTTATGTCGAATGATAAGCAGGACAAACAATTCGTAACTGAAATTACACCACAAAGCGAAGACTTCTCACGTTGGTATATTGACGTGATCAAAAAAGCTGAATTAATGGACTATTCACCTGTACGCGGTTGTATTGTTTTCCGCCCGGATGGATACGAAATTTGGGAGCATATTCAGCACGATTTAGACCGTCGTTTTAAAGAAACCGGTCATCGTAATGCGTATTTCCCATTATTTATTCCAGAAAGCTTTTTTGAAAAAGAAAAAGAACATATCGAAGGATTTAATCCTGAATTGCCTTGGGTAACTGAAGCAGGTGGAGATAAGCTAGAAGAACGTTTAGCTATTCGCCCTACATCAGAAACCATGTTCGGACATATGTATTCTAAATGGATTCAATCTTACCGGGATCTTCCAGTATTGATTAACCAGTGGGCTAACGTTGTTCGTTGGGAAAAACGTACATTGCCTTTCTTACGTACAAGTGAATTCTTGTGGCAAGAAGGTCATACTGCTCACGAAACAGAAACAGAAGCACGCGAAGAAACAATGCGTATGCTTGAAGTGTATCGTGATTTTGTAGAAAGTTTCTTAGCGATTCCTGTAATTACAGGGCAGAAGAGTCCTTCTGAGAAATTTGCAGGCGCACGTGACACGTATTCTATCGAAGCGATGATGAAAGACGGACGTGCTGTACAAGCAGGTACTTCTCACTTTATGGGTACTAACTTTGCAGAAGCTTTTGAAATTCAATACTTAAGTCGTGACAATACACAAGAGTATGCACATACCACTTCTTGGGGTGTAAGTACACGTCTAATCGGTGCGCTTATCATGGTGCATGGTGATGATCGTGGATTGGCTTTGCCTCCTAAAGTGGCTCCAAAACAAGTCATCATTATCCCAATTGGACCTCCTAAAACACGTGATATGGTTGTAGGACGTGCAGATGAATTATTTGCTGAATTGAAAAAAGCCGGAGTACGTGTAGGTATTGATGATCGTGCCGATGTACGTCCAGGTTGGAAATTCAATGAATATGAAATGCGTGGTATTCCAGTTCGTTTGGAAATTGGACCTCGTGATATGGAAAATGGAGTATGTGTATTGGTTTCTCGTATTACAGGCGAGAAAAAACAAGTGGCTCTTGAAAATATCGTAACTGAAGTTCAAAATATGTTAGATCAAGTACAACAAGAAATGTACGACCGTGCGCTTGCTTTCCGTGAAGAAAACATGCACCAAGTCGATACATTGGATGAAATGAAAGCTATTATGGAAGAAAAACGTGGCTTCTTTATCGCAGGCTGGGATGGTACAATCGAATCCGAAGCGAAAGTAAAAGAGGAAACAGGAGCAACGATCCGTAATATTCCTTTCCAATTAGATGTACAAAAAGAAAAATGTCTTGTTACAGGTGAACCTGCGAAACATACTGTTGTATTCGCTCGTGCTTATTAAGATATCTTATAGATCTAGACTGTCATCTATCTAGATCGGATAAATGTATAATTCAATTTCTAGCTGCTGTTGGTATAGGGCTGAAATGAACATATAGCTAACGATGTAAAGCTATTGAAGCAGGCAAGCTTCCAACAGAGTGGAGTAGACGGCAGTCTGATACCAACTTTAGTGGAGGCTTGTTGCTTTTTGGAAAGGGGGATCTTATGAGCGTTAGTGGAGAGAAAAGAACACGGTTCGAACTGTTAATGAAACAGGCACAAGTACCTGCTGGATTAATGGAGCCTCATTTTGCAGATGGTATGATCGATCGAGTAGAGATTAGTCGTAGCAATAAAGAATGGAAAATCGTGATTGCGAAAGAAACATTAGTAGCAGCACCAACCTATCGTGCGTTTTGCTTGCATATTCAAGAGAAGATGGGGCATATCGCCAAAATTCGCTTTCTGTTTCAATACGATGAAGCTGTCGATGTGGTACAGATTGTAGAAGAATATTGGAATATGTTTTTGGAATGGGTACAACGTGAAATCCCTTCTGTTAATGGATGGATGACACGTGCTAAATATATGGTAGACGATCATACAGTTACAGTGACGATGAGTGATAATATGTCACTAGAACTTGCCAAAAAGAAACAAATTGATCAAGCTATCGTACGCTTTTATCAAGATTACTTTAATCTTACGTTACGGATCAAGCTTCAAGTGGGTGAAAATACGACTGAAGCTGTAGAAGAATTCCATGTACAGCGTCGTAAAGAAGAACTGGAAGAAATCGAGAAATTGATGACCAGTATGGAATCCGAGTTCGAAGAAGATACCGATGCAGATGGAGAGCCTGTACGCTTACAAGTCGGCTATGAGATCAAAGAACAACCTACACCACTTCAAGATATTCAAGATGAAGAAAAGAAAATTACGATTCAGGGAACTATTTTTGGCTTAGAAAGCAAAGAGCTTCGTAATGGTAGTACATTATTTACGTATTTCTTAACAGACTTTAGTGATTCCTTGCAAATGAAAATGTTTGCTAAAAATAAAGAAGATCTCAAAATCATGAATCTACTAGCCAATGGAAAATGGGTAAAAGCTCGTGGTAGAGTAGAATACGATCGCTTTATGACTATTCCAGAACTTGTCATGATTCCATCGGATCTAAGCGAAGTTAAAGCTCCTGCTGGACGCAAAGACGATGCTGACGAAAAACGGGTTGAATTTCATTTGCATACAACAATGAGTTCAATGGATGGGATTACACCGATTGATCAATATGTCAAAACAGCCGCGGCATGGGGACATTCTGCCATTGCAGTTACCGATCATGGTGGAGTTCAATGTTATCCTGAAGCCTACAAAGCTGCTAAAAAGCATGGTATCAAAATGATGTACGGACTTGAAGCGAATGTAGTGAATGATGCCGTAGCGATTGTACTCAATCCTCAACCGATTGATTTGAAAACAGCTACGTATATCGTTTTTGATATAGAAACAACCGGTCTATCGGTTACACAGAACAAAATTATTGAAATTGCAGCGATCAAAATGGTAGATGGTAAAGAGTTAGATCGCTATGCGACTTTTGTCGATCCGCATGAACGTATTCCTTACAATATTCAGCAGTTGACTAATATTACGGATGAAATGGTTCGTGGAGCACCAGAAATTGATCAAGTGATTCGTGAATTTGTAGAATTTGCGGGTGATGGTATTCTAGTTGCGCATAACGCACGTTTTGATATCGGCTTTATTCAAGCTACACTAAAAAATCACGATTTACCAGAAATGGAAAATCCGGTGTTAGATACTCTTGAATTAGCACGTTTACTGTATCCAACATTGAAAAATCATCGTCTAAATACATTAGCTTCGAAATATAAAGTCTCTTTGGAAAGCCATCACCGTGCGATTGACGATACACTAGCACTTGGAGGCATTTTGTTTGGACTGTTGAGTGATGCGGATAAAGAACGTCGCTTAACTCGTCTGGATCGTTTGAATGAATTTGTAGGGCAAGATTTATCCAATGTACGTCCTTTCCATTGTGGTATTTATGCATTGAATGAGATTGGCAAAAAGAATCTATTTAAATTAATCACTTTATCACATACTCAATACTTCAAACGGGTAGCTCGTATACCTAAATCGGTATTGACTGAATATAGAGAAGGATTGTTAGTTCTCTCTGGTTGTGAAAAAGGGGAGTTCTTCGAAGCCGTTCTTAATAAATCAGTAGAAGAAGCCGAGGAAATTGCTCAATTCTATGATGTATTAGAAATTCAGCCGCTAACGATGTACATGCATCTCGTAGACAAAGGATTAGTAGCCAGTCCACGTGAGTTAGAGATCGCTGTGAACAAAATTTATGATATCGGAGCTAAATTAGACAAGCCGGTAGTCGCAACAGGAAATGTTCATTATTTGGAACCGAGACAGAAATTGTTCCGTGATATTACGATTAACGGTATTACCGGTTTTAGTCCGCTTAAAGATCAGCGTAAACCGGATGCTCATTTACGCACAACGAACGAAATGATCGAAGAATTCAGCTTTATGGGTGAAAGCAAAGCCAAAGAAGTCGCCGTTACCAATACACAAGCATTAGCAGAACGTTTTGAATCGTTTGAGCTGTTCCCTGAAAAATTGTTTACACCTATTTTGGAAGGCGCAGACGAAGAAATTCGAAATACTTGTTATGATACAGCGAAGTCGATCTATGGCGAAGAGTTACCAGATGTTGTTGTAAAACGTCTTGAAAAAGAATTAGAACCGATTATCAAGTTCGGATTTTCTGCCAACTATTTGATTTCCGAGAAATTAGTTAAAAAATCTAACCAAGATGGTTATTTGGTAGGTTCACGGGGTTCTGTAGGTTCTTCTGTTGTAGCTACGTTTCTAGGTATCTCTGAAGTAAATCCATTACCTGCTCACTATATCTGTACCAACCCAGAATGTAGACATAGTGAATGGTTTTTAGATGGTAGTATCCCGAGTGGATTCGATTTACCCGACAAAGACTGCCCTGATTGTAATGGTAAGCTTAAAGGGGAAGGTCAAGATATTCCGTTTGAAACGTTTTTAGGATTTAAAGGGGATAAAGTTCCCGATATCGATTTGAACTTCTCAGGGGATTATCAACCGAAAGCTCATAATTACACCAAAGAATTGTTTGGCGAAAAAAATGTATTCCGTGCGGGTACCATTGGTACAGTAGCGGAAAAAACAGCATTTGGTTTTGCTAAAAAATATGAAGAATTGCATCAGAAGAAATGGCGTAATGCTGAACTTAGCCGTCTAGCTTCAGGATGTACAGGCGTCAAACGGAGTACAGGACAGCATCCCGGTGGTATCGTTGTTGTACCGGATTATATGGATGTAGAAGATATTACACCTGTTCAGTTCCCGGCAGATGATGTGAATGCAGAGTGGAAAACGACACACTTTGATTATCATGCTTTTGAAGCCAACTTGCTCAAGCTAGATATACTAGGACATGATGATCCGACTATGATGCGGATGTTACAGGATTTGACAGGCGTAGATCCGACGAAGATTCCGATGAATGACCCCAAAGTCATGAGTATGTTTAACTCGACAGAAGCATTAGGGATTACAGCAGAGCAATTACGCAGCCCTGTTGCTACTTATGGTGTACCTGAGATGGGTACTAAATTTGTACGCCAGATGTTAATTGAATCGCTACCTTCTTCCTTTGCCGATTTGTTGCAGATATCAGGTCTGTCTCATGGAACAGGGGTATGGTTAGGAAATGCACAAGATTTGATCAAAAATAATACCTGTAATATCAAAACAGTAATCGGTTGTCGTGATGATATTATGTTGTTCTTAATTTACAAAGCAGGTATGGATGCCAGTCTTGCTTTTAAAATTACTGAAAGTGTACGTAAAGGGAAAGGGTTGTCCCAAGAGTGGATTGATGAGATGAAGAAATGCAAAGTACCGCAGTGGTATATTGATTCCTGCCTCAAAATCCAGTACATGTTTCCGAAAGCCCATGCCGCAGCTTATGTTATTTCAGCAGTGCGGACGGCTTACTTCAAACTGTATTATCCAATTCAATACTATGCGACTTATTTTACAGTACGGATCGAAGACTTTGATCCTGATCTATGTTGTCAGGGATATGAAGCGATCTATCGTAAAATTGTCGAGATTGAACAAATGGGATTCCAAGCTCCAACCAAAGAAAAAAATATGATTCCTATGTTAGAAATGGCACTTGAAATGACAGCACGTGGATTCAAATTCCAACCGGTGGATCTGTATCGCTCTGAAGCGACTACATTTACAGTGGATGGAGATAGCTTGATTCCTCCATTTTCAGCTGTACCGGGGATTGGTGATAATGCAGCACGTAATATTGCGGCTTCTCGTCAACACGGAGAATATCTGTCGATTGAAGATTTCCAACAGAAATCCAAAGCGACTAAAACGATCGTGGAATTGATGACGCAAATGGGTTGTTTCCGTGGCTTGCCAGAAAGCAATCAGCTGTCTCTATTTTAAATCAAGACGATGCGTCATGTACCAAGCATTAACACCTTGTAGTCAAGGTTATTTACTTGTCACTCCTTTGGAATTATGATATAATTTTAAGGTGATAAGGAAGATAAAACCGTTTTGTGAAGAGTGGGGAAACCCACTCTTTACTCTTTGGTATACGGTTGTTGAATACATTTACAGGAAATAATGACGCAGAAGATCGAACCGAGAGAAGTAAATTGGTTCGATTTTCTACAAAAAGCGGCAATAATGAATTGGTTCAACAACATGTTTTGTATATAGGATTTTAAGGTGATGGAGGGTTGAATTGTTTGAGCACACCGAAGATTAAAACGACCGTAGAAGAAATGGTACAGCCATTTTTGAGTGAGCATGGCTTCGAGTTGGTCGATGTGGAATATGTAAAAGAAGGCAGTAACTGGTTTTTGCGAGTGTTCGTGGACAAGGACGGCGGTATTGATATCGAAGATTGCAGTCGGATCAGCGAATATATGAGTGAACAATTGGATGGCAATGATCCGATTACGGGAGCTTATTTTCTAGAAGTATCTTCTCCAGGTGCAGAACGTCCACTTAAGAAGAGTGAAGATGTTGCAAAAGCAGTTGGCAAAGATGTTTTTGTAACAACGTATGCAGCTTTGGATGGACAGAAGGAATTTGAAGGACGATTGCTTTCATTTGATAATGAAGAATTACTGATCGAAGCGGGCAAAAAAACTCACACTATTCCATATGAAAAAGTAGCCAGCGCAAGACTGGCAATCATTTTTTAAACGGTAGTTTTTTGAAAGGGGGAACTTGAAGCACATGAGTATGGAGTTTATTGAAGCAATGAACGAATTGGAAAGAGAACGAGGAATCAGCAAAGACATCGTGTTCGAAGCGATCGAGGCTGCCCTAATTTCCAGTTACAAGCGTAATTTTAATGCAGCACAAAATGTACGTGTTGATATGAACCGCAATACAGGAGTTATCAAAGTATTTGCACGTAAAAATGTAGTGGAAGAAGTCTTGGATGCACGTACAGAGATTTCTATAGTATCTGCGCACGACATCAACCCGAACTTTCAGTTGGAAGATGTTGCTGAGATCGAAGTGACTCCGCGTGACTTTGGACGTATTGCTGCACAAACAGCGAAGCAAGTCGTAACTCAACGTATTCGTGAAGCAGAACGTGGTTTGATTTACAATGCTTTTATCGACAAAGAAGAAGATATCGTAACAGGTATCGTTCAACGTCAAGATGCACGTAATATTTATGTGGATCTTGGTAAGATCGAAGCTGTACTTCCTCTAACTGAATTAATGCCTAACGAGAAATTCACAATGAATGAACGTATTAAGGCTTATATCACTAAAGTGGAAAATACAACTAAAGGTCCTCAGATCATTTTGTCACGCACCCATCCAGGATTGCTTAAACGTCTGTTCGAACTTGAAGTACCTGAGATTTTCGATGGTGTGGTTGAGATTCGTTCTGTAGCACGTGAAGCAGGCTTCCGTTCTAAAATTGCTGTGTTCTCACGCAACGAAGAAGTAGATCCAGTTGGTTCATGTGTGGGTCCTCGTGGTATACGTGTACAGATGATCGTTGGTGAACTTCGCGGTGAAAAAATCGACATTGTTCGTTATTCTGATAGTGTTGAAGAGTATGTTGCTAATGCTCTTAGCCCATCCAAAGTACTGGAAGTTCAAGTATTTGAAGATGAGAAAATGGCACGCGTAATCGTTCCTGATTATCAACTATCTCTGGCGATTGGTATCAAAGGGCAAAATGCTCGTCTTGCTGCCAAATTAACAGGATGGAAAATTGATATTAAGAGCGAGACACAAGCAGAAGAAGAATATGGTCGTCCAAAAGAAGCTAGCGAAGAAATGCACCAAGATTCGATATCGGTTGACTAAACATTTTCATTTGTATGCCTGATAGGACTTTCCCTCAAAATGGCAGGGGACAGGTGCCGCTTTGGATGTTGATGTTATGATAACAATATGGGGAGTTCGAAGGGGGACATGAGATGATGATAAAAACCAAGAAAGTACCGCTGCGCAAATGTGTAGCTTGCCAGCAAATGATGCCTAAGAAAAGTCTAGTGCGTATTGTACGTACGCCAGACGATCAGGTGGAAATGGATTTGACCGGTAAAAAATCGGGACGTGGTGCGTATATTTGTGGCAACATGGCCTGTTTTCGTTTGGCACAAAAGAGTCGTGCGTTTGATCGTGCACTCAAAGCGCCTGTTAGTGCGGAAATATATGAGCAGCTTGCCCATGAATTTAGCAGTGTAGAGAACGATTTTTGCACAGTACAGGAAAGAGGCGCTAATGAATAACGAACTATCCCTACTCGGGCTTGCGATGCGAGCCGGCAAAGTGTTATCTGGAGACGAATTGGTTCTCAAAGCGATTCGTTCTCAAGAAGCCACCCTTGTCGTATTAGCTGGAGATGCTTCAGATAATACACAGAAAAAATTCCGTGATAAATGCGGAAGTTACAGTATTCCGCTTCTTATCGGGTATGACCGTGATCAGCTCGGCTCAAGTATTGGTAGAGATGGACGAGTCGTGTTGGCTCTGACAGACAAGGGTTTCGCAGAGTTATTCCGCAAACGAATGGGGAATTCCTCGGAGGTGGAATATATTGAGCACACAGGAGCAGAAGGATAAACTGAGAGTTTATGAATATGCGAAATCTCTCAATATGAGTAGTAAGGAAATCATTACGATCTTGAAAAGACTGGATGTACCGGTCAATAATCATATGAGTGTTATGGAAAATGATGCTGTATCCAAAGTGGAAAAGTTTTTCAAAGATATCAAATCAAATGCTGCGGATAAGCATGTCAATTCAACAACCCAAAACGCGAGTGCGGATCGTACTCGTGAAAAAATTCAACAGGAAAAGCAGGTAGGTATGGATACGAAAACGCAGAACAACTCAAATAGTGGGAATAACAAACCCCAAAACGGTTCCTCTAGCAGTAACCGTAGTAACTCGTCGTCTAGTCAATCAAGTAACCGTCCAAGTACGGGAAGCAACAACAGCAGTTCTAGAACATCTTCAACATCAGGACAAAGCAGTCGCCAACCAAGCAGTGCTTCTCGTCCGCCATCTCAATCCAGTTCTCAGAACCGTCAGCCTTCAGGTCAAGTAAGAAGCGCTGGTCCTACAGGTAACAGCAGTACAAGTAGCAATGGTAACCGCAATGCTAGTGGCGGTACTGGAAGTAGTAATGCTGGTCCTAAACGCAATAACAGTACTGGTGGCGGTCAAGGCGGAGGCAATCGCTCCGGTGGCGGCGGTGGTAACCGTTATGGTAGCAACAATAATAGTAACCGTAACAGTGGACGTGGTGGTAAAGGTCGCGGTAAAAATCAATATAGCAACCAACCTCCTCGTGAGAAGATTGATAATACACCTAAGAAAATCATCGTTCGCGGTGAAATGACTGTTGGTGAAACAGCTAAATTGCTTCATAAAGATGCTTCAGAAGTTATCAAAAAGTTGATCACAAGTGGCGTAATGGCTACGATTAACCAAGAGCTTGATTTGGATACGATTCAGTTGCTTGCTAGCGACTATGGCGTAGAAGTTGAAATCAAAATCGCAGTTGAAGATGATCGTTTTGAAACCGTTGAAGAAGTCGATGATGAAGCTGATTTGAGCACACGTCCTCCAGTTGTAACGATCATGGGTCACGTCGATCATGGTAAAACAACATTGCTTGATGCTATCCGTTCTACGAACGTAACTGGTGGCGAAGCTGGTGGTATCACTCAGCATATCGGTGCATATCAAGTTGAAATCAACAAAAAGAAAATTACTTTCTTGGATACACCGGGTCACGAAGCGTTTACAGCTATGCGTGCTCGTGGTGCACAAGTTACAGATATTACAATTATCGTAGTTGCAGCAGATGATGGCGTTATGCCACAGACAGTAGAAGCGATTAACCATGCGAAAGCAGCGGGTCTTCCTATTATTGTTGCTGTAAACAAAATTGATAAACCAGGTGCGAACCCTGATAAAGTAAAACAAGAGTTAACAGAGTATGAATTGGTACCGGAAGAGTGGGGCGGAGATACAATCTTTGTTAATGTATCTGCAAAACAACGCGAAGGTATTGAAGACTTGCTTGAAATGATCTTGTTGGTTGCTGAAGTGAACGACTATAAAGCAAACCCTGACAAACGTGCTCGTGGTGCGGTTATCGAGGCAGAGCTAGATAAAGGTCGCGGTCCGGTTGTACGTATTCTTGTACAAAACGGTACACTCAAAATCGGAGACGCATTTGTTGCAGGTAACTGCTTCGGACGTATCCGTGCCATGGTAAATGATAAAGGTCGCCGTCTTAAAGAAGCAGGCCCTTCTACACCAGTAGAAATTACAGGTCTGACTGAAGTTCCTTTAGCGGGAGATCCATTCATGGTGTTTGAAGATGAGCGTAAAGCTCGTTCAATCGCTGACAAACGTGCGATTACACACCGTCAGTCTGAATTGGGTGCTAACACTCGTGTAACATTGGATGATCTTTTCCAACATATCAAAGATGGTGAAATCAAAGACCTTAACGTGATCATCAAAGGTGACGTTCAAGGCTCGGTTGAAGCTCTTAAAGGTTCATTGGAAAAAATCGAAGTCGAAGGCGTTCGCGTCAAAATTATCCACCGTGGTGTAGGTGCGATTAACGATTCTGATATTATCCTTGCTGCTGCTTCTAATGCGATCGTTATTGGTTTTAACGTTCGTCCAGATAGTCAAGCAACGCAAACCGCTGAGCAAGAAAAAGTAGATATCCGTCTACATCGTGTTATCTATAATGCTATTGAAGAAATCGAGCAAGCTATGAAAGGCATGCTGGATCCAGAATATAAAGAAGTTGTTGTTGGTCACGCTGAAGTACGTAGCGTATTCAAAATCAGTAAAGTTGGAGCTATTGCAGGATGTATGGTTACTTCCGGTAAAATGGTCCGCGCTGCTGAAAGCCGTCTGATCCGCGATGGTATTGTTATCTTTGAAGGTAAATTAGATTCACTTAAACGTTTCAAAGACGATGCTAAAGAAGTGGCTCAAGGGTATGAATGTGGTATTACATTAGATGGCTACAATGACCTCAAAGAAGGCGACATTATCGAAGCATTCATAATGGAAACCGTAGAGCGCTAAGTGCGAGGTGAAAAAACATGGCTAAAATCCGAACAGGTAGAGTCGGAGAACAAATCAAAAAAGAATTAAGCTTGCTTATTCAAAGTGAAATGAAAGACCCACGTATCGGTTTTGTAACGGTAACAGGTGTAGATGTCACTAATGACCTATCACAAGCTGAGGTATACCTTAGTGTGATGGGTGATGAAGAGCAAAAAGCGAATTCTGTAAAAGGTATCGAAAAAGCAACAGGGTTCCTTCGTTCTGAATTGGGCAAACGTATCCGTTTGCGTCACACTCCAGAGTTGATTTTCAAAATCGACGAATCGATTGCTTATGGTAGTCGAATCGAAGAACTTTTGGGTGAGATCAAAAAAGACGAAACGAACGAGTAATTTTAATCACTTTTACAAGGATCAAGCCATATAGCTTGATCTTTAAAGGAGACGGCGATGCAGACCTATGAACAAGGGCTTCTGAATGCGAAAGCATTTATTGAGGAGCACGATGATTTTCTAGTGGTTTCGCATGTTCAGCCGGACGGAGACGCAGTCAGTTCCACTGTAGTAGTGGGCTGGCTTCTGTCTTGTCTAGGCAAAAAATTCACACTGGTGAATGAAGGACCGATTCCCAAAAGAATGCACTATCTAACCTTATCTGATCAGATTATTGATCAACAAGAGGATGGTAGTGAACGTCAATATCAACATATTATTTGTGTAGATTGTGCAGATTTCAAACGTGTAGGTTTAGTTAGCCATTGGATGAGTGATACAGCTTCTATTTTAAATATTGATCATCACCCGACCAATGATAATTATGGCGAAGTTAATCTGATCAAAGCAGATGCAGCTGCATCTGCTGAAATTTTATATGACTGGATTGAATGTTTTGATGTGAAATGGACCAAAGAAGCGGCTGAAGCTATCTATACGGGTCTGTTAACAGACACAGGCGGATTCCGTTACTCCAGTACTTCTCCTAAAGTAATGGAGATTGCTTCACGATTATTGGATCTTGGTGTAAATGGACCGGATTTAGCAGAAACATTGCTAGAAGAAGTGACTTTACCACAAGTGAAAGTATTAGGGATGGCATTATCGACATTACAAATGTGTGAAGATGGCAAAATTGCTCATGTCCATGTTACACCTGAACATATGATTATAGCTGGAGCCGATAATGAAGACTTAGAAGGTATTGTTAACTATCCTCGTAATATTCAAGGCGTCGAAGTGGGCATCTTTTTTAAGGTAATTAATGATACTGCTGTTAAAGCAAGTCTCCGTTCTGCAGGTAAAGTCAATGTGGCAGCCGTTGCTCAGCATTTTGGCGGTGGAGGTCATATTAAAGCTGCAGGTTGCCGTTTGGAAGGGACTCTGGAAGAAGTTACAGCACAGGTGATCCAGCAGGTGAAGGAGTCATTATGAATGAATTTGATGGAGTGCTTGCGGTACATAAACCGGCGGGCTTCACTTCTCACGATGTGGTTGCCAAAGTTCGGCGTCTTGTAAGCATGAAAAGAATAGGACATACCGGTACACTTGATCCAGCCGTAACAGGTGTATTACCATTATGTCTGGGACGTTCAACACGAATTGTTGAATATTTGCAAGAAATGCCCAAAGAATACGTAGCTACACTTCGATTAGGATTAGCTACAGATACCGAAGATATGACCGGTACGATTACAGAGCAGATCGATACAGTAGAGGTATCAGAAGAACAAGTACGTCATGTACTGGGGCAAATGATTGGAACGATCTCTCAAGTACCCCCGATGTACTCTGCGATTAAAGTAGATGGTAAACGTCTGTATGAATTAGCACGAGAAGGCAAAACGATTGAACGCAAAGCACGAGAAGTAACGATCTATGAATTGGAAATCATTGATTTCAAAGCAGGGGATCATCCTGAAGTTTCTTTCCGAGCATTATGTTCAAAAGGAACTTATATTCGTACGCTTTGTGTAGACATTGGACGTGCTCTGCATGTACCTTCGGTGATGGTTGAATTGGTTCGCACACAATCAGCGGGTATTTCACTCGATCAATGTGTAACATTTGAACAAATTGCAGAAGCTGTAGAGCAAGGCGTATTAGAACAACATTTGATCAAGCCAGATCAAGCTATGTCTAATCTACCTTCTTATATAGTAGATGCTTCGGTATATAAGCATACACTACAGGGTAAACGTATCAGCATCGATGCGATTCAGCCACACGATGAATCACAACTTCTAGCTGATATGACAATAGAGTCACCTGTATTTAAATTGTATGCACCAGATGGGATTTTTATCGGTATTTTCCGTTTGGAACAACCCGCACAAGAAATTGTACCTGTTAAAGTATTTTTACCGTAACGAATCCATTGTGGAATTGCAGGTGATATCGTAATGAATACAGTACATTTATCTTATCCATGGCCTGAAGATGTAGTTAAACATGCTTCCAAACCACAAGTACTTGTGATTGGACAGTTTGATGGGCTTCATCTTGGACATGCAAGTGTGATTGATCACGGTATTCGTCTAGCTAGACGACTGGGTGTTCCTGCTTCTGTGATGACTTTCAATCCTCATCCCAAAGAAGTGATGGGAAAAGGCGATTATGAAGGTTATCTTACACCGCTTGCAATGAAGGAAGAATTGTTGCGTGCGATGGGTGTAGATACATTATATATCGCTGAATTCAATCATGCTTTTTCACAGGTCACACCACAGCAATTTTATGAACAAATGTTATGCCCATTACAAGTTCATACAGTAGTGGTCGGCTTTGATTTCCATTTTGGATACAAAGGCGAAGGGAATCCAGATCTACTACGTACATTGGGTGAAAATGTATTGTCTGTAGAAACAGTTCCTGCTTTTTTATTAGAAGGAAACAAAGTAAGCAGTTCGGCTATTCGTGGTGCTTTGCGAGAAGGCAATGTCGCTCATGCGTATAAGCTATTAGGTCGTCCTTACCAGATTCGTGGTAAAGTGGTCGATGGTGATAAGCGTGGACGTACGATTGGATTCCCGACCGCTAATCTAGAACTGGATGGAAATTATGTAGTGCCGTCTTCTGGAGTATATGCAGTTCGTGTACTTGCTGAAGGGGCTTGGCGTGCTGGTGTTATGAATATCGGATACAAGCCTACGTTCCAAACAGGAGAGACACGACCTAGTTTCGAAGCTCATATTCTTGATTTTCAAGGCGATCTCTATGGACAGCATCTAGCTGTGGAATTAATAGATTATATTCGTCCCGAGCAGAAGTTCAGCGGAATTGAAGAGTTAGTTACTCAAATTCGTAAAGATGCAGACGGTGCACGTTTATTATTATCGAATCTTGATTATGAATCATAAGAATACCGTTGATATTTAATATCGACTTATGCTATACTAATCAACGTTGTCATTCTAATAAATGACAGTCTTCAAAACCTTGGCTTGGTTATACGATCTCACCGTCGATAACGAGGCTAACGGTTATTATGAATTACACTATTAGGAGGTGAATAGGATGGCATTAACACAAGAACGCAAGCACCAATTGATCGAAGAGCACAGAACTCACGAATCCGATACAGGATCTGTTGAGGTGCAAGTCGCTATCCTTACTGAGAACATTTTGAATCTGCAAACGCATTTTCGTGCTCACAAGAAGGATCATCATTCCCGTCGTGGATTGTTGAAAATGGTTGGTCAACGTCGTAAGCTTTTGGCTTACATCAAAAAGACTGACGTTAAACGTTATAGTGCATTGATCGAAAAATTAGGTCTTCGTCGCTAAAATTAAAAAGTATGTCCAAAGCAGCCTGGTTGTTCAGCCGTATGGTCTTTTCGGAGCCGACGGTGACGGCCGGGTTGCTTTTTGTAAGTAGAGGTATTTTTGCAATTTTTATACTTATTAGTGATCATATAAGCATAAAGTCTAGCGGTGAGATTTCCTTGAAGCAGGGAATCATCACCTTTTTATAGAATACAAATAATGGACTTAAAAAAGGAGGAATTTCATGGAACAGCGAGTTGAAATGCAGCTCGGAGGAAGAACGCTGACATTTGAAACAGGTCGTTTAGCTAAACAAGCAAATGCAGCAGTTATGGTACGTTACGGTGATACAGCAGTTCTATGTACAGTAACGGCATCATCAGGTCCTAAAGACTTAGACTTTTTCCCACTTACCGTAAACTACGAAGAAAAATTATATGCAGTAGGTAAAATTCCAGGCGGATTTATCAAACGTGAAGGTCGTCCAAGCGAGAAAGCAATCTTGGCAAGCCGTTTGACAGACCGTCCTATTCGTCCGTTATTCCCTGAAGGTTTCCGTAATGATATTCAGATTGCGAATCTTGTTATGAGCGTTGAGCAAGATTGTGAGCCTCAAATTGCAGCAATGATCGGTACTTCAGCAGCATTGAGCATTTCTGATGTTCCTTTTAACGGTCCTGTAGGTAGCGTAGCAGTTGGACGCATCGACGGTCAGTTTATTGTGAACCCAACAGTAGCTCAACAAGAAGTAAGTGATCTTTATCTTGTGGTTGCAGGAACAAGAGAAGCGATCATGATGGTTGAAGCAGAAGCGAACGAAATGCCTGAAGACGTTATGTTAGAAGCGATCATGTTTGGTCATGACGAAATTCAACATATCGTAGCAGCGATTGAAGAACTTGTAAGCAAAGCCGGTAAACCTAAAATGGAAGTTAAACTTCATACGGTGGACAGTGATGTGAATGCAGCAGTACGTGAATATGCTCAAGCTCGTTTGGTTGACGCTGTACGTGTGGCTGAGAAACAAGCTCGTCAAGATGCTATTGATGTAGTTAATGATGAAGCTGTAGCCTTTTTTGAGGAGAAGTACATAGAGACTCCTGACCTCATGAAGGATGTTAAAGAAATATTGCATGATATCGTAAAAGAAGAAGTACGTCGTCTGATTACTCATGAAAAAGTACGTCCAGATGGTCGTGGTTTAGCTGAAATTCGTGCGATTGAATGTGATGTGAACTTACTACCAAGAACTCACGGATCTGGATTGTTTACTCGTGGACAAACTCAAGCATTGAGCATTTGTACATTGGGTGCACTTGGAGACGGACAAATCTTGGATGGTATCGCACCAGAATCTTCTAAACGCTTTATGCATCATTACAACTTCCCTCCATTTAGCGTAGGTGAAGCTCGTCCACTTCGTCCACCAGGTCGTCGTGAAATCGGTCACGGTGCTCTAGGCGAACGTGCATTGATGAAAGTTATTCCTTCTGAAAAAGAATTCCCATATACGATTCGTCTAGTATCTGAAGTATTGGAATCTAATGGTTCAACTTCACAAGCAAGTATCTGTGCAAGTACGCTTGCGATGATGGATGCGGGTGTACCAATTAAAGCTCCTGTAGCCGGTATTGCAATGGGTCTTATTAAAGATCAAGAGCATGTATCGATTCTAAGTGATATCCAAGGTATGGAAGATCATTTAGGAGATATGGACTTTAAAGTAGCAGGTACGGCTGAAGGTGTAACAGCTATTCAAATGGATATCAAAATTGATGGAATCAGCCGTCAAATTTTATCGGATGCATTGTCACAAGCACGTGAAGGACGTTTGTTTATTCTTAGCAAAATGATGGAAATCATTCAAACGCCAAGAACAAGCCTTTCTGCATATGCTCCGAAAATTATGATTATCAATATCAATCCAGACAAAATCCGCGATGTAATCGGACCGGGTGGTAAAATCATCAACAAAATTATTGATGAGACTGGCGTAAAAATTGATATCGAGCAAGATGGTCGCGTATTTATCGGTTCTTCGGATGAAGCGATGATCAAACAAGCTCAAACGATGATCGAAAACTTAGTACGTGAAGTGAAAGTTGGCGAAACGTATTTAGGTAAAGTAAAACGTATTGAGAAATTCGGTGCATTTGTAGAAATTATCCCAGGTAAAGATGGACTGGTACACATTTCTCAACTTTCTACAGAGCGTGTAGCTAACGTAGAAGATGTTATTGCTATCGGTGATTCGATTACGGTTAAAGTAACAGAAATTGATAATCAAGGTCGTGTAAATCTTTCTCGCAAAGCAGTACTTGTTGCTGAAGGAACAGCTAAAACACAATCTTAAGTTCATGTTTTGCTATTTATTTAGTAATACTGAGATAAAGTAAACAATTCAAAGAGCCAGAAGATTTTATTCTGACTCTTTTTTTGTAGCATTTTATTTTAAATACTAAAATGAGTACGTTAAAGATAGATCTACAAGCTCTGCACATATAGTGGAGTCTTGAGCGGTTTTTAAAAGTCTGGTAGGATAGGTATGCATTTATCGAATGGGAGGCCCTCGCATGGAACGAGTTCAACTACACAATGGTCTACGAATAGTTATGGAAAAAATGCCGACCTTCCGTTCTGTCACGATTGGGATCTGGATCAAAACAGGTTCACGTTATGAAAATTTAGTGACCAATGGAATTTCACATTTTATCGAGCATATGTTATTTAAAGGAACAGAGCGCTTTGATGCGCAAAAGATTGCTGAAGTATTTGACGGTATCGGTGGCGATGTGAATGCTTTTACCGCCAAAGAATATACATGTTTTTACGCTAAAGTATTAGATGAGCATTTATCCATCGCTGTCGATATTTTATCGGATATGTTTTTCAACTCATTGCTTGATCCGGAAGAATTGAAAAAAGAAAAAAATGTTATTCTTGAAGAAATTTCAATGTATGAAGATGATCCAGATGATCTGGTACACGATCTAGTCACGATGTCTTCGTATGGGGATCACCCATTAGCTTATCCTATTTTGGGAACCGAAGAACGTCTTCATCCTATGGGTAGTGAAGAGCTTAGAGCCTATATGAAAGAACACTATACAATCGAAAATACAGTGATCAGTGTCGCTGGTAATATAGACGACAGTGTGATTCCTTTGTTGGAGAAACATTTCGGTGCTTTTGATAATCATGGAACCAAGCAAGACTTAACCATACCTGCTTTTGCAGGCGGACAGATTTTTCATAAGAAAAAAACAGAACAAAATCATATCTGTATGAACTTCCCAGGTGGTAAAATAGATGATCCACGGTATTACGCTATGGTGCTTCTGAACAATACACTGGGCGGAGGCATGAGTTCACGTCTTTTCCAAGAGATTCGTGAAAAAAGAGGATTGGCGTATTCGGTCTATTCTTATTATACAGCTCATGCAGATAGTGGATTATTTACGATCTATGCAGGAACAGCACCGAAGCAGACCAAAGACGTTTTTGAATTGACACATGCTCTTTTACATGATGTCAAAGTCAATGGCATTACTGAACAAGAGTTATATCAAGGGAAACAACAACTGAAAGGCAGTCTTGTATTGAGTCTTGAAAGTACAAGCAGTATTATGAATCGTCTGGGCAAAAATGAAATTATGCTTGGCAAACACAATACAGTCGATCAGACATTACAGTATATTGAAGAAGTGACGATGGAAGATATTCGCTCGGTGATTGATGATATGTTTGCAGAGCCTTATGCGCTGGCAATGGTAGGTCATTCTGAACGAAGTCTTGCTCATGTTAGGAGAGATGAACTTGTCTATTAATGTTGAAATTATGGCTTTACCCGGCAGTGAAGGATTAGAATTACCCCGCAAAATGTCTGAACTGGCTTCTGGATTCGATCTGTATGCTGCGGTAACAGAACCGATGGTATTAGAACCAGGCAAAAGAGCATTGGTACCAACAGGACTAGCATTAGCGATGCCTGCTGGACTTGAAGCACAGATTCGCCCACGTAGTGGACTTGCGTATAAGCATGGAATTACATGCCTCAATACACCGGGTACGATTGACGCAGATTACCGCGGAGAGATCAAAGTGTTGTTGATCAATTTGGGTGAAGAAGCTTTTGCGATCGATCGTGGTGAACGTATAGCACAGATGGTATTCCAGATTGTACCTGAAGTGAATTTGATTGAAGTACAACAATTATCAGAAACAGTACGCGGTGCTGGTGGTTTTGGACATACAGGAACGAAGTAAAGCTTTACATGATTAAAATGTTTTTGCGAAAACAGTTGAAAGATGTAACAGGGAATGATATTATTTCTACAATTATTGCAGAACACTGAAATTATAATCCAGTGAAAGCTGGCTAAAAGTTGACGGTAGTCTTTGCGACTGCCGTTTACGTTTACATTCAGATGTAAATGAACTTTTTGAAATCGAAGGGGAGAGATATGCCAGATGTCTAATCAATCGTTTAATGTAGCTGTCGTAGGAGCGACAGGAGCAGTGGGTCAACAAATCGTAAGATTGCTTGAGGAACGAGATTTTCCGGTAAAAACATTGAAGTTATTGTCTTCTGCGCGTTCTGCCGGTAAAAAGGTGCTCTTTAAAGGTCAGGAAGTTACAGTAGAAGAAGCGACACCGGATAGTTTTGACGGTGTACATATCGCTTTATTTAGCGCAGGAGGAGATATCAGTAAGGCACTCGCTCCTCACGCCGTCAGACATGGCGCTGTATGCATTGATAATACAAATGCTTTCCGTATGGACCCTAATACCCCTCTCGTGGTTCCTGAGGTCAATAGTGACCGTATAGCAGATCATAACGGTATTATTGCCAACCCTAACTGCTCTACAATCCAGATGGTTGCAGCACTGAAACCACTTTATGATCGTTATGGTATCGATCGTATTATCGCTTCGACGTATCAAGCGGTATCTGGAGCAGGGAATCAGGCGATTGATGAATTGAAGCGTCAAAGCAAATCGGTACTTGAAGGCGAAGAAGTGACTCCGGATATTTTGCCTGTAGGCTCATTACCGGTCAAACACCAAATTGCTTTTAACGTGATCCCTCAAATCGATAAATTTCAGGACAACGGATATACATTGGAAGAAATGAAAATGGTAAATGAAACGAAAAAAATTATGGAAGATGAGTCGATCCATGTAACGACAACTTGTGTACGTGTGCCTGTTGTCTATGGTCACTCGGAATCTGTATATGTAGAATTAAAACAAGATTATGATCTAGATGAAGTGAAAACATTGTTGCAACATGCGCCAGGTATTACTTTAGTTGATGATCCAGCGAATCAAGCGTATCCACTAGCTACAGAAGCAGCTGGCAAAAATGATGTGTTTGTAGGACGTTTACGTCGTGATCTAGGTCATGAACGTGGTTTGAATATGTGGATTGTATCTGACAACTTGCTTAAAGGTGCAGCTTGGAACGCCGTGCAAATTGCCGAGATTATTGCAGCAAAAACACCAGCAATTAGCTAACGGAGGCGCATAGTTATTATGTCTACTGTGGTAGAAAAGCAAAATATTTTAGTGCAGAAATTTGGAGGAACTTCGCTGTCTACACCTGAAGCGAGAGTCCATGTACTTCGTCATATCAAACGCGAGCTTGCCGAGCAGGTCAAGCTCGTAATCGTAGTTTCAGCGATGGGACGTAGTGGTGATCCTTATGCCACCGATACATTGCTTGAAAGTACTGTGCTTAACGGCAGTATTCCTTCTCCACGTGAACGTGATTTGTTAATGGGATGCGGAGAAATGATTTCGGCAGTCACGTTAAGCGGTATTTTAAACAGTGAAGGAATCGCTTCGATTGTTCTTACTGGAGCACAGGCTGGATTTATTACCGATGATAATTTTGGAAATGCACGTATTCTTGCTGTACGTCCAGATCGTGTGAGTCGTGAACTGGATAGTGGCAAAGTCGTGATCGTTACAGGATTTCAAGGACAAAGTGAAGCAGGAGATCTCACCACATTAGGACGTGGTGGAAGTGATACTTCGGCTACAGCTCTTGGAGCAGCACTACATGCCGATATGGTTGATATCTATACTGATGTTAATGGTATATTGACGGCTGATCCACGTATTGTAGAAGATGCCAAGCCACTTGCTTATGTTAGTTATAACGAGATTTGTAATATGGCACATCAAGGTGCCAAAGTGATTCATCCTCGTGCTGTAGAGATTGCAATGCAAGCTCAAGTGCCTGTACGTGTACGTTCTACATTTGCAGATACAGAAGGCACACTTGTTACACAGTCTGAACGTTTTGCAGATACACCAACAGGTGTTGTTGATCGTCTGGTTACAGGAATCGCTTATGTGAATAACGTTACACAGATTACAGTCGGTCAACAAGAAGGTGTCGAACATCTTCAATTGAAAGTGTTCCAAGCCATGGCTGAAAATAGTATTAGTGTTGATTTTATTAATGTAACGCCATTTGGAGCTGTATATACCGTATTTGATAGCGAAGCAGAACGTGCACTTGCAGTATTAGAAGAAATGGGTCTGCAACCTACAGGATTATCAGGTTGCGCGAAAGTTTCTGTGATCGGTGGCGGAATCAATGGAGTACCTGGAATTATGGCTCGAATTGTAGCTGCTTTGACAGGACAAAATATTCCGATATTGCAATCAGCCGATTCGAATACAACCATATGGGTGCTTGTGAAAAAAGAAGATATGGTGCAAGCTGTTCGCGCACTACATTCTCAATTCCAATTGCATCTATAATCATGTGCTGAATACAGGTCATCGGATAGCTCCGTATTTGAAGGAGGAAATAGAGTGGTAGACTTTGGAAGATTAATGACAGCGATGATTACCCCTTTTAATGAACAAGATGAGATTGATTGGGATGCTACAGCAAGATTAATCGATTATTTAATTGATGTTCAAAAATCAGAATCATTAGTAGTATGTGGTACAACCGGTGAATCGCCTACACTTAGCGATGAAGAAAAACTGCAAATGTTTGAGTTTTCGGTTAAACATGCAGCAGGACGATGTAAAATTATCGCTGGAACAGGTAGTAATGAGACACGTCATTCGATACATTTGACTCGGGAAGCTTCCAAATTAGGCATAGACGGTGTATTGATTGTGGTTCCTTATTACAACAAACCTAATCAAGCTGGTATATATGAGCATTTTAAAGTGATTGCTCAAGCCACAGAACTTCCGGTTATTATGTACAATGTTCCAGGTCGTACAATTACAAGTATGTCTGTAACAACAACACTTAAGCTTGCCGAAATTTCGAATATTGTTGGAACCAAAGAATGTGCTTCAATTGAACAAGTTACACAGATTGTTGCTCATGCGCCAGAAGGCTTCCAAGTCTATTCAGGTGATGATTCTTCAGGTTTACCTGCTCTGGCTGTAGGGGCTCATGGTATTATCAGTGTAGCTAGTCATGTGGTAGGTGCAGAGATGACTGATATGATCGAAGCTTATCTTGCAGGTCGTCCTGTAGAAGCAGCTAAGCTGAATCAAAAGCTGTTCCCTATTTTCAAAGGGTTATTTGAAAGCCCTGAGCCGCTTCCTAATCCATCTGCGGTGAAATATGCACTATCTAAACGTGGCTTTGGTAATGGTAACGTTAGACTGCCATTATTACCGCCTACCGATCAAGAACAACAATTTATCGATCAATTATTTGTATAAAGTAGATGATCGATCATATAATCGTTCTAGACATAAAAAAGTTGCTCTTAATTAGGAGCAACTTTTTTATTTTTAAAGTGATAAATTTTTACGCATACATAAGAAGCTAGAAATAAAATATTGGAAATGAATAGATAAAATTTGAATGAAACAGGGCAGTTTATAAAGGCTTTAGCAGACTCAAGCAAACATGACTTGTGTTTTTGTTTTTTAATCATGTATAATAATCTCAAGTGACTGGGTGCGGTATAAAGAAATAGAGGTTTGCTGAATGGATACTTTGTCAGGCAGAGTATTTGTGCAACTCAGCAGACGGTCAACGAACCGATAAAGCTTTCGGGTGCTGATTCCTTGCGGAATCGAAACGGTTTGATAGATATCCGTTTTGAAAAAGGAACCCACCTTTATCGAAAGTTTTGTAATTATTGTATATACACATTAAATTTGTTTAAAAATATTTAGTAATACGTCCAATACTTATAGGAGGTCTAGATAACATTGTCGAAAAAAACGAATAACGAAAAACTGACGATCTTTGCTTTGGGCGGCGTTGGTGAAATTGGTAAAAATATGTACGTCATTCAATATGGTAATGACATTGTCGTAATTGATTCAGGTCTTAAATTCCCAGAGGAAGATATGCTAGGGATCGATATCGTTATCCCTGATATTTCATACCTTACAGAAAACCGTGACAAAGTACGTGCTATCATTTTGACGCATGGTCACGAAGATCATATCGGTGGTTTGCCATATGTATTGAAACATTTAAATGTACCTGTATACGGTACCAAATTAACGATTGGATTAGTGGAGAACAAGCTGAAAGAAGCAAATCTGCTTGGCGAAACTAAACGTATTCTGATCAATGAAGATTCAGAACTTAAATTAGGTAACACCCTCACTGCTACATTCTTCCGTACGAACCATAGTATTCCTGATTCTGTAGGTGTATGTGTCGCTACTCCAGAAGGTAACGTTGTACACACAGGTGACTTTAAATTTGATCATACGCCTGTAAATGGTGAATTCGCTAACTTGCAACGTATGGCTGAAATTGGTAGTAAAGGTGTTCTTGCACTACTATCCGATAGTACAAATGCTGAAAAACCAGGCTTTACACCTTCAGAACGCAATGTAGGTATTGTGTTAGAAGATATTTTCCGTAAAGCAACACAACGTGTAGTTGTCGCTACATTCGCATCTAACGTTCACCGTATTCAGCAAGTAGTTAACGCTGCTGCTGCAACAGGTCGTAAGATCACAGTTATCGGTAGAAGTATGGTAAATGTAGTAGGAATCGCTTCTGATCTTGGATATCTTGAAATTCCAGATGGGATGATTATCGAGCCAGAAGAAGTCAACAAAATGGCAGCAGATCGTGTAGTTATCCTGTCTACAGGAAGTCAAGGCGAGCCAATGTCAGCACTTACACGTATGGCCCGTTCGACACACCGCAAAGTCGATATTTTACCGGGAGATACTGTTATTATTGCAGCTACACCTGTACCGGGTAATGAAAAATATATCGGACGTACGATTGATGAATTGTTCCGCTTAGGTGCAAATGTTATCTACAGTGGTTCTAACTCAGGCGTCCATGTATCAGGACACGGATCACAAGAAGAGCTTAAATTAATGCTTAACTTGATGAAACCGAAATTCTTTATTCCTATTCATGGTGAACACCGTATGCAACGTAAACATGCTTTACTAGGTGAAGCTGTAGGTATTGCTCCAGAAGATATCTTTATGATTGATATTGGTGATACTGTTGAGATTCAAGGTGGAGTAGCACGTAAAGCCGGTAAAGTCACTTCTGGTAACGTGTTAATCGATGGATTAGGCGTAGGTGATGTAGGAAATATCGTTCTTCGTGATCGTAAACTATTGTCACAAGATGGTATCCTTGTTGTTGTCGTAACGCTTAGCAAGCAAGATGGACAGATTGTATCTGGACCAGACATCATCTCTCGTGGATTCGTATATGTTCGCGAATCTGAAGGATTGCTGGATGAAGCGAACCGCATCGTAACAAGCACATTGCAACGCTTAATGAGCGAACGTGTTAATGAGTGGGCTTCACTTAAAACAAGTGTTAAAGACTCTCTTGGTCGTTTCTTATATGAGCAAACGCGCCGTAGACCTATGATCCTTCCGATCATTATGGAAGTCTGAGTTCATGAAATATAGAATAAACGGGTAAGAGGCAACCAGTCGCCCCCGTTCATCACATGGTATATTGGACGGTCCCATGTGATGAACGGGGGTTTTGCGTTTTTTTTAGAGAGTGAAATCGTCTCAATTTGCTTGGTATATGATATAATAGTGCATCGGAGGTGGTGACAGATGGCGAAGCCTACAACAACCCAGAAATCCAAGTCAGCGCAAAGTTCACCACGAAAAAAAGTGGTGTCCAAAACTTCTTCAGCGACTCGGAAAACAACAACGACAACCAAGCGCAAACCTGTTGCTCGGAAGCGAAATACCAAAGCTAAAGTATCCGCTTGGGCGACATTAAAATATGAAGTCTATGGTATTATTTTGATTACATTTTCGGTGATTGCGTTATCCAGACAAGCCGCAGTGGGTGAATTTCTGCATTACATAACAGCCTTTATTTTAGGCAAAGTCTATTTCGTATTACCTCTGGTAGGTATTTATATTGGACTGGCTATTATGCTAAGACGAAAATGGCCACGAGGATGGAACGGCAGATTATCTGGATTGGTATTATTAACCTGTGCAGCTACACTGATCAGTATTTTAATGTATGTGCCAGCAGAACAATTAACTTCGTTGCCAGCAAGACAAACAGCAGGTGGTTATATTGGTGCTGTCCAGATGTGGTTATTTATGATGTTGTTTGGCGTGATCGGAACGAAACTTATTGCTACGGTTATGGTAATTATCAGTCTGATGCTGATTACTCAGTTGTCGGTCGCTGATCTAGTACAACGTATTCGTTTGCATGTTAGACAATTCTCTTCATGGAGTCAGGAAAAGATAGAACTGATGCAGATTGCCAAAGCAGAACGTCAAGAAGAACGTGAACTGCAAGCAGCAGAAGCAGCAGAGATGGAAGCTTATGAAGATGAGCTAGAAGACGAAGAAGAGGAAGCACCACGTACCAAGTCTAGTCTTTTTCCTTGGAAACGTAAGCGTCAAACCGAAGAAGCGGAAGAAAATCAATATGCTGCGATTGATGCACAGTATGAAGAAGCAGAAGCTAGACTTGCAACCGCATCTGTTGTGACTGCTATGCCTACTCGATCGAAAAGTCGATTATCTGCAAAAACCGAGCTTGATGAACAAGCTAATCTATCGACTTCACTTGCTGTAGCATCTACGCCAGAAAGTGATATTTGGGATAATGTAGATTCTGAAGGATCACTAGCTGAAAAGCCTCCGATTATCCGTGACTTTTTTGCACAAATGCAGTATGAACGTGGAGAGCAGAGTGAAGAAGAATACAATAGCGAACATGCGACTACAGATCATTTATCAACAGATATAGAAACAGAAGCTTTAACAGCTATTCTTCAGGCAGATCAGAATGAACAGGTAGTCACGCCGTTGCATCTGGTAGAAGAAGATCTAACCAATACAGATACAGAATCAATAGAATCTGAGACTAATAACGCTGTAGAAGATCAGCAGAGTTCGGGTATTGCTTCAGGAGCAATAGAAGGTAGCACGATCGTGCCTCCGCCTGTACCACAGCCTAAGCCTTACAAATTGCCTTCATTTGCTTTATTAGCGAAGCCGAAGAATATTAGTACTGCTAATGATCAAAATGACTATATGGTGATTGCACGTAAGCTAGAGACTACACTTGAAAGTTTTGGAGTACGTGCCAAAGTCGTTGAAGTCGTTCGGGGACCAGCAGTAACCCGTTATGAACTTCAACCTGATGTAGGTGTCAAAGTAAGCCGTATCGTAGGATTGACCGATGATATCGCATTAGCACTGGCTGCTAAAGATATTCGGATGGAAGCACCGATTCCAGGTAAAGCCGCTGTAGGGATAGAAGTACCGAATAACGAAGTGGCGATGGTTACTATGCGTGAAGTGATGGAAACTTCGATTTTCCAAGAGTCAGAAGCCAAATTGTCTATTGCTTTCGGACGAGATATCGCAGGACAGACGATTGTAGGGAACTTGGCTAAAATGCCCCATTTACTTGTAGCTGGAGCCACAGGTTCAGGTAAATCTGTATGTATTAATGGTATTATTACAAGCATCTTATACAAAGCGAAGCCAGATGAAGTCAAATTCTTAATGGTCGATCCTAAAATGGTAGAGTTGAATATTTATAATGGGATTCCGCATCTTTTAGCACCGGTCGTGACTGATCCCAAACGTGCTTCATTAGCACTGAAAAAGATCGTTGTCGAAATGGAAAAACGGTATGAGTTATTTTCCAAATCAGGTACCCGTAATATGGAAGGCTACAATAATCTGATGAAAGATAATCCAGCGGCTGTTTTACCCTATATCGTGGTGATTGTCGATGAGTTAGCCGATCTGATGATGGTTGCTGCTGGAGATGTGGAAGATGCAATTGCACGTTTAGCACAGATGGCGCGGGCAGCAGGTATTCATTTGATTATTGCAACTCAGCGTCCTTCAGTCGATGTTATTACAGGGGTCATCAAAGCCAATATTCCTTCACGGATCGCATTCGGTGTGTCTTCACAGATCGACTCACGGACTATTCTGGATATGGGTGGAGCGGAGAAATTGCTTGGTCGCGGGGATATGCTATTTATGCCTGTAGGTTCTTCCAAACCGACTCGTGTACAGGGAGCCTTTATGTCTGACGAAGAAGTAGAAGCGATTGTTGCCTACTGTCGTGGTCAAGGAGATGCCCAGTATGTAGAAGACTTGGTTCCTGAAATCGACGATACGGTGAATAACATGGATGAACAATTGGATGAATTGTATGATCAAGCTGTGCAGATTGTAGTAGAAGGTAAGCAAGCTTCGGTATCTCTATTACAACGACGCATGAGAGTAGGGTATACTCGTGCAGCACGTCTAATCGATTCTTTAGAAGCTCATGGAATTGTAGGTCCTTATGAGGGCAGTAAGCCTCGTGAAGTCTTGATTACGATTGAGCAATATCAGCAGAAGTTAGCTAGCAATTCATAATCGATGTAGAACAGGTAGTGCAAGAGGTGATCTATCCCAGAGTGGATTTATCATCTCATCTACCCTTAATAATAAATAAAAAGAAGCGCCACTCCTAAGTATTAGCGAGTAGCGCTTCTTTTTTATGCGTATTAGATGTTCAACGAACGAAATCTTATGAACCGTTGTAACGCTCTAAAATACTTGTTTTGTTGGAGCTATCATACACAAATCCATAAATCTTTTTGTTCATATTGCTATACGCGCTATCAATTTCTTCAGCAACGCTATTGAACAATGTATTGGTTTGGTATGAAGTTAATGAATTCCAATCACCTTTGTTAGCATAGATACGGAATACGATTTCTTCATCGTTGTCGTTAGACAATTCAATCGACAATTTAACACCTTTGTACGTACCAAAGTCGTTATTCAATGTAGTTTGAACTGTACTTAGATCAACATTTGAACCAATAATGATACTGTTACTGCTATTGGTTGAGAAAGTTAGCAACTTAACAGAGTTTTTGGTAACTACGGTTCCTGTTACTGTAGCTTCATCATAAGTGCTGTTGTCATGAATAGCATCTACGATATTTTGTAACAATGTTCTGCGGTTCGAAGTAGACAAATCGTTCCATACACTTTCAGTGACTTTGATATTCACTTTCAATTTGTCTGAATTACCTGTTAATTCAATATTAGCACTTGTACCTTTGTAATCAGCATAAGAATTGTTAAGTGTTGTTTGTAACTTATTCAATGTTGTGCTGTTTGAATTGGAGCTCGTATTATTGTTTTTCAAATCTGTAATTTGAGTGTTTAAGCTTGTGATTTGCGCTTGCAATTGAGCAATCGTTGTATCTTTTGTAGTGTTTTGCGCTGTTGCTGTATTCAATTGCAATTGTAGATTTTGGATTTGAGAATTTAACGTATCTACAGTTGTTTGAGGCACTTGAGTTGTTTTGTCAGCTACATTTACGATTTTGTTCGTATTGTCCCAAGTTACTTTTTTATCAAATACATCACCCATCATACGAAGTGGAATGTATGTAGTACCGTTAACCATGAATGGTTCTTGGCTAGCATCTACAGTCACTTCTTGGTTGTTGTAAATGACTTTAATGTTGTTGTACATCGCTTTGAGTTGCTTGGTCGCTTGAGAAGCATATGTGCTATTTACAAAAATACTGCCGGAAATAGCAAGAGCGGACACAGTAGCAATCATCACAGGTTTTTTTCTTAGTTTCATGTTGTTCGTCGAGCTCCTTTTTTTCTAGATTTGGAGATATACTTTTTTACTATACGCAATCTAAAGTATGGCCCCTTGATAATACTGCTTGTTTTGCCAGATAGACTGAGCATGACCATTCCTCATATAGTATGACGAAGTGTATCCAAAATATGTTGCTTTAAATCTGCTGATCTCCAGAAATTCGACATCAGACCGTCTATATTCCTTCATCAGAGACTAAATTTTATCACAGATGGAGGGGTGAAAGAAACCCAATGGCTTTTTTGAATACTTTGACTCATATAGCGCTATAACGAAATACCTGTCATCTCGTTTGCTTCTTGTATTTCGATTAGTATAAAATAAGTAGAGTTAGAGTATCACCAAATTGGCTTGATAAAGGAGTTTTGACGTTGAATAAGACCGGATTCGAACGCGGTGAAGTGAATGGAATACGTGTACATGTAATGCCAACGACACGATTCAAAACATTTGCCGTTTCACTTTATATGGGAACCCCCCTTGCAGAAGATACAGTTACTCCTACAGCTTTGATTCCTTTTATTTTGCGTAGAGGAACAGCCAAGTATCCAGAAACAACACAATTTCGTGAAGCTTTAGAAAATATGTATGGTGCAGGCTTTGGATTTGACGTATATAAAAAAGGCGATTATCAAATGGTGCAATTCCGTATGGATACGATCAATGATTCGTTTGTATCCGCAGATGAGTCGCTGTTAAAACAAAGTATTTCGTTTTTAGGCGATGCAGTGACTAATCCTGTGCTTGAAAATAATGCATTCCGTGAAAAATATGTGACTGCTGAGCGTGAGAATGTTCGTAAACGCTTAGAGTCTGTAGTGAATGACAAAATTCGTTATGCAGCTGAACGTTGTATTCAAGAAATGTGTAAAGATGAGCCTTACCGCTTAAATGCACTGGGTCAACTTAGTGATCTAGATCAATTGAACGGTGCTAACGTCTATGAACGCTACCAGCAATGGCTTGAAAATAGCACGATGGATCTGTATGTGGTAGGCGATACTACGTTAGATGAGGTTCTAGAGCTTGTAAGTAGTCAATTTGCTCGCAAAACCAATACCTTACATGCTTACAAAATATCTATTCCACGTTCTGCTGGTGCAGAAGTTAAACATATTGTTGAAAAAATGGAAATCAGTCAAGGTAAACTGAACATGGGATTACGCACACCGATTACTTATGGAGATAACCGTTATGCATCTGCATGGGTAGCAAACGGTATTCTTGGTGGATTCCCTCATTCCAAATTGTTTACCAATGTACGTGAAAAAGAAAGTCTAGCTTACTATGTCGGTTCACGATTTGATCCTTACAAAGGAATTACTACGATCCAATCAGGTATTGAAATACAGAACTTTGATAAAGCACTAAATATTATCAAAGAACAATTGGCTATTCTGCAAGCTGGTGAAATTAGTGAATCAGAGATCAGTCAGACCAAAGCAATGATTCGCAACGATTTGTTAGAATCTCGTGATTCTGCTTATCAAATGATCGGTTATGATTTCAATGGACGTTTTGCAGATAAAGATCGTCCGGTAGAGCAATTGTTGTCTGAAGTAGAATCGGTTACAAAAGAGCAGATCCAGACTGCGGCAAGTGTCTTGACACTGGATACGATTTATTTCCTTACGACAGAACAGAAGGAGGCATAATTATGGAAAGCATCCGCTATGAGCGTTTACAAGAAACATTATATTTCGAAACAATGGATAACGGACTACAAGTATATGTGCTTCCCAAAGAAGGATTTCAAAAAACATATGCTACATTTGCAACTAAATATGGCTCTGTAGATAATCATTTCCAAGTAGAAGGACAAGAAGAAGTTAAAGTACCTGATGGTATTGCTCACTTTTTGGAGCATAAAATGTTTGAAGAACCTGATGGTGTGGATGTATTTTCTAAATTTTCAGTTAAAGGAGCTTCTGCTAACGCATTTACTAGCTTTGAGCAGACTGTATATTTATTTTCAGCAACAGAACAGATTGAAGATAATCTAGAAACATTGTTGAATTATGTACAGAATCCTTATTTTACCAAAGAAAATGTAGATAAAGAAAAAGGTATTATCGGTCAAGAAATTCAAATGTATCAAGATAATGCAGACTGGCGTGTGTATTATGGATTGCTTGAAGCTATGTATCAAAAAAATCCATTACGCATCGATATTGCAGGTACGATTGAATCGATTAGTACGATAACTAAAGATACATTGTATGAGTGTTACAACACGTTTTATCATCCTTCGAATATGATGCTATTCGTAGTAGGTGGAGTTGATCCTGCTACAGTTATGGAGCAAGTACGTTCGAATCAAAAAGCGAAAGATTACCAACCACAAGGTGCAATCAGTCGTTTCTTTGAAGAAGAACCTGTAGCTGTAGGAGAAGCATGGCACGAAGTTCGCTTGCCTGTATCAGAGCCTAAATGTCTACTGGGTCTGAAAGAAGTCAAAAATGGTCTTACAGGTGAAGCTCTACAACGTCGTACATTAACAACCAAGCTTATGCTCGATCTATTGCTAGGAAACAGTACGCAGTTGTATCAGACTTTGTATGACGAAGAATTGATTTCAGATGATTTCGGAAGTGATTATAGCAGTACAACCGAATATGGCTATTCGATGATGGGTGGAGATACCCGTGATCCTAAGCTACTTGTCAAACGTCTGCAAGAAGAGATTAATAAAGTGGTTGCTACTGGCTTTAGTCAAGATGCATTTGATCGAGCTTTACGTAAAAAAATCGGTGGATACTTGCGAATGTTAAATTCTCCAGAAAGTATTGCACATGAATTTACACGTAATCGTTTCCGTGATAGTGACTTCTTTGATATTCTTCCTATCTACGAATCATTAACGGTTGAAGATGTAAATGCTCGTTTGCGTGAACATATGAACTGGGATCAGCTAGCTGTCTCGGTGGTTGTTAGTCCGTGAATCAGCCTCCATCTGTAGCAGCAAGTAGCAAGCCTTTTTCACAAATGACGGTCTTGGTTACAGGGGCAAGTAAAGGGATAGGGGCTGCGACAGCCAAACGGTTTGCGATGGCTGGAATGAATGTCGCTGTTCACTATCGCAGTTCGCATGAAGAAGCGAATGATGTAGCTCGTGTCTGTCTGGATTACGGTGTGAAAGTACTAACTATTGCAGCAGATTTACGTAGCATGGAACAGATTAAGCGGATGCGTGAAAAGTTGGAACAGCATGACATGTTGCCTGATATTCTGGTAAACAATGCAGGTATCGCTCATTATGGAATGTTGACTGATATGACAGAACAAGATTTCGATGATGTGATTGCTACCAATCTCAAAAGTGTTTTTCTTTGTACTCAAGCTTTTATGCCGCATATGATCCATCAACGGTATGGACGCATTATTAATGTGTCCAGTATCTGGGGGATTACAGGCGCTTCTTGTGAAGTGTTGTATTCAGCAAGTAAAGGTGGAATCAATGCTTTTACCAAAGCGTTAGCCAAAGAGCTAGCGCCCTCTGGTGTGACTGTGAATGCGATTGCGCCGGGTGTAGTGCGTACAGAGATGATTGCTCATCTGGAACCTTCGGAAATTGAATCGTTGGAAGAAGAGATTCCAGCAGGACGAATTGCTGAACCAGATGAAATTGCTTCGATGGTTTACTTTTTGGCGTTGCCTGAATCGGGATATATGACGGGACAAGTAGTCAGCCCGAATGGTGGATTTTTGACTTGAGATTGCTAAGAACGTAAGATGTTTAATACGATGAAGGAGCTTCTATATTTAGATATAGAAGCTCCTATTCATATCATGATATAATCGTGTAGTTTGAGTGATGACGAAGTTGTTACTGTCTGCTTCTTGCCTTTCTATTTTATTTTATATATCATTAACGTGTTAATGACTTTGCATTGAACAGCAGAAAAGGGTCGGAGTTCGTACAGACTATCTGCTTTGATGACTATATAGTAGCACCGTTGTAAAAATAAATGTTTGATCCATCGACATAGGATTCGAGCTATAAAGTATTCATGCGATAGAAAGGTTAGAGGTGAACGTGGAACTAAAACAGTGGTATTTGGAGTACAGGATACATAAAAATCGTCCTGGTCTATTGGGAGATGTGGCGTCTTTATTGGGTATGCTGAATGTTAACATTTTGACCATTAATGGTGTAGAGGGTAAGACCCGTGGTATGCTATTGGAGACAGATGATGATGAGAAGATTCGTTTGCTTGGCGATATGCTCGCTAAAGTGAGCAATATTACAGTGACGGCTTTGCGTCAACCCAAGCTTGTTGATATTCTAGCTGTACGTCATGGACGTTATATTGAGCGTGATTCGGATGACAAGAAGACATTCCGTTTTACAAGAGATGAACTGGGCTTGCTGGTTGATTTCCTTGGTGAAATATTTAAGCGTGAAGGCAATCAGATTATCGGTTTACGTGGAATGCCACGTGTCGGCAAAACAGAGTCGATTATCGCAGGTAGCGTATGTGCGATGAAACGGTGGACATTTGTATCTTCGACTTTGCTTAGACAAACGGTACGTAGTCAATTATCTGAAGAGGAGAACAATCCAAACAACATCTTTATTATCGATGGGATTGTGAGTACGATTCGTTCCAATGAACGTCATCACCAATTGCTTCAAGATATCATGGCGATGCCAAGTACTAAAGTGATCGAACATCCCGATATTTTTGTGCGGGAATCTGATTATGAGTACAGTGATTTCAACATTATTATTGAATTGCGCAACAATCCGGGAGAAGAGATCGTCTATGATACATTCACGGAAAGTTATGCGGATGATATATAAAAAAAGTCAAAAACATTATAACCAGGAGGTAATAGTATGTCAGATCTAGGTCGGCAGTTAAGGGATGCCCGCCTTGCGAAAGGTTTATCACTTGATGATGTGCAAGAAATGACCAAAATACGTAAACGCTATTTGGAAGCTATTGAAGCAGGAGATTTTAAAGTACTTCCAGGGAGCTTTTATGTACGTGCATTTATTAAAACGTATGCGGAAGCGGTAGGTCTTAGTGCGGACGAGTTGTTACAAGAGCATCAAGACGATGTTCCAGAGACCGAAACAGAAGCAGTGATGGAACCGGTAGTGCAACAAAGGCGAGCGGCAAGAAGAACATCTTCAGGATCAGGACGAAGCGGTAAATGGTTATCAACAACATTGATGTGGATATTCCCATTATTGATCGTCGTATTGGTCTACATTTTCGTAGTGCGTACAGATAACGGTGCTCCTGAAGTGGCAACAAATAACAAAGGTCAACAACAAGAGACAACACAACCAACGACCACGACACCACCGGCAACAACTAAACCGGAAACAACAACGCCAACAACAACTCCAGAAAGTACAACGACAACACCACCGACTGGAGCAGGTACAGATCAAGAACAATCTACACCTGAAGCAACGGGTACGGATGAAGAAGCTACAGATCCTACAACGACTACAGATACAGCTTCTCAACCTGTGATTACACAAGCAGGTAAAGAAGGCAGAAACACTATTTTTAATGTGAATTACACAGGTACGACACCGCTTAAAGTAAGTATCAAAGCAACGGGTCAAAGTTGGCTTGAAGTATACAAATCAGCAGATTCTAGCGGAGAACGTTTATTTTTCAATAATACGGAAAGTGGACAAGACCTTTCTTACGATCTAGCGGATACAGGATTATATATCAAGTCTGGTAATTCTCCAGCTACCGATATTACAATCAATGGACAACCGATCACAGATGGTAAAGCAACTTCACGTATTGTTTTGAAATTAGTGAAAGAAGCTCCGGCTACAGAAACTACGGATTCTACGGGTACATCGACAGATTCTTCTACAGATGCGACAACAGATGAATCGACGACTACAGAGACAAGCGGAAATTAATGGTTAGTCACACAAAAAAGGACATACCTTCAAGCTGCCATTAGACAGCAGATTAAGGATGTCCTTTTTGTGCCATTAGACTTGTAACAACATATATTCTATAATTTTACCTAAAAGGGGGAAATCACATGGCAGAGAGTTCATTCGATATTGTCTCGAAAATGGATATGCAAGAGATGACAAATGCGATTACGCAAACAGAGAAAGAATTAGCAAGTCGTTTTGATTTTAAAGGAAGTAAAAGTACTCTAACGTTAGAAAAGGAAACATTAGTTGTGGTTTCTGATGATGATTATAAGTTAGGTGCTTTGATTGATATTTTGCAATCCAAAATGCTCAAAAGAGGATTGCCTATCAAAAATATAGACTATGGAACAATAGAGTCTGCGTCGATGGGAACGGTTCGTCAACGACTCAAATTAAAACAAGGTATTGATCAAGAAAACTCCAAAAAAATCAATACGTTAATCCGTGATGCAAAATTGAAAGTGAAAAGTCAGATTCAAGGCGATCAGATTCGGGTTACCGGAAAGAATAGAGATGATTTGCAAGCAGTAATCCAATTGCTTCGCAAAGCAGACCTTACTGTGGATCTTCAATTCACGAATATGAAATAAATCAGGTATCACCATGGTTGTGATCGAATTGATGGAGGCAGTAAAAAGATGAAACAAAAGATGCAGGCGGGAGCAATTACATATCATTGGTTCGCTGTTGAAAATAGATGCAGTAAGGAGGATACACAATGAATTTACCTAACCGCATAACGCTTACCCGTATTTTCTTAGTACCGGTGATGATGTTGTTCCTGCTCGTTAATTTTTCGTTTGGAGAAGGGCTTTTAAAAATTGGAGCATCTTTTGAGGTTAGTTACAACGATCTTATTGCGGCTTTGATCTTTATTATTGCAGCAAGTACAGATGGCATTGATGGACATATTGCACGTAGTCGTAATTTAGTCACCAATCTAGGGAAGTTACTTGATCCTTTGGCTGATAAATTATTGGTATCTGCGGCATTGATCTCATTGGTGGCTCTTGGTAAATGTGAAGCATGGATGGTTGTGATTATCATTAGCCGTGAATTTGCAGTAACAGGACTTCGTCAAATCGCATTATTGGATGGCAAAGTCGTTGCAGCTAGTAATTGGGGCAAAGCCAAAACGATTACACAAATTATAGCGATCTCTGCTTTAATGATCAATAATTTCCCATTTGCTTTACTAGGTATTCCATTTGCGGAGATTATGATCTGGGCAGCTACACTAATCACAATCTATTCCGGTATTGATTATTTTGTCAAAAATAAATCGTTACTTCATTTTTCCAGTTAAAATAACCTGTTTCTGTTCATCAGAAAATAGGTGATATAACAAGTAATATAGTGTAAGCGGCGATAGGGTTTTCTCTATTGCCGCTTACTTTTGCCATAGTCACAGTACTTTGTATTCATTTCGAAGCATTTACATCACAGAGCAACCCTAATAATAAGGAGGCACTTGTAATGAAAGCAGAAATTATCGCAGTAGGTACAGAGCTATTACTAGGTCAGATCACTAATACGAATGCCAGATATTTATCTCAACAATTATCCTATATGGGAATAGATGTTTATTATCAGACTGTAGTAGGAGATAACTTAAATCGACTCAAACAAGCGATTGAACTTGCAAGCAGTCGCGCAGATGTTATTTTATTTTCGGGCGGAATTGGACCCACTCAAGATGATCTGACCAAAGATGCATTAGCTGAAGTTTTAGGAAGATCAATCTATATTGATCCAGCTTCTATGGAGAAAGTCGCTAGCTTTTTTGAAGGCAGAGACATTACAATGACTGAAAATAATCGTCGCCAAGCTCTTGTGATTGAAAACAGTCATGTGCTTGCTAATTCTACAGGATTGGCTGTAGGAATTGCGATTGAAGATAAAGAGAAATATTATATCGTTCTACCAGGACCTCCCAAAGAATTACAACCGATGTTTGAAAATGAAGCGAAACCTTGGCTTCTTGAGCATGTGCTCACAGATGAACATCCTATTTATTCAAAAATGCTTAAATTTGCAGGTATTGGTGAATCTGCTCTTGAAGATGCCTTGATTGATCTGATCAGTGCTCAGAGTGATCCTACGATTGCACCTTATGCCAAAGAAGCAGAAGTGACTATTCGTCTGACCACCAAAGCAGCTACAGAAAAAGAAGCGATGACCAAGCTGAAAAATATGGAAGCTCAGATTCGTGATCGTTTGCCTAATCATATGTATGCTGATCAAAATATAAGTATAGAAGAACAAATTTTATTAATGATGACAGGTATGAAGTTAACCCTAACTGCAGCAGAAAGTTGCACAGGTGGTCTACTGATGCAAAATCTAACTCTTATTCCGGGAAGCGGAAATGTATTTATGGGTGGAGTCGTCTGCTATTCCAATGAAATGAAAGAAAAAATGCTAAATGTCCCTCATGAGTTACTAGAAGGCGAGAATGCTCCAGGAGCAGTTAGCCCAGAAGTAGCAGAAGTGCTAGCGGATGAAGCTAGAAAAACATTAGATACAGACTTTGCTGTATCGATTACAGGTGTAGCGGGTCCAGGTTCTTCGGAACGCAAACCTGTAGGTTTGGTATATGTAGGGCTAGCAGAACGCAATCAACCTACACAGGTATTTGAATTGAATATCCGTGGTAATCGTGAATCGATCCGTGTTCGGGCTGCCAAAAGTATCCTGTACCGTTTGTGGCTTCGTTTAAGTGAACTTCAGAAGGAATCTGTAAAATAGTACACTTTAAATAAAACAACCTGCATCAGACGTACAAGAGCCTATGAAGCTTATTGCAATTCCTACGTCTGTTATGCTAAAATAACCGTAGACGGAAGAACCGCAGCAAATTTATTTGTTGCGGTTTTTTTATGTTTATAGACCCAAAATCAAGCAATACATGCATCTATTTGAAATCATTATTTATTACCAATAAATGTAATTAAGTAATGATTTCATACCAAAAAGACGAATATATGTTCGAAAAAAGCTTGGCAAATGAGAAAAAAAGTAGTATAATTAGAGTATAAATAAGAAGAAGAGGGACGTGAGTTTATTGTCAGATCGTCGTGCAGCGTTAGATATGGCGCTTCGTCAAATAGAGAAGCAATTTGGTAAAGGTTCGGTTATGAAACTTGGAGAATCCACTCATATGCAAGTTGAAGTTATTCCTAGTGGATCTATTGCTTTAGATATTGCTTTGGGAACAGGCGGTATGCCAAGAGGACGTATTATCGAAATATACGGACCAGAATCTTCAGGTAAAACAACAGTAGCACTTCATGCTATTGCTGAAGTTCAAAAAGCTGGAGGACAAGCAGCATTTATCGATGCAGAGCATGCTTTGGATCCTCAATATGCTAAAAACTTGGGTGTTAATATCGATGAGCTATTATTATCTCAACCAGATACAGGTGAGCAAGGTCTAGAGATCGCGGAAGCTCTTGTACGTAGTGGCGCTGTAGATATTATCGTTATCGATTCTGTAGCAGCATTGGTACCAAAAGCAGAGATCGAAGGCGAAATGGGTGACTCTCACGTTGGTTTGCAAGCACGTTTGATGTCTCAAGCATTGCGTAAATTGTCTGGTGCGATCAGCAAATCCAAAACAATCACGATCTTTATCAATCAGCTTCGTGAAAAAGTTGGCGTTA
The DNA here is from genome assembly GCF_001721045.1 of Paenibacillus nuruki. Classification (GTDB taxonomy): domain Bacteria; phylum Bacillota; class Bacilli; order Paenibacillales; family Paenibacillaceae; genus Saccharibacillus; species Saccharibacillus nuruki. The sequence continues at coordinate 31,937 of NZ_MDER01000035.1, read as the reverse complement.
TGTTTGGTAACCCTGAGACAACTCCTGGTGGTCGTGCACTTAAATTCTACTCTACTGTACGTCTAGACGTGCGTCGTATTGAAGCAATCAAAAACGGTAACGATGTTGTCGGTAACCGTACACGTATCAAAGTTGTTAAAAACAAAGTGGCTCCTCCATTCAAACAAGCTGAAGTGGATATCATGTACGGAGAAGGTATCTCCAAAGAAGGTAGCTTGATCGATATTGGTGTAGAACACGATATTGTTAACAAAAGTGGCGCTTGGTACTCTTACGAAGGTGAGCGTATGGGTCAAGGTCGCGAGAACTCTAAGCAGTTTTTGAAAGAAAACCCACACATTGCAGATATCATTGAACAAAAAATTCGTGTATCTAGCAATTTAACAACAGTGGTTGAAGAACCATCAGCTGAAGAAAAAGAAAAAGAAAGTCTTGAAGAGCAAGAATTATTCTCTAAAGCAACTGAATAATCACTTTAAGATGATATATGCTTAAATCCTGTAGCGCCCAGGACGTGAAATACGTTCAGGGCGCTTTTTTATTTATATTTCATAAAAGATTCATCTGATCACTATACACTGATTTAAAATATAGATAGACGAAAGGAAACAATTATGGCTGATTATCGTCGTTATGCTAAAAAACCGTCCAATACTAATACTACCTCTGAACCTGAGGCTGATGAAGAATGGGATATCTATGCAGATGAAGGAGAGCGTCTAGATGGGTTCCCTGATGAGGGTGAAGTAGAGATTACGGCTGTAACCCCTCTACGTAAGCCTAGGCATCATTATAAGTTAACCTTCGGTGAGTTGAACCTTATGGTGCATGAAGATGTTATGATCAAGTATCGGCTGTTAAAAGGCATGTCCTTTTCTAAAGAAGAACTAGAAAATATTGTGATCGCCAATGAACGTCAAACGGCTTATGCAGAAGCACTGAATTATTTGAGTCGCAAAGCACGTACTCGAACAGAGATTGCCCGCAAGCTTAAAGAAAAAGAAATTCATCCTGAGATCATTGAGACGACTCTTGTACGATTGCAACAAGAGAAATTAATCGATGATGAGTTATATGCTCAACAGTGGGCCAAACAAAGAGTGAATAGCCAGAAAAAAGGTAAAGTATGGATTAGACAAGAATTACGCCAAAAAGGTGTAAACAAAGAAAATATAGAGCAAGCTTTGGAAGAGATTGATCCTAATGATGAAATCGCAAGTGCTACAATACTAGCAGAAAAAAAATGGAAATCGACTTCGGGAGAAGTTTTTGATAAAAAAAGAAAAACAATGGCTTTTTTAATGAGAAGAGGATATTCTTCGGATATTGTAAGGAAAGCCCTAGATGCTGTTCAACAAAAGCCAGAAGATGATTGGGAATAACCACTAAAATCCAAATATAATAAAACCGAATAACCGCGTCATTTAGGGTAACAAACTTGACATCGTTAAATACGGTTACTGCAATTGCTTGACAATGTCTTTTGGCAAATAATAAAATGTACTTGTGCAGATTGTCATTTTTACGTCATCTTTTCCCGGCAGGTGATTAGATGAAGTGGGTAATGAATTCTGTAGCAAGACATTTCTGAAGAATTTTAGAATGTTTGATCTCCCTATGAAAAGGGAATTAGCACATGTACCCGCATGAGCAATGGAACAAATGTATAAGGGACGAATCATCGATTAACCAAATGAACATGTAATTCCCAGGGAATACCTTGGAGGAATCAGCGAGGAGGTGAACAGAATGGAAGTTCTCTGGACCACAATTCTCGTTGTTGCCGCATTATTCTTTGGGTTCTTGGTCGGATATTTTATTCGCAAGTCTCTTGCAGAAGCTAAAATTTCTAGTGCTGAACAAGCTGCTATCCAAATCGTAGAAAGTGCGAAGAAAGAAGCAGAAGCACAGAAAAAAGAAACAGTTCTGGAAGCAAAAGACGAAGTGCACAAACTCAGAACTGAAGCTGAAAAAGACATTCGTGAGCGTCGTAATGAAAATCAACGCCTGGAAAGACGATTGTTGCAGAAGGAAGAGTCGCTGGATAAAAAAATTGAATCACTAGAACGCAAAGAAGAACAAGTGGCTAACAAAGAGAAACGTATTGAAGAGACTCAGCAACAAATCGAACAACTTCACACCAGTCAGGTTGCGGAACTCGAACGAATTTCTAATCTGTCTATGGAAGATGCTCGAGGTATCATTTTGAGCAACGTGGAGCAGGAAGTTCGCCACGAAACATCACAAATGATCAAGGATATTGAACAACAGGCGAAAAATGAAGCAGACAAACGTTCTCGCGAGATTATTACTCTTGCTATTCAACGTTGTGCTGCGGATCATGTAGCCGAGACTACCGTCTCTGTTGTCACCTTGCCTAATGAAGAAATGAAAGGCAGAATTATCGGTCGTGAAGGTCGTAATATTCGTGCATTGGAGACACTTACAGGTATCGATTTAATTATCGATGATACACCGGAAGCTGTTATCCTTTCTGGATTCGATCCGATTCGCCGTGAAATTGCCCGTACCGCTCTTGAAAAATTGGTAGCAGATGGACGTATACATCCTGCAAGAATTGAAGAAATGGTGGATAAAGCACGTCGTGAAGTGGATGAGCGTATCCGTGAATACGGTGAGCAGTCTACATTTGAAGTTGGCGTACATGGACTTCATCCAGATCTTATCAAGATTTTGGGACGTCTCAAATTCCGTACCAGTTACGGTCAAAACGTACTCAAACATTCCATGGAAGTGGCTTACCTTACAGGTTTGATGGCTTCCGAATTGGGTCAAGATATCACTTTAGCGAAACGCGCAGGATTACTGCATGATATCGGTAAAGCACTCGATCACGAAGTGGAAGGTTCTCATGTAGAGATTGGCGTAGAGTTGGCTAAGAAATACAAAGAACATCCAGTTGTAATTAACAGTATCGCGTCTCACCACGGCGATACGGAAGCGACTTCTATTATTGCGATGCTTGTTGGCGCAGCAGATGCATTGTCTGCCGCAAGACCAGGTGCACGTCGTGAAACATTAGAAACGTACATCCGTCGTCTGGAGAAACTAGAAGAAATCTCTGAATCCTTTGAAGGCGTAGAGAAATCATATGCTATTCAAGCCGGACGTGAAATTCGCGTTATGGTTCAACCGGATAAAGTAGATGATGCAGATAGTTTCCGCTTGGCACGTGATATTACGAAGATGATCGAAAATGAACTGGATTATCCAGGACATATTAAAGTTACTGTTATTCGTGAAACGAGAGCAGTCGATTACGCAAAATAAAGAACGATGCGAAAAGTGACCTGGCAATCAGGTCACTTTTTCTCTTCGTGGACGGAGGAATTATCATTAAAGTTATATTTATTGGAGATATTGTTGGAAGTACAGGTCGTAAAGCGATTAAAGAGACGCTACCTCGGTTAAAATCAAAGTATACCCCGGACATCATCATAGCTAATGCCGAAAACTCAGCTTCAGGTCGGGGCATTACGCGAGGAATCGCTCGTCAACTTTTTGAAATGGGTGTACACGGTATAACGATGGGTAACCATACATGGGACAACAAAGAGATTTTTGAATTTATAGATGATGAACCCCGTATGATTCGTCCCGCTAACTTTCCTCCAGATACGCCTGGACGTGGATATACGATTATCAAAGCCGGCGGTAAGCAGCTAGGTATCGTGAATCTGCAAGGTCGTACATTTCTACCAGCGATCGATTGTCCTTTTCGCAAAGTCGATGAGATTATGGATGAATTGAAAGGGAAAGTGAATTGTGTATTAGTTGATTTCCATGCAGAAGCCACTTCAGAAAAGATTGCGATGGGATGGCATTTGGATGGTAGAGCTTCTATGGTCGTTGGTACACACACTCATGTCCAAAGTAATGATGACACCTTGCTACCTGGCGGAACAGCTTATTTGACCGATACAGGTATGGTAGGTTCATACGAAGGTGTACTCGGTATGCAGCGTGATGCGGTATTGTATAAATTCCAGACACAGTTGCCCGCTCGTTTCCAAGTGTGTGAAGGCAAATGGCATTTTCATGCTGTGTATGTGGATATAGACGATCAGACAGGCAGAGCGAAAAAGATTGAAAAGATTCGTATGTATGAAGACGAATGGCATATGGAATAGTTTCAAGTCCCAGCAGAGTGTTTAAAATCTTTATAAATTTTATGTGAAATATCATTGATTTTTGATTTTATGCAGCAGGAACCAAAAGGATGTTGTCGAATATTATCTACTAATCATGGAATCAAGCCATCATTCATTCCCAGGGGAGGTACTTATCATGGAAGTATTAAAAGTTTCAGCAAAATCCAACCCGAATTCTGTAGCAGGAGCATTGGCAGGGGTATTGCGTGAAAGAGGTGCTGCTGAACTTCAAGCAATTGGAGCAGGTGCACTGAATCAAGCAATCAAAGCAGTCGCTATTGCCCGGGGATTCGTAGCACCAAGTGGAGTTGACCTGATTTGTATTCCAGCCTTTACGGACATTGTGATTGATGGAGAAGACAGAACCGCCATGAAGTTGATTGTAGAACCTAGATAATAATGCTGCTATCCTGAACGTAAGTGGATGCCTATAATGATCCTATTATAGAGTGTAAATCTTGCAACAGAGATGATAGGTAAAAGTAGCAATTCGTTTGGATACTTGGGACCTGTAAGCTTGTTGGTTAAGCTTGGAGGTCTTTTTGCTGAGTTGCTTTTCATTTTTGATATAAAAGATGTATAATAAAGTAGCATGCATTTTGCAAATGTACGAGTATGTGCGTTTTGTTACAAAGTGCAAATGAAATAGAGAATATCGAAGGAGTGAGTGATCACATGAGTAAAACTGTACCTGTAGGCGTGTCTGCACGTCATATTCATCTAACTCAAGAACACATTGAAGTATTATTTGGTGAAGGATACCAATTAACAGAATTTAAAGCGTTGTCCCAACCTGGACAATTTGCTGCTAATGAAACTGTTGCTGTTGTAGGTAGCAAAGGAAGTTTTGAAAAAGTTCGTATTTTAGGACCTGCTCGTCCAGCAACACAATTGGAAATCTCTCGCACGGATTCTTTTGCTATTGGCGTAAAAGCTCCAGTACGTGAATCTGGTAAAATTGATGGTACACCGGGTGTACTTCTTAAAGGACCTGCGGGTGAAGTACAAATCGAAGAAGGCGTGATTGTAGCTGCACGTCATATTCATTTCCATACTTCTGATGCAGCAAAATGGGGAATTAAAGATCAAGAGTTGTTGAAAGTTCGCTTGTCTGGTGAACGTGGTCTTGTTCTAGAAAACGTTATTGCACGTGTATCTGATTCTTTTGCATTAGACATGCATATCGATACAGATGAAGCCAATGCTTCCGGTGCTGCTACTGGCGACACCGCTGAAATTATCGATTAATCATAGCTTTTTATACAGCAAGCCTATTTCGCTCTTTTGAAATAGGCTTTTTTGTTATGCTTTTTTATGATACATTCCTTATTAAAATATAGCGTGCAATGGAGGGAAATAGATGCGATTAAGAAGTATGCTCAAATGGGTATCTTTAGGGATGTTACTCTATACGCTAAGTGTAATGGTAAATACGACAACATCAATGAGTATAGCCTCGTCTAATACCTTAACAGATGAACAAAATGCGCATCAGCAAGCACTTTTTCACAAATTCGATCAACTGCATACAGAACAAGTTATTCTAGTCACAGCTGTGAATAAGAAGACATTCAAAGGCACACTTCAGATATACAATAAGCAAAATGGAAACTGGGAACTGCAAATCGTTGCTTTACCTGTAGTCCTAGGGAAAAACGGAGTAGGCAAAATTAAAGAAGGCGATGGCAAAACACCTCTAGGCACCTATTCATTAGGAACTGCTTTTGGCACAGCGTCCAAGCCTACAGGTCTGAAAGTGAATTATCAACCTCATACTTCTCAAGATTACTGGGTCGATGATGTTAGTTCTAATAACTATAATCAAAAGGTGACTGAATCAGGCAACCCCAATCAACACTGGGCATCCTATGAAAGAATGGATAATCCGCTGTATAAATACGGTATGGTTGTGAATTACAATACCGATCCAATTATTAAAGGCAAAGGCAGTGCGATCTTTATGCATATCTGGCGAGCATCGAATCGACCTACCGATGGCTGTATTGCTTTATCTGAAGCCAATCTATTAAAAGTGTTACAAGCGATCGATCCTGCGAAGTCTCCTAAGATTCGGATCGGTACAGTCAGTGCTCGCTAAATGTATGGTTAACTAGTTAAGAATATTAGCTGTTATACGGGTGGATGAGGTATGATTTGACAGCTTTTTATAATAGAGTAAGCATGATATAATTAGCAGTAATGCTTTTTTGAGATGTTGGAAGAGGCATACAGAACTTTAGAATGATGCTTACAGTGGGGAGTGGCAGCATGTCAAAAGAAATTAAGGATTATTCCAAGTATTTTGATTTTTCGGATGCTAAAGTGATTTCAGAAGATGAAACTGGCAAAAAAATTCGTATCCGAGGTCGGGAAATCCATATTATATCTGAACCGAATCAACGTGAAGAAAAGAAACGTGGTAAACAAGATGTTCAAGTCGTGTACGAAGAAAGCATCCCAGAAGACATGCGTATGATCGGAATTGGTAAGCATTATCTGGTCTATACATTTGGTTGTCAGATGAATGAGCATGATTCGGAGACTATTAAAGGCATGCTAGAACAAATGGGCTACCAAGCGACTGAAAGCAGAGAAGAAGCAGATATTATTTTGTTAAATACGTGTGCTATTCGTGAAAATGCAGAAGATCGTGTATTCGGTGAATTGGGTCATCTCAAAACATTGAAGCTAGAAAACCCGGGCTTGTTACTCGGTGTATGCGGATGTATGTCGCAAGAAGAAGGCGTCGTTAACCGTATTATGCAAAAGCATGGATTTGTAGATATGATCTTCGGTACACATAATATCCACCGTCTGCCTTATTTGATCCAAGAATCGCTATTCAGTAAAGAAATGGTCGTCGAAGTCTGGTCCAAAGAAGGAGACATCGTCGAAAATTTACCGAAAAAGCGGCAGGGTATGCGTGGTTGGGTAAATATTATGTATGGATGCGATAAATTCTGTACGTATTGCATTGTGCCTTTTACACGTGGTAAAGAACGCAGTCGTCTTCCGCAAGATGTTATTGCTGAGGTGCGTGAATTAGCACGTCAAGGATTTAAAGAAATTACACTACTGGGTCAAAATGTAAATGCTTATGGCAAAGATTTGACAGGTATGAATTATACATTTGGCGATCTAATGGATGATATCTCTAAAATTGATATTCCGCGTGTTCGCTTCACAACATCGCATCCAAGAGATTTTGATGATCGCTTGATCGAAGTACTGGCTAAAGGTGGCAATTTAGTCGAGCATATTCATTTGCCTGTGCAATCAGGTAGCAGTGCAGTGCTCAAGAAAATGAGTCGTAAATATACACGCGAGTTGTATCTAGACTTGGTGGGTAGAATCAAAACAGCGATTCCTCATGCGGTGCTGACTACAGATATTATTGTAGGGTTCCCCGGGGAGACTGATGAGCAATTCGAAGAAACATTATCACTTGTGCGTGAAGTAGGATTCGATTCAGCATTTACCTTTATCTATTCACCACGTGAAGGTACACCCGCTGCAGTGATGGAAGACAATGTACCGATGGAAGTGAAAAAAGAACGTTTGCAACGCTTGAACAAAACAATTAAAGATTATAGCTTGATCGGTAGTGAGAAATTCTTAGGTCAAGTTGTTGAAGTATTGGTTGAAGGTGAGAGTAAAAATAATGCTACTGTGCTTGCAGGACGCACACGTTCTAACAAACTGGTGCATTTTGAAGGTTCAGCAGATATGATCGGTCAATTCGTGCATGTACAAATTACCGATTATAAAACATTCTATATCAAAGGCGAGCTGGTTCCAGAACCGGTTATAGCTTATTAATTAAATTTGGAACGTGAACGGAGGATTGTCGATGGAGCATCATGATCGCAATGTTGAGTCAACGACAGGCGGAGCACCACTTGAATTGAATACACAGGGTCTTTTTATTCGTGAAGATATTATGGCAAAAACAAAACAATTAGCTGCATTGATCTCGGAAAGTGAAGAAGTGGATCATTTCAAAAGAGCAGAAAAAATGATTCAAACTCATCCACGGATCGAAGAGTTAATTCGTACCATCAAAAAAAAGCAAAAAGAAGTGGTTGCTTTTGAATCGATGAAAAACGAAAAAATGATTGCTCGAATTGAAGGCGAATTAACAGCGTTACAACAAGAACTGGATGATATTCCTTTAGTATCGGATTATCAAGAAAGTCAGGTCGAAATTAACGATATGTTGCAAATGGTTATTTCCGTTATCCATGATACCGTTTCTGAGAAAATTAATGTAGAGAGCGGTAAGGATTCACCTCCATCGTCCTGCAATGACTAGAACAAATTCAAAGACGCGGAGCCTATAGCCGCGTCTTTTTGTATTCCGATATCTTTTTTCGTTGCAGTGGATAGTCATTGTTAACAATCACTCATTGCTCTTGATTCTACATGCAGAAAGAAGTGAATGGTCATGGAATCTTCTGATTATAGTTATGATTCTGTGTTAATCCGTGCTCAATCCAATTACGAAAGTATACCGATTACCTTGTTAATGCTTGCTGATCCTGATCTAGAAGCTGTAGAACACTACAAAGCCTATTGTCGTTGGTGGACCGCAGAAATAGCGAATCATATCGTAGGCGTCTGTGGAGTGCTTCAACATGCAGCACAAGAATGGGAAATCATGAACATTGCGGTAGAAGTAGATTATGAGAGGCAAGGGATTGGTAGCAAATTACTAGATGAAGTATTACAGCAGTTAAAACAGTACAAAGCTCAAGTGGTTACCGTAGCTACAGGTAATTCGAGTCTAGGAGCACTTGCTTTTTATCAAAAACATGGTTTTCGCATGATACGAATCGAGCATGATCATTTTATAAGACATTACCAGCAACCGATTATCGAAAATGGAATTGTCTGCCGTGATCAAGTGATTTTACAAAAAACATGGGCAGATTCTAACTCTCTGTCTTCTGTATATCCCTATACCAAAGAACCTTATCTAGCAATGTTAGTGTCTGTACGTATTGCGCAGATGAAAGATTCAGGGGCTTTGGTTCGGATGAAGCAGAAATTAGATGAACAGACTACATTTATGCTGCTTGAACCAGGAGAACGAAATCTGAATGAAGCTGAACAACGAGAAATGATTCGCTATGCACTGCGTAGTGCCAATTCTAATATTTTTCTAGCTGAGTACGAAGGTCAGATTATTGGATATTTGGAAGCGATTGGTGGCAAAGTTGCACGTAATCGTCATAGTGTATATATTGTTGTAGGTGTACTTCAAGAGTATGCTAATCGTGGGATTGGACGACGATTATTTCAGACGATGATTCATTGGGCGCAAGATCGACATTTACATCGTCTTGAATTGAATGTACAAAGCAGTAATGAACGCGCTTTACATTTATATCGTTCATTAGGTTTTCGTATCGAAGGGATTCAAAAAAACGCATTAGTGGTTGAACATCAGTATGTAGATTTGATACAAATGGGATTGTTATTGTAACAACCGTTTTGAACAGGAGGAGCATTTTTTGACACATTGGGATGAAATATTAAAAAAAAGCGAACAACTATATTGGGGATTATTGGGGTGCCGTCTAATCGCAAGTGAGCAAGATTATATTACGATTGGACTCACGGCGACTCCACAACATCTTAATCATATGCATATTGTGCATGGTGGTGTGCAGATGTCGATGATGGATCAGGTGATGGGGATGTTGTCGATGGCGATTCAAGATGGGCAACCTTGTGTTACAACAAATATGAATACGCATTTTGTAGAGTCGATGAAAGAAGGCGAATTATTCGCAACAGCTAGAATTCTTCATCTTTCAGGAAGAACAGTAACTTTACAAGCTGAAGTTTCTAACGAACAAGGCGTTGTAGGCGCTATCTCGACAGCTACATTTATCGCAACTCGGAAATAAAGATTGACCTGCCTTAGAGAATCATTCATAATGATATTATCAAAAAGATAAAATGAACAGTGGTGATAACGATGACGGATAACAGCAAACAGCATTCGTATGATGTCAAAAAGTATCGTACGCCCGATGGCGCACCCGCCGATATTGTCATGTTTACTTTGACCAAAAAAGAGCGGAAGACGTTTACCAAAACATTACCTTTGCGTGAACTGAAAGTAATGTTGATTCGTCGTCGCTCATGGCCTTTTGCCGGAAAATGGGCTTTGCCTGGTGGATTTTCACGCGATGATGAGTCTTTATTTGAAGCCGCACAGCGTGAACTCAAAGAAGAGACAGGAGTCGACGGTCGCCATCTTGAGTATTTGGGTGTCTATAGTGAGCCCGGGCGTGATCCTCGTGGTTGGATTATATCGCATGCGTTTTTTGCTTTAGTAGAAGAACAGGTGTTGGAAAAACGGCAAGCTGCTGATGATGCGGAAGAAGTCGGTCTATTTACGATTGAAGAAGCATTAGAAAAGCTAGAACTTGGATTTGATCATCATGATATTATTCGTGATGCGTATATGCGAATTCAAGAACAGATGCTTAGTACAGTGATTGCCAAAAAGTTTTTGCCGCCTGAATTTACGTTAAGCGAATTGTATCAGGTGATCAAAGCGGTTGTACCTGACTTTGAAGAACCGAACTTTATTCGCAAAATCACTTCAACACGTAGCCGTAAAGGTATTATTGAAGAGGTGCATGATGAAGAGGGGAACTTACTAAGTTCGAATCAGTACTCTCAACGCCCAGCACAATTGTATCGTTTTACAGGTCTTGTACCTCGTCTTTCGATTTATTCGTAAGGATATGCTGAATGATTGTTTGTATTTCAATATCTGGAGGTCTATATCATGAAAGCTCTTATTGTGATCGATTATACTCGTGACTTTGTAGATGGTGCTTTACCTGTAGGACAACCTGCAATCGATATTGAACAGCGTATCGTTGAATTGACAGAGAAATTTGTTAGTACTCATGATTATATAGTGATGGCTGTTGATATGCATGAACCGAATGATGCGTACCATCCAGAGACCGCTCTTTTTCCACCACATAATATTCGTGGTACAGCTGGACGAGAATTGTATGGTCGGTTAAGTGAAGTCTATGCAGAACATCAACAGCAGATCGTCTGGATGGATAAAACGAGATACAGCGCGTTTGCCGGAACCGATCTTGAATTGAAATTGCGTGAACGTGAAATAACTGAATTGCATCTCATTGGCGTATGTACCGATATCTGTGTACTGCATACAGCTGTAGATGCTTACAATAAAGGGTTCAAATTAGTGATTCATACCGATGCAATAGCAAGCTTTAATGCACAAGGTCACGTATGGGCAATCGATCATTTTGAGAAAAGTATAGGTGCACAACTTATTCATAGTTATTAATGTGCAATGATTCACAATTCTGCTTGTGCAGCAGAAAGACGTGCAAGCAGAATTGCTTTAGCATGATCAACAATGAAGAGGTGACATGGTGATGAACGAAATGGGACTGGCTTTACATACAGATAAGTATCAAATCAATATGATGTATGCTCATTGGATTAACGGTACACATCATAAGAAAGCAGTATTTGAAGCTTATTTCCGCAGACTTCCTTTCGGTAACGGATATGCCGTCTTTGCAGGTCTGGAACGGATTGTGAATTATATAACCAACTTGAGTTTTCGAGAAGAAGATATTGCTTATCTGGCAGAACAGGAAGAGAACTATGACGCGAAGTTTTTAGAAGAATTGCGCCAGTTCCGTTTTCATGGCAATTTGTTTTCGATGAAAGAAGGAGCCGTTGTTTTTGCAGATGAGCCATTGATTCGTGTAGAAGGTTCGATTATTGAAGCACAGTTGGTAGAGACAGCTTTGCTTAACTTTATGAACTATCAGACGCTAATTGCCACCAAAGCTTCACGGATCAAGCAGGTGGGCGGTACGGATACGTTGCTAGAGTTTGGTACAAGACGTGCTCAAGAAGCCGATGCGGCGATCTGGGGAGCTAGAGCGGCTTATATCGCAGGCTTCCATGCGACTTCAAATATGTTAGCAGGGGCTAGATTCGGTATTCCTACCAAAGGTACACATGCTCATGCTTGGGTACAAAGTTTCGGTAATGAACAAGAAGCTTTTGATCGTTATGCGAATGCGATGCCAGATGGAGTCACTTTGCTAGTCGATACATTTGATACGTTAGGTAGCGGTGTACCTCATGCGATTAAGACCGCCAAAGACTTAGAAGCTCGTGGCAAAAAGATGATTGCTATTCGTCTGGATAGTGGTGACCTTGCATATTTGTCGATTCAAGCTCGCAAAATGTTAGATGATGCAGGATTATCTTACGTCAAAATCGTTGCTTCTAACGATCTCGATGAAAATACAATCTTGGATCTAAAAGCGCAAGGGGCACGAATTGATACATGGGGCGTAGGAACACAGTTAATCACAGCATCAGATCAACCTTCTTTGGGTGGCGTATACAAATTAGTCGAGTGCGAGATTGATGGCGAAATGGTACCTACAATCAAAATCTCGGCTAATCCCGAAAAAGTATCGACACCGGGAACGAAAGAAGTCTACCGGATCATCAATCCAACCAATGGTAAAGCTATTGCGGACTATATCTGTTTCCCAGATGAAAAAGAGCCGCTTGAAGGCAAACGTCTTAAATTGTTTAATCCAGCGCATCCTTATATTCGTAAATATGTATCTGACTATAAAGCGGTTCCTATGTTGGAACCTATTTTTATCGAAGGTAAGCAAGTCTATACGATGCCTAATTTGGAAGAGATTCGGGCGTATCATGTGAGTCAACTGGATGAATTCTGGCCAGAATATTTGCGCAAATTAAATCCTGAGATTTATCGTGTAAATGTGAGCGTCAAAGCTTGGGAAATGAAGCAGAAATTGATTGCACAATATTTACCGGAAGAAGAACTTTAATCAGTACTAAACCAGAATCTGAACCTGCCTTTTTTATAAAGGTGGGTTTTTTGGTTATATTACGTAAGAGAGTACAGTGAACAGAATGTAGCATTTATCGCTGTCAGGCTTTGAAGGAATCCTTATGATAAAGAAGGAAAGATAGAAAGGATGAGTTAGATGGAAGAGACATTTCGTGCGTTTGTATTAGAACAGTCAGATCAAAAAGTAACCGGTGCGGTTCAACAATTACAACTTCATCAATTACCTGAAGGATCTGTCACTATTAAAGTATCATATTCAGATGTCAATTATAAAGATGGACTGGCAAGTATAGCAGAAGGCAAGATTGTGAAGCAGTACCCGTTTGTGCCGGGGATAGATTTGGCAGGAGAAGTAGTAGAGTCAAGCGATAAGCAGTTTCAAGTAGGCGATCAAGTGCTATGTACTGGATATAAGCTGGGTGTCAGTCATTATGGAGGGTACAGTGAATATGCTCGTGTGCCTGCCGAATGGTTGATTAAGCTACCTCAAGGACTAAGTGCTAAAGAAGCAATGATTATTGGTACGGCTGGATTTACGGCTGGAATGTCTGTAGATGCGTTAATTGAACATGGAATCAAACCTGAAGACGGTCCGATCCTTGTCACAGGATCTACAGGTGGGGTGGGAACCATAGCTATTTCGATCTTGAGTGCATTAGGATATGAAGTCTATGCAGCAAGTGGCAAAGCCGATCAAAAGGACTGGTTAACCACACTGGGAGCGTCTCAGATCATTTCAAGAGAAGAAGCGGAGCAGAAAGTAGACGGTCCATTAGGTAAATCCACTTGGGCAGGTATTATCGACCCTACAGGTGGTAAAGGGCTAGGAGAACGGCTGAAATCATTAAAATATCGTGGTGTAGTGGCTGTATCGGGTATGACAGCAGGTAACGATTTTGAAAGTTCAGTCTTTCCCTTTATTCTACGTGGAGCACATCTGATCGGCATTGATTCTGTATTTTGCCCTATTGAGATCAGACAAAGAGTCTGGAAGCACCTAGCAAGCGATTGGAAACCAACTACAGCTATTCATCAAGCGGTTACAGAATATACGTTAGAACAAATACCACAAGCGTTAGAAACGATTCTAGCAGGCAAAGCTGTAGGTCGTCAGTTGATTAAAGTTACATCCTGAGATGTGTTTCATCTGATTACGTTAGGTACAAAATAAAAATCAAAAAGCACACTGCATCGATAAACGGCAGTGTGCTTTTTTGCTATGGCATGATATCGATAGTGTATGACATCTAGGATGGGAGATCATTTATGCTTCTGTGTTGGCATATGATCCTATAGAATCTATTCTATTATTTTTTATAAATTTCTCGCATCACATGTCCCAATTCAGGAATAATAATGCGTTCCATCGCTAACTTCACCGCACCTCGTGAACCGGGCATCGAAAAGACAGCAGTTCCTCCGATAGTACCTGCAATCGCACGGCTCATAATGGCAGCTGAACCAATATCTTCAGTAAAACTCAGAAAGCGAAAAATCTCTCCAAAACCAGGTAATTCTTTCGTCAAAAGACTTTGTACTGCTTCAAACGTTACATCTTGCGGAGCTATCCCTGTGCCACCTGTTAACAAAATAGCTTCGACTTCTGGACGTTCTACGGCATCATGAAGCAATTCACGGATACCAACATAGCTATCTTTAACGATGGTATAATCTATAACCTGATAACCATTCTCTGTTAAAAGGGACTGTAATAATTGTCCACCTGTATCGGTTGCTTCAGTGCGAGTATCTGACACAGTAATGACCATACAACGTACAGTATCTGGTGCTTCTGCGCGATGTTCATCTACGGATCTCATGGTATTTATTCACTCCTTTATTCTCATTCAAGCATCCCTGCCATTGTAACATAGGTTGTGATCGATCATGAACACTTGCCATGTCAGTGTATAATATAAGAGTAGCCCTAAATTAATAAAGCAAAGAACCATGCACGAGGAGGATATCAATGACAACACCTGTATATATTTTGTCTGGATTTCTAGGCAGTGGCAAAACCACCATGCTTCAACATATGATTCAAGAATGGAAATCCCTTGGCAAAACACCTGCTGTGATTATGAATGAGATCGGCGATGTCAATTTGGATGGGATGATGGTCGATCAAGATGTGGCAATGGCTGAATTATTAAGCGGATGTATCTGCTGTTCGATTCGTGCTGATCTAAGTATGGAATTATATAATTTAATGGAAACCGAAAAGCCTGATGTGATTATTATCGAAGCTTCTGGCGTGGCGAATCCAATCGAAATTCTAGATGCGGTTACAGAGACTTCATTGTACAACCGTATGGAATTGAAAAATTTGATAACTGTAGTCGATGCAGCTCATCTATGGGAATTGTATCAAGAGCAGAAAGGCAAAACGTATCGTCTGATGCAAGAGCAGATTCGGTGTGCTTCTGTATTGATTTTGAATAAAAGTGATCGTGTCGATGCAACAACCATTACAAAGTTAGAAGCTATTCTACGTGGATGGAATGCGTATGCACCTATTCATACGACAGTGCGCTGTGAAGTACCGAGTACCATCTATACAGACCTTTCATCGGTCGTTGATGCCAAAAAAACATTAGCGCAAAATAAACAGACTTCAACTTCGACTGCACACAGTCATGATCATACCCATTCCGAGCATATGCACGGTTCACATAGTCATGTGATGGCATATACCCATTATTTTGAGCATCCGATTAATAGTGAAGCTTTTGAGAATGTAATCCGGTCTTTACCGACTGAAGTTTATCGTGCAAAAGGGATTCTAACATTTAACGACACCGCAAGTCGTTTTTTGTTCCAATATGCTTATCGTGAAATGGACTTTATGAAGATTACTCCACAAAAAGCAGTCCCTGATGTCGCTGTTTTTATTGGAGAGCATTTCGACAAAGAGTTGATAAAGGAACAATTGCTAGTACTGGAACAGCAAGCAGCTAAATTATTGTAAGTATGCGGTTTCAATACGAGCATAGCCGGGGTAATAGTTCAATATAACTATTCCAATCTTAACGGAGGTCATGAAAATGATGGCTAATCAAAAATTATACCATGCTCATATTGAAGCTTGTGTCGAGGCTATGAATGCTTGTAATCTTTCGTATGTAGCTAATTTGAAAGAATATAATCTTGAGAAATTGTGTGACTGTATACGTATTACTCGTGAATGTGCAGAGATCTGTTCTTTTACAGCACAATCGCTAAGTCAAGGTAGCCAATTTGCTGGTGAAATTGCTGAATTATGTGCTAAAGTGTGTGAAGCTTGTATTGATGAATGCTCCAAACACGACAATACGCACTCTCGTGAATGTATTGAAGCCTGCCGTCGTTGTGTAGACATGTGTAGAGATTTGATGGTAGCTGTATAATCTACTACTTTATACATAGACAGTAAGGATAACCATAACTATTTTCAGAACCTTTGCATATTTGCGAAGGTTTTTTTATTGCAATTTTTAGGTTGCGTAAACCTAACACCGTATGTATAATACAATCTAAACTTTACATTTATCATTCATGAACGAGAGAGTAGCCATAACGATCACTGTTTAAGCAGCGAGCCGGGAGAGTGAAAGCCGGTAAAACATTCGTAGGTGAACCGCACTCGGGAAATGACTTATTCAAAAGGTGAACACGATCATGGATCTAATTTACCTGTATAGATAAGTCCGGCTGACACCGTTATCGTTATCAAGCGACAGTAATAGGATGATGGAGCAGATACAATGATGGTAGCATCCACATAATACATACTGTACAAAGAGTGGTACCGCGGGAATGCTTATTATAAGCGCTCGTCTCTTAAGTGATAACTCACTTAAGCAGATGAGTGCTTTTTTTGTATTTTGTACATAGTCAAACCAGTACCTAGCAAAGATACAACATGAATCACCACATGAATTTTAAAATATACGTAAAGGAGAATTTACAGATGAAATTAGCTCATTTATTCAAACAACAAGTCGCTTCGATGTTGCAACCTGTAACCTTAATGACTGAAGAAGAATTGATTCAAATGCTTGAAGTTCCGCCAACGATTGATATGGGTGATCTGGCATTTCCTTGTTATACTTTTGCCAAAACATGGAGACGTTCGCCTGACCAGATTGCGACAGAAATAATAACAGCAATAGAACAACCGTTAGCAGATGCTCATATTCAGGCACAAGCTGTAGGTGCTTATATCAATTTGACTTGGGATCGTGCTTATTATGGAACTGAGATATTATCCAGTCTAGAAGAACAACAAAATACAGAACTTCAGATAGGTACAGGTAAGCGGATTGTAATCGATATGTCATCGCCTAATATAGCCAAGCCTTTTGGAGTAGGGCATTTGCGTTCAACCATCATAGGAGCGGCTTTGCATCGGATCTACCAAGCCGTAGGGTATGAAGCGATTCGAGTCAATCATTTAGGAGATTGGGGAACACAATTTGGTAAATTAATAACCGCTTACTTACGGTGGGGCGATCCAGAGCAATTGAAGCTGAATCCTATAGGAGAATCGTTAAGAGTATACATTCAATTTCATGAAGAAGTTGAACAGAATCCTCGGTTAGATGATGAAGCAAGAGATTGGTTCCGCAAATTAGAACAAGGCGATGCTCAAGCTGTAGAACTATGGCATTATTTTGTAGACGTAAGTATGCAGTCGCTTCAGAAAATGTATCAACGGCTAGGGGTAGAGTTCGATGCTGTACTTGGTGAAAGCTTTTATAACGATAAAATGCCTGCTGTGATTGCGCAATTGCAGCGTCAGCAATTACTTGTCGAAAGCGATGGAGCACAGGTAGTGAGATTAGATGAACAGGAATTACCACCATGTTTGATTTTGAAATCAGATGGGACAACGATTTATCCGACCCGTGATCTGGCGACTGCTATTTATCGCAAAGAAATAATGGGTGCAGATCAGTTGATCTATGTGGTCGGCGGAGAGCAGACATTGCATTTCAAACAGGTATTTGAAGTGCTTCGTAAAATGGGACACTCATGGGCAACAGATTGTATTCATGTGCCATTTGGCTTAATGAAAGTTGATGGTAAAAAGATGTCTACCCGTAAAGGAAAAGTGGTCTTTTTGGAAGAAGTATTGGATCAAGCTGTAGAACGAGCAACACAAATTATTGCTGAAAAAAGTCCTGATTTGCCGAATAAAGAACAGGTGGCTGAGCAGATCGGTATTGGTGCGATTATTTTCGGGGATCTCAAAAATAATCGTCAGAATGAGATCGATTTTTCATTGAAAGATGCTGTAACTTTTGAAGGAGAGACAGGTCCCTATCTTCAATACACCTATGCTAGAATCCAAAGCATTTTGCGAAAAGTACAAACAATGAATAATTCACATTATAACCAGACCACGATCGAACTGGAAACAAATACAACGAATAGAGAATGGAGTCATGTGAGCTGGGCTTTGCTGATCCATTTATCAAGATACACATACGAATTGGAACGAGCAGCAACACAACATGAACCTTCTATTATCGCTAGATATACACTAGAAACTGCCAAGTTATTTAACCAATTTTATAACAAAGATCGGATCGTGGATGCTCCGCTGTCTGTGAAGGCTCAGCGTATCTCACTCACTATGCAAACAGGGCTTTATTTGAAAAGGCTAATGACTTTACTTGGACTGCAAACGCCGGAACAGATGTGATTGCTGTATAATTGATGTGCAACAAATGAGAACTTCTATACGTCTAGGGCATTGTAAGGTTGAATAAAAACCAAATTATTCGACAGTAGACCTATTCAATGGAGGGATGATTACAAATGTGGAATCATAAGAAAAAAGCAGTAGCTGTATTAACATTATCATTGGCGATTGCAGGAGCAGGAAGTGCAAGTGCTGCTTCTACATTTACCGATGTGAAAGACAAAGATAATCAAACAATCATCAATATGTTACATGATAAAGGAGTTATTAATGGCGTGACTTCTACTCAATTCAAGCCAGATATGACACTTACACAGCCACAAGCGATTCAAATTTTGGTCAAAGCTTTTGAATTAAAAGGGGATGTAACGAAACCGGGTGATGATCTAGTACGTAAAGCATGGTATACCGACGCTTTACGTATTGCTGAAGCTAACAATATATCGATCCCTTCATTTGATGCTGAGAAAAAAGTAACTCGTGAGCAATTTGCAATCTGGTTACATGAAGCGATTAATGTGACAGGTAATTATCCTACAACCAAAATGTTTGCAGTCTTTACCGATCAAGATCAAATTAGTAAAGAAGCTTCAGGAGCGATTCAAGATTTGGTCAATATGAATGTGATTGATCGTAGCTCTGTAGGTAAAGCATTTATGCCTACCAAAGAAATTACACGTATGCAAGCCGCAGAATGGGTATACCATGGTGTACAAATGGTAGATCGTTATAACAAAGCAAATGATGATACAACTACTCCTGCACCAGGTGAAACGGGTGATGATCAAATGGGTAATGAGCCAGAACTAAGTGTTGCTCCAGCAGAGACAGCGGATCAACAAACAGTAACACTAACTGTACAACTTCCTAACCCGGGTTATTCAGTAGAAATTACTAAAGTACAGTTAACCGATGATAAGCGTGCAGTGGTTAGTTACAATGTGAAAAAACCAGCTCCAGGTGAAATGAATCCTCAAGTGATTACAGAAGGTAAAGTAACAACAACGATCCCTGATGGATATACACCTGAATTGGCTAAATAAGACTCCATTCAATAAGTATAAAGCATAAAGCATAAACAAAAAGACCTGAGCCACTGTATAGGAATGTACAGTTAAACTCAGGTCTTTTTTTATGATGTTCTTTCTGGGGTGTAGGTCATTTTACAGTTTCTACAATATAATCATGCACCGTTTATGGTTTGATAACAGGAGGTTCAGTAATCTTTTTCTTTTCATATAGATTAGAGCTTACTTTGAACCAATCAAATAAATGAGTCACGATTACTTTAAGTACAGCATAACCAGGAACAGCTAACAAAATTCCAATCACTCCGAACAATTTACCTGCTGTCAAAATCACAAAGATAATTGTAATCGGATGAACTTTAAGAGATTTACCCATAATCTGTGGCGAAATGAGCTTGCCTTCTATTAATTGTACAATCGTCCATACAATCACCATTTTCAATAGCATAAATGGAGAAGTCACTAGAGCCACTACCAATGCTGGAGTAATCGCAATAGCAGGTCCCAAATAAGGCACAATACTTGTACAAGAAGCCATAATAGCAAGAATTAACGAATAATCAAGACCGATAATCTGATAGCCAATATAAAGTAAGATCCCGATACATACACTCACAATAATTTGTCCACGAATATACGAACTGATCTGATGATTCATTTCAGACATCACTTTACCGGTCTGACTACGTAAAGTTACAGGAATAAATTTCATAATGAAATTCGGTAATTTAGCGCCATCTTTAAGTAAGTAAAATAAAATAAATGGAACGGTCACAATCGATAATACCGTTTCCGTTAAAGCTCCCAAAAATCCACCAATACCAGTAAACGTCTGGTTAATAATAGAAGATCCTTTTTCCGATAAATTCTGTACCAGATCGTTCGGATTGATACTGAACGTATGTTGTATTTGCTTGGATACATCTCCGCCTAACCAGTATTGAATCTGATTCACAATGCCATCGTAAAAGGATGGAATATTACGAATTAATTCTCGAATCTGCGTCTGAATCACAGGGATGACAAGGCTAACAATTAATACAATCAGACCGATAATAAGAAGATAAAGTAAAATGATGGAATATATTCTTTTTACTTTGCGTTTTTCCAGAAAATTAACTAATGGATTAAATAAGTAAAACAGAATACCGCTCAGAATAATAGGCAAAATTACAGTTTTAATTAAAACGAAAAGCGGGGTAAAGACATAAGGTATTTTGGAAAGTACAAAAATGTTTATTGAGATTAACAACAAGACTAGCAAAAAAATGACAAACCGATTGTTTAGAAAAAATAATTTGAATCGCTCGCTCCAAGGTCGAGTTCGTTCCATGGCCATTCATCCCCTTTAAGACATTATGCTCTAGTTATTTTATTTGAAAAGCATTAAGTTAACAATAGCTTGCTGCAAGCAAGAGAGCAAGTTACATATGTAAGGATATGAAAAAAGACACAAAAACGTTTATTGCGTCGAAAGACTCATAAAATTTACTTTGCTATGACTTTTGTCACAACGATATTGCTTATTATTTGCTAAAATTTAAATTAATAAGTGACTCAATCGTACAAAAGTGAGTATAGGTAGAAGCAAAGTATAACTCATCTCTTTACTCATTATCCAACATATGACCTTATTTATTTCTACTCCAAATCTTAGATCTATGAGGTGTATCATGAAATTATCATTAGGTTCAAAGTTAGTTTTAAGTTTTATCGGTGTATCTATTATTACGTATGGAACAAGTGCCTTTTTTATTTTCTATTTGAAAGCGTATTTAGCAACAGAAATGAGTGATTGGTTATATGTGTCTATTATATTGTTGATGGGCATTACTTGGAGTGGGATATTAGGATTTGCGATTTCTAAATTTTTAACTAAACCAATCGTTAATCTATCCAAAGCAGCCAAGCGTGTATCCGCAGGCGATCTGATGGTAGATATCCCAGAGCGTCGTGAAGAAGATGAAATTAAAGTATTGAATGATGCTTTTCGCGTCATGGTGAACAATATTAAAGATATTATTAACGATATTGCTAGTAATACCACGACCACATCTCATAATGCTGAAAATCTCAGTCATTCGATTACCGAAGCGACCAGCCAGATTGAGTCTATGGCAACGGTAGCAGACGATATTTACCGTGGTGTAGGCAAGCAACGTGAATCTTCAGAGTCTTCACTACAGACCGCTGAACAGATGTTGGAATCTTTTCAAGAAATGAAAGAAAAGTCGTCTCATATGCGTGCTTTGTCTGGTAATATGGAGCAATCAGTAGAAGCAACCAAAAATATCTTTTTATCACTCAAATCAGGCATGAGCACATTATCCGAATCTCAGACACAAGCGGAACAAACGGTACGTCTGTTAGATCATCAAGCTTCTGATATCGGTGCTGTTACAGGAACAGTCAAAGAATTAGCAGAACAGACCCATTTGCTAGCGTTAAATGCTTCTATCGAAGCGGCTCATGCTGGGGAACATGGAGCAGGATTTGCTGTCGTTGCTACAGAAATTCGTAAATTGGCAGAACAAAGTAACGATTCAGCACAGAAAATTCATAGTCTGATTATGGCGGTACAAGCTCAGATTCATGAAACGGTGCAGTTGATTCATAATCAAAATGAATTGGTACAAAATGAAACCTCCAACACGCATAAAGTAGAGTCTACCCTGATCGAATTTTCAAGTGTAGTGTATGAGTTTATGTCTGCGGTTCAATTGATGGAAGACTCTATTACAGAACAAACAGATCGTGTAGAACTCACGTATCAGAATGTGCATACGATTCGTCAAATGGCAGATACCTTTTATGAGGGAGCCAAACAAATTTCAATGGCAACTCACGAAGAGACGGCTATTATGGAAGAAATTTCTTCATCTTCTGATGAGTTAAGCACAATGACCAGTCGCTTATTAGAAAAAACAAAAGCGTTCTCATTGTAAAATTTGAAATAAATTAGTAAAAAAGAAGCCTGCATAATCCATTGATCTGGATCATGCAGGCTTCTTTTTATGTTGTGCGTCCAGCCAGATGAGCAGGGACTTGAACTTCTTTGTCTTTCGCAGACTCGGTACCATCAGCGACCATATTGGAACCGGAACCGACTTGCATCCGGTACATCTGACGATAACGTCCATCTATTTCCATTAATTCATCATGACTACCACGTTCTACAATTTCACCACGATGCAAGACGAGAATCTGATCTGCACTGCGAATCGTAGATAAACGGTGAGCGATAATGAAAGTAGTACGTCCTTTTTTCAAAACATCCAAAGCGGATTGAATCAATGCTTCTGTCTCTGTATCAATATTCGCTGTTGCTTCATCCAGAATAAGAATCGCTGGATCGAAAGCAAGTGCTCTAGCAAATGAGATCAATTGACGTTGCCCCGCAGAGAGTGTGCTTCCTTTTTCCATAACAGGTTCATCATAGCCCTTAGGAAGATCAGACAGAATCTGTTCTGCACCGACATCACGTAAAGCTTGTTCGATACGTTCACGCGAGATCTGTTCATTTTCCAAATTGACATTAGAAGCAATCGTTCCTGTAAATAGATAAGGATCTTGAAGCACGATGCCCATATGCTGACGTAGCCATTGTTTCGGCAATTGTTGTACATTTTGACCATCGATTGTAATCGTGCCTTGCTGTGGATCATAGAAGCGGAAAAGCAGGTTAATGATCGAACTTTTACCAGAACCGGTATGACCGACCAGGGCTACAGTCTGACCTTGCTTCGCTTCAAAGCTAATGTGTTTGAGTACAGGATCTTTTTTGTAAGCAAAAGTTACGTCTTTAAATTCTACATTCCCTTGATAACGAGGCATAGCACCATCGGTCACTTGCTCGCCTTTTTCATCCATTAACTCGAATACACGTCCTGCGGATACCATAGATAAATCGAGTGCAGCTAATTGATTGACCATGCCTGTAACCGGTTGGAACAATCTTCCTAATACATCGACAAAAGCGTACAGTACTCCTAATGAAATGACACCTTCGACTCCGCCTAATGCAGAAGCACCGAAATACCATAACACAATCGCAAAAGTAAGACTGCGCAAAACGTTAACTAGATTATGGGAAGTAAACGCATTTAGATTTAACATTTTATTCTGATAGAACAGGTAATCGTTATTCAAATTCTCAAATTCTTCTTGAGTCTGACGTTGCTTACGGAATACACGAATAATCGACATTCCTTGAATTGATTCATTGATAATAGCATTAATTTCACTCAGTCTGGAACGAATAATCGTATTATATTTGGTTGCTATTTTACGATAAAGTACGATCCATAGAACGAGTAGAGGGATTACAAACAAACAAATCATACCAAGACGCCAGTCTAGTAAAAAGAGTGCGATATAGACACCAATCATATAGACAATCCCTGAACTAAAGTTAGCCAGTACAGCGACAAATAAATCTTTGACAGCTTCAGTATCATTCGTAATACGTGATACTACTTTACCTGCTGGCAGATTATCGAAAAAAGGAATTGGCAATCGCTGAATATGAGCATACAAGTCTAAGCGTAATTGCTGAATGACTTTGTTCGCCGACGATTGGAGCCAGTACGTTTTCCCGAATTCCATAATAATCGTGATCAACAAGAATACAAAGTACCAGCCGATTAGCTTATAAATACCCGGCAATTCAGGTTGATAAAACGAAAATAATTTGTTAGCTGTCAAAGGAACGGCTGGATAAGAGGCTGTACTTTGATTATTTTGAATCGTTAATACACCATCTGTAAATGTTCGTTCACCTTTGGTTGAAGGTACAGAACCTTCGACAAAATAAAAACTGGTTCCACTCTGGATCACATGAGCCTGTGCTCCTTTAGTTTCACCTTCTGTCCAGAAACCTTCACGTTTGTAATAGTTGCCGTTATACAGTACAGCATTCGTACTGGAAGAAGTCTGATAAAAAGGTTGTTCAATCGCGAATAAATGATTATCAATAATATTTTTAGCGATAAAGGGACCTGCAAGTTCAGCCCCTACACCGATCGCTAACATGATCAATGCTATAATAAAAGTTTTTTTCGAGCGTAACGCATATTGGTAAAGCCTTTTGGTAATCGTTTTGTTATCGAGCTTTGTTGTCGGTTGCTCGTTGTAATCTTGAGTCTCCAATGCAGACACCTACCCCTCTAAGGAATCCGCCAATTGCTGACGTTCATATTGCTCACGATACCAGCCATCCGACTGTAGCAATTCAGCATGGGTTCCTTCTTCAATAATTTTTCCGCGATCCAGTACGACGATATGATCTGCATGTTCTACCGCTGAAAGGCGATGGGTAGCGATCAATGTCGTTTTACCTGCACGTTTGGTACGAATATTTTCAATAATTCTAGTTTCTGTACGAGCATCGACAGCGGATAAAGCATCATCGAGAATCAGTACTTCAGGTTCAGAGATAAATGCACGAGCAAGCGATACACGTTGTTTTTGACCGCCTGATAAAGCCACGCCACGTTCACCTACAATCGTATCTAGACCATCAGAAAGCGTATGCAGATCTTTATCAAAAGCTGCTGTATGAATCGCATTCAACACTTCATCATCGGTAGCGTCTGATTTACCGAAGCGAATATTTTCACGCACACTACGAGAGAAAAGGATTTGTTCTTGCGGAACATAACCGATCCAACCGTGTAATTGATCTTTGGCAATATCCTGAATAGGTACATCACCAATCGTAAGATTTCCTGCTCCTGTAGGATATTCATAGAGCAGTTGTTTGAGTAGCGTGGATTTACCACTACCCGTTCTGCCGACTACGCCTAGAGTCTCACCTGCACGAATCTGTAGATTTAGATGCTCTAGATTATCTACAGTGGACGTAGGATAACGGAACGTGACATCTTTAAATTCAATTTTATGAAGGGAAGGAACATGCACAGGTTGAGTAATATCATCTACATCAGGTTTTACATAAAGAACTTCGTTCACACGATCTAGCGAAGCGCTACCACGTTGCATCAGATTGATCAATTCACCAATCGCAAACATCGGCCAGATCATCATTCCTAGATACAAGTTGAAAGAAACCAGATCGCCAAGTGTTAACTCATTATGGAACACCAGATAAATTCCGTACCCGAGTGCAATAATATAACTCAATCCCACAAATAGTCGAATTGTAGGTTCAAATAGCGCATCCACCATAACGACTCGTAAGTTTTTGCGATAGACGTCGTCAGTGATCTTTTCAAATCGATTCTCATCAAAACGTTCTTGTACATACGCACGAATAACACGTACACCAGCAACCGATTCGAGTACCTGATCGTTCATATCACCGAAAGCATCCTGTGCCAGTGTATAACGTGCATGAACCACTTTACCGTAAATCGCCATAGCCAGTGCTATAAAAGGAAGTGGAAGAATAGCCGCAATCGTTAATTTCCAGCTAATTACGAATCCCATCGCTAACAGTATCGTTAATAAAAAGAACGTGGAATCGGTAAGAGTTAACATGCCGAATCCTACAGTCATAGACACCGCACGTAGATCATTGGTGGCACGAGCCATCAAGTCACCTGTACGGTTCCGTTCAAAAAAGGGCGGAGTCATACGTAGCAAATGAGCCATAAAGCGAGTACGTAATAGACGTTCTACCAGATTTGATCCACCGAATAGACTATGCATCCATACATACGTAATTCCATAGATCACAACCAGAATAGCTAATGTGACGGAAATATAATAAACCAATGAAGACACGGTAATCGTACCGCCTGAAATCTCATCAATCGCACTGCCTAGTAACTTAGGAGGTGCTAATTCAAGTACACCGGCAATGATCAATAAAATAATACCGATCAAATACCGCTTTCGTTCGCGGCTGAAAAACCAGCCTAAATTTTTAAAAACAGCAAACATATACTCACTACCTTTCTGTCGAACACTTGTCAAAATCCACATAAAAAGACACGTCGTCTGCAAACGCAAACGACGTGTCTTGTATGGACATCATATAGCGCGATTGCTAAGCAACCGCCATATGACAAATAATTATCATGTTGGATAGAGATCAAGCGTGATTTAAAGTACGCAATCTACTTGAAGGATTCCATCTGCTGGGGTGCTCCGATATTTAATTGTGATAAAGCTACGGGAACATAGGCGTGGTTATGTACATTCATCATTTTATCCATGGAGATTCACCCTTTCTTCTTCAAAGTAGTATGCAGATGGTAATAACTTCTAAATTAGTACCTGTCTGCTGTTGATTGTATCACTGCAATTTTTGCATTGTCAACGTAAAATTCATAAAATCTTCATATTTTTTTAATATATAGCTATTTTGTTGCAAAGAAATGGATCAAAAAGCAATAAAGATATCATGTTATAATAGGATAGAAAATAGGGTAAAGGTAAAAAAGAGAGGTGGTATAAATCATGAGTATAGCCGTATCTGATGAAGCCGCACGCTGGTACAAAAAAGAATTGAGTCTAGCTGAAGGCGATGCTGTTCGCTTTTATGCACGATACAGCAGTAACAGTGAAATTCATCCAGGGTTCTCACTAGGCATTTCTGTTGAACCACCAGTGAGCCCGGCATTAACGCAAGATGTAGAAAATATCCATTTCTATATGGAAGATCAAGATTTGTGGTATATCAACGGATATCGCCTGAATGTTGAATATATTGAGCATGAAGACGATATTCGGTATGCGTACATGCCTGAATCTCAATAAAGCTCGCTGTATTATTGGATCATTGATTCAAAAAAAAGCTTCTTCCTTGTTATGGGAAAGAAGCTTTTTTTACATATTTACTTGGGATAATCTAAATTCATTTAGACAGTAGGTGTGCCTTCAAGAGCAAATGCGAAATCTTCGATATCGTATACTTGCACAGGAATCTTGGCTTCAATAATTCGATGAATCATTTCAAATTGATCAGTCAACATGGGTGCTTCTTTTTTTAGCGCAGAAAGAATCATTTCCGTTTCAATCGGATCAAAAGATTCGCCATAGTGAGCATTATCCATCGCATTAATGATTTTTAATTGGACTTTTTCACTGAGTAAAATAGCCGAACTTTGAGCCCATGGAACCTGAAGAGAACGTTGAATTTTCTTTTTGTTCAAGGGTTCTTCAAAATAAGCAATCAATTGCTGAATTCTTGTTTTGACATACTGATTCTCATTATCTTCATTCATTAAAGGTTCAGTACTTTCCGCAAATTCATATAACTCCATAATACTTGTGTAAGGCACAATATATTCTACCGGTTTTTCCGGATCAAGCAGTTGACCATAGATTGCGATCATGACCGCTTCAATAACAAAAGTTTGAGACATAGGTGTATCCTCCTGGATGATGCTAACACATTCAATATAAGCATTTTATCATCGATTCATATTTAGAAAGTATATCATACCTAAGCCTATCGGATAAGCATAATCGTTGAATGTGGTTGGTTATAGTCATTATAGAGGCTACGATTTGCCAATTAGTAGAGATAATAGACCTGCGGCAATCAATGGACCTACAGGTACACCTTTGAAAAAGGCTACGCCTAACAGTGTTCCTATTAACAATCCAGCCACTACAGTAGGTTGATTAGTCATTAATATCGTGCCCCGTCCACCAAGATAAGCCACGAATAAGCCAATTCCGATCGCAGCAAGCGATTTCCAGCTGAGAAAAGAAGAAAGTATCGTATCCAGTGAAATTTTACCACTGGCAAGTGGGGTCATTACACCAATCGTCAAAATAATAATACCAATTGTTAAGCCATACTTCTGTAACCATGGAAAGGCTTGATGCCAGCCTAATACGCGAATAAGCAATAAGACTAGCATAGCAATCGTTACGGTTGAGTTATTACCAATAATCCCGAGCGCCGCTAGAACTAACAAAATCAGTGCAGGTGTATCGATCGCAGCCATTTTGATAAGATCACTCCTTTCTTGACATCTTTAAATAGCAAAATGCCCGCATAAGCGGACACCTTTACATTTAAATGATTACCTTTTTTATCGTGGATAAATTTTTATTAATGAGCCAGTTGTTTGTGAATATGATTCGCAATTTTGTTACCATGACGACGACCTGTCTCAATAAAGACTTCATTTGCATTACGACCAGAAGCGATAACGCCAGCTACATACAAACCTGGAATATTCGATTCCATCGTTTCCAGATCGAACTTCGGTTTATCCATATCGTCACTCATTTCAATCCCAGCAGATGTGAGTAATTTACGATCAGGATGGAAGCCTGTCATAGCAAGGACGAAATCATTCTCAATCGTTGCTGTTTCGCCATCATTTTGCGTAATGGTAACTTGAGACGAAGTAATCTCTGTGACTTTAGAGTTCAAGTGAAGAGTGACATTGCCTTTTAACACCTGACCTTCAAATACAGGACGTACCCATGATTTGATATTTTGAGAAAGATCGCTACCACGGTAGACCATATCGACATGAGCACCGACACGTACGATTTCAAGAGCAGCATCGACAGCAGAATTACTTCCGCCAATAACAGTTACCCGCATACCCGCATAAGGATGAGCTTCACGGAAATAGTGAGTTACTTTATCTAATTCTTCGCCCGGAATACCTAGATAGTTCGGATGATCAAAATAACCTGTAGCAATAATAACTTTACGTGCTTTATATGTTTTGTCTTCGCCATGACGATTGGTTGTCTGAATCTCAAACGTACCATCTTGTCGTGGTTGTACTTCCAAAGCTTCCGTATAAGGCTGTACACGTAGATCGTAATGACCTGCTGCACGGCGATAATAAGCTAAAGCTTCATGACGGAAAGGCTTGTCATACGGAGTAGAGAACGGCAAATCTCCGATTTCTAACAATTCAGCTGTACTAAAAAATTGCATATTCGTTGGATATAAGTAAATCGAATGTACCATATTATACTTTTCAATCAATAATGTCTTCATGCCTAAACGTGTGCATTCGATTGCAGCAGATAATCCGCAAGGTCCAGCACCAATAATAATTACATCTTCCATCACAGTGGTCTAGCTCCTTCCATAATCTCTTTTCTGTATAGACGATCTTTGTCCGTTCAGATCGTTATTAAAATAGAACCATATTTATCCTACCTTAATATGTTATAAAATTCTAGCTTGCTTAGGCACATAGACACAATTTAAGATGCAAAACGCACAAATTTGTAAAAAATTGAATCAATTCATGTTAAATGAGGTACAATGATAGTAAGCACAGAAAAGTTAGCAACTTTCTTTAGAGGTATCTGAAAACGTTTTCGCACTCGATCGCTTAGTTATCCCAGAATGAGGGAGGAGAGACCGATATGTCTGTACTTGGACTATTTAAAAGAAAAGACAAAGAAGACGTCAACAAGTTCCCGTCGGTTCATGTAACACTAGACGAATTGCGCTGTGCAGTATTGCAATTTGAACGTGAAATGGGTAATGGAATTAATCGTACCGTACTAATGAAAGAAGATAACAGCTTGGACTTGCCACGTATCGCTCGTTATTTAGGTGGAGTGAGTGATCAGAAGTTCTATTTATCCCGAGAAACTTTTGAGATTTTTGCAGAAGAAGACAAGTCTATTCCGTATCATTTGGATCGTGTACAGCTTGCTGTAGATGATTATATGAATGAAACTGGGAAATTACCGATTGTAGAAGACTCTGTGTATTTTGAAGTGGATTCTCGAATGTTGTATCAACAGCATTATTTGCATGAGCTTCCTGAGTTCAAATTGTATATGACCGATCAAGAAATGATGGTAACCCATCGTCAGCCTGTAGCGTTACCCGATGTCAAAGCACAGGAAGATCGTTCTTACGTATTGTTGTAATTTATAATGAAGTTTAACTAGGAACATTCACAGATCAAAGAGAGTAGATTCTCTGCACACTGTATATTGATAAAAACCCGCTGATATCTAAGCGGGTTTTTTGCTGTATTTAATCAAGGTACGGTTCAAGCACTGACACAATCTGCTATACTTTTAGTAAATGATGATGTATAGAGATTACATATAGGAGTGAGAGAGATCATGAAGATTAGTGCCGTTATTTTTGATTTGGACAATACATTAATGGATCGAGATCATACGTTTCGAACTTTTTCACAAAAATTCGTTGCAGATTACTTGGGTCATGTCGATGAACAGAAAGCCAGAGATATTGTAGGGTATATGCGGATTACTGATGCAGACGGCTACCGGGAAAAACAAGGTTTTTTTGAAGAATTAGTTGAGCGTTTGCCCTGGTTAGAAAGACCGAATGCAGATCAATTATTTGCGTACTATAAAGAACATTATATGAAAGAAGCCCGTCTTATGAATCATGCCCTTGAAGCTATTCATGCATGTCAGGCTCAAGGATACAAATTAGGCATATTAACCAATGGACACCATGAAATACAATACGGCAAAGTAGAACACTTGGAATTGGAATCTTACTTCGATGTGATCCTGACTTCAGGTGAAGCAGGGATCCAAAAGCCACATCCGAAAATTTACGAGATGATACTGGAAAAGTTAGGCACGACAGGGGAAGAAACGGTATTTGTAGGCGATCATCCTACGAATGATATCTGGGGAGCTTCTCAATCAGGGATGAGAGGCATTTTCCTACGACGAAGTTTTGAATGGGATCAGCAGTTAGGGATAGAACCGTGGCATGTGATTAATGAGTTGAATGAGTTGGAAGAGATTTGGCAGGGAATTAGGAGATAGTATCAAGATAATGGAAATTAAATTAGCATCAAAAATTAGAACTAAAGACCTTCTAAATAAGGTCTTTTTTTGTTTTAAATGAAGAAATTACTATTTTTTGAAAATAAGATATGGTACTATAGTCTTGTTTGTTAGATTGCACCTTATTTTACAATTAAATGGGTTGAACATTAAAATGAAGTAAACACCAAATAACTATGAATTATTTGGAGGTCTTTTAATGTGTGAAATAAATTAAATTCCATGATTACATAGCAAAAGGAGAAATTTATGATATTTTTTTGTTTTTCAAGCAAGGATCGCCATAATATAGTAGAAGCCATCCTATACCATATTAGAAATTACCGAATTCCTGTATGGTATGATCGAGCTCAGATGCTTCGCGTTGACGCACGCAGTTATAAAAATTATGGCGA
>NZ_MDER01000034.1 GCF_001721045.1 Paenibacillus nuruki | reverse complement strand
AATTAAATTTATATATATATTATACTAAATTTCCAGTCCTCGTAATTCTGCATCCAGGTTAGCCAAATCTTCTGGTAAAGGAGCTTGAAAAAGCATCTCTTCGCCTGTAACAGGATGAACAAAACCTAATTCAACCGCATGTAATGCCTGTCTCCCTGCCAGTTGATCAAGTTGCGATATCGATGTAGATACATCTAAGTTCTTGTCTGGTCGTGCATAACCATACAACCGATCTCCTACAAGTGGACAACCAATATGCTTCATATGTACTCGAATCTGATGAGTACGTCCCGTTTCTAATTCCAATTCAACCAAGGCTATATCTCGATCTGCAAAAGATTCTAGCACTTGATACCGAGTGGCTGCGGCATATCCATCTGGAGTGACTACACGCATATAAGGTTCGATCAGATCACGATCTATTGCCCCTTCTATTCTGCCTTGCGATACAGTCGGAATATGATGCACATATGCATGATACCTTTTCTGCACCGAATGATTGATCATTTGCTCGGAAATGTGTTGATGTGCATATGGATTTTTAGCGATAGCCAGCACACCCGATGTATCCTGATCTAAACGATGCACAGGACGAAAACGGAATTTCTCTCCACGTTCTTGCCAGTAATGCACAACACCATTTGCCAGCGTATCGGTATAATGTCCACTGGTAGGATGCACAATTACGCCTGCTTTTTTGTTCACAATCAATAGATGCTGATCTTCATAGATCACATCAATCTGCTGAACTTGTGGCAGAATATCATCGGATTGTTCACGTTCCATCCGAATCTCTAACTTATCGCCAGCCTGCACTTTGGTACTAACATAGACATGCTGACCATTGAGCATCACACCTTGATCCGTCATTTTGAGACGGGATAATAATTTACGTGAAATTCCCATCCGCTTTTGCATAATATTTTTAAGAATCATACCTTCATCTTGCGGTTGTATAATATACAGTATTGGATCGTAATAATCATTCGTTTCGTGTTTAGCATTAATCACAATAATCCCTCAATCACGGCGAAATACTTTTTGACTGCGAATATATTCAATATCTGTTAGGCCTGAACGTACATTGGCGGTACGAGCAATCACAAAAAAATAATCCGACAGTCGATTTAAGTATTTACGCACATTTATATTAATATTTGTTATTGCACCTAAGGTAACCACTCGTCGCTCTGCACGCCGACATACCGTACGGCACACATGTAGTGAAGCGGCTAATGGATGTCCGCCAGGCAAAATAAAGCGCTCTATTGGAGGATTTTCAGTCTCATATTGATCGATCCATTGTTCCAGTTGATCTACTAACTCCGCATGAACTTTATATTTACTTTCGTCTAATGCTACAAAAGCCAGATCAGCTCCACAATCGAACAACTCATGCTGAATCGCTAACAATTGTTCTCGTACATCGGCAAAAGATTCTCCTTCTGCCATTGCCAGTGCTTGACCTACAAAGCTATTGAGTTCATCAATCGTCCCATAAGCTTCGACACGAGCATCGTCTTTACTCACTCTACCACCGATTACTGAAGTCTGTCCTTCATCACCTGTGCGTGTATAAATATTCATTTGTAGCCCTCCCCTCGATGATAAAGCGATATTATTCTGTCATAGCTTTTAAGATTTTGAGAGATTTATTATAATCTGCAAAAACAGGAATCGCTGCATACAGATTATCCGGTGTATATTTGATTTTTTTGAACATACTCATTTGATCGACAGGAATCGAGAATAGATGCTTTTCTTGTTGATCTACATCTTCTTCAGATACGCTACCCATCGTTACACCACGCGAATACTTTTTGGAATCAAAATCTTTATCCAACATTACATGTCCACCATTAACCGAATAAGCTTTCATATCGTTCTCTGGCAAAATAATAATATCATCCTGACGATCCACATATTCTAGCGTTAATTTTTCAGCGGAGTAAATCGGTGTTGTATTCACAGTTACTTTCATCGTGCTACCTAGCTTGGTTTGCAACTCTTGTTTGACTTGTTCTGCTAGCTCTTGCGAGAATCCTTCACTGCCCATAATAAAGACAGTCACTTGATTAGGATCTTTCGGTTGATCTCCACCACAAGCGGTCAGCAGAAATACTATACTCATGCTTAACAGTAATCCTTTTATACACAATTTCACCGAACGTTCCTCCTTCAATTCACTATATCCCATCATACCACAGCTATTTGACGTAAAAAAAGAAGCTCCTCTGTAAGGACCCCCTGTTGATTTAGGCTATACCTAATTATAGTAAGCACTTCTCATATGATGGATTCATCAGTCACTTGCAAAAAGAACTCTAAACGTTATTAACGTTTTTGATGAGAGCGCATATATTCATTAATTTTCAAGTCTAATAACATACTAATCTCAATCACTAACTCCGATGTGAACGATTGTTCTTCCAGAAATAGTTGTTCCATTCGCGTACGAAGTACATAAATTTCATCCTCTAGGGAAAGTATCTGTGAGGACTCTCCTGAGGACGTTGACCATACTTCATTATTCTCAGCAATAATATGTCCGCGATATTCTGGCAAATTATATTCGGCACAATACAAACAATCCCCTCCCTTGAGACATGATTTCCTGCTTCCAAAGACCCATTATATCATAGGATCGAGCAAATGAAAGCAGGAAAATTGTTAATTCAAGGAAAAAAGAAGATTATGTGACAATTATTTTATTTTAGCTACAAAGGAACCTATTCTTTCCAATGCTTCACTTAATTGTGCGACAGATGTAGCATAAGAACAGCGAATAAATCCTTCTCCACCTAGTCCAAAAACAGTGCCCGGAACTGCTGCAACTTTGCCCTCAACCAGAAGCTGTTGCGCGAACTCTTCCGAAGTCAGCCCTGTATTCTGAATACTTGGAAAAGCATAAAAAGCACCTTGAGGTTCATGACATTCTAGACCGATACTCCGGAATCCATCGACAATCAGACGGCGACGACGATTATACGACTCGACCATCTTATCTTTTTCACCTAATCCATTTGTTAAAGCTTCAAGTGCTGCCACTTGTCCCATTACAGGAGCACACATTACTGTGTATTGGTGAATTTTGAGCATCGCTGAAATCAAATCACGATGTCCGCAAGCATAACCCATCCGCCAGCCGGTCATCGCAAAAGCTTTGGAAAATCCACTAACCAAAATCGTCCGTTCTTGCATACCCGGTACAGATGCAAAGCTAACATGCTTGGTGCCATACGTCAGTTCAGCATAAATTTCATCTGAAATTACTATCAGATCATGCTTTTCTACCACTTTAGCGATCGGCAACCAATCTTCATAGGTCATAATCGCACCTGTTGGATTACTTGGATAGCACAAAATCAAAATTTTGGAACGTGGCGTAATCTGTGCTTCAAGTGCTTCCGCTGTTAATTTGAAATTGTCTTTAGCAAAGGTCTCAATACCAACAGGGATACCTCCACCAATCGCTGTAATCGGTGAATAAGAGATATAACAAGGTTCAGGGATTAGAATCTCATCACCCGGTGTAATCAATGCACGAAGAGCTAAATCGATCGCTTCACTACCACCGACAGTAACCAGAATCTCGTCTTTGGGATCGTATGCGGTTTTAAATTCATTTTCCAGATAACCTGAAATAGCTTCACGAAGTTCAGGCATTCCGGCATTAGACGTATAACGTGTATATCCACGCTCTAACGAATAGACGCATGCTTCACGTACATGCCACGGTGTAATAAAATCAGGTTCCCCTACACCTAACGTAATAATATCTTTACTTGCACTCACCAGATCAAAAAACTTCCGAATACCGGAAGGCTTAATATCTTGAACCAATGGAGAAAGGTAAGAAGTCATAGACTTGGATGATCCGGTCTGTTGTTCATTATTCACAATCATGGCAATCCTCTTCCTTCAGCGCTTTATAATCTAAGCGCGATTTCTTCTACTCTTATCTAATATAGATGGGTATAACGATATTGGTTACGTTTATGGAGAAATGATCAGGCGTCGGTCATCTTCATGTTCTTCGAAGATAATGCCATCCTGCTTATATTTTTTAAGTATAAAGTGAGTTTTGGTAGACAATACCGATTCAATAGGAGATAAACGATCTGAAACGAAGCTTGCTACTTCTTTCAAATTGGTTCCTTCGACTTCAACTAGAAGATCATACGCGCCAGACATTAAATAGACCGATTTTACTTGTGGATACAAATAAATGCGTTCTGCTATTCCTTCAAATCCTCTACCACGTTCCGGTGTAATCTGTACTTCGATTAATGCTGTGACTTTCTCATCATCGACTTTACTCCAGTTCACCACAGATGTGTATTTCACAATCACATGCTCATCTTCTAATTCACGAATCGCTTGAGTCACTTCTGCTTCATCGACACCAAGTAAGGTAGAAAGAAGTTGTGGTGTGCGTCTTGCATCTTCTTTTAACAAATCTAATATTTGTAATTTAAGGTCGCTCAATTCTTTCATAACGTAATAGCCTCCAAGTGCGCAAGATTAATCATAAGTATGACATGAATCGCCCATTTCTGCCAACCCTTTGATTTGATCATTGACTGCTGCTGACCTGCTTCTATACTTCTGTCAAACGATTATCTGAGCGAACTGCTTCAAGGGGATAACAATCAGGTTACTTAATCTTATTACTTAGACAGTCAGCATAGGTAGTACATTATTATACCTTGAGGAGCGAAACATTATGGATCTGCACACTAACCGTACCGCATGGGACAAAACTTTACCTGAATCTGAAACTCCGAAATATCAAGCGTTACATGACAATATTTCCTGTGATGTACTTATTATTGGTGGCGGAATGGGTGGAGCTTTATCAGCACGTGAACTTGCACACCGAGGTATCAATGTAGTACTTGTTGAAAAATCAAAAATCGGTCAAGGTAGCTCTGTTGCCAATACCGGTTTACTTCAATATACGAATGATAAAATGATGACTTCCTGTATTAATACATTTGGTGAACAAAATGGTGTACTATTCTACCGCCTGTGCCAACAAGCGATGGAATATCTGATCGATATTGCTCCAACATTACCGATCGATGCCCAATTAATCCCACGCAGTAGTCTATATTATGCAAGTAATCCAGAAGATGTACCTGCGCTCAAAGAAGAGTATGAAAATCTAAAACGTTTTGGATTTGAAGCAGAATACTGGAATGAAGAAGAAATTGCGAAGCGTTTCTCTTTTCAAAAAGCTGGCGGATTGTACACTCATGGTGACGCTGAAGTAAATCCATATCGCTTTATCCATGCATTGATGGCAGATGCGATGAACCATGGAGCACAGTTATATGAAGGTGTTGAAATTACGAATCATGTGGCAGACGATACAGGAGTGACCTGTTATGCAGGCGATATTGCTATTCGTGCTCGTACTGTAATTTATGCAACAGGTTATGCGACCCAAGAAATGAAAAAAGAACGCGGTGCTTTTCTAGAAACCACTTATGCGATTATGACTAATCCTGTAGAAAGCTGGGAAGGTTGGCATGAACAAAGTATGGTCTGGGAAACGACTCGTCCTTACCTTTATATGAGAACCACTGCGGATAATCGGATTGTAGTCGGTGGATTGGATGAGCCTTTTACTGATCCTGAATGGCGTGACGTCCGAATGGTAAAACAATCGCAAAAATTACTGGAAGAAGTACAGACATTATTTCCAAATGTAGGCGAGTTGTCAATCGATTATGCTTGGGCAGCTGTATTTGGTTCCAGCCGTGATGGATTGCCTTATATCGGTGGACATCCAGATTATCCTCACTGTTACTTTGTAGAAGGATATGGTGGTAATGGAACAGTGTATAGCGCTATTGCAGCCCAATTACTAGCGGATACAATCACTGGAATCGAACGTCCTGAATTAGAACTGTTTGGCTTAACACGTACAACCAAGCCTTCTCCTGCAACAGTTGACGATATTGTTGTGTAATTGATAGCAAAAAGCTCTTATCCTCAACCATCATCGGGTCGAGAATAAGAGCTTTTTATATAACATTTGAATGGCTTATTGTTCGTTAAGATTGGTAATTTTATCAATAATCGCTACACGCTCATCTTCGCACAGACTTTGATGAACATGGAAGCAACTTGGACAGACATATACATTGACTTTAAATGTAGAAGGTAAGATCGCAACATTATTAGCTGTTGCAGGCAAAGGAGTAAATCCAGTTCCGCCCATCTCTTGCGTTCCTGCAAGCAACATATATTCCTGACAATGCGGACATTGTGGAATCTCTTCTTGTTGATCGAGCAATTGTTCTACATTTTCTTCATATTGCACCATATTAAAGTTCTCATCACCATACTGCTCAATCGTTTTGAGTGAAGATAGACTTGGTTGTGTAAATAGCTCCGCATCATTTAACAGACTGGTCGCACGTGATGCAAACGATTGTTGCTGTTCTTCTTGCGGAGCAACAGGGGCTACAGGAGCTCTACGAACTTCAGCAGGTGGCTTCTGTCCGCCTTCAACATATTCCTCATCTTCGTCTTCATCTAAAGCAATATTAAGCGTACGATAACCATTTAATTCATTATGACAGTGCGGGCACAATTCTTCCGGTCCAAATTCGGGGTCCCATACAATCTCACTATCGCACCAAGGACATATTGTTGTATCCATGTTGTAATTCCTCTCATCGCTTATATTTCTGTTCAAGCTTATTATAAAATAGTTGCCCCTATCACGTACGATAAGGATATAGAGATAATCATAGAGATTAAGCCAACAGCTTTGTTATCGGCTGCAATCTCTTCATCAATCTTAAATACAGGTGTCAAAAATTCAAATATAAAGTAAGCCGCTAGCAGTAAAAGAAAACCGATCACAGACCATCCAAGACTTTCATAGACTGTACTATGCGCTTCGATCGAAAAACGCATAATATTACAAATCCCAAAAATCTTACCGCCTGTTGCCATCGCGACAGCTAAATTACCGCGTCTTATTTCATCCCAGCACTTATATTTGGCGACCATTTCGAAACACCATAAAAATACGATAAGCTGTAGTACAGCTACCGAGAAAAAACCGATCATCATCCCGACCGGATGTGCAAGCATCGGATCAATATAATCTTTCACGCTACCTCATAGCCCCTTCCGGTACTGAAATCATCTACAGACATTTCTATTCATTACGCATGAATGCTGCAATGGTTTCAGCCGGATTATTTCAATACGGCTACAGTTACGCCGTTACCGCCTTCGTTATATTCACCAGTACGGAAACTTTTGACATGCTTATGACGACGTAAGAAATCTTGAATCCCTGTTCTCAGTACGCCTGTGCCTTTACCATGGATGATATAGATTTGCCCTAGATTAGCCAAAAAAGCTTCATCTAGAAAACGATCCACTTCCATTAATCCTTCTTCTACATTCGCACCCCGTAGGTCTAGCTCAGAACGCATATTATCTTCGCGTGACCGTTTGATCGTTGTTGCTTTCTTCTGAGGCTGTGCATTGATCGTAGCGGCTGACTGCACTAATTCTAGATCACTTAATGCTACTTTCATTTTCAAAATACCCATTTGTACGACAGCTTCTTTGGTACCTGATAATTCTACGATATGTCCACGTTGATTCAGACTATAGACCATAACATCATCGCCAGGACCCAGTGGTTTTACTTTTTTCGCTTCGGTTGAAGACGTTGATTTCTTCTTCGTACGTTGCCCTGGAGTCGCATCATCCAATTGCTTACGAGCTGCAATCAGCTTATGATCTTTCACAGCTGCTCCTTCTTCTTGAGCAAGCTGACGTAAAGAGCGAATCACTTCATCGGCTTCTTTGCGTGCTTTTTCGATAATTTCACGTGCTTCTTCATCGGCTTTTTCCAGACGTTTGTCCCGTTGTTCTTCTAATTTGGCAAGATCACGCTCATAACGACCACGTAATTTCTCCATATCCGATCGTAACGTTGCTGCTGTATTGCGATCTTCTTCTGCACTCAGACGATTGCTTTCGAGAGAAGCGATCATATTTTCAACACGTTGATCTTCTTCGCCCACTTCACCACGAGCCACATCGAGAATCTTTTCAGATAATCCTAAGCGTGAAGCGATAGCAAATGCATTACTACGTCCCGGTACACCAATCAATAAGCGATACGTAGGGCTAAGTGTATTGACATCGAATTCCATACTCGCATTAATCACGCCTTTGCGATCATAAGCATAAGCTTTCAATTCGCTAAAGTGAGTCGTAGCAATCATACGACAACCTTGAGAATGAATATGTTCCAAAATCGCAATCGCCAATGCTGAACCTTCTGCGGGATCGGTTCCTGCTCCCAATTCATCAAATAGCACCAGACTTTTCGGTGTCATATGTTCTAGAATTGAAATAATATTGGTCATGTGACTTGAAAATGTACTCAGATTTTGTTCGATACTTTGTTCATCACCGATATCTGCATAGATTGCGTCAAACACACATAATTGACTGCCTTCATCTGCTGGAATAAATAGACCTGACATCGCCATCAGACTGAGTAATCCGACTGTTTTTAAGGTTACTGTTTTACCACCGGTATTCGGCCCGGTTACAATAATACTGGTATGTTCGTTACCCAGTTCCAGATCCGTAGGCACCACATGAGCAAGCGGAATCAATGGATGACGTGCTTTTTTTAATTTCAAAAATCCACGGTCATTCATCTTCGGCATTGTAGCGTCCATCGAACGAGCTAATTTAGCTTTGGCAAAAATAAAATCAAGGTCTGCCAAAATATCAATATCATAATTCAGCAATTCGACTTGATCGGATACTTGCGCAGTGAGTTTCTGCAAAATCACTTCGATCTCACGTTCTTCACGCAACTTCGCTTCACGTAGCTTATTGTTCATCGCTACAATCGCTTCAGGCTCAATAAATAATGTTGCTCCTGAACCCGACTGATCATGAACGATACCGCCAAAGTGAGCACGATACTCCGCTTTGACCGGAATGACAAAGCGATCGCCACGAATGGTGACTAATTGATCTTGCAACATTTTGGCTACACTTTGAGAACGAATCATACTATCCAGCTTCTCCCGAATACGTACTTCGCCTGAGCGTAGTTCACGACGTACTGCGGCAAGTTCAGGGCTTGCAGAATCCATCACATGAGCAGAATCATCGATACAAGCACGAATCGCTTTTTCCAGTGGACGTTGATCGGAGATCAGTTCTACTAGATCAGCTAGCATCGGTACAGGATTTTCTTCATGTACCATCTCAACATGGCGACGTGCACGTCTACCACCCATGATTGTATTTGCAATGCCTAATAATTCACTTGGATTCAGTGTTCCACCTATACGTGCACGACTAACCGCCGCACTAATATCAACGATTCCACCAAAAGGCGGTGTTCCTTTGAGGCGATCTACTAATGTCGCTTCATCCGTCGTTTGAAGTAATTTTTTAACATGCTCCAAATCCGTATCCGGTTGCAACGCCAGCGCTGTACGTTTACCGATCGAAGTGGCTGCATGTGAAGACAATGTATTCAAAATTTGACCATACTGCATGGTATG
This sequence comes from Paenibacillus nuruki, assembly GCF_001721045.1. GTDB lineage: Bacteria > Bacillota > Bacilli > Paenibacillales > Paenibacillaceae > Saccharibacillus > Saccharibacillus nuruki. The sequence continues at coordinate 148,350 of NZ_MDER01000034.1, read as the reverse complement.
GAATATTTTTTCGTTCAACGTAATGACACTCCTCTAACTAACAAATTACTTTATAATATAATGCACTACTTCTTATTATACATCTAGACCAAATATTCACAAAATACTTAAATACCAAATGATACATTAGACTTATCATTTCTTTATTTAGCCATATTTGATTTAAATTTTGACCATATCGGTTACTCTTTATGTAGATCAGAGTTATACTATTTATGAATATTACGAACAACTATCATCATATATCACTATAGGAGGAATAATACATGTATACACCATCTAACCCTAATCACAAAATGAGTCATTATAAAAGAACACTAATCATCGTTAGTATGATGATCGCTGTTATGGTTCTTTTATCTGCTTGTGGTCAAAAAAATGAGTCTGCTACTAATCCACCACAAAGCGGTGTCACCGAGACCGGCGTAGCGCCTGCGGATGGTACAGAACAATTGATGATCAAAGCGACTAATTATGCATTTGATCAAAAAGAATACCATGTTAAAAAAGGGCAACCTGTACAGATCGTTTTTGAAAGTGTACAAGGTAATCACGGCGTGATGATTCCTGCTCTCAATGTCGATCTTGATTCTCAAAATACAACAGCAACCGTCACTCCACAAGAAGCAGGTCAATTCGATATTGCTTGCTCGATTATGTGTGGTTCTGGTCATAGCACAATGGTTGCCAAATTGATCGTAGATGAAGCTTAATCGACTGAACTCATTTTAGTAGCCAAAAAATCCCTTTCTGTTTCACTACACCAGTATACGTAGTGATAAGCAGAAAGGGATTTTGCTATCTAATTCTGATCCTGCTCGATCAATTCCATCCATTCATTGTACTCAATTTCCAAACGATGATGCTGTTCACGAAGCTGTTCAAGTTCACGGATAATACGTTCTTTCTCTTCACGCTGATCTTCCAGTTCAATATGAACCAATCTCAATTGATGTGAAGACACTTCATATTGTTGCAAAATTTCTTGCATTTCTTCAGACTTCTGCGCTTCTACTGTAGACAGTTGTCCTTGCTGTTCAAGCCATTCACGTTCTTGTTGTTCCAACTGTAAAATCTGTTGGGCTTGCTGTTGTTGAACTTGTTCTGTCTCCTGAATACGTTGTTGCCATTCATTTAACTCTTGACGCAACTGATGACTTTGCTGTTCTAAACGCCCGATTTCTTCCAAATATCCTTCTTCATTACGACTCACTGTCCGATAATCTTCTTCCAGTTGAGTATATCGGTTGTTCCATTGATCGATATGGGTATTCGCTTCTTGCAAAATATGCTCTTGTTGCCCGAGCTTATCTTGTAAAGAAACCAATTCTTGATTCAATGTTGCTACTTGAGCTTGTGCATCTTGATGATGTTGCTGTTCTTGTGACCATTGTGCTTGTACTGTATTCAGCTCATCTTCTTGTTCACTAACACGCTCACGCCACATTTCCATCTCTTCTTGAATCGTCGATTTCTGTTGCTGTAATTCTTGCAACTGATGAATACGCTCCGATTGCAATTCTTCCAAGTCCTGATATTGATATTCCAACATCTGACGTTGCTCTTCATTCACACGTAGTTGTTCTTCCAAATTCTCACGCTCGGCTTGAGCCGCTGTTAATTGAGCCTGAAGACGATGAGCCTCCTCTTCTTGTTGAGTAGAAAGGTCACGCCATGTTGTCGCTTCTTCTTCGGCTGTTGTCAGCTGTTGTTGGATACCTTCTAATTGTTGATGCAGTGTCGATTGCTGTGTTTCCAGTTGAGCACGTTGTTCTTCCAGTGCATGCAACTGCTCTTCCAACTGCTCAACCTGCTCACGAACTTGAGACGATTGGGCTTGAGCCTGCTCTACTTCTTGCTCTTGCTGGTTAGACAGTTCACGCCACGTGTCTGCTTCTTCTTGTGCACTGATCAACTCTTGCTGTGTCTGCTGAAGTTGTTGATTCAGAGCGATATGTTGCTCTTCTAACTGTACTCTCTGTTGTTCTACTGTACGCGCTTGTTCTTGAGTGTCTACTAATTCCGATTGAATCCGCTGGGCTTCTTGCTCTTGCTGTCCAGATAGCTCACGCCATGTATCTGCTTCTTCTTGAGCAACAGCTAATGTTTCTTTGATCTCTACTAATTGTTGACTGAGATCGGATTGCTGTTCTTCTAATGTGTGCACTTGCGCTTGCATAGCTTCATATTCTGCTTGTACAGCATCATACTGCTGTTGCAACAATACCCGTTGTTCTTGGCTATTTAATAATTCCATTTGCATTTGAGCTACTTCTTGTTCTTGTTGATCCGATAATTCACGCCAAGTAGTCGCTTCTTCTTGTGCAGTAGTTAATGTAGCTTGTAGTTCAGCTAGTTGTTGCTGTACATTCGATTGCTCTGTTTCCAGTACATGCACTTGATTTTCCAGATCATTACGTTCGGTCTGGATACGATTAGACTGTTGCTGTAATGCTGTATATTGTTCTTGCACCTGAGCTAGTTCGGCTTGAACTTGAGTCACTTCTTGTTCTTGTTGAGCAGATAACTCATGCCAAGTACTAACTTCTTCTTGCGTTACTGTTAATGTTTCTTGGAGTTCTACTAGTTGTTGCTGTAGATCGGACTGCTCTGTTTCCAGTACATGCACTTGATTTTCCAGATCATTACGCTCGGTCTGGATATGATCAGACTGTTGTTGTAATGTTGTATATTGTTCTTGCACTTGAGCTAATTCGGCTTGAACATCAGTCACTTCTTGTTCCTGTTGTCCCGATAATTCACGCCATGTACGCGCTTCTTCTTGTGTCCGTGTTAATGTTTCTTGAAGTGTAAATAATTGTTCATTCAGCTGAGTCTGTTGTTCTTGTAAAGTCTGTGCTTGATTCTGTAGTGATTCATGCTCCGTTCGTAATAATTCACTTGTTGCTTGTAAAGATTCATGTTCTGCATGCACAGTATCGTACTGCTGTTGCAGAGCTGTATATTGCTCTTGTACCTGTGCCAGTTCGGCTTGAACAGTCTGTAATTCTTGTTCTTGTTGTTCAGATAATTCGTGCCATGTAGATACTTCTTCTTGGATCGTTGTATTTTCTTGTCGTAGTTCTGTTAACTGCTGATCCAGTTCTGACTTCTGTTCTTCCAATTCACCCAGTTGTTCTTCGATTACCAAACGCTGCTCTTCGAGTACTACTTGCTGTTCTTGTGCTTCAGATAATTCGGCTTGAATACGTGCAACTTCCTGTTCTTGTTGACCGGACAGTTCACGCCACGTTTCCAATCTTTGCTTGGTTGCAGATACTTCGTTTTTGGCATCTGCTAATTGTTGATGCAAAATAGAGATTTGTTCTTTGGCAGCATTCGCTTGTTCTTCTAACGTATGACGTTGTTCTTGAACTTGAGTTAATTCGGCTTGTACTTTCTGTACTTCTTGCTCTTGTTGTTGCGCCAATTCATACCAGCGATTCGATTCCTCTTTGGATGATTCTATTTCTTGTTGCGCTGTATTCAATTGCTCTTGTACCTGTGTCAATTCTTGTTGAGACGTATTTAGTTGTTGTTCTAATCCTTGTTGTTGCTCTTGCAAAGTAGATAGATTTGTCTGAACAGTCTGCAACTCTTGTTCTTGTTGTACAGACAATTCACGCCATGTCTCTGATTCTTCTTGCGCTTCAGACAATTCTTTAGTGAGTAGCTGTTGCTGTTCTTCTAACGCTTTTAATTCAGTTAATGTGCGGTTATTATTTTCCTCCAGTTCGGCATGATCTTGTTGAATACGATCATGTTGTTGTTGTAAAAGCTGTACTTGCTCTTCTAACTCCATCACTCGCAAACTGGCAACTTCTTCATTTTCAGTCAAAAGGTTAATTTCACTGCGTAAATTTTCTGTTGTTTGTTGCAGATTCTGCTCTAGATCTACATTCGACTTCAATGCTTTTTGAAGTGCTTCTTCTGCTATTTTCCATTTATGCTGTATTTGTTCATTATTTAATTTGTGTTCTTGGTTTTGTTGTTGTAATTGTTTGTTTTGTCCTTCTGTCGACGTCAGCTTTTGCTGAGTCTGTGCCAATTGAGCCGATGTTTCTTTAATACTCTTTTGCAACTGTTCATTAGTACTGACTTGTTGTTTATTTTCCTGTTGCAATTTCTGTATTAATTCCTGTTGTTGCGTTTGTACAGTCTGTAGTTGCTCTAATTCTGTATTTAAACGCTGTTGCTCTGCAATCGCTTGATCAAATTCGGATTGGTTCACTTGAGCATTAATTGATTCTTCTGCCATGTGTACTGCTGCTAATACAGCCAATTTGGCTTTATCTAAATGGGAATGGGCTTGCGATATATCGTTCATATGCTCGTCTACATAACGAGCAATTTGTCTCATATAATCGGCACTCGTGCCAACTAATTTATAAGTTGTTCCATAAATATCCACGTTTACTCTAATGCGTTCGGGTGTCGTCACAATCGTGCCCTCCTTTACTTCTTCTGTTTATTCTAGTTGGATGTAGACAAAAAAGCCACATCGATTGTTATTCGATGCGACCCTTGTCAATTCCTGCTATAGTCCCTAACAAACATGATTCTTTAATAACAGAGTCATTTAAGTAGGGAATCTAAGCAGTATGATTATAGAGCAAAATGTATTATTTACGTAGTTCTGCACCAAATTGTTCAGATAATACAGTCAATACTTGATCATGCACAGCCGTTACTTCTTCATCTGTTAAGGTATGCTCAGCGTGACGATATACGATAGCAATCGCTACACTCTTCTTACCTTCGCCTACACGGTCGCCTGTGTACACATCAAAGACTTGTACCGTTTCTAACAATTCTTTCGCAGTCAAACGAATAGAAGCTAGTAATTCTCCTGCGGCTACTTCTTCCTTGATTACAACAGCAATATCACGTTGTACTGAAGGGTAACGTGGCAATTCGCTGTATACGATTTTCTCATCGGCTTCTTCATACAATGGAGCCAATTGAATCTCTGCGACATACGTATCTTCAAGATCGGATTCGCGCTGAATATCAGGATGAATCTGTCCAATCACACCAATCCATTGTTGCTGACTACCTACTTGTAAATATACAGAGGCAGAGCGTCCTGGATGGAATCCTTGTGGTTGATCTGCTTTGTACGTAATCAGTGATTGTAGTCCTAGATATTGAAGTAGACTTTCGAGTGCACCTTTAAGATCAAAGAAATCGACACGTTCGTTACCTGTATTCCATTGTGCTTGTTGGCGTCTACCTGTAAGTAGCAATCCAAGCAAAGGAACTTCTGTCGGTTGACGAGTCAATTCTTGCTCAGAACTGAAGAACGCACTTCCGATTTCAAATAAAGCTAGATTTTCCTGTTTACGATTGCGGTTAAATGAAGCTGTTTCTAACAACTGCGGAATCAACGTACTCCGTAGCACACTACGATCTTCACTCATCGGCATCGCAAGGGCAACTTGTTGTTGCTCTCCACGTAATTGCGGGAACAGATCATTTTTGGCTGGATGTGTGAACGAATACGTGATCGCTTCTTGATATCCACCATGAGTTAGCAAATGACGCACAGTACGACGCAAGCGTTGAGACTTGGTCAATGCTCCTGGTGTTGTTGTGCCTTCAATCGAAGTCGTTGGAATATTATCATATCCATATAAACGAGCTACTTCTTCGATTAAATCTACATCGCGTACAATATCACCACGACGTGTAGGAACACGTACTTCTAATAAGTCTTGTGCTACATCGCCATAAGGGAATTGAAGACGGGAGAAGATCGTTTTAATTTCAAGTAAAGACAATTCTGTACCTAAATAACGATTTAATTTGCTCAAAGATAACTGAAGTGTTTTCTCTTCTGCTACTTGTACCACTTCTTCTACAATACCTTCGTGAATCAATCCATGACCATAACGAACGATCAATTCAGCTGCACGATTAAGCGCTGGTACTATCGCAGACGGATCGACTTCTTTTTCAAAACGTTGACTCGCTTCTGAACGAAGCCCAAGACGACGTGATGTTTTGCGGATTGTTCCACCATCGAACTTAGCAGATTCTAGCAAAATATTAACAGTAGAGGCTGTCACTTCTGTATCAGCACCACCCATAACGCCAGCAAGGCCTACAGGCTGTCCACCACTTGTAATCAGTAACATACGATCATCTAATTTACGTTCTTGATCATCTAATGTGTTAAGAACTTCGCCTTCACGTGCCATCCGTACTTCAATTGCACCTTGATTTAATTTGTCTGCATCATAAGCATGTAGAGGTTGTCCGTATTCTAACATCACGAAGTTGGTAATATCGACAATATTACTAATCGGACGAATCCCTGCTGCAATCAGACGGTTTTGTAACCATAGTGGAGAAGCTCCAACTGTGATCCCGCTGATATAACGAGCTGAGAAGTGACTACATTGCTCTGTCGCTTCAATGTTTACCGAAATATGATCTGCCGCTGCATCACCAGCTTCTACAAAATTCAATTCTGGCAATTGTACATCACGACCTAGAATAGCGCCTACTTCATAAGCTGCACCTAGCATACTCAAGCAGTCAGAACGATTCGGTGTTAGATCGAAATCAAGTACAGCATCGTCCAAGCCAAGTAATTCTACAATCGGTGTACCGATTTCTGTATGTTCAGGTAGAACCAAAATACCTTCTTGTTGATCTTTAGGAAGCAATTTATCGTTAATACCTAGTTCTTTGGCAGAACAGATCATCCCTTGAGATAATACGCCACGCAACTTGGCTTTTTTGATATCCATACCGCCCGGTAATTTAGCACCTACAAGAGCGACTGGAACTTTTTGTCCAGCATCGATATTTTTAGCACCACATACGATCTGTAAGTCTTCACCTTGTCCGGCATCAATTACACAGACGTTTAATTTGTCTGCATCTGGATGCTTTTCTTTACTTTTCACATAACCAACAACAACGTTTGTAATCCCTTGATTACGGTATTCAACGCTATCGATTTCGATTCCAGAACGTGTAATGCGCTCTGCTAGTTCTTCTGGAGTGACTTGATCCAAAGAAACATATTGAGACAGCCATTGTGTAGATACTTTCACTGCTATTCACTCCTTTATATTAGATACGTGAGAATTGTTTAAGGAAACGCATATCGTTACTGTAGAAATGACGAATATCGTCAATACCGTATTTTAGAATAGCTATCCGTTCTACACCGATACCAAATGCAAATCCACTATATACTTCAGGGTCAAAACCGCCCATTTCTAACACTTTAGGATGAACCATACCGCAACCTAACACTTCGATCCAGATGCGTTCACCATTCTTTTTCACAAAGGTAACGTCAACTTCTACGCTAGGCTCTGTGAAAGGGAAAAAGCTAGGACGCAAACGAATTTCAGTAGACTCTCCGAACATTTCACGAGCAAATTGAAGTAATGTTCCTTTAAGATCACTCATACGAATCCCTTTATCAATCACCAATCCTTCGATTTGGAAAAATTGGAAAGAGTGAGTCGCATCGTCATCATCACGACGATATACAGCACCCGGGCAAATCACTTTCAAAGGTGCTTTTCCTTTAGCCGCTTCCATCGCACGAATCTGCACAGGAGAAGTATGGGTACGCATCAACAATTCATCGGTCAGATAGAAAGAATCTTGCATATCACGAGCAGGATGATTTTTTGGCAAATTCAATGCTTCAAAGTTATAATAATCACTTTCTGCTTGAGGACCTTCAGCTACGCTGTATCCCATGCCCAGGAAAATATCTTCCATTTGTTCGATTACTTTGTTGATCGGATGGATACCGCCTTGTGGCAATCCACGACCAGGCAATGTCACATCGATTTTTTCAGCAGCAAGACGTTCGTTGGTCTCTGCACGTACAAATTCTTCTTGTTTGCGATTGATCACTTCTTCGATCGCTTCACGCACTTCATTAGCCACTTGACCCACAACAGGACGTTCTTCAGCACTAAGCTTACCCATACCACGTAAAACTTCGGTTAAAGCTCCTTTTTTACCAGAGTATTTAACACGTAGATCTGCTAGTTCTTTCGGTGTGGCTACTTTTTCTAATACTTCCAGTGCTTCGGATTTCAAAGCAAGCAAATGTTCTTGCATTTGGACGATTTCGCTCATCGTTGTTAAGCCCCTTTCTTCCTATCACGCAGTGTGTAAACCTTATTAAAACAACAAAAAAAGGCCTTCTCTCCCCTTAAGGGACGAAAAGACCGTGGTACCACCCTTGTTAGAAATTTATAATCTGTATCTCAATATAGAGTCTCCTCTAAATCAATCACATGTAGATTATAAGCTTCTCGCTCGAAACGACGATAACGGATCGTTACACCGGCTATTCCTAATCTATAGATCAGCTTAATCATACAGCTCACTTATATTTCAGAACGCTGCTCCAGAGTGAACTTCAACAGTCTGCTTCTGTAAAAATGCTCTCAATCTAATGGCATTTTCTCCCTGTACGACAGTACTGTTTACTCTTCTCTTTCGTTGCAGATGTCATAGTGAAAATAGATACTCACTATTTTACAAATAACCAGCCTTCCCGTCAACGATTGTTATGCAAAAAGAACTTTCTATTTATTTAAGACTGAGACGAATAGGACGCTAACTCTTTGCGCAACGATTGAATTTCTTGCCAGACTGGATCATTGTTGTTCTGTTCCAAGTTGAGATTCTCAATCGATTGTGTAGCATTAGGCAAATGATCGCTTGATCGAAATATAGAAGGATTCGTCTTTTTCTGATCGGCAAGTCCAGATAATAACTGAGACAGACGCAACTCAAGCATCATACGCTGTTGATTCGCTTCTACCCCACCTGCTTGCACTTCTTGTTGCTGATGTGCCTGAGCAGCTTCATACTCCTCTACAGTGCCTTCAAACCATTGATATGGACGATCACGTTCCAGCTTCAACAGACGAGTCGCTAATCGCCGAACTAACATCCGGTCATGAGAAACCATAATAATCGTTCCTGTATACTGTTCTAACGCAGACTCGATCACTTCTTGGGCAGCGATATCGAGATAGTTGGTCGGCTCGTCTAGAATTAATACATTAGCACCGCCAAAATATAAACGTATTAATGCCACTCTGCACTGTTCTCCCATACTTAAATGACCAATCTGCTTGTACACATCTTCTCCACGGAATAAAAAGCAACCTAGAATCGTCTGTGCTTCTGTTCGTGTCATCGCTGGTAATACCAATAGACTATCCAGCAAAGTCATTTCTAAAGGTAACCCTTCCAGTTCCTGTGAAAAATACCCTATATTTAATGCTGGATGATGCCACAGCTCACCGCTAGAAGGTTGTAATTGTCCGAGGAGTAGCTTGATCAATGTTGTTTTGCCCGAGCCGTTCGGCCCTGTAATCGCTATCCGATTGCCACGTTGTACATTCATATCCAGATGTTGAATTAAATCGTGTTTGCTATAATCACTATGCTGATCTTCTTGATCTGAATGGTTTGAATAACCAAAGCTTACATCGTCCAACCGAATCAACGTATGCCCTTTAAACTCACTAGCTTCTAGTTCAAAATTCATTTTGTCCGTAGCACGCGGTTTTTGCACACTTTCGGTATCTAACCGTTCCAGTGCTTTTTCTTTGGCGTGATAACGTGAAATATTTTTATTCGCTTTGTCTCTATAATAGCTTTTAGCCATTTTTACTTCACTTTGCTTCCCTGCTGCATGATGAGCCTGTTCAAACCACTGTTGATAATTGCGAATCGATTCTTGTAATGCTTTGCGCTGTTGTTCTTGCTTTTTGTACAATGATTCTTGCGCTCGTAACTCACGCTGTTTGTGTTCACGGTAATCACGGTATCCACCTTTATATTTGGTCATTCCTGTAGAAGTTAATTCACAGACAGACGTTGCCATCCGATCTACAAATTCTCGATCATGGGATACAAATAACAGTGTACCTGTATACTGATGTAATCTCTTTTCTAACCATTCCATCGTTTCGGTATCCAGATGATTGGTCGGTTCATCCAAGATCAATAACTGGGTATCCCGTGTTAACACAGAGGCTAGACGTACTCTGGTCTTCTGACCGCCGCTTAACTGAGTATAAGGTACATTCCATAGCTCTGAAGCAATGCCGATCACTGTCAATTGCTTTTCAACTTCAATCTCCCATAGGAATCCGTTGTTTTTTTCATACGTTTCTAACGTACTCCCATATTGTTCTAGCACTTCATTGTAAAGATCAGCTTGTTGTTCAACCGAAAGGTTTTGAAGTTGCTGCTCTAATTCATCTAGTTGCTGACGCAAATCCCATAACTCGGGCTTCCCTTGACGAGCTATTTCTAAAGTAGTCCATCCTTGCCCAATATGCTCTGCATCATCTTGCTGTCTCATCCAATCCCACTGTGTTAACGGTAAAAATCGTTCGATTTTGCCTTCTGTGCATTCAGTATGATTCATCAGCAGTTGGATCAGTGTACTTTTGCCACTTCCATTTTCACCGATAAGAGCTAAACGCTCACCTGCTTCTATTTGTACATTCACTTGTTCAAAAATTCGTTTTCCATTCCAGTCTTTCGCTAAATTGCTTACTTTTACGATGGTTGTCATTGAACATCATCCTCTCTGAAATCATAAAAAACCGCCAGAGCAGATGCCCTCGCGGTTGATAATGCTAACGTCAGATCGTTCATCATCCATATGTAAAATAAGCAAAAGGATATAAGTGTATAGTGCTTCTACTTTACGATTATTCATGTCTCTTGCTAGCCTAAGACATCATTAATCCTCAAAGTAAAACCATCTTCATCCTGAACTGTTTATCATAACAGTTTCCTATTGCTATCCATGGACATACGTATCCCGTTTGCATCAGCCGCTTGAGCTGTCTGCCTGCTTCTATCCTGTGCAGTTCGTAGGGAAATTCGTATGTTTACTTCATTGGACAATAGGACCCTCTCATTTCTTCAGAATGGTCAGCTTAAAAAATATAAGGTGTATCATTACCGCTGACAACGACAGTATAACAAAATTTTGGAGAAAAACCAAATTTAGATATGATTAATATTTAATTTTTCAAGTGTGGTTCGATATCTTTCACCCATTTCGGCATTTCAGCAGAACGATAAACGATCTTATTCTCTATGATTTCTAATACAATCTCACCAGAAGATTCGCTATTATCAATCATAATTAAATGATGAAGTAGTTTCTACTGAAAAATCACGATTATATTCTATGCAATCTCTAGCAAGTTTAATGGCTTCTTTTCCTGCTGACATTCTATACTTTTCTGGATGTTCACTATCTATTTTTCTTGCTAAGGCATCTGGATCTATATTAATACTGATTCCAATTTGATCTACAATCAAATTACGAATTGTACTTTTACCACTACCATTGTTTCCAGCAAAAACGTACATTGTAGGTTTGGAATTATTCATAAGATGATTCTTCATTATGAATTAAGACAATATTTCCATCAATATATTCTTTAACAATATGACCATTTTTATTTTTATATACAATATAAGTATTATTCATTTTGGCATCTAATTTAGCACGATCTCCAGTCATTTTAATTAATTTCGCTAGTTTTGTTATATTGCTCATTTTTTATCATCCTTACTGTGTTTTTATAATGATATTAACACTTATTCATATTATGATACTAATACAACAAAAAAAGCCTTTGCTTATGCAAAGACTTCCTCTTGGTATTTCGGTAAGCGGGTGATGGGAATCGAACCCACGCTATCAGCTTGGAAGGCTGAAGTTCTACCATTGAACTACACCCGCATGAATGGATGGTCGGGATGACACGATTTGAACATGCGACCCCCTGGTCCCAAACCAGGTGCTCTACCAAGCTGAGCTACATCCCGAGGTCACGTTTGGAAAGTCATTAGGCTTTCTTAACGACAAGATATAATATATCATATTCAATTTTATCTTGCAACTTCTTTTATTTATGTATCGTTTCAGATCGCGTTACGTATATAAAAAGTATAGTATACGCTTTATCAATCAGATAGGAGTGATCGAAATGATTATCGTAACGACTGAAAATATTCCCGGTTACCGAGTAACTAACGTTCTTGGCTCGACTTTTGGTGTCGTTGTGCGTGCACGTGGAATAGGTGGCGATATTATGGCTTCTTTTAAAGGATTAGTCGGTGGTGAAATCAAGCAATATACTCAAATGATCGAAGATGGTCGCCGTCAGGCATTAGATCGAATGGTTGAGAGCGCTCATACCATGGGTGGTAATGCAGTGGTGATGATGCGATTCGATAGTGGCGATATCGGTAGTAGTATGAGTGAAATTGTTGCTTATGGTACGGTTGTGACCATTGAGCCGATCACATGAGTTTTTTTAATGTAGGAGCTATCTATTTTACTTTACAAATTGGTGGTTTCCTGGCTCTTCTTTTAATAAGCTGGTACTTTTTTGATAAACGATATAAAGGAAAGCAACGCTCTTCCCAACAACAAGATGATATTTTCAAGCATTCCCACCCTACTTCTGAAGTCTTTGTCGATCCTGCCGATGGTAAAACATATCAAGTCTATTATCATGAACAGACAGGTACACGTTCATATGTTGAAGAATATTCTCAATCTTAAAACATCCTAAATGGATCTTTACTTAGAAAAATATATACAAAAAGAGCAATCTTCCATACTAACTGGAAATTGCTCTTTTGCTATATTGAGTATGCTCTTTTAGCTAGTTTTACTTATTGCCTTTAGAAGAATCAAAGCTTACTTCTGGAGTCGTCAACTTATCGTAGAAATCAACAGAATTATCTTTGTCATCTGAAGCACGAAGTGCCATTGCAGAACGTGGATGCTCATCCAATGATCCTGTGATCATATAAGGAATGATATAACCCCACTCTTCTTTTTCACGCAAAGCAATCATATGCTTGTCGATCATTTCTAAGACTGGACGCAATGTATACTTGGTATTTTTTAAATGAGTCACTAACAACTCAGTCGGACAGTTACCTGCTGCACGTCCCATACCGTATACAGAAGCATCTAGCAATTCAACGCCATGTTCTGCTGCTACAAGAGTGTTAGAGAACGCCATTTGCATATTGTTATGGGTATGTACACCCAGACGTTTGTTAGGCAAGTTGGTTTTGAATTTATCTACCAAGTAAAGCATGTCTTTATAATCTAGACTACCGTAGCTATCTACAATATAAACAACATCAACTACACTTTCGTTGATCAATTCAAATGCTTCTAGCAATTCATTTTCCATTACATTAGACAAAGCCATAATATTGATTGTGGTCTCATATCCGCGATCATGGAACGTTTGTACCAATTGAAGAGCTTTGTCTACATCTTTGATATAACAAGCTACACGGATAAGGTCTAACATACTTTCTTCACGTGGCAAAATATCTTCTTCGGCTACACGACCGATATCTACAAGCGCAGATAATTTAGTTGTTCCTTTTTGAGGAATAACCGTACGCAAGAAATCGTCGTCTAGAAAGCGCCACGGACCTGCTGCTTCTGCACCTTTAAGTAGTTTGGGAGAGTTTTTGTAACCAATCTCCATATATTCTATACCTGCTTCGTTCAGACCTTTATACAAATCTTGTACAAACTCTACGCTGAAATCCCAGTTATTCACCAGACCTCCATCACGAATCGTACAGTCTACAATTTTGCTTGGATTAAGTTTCATTGTTAATCTCCTTTCAGCCTTTTCATTCTCTCCATGATACTGTAAGCATCCTTTAAAAGTAAAGAATTTTCTAACACGCTTTAAAGCTTCACATGAATAAATTCATTAAATATTCAATCTTTTTTCTCCCAGACTTTCAGTTCTTCGGCATCTATAGACTTAGCGCCATAACGAATCTGATTGTACCAACGAATCAATACAGATATACGCTGTTCAGAATCCATCGATGTCTCTTTTTTATTTAAATGAATCATTTTGCGTCCAAGTATAGTCGGTGTATCGCCTTGATGTTGATCTAGACCATGTTTGAGTCCACGACGAATCAATTTTTCATAATGATAACGAACTCGCTCAGCAGGATCGTCCGGTACTTTTCTTTTCAAAGGAATGCGGAAAGGCGATGGTTTGGAGTGAATCTTCTCTGTCTGATCTACATATCCAACAGATGGTTCCTCAGCCGGTAAAGGAATAGCACTTTCGATCCCCAGAATACGCAATAACCATCGCCAGAGTGGTGGGCCATACTTACGAATTAGACGATATATAAATAGCCCTACGCCAATCATAAAAGCGGCTAACGCAGCAATCATAATGATCTGAGCGATTCGTTCAATCCAAGCAGGGTCCAGAATAGATGGGCTTTGCTCAGGTAGATCCATTGGTGGTAACAAAGGTGGCGGGTTCATCGGCTCAATCATTTGACTAGGTATAACTGTTTCATTGGATTGAAAAAGAGAAAGTATCTTCTGCCACAACCAGCTCAGCATCATAGATAATTGTGTACTGCCTCCAATAATAGCAATGACTCCTATTAAGATCCATGTCCAGCGCCGACTTCGACGGATAACCAACTGTAATGCTGCGATTGGAAATCCATCTTCCCATACCGAATAGTTAATCTGGCGTGCACCACACCGCATAAGAATAGCAAATAAATGAATCATACCTGCGATATAAATAGAAAAGTGCGCAGATGACAGATCACCCGATGAACCTGTAATCACATAAAATATCCATGCTACGATCAGCAAGATCAATTGTAATGTTAATGGAAATAACCGATCCCAATCGCCCATCACTAGCATATTGCCACGGAATAATCCGACGACTAATAGACTTATGCTGGCTATCCATATAGATGTCCAACTTACATGATTTAGTATCATCCAACATACCAAGGCTCCTATAATGATCCATACTACAGACCAGCTTATCGTTTTCCATTGAACAGCAAATCGTCTGACAGCGATACGTAATGTAATACCTAGCCCCCCTGCACATAGAAGCCACAATGCCCATAAAACCGGTTGATCGGTATGAAATAAATATCCATCTAGCAGAACAAGAATAGGAAAGCATGCCGCTACTTCTGCCAGCATATAAGTAAGAGGTTGCCAGTAACTAGAGATCGAATAGCCTACTGCTTTGGAAGAATCCTGAGTTGTCATCCGCTCACCTTCCTGCTTGGTTTATCGTATACACTCTGATTCCAGTGGGACTTCTTCAACTGCTCTATATCAGGTACATTCAAAATACTAACTGTTGACCCCGCCTGCTCTAATATCGTAATCGCCTGCTTGATCGGTTGAGATACATGCGGAGTCACAATTAAAATATCCATTTTGTGGATCGGTTCATTTTCCTGACTGGATTGGGGTACAAAAGATTGTAAAAATTCATGAAATGGCTGCCTGCTTTTTAATTGTACTTCTGCCATACATTGAAGTAATGTAGATAATTGTTCACTGCCATAAGCAGGTAGAATCCGGGCATCTTGCTCATCTTCTGTCGCTATAATCGCATTGTGTCCAAATCCTGCTTTCATTCCTTTACCGATGAGATCAGCAGCAATCGTTGCACAACAACTCAACCCGTACTCTGCTACCATCGGTTCTGTTACGACTCTCCACATCTGTTCATTGATTTCAATATTGAATAGAATCATGACTTCTGGATCAGCACTATACCCTTGACGATACACTTGTAACTGACCTGTACGTGCTGTCGCTTTCCAGTGAATCTGATTCATCGGATCACCTGAACTGTATTCTCGCACTCCTGTAATCAAAAAAGGATCTTCATTTGTCCAGCGTCTCACTTCGACTTCTCCTTGCCAGCTTCGATAAGCTTCTGGCATGTCATCTATCGCTGTATAAGCAGGATAGACAGTCATACGGGTCTCAATACGTAGTGGACGATTGGCACGAGCAAGTCCAAATACATCGCCGGCACTCATTAAAGCGCTATCCATATGAAAAACACCACGTTGTCGGCAAGTAATCTGATGTGTGCGTGTAATACGTGTCTGCGCAGATAAGCTAAACAGACTGGTATGATTCTGGTATAGCGTGCCTTCACTGATCGCTGTCTCTGCTTGATGTCCAAATTGGAACCCCGCAGGTAAAATCGATTCTAATCGGAGCCAGGGTACAGGAATACGGCGCTTATTTTGAATAATCTCAATCATCTCAATATCATCGCCCACATGACAGTGACTTCGAGATAATTTGCGTTCATAGTCAATCTGCCGAAGAGATCGTCTGCCTAGGACTAGAGCTTGAAGCAATACAACGACTCCAGCAATCAGAAGTAGCCAGAAAAACTCCATTTACTTCACTCTACTTTCCAGATTAGCTTCAGTCGGTACAACTTCAGTGTCCAAAATCGATTGAATCAATACATGTGCTTTATTTTTATCATTTTGATGTCTATTTTTGAATACGAGACGATGAGACAATACCGGCGAAGCCATTGTCTGAATATCATCAGGCAATACATAATCTCTACCTTGTATAGCCGCATAGGCTTGAGCAGCTCGCAGTAAGGCTTGTGTTGCCCGCGGACTAGCCCCTAGAGCAATCTCTTGATGCTCACGGGTTGCTTCTGCAATACGAACAATATAGCTTAACAGGTCATGGTGAATAGTCACTGCCTGACATTGCTCTCTGGCTTCAATAATTTGCTCACGACTGACTTGTTCGAAAGTAGTCATTTCACCAGATTCTATAGCTACTTCTTTGTTCACTAATGAAGATGATGCTGTTCGACGCAAAATCTCAACACCTTCTTCTGCTGAAGGATAACCCATCGACATTTTCAATATAAATCGATCCATCTGTGCTTCGGGTAATGGAAACGTTCCTTGATTATCGACCGGATTCTGAGTGGCAATCACCATAAAAGGATGTTCTAGTTTCATTGTCTCTCCATCGACACTAATCTGCTGTTCTTCCATACATTCCAGTAGACTGGATTGAGTACGTGGTGTTGCACGATTGATCTCATCCGCCAGTACAATATTGGCAAATAAAGGCCCTGCTCGAAACGTGAATTCGCTTTCTTTTTGATTGAAAAAGTGAATTCCTGTAAGGTCAGAAGGCAACAAATCCGGCGTAAACTGAATCCGCTGAAAATGACAACTCATCGCTGAAGCTAGTGTTTTGGCAAGCATTGTTTTACCTGTGCCTGGAACATCTTCCATCAATACATGACCGGAAGCAAATAAAGCCGTCAGTAGCAATTGAATCTCATGATCTTTCCCTACAATCACTTTACCTACTTGTTGTTGAAGTCGATTCGCTAAATGTTGAACTGTATATGTATCCATCGTCTTGATCTTCCTTTCTCTACTTATCTCGTTTTATCATACCTTGATTTGGATGAAATGCAAAAAAGAGAAGCTTGATATCGCTTCTCCTTTTTAATATATTCAATTATGGCTTACATTTATAACTTACTTGTGTTGAAGACGAGAGCGACGTAGACTCATGACAGCAAGGCGTCTTTTCAGATCACGTTCCCATTGTTCATCATTGATCTTTTTGGCTACAGCAAGCAAATCCAGCCCCATATCGATCTGACTTTGAACCATAGTCATAGGATCATCTTCTTCCATATTCACGCAGTTCTCGAACATGGTCGCTTCATCTTCCATAACATAGTCCTGAAAATCGATCTCAGGTGTGCCGTCTCCATGCGCATACTCAGCCAAAATCTCATATTCACTTTCTACTTTGTAGTGAACTTCAACACGCTCACATACAGGACATACGAGTAGGGGAACATTATGAACCTGGGTTCGAAAATGTTTTAACGTCCCTTTCGTACCTATCATACTGCCGCCACAGCAAAAGCTCATGTTGCTCACCCTCCATACATTATTCTATGATTTTCAACCTTACCCCAATATCATCAAAATAATTGATTGTGAATGATTATTAATCAGCTTGTGTCCATTCTACACTTTTTTGGGAGAAGACAAAACCCCCCCATTCGTAGAATATACGAATGAAGGGGCAAAATAGATTACTTTTTCTTATATTAAGAAGTAACTAAAGTTTTTTGTCCTGGTTTCCAGTTCATAGGGCATAGTCCACCGGATTGTAGAGCTTGCAATACGCGAAGAGTTTCTTCTACGCTACGGCCTACATCGTTATGGTTAACTACTTCATATTTCAATTCGCCTTCTGGATCGATGATGAATAGACCGCGAAGTGCTACGCCTTCTTCTTCGATCAATACGCCATAATCAGAAGCAACTTTTTTCGTAATATCGGAAGCCAATGGGAAGTTCAATTGACCTAGACCATTGTTTTCTGGAGCAGTGCTAATCCAAGCTTTGTGACTGTGAATAGAGTCAGTACTTACACCAACAATTTCAGTATCCAATGCTCTGAATTCTTCTGCTGCATCACTAAGTGCAGTGATTTCTGTAGGGCATACAAAAGTGAAATCTAGTGGATAGAAGAAAAATACCAACCATTTACCTTTGTAATCGGACAATTGAACGCGTCCAAAATCTTTACCGTCACCAGAAACGGTCTCCATGTTAAAATCTGGTGCTTGTTTACCTACTAAACGATCTGCCATAATCCAGTATTCCTCCTTTTATATAAGAAAAGCTAACAAACACTTTTCTTTCCTATCATTATCATAACTCTAAAACGCTATGACAAGAATGTTATCATCGACCCAAATCAAAGTCAAGATTAGAAGAGATACTTTATTATAATAATTCTAAATAAGGATTTTTTCGTACAATTTAATGTCTTCTGGCTCTAGCGAAGAGAGCTTTATTCACACTTTGATCACATTTTGCAACTTCATTCTGCTTATACAAATCATAAAAGGTAGATTATGCTTTTTGCATGGCTGCTACGATCAAATCACCCATTTGTGAAGTGGATAATGCCTTGCTCTTATCAACAGCAATATCAGCTGTACGATGACCTTCATCTAATACTTTAGCTACTGCTGCTTCAATAGCATCTGCTGCTTCTGCATAATTAAAGGTTAGACGGAACATCAACGCTACAGACAAAATAGTTGCAATCGGATTCGCTAATCCTTGTCCTGCGATATCAGGTGCTGATCCGTGTACCGGCTCATACAATCCAAAGCTACCTGCATCTGTGCTATCTCCCATAGACGCAGAAGCTAACATTCCGATCGATCCTGTCAACATAGCTGCTTCATCACTCAAAATATCACCAAACATATTTTCAGTCACGATCACATCAAAACTAGATGGACGACGAAGCAATTGCATCGCACAGTTATCAACCAATACGTGCTCTAGTTCTACATCTGGATAGTCAGGAGCAATCCGGTTAACTGTCTCACGCCATAGACGAGACGTTTCAAGTACATTGGCTTTATCTACAGAAGCTAATTTTTTACGACGTTTTTGAGCAATTTCAAAAGCTTGACGTGTGATCCGTTCAATCTCAGTTACATTATATACACATGTATCTACAGCTTCTTCCCCATGCTCACCTTGTCTTCTTAGCTTCTCTCCAAAATAAATGCCGCCTGTTAATTCACGAACAACCATCAAGTCTGTTCCTTCAAGCACTTCTGGCTTGAGTGTAGATGCTTCTTTCAGACAATCGAATACAACCGCTGGACGTAAGTTAGAAAATAGTCCCAAAGCTTTGCGAATACCTAGAAGACCTGTTTCTGGACGAAGTTCTTTAGAGTTGTTATCCCATTTCGGTCCACCGACAGCTCCAAGCAATACAGCGTCTGCACTTTTACAAATTGCTAGTGTTTCTTCTGGAAGCGGTGTTCCTTTTTCATCTATTGCGATTCCGCCAAATAAAGCATGTTCCGTTTCAAAAGAATATCCGTATAGTTCTTCTGCTTTTTTTAATACTTTTTCAGCTTCTGCTACAACTTCTGGTCCGATACCGTCACCGGCAATTACTGCGATTTTTTTTACGTCTGTCATATTAGAAGTCTCCTTTTATGTTGAGTTCGTTCATTTCACCTATACACAGTTTTATCATACATGTCAGGTCTTAGCCAAGATATACAAACTATGACCTTCATAGGCAAATCCTATAAGCTTCTTTTCATAGATAGATTGATAGATTTTACTACGCATAAATCGATATCAAATGATCTGTAATTAGATGGATAAGCTATCTGACAAACCATTGATATACTCATCTTCACTTCCGTATTATTATATGCTATAGCAACATAGGAATTTGTACCAAATATTGGATAAGGAAATTTGCTGTTCACAGATACAAGGTCTAAAATAATACAAGAGCGCATTTGGTTATGCAGTTCAATATTTTAAAAACAGAGGAGTGCATATTATGGATTATTCATATCTTGGTAAGTCAGGGTTAAAGGTCAGCCGTATTTGTTTGGGCACGATGAATTTTGGACCTGTTACAGATGAGAAAGAATCATTCCGAATTATGGACGCTGCTCTTGATGCAGGCATCAACTTTTTTGATACTGCCAATGTATACGGATTTAAAGTAGGTGTTGGAACAACAGAAGAGATTATCGGACGTTGGTTCAAACAAGGCGGTAATCGTCGTGAGAAAGTGGTGCTAGCTACTAAAGTATATGGCACAATGCATAAAGATTTAGATGGCCCTAATAGCGATGGTGGATTATCAGCTTACAAAATTCGTCGTCATCTTGAAGGTTCTCTCAAACGCTTACAAACCGATCATGTTGAATTGTATCAAATGCACCATATTGATACCAATGTAAGTTGGGATGAATTATGGGGTGCATTCGAAGTCGCTGTTCAACAAGGTAAAATCGGTTATGTCGGTTCAAGTAACTTTGCAGCATGGCATATTGCAATCGCTCAAAAAGCTGCTGAAAACCGTAATTTCTTAGGTTTAATTTCAGAGCAACATAAATATAGTCTATTATGTCGTCAACCTGAATTGGAAGTTCTTCCTGCTGCTCATGCGCTTGGATTAGGCGTTATTCCTTGGAGTCCACTCGATGGCGGATTATTGGGACGTAATGCACTACAAAAAATCGAAGGTTCACGCAGTGGTGGAGATGCCAAAAGAGTGGATCAACATAAAGAACAACTAGAGCAATACGCTGAACTATGTAAAGAACTAGGCGAGCCTCAAGATGTGGTCGCTTTAGCATGGGTTCTTGCTAATCCAGCAGTAACTGCTCCAATTATCGGACCACGTACAGCAGAACAGTTTGAAAGTTCTTTGCGCATTATCGATGTGAAGCTAGATGAAGCTACAATGACTCGTCTGGATGAAATTTTCCCGGGTCCAGGTGGAGCAGCTCCTAAAGCATACGCTTGGTAAATCTTGCTTTTCAACATAAAGTAATTGTTTTTAATATACATGTATGATGATATACAGGCAGTAATAACAACTACTCTCTCAAACTAGATCATCCTAATATGAATGCAATTATTTCTTTTGGATGATTTAGATGATGCAGAAAATCATCATTGTGTAGACAGTTATTCGGTAAATCATTATTTTGATCAAAAAAAAGCTCTTCCTAAGTGTCTGCAAAGACAAAGGAAGAGCTTTTTTGTTATTATTTATACGAATCTATCGGATGACTCTCATACACCATTTTGGACTTGATATATTTTATAATGTTTCTACCAAAATACCTAGCGGTGTAGACGAAGCACCTGCAATCATCAAAGCAAACGTATATTTACTATTTCCGGGAGGAGCATTAACCGTATAGACAGGACATGCTTGTGTGTTGGTACGCATTAAAGGCACACCGTAAGTCTGCCCATCTTTACGAACAGCACCACCATAACTACCACCACGTGGATTTAGTGAAATTTTGATCGTACGTGCTTGTGAAGACGGGTTATTTACAGGAACAGTGACATTGTATACAGCTCCGAATTGAGCACGATTATCAAGAGAAGTAGGTAATTCACTATTAACCGCTGTAAATAGTTGATCCGCAGGCAATGTTCCATCTTTTTTCAACTTGGTAGCCGTTGGATAAATAACACGTGCTGATCCTACTGTATATACAGGTGTGATCGCATTGGTTTCTGAGAAATTCCAACTGCCACGCGGATGCGCTTGTGGTGCAAGCGGTAACGGAGCTGACTTAATTAATGTCAGATCATAGGCTGTATCACGCGAAGCGACTGTACGTACTTCGTAACTGATCTGCCCGCTATCTGTACTTTCAACCGTAAAGTCATACATAAATCCAAGCAATTTACCCGGTGGTACAATAAAGCTTTCGATTAAGCCTGATTGCAACTGTTTAATCAATGGATTTTCAGCAGTACGTTGATCTGCTGTTCCTCCAAGTGTCGCTCTTGAAATACAAGTACCAATATCACTGATCCAATTTACATCATCTCCACCAACTCGATACTCACGAGCAATCGATGTGATTCGAAGAGCGCCATGATTTGCTTTATTTTCAAGCGTAATACCCACTTTAACTGGATCTTTAAGCACATTGTAATGCCATGCAAAAATACGATGTTGTACTGTTTTGTTATTCGTCTGCACAACATCATGCCATAATGTACCATGACGTACAGAAAAATTGGCTTCACTCAATGTCTCAGGATTATCACTTACCATTAAACGGCGAGTGCCTCCCTTGGTTGCAGAAGCAATATCATACTGAATAATTCCGGTGGTATCTACTACTTCGATAGGCAAGTCTTTACCTTGACAAGTCATACTGTATTCCTCCTCTGATTGAATATGATTTGAACTGGGCGACTGACTACATTTCTACTTCTCACTCTACTTCTGCTAAATAAATAACCACACTGTCATTTACAACAGTGTGGTTAAAAGGTCTTTCATTATATAAAGTAAAAAATAACAGTCTTTTTACAACCTAAATCATTATTTTTTGTAAATCTTTTTTAGATCATCGAAATATTATCACGTCTACCGTATGTTTTACGCTTTTCGACAAGACGATTCAAAGAGTCTACATAAGCACGTGCGCTGGCTTCTAGAATATCTGTACTCACGCCACGACCTTGCGCAGTAATACCATCTTGAGTAAGTGCTACATGAACTTCACCCAGTGCGTCTTTACCTTGCGTTACCCCTTTGATCGAGTAATCTGCTAGCTTCACTTCTTCTTGTGAAGCTTTATCAATAGCGTTGTAGATCGAATCCACAGAACCGTTACCGCTAGATTCTTCTTCACGTACTTCACCATCGGATGTCGACAAACGGATCTTCGCTGTTGGAGAACCTTCACTATCAAAGGAAACAAACAACGAATCCAATTGGAACAATTCAGGTGCATCTGCAAGACGTTCTTCTAACAAGGCGAATAAATCATCATCCGAGATTTCTTTTTTCTTATCTGCCAAAATTTTAAATTTAGCAAATGCTTCATTCAATGCTTCTTCTTCCAAGTTATAACCGAGTTCAATCAAATGTTCACGGAATGCATGACGACCTGAGTGTTTACCCATCACTAACTTGGTTGCTTTAAAGCCTATCGTTTCTGGACTCATAATTTCATAGGTTGTTTTCTCTTTCAACATACCATCTTGATGAATACCAGATTCATGGGCAAATGCATTAGCTCCAACAATAGCTTTGTTCCCCGGGACGACCATACCTGTCAATTTGCTCACTAAACGACTTGTACGTGCGATTTCCGAAAGGGTCAAGCTTGTTTTGGCATTAAAGAAATCCTGACGTGTTTCCAGTGCCATCGCTACTTCTTCTAACGATGTATTACCGGCACGTTCACCAATTCCATTAATTGTACCTTCAATCTGATCCGCACCATTCAAAATTGCGGCTAATGCATTCGCTGTTGCCATACCTAGATCATCATGACAGTGAGCGCTCAATTGTACTTTTTCGATATTAGGTACATTTTCTTTCAGATGTTTGAAAATATTACCGTATTCATAAGGTGTCAAAAAGCCGACCGTATCTGGAATATTGACCACGTAAGCGCCTTCTTCGACCGCCATCGTTACCATTTCCACCATAAAGTCATACTCTGTACGTCCTGCATCTTCCAATGAAAATTCCACTTTGTCAAAATACTGACGTGCATAGCGAATAGCTGAACGTGCTGTATCTTTAACCTGTTCTTTTTCCATACGAAGCTTGTACTGACGGTGAATCGGTGAAGTCGCCAAGAACAGATGTAGGCACGGATCTTGCGCACCTTTCAGTGCCTCGCGTACCGCATCGATATCTTGTTCTCTAGCTCGTGACAGACCAATGATACTTGCATTTTTGACTGCACGTGCTACAGCATTAACCGCTGCCAAATCTCCAGGCGATGCTGCCGGGAATCCAGCTTCTATCCGATCGACACCCAACTTTTCGAGTTGATAAGCAATCTCTACTTTCTCGCGAGTATTCAAGTTCACTCCCGGCGATTGTTCTCCATCTCTCAATGTGGTATCAAAAATATAAATTTTGCGCATCATCGCACCTCCTTGTTTTTTTGAAAAAAATACCGGTATGCAGTAAGGCATATATATTCCTATTCCCTACTACATACCGGTCTTTACTCTACCTTTTACTTCAATACAACCGTCATAGACAGTCTAACGTTATAGATTAAAATTCTTTATTTTTTGATCCAGTGCATCATACCGCGAAGTTCTTTACCTACTACTTCTAGTTGGTGCTCGGATTCGTTACGACGAGTCGCTGTCAAGAATGCACGACCGGATTGGTTTTCAAGCATAAAGTCACGAGCGAATTTACCTTGTTGGATATCAGACAATACTTCTTTCATTGCTTTTTTTGTATCTTCAGTAACAATACGAGGACCTGTTACATAGTCACCATATTCTGCTGTGTTACTGATGGAATCACGCATTGTGGACAAGCCACCTTCATACATCAAGTCAACGATCAATTTCAATTCATGCAGACACTCGAAGTATGCCATTTCAGGAGCATAACCCGCTTCTGTCAATGTTTCGAATCCAGCTTTAACCAATGCACTTACGCCACCACATAATACTGCTTGCTCACCGAACAAATCAGTTTCTGTTTCTTCACGGAATGAAGTTTCGATAACGCCTGCACGTGTACAACCGATACCTTTAGCATAAGCTAGACCGATTTCTTTAGCAGAACCTGTAGCATCTTGATGAATAGCGATTAGGCCAGGTACTCCAAATCCTTCTTCATATGTACGACGTACCATGTGTCCTGGAGATTTAGGAGCGATTAGCAATACATCGTTACCTTCTGGAGCTATGATTTGTCCAAAGTGAACATTGAATCCGTGAGCAAATAGTAATGCAGCATCAGGTTTCAAGTTTGCTTCGATGTCGCTTTTGTATACACTTGCTTGTGTTTCATCAGGCATCAAAATTTGTACAAGGTCTGCACGTTTTGTTGCTTCTGCTACAGATAGTACTTCAAAACCATCATTTTTTGCTTTGTCAAAAGATTTACCTTCACGAAGACCAATAACTACAGACAATCCGCTATCACGCAAGTTTTGTGCGTGAGCATGTCCTTGACTTCCGTATCCGATAATTGCGATTGTTTTACCTTTCAATACATTCAATTCTGCATCATTTTCGTAGTAAGTTGTTATAGCCATTTTTTTCTTCCTCCTCTAATGTATGAAGCTGGTTTTCGGTATAGACCGATAGTACATAGTACGCAACCCTCTGACAAGAGCGGGTATTTCAAAAGACAACCCTATCCAAATTATATTTTATCTAGCAGTTATCTTTTCAAATTACCCGCTCTTGCCGGAAAAAATAAATCTTTTATACGTTACCGCGTATCATCGCTGTCGCGCCTGTGCGGGAAAGTTCACGAATACCATAAGGCTTCAGTAATTCAAGCATAGCATCAATTTTATGCGTATCCCCTACAACTTGAACCATAAGGCTATTTGGACCGATATCGACAACAGATGCACGGAACGTTTCAACAACACCCATAATTTCTGGACGTTCTGCTGGCTCTGATTTTACTTTAATCAATGCCAGTTCTCTTGTAACCATTGGTTTTGAGCTAAGGTCAATAACTTTAATAACATCGATAATTTTGTATAGTTGCTTTTCAATCTGTTCTAGTGTTTTCTCGCCGCCTGTAGTCACAATAACCATACGTGACAAGCCCACTTCTTCCGATTGACCTACAGTGATACTTTCGATATTGAATCCCCGACGGCCAAAGAGTCCTGAGACTCTTTGAAGAACGCCGGGCTGATCATTTACTAAAACTGCGATAGTATGCTTCATGATATTCATTCTTCATCCCCCATTAACATTTGATCAATGGTAGATCCCTGAGTAACCATTGGATACACGTTCTCATGTTTGTTGACTACAAACTCAACAACGACAGGACCCGGTGTATCCATAGCTTCTTTCCAAGCTGCTTGTGCTTCTTCTTTATTCGTAGCCCGTAGACCTTTTACGCCATATGCTTCTGCTAATTTCACAAAATCAGGGCTTCCTGCAAGATCGATATGACTGTAACGGTTATCATAGATCAATTCTTGCCACTGACGAACCATACCCAATACCTGATTGTTCAAAATAACAATTTTGACTGGAATATTATTGATCGCGCAAATTGCTAATTCTTGAGAACACATCTGCATACCACCATCACCGTTGATCGAAATAACCAGACGTTCTGGATTAGCCATCTGTGCACCAATTGCTGAAGGGAAACCAAAGCCCATTGTTCCAAGTCCACCGGACGTTACCCATGAACGAGGTTGGTTAAAGCGATAATACTGTGCAGACCACATTTGATGCTGTCCTACATCGGTTGTTACGATCGCTTCACCATTCGTTGTATCATTTAACATTTCTACAACCCATTGCGGCTTCAACACTTCTTCTGAATCATCATAGCGGAAAGGTTTGTCTTTTTTCCAACCTGCTACTTTTGCACGCCATTCATCTGCTTTTGCTGCATGAGGTACATTAACATTGAGCATTTCCAATACAGTTTTCACATCGCCTACGATAGGAATATCAACGGCTACGTTTTTACCGATTTCAGCTGGATCAATATCGATATGAACAATTTTGGCATGTGGTGCAAATCCATCTAATTTACCTGTTACTCGATCATCGAAGCGTGCTCCGATATTAATCAGTAAGTCAGATTGTTGAATTGCATTATTAGCAGTATAAGTTCCGTGCATCCCGGGCATTCCGATCCATAGATCATTACCACTCGGGAATCCACCTAGACCTAGCAAAGTTGTAGTAATCGGGATACCTGTGGCTGTAATGAACTTGAACAATTCTTCATGACCACCAGAGTAGACAACTCCACCACCTGCAAGAACCAATGGACGCTCTGCTTCAGTAATCGCTTGATGCAATTTATCCAATTGTAATTTGTTAGGCGTAACTCTTGGATTATAACCACGCATAGCTACCGGTTCTGTATGTGGCTTGAATAATGCTTTTGCTGCCGATACATCTTTAGGGATATCGATCAATACTGGACCTTTACGACCTGTATTGGCAATATGGAAAGCTTCATGAATCACTCTTGGCAAGTCTTCTACATCACGTACAAGATAACTATGCTTAGTGATTGGCATTGTAATCCCTGTAATATCTGCTTCTTGGAAAGCATCCGTACCGATCAATGTAGTAGCTACGTTACCGGTAATCACAACCAATGGTGTTGAATCCATATACGCTGTTGCAATACCTGTTACCAGATTCGTTGCTCCTGGACCCGAAGTAGCGATACACACGCCAACTTTACCACTAGCACGAGCATAACCATCTGCTGCATGAATAGCACCTTGTTCATGACGTGTTAGTAAATGTTTGAAATCTTCAAATCCATGCATAGCATCATAAATATATAATACAGCTCCACCAGGATAGCCAAAGACACAATCTACACCTTCAAGTAGTAAGCTGCGAAGTAACATTTCCGAACCTGTAATCACTTCCGGTTTCATCCATTTCTCACGTAATTCTTCTGTTGACTGCACATTAGGTATTTTCGTGCTCATTAGTCATCCTCCTCCCAAAAATTCACATCAATCTTACATTGGCAAATGAACGATATCCCTTATTCTGCTTGGGATGAACAGTACAGATTTTCTGTTATAACTGGAAGAAAGACATCAAAAAAGCCTTTCGCCGCCTCAAACAGAAAAATCTGTTATTGAGGGACGAAAGGCTAAGCTTCCGTGGTACCACCCATATTTGCGCACAGCTTCACAGCATAAGTACGCCTCATAAAGTAAAGTAGATTAAGACTTTACTTGTCGTCTGTAACGTAGACCTTACGATTTTCCCTAATAATCATATGGGTAAGATACAAATCAATACGATTTATAACTATTGCATATGCCTTTCAGGAAAACAGCTCCGAGGTGAGCTCGTATATAAGGGATTCTGATGAAGCTTACACCAAATGCTTCACTCTCTGGACAAAAGAGCCCTTAAAACTTCGTCCTCTTCATTGCCGATACATAGTATTCAATGATTACTGCCGCTTACGCTTGTCAGCGACTCAAATGATTTAGGAATATTATATGATTCATTTTCGATAGAGTCAACACTTCTTTTTTGTCATTCTTTACAATCTGATTTTGACATATCATTTGTTACATACTTAAGAAAAGTAATTATAGCAAGCTTTATAGCATTTTCACAAAACCTATTATACCTAGTAACTAACTATGTATTATGTCACTTAAGAACAAACGTATTAAATAGTGTAAAAGAAATATTTGTCTAATAAGCACTAAAAGTTGGAAAAAATGCTGTTTAGCTTGCTTGAGAGTTAGAATGCCTATGTATCTCCTTTTTCTTTTTCTGCTCCTTCAATCGCTCACAATGATCTATATAAAATTCAATCTTTTATTTTAAATATCTTTTATTGCATACAAGATAGAGATAAAAAAAGCCGAAGTTCGGAAAAATCCAAACTTCGACTTGATTCAATTATCTAAAGATAACCGTTTAATGATCTTATTAACGTTTACTTGGATCATACGGCTGTCCGAGTGCAGAAGGTGCACTTGAACGTCCTACTGCTGCAACCAATACAATAATCGTTAATACGTATGGCAACATGTAGATTACTTCTTGCGGAATGCTCTGTGTCCAGGCAAATAGCTGTACATAGTTACGCACCGCTTGAGCAAGACCAAAGAATACAGCCGCTCCAAATGCTCCCCATGGATTCCATTTACCAAAGATCATCGCTGCAATCGCAATATAACCCTGCCCTGAAATCGTATTATGTGAAAATGTGCCTGTGGTTGTGAGTGTAATTGTTGCTCCACCAATCCCAGCAAGCGCTCCACTCAGCATAACTCCGATATAACGTAACCGATTGACTTTGATCCCTACAGTATCTGCTGCACTTGGATGTTCCCCAACAGAACGTAGACGTAGACCAAATGGTGTTTTGTACAAAACAAAGTAAGTCACAATCACAGCAACTACTGCTAAATAAGTAGTAGGGTACGCATGGAAAAATACATCACCAATCAATGGAATCGTAGATAGATAAGGAATATTCACTTTATCAAATCCAGAGATCAATCCCGTTTCACCCGCACCGTCAAATAACAATTTAACCATGTACAATGTACTACCTGCCGCTAAAAAGTTAATAACGATACCACTGATAACCTGATCAGCTTTGAATGTGATCGAAGCAACCGCATGGATAAGAGAAACTAAAATTCCAAATACCATCGCTGCCAACACACCGACACAAGCAGCACCGAAGCCGCTTAATCCTGCATCTTGAGCATAAAAACCTGCTACCCCCGCTGCAAATGCACCAAAAATCATCAAACCTTCTAACCCTAGATTGGTTACCCCAGATTTCTCTGAAAAGATACCGCCTAAAGATGTAAAGATAAGTGCTGTAGCAAAGACTAGCGTCGTATTAATAAGCTGTCCAATAATAGTCAACACGTCCATTACAACACCTTCTCTTTCTTACGTTTTGCATAAAAAGGTTTTAAGACCCAACGTACAATGCCTTGTGCTGCAATAAAGAAAATAATCGCTCCGATAACAATACGAACAATCTCTGGTGGAACATCAGCGCTAAAGCTCATACCTGCTGAACCATATGTTAAAGTACCAAACAAAATTGAACCTAGAATAATACCAAATGGATTATTCAAACCAATAAGAGCAACTGCAATTCCATCAAATCCAGTACCTGGCGAACTTGCCATAACCGATTGATATTGGAATACGCCTAATACTTCAAAAGAACCTGCAAGACCTGCAAACATACCACTGATAAACATCGCTTTTACAATATTACGATTCACGTTCATCCCTGCATATTTGGAAGCATCCTGGTTGAAACCAACAGCACGAAGTTCGTACCCTTGTTTCGTTTTCCACATAAATACATAGAAGAATACAGCAGCAGCCAAAGCAATGGCTGTTCCCCAGTGTACACGAGCATTACCCATCATTTCAGATAACCACATGATCGCAATCGATGCACTTGGTTGAATATCTTCAGAACGGTTTTGCCCTTGTAACAACATAAAGTGATTAATCACAAAGTTGGCTAGATACAGACCGATCCAGTTCAACATAATACATGAGATAACTTCGTTTACTCCCCGAACCGCTTTGAGGAAACCAGCAATAGCCGCCCATAGCCCTCCGAAGATAGCTCCTGCGATAATCGCAAGCGGTGCATGAATATAAGCAGGAAGACCGTGTAATTGAACAGCAACCACTGTAGCAGCTGTCATTCCAATCAGAAACTGTCCTTCTCCACCGATATTAAATAGCCCTGCGCGTGCTGCAAAAGCAAAAGCCATACCTGTCATAATCAAAGGGGTCATTTCACGAATAGCTTCACCGAAATCATACGGATCACCGTATACACGAGTCAGCAATGCAGAATAAGCATCAATTGGATTGTATCCACCAATCAACATCACAATCGCACCCAAAATAAGTCCCATAATAATCGCTACAATTGGTAATACAAACGAATCTTTGGTTATAGCTTTGAGAATATTATTCATGTGCTGCACCTCTCTTCGCGGTGCTTCCTGCCATCATCAAGCCTAATTCCTGATCATTGGTTTTCTCTGGTAGCACTTCGCCTACAATTTGTCCTTCATAAATAACAGCGATGCGATCAGATACATTAATAATTTCATCCAATTCAAAAGAGATCAACAATACAGCTTTACCTTGATCACGTTGTGCAATCAATTGTTGTTGAACAAATTCAATCGCACCTACGTCCAGACCACGAGTAGGCTGAGCAGCAATCATTAATGTAGGATTTTTATCAATTTCACGCGCAATAATAGCTTTCTGCTGATTACCACCGGATAGTGAACGTGCATGAGTAGCAATACTTGGTGTACGCACATCAAAGCGTTCAACTAAACGTGTAGCATGCTTATCAATCGCATCAAAGTTCAAAAATCCGCCTTTGTTAAATGGAGGCTTATAGTACGTTTCCAGTACCATATTCTCACTTACAGAGAAATCGAGTACCAGACCATGTTTGTGACGATCTTCTGGAATATGAGATACGCCTGATTCTGTAATTTTACGAGGAGACATATTCGTAATGTCTTGACCTAGTAATTTTACCGTACCACCATCCACATGTCTTAGACCGGTAAGTGCTTCAATCAGTTCACTTTGACCATTACCATCTACTCCAGCAATCCCTAGAATTTCTCCAGCTCTTACTTGTAGATTCAAGCCTTGTAATACCGCAGTACCTTCTTTGTTGTTAGAAACGATATTTGCCATTTCCAATACTACAGATCCAGGTTCAGCTGGCTTTTTGTCGACTTTGAACGTAACATTACGACCGACCATTTTCTCAGCTAATTCTTGTGGAGTCGTTTCTGACTTTTTGACAGTATCGACTACTTTACCACGACGAATAATGGTTACATTGTCGGCAATTTGCATAATTTCTTTAAGCTTATGTGTAATCAGAATAATTGATTTGCCTTCAGCCACAAGACGCTTCATAATCTCCATTAATTCTGAAATTTCTTGAGGGGTCAAAACGGCTGTGGGTTCATCGAAAATCAAAATTTCTGCACCACGATATAATGTTTTCAGTATTTCTACCCGTTGCTGCATACCTACTGAAATATCATGGATTTTGGCATTTGGATTAACTTGCAGACCATATTGTTCGGAAAGCTGGCGAATCTCTTCGGTCGCTTTTTTATAATTGATTCGGGTTCCTTTTTTCGGTTCTGAACCCAGAATGATATTCTCAGTAACTGTAAATGGTTGAACGAGTTTGAAGTGCTGATGCACCATACCAATCCCGAGCTCGATGGCTCTATTAGGACTGTCAATGATCACAGGTTCTCCATTAACTTCGATACTACCTTCTTCAGGCTGATATAAACCAAATACAATATTCATCAATGTTGATTTACCTGCACCATTTTCACCTAGCAGAGCATGAATTTCTCCCTTGTGCAGCTTAA
Source organism: Paenibacillus nuruki (assembly GCF_001721045.1). Lineage (GTDB taxonomy): Bacteria > Bacillota > Bacilli > Paenibacillales > Paenibacillaceae > Saccharibacillus > Saccharibacillus nuruki. Next base: position 115,966 of record NZ_MDER01000034.1, on the reverse strand, counting down.
AACTAATAGAATCATTGGCAATAATACCAGGAAAGACTTTTGTTATTTGTTTCAACTCTACCACAGGGGTTGCTGCACCCATGAGATCACCCTTATAAGCGTATTGATTGGCATAGACGTATGATTAACAGTCTATTACCGAAAGCTAAAAACATCGTATTTTCCCAAACGACAATCAACATTATACTGAGCCATCCGGCTGTAAACGTGACAACAAGGCTAGTATCTGTTAACCAGCCTTGTTGTTTGTTATTTATTTAAGAACATTCCATCATGAAAAAGAAATTACTCGCTAGGAACAGTCAATTCGCCGCTAACAATTTTAGCTTTGTATTCATCAGCCAATTTGATTACATCAGCAGGAACGTTTTTGGAAGAAGTATCTGCTAAGCCTACGCCATCCTCTTTAAGTCCCAATACTTCTGTACCACCAGCAAATGTACCGTCTACGACTTCTTTAGATACTTTCTCTACAGCAACGTCTACACGTTTAACCATAGAAGTCAAAGTCACTTTATCACCAAATTCTAGTGATTGGTCTTTATCTACACCGATAACCCATGCTGTTTGACCAGAGTTAGAACGGGAAGCTGCTTCATTAAATACGCCTGTACCTGTACCACCAGCAGCATGGAAAATGATATCCGCGCCATCGTTGTACATTGTAGCTGCTGCTGCTTTACCTAGATCAGGCTTATCAAATGCACCTGTGTAGTTTACAAGCAATTCAGCATCAGGGTTTACTGCTTTAATACCTGCTTTAAAACCAACTTCGAATTTTTTGATCAATGGGCTATCTACCCCACCGACAAATCCGATTTTGTTGGATTTTGTCATTTTACCTGCTACAACACCTACTAAGAAGGAACCTTCGTTTTCAGAGAATGTTACAGATTTAACGTTAGGAGCATCAACTACACTATCAATAATAGCTAATTTTGCATCTGGATTTTGTTTAGCTACAGTAGCAATACCATCTGCTAAGCTAAAACCAATTCCCCAAGTTAAGCTGTAATCGCCTTTTACAAATTGATTCAAGTTAGGAATATAATCCTGATCGGATTTACTTTGCAGATATTTCACTTCTGCTCCGCTTTCAGTTTTTACTTTTTCAAGAGCTTCCCAAGCAGATTGGTTAAATGATTTATCATTTACGCCACCTACGTCAGTTACCATACCAATTTTAACATCGCTTTTTACTGCTCCGCCTGTAGCATCGCCACTCCCTGCGTTGTCAGTACTGTTGCTTTTGTTCCCACAAGCTGCTAGTACCAATGAAAATGCTAGCAACATAATGAGTGAAAGTTTGTACGCCTTCTTCATGAATCTTTTTCCCCCTTAGAAGTATAAGCTATGATCTGCTGCCTCTCTGTCTGGATACGAACATTTTTACCCTTATCGAGCTCAATATTCGTTATAGGTGCAGATTTAACAGTCGATGAACAAATTATACAATCAAGTGGTAAGAAAATCTACTATTTAAATTACTATTGGTTAATTAATTTACGATTTTATTTTCTGAAAGCGCTTTATTATGTAAAAATATACTATTTAATGTTAATCTCGTGTAACATTATCGTTCATAGTCTTTACACGTTTTACGTTTTAATGCGTTAAACTGCTATTTATGTGTTATGTTTTATTACTATGTATACTTTTTAGAATAATTTGCGTATAAAAAGAGCCACCGGATCATCCGACGGCTCTTTATGCAACACAGAAGAATAAATCTTATGCGTTAATTTTTTCTTTAGCTACAGTAGCCAATGAGTTAAACGCGTTAACATCATTTACAGCCAATTCAGCTAACATTTTACGGTTAATATCAACACCAGCCAATTTAAGACCGTGCATCAATTTGTTGTAAGATAATCCGTTGATACGTGCTGCTGCGTTAATACGAACGATCCACAATCTGCGGAAGTTACGTTTTGTCTGACGACGGTCACGGTAAGCATACACCAAAGATTTGTTAACTTGCTCTTTTGCTGTTTTAAAAATACGGTGTTTGGAACCGAAGTAACCTTTTGCTAATTTAAGAATTTTCTTATGTCTGCGACGTGTGACGAATCCGCCCTTCACTCTTGCCATATCAGTAAACCTCCCAGTAAATTAAATTATTTAAGATTAGATAATTGTTGTTTCAAACGTTTTACATCGCCGCTAGACATCAACGGGTTTGTTCCCAAAACGCGTTTTTGACGTTTGGATTTGTGAGAAAGCAAGTGGTTTTTAAACGCTTTATAACGTTTGATTTTACCTGTTCCTGTAATTTTGAAGCGTCCTTTTAAACTACTATGAGTTTTCATTTTAGGCATTTTAATATCCCCCTTTTAATTTTTCGGCGCCAAGATCATGATCATGCTGCGGCCTTCTAATTTTGGTTGGCGCTCAACTGTGCAAAGTTCTTCAACTTCAACTTTTACACGATCCAATATTTTTTGACCAATACTTGCATGTGTAATTTCGCGACCGCGGAAGCGGACCGAGCATTTCACTTTGTCGCCATCTTTTAAGAATTTTACAACATTGCGGAGTTTAGTTTGATAATCATGCTCCTCAATGTTAGCACGGAACCATACTTCTTTAAGATCAACGATCTTTTGGTTTTTACGTGCTTCTTTTTCTTTCTTCTGTTGCTCATAACGGAATTTACCGTAGTCCATAATGCGACATACAGGTGGTTTCGCTTGTGGAGCTACATTTACAAGATCCATGTTCAAATCGATTGCCATCTGCAATGCTTCACGAGTAGGCGTAATTCCGATCTGTTCACCTTCAGCACCAACCAGGCGTACTTCTTTAACCCGGATTTCGTCATTGATCATATGTTCTTTACTAATAACTTTCCACCTCCATATTATGATCGTGCAACTATAATAAATATACAAATTAAAAAGGGATGCAGGTCTAGTCACCCGCATCCCTTGATCAGCTAATATCCATAACAAGACAAATCTTGTCAATAAATCTCAGATCAATGAACCAGCCGACTATTATCGGGCAGGTGAGAAGCAAAGCTTCTACTTTATATATTCTCAATCACGTACTAAAATATTGTATCATATCTATTTGATATATACAACCCTTTTTATAAAATAAATTAAATGCCTATCAAACATACATTTAGACTCATCGTATTCATCACATTCTATTACATAAACCATCTATCTAATTATAGTAGAAATTATGTTATAGGCCATGTATAAACAAAAGACCGATATAACAACTTAGCTGTTATATCGGTCTTTTTTAATTGTAGCTATATTGCATTACATGGTTATTAACCTTGTTTGCTTTGTACTTCTTCCAAACGTACAACACGCGTATGTTGAGTGTGACTCCATTGCTTGTTGTTTTGTGTGAAGAAAGCATAGAACGTAATTGGCCACCAAGATAGACCGTAGATTGGGAATAACAACAAGTATAGATATACTTTCCAAGACTTCACTTTTTCTAATGCCATTGCAAGAATAAAAGTAACAACATTGGCACCAATTGCTGTAATAGCTACCCACATTGGCAAGTAGTTATAGATTGTAGCGATATGTGGTCCACCTAGAATAGCTGTATCAATCCACATTGCCGCAGTCATTAAGAATGTAACTAAAACAATATATACGTTGACACTATACAGTGCCAAGTCGAATTTGATAATACTCATTTCTTTTACACTTTTCCATAGTAGCGGGAAGAAATAACGACGAGCTACTGTAAAGTGACCTTGCATCCAACGCAAACGTTGACGAGAAGAAGCTTTGAATGTTAACGGCTTTTCATCAAATACTTTTGCATCATAGCTAAAACGTGGGTAAATTCCTTTTTCTGCACAACGCATTGTAAATTCTAAATCTTCTACAAGACTTGTTGCGCCCCAGCCGATTTCTTTCAATAGTTCATTTTCAAAACACATTCCTGTACCACCAAGGAAGTTCGCCATATTCAAATTATGACGGGACAATTGCCATAGACGGTTGATGTACCAGTAAGATACGCCATAAGCAGCAGTGATCCAAGAATCTTCTGGATTTTTTGTATCAATATAACCTTGAATAACGCGTGCACCTTCACACATGTCGTTATTCATTTCTGTCAAGAATCTGTGGTCTGCCAAGTTATCAGCATCAAACATAACGATACCATCATACTGACGAGGCATACTCCACAATTCTCTTAGCATCCACTCGATCGCGTATCCTTTACCACGTTCTGCTGGATTAGTACGTACACAAGCATTCATTCCGTGACTACGTACGATATCTGCTGTACCATCTGTACAGTTATCACAGATAACAAACACATCATATAATTCAGCCGGATAATCCATATTTTTCAGATTTTCCATTAGTGCTCCAATAACGGTTTCCTCATTATGCGCTGCAACAAGTACCGCGAATGATTTCTGTGGAGCATGATCCGGTCTTTTTTTCCTTTTAACAATTCCAAATAGCGAGAATGAAAACTGATATACACCGATAACTGCCAGCATAACCTGGAGCACGATAAATATAGCATCAATAACGTTTCCCATAATAACTGTGAACCTCCTTAAATTTTAAAACCCCAATATAACAAATTCACTCTTTTTCTCTAGATCACTAATTTCAAGACGTCACATTTTAAATTTAATTTTTAGCATGAGTCGCTTTAAAACTTTTCACCCCAGATGATTATACTATGACGAACATTAAAGTTATGTTACAAAACGATTACAAGCGACATTAAGATTTTGCACATTTTTTGTGGATTTGTCAAAATTCTAAAAGAGGGTATACGGTTAAAAACCATGGAATTACGACCAGTTATATGCAATAAATGTTACAGAACAAGGTTTAACGCCATTTTATGCCTGTTTATGTTCTATTTGCTTATTTTTATTGCTAATGGTGTTTGATTTGTATGAGGATCAATAATGGAGCTATAGTGACTGTGAAGCTTGTGGTTGTATTTCTTTGAATTTTTAAACGTATTTAATTAGGTTGAACCATCTTATTGATAACGATTTACATATTGGTTGAACTCGATGTGAATGACTTTAGCCATTCTCGGGTAAGGGTAATAAGAAATACTTTTGGATTATTTTGCAAATCAGGTTTAAACTATTGGGTAACTTACAAAAGTTGTATCTATTTTAACACTCTGTTAACGTTATAAAGCTTGAAAAGCGTACTGAATAAAAATATGATGAATATAAGCCGAAAATTGGCAATTAATACGGGGGTCTCTCATGCGTCATTTTCTTATTCGCCTACAAACGATGGAGCAACACATTTTCAGATGGTTTAACTCAAGACTTCATAATAAGTTTTTAAATCTTTTCTTTTATTACTTAACGAATCTAGGCGGAGCGACATTTACCATTATAGCTACTCTGGCGGTATGGCAATTCGCACCCGCACCTTGGGGCCGCGCAGGACTTCAAGCTGCTGTAGCATTAGCCATTAGCCATGTACCTGTAGCTATCGTCAAAAAGCTGTACCCACGTATTCGTCCTTATCTGGCTATCCCAGAAACGATTACGTTCCGCAATCCATTAACAGACCATTCGTTTCCATCAGGACATACGACAGCGATCTTTTCTGTTACTGTTCCATTTATGTTGACAGATCCACTCATGATTCTGTTGCTGTTGCCATTCGCACTGATTGTTGCTGTATCACGTATGTACTTGGGATTACATTATCCTTCAGATGTACTGGTGGGAGCTGCGATCGGAACATCGGTAGCGATGGGTACATTTGCATTATGGCCATAAAAAAGCTATTCTAGCAATATTACCGGATTGTTACAGTAGTGTTACAGAGAAGGATTAATACTTATCCTTCCTCTACTCCATTTTATTAGAGAATACCTTGCAGAAAAGGTGAATTGGACGTGTCAAAATATAGAGTGCTGCTTTTGTCGGAAGGTTTTGGTTCGGGTCACACACAGGCTGCTTATGCATTAGCGAGTAGCTTACGCAAAATCTCGCCGAATATTCAGACTAAGGTACTGGAACTCGGTAGTTTCCTTAATCCTAAAGTGGCTCCATTGATCCTAACCGCATACAAAAAAACGGTCATCTCGCAACCAAGACTTGTGCGTATGATGTATCGTAGCCAATACAAAAAATCGATCAATCGGCTAGCTACGCTAGCTTTGCATCGTCTTTTCTATACACATACTCATAATGTTGTTCGGCAGTTAAAGCCAGATGTGATTGTATGTACGCATCCGATTCCCGGAGCAGTGATTTCACGGCTTAAACGTTTGGGACTGCGTACACCATTATGTATGGTCATTACAGATTACGATGCTCATGGAACATGGGTGAGTCCAGAAGTGAACCGTTATCTAGTCTCTACACCTGATGTACGTTCCAAATTAATACAGCGTGGTGTACCTATTCAGAAAATTGAAGTCTCTGGTATTCCTGTACACCCTAAGTTCTGGGAACATACAGGCAAAGTCGAATTTCAACAGAAGTTTGGACTCAAAAATATGCCGACTGTGTTAGTGATGAGCGGTGGTTGGGGATTGATGAGCGATGATGTGGTCAATGCGTATCTCACCAGCTTCAGTGATAAGATCCAATTTATTTTTTGTTTTGGTAACAATGATAAAGCGTATCGCAAAGCTGAGCAGAATGTGAACTTTAATCATCCTAATATTCATTTAATTCGATACACCAATGAAATTGATCAATTGATGGAAGTTTCGGATCTTCTTGTAACCAAACCGGGAGGAATGACATGTACAGAAGGATTAGCCAAAGCGATCCCGATGTTATTCTATAATCCTTTACCCGGACAAGAAGAAAAAAATTCTCAGTATTTCACGCAACAAGGTTGGGGAGAACCGATTACATCGATTGATGTGGTTACCGAATGGATGGAATTGTTGATCAATGATTATGATGCTGTGGTAGAACAACGTAAGCAAAATATAGCTCAGATTGATCGTTATAATCCAACGCAAAGTGCCCATAGTATTGCTGAAATGGTAGAAAAAAGTAAGGTCTTATCCTAAGTCGCTGGATAAGACCTTACTTTTTTTGTGGTATAAATCAATATTTATCTAAACGCATCACTTGATATTCACGCAATACTTCTTCACCGATCAGTACTTCACAACGATGAATATTCATGCCTTTTCCCATAAATTTAGCTTCGTATTCTGTCATCACATGCTCTTCATTGATCCCATCGCGATGAAGATTCAGACTCAAATTGGTCATTTGTAGACCATAATCTGCAAATGAATTCAAAGAGAACTCAAACAATGTTTCAGAATCGGTTTTGAAATGAATTTCACCACGAGCATTTAACAACTTACAATACATTTCCAAAAAGCGTGGATGTGTTAAGCGACGACGACCGTGTTTCTTTTTCGGCCATGGATCACTAAAATTAAGATAGATTCGCTCGATCTCACCCGGTGCAAAAACCTCTTCAATCTTCTCAATATTCGCGCGGGCTAGCTGAATCGTTGTAGGTTCACCACGCTCTGCTTCTTCCCAAGCTATTCTTGTTTTTTCACTGGCACGGCGTACCAATTCATCGTACATATCAAATCCAATATAATTGACATTTGGATGCTTAACGCTCATCTGGCTAACAAATCTTCCTTTACCCATGCCAAATTCAACATGAATCGGTAGATCATTATCGAAACGCTCTTGCCATTTTCCTTTATATTGTTCAGGATTCAGCACGACTAAATCTTCCTGCTGCTCCAATCCTTCACGTATTCCTTTTCTACCTCGTAAACGCATGTCGTTCCTCCGATTTCAATGGTGTATATAGTTATCCTACTACTAAGGCATTATTGTGACGAAGAAATGAGAAAAAGTAAAGCATTTATCTGCATATCTATCTGTAAACAGGAAAAAAGGATCTCCCTTCTCTGCAAGCAGATTAGAAAATCCTTTTCTCTATATTTGGAATTGGGGTCCAACAAATTTAGCAATCATAGTCTACCATTTTTTGCTCAAAAATTAAATGATTTGTTGTAATAAACTATGAAAAAATAAAGCTTTTAAGTTGTTTCTAACAATGATTACCCCTTTTTTAGTCGAATGAAGCGAGCCTTACTTTTAAAACATTTATTTTGTGAATAATATTTGGAAGTTCGTCACCTGCCGCTATCTTTTAAATAAAAATGTTTGTTACAATATAACCTGAATTAGACGTATGATTCATACTTTAAATATCGTAATCAAGAACGATCGAAGGAGCTTCACTATGCTTACAACTCAAGCTACCTCCACTCCCTTATTATGGAGTGATAAAAGGTTCCATACGTGGAATACCGAAATGCGTGAACAATTTGGAAATAAAGTATTCAAAGTCACCTTAGATGCTGGATTTACCTGTCCCAATCGTGATGGATCAATCGCCAAAGGGGGTTGCACATTCTGTAGCGCTCGCGGTTCAGGAGATTTTGCAGGCAGTCGTCGTGATGATCTGGTCACTCAATTTAATCATATTCGTGATCGTCAGCATCAGAAATGGCCTCATGCTCAGTATATTGGTTATTTTCAGGCGTATACAAATACATATGCTCCTGTCGAACAATTACGTGAGTACTTTGAAATTATTTTGCAGCAACCAGGTGTGGTCGGATTATCAATAGCGACTCGTCCTGATTGTCTACCTGATGATGTAGTCGATTATTTGGCTGAATTGAATGAACGTACTTATCTATGGGTCGAAATGGGATTACAAACGATTCATGAGTCTACTTCAGAGCTAATCAATCGTGCTCATGATAGCCAATGTTATGAAGAAGCGGTCGCCAAGTTACGTGCTCGTGGTATCCGTGTCTGTGCTCATATTATATATGGACTGCCTCAAGAAACGCATGAGATGATGTTAGATACAGGTCGTGCTGTGGCTCAAATGGATGTACAAGGCATCAAAATTCACCTGCTCCATCTTATGCGCAAAACACCGATGGTTAAGCAGTATGAAGCAGGATTATTACGCTTTTTGGAAAAAGACGAATATATTAAGTTGATCGTAGATACGCTTGAAATTTTACCACCAGAGATAATCGTGCACCGTCTTACAGGAGATGCACCTCGTGATCTATTGATCGGGCCGATGTGGAGTCTGCGAAAATGGGAAGTGCTTAACGGGATTGATGATGAATTGAAGCAACGGGACACATGGCAAAGCAAATATTGGAGAGCACTTTGATATGGGATTTCTGTCTGTTTTAAGTTATGCTCATAAATTAGTATTGGAACGTCTGGATGCTCATTCAGGTTATGCGATTGATGCGACTGCTGGCACAGGTGTAGACACGCTGATGCTTGCTAAAGCCGCTGGAAGACGTGGACAGGTATTTAGCTTTGATATTCAACAAGATGCACTGGATCGTACACAGGAGCGTTTAGATAAGGAAGACCAAGCTAAGCTTGCTTCTGTGCAATTGATTCTGGATAGTCATGCTACAATGAGCCAGTATATTCCTGAAGCTCAGCATGGTAAGATTCAAGTGATCATGTTCAATCTTGGGTATCTGCCTACAGGAGATCTGAGTATTATTACTGAACCTGAGTCTACATTGACGGCTTTGGCTTCTGCTTTTGACTTATTAGCTATTCGGGGAATACTCACCATTGTTCTCTATCCCGGACATGCTGGCGGAGCAGAAGAAGCAAAGGCTGTGCAAGATTGGGCTTCTTCTCTGCCTGTCGCTGTAGCACAATCGATTATTTATCGACAATTGCAACGGCAAGATGCACCTTATCTCATTGCGATTGAGAAAAAAGGATCATCAACACCATGAATAAGTATCCACTGCTGTATTGGAAGTAACATTATATTGAAGGAGTGAGTATTGATGGCTGTACGCAAACTAGAGCATGTAGGTATTATGGTAAAATCGATCGAGGTGTCGATTGCTTTTTATGAAGATGTTATTGGTTTGAAACATCTCGAAAATGCTGGACATATCGATGAGTATATCAAACTCGCTTTTCTTGCTTTTCCAGATCAATCGCAAACGGAAATCGAATTGGTTGAAGGATACACAGGTGAGCTCGCTAATGAAGGCAAGGTACACCATGTGGCTTTTGCAGTAGATGATATTGAACAAGAATATGTACGAATTCAAGCCTTAAATTTGCAAGAATTAGATGCAGAGATTACCACTCTTCCTAATGGCAGTCGCTACTTTTTCTTTAGTGGTCCTGATGGAGAGCGTCTGGAATTTTTCCAATCGTCACGTTAAGATAGAAACAGACCGCTTAGAGACACAGACGGCATGGGATACATAGAACAGTTGTATACCTATTACACTTGGAGGAGAGATAATAATGACTAATCCATACCCGCTTCAATTTCAACCGGAATTTAAAGAACGTGTGTGGGGCGGACGTGCCCTTGAACAATTTGGCTGGGATATTCCTGAAGGCGTGATCGGTGAAGGCTGGATGATCGCAGATCACCCGAATGGTACCACTTCTGTTATCGGTGGCGAATTAGATGGTGTAAGCTTAACTGAACTTGGACAACGATTCGGACGCGATTGGTTCGGCACCAAAGGTGTATCTGAAGTCAACGGACGTTTTCCATTATTAATCAAACTATTGGATTGTAATGACGACCTTTCTGTTCAGGTTCATCCTACAGATGATTATGCAGGGCTTCCTAAAGGGGAACTCGGTAAAACAGAAATGTGGTATGTGCTTGCGGCGAAGCCTGGTGCTAAGATCATTTACGGTCTTAAAGAAGGCGTGACTCGTGAATCCTTAGCAGAAGCGATTGAGAATAATAAAATTACAGATACATTGCAAGAGGTTTCGGTAGAAGCAGGCGATACATTCTATATTCCTGCCGGTACTGTACATGCTTTGTGCGCAGGAGTACTGGTTGCTGAAATCCAACAAAATTCAGATACAACGTATCGTTTATACGATTATGATCGTCCTGGATTAGATGGTAAACCTCGTGAGCTCCATATTGAAGATTCACTCAATGTCATCGCTTATGAAGGCGCTGGCGCAACGACGATGAAAACAGATGGTCTTGCAGCTGGAGAATGGTTAGAACTCGCTGCTTCTCCTTACTTTATTGTTGAAAAAGGGGTCGTAGATGGTGCTTGGTCATTATCAACAACCGCAGAAAGTTTTACTATTCTAGTCATCGCTGATGGTGAAGGTTCGATTGCATGGGGCAATGAAAGTGTCCCTGTCAAAGGTGGACAATGTTTCTTATTACCTGCTAATCTAGGCGACTACACATTAGATGGTCATTGCACGGTTATTCGTTCTTATTTGCCTTAAAAAGACAGAACAGTTCTAGTTAGCTTTGATTCAATAATGGGAATAAATGGTTAACATTAGTTAGATTATAGGTTCCAAGTCAGACAACAATAGACCTGTACAGATCTACATCAATTATGTAGATTTGTACAGGTTATTTGCAAGGAGGAATACGATGCTAGAACGTACATTTAAAATGACTGATCCTGAAAATGTAGCTGTCCATGTATATGAATGGCTTCCAGAAGATGATCAGAATCATCGACCTTTACGCGGAATTGTTCAGATTACTCATGGCATGTCTGAAACTGCAAAACGATACAAACGATTCGCAGAATCGCTAACTGAGCAAGGATTTATAGTCTATGCTCATGATCAACGTGGACATGGATTAACGGCTTCAGGGCCTGAATATTTAGGCGATCCAGGAGATAACGGATTTTATTGGATGACTCAGAATGTGATGCAATTATCTGAGTGGATTCGAGATCATCATCCGAATACACCCCTTTTTATTATGGGACATAGTATGGGTTCATTTATTATTCAAAAGGTGATGTATGAGCAACCTGATCTGTATGATGGATTTATGTTGTCCGGTACAAATGGAAAGCGTAATCTACTCCGTGTAGGTAAGCAGATTGCTCATCTTCAGCAACGACTGCGTGGACAAGTACATCGTAGTCTATTGTTAAATATCATTGTGTTTGCTTCATACAATAAAGGGCTCCCACGTCCACGTAAAACGTTTGATTGGTTATCACGTGATCCTGAAGAAGTATCTTTATTTATGAATGATCCACTTTGTGGGAAGTTACCTTCTGTTCGTTTTTATGTTCACTTTTTTGAATTGTTGTTAGAGATTCATCAACCCGATCATATGAAGCGTATTCCACCGAATAAGCCTGTGTATTTATTTAGCGGCGAACGTGATCCTGTCGGACAATACGGTAAAGGGGTCAAGCAGTTGTATCAACAATATCTTCAGTTAGGGTTAGAAGATGTGAAGCTCGACTTGTATTCAGACAGCCGACATGAGACGCTAAATGATACCAATCGTGATGAAGTGACTGCAAATGTGATTCATTGGCTCAATGAACACCTATCCACTAAACCCGTTACATCCAAATAAAGCCATCTCTCCTATGCTATGTAGGTAGAGACGGCTTTATTTTTTTCAAAATGATAAAGAATTACGATGAAACATTACGCGAAGTACGTAACAGATTCAGACCTAATAATATAAAAATACTACCTGTAATCTTGTTCATATATGTAGAGATACGACTGGATTGAAGACGCTGTGCCATTTTACTAGAAAACAGAACCAATAACATACACCATAGTATCCCGGTCGTGCTAAAAGTAAGTCCGAGCAGGATAAAAGGAATTGCTCCATACGTCTGTTCAGGGCTGACAAATTGAGGGATAAACGCTAAGTAAAACAGCGCAACTTTGGGATTCAGTACATTGGTCATCATGCCTTGCAAATACACTTTACGATTGCTTTGTGACTCTACAGCTTGCATCGATGGTTTATCTTCGTGCCGAGCCATAATCGAACGAATACCCAACCAGATCAGATAGGCAGCCCCAATCCATTTAACAATATTAAAAGCAAGCGCAGATTGCATAAGAATAAGAGAAAGTCCAAGACCCGCAAGTAATGTATGTACTAATGAACCTGAGACAATACCATATACTGACATGATCCCTGCCTTTTTCCCTTGAAAAATACTACGACTTAAAATATAAATCGTATCACTGCCCGGTGTTATATTGAGCAAAATACTAGACAAAATAAAAATCCAATAATGTTCGATTCCCCACACGGTTACTCACTCCTATCTTTTTTATATTTGAAGATTATATCTGCTTTGAAGAGAAATGGGTATAGATAATATAAAAAAATACAGACAACAGCATCTTGAAAGATACTTTTGTCTGTATGTGTAGAAGTAAACCCTACAACTATTTAATAAATTAGTGTATAGCGATACATCTATACCTTATTGACGATTTTCTAATTTTCGTGGATCAGGGCTAGTGTTGGTCGTCATATCTACACCTTCATGTAGACCCGCATCAATCGACTGCCATGGTACAAGCTTGAAGTTTTGATTAAGCTTTTTACCATTTTGCAAATTCTCATCATCTTGAGCAATAAATACACCATACGGATACTGGCTACCCATATTCGCACCTAATACATCAATACCATCGGTTTCTGTCGTGCCATCGATACCTTTGCCATCGTTAATCGTAAAGTTAGCGATGTATGGATTGTTATTCTGGCGATCATAGACAGCATACGTGTTATTACCTTGACTTGAAGCCATCAAGTAACCTGTTCCATCTGCACCATAATAAAGGGTTAAACCTTCGATATCATCATGGAGACGACGACCATCTGCAACATCGACTGTGCTCAAAGCTTTGGTACCACCATCAGGTTCTGCACTGTATTTCCAGATCGCTGCATCTTCTTCAGCAATATATAATGTGCCATATTCATCATCAGCAACCATACCTTCTGATTGCGTATCCAGCTTGAATTGACGTACCAATGATCCTTTTACTTTGCCTCTACCATTATCCATTAATTCATATTGTTCGAATTCGCCTTCTTTACCCAAAACAAGCGCATAGTATTTGTTTGTTTTTACACTATGGTACAAGCTAAATCCGTATACTTCACCCATTTTGGATTTGATTGGTGTAGCAAGGATATTTTGAAGTGCGCCTGTCTGACCATTAAACGAAAAGATATCAATCGTATTGCTTGAACGATTGGTCGCACCAACAATATCCACTTTTTTACCGTTCAATGGAAAATCGTAACGAAGGTCGGTATTGTTCATTTTACCTGTAGGATAAGATTGTAACTCTTTGCCTTTCAGATCATAGACCAACATGCCTCCGCCTTTGTTCGTAGCAATAATCTTGCTGTTGGCTGCGTTGGATGGATCAAGCCAGATCGCTGGATCATCTGCTGCATCTTCACCTGACTCTACAGCAGCTGTCTCGCCTGTAGGCTGAACCGAAAATACAGGGATAGCATCAGCAGGATCATTGAATTTGGCATTTTCAGCAGTGATCATTGTCAGCAAGCTTTGTGGAATATAGGTAGCTCCCTGTTGTAAATGAGCAGCTTGTTCCAATACGCCGCTTTTGCCAGCCAGTCGGTATTTCTTCTCACCCACTGTAATCGAACCTGTAATTCCATTTTTCAATTGGAAAAAGGCTGCTTTATCTTCTCCGTCCCAGTACATTTTGCCACCGATAGCCTCGATCGATTGTCTAAGCGGCACGGATGAACCTTCTGCTGCATGTACCAGCGGACTCGCTACCGCTGCTGTAATACTAATTCCTGCCATCAATAAAGCCGTTTTACCTATGTTCTTCAACATTTCATCTGCTCCTTGTCGCGATTACGCTATGTATGGCGTGTCATACCCATCGATTTAAATATAGGCGATGATTGTTAGCGTGGAGTCTGTATTGTGTAAAGTTCAGGTAAAGCGCTAGAATAGTATTTATTTATCCAAATCAAGCTTTTTCTCATAACATAAACTAATACCATCATCTTTATAATCCGCAAAGACAGGAATACGATAATAACCATTGCGTTCGTAAAAAGCTGTCGCTTCAAATTGTTCTGCACCTGTCTCCAAGCGAATCCATTGACAACCCTGTTCAATCGCTCTCTGCTCTAATGCTTGTAGCATTTTACCAGCAATCCCTTGTCTACGATATGTAGAGTCGACGAAAAATCGTTTCAATTCTACACTGTCTGCATCCAATGAACGAATAGCACCACAACCTGCTGGTGTATCATCTACATAAGCCACCATAAAAGTAGTTTTAAGGGTATCAGGATGATCCAGATCAATTGTATAAATATTTTCTTCATCATACCGCTGTAGTAGATCTTCATCTAATGCCTGAATTAATCTTCTCAAATGCTGATCAGTAGGTAGAACTTGTTCTATACGAACCATAGATATAACACTCCTTTGATTATAGGGATTATGATGCTTTTATATGGGATAACGATAATAAGTTTGATTTAGTATAAGGGTCTTCCCGATTTCATTCAAGGTATAATACAAAAAGCCTTGCTCCTATAATTAGGAACAAGGCATGATGAATAGACTATAACGAATATACTGTAGATTAGTTACGACTATTCAGCTTAGATAACAAACGCAGAATTTCCATATACAACCAGATCAAGGTCACCATTAGACCAAAGGCTGCATACCATTCCATATACTTAGGTGCACCTGATTGAGCTTCAGTCTCAATGAAGTGAAAGTCTAGCAATAAGTTCAGTGCAGCAATCGCTACGATAAATAAGCTAATCCCGATACCGATCCAACCAGTTTCATGAATAAACGGTACACTGATTCCAAAAAATCCTAAAATAATATCAATCAGATAAACAAGTGCAATTGAAGCCGTACAAATCACGATACCTAGCGCAAATCCTGGTGTGACTTTGATAATACGTAATGTATAAATAGCTAGCATCAAGAATAATGTCCCTACCGTAATCAGAATCGCATTGATAACAATTCCCGGATAACTATAATCGGTCCATGCTGAAATCGCACCTAACATCAGTCCATTCAAAATCACATATAAAGGTGCTGTTACAAAGGCTGCTCTTTTGAAAAAAATAGTAATTAGCGAAGTCACCAGACTACCGATCAAACCTACGATCAGAAAACCAGTCACATCTTGTCCTTGATAATACAAATACCATGTGTACACTGCTGCAACCATTAGCAAAGCAAGAAGTACCATTGTTTTTCCAACAGTACCGCCAACCGTCATTGCTCCTGCTTTAAAATCACTTTCTTTAAAATCCGAAAATGCTTTTTCACTAAGTGCTGGATTGTTTAACGCCATACGATCATCTCTTTTCTGTCTAAAATATAAATAACCCCTCTACATCATCGTTCTACGGATGACTTGTTCATTATAGGTGGGAATGATTCATTTGGACAACCCCACCCATTTGGCACGTAACACAAATACTTCTTTGTTATTTTTGATCGTTTCAGCTAGATTGCTACTTGTCATAGTGTGTTGACCATCATTGTTGACACGCATAGAAAGATCAACCGTCGTATTGATCGGAATTGATCGCTGATCCAACAAGGTACTCGACATGGATGTAGAAGCATGTACTGGAAGATATGTATACTCTAAGCTGGTAGAATTTAATCCCACTTGAATCATAATCACAACCGTCTCATGGCGATTATCTTCTCTTTTAGAATAAGAGCTAATCGACATTTCTTTTTCTCCGTCTGGAATAGCAAAATTGTTATACAGCATTTGTTCTTTGAACTGTCCATTACGATAATGATCGATCCATGTTCGCACGGTACTTACTTTTTGCTGATTTATATTCACTTTCGCGATAACGATATTATCCCATGTCTGTGCTTGTAACTTTTGATATTCAGCATCGGTATTCGGTACAACATGTAATTGGATCATTTTCTGTTGTTTTTTCGCTTTTTTTGTAGCTTCTTTGGCTTCATACTGTTCGATCAGATCTGTGGTTAATCCTTTTTCTGAAGTGGGTGCCTCAGTAGTATTGGTTACAGGTCGATCAGGTGTTCGAATGACTTTAGCTGTTACCGGTTGTGTGGGAGTAGACTGATTTTCACATCCAACCAATACAATAAGCAACAATACGATAATGGTTTTTTTCAATCGTTTGGATTCCTTTCGGTGACAGCATCACGATCACTTCCTAGAAATGATTGCGTAAAAGATTGAATAATAGGACGATCAGGTGGATTGATCATCTGTGGTAATACAAAAAGGTCAAAAAATTGTAATTCTTGGACTTCAGAACATTGCGCTTGAAGTGAACCTGTATACTCTCTACATACGTAAGCTGCTACAACATTATAGACTTCATCCCCATGCGGATATTGATAATATAGATCAGGGCCGGAGAAGATATCCAGTAGCTGCAAATGCACAGCTACCAAACCTGTTTCTTCTTCTAGTTCTCGCTTAGCGACTTGTTCTAATGTCTCGCCAAGTTCCATACTTCCACCGGGTAATCCCCAGCAATGATTATCTACACGCTTTTGCAAAAGGATCTGTTGTTGATCATTTACTAATATAACAGTAGCACCAGCCATAATAAGAGGTCTGCTTCCTACAACTGCTCTTAGTTCAGTGATATAGCTCATCCACCTTTGCTCCTTATTGAACAGCTATAATTTGCTGTTTGGTCTGTCGTGCTATTTCTCTGCCTTCTTCATCCAGCGAAGCATCTAACATCGCAAACCATGTATCAATATCCATTTTATCTTTGCGAGCTGTTAAAATAATTTTGGCGGCTTCCATCGTATGAGGTAACATAGGCACTCCACGCATATATAAGAACGTATCATCTGTAATATGAAGTTGCTTATGGATATCAACTAATTCATTTAATACTTTAAATGCACGATCATATTCCTTAGCATCTGCAAGTGCACGGCAAGCATAGTACATCATCTGCGGAATAGGTACACCTTCATCATTTTCAGCGTGTGCACGTAATTCTTTGGCTTGTGTATAAGCTTCCATGCCCTGATCGATTTTACCTGCCAGAATAGCCGAAGTCATTAAATTAAACCAATCATTGATATCTCCATACTCATTGCATAACCATTCAAATGTAGCTCGTGCTTGTTCATATTGCTCTAATCGAAAATAAGACAAAGCAGTCAAACCATACGCTTCTTTCACCACATACGTATCTAGAGAGGAACGATAAGGTTCAACTTCTTGCAAAACTTCACTAAATTTCTCTTGTTGAAACAATTCACGCAACCGATCCATTTCTTGAAATTCAGGATTGGCTAGATTCACTTTCTGTGGTTCTGTAGCAGACTCTGTTGGAGAAGTGGAAGTCTTTGGTGTAGACTCTTCATGAGATTCATTCGTGTCATCTGACTTTTTACCAAACAGTGAACGTAACTTTTTCATTATCTATTCTCCTCTACTCTTGCTATTTTAAGACTGTTGCCAGTTGCTATCAATAAATTCGTCCCGACCGGATTGCTCACGATCTTCTTTATAATGTTTTGGATTCTTTTTGTGATAATCTTGATGATATTCTTCAGCAGGATAGAACACAGATGCAGGCAAAATTTCAGTGACAATCGGTTGTGTAAATCGACCACTTGCTGCCAGTTCTACTTTGGACTGAAGTGCTAATTCTTGCTGTTCTTCATTATGATAAAAAATAGCGGTACGATACTGTGTTCCACGATCTTGGAACTGTCCGCCATCATCGGTTGGATCGGTCTGTGGCCAGTACAATTCTAACAATTTCTCGTAAGCAAATAATGACGGATCAAATGTAATTTCAACGACTTCATAATGACCGGTATTGCCTGTTTTGACTTGTTCGTACGTTGGATTTTTGATATGTCCACCTGTATATCCAGATACGATTCCATGAATACCTGGTAATTCTTCGAATGGAGTAACCATGCACCAGAAACATCCTCCGGCAAATGTAGCTTTTTGTAATTCTGACATGTACATAATCCCCTTCTGTGTATGAGTAGGTTAAATATATCTTCATTATACGTATGTTTAGAAAGCATTACAAAAGCCGCAACACTTAGATGATCACTCATCTATGCTTGCGGCTGATTTTCAAAAAAATCATAGGGCTTATCGATTGATAAGACGATTATAGACTACCTGCTATTTCTGTTCAGGAATATAGACGACAAACCCGCTATCTTCACAAAACACATCACTGAATTGATATACCTGTTTGTTATCGACAAACAACCATTCCAGCACTCTACGGATGACTTGCAGCATGATAGTCCCCTCTCTTCATTTCAACTTCGCCTATGTGGCTTATCGTCATTTTAAGGGGGAGAACTATCGTTGTCAATCCAGATTTTTGTAAATAAAAATAGAAAATATCAACGCAGTGTAAACGCTCTAATATATACAGCTTTATGAGGAAGATATATCAAAGTAATGACCAAATATTCCTAACGATTTGATCGTCAAATTTCCTTTATTGGTCGAGTATTCATCTGTCGTTTTTTTATAAAGAAACAAATGACGTTCTGTTTTGTCTTTCCGTTCAATCGCTTGTCCATTAATACTACAATCTCTCGTTACTGTATCACTTGTACACTTTAGATTGTATTGAGTGGCTAACCATTGATTATAAGACTTTTCACTTGGGACAGTAGCCACCATACTCAAAATCAGTGCAAAAAAGATCAATATCAAAATCCATTTTTTTCTTTGTTTCGGCAAAACAGAATCAGCTCCTATACATGTGAGAACATTATAATACTTTGTAATGAGTACGATGTGGATCATGAGAATCCGGCTTAAATCCTAGCGCTAGATAGAACTGACTGGCTTGCTCACTATCTGCACGCAGTACCAGTATATTATAGAACTTGTTTGCTTCAGAAGTCACTTTTTGCACCAATTGCGTACCAATTCCTCGATGACGATAGTCTGGATGAACATACAATCGGCGTACACGACCTGTAGATTGATCGGAAAAAGGATCTTGATTCAGTCCGATGACACCGACAATCTGCTCTTGTTCGTGGGCAATATATAGTACTTCGCCTTGACCTGAAAATGTATTTTCTCCTGACTGATATTCGTTAACCAATCGACGGATATGTCTAAATCCTTCTTGTTCACTTTGGAGCACCAAAGGTTCAAGTTCCTCTACTTTCAATTCTTTAATCACAGAGATCATCGTATGTATAACCTACTTTCCTTATCAAATAAATGCAAATAGATCATATCCCTGTATGACAGTAGGAATATGATCTGTATGAATATACTATGTTATTTAACGATGTTCAACTTTGGACTTTTTACTTTGGTTAATCATCGTCTCAATGCGTTCATTACCAAGAATCTGACGGAAATGATGAATCATATGTTCAATATAATCCGCAGCTAACCAGTCGAGTGTCGCACTTTCACCGGAAGGCAAAATACCTTCTTTGGTATAATCTTCTTCTGGAATCTGTGCCAGTACAGTAGCAATCTGAACATTACGATTGATCCAGAGCTGAATCACATCATATGGATCATAACTATTATGATAATCATTCAGTTCTACCCAGCGATCTTGATCATATCCTTCAAGTGGAATCGGATAATCCGACAGAGCTATTTTGACAAAGCGTATATAATTATTCGCAGCCGAATCACATAAGTGACCCACAATTTCTTTTTTAGACCATTTGGCAGGATGCGCTTTGGCGCTGAATTCGTCTTGAGGAATACGGTTCAATTCGGTCTGAAAATGCAATACCAGATTCTGAAGTCGTTGACTATAATTCATTGAAAATCCTCCTTTGACAAAATAAGATCCTTTTTGAGCTTAACGAATATGCATGCCAAAATAATACTGACTGTTGTTATCTTTATTCCATGTCGCAGAAAGTGCATGCTGCACATCATCATCAGACTTTTCAGGTAGTGAATACTGTCCAGATTGATTTAGTTCTACTGGAAAGTACTCCCCATTTTTTACCATGTATACTTCTATTTTAGCAGGCTTCATTGGAAAGTCGACTTTTATTTGTGATCCAGGAGCAAGTGAAATAGACTGACTCTTTATCTGTTGATTTAACAATTTATGATCAAAACAAAAAGACACTCGTAAAGAGTGCCTTTCTATATCTATATGTTGCTTATTTGTGTATTACTGAATCTCTTCATACAACCGAACATATTGTATCTTTTGAGTTTGAGTATGATACGAAAAGACAAGAAAATACTTAGGAATATCTTGATTGGTCATTTGATACGTAGCTTCTGCTGTATAAGCTACATCTTTAGACGTATCATTTTTTTCATCAGGCTTACCCAATTCAGTGATAATAGTATCCATTTTCAACTTTTTATAAGCGTCTGCACTAGATGTGAGTTCCACTATTTTGTCTTTTCCATCGAAAGCCACATCGAATGTACCATAACTCAACATTGGAACATCCGTATCACCTAATTCTGGCTTCCCTTTTAATTGAAATAATGTCTCACGGCTTGATCCTAATGCTAGACCTTTAGGCAAATCAGGCAATGTGCCTTCTTTAGCAGCTTTGAGAATTGTTGTTCCTGAAAAGGTATCTGTATCGTCTGTATCTTCACTTTGTGTTGACTGTTCGGGAATAGTCTCTTCTGAAGATTGTGGCTCTGCTGTCGCCGGTGTAGACGCTGTGACGGACGGTTCTACAATATTATTGTCAGATGGAGTCGTGGATCCAGAAGTTGTAGGTGTTGCTTGTTGCTGAGAATTACCACACCCTGCTACGATCATCAAGCCTACGATCAATAGACTGATTTTCCATAGACCTGATGATATCTGCAATCGACTCCATTGTTGGTTATCGTTATTTTTACGTGTAGACCTATTCATTCTCTGTTCTCTCCTCTTTGTCAATGATTCGTTAGGTTTAGTATATAGAGAACATGTATCTGCAATACGAACGAATGTATCTAACTTGTAAATAACAGCCTGATTTATAATTGCTGAATCAAAGTCGTATAATAACGATTTCCATTGCGCTGATCTAACCGCCCTGCTGTTTCTAGTGCCATTTGTTCTAGACGACTCGCTATAGCTGGCAAATCATTAGCTTCTTCTGGATAGGGATAGCCAGCTGGTAATTTGACAGATTTTACATTGCCATCAGCAACCAGACGCTTGAACAGGACAGCTGCATACGCATTAAACATCATCTTATCACGCGGATTCTCATGATCCAAAGATAATCCAACCCATTGTTCAAATACTTCCAAAGCCTGCAAAAGATCGATATTTAACAGGTAATACATATGCTCACCCGAATGAAGTACAAAGTCACGATTGCCTTTGATCAGGCGATAGCCTTGTTTTTGATATTTCTCTGCTTCTTCTAATTTACCCTGACGATACAATGGCATTAACACTTTCGATAATGTCAGATGAGGAACTTCGCCACATGTCATTCGACCTCTCAAAATAGGTCTAGCTGTGCGAATGATCTGCTCGTCATTGCCTTTCATCACTTCGAACTCTACGAATTGATGTTGTTCACATGCTTCACAATCGCTCATCTCATCACGATCCATCGCTTTGGTCTTATCCAAAAAGTGTTGTGCTTCTTCTACTTCACCATAATCTTTGAGTATTGAAAAGCGATAGTAATAATAAGAACGCTCACTGTATCCGAATTGTTCGTAACGTCTACGCATATCAGCTAGCAATTCTTCAATTTGTGCCCGGTTAATTTCTGGAAAAGAAGCAATCGAATCCAGAATCCACTTGTACGACCATAATAATGTAAAATCATCGTATTCATCCGGTTGTTGATCAAATTGTCCAAGTAACCATGAGAATGCAACCAGTGCTTTCATCGGATGACCGCTAAAAGTACATGTTTCTACTAATTCTTCACGTGCACTATAGCCCTGTTCAACATCACCAAGACTATCTGCAATCCGAATCGCTTCTTCTAATAAAGCAATCTTGGCTCGTCCATTTGGTAAACTATAAGCTTGATCCATAATATCTTCAAAATCTGGATTTATCTGTTCTGGTTGATGATTCATTCCGTATGTCCTCCTTGATCGTTATTCGCCGATAATCCCCAATCCAAAAAGCGAACAATTCCTTGATTTAATACTTGCATCTCTTGTCTGTTCATCGGGTAATGTCCCATCATTAATGCATTTACATATAACATCTCAATAGCCACAACGATCATACTTTCATTTTTGGCTTGGAAAATACGTTCTACAACCGAATTGTTAATATTCAGATACAGTGTCGAATAAGCAGATTCTTGTAGCGAAGAACTTAAGCTCTGCAAGACTGAAGTTAATGCTAGCGGACTGACTGATTTGGATGTTTCAATCGAGCGCAGATCAGAAGCTTCTTGCGACAAAGTAAATAATGCTGGCAAATCTTCCGGCTTGAACCGTTTAAGTTGAATCTGACAGCGGAATCGTTGCAAAGCCACATCCGCATAGCGAACAGCCTCATAATACTGCTTACGTTCATCTGCGGTAATATCAGTAAAAGCAAGCGAGACATCTTCTGGAATCAAGCGCTCTGTCTGCGCTTCTGCACACACTTCAGGAAGTAAAGCAATCAGTTCGGCATCATACACATAACCACCATTGACCACTAACAATGATTGAGCAGAAGCCACATGTGTAATCTGACGATATTCATCCAGACTTGTCGTGTAATACATCTTCTG
The DNA here is from genome assembly GCF_001721045.1 of Paenibacillus nuruki. GTDB lineage: Bacteria > Bacillota > Bacilli > Paenibacillales > Paenibacillaceae > Saccharibacillus > Saccharibacillus nuruki. The sequence continues at coordinate 92,440 of NZ_MDER01000034.1, read as the reverse complement.
TCCATCGGCCATTAATTCATGCACTTTACGGCGACCATATGTCGTTTCAAAAGGCAACCAGCGATAGATAATCTGGAAAAAGGATATATCTTCAACCGCCAGAGCTTTCATCGATAATGCATGTAATTGAATAATCCGTTGCAGTCGATCAGGATCGTATTCAGCCATCCGTAACAATTCAGCACGAATACTATCTCCTAACTCCTGACGTACTTGTTCCAGTTTCTCATTTTCATAAAAATGTTCACGAGATGCTGTCGGCTGTAACTCATCGGTCCAGATGATACTTTTCACAAAAAACGCCCAGTCTGGCAAAATGTTTTCTGCTTTTTCTGAGACCAACATATACTTGAGATACACACGATTGGATTTTTTAACATTCAGATTGACCGAGTGTGGCAAAATAAACGCAATCCCACCTGTGCGTCCAGAAGCAGTCTTCAAAGGGATATAATCTTGAAACTTCTCTCCTAGTAAACGTTGTCCCAATTGCAATACTTCTTCACGATGCCCACGTGCTCGCTCTGGATCATCTAACCATAACGGACGCTGATCGTTCACAATACGCTGAGTCTGTCCATCACGGAATGTAATCGGGTATGGCAATAGCGCCCCATAATCATAGATCCATTGTTGTAACAACTCCGATTCATAATACATTTCACAATCAGGCTTACAACGTAAATATACTTTGGTTCCTGGAGATAACTCTGTCTCTAACTCACGAATATGATATGTACCATCTGGATTACCACGCCATTCTAGCGCTTTGCCACCTTTGGCAGATTGAGTCACCATCACAATCTCATCACTGACCATAAAACAAGATAATAATCCAATCCCGAATCGTCCGATAAATGAGGTCTCTTGCGTAAACGCATCTGCTCCACCACGCTTAGACGATTGACCGATCATTGCCAAAAACTCATGCACATCTTCTCTAGTTAAGCCAATTCCATCGTCTTCGATCATCAATGTCGACCCAGCACCTGTACCGGTTAATTCAAGATGGATACTTCCTTGATACGTAGGATCTTGCTGAGAACGAGCGGTTACAGCATCAACTGCATTCTGCAACACTTCACGTAAAAACACTTTAGGATTACTATACAAATGATTGGATAAAATATTGATCATTCCACTAAGATTTACTTGAAACCGATATGTATCTGACTCACTCATACCATACAACTCCTTCAATAATATTAATGATTATCCATTCTAGCGACCACGTCATCATATTCTAGAAAAGCATCGTATTCATAATAATAATTAATCGCAATCACCATCATTTCAGGTGTTGGTGTCTGCCCGGTATTGCTCAAAATATCAATAATATCTTCAAACGTCGCTAATTCTAACCATGTCTGTATCGCATGATCATCCACCCAATCCGGAAAGATATCCTCACGAGCATTCGTAATGGTTCCGCCTTGATACTCCAATTCATTGAGCCAATCTTCATTAAAATAATAAATAGGTGTAGCCAGCGGATTCTGTTCCCATTTCTTCACATTGAGATATAACCATTGATTTTCAATCTTATTCATCACAGGCAACAGCTCTACAAAATGATCAAACTGAGCATGCTGTAATTCTCCTTTTTCATGCAAATCAACGATGTGCTGTTGATGTGGATTCATAGAATATTCCTCCTCTTTGGGCAAATAGCATCACACCATACTATGGGTATGTTCGTACTTATGCTGTAACTTGTGTAACGCTTTGACGATTCCATCTCTATTTTTAGCGTCTTTCATATACTTGGGTAATCGATAAGACGCATGACGCTTAATATACACAGAAGGCTTAACCCGTAGATCAGCCGAAATATAATCAATCAGATAATTTAAATGTTCATGATTGAGTGCCCAGATTAATTTGCCCCGATAATGGGTCAGCAAATATAGGTTCAGTTGAAACAATGGATCTTTCCCATCTCTAATCTCAAATCCTAAAGAATATCGGTTGGATGTTTTCTTGTTGAGAGGTACTTGATTAGTGGTCTGACAATACGGACAGCGAATATGTACATTTTTATGATGATGCTGTCCTTTATCTGTGACTGACTCATTAAACCAGCGCTCACAAAAGGTACATACACCGCTTGCTGTATAATCATAGTCTATTTGATACGTTTGACTATAAAAACAATGAGAACATTGCATTTCGATTGATTCATTATCGGTGATAGAGGCAGGGCTTGCACATTTGGGGCACTCTACCAGTACAGGTTTGCCATGATGTAATGAATACCAGAAACTATATGGTTCTCCTAATTCATCAAAAAAACGTTTCATGTTGTATCGCTCCTTGATGTAGTATTTCTTGTAGATTGATCTCTTTAACTATCCATCTCCCAAGAATAATATCAGCTAGAAGTAAGTATTGTAACAAAGTAGTACTTCAGTAAATACACATAGAATTTAATATCAATTTTCGTTAAGATCTTACTTTCCAGTATACCGTTTCATAAAGAACAGAACAACCGAGCGACATCAGTAGTGTACATGATCTTTTGCCTATATCGTTGTATATACAAAAAGACCTGTGAAAGATTATTCTCTTTGCACAAGTCTTTGTATAGGATGTCTACATTTAGATTTCGCCATTCCATTCTTTATAAAAACGATCTACATACTCTTGCATATAGCGGTGACGCTCTTCGGCTATAATACGGGCAGCAGGCGTATTGATCTTATCTTTTAATTTGAGTAATTTTTCATGAAAATGATTGATCGCTGTACTCTTCTCATTGCGATATTGTTCAGGTGTCATTGATGTGCGTACCGGAATAGCTGGATCATGAATCGGACGACCCGTATGCCCTGAATACACAAAGACACGCGCAATAGAGATCGCTCCAATCGCATCCAAGCGATCCGCATCTTGTACAATCTGTCCTTCCAGTGTACGCACAGGAGGATTATTTCCACCGTTGTAAGACATCGTAGCAATAATATCCACAATATGTTCTGTATCTTGTTCATTGATTGGTTGAGTCTCTAACCAGTCGGTCACTTTACGCATACCTGCTTCTTTAGAATCATTTAACTTCTCATCAGCTACATCATGAAGTAAAGCCGCCATTACTGTAATGAATCGATTAGCTCCTTCAGCCGCTGTAATCCGTTCTGTCATTTGTACCACCCTATGGATATGCCACCAATCATGACCACTGGTATCTTCACCAAGAACGGATTGCACAAATTGTGCTGTGTCCTGAATAATTTGCTCTTGTGCTTGTTGATTCTGATCTGCTGTTGTCATTATATATGTACCGTCCTTTCGCTATCTAGATAATAAAGATGACTTGACCGAGAATGAAGTATACATGACTTTATATAAACTGTATATCACTACACTATTTTATCTTGTTCCAATAATTCCTCCAAATCAAACGATATGTCATTCTTTTAATGAAATATATGATTTAAATGCTCATTAAACATTTAGAAACGGTCGATATTATAATAAATATAAATTTTTTACCTCTATCCAAAAATAATACCTACTTATAATCGTATCTACTTTTAAAAAAAAGAATAGCTGAATTGGATGATTTTATTTGTGAGAGGGAGTTACTTGTGCAAAATTACAATCAAGAAACAATGGATACTTTAGTCGTCAAAGCTTTGGAAAATAACCTTGCTATTATTCGGTTTGATGTTCATCGACGTGTAGCTTATGTAAACGATATTTTTGCGCGGACAATGGGATATACACGCGAAGAGATGCAAGGTATGGAGCATCAAAGGTTTTGTTTTCCTGCATTTGTAAATAGTCCTCAATACGAATTATTTTGGAAAAGCCTGTTGTCTGGAGAAAGTTTTCAAAATAAAATCGAGCGTATGGATGCTCAAGGTCAGCCGATCTGGCTAGAAGCTACGTATATGCCTATTTTTGAAGATAGTACCCGGAAAGTGATCGGGGTCTCCAAGATTGCTACTAATATCACTCAAAGACAAAATCATATGACTCATGTAGTGACTGAACTGCAACATATGGCGGATAGTATGAGCGAACGTGCGAATAAAGGGATTCAACGTAGTCAAGAACTGCTACAAAGTATCAACAAAATTGCAGATGTCTCTGCTGAAAATAAACATACACTCGTTAATCTTCAACAACAAGCACAATCGATTCAAGGAGTTGTACAGACGATTCGTGAGATTTCTTCTCAGACTCATTTACTTGCGCTCAATGCAGCGATTGAAGCGGCTCATGCTGGTGAATTTGGACGTGGATTCGATGTGGTTGCCAAAGAAGTTCGTAAATTATCAACCATGGTTGAAAAATCAATTATTGAAGTACGTGATAGTGTAGATTCAATTACTCAAGAGATTGAGAAAATCGCTAAAGGCACAAATGAAGCACAATCAACTGTAGAACAAAGCCAACAACAGATTCAAGTAGCGATGAGTGACTTCACTAAAATTTCATCAGCTGCGCAAGAATTAGATATTCAAGCACGCGAAGTATCTGTCATCATTTAATAAGAAGAGTACAAGCCCCTGGCAGTATAAGGATAGCTTTTTCTGGTCTAATTTAAAATCATGTTGTACAAAATAACATAGCTCACGTTAAAAAGACCGTTCAATTATAGCAACGGTCTTTCATTTTATAACCAAAGAGCAAGTACTCCACCTCACTCTAAGATTCAAACTATACTTAATTCGGATTTTGCTGTGGTTCTTCTTCGATTTTCTGCTGTTTCTTAACAGTCATTAGCTGACGTTTACGCTCATTGTCTTCTACTTCTGCTTGATATAGATACACAATTCCCGCCGCTAAAGATATCCAACTGAGGTACAAAGGGGCTTGACCTACACTATTCAAAAAATTATTAAATAAATCGCTGTTCCATGTATTTGTTCCTGATCCCCAAATCGCAGCACTCATGTATTTCACACCATACAAAAATGCGGCTATGGCAATCAGGCTGATTCCTGCTGCTCGTTTGTTCATCACAATCTCCATTCTTGCTCGCTAGTATAGTTGAGAATGTAGTAATCGCTGAATCTTATCTTCATTTAGGGCATATCTGATGGCATCTGTGGAGCTTGAGAATTGCTGTACTCCCAGCTTATGATGGTGGCGCTATCTTTTCCACGTTGGGTATGAATATGGTCTAAGATCGACTGCATATTCGGCTGGAGCTTATCATCATTGACCAATGCTTGATACAGATGTTCAGGACGTTGAAAATACTGATCAGGCGTATCGACTACACCGTCAGTCATTAAGACGATGATATTATGCCCTGCTCGCAATTGTCTTTTGCCAATCGTGTAACAAGGAACTTCCAGATCGAACGTATTGACCTGTCCGATCCATTCGTAGAATTGCCGTTGATTAAGACCATACTGTCCCCAGTGAGCTAGATCGGGATGAAGCAAATATGCTATACAATCGCCTACCGAGAACCACCATAGATACGATTCTTTTTGCAAAACAATTAGACAAGACGTTTCTCCGATGACCTGCTGACAAGCTTGGCGAAATGCAACACTTGAGAACAAGTACACAATATACTTTTCAAATACGTCGAATACATCAGGATGCTCTAATATCGCTTGAAGTTTAGCTTCGTCCTGTTGCAATGTCTGTACAATCAATGCTGCACTGGTTGCTGTCTGATGAGCATCCAGAAGAACAGCTAATTTGACAGAACCATCTTCACTTTGCATGATGAATAAACCATCTTCATTTTTATTCGCACCCGCTTCTGTATTGCCACCATACCATCCTATATGTATCCCTTGTTGCTCTGTGATCGTTGGCGTATCTAAAAAAGGTCGCTCACTTCCGATCCATGTATAGCTCATAAATACCTCCTTTGTTTATATACCAAAAACCTGATTCATCTTTTCCAAATCATAAGGTAAAAGCCAATCATAATATTGGTGATACAAGCGCTGTAATGACTCTTGTTGCATACCTACAATATCCAATCCACGATCATCGTACATATGGAAAATGATTTTTTGCTTGGGTTCTATAAAAAATACTCTTTCTACTAAAAAAGCTTCTCGCTCTGGAAAATCAGTATAACCAATTGCTTTCAAAATACCTGCATAATCAAGATCACCAACCGTACACCATACATATTTACTTTGAATATATCCCATTAATTCTGCTGTATCTTCATCATAATCAGGTTGTTCAGAGTGAATACTAACCTGTGAAACACATTCTAGTTGTAGATAATTTTCTAACACCTGAACTTCATTGCGCTCAATATGCTCAATATCCGATAATGCAGTCTGATAGGTAAAAGTCATTACACATACTTGTTCACTTTCAGCAAATACAGCTTCAAATAAAGAGATAGCACGCTGCTCAAGTTGTTCAAAATAAGTCGGATCATCAATCCCCCGATAAGGTACTCCTAATTCAAACCGTAATCCTAAAGGAAAGTTATAAAACAAAGGCACTTCTAACTTCATTTGCGGAAAAGTCTGCTCTAACCATTGATTAAAATCATGATTCATAAATGTGCTCACTCTTTACCGCGCTTGGACTGCAATTCTTCCCATTCATGCAAATACATCATCTGTTCTTGATCCGATGTGTCTAATTCGATAGGACAGATAAATTCTAATAAGTTGCCATCAGGATCATCGAAATAAATAGCGGTATGCGCTTGAGGTCTATTCGGTAATACAATCGGCGCAATCGGTTGAAAACCAAACACTTCACGTACAGCGATTCCTTTGGCTTCTAACCATTCTTTGGCTTGCTTGATATCTTCATAATCGACGCGAAATGCAATATGACGCAAAGAAGGATGATATGGAGTATTGACCTGTTCACCTTCCCATAAGCCTAACCAACTGACCCCTTTTTCGATCCATACAAAACTCAAACTTTCGCCATGATGAGCGATTTCTAGCCCTAAATTTTCATAAAAAGCGAGCGATCTATTCATATCTTTGACAGGTAACAAGGCTTCGTATAATCCTTTAATCATGATAATCCTCCATTCATATAGGTGATATTCAACTTCTATCTACCATTCTACCTCAATATTAAAACTTGTCTAATTTCACAAAATAGGGTTATATACACATATATCCGTTTACGATGAGGGGGCATTTTGATGAAATCCAATTCATATACCACTGTACCTTATGGACAAGAACCTGTGATTGAAAAAAGCAAAGGCACGCTAATCTACTACGATTCGTTTGAACATACAACAGATGACGATCTCAATCTGGCACTACGCACGATGGATCATATGCAGTTCACACGCTTGGTACTCTATCCACTGCATGAACTGACGGTTAAACGCATGTCCAAAGAACCGGTATCTGCTTATTACAAACGTGAAGATCGGCTTCATGCCTGGAAAAGAGAAACCAGTCGCAAAAGCATTACGGTTGAAAATTGGGACGGCAAACGTAAAAAGTACACCCCGATCGAAGCGGCATTACGTACATTAGTCGATCACTATCAATCGCCTTATTTTCTACTGATGACTCCTGAGATGGCGAACTTATTTGCATCGTTTTCTTCATTTGAAGAATGGATTAGCAAGCTCAAAATCGTTTTGACGGAAGAACCCAAAACACTACATCCACGGATGGAAAAGTATAGTAAGCGTTGGGTAGTGGCAGGAGTGGAACCGGAGTAATCGCTTTCAATACATCTATGGCTAAACCATCCTTACGGGTGGTTTTTTATTATTGATAACGATATGTACGATCAAAAATAATAAAAAGATGCTACGTGTCATTGATACACGAGCATCCTTTTATTATCTTATTAAGATGAATATTGGACTACTATATCTTACATTGCTGCTCCTTCAGGCGATAAAGCAGTGGTGAAAAATATAGGTTTTTGCTGTTCATTCTGTTGATACGCTACCAGTAACAGACTGCGTCCTTCGCTCGCCGTTAATGGTTCGCCAGCAAGAATTTTATCCAGACGGAATGGTAATTCTTCCATCACGGTATGCTTGTGAAGTTCTTTGTCATTCAATTTCAATTCGACAAACTCGGTTGAAAAGTCTTCCGGTTGTTGAATCGCATGTCTGATATGGCTAGACATCTGGTCTTTGTTCATCGTGAAGTCCCACCAGATTTTGCGTGGTTTGTATTTGTGATTAAGGAAGTAGTCTAACTTCATCAGTCCCAGTACAACATTCATCCGCGGGGTCTGACGATCCATTAAGAATGCTTGTAAATGGGTAAATAAATCTTCCAGCTGATGACCGATCTTTTGCCAGCCTTGCGCTTCCCAGTAATTCCCGAACTCTTGGAAAAAGTCGAATGGCGACTGGAATTCGTTATACAGCAGATAGTTCAGCGTATAATCCATCCGATGCGCATTCCAATACTTCTCTAACACATCTTCCAGACGCTTCAAGCGCACGATATCGTCAAAGGTCAGCTTATCGCTACTCAAAATCTCATACGGTGCATGATCCATGTACGTGTACTGATATTTCTCGGCATCGATCCGAAGCCCTGTTCCCCGTAACATTTTGAGGAATCCTAATTGCAATTCTTCCGGCCCTAATGCAAACACATCGTTAAATGTTTTGCGGAATGTATCGTAATCTTCAAGTGGCAATCCTGCGATTAAATCCAGATGCTGATCGATATTCCCTGACTCTTTGATCTTCGTTACGGTACGACTGAGCTTGGTAAAGTTCTGACGACGCTTCACCAATTCGTTGGTTGGATCATTGGTCGATTGCACACCAATCTCAAAGCGGAATACACCTGGAGGTGCATGTTCTGCCAGATAATCCAATACTTCTGGACGCATAATATCTGCGGTAATTTCAAATTGGAAGGTACATCCATTATGATTAGCAATTAAGAACTCAAACATTTCCATCGCATAGTCACGCTTAATATTAAATGTACGATCGACGAACTTGATTAATTTGGCTCCTTGTTCAATCAAGTACAGAATATCGCTTTTGGTACGTTCGATATCAAAGTACCGCACACCTACCTCAATACTGGATAAACAAAATTGACAGCTAAATGGACACCCACGACTCGTTTCAAAATAAACAACACGCTTCGCCAGTTCAGGCACATCTTCGACAAAGCGGTACGGTGAAGGCAATTCATTCAGATCAAGCTTCGGACGACCGGGCATCATAATCAGTTCTTCACCTTTACGATAAGCAACCCCGTAGACAAAATGATATTTGCCTGCGCCTTCGATCTCTTGCAGTAAATGGTGGAACGTTTCTTCGCCTTCTCCAATTACGATAAAGTCGATATTGTTTACACGTTTCATCCAGTATTCGGTATCGTAAGACACTTCTGGCCCACCGAGCACAATCTTCACTTCGGGCATTACTTTTTTGAGAATATCGATCACTTTAATCGTTTCTTCAATATTCCAGATGTAACAAGAGAATCCGATTACATCAGGCTTACGTTGAAATAAATCAGATACAATATTCATCACTGGATCTTTGATTGTAAATTCAGCAAGTTCAATATCAAAGTCCTTCTCACTAAAGGCTTTGAGACAACGAATCGCCAGTGATGTATGGATATACTTGGCGTTCAATGTGGATAATACGACTTTCATAACGATAAGCTCCTCTCATGCTCTAACAAAATCATTCGGATATCGGCAAGCACCTGTTCTGCGCAAGTATTAATAAAGAAATGTCCACCATCATAAGATTTAAATGTCGCATCAAGCGATGAATACTCACTCCATGCTTCGATATCTATCGTTGTCATTTGATCCTGTTTCCCGGTCAACACTGTGATCGGAAATGGAAATACTTTATACTGCCTGTCATAGCGATATTGCTCTACAAGGCTAAAATCTGCACGCAATACAGGAATAATCATCTCCAATAATTCCTTATGTTCCAGTATAACATCCGGTATTCCGCCGAGGGTAATGACTTTTTCAATAAACGCTTGATCGGGTAGCTTACTCCATTGTTTTTCACTACGGATATGGGGAGCAACTCTGCCTGAAAATAGACTTGTTACCGGATAACGTCCTGTTTCGGTATACACTTTATGTATCATTTCAAAAGCAAGAATACTGCCCATACTATGCCCGAAAAAAGCAAATGGACGATGGTCTTGAAAATAAGGTTGTATATGTTGCCAGATATCATTCACGATACTCTGTGTATCGCTAACTAAAGGCTCAGATATCCGTGCTCCATGACCGGGAAGCTCTATCGGAATCAATTCAATCTGCGGTTGCAATGATTTTTTCCATGAATTATAAATATAGGCGTTGCCACCTGCATAAGCTAACGTAAATAAACGAATTGCATTATTCATGTGTATACCTCCATAAGGTTGTTTGGATATCGCGATGCAGTGAGTTGGCATACTGATGTTGAATGTAGATCACGTCTGCTACAAGCAGCCCAGTACCCATCCTTCTAATAGACTCAGTTGATCCTCTCCTGAGCTTAATGTAGGCAATGCAAGATAAGGTGCTAACGTATCTTCTTGATCACGTTCGCGCATCCACTCTGCAATATAATAAGCATCCCGTTCATGTTCACTGTAAGTCGAAACATTAAATAGATGAGGTTCTATCATCATTCTTCTTTTATATAACGATGGATAGCCTTCGACGATCACATGATGGTGTTCCGGTATTATTTTACCATCAAATGGCCAGAAGTGGATGTTCATTCCATGTCTTTTTTGCCAGTATCGTAGCCGATAGATCCACGGTAATCCGGTATGGGTGGAATAAGAGACTGCACCTTGCATCCCTGAGACTCGATCCAGATCGACGACACTTTTGGTAGAAGGTACAAATTCACGTTCAACTAATCGCTTAGCGGTCGAATTGGTGTAATGAGCTTGGTCTTTACTTTGCTTCATTGTAAGTCTGGTCGTCTGCCATGTCTGATTGCTCCATTTGAGAAAATCATCCCACTGATCCAATTCTAGTTGTTGCAACACAGATAAAGGATAGGACAGCCCATGATCGATTCCGATAATCATTCGTTCTTGGCTAGAGAGTAGCTGATTCCGTAGCCAGAAATAGACTTCTTCTCTCGACCACAAATGTTCTTTGTCTGAAGCTGAATGCTGAGCAGTAGATGGATAGACTAAAGACGCAGCTGATCCTTGACTGGATTGCACTACCGCTAATCCTTTAATTTTGGATCTGGGCTTATCTGCACCGGAGTAATCTATTCCGATATATTTGTCAAATAAAGGCATGTCTATTCCTCCGAATCATTGATTCTACGATGTATTTTAAATTATGTCGTTTTAGTACATATATATAGCAAAAAACCGATACTTGTTACGATTAAGCTCTTTTCAATATACGTTGTGAAAAGAAACTGAACCAGACAAAGTATCGGTTGTTGGATGTTTAATTTAGAATTCTTCCATATCGTAACGCCCTTGATCCAGTTCCAAACTTTCCTTCTGGAAAAAGGCAAGGAATGGTTCACCATACTTACGGAATTTCACTTCACCGACACCTTTAATCTCCAGCATTTCGCCTTCGCTTTGTGGTTCGACGACACTCATTTCACGTAAAGTAGCATCATTGAAAATGATATAAGACGGTACACCTTCGCGTGATGCCAGTTCACGGCGAATCAGGCGCAATTGCTCGAAGATCGTCTCATTCACTGCTGAAGCATCATTATTACGGCTTGTTGTACGGCTACGGCTAGAACTTGAACTGCTAGAAGCAGAACCCGCCATTGGACGTGGCGCACGTTGCATCACTTTACGCTGTCCTTTAAGAACTTCGGCTGCGATCGGTTGTAATTTCACCACTGGATATTGTCCTTCTGTTAGGAGTAGATACCCTTCTGCCGCCAGTACATTGATACGTTCTGAGATTTCTTTTTCCGACAAATGGGACATTAATCCATGGGTGGGCAATTGATCGAACTGGTATTGCAGTACTTTTTTATTGCGTGAACCTTTAAGGACTTGCGCAACCACAGATACACCGAATCGCTCACGTAAACGATGAATACACGAAAATATTTTCTGCGCATCTATCGTCATATCGACTAACTCGCGCGCATCACGGCAAGAACTGCATTGTCCGCAAGGTTCACCGGAATGTTCTTCATGAAAGTAATCAAGCATCGCATTACGCAGACATTTGGTCGTATAACAGTAATCCACCATCTGTTGCATTTTGCGATAATCGTTATGCTTGCGATCCCCTTCATGCATATTTTGTTCGAGTAGAAATTTCTGTGTCATGATATCTTGCGGACTAAATAGCAAAATACATTCACTAGGATCGCCATCACGACCTGCACGACCGGCTTCTTGAATATAAGCTTCCATATTTTTGGGCATATTATAATGAATAACATACCGAACGTTAGACTTATCAATACCCATTCCGAATGCATTGGTAGCGACGATCACACGAATATCATCATAAATAAAAGCTTCCTGACTCTGATCCCGTTCATCATCGCTCATTCCTGCATGATAACGTCCAGCCGCTACACCACTACTAAGCAGACGACTGTACAGATCATCTACATCTTTACGAGTAGCTGCATAAATAATACCGGATTCATTATCATGAGACTTGGCATAATCAATGACAAAATCACGACGCTGTGTACCACGCATAACCGCCATTGCTAGATTATCTCGACCCAGCCCTGTGATAAAAACTTGCGGATCATCTAATCTCAATAAACGCAAAATATCGTCACGTACTTCCGGTGTAGCTGTTGCTGTAAAAGCAGCTACTATCGGACGCTGTGGCAATTGATTCACAAACGGTGAAATTTCAAGATAACTGGTACGAAAATCATGACCCCACTGAGATACACAGTGTGCTTCATCAACAGCGATACATGTAATATTGACACCGTTCATTTCTTCACGGAACCAATCCAGTTCTAATCGCTCAGGTGCTACATATAGTAACTTCAGGTCTCCACGACGTGAAGCACGAATCCGTTCATTCACTTCTTTACCTGTTAACGTACTATTAATATAAGCCGCAGGAATCCCTGCTGCTGTCAGCGCATCGACCTGATCTTTCATCAGTGAGATCAGCGGTGAGATCACCAGTGTTACTCCATCATTGACCATCGCTGGAATCTGATAACAGATCGACTTACCGCCACCTGTTGGCATAATTCCAAGGGTATCTTGACGTTGTAACAGACTATTTACTATCTTCCGTTGACCTTCTCTAAAGTCTTCATATCCAAAATACTTCTGTAACAAAGTCTGTGCTTCCTGCATCACAGGCGCTTGCACGCTCATTGCCAAAACTCCTTATCCTAATTCTGTAGTGATGATATAACTTTCTTCTGCTTCAAATCTATCCTTCTATTTTAACAGAGAATTCATGATAATTCTCAGCAACTTATACAATCTGATATAATAATTATGATAATGATTATCATTTTCATATGTAAAGGAGAATCAACATTGAACTTTCCAGATTCACTATCGTTAACAGCTCCACCACATCCTTATCTATTACAACTGCATCATGCAGATATTCATCATATACAGCCTCAGTCTTCATTAGCTTTGACACAGATTATGGCGACACATCTCACCATTCTTGTGCTGATTGAAGGAGAATGTGTCTTAAAACGTGAAAATCATCCTTATCCTATGAGACAAGATACTGTCTATATCTGCCATGCTGGAAGTACATTTGCTTTATCTTCAGAACATCTCCATACACATATAGCCATGCTCCATATCGAACTGTATTTTCCACATCCAGACGATTCGAAGCAATTACTATTAGCTCGTGATATGCAATCTCTTTCTTTACCCGAAGAAGCTACATTTCTATATGCTAGTGCGAAATGTCAGCAGATCTGCTCTGCTTTTCGTTCGACTCATGCGTTACATCGCTGGCGAGCACAGATCGATGCTACTGAATTGCTATTTGAAATGGTGACAGCGGTCCATGCCAATTCAGTGTATCACCCACAACCTGAAGATGGGCTGGTACGTGCTCGCAATTATATAGCAGAACATCCTGAACAGACGCTGACTTTGGAACAATTAAGTCAGATCGCTGGATTGAGTGCCAAGCATTTCTCTGATGTTTTCAAAAAAACATACGGGCAAAGTGCGCATGACTATATAACAGAAATTCGGCTTACGAAAGCCAAACAACTTATGCTTCGTTCAGGTTACAAGCTCAAAGATATCGCTCATGAAGTCGGTTATCGAGATGAGTTTTATTTTAGCCGTGTATTTAAAAAAGAAACTGGAGTCTCTCCTTCACAATACATAAACAAACGGAAGCAAAAAGTAGCTGCTTATGCTTGTGTTTCTACACTTGGGTATTTGTTGCCACTTGATATTGTGCCGTATGCCGCACCTTTACATCCGAAATGGTCAGGCTATTATTTAGAACGATATGGTGCAGATATCCCTTATCATCTGGAATATGGTCATGCAGATCCGCATGATCATGCTGTAATGAGGCGAATCGAAGAAGTGAACCCTGATTGGATACTATGCTCCCATGCTATTCAACCATGGGAATATCATCGCTTAAGTCAATATGCCAAAGTGATAACATTGCCTGAAGAACAACAAGGATCATGGCGAACAGGATTGTATGAACTAGCTGATCTATTCGATATGCATGCAGAAGCAAAGCAATGGATTCATACCTTCGATCAGCGTACGGCTCATGCCCGCTCTTTACTCACACGTTCAGATGGTTCCAGACCTTCTGTGTTATTTGTTCGTATGCTTCGTGAGCAGTTATACAGTCTAGGTTCAGCAGGATTATTAGATTATGTTTATCACGAATTAGGGGTACAGCGTCCTCAAGATACACCGGCAGACAATAATGAAGACGACTTAGTGACATGGGAACAGCTACAAGCAAGCGATGTAGAGCATATCTGTATTTTAATTCGTCAAGACTCGGAGACCTTAGAACACTGGCATCGGTTACGTCAATCTTCCCGTTGGCTGGATCTTCCTGCTGTTCGTCAACATCGATTGCATATTCTAAGTTCCAGTCCATGGCGTGAATATTCTCCGATAGCTTTGACCAGAATACGTGAAGAACTGATCCAGTATCTGTCCGCCAAAAGTCCATGTACGATCCGCTAATTGTCTATGGAAAAGAAGAAACATAACCTCTATCATAGCTATTGAGAATCTTTCTCACTGATAACGAGGGGAGTTATACTATTATGATGAAAAAAATATCCATATCTATACTTATGATGGTCATGTTTGTGTTATTGGCCGCATGTGGCAATAGTGCCAACACCACAGCAACACCAGCAGGAGCGAACGCTGCAACAGCTTCTACCGATGCCACTTCTACAGCTACACGAACGATAACGTATCTGAATCAGTCGTATACGATTCCAGCTCAAGCCAAACGAATCGTGATTACAGGTTCTTTGGAAGCGATGGAAGATTCGATTTTACTTGATATTCATCCAGTTGGGGCTATTTCTATTTCTGGAAAATTCCCGCCTTTATTCGCTTCGATTACAGATCAAGCTGAATCGATAGGTGAAAAAGTTGATCCTAACTTTGAAAAGATTTTGTCACTCAAACCAGATATTATTCTGGGAACGACCAAATTCGATCCTGCGGTACTGGAAAAATTAAAACAGATCGCACCGACTATTCCATATTCGCATGTCGCTACCAATTGGGAAGCGAACTTGAATCTTTTGGGTGACATTAGTGGCAAGCAACAACAAGCTACTCAAGAAATTAATGAATACAAAGCCAACTTAGAAAAGGCTAAAACATCCTTACAACCTACACTACAAGATAAGCAAGTCTTGCTCGTTCGTATCCGTGAAGGATCGGTCTGCTTGTATGGCCCTGACTTGTATTTTAATCCTGTATTGTACAGTGATCTAGGATTGGCTATTCCAACTGAAGTTGCATCTGCACAATCACAAGAAGCGATATCGATCGAACAATTTGCTCAGATGAATCCAGATGTATTGTTTATCCAATTCTCTGAAGACGAGAATCCAGATGCTACAGGCGCACTGGAAGATTTGCAGAATAACCCGATTTTCCAAAGTATTCAAGCGGTTAAAGATGGCAATGTATTTGTCGATGTAGTCGATCCACTGGCTCAAGGTGGAACTGCCTATAGCAAAATTCAATTTCTGCAAGCTTTTGTCGACAAGTTACAATCCAAATAAGAAAGTAATGAATCTAATATGTACAAAATAAACAAACTACCGGCAGTGATTTTCACACTTGCTCCGGTAGTTACTATTTTAATGATGATCTTATCTATTCTATATGGAGCCAAAAATATCTCATCACTGGATGTCTGGAATGCTATATTTCATTTCGATGCTGGTAATGTAGATCATCAGATTATACGTCATTCTCGATTACCTCGAGCCATCGGTGCACTATTGATCGGGGCTTTTCTAGCGATGTCTGGAGCGGTTATGCAGGGCATTACTCGTAATGATCTGGCTTCCCCATCGTTACTCGGTGTACTTGATGGGTCTGTATTTGCGATTACATTATGTATGATCTTTGCTCCTTCTGTGCATGGAAGCAGTCTGATTGTCGTATCTATGCTGGGTTCAGCCTTTGGTATGTTGTTGGTATTCGGGATGTCCTCATTGATTCCAGGCGCACAATCACCAATTGTACTCGCGATTCTTGGAACATTGACCGGTATGTTTTTGAATGGATTGGCTGATGCGATAGCGATGTACTTTCATGTGGCTCAACGAATCAGTTATTGGTATAACGCTCGCTTGTATCAGATTGATCCTGAACTGATTCAGTTGTCGATTCCATTTGCTATCGTAGGTTTCGTTATCATGCTGTTACTCGCTCGCTCAATTTCGGCACTATCGCTGGGTGATGAGATCTCTAAAGGTCTCGGGCAACGGGTCAAACTTGTTAAATTTGCTGCTTTTATCGCTGTTGCTTTGCTATCTGGTATCTCTGTCGCTTTAGCTGGAAAAATTGCATTTATTGGACTAATCGTTCCTCATATCGCTAAAATGATCGGCGGTACTGATTATCGACGTATTATTCCACTATCCGGCGTTCTTGGAGGTATTTTTCTTGCTTGTTGTGATATTTTATCTCGATTTGTGAATTATCCATTTGAGACACCGATTGGTGTGATCACCGCTTTGTTCGGTGTTCCTTTTTTCCTGTATTTGATTCGTCGCAAAGGAGGAAAAAGCCATGGATAAGTTCGCTCAAAAACGGTATCTCATCCTAATCGGTGTAGGTATAATAGCGATCTTGCTTATGATCTGTATCGGGCTAACGTATGGTGAAATGAAACTTTCACTGATCGATGTTATATCGACTTTGTTTCATACATCAAACGATCCTTCTTATACCGTAGTCATTTTTCAATTTCGCTTGCCTCGTATTGTATTGGGGTTGTTGATCGGTATCTCGCTGGGTATCGCAGGTACGGTTGTTCAAAGTCTAACTCGTAATCCACTGGCTGATCCGGGGATTCTAGGTATTAATGCAGGAGCCGGCATGTTTATTGTGCTATTTATGTTTTTGCTTCGCGATCAGATTGATCTGACAGGCAATCTAGCGATTATGCTTATGCCTTTATTCGGGATTGCAGGCGGTCTTTTGTCTGCACTGCTTATCTTTTTGCTAGCCAAAGATCAAAATGGGTTAAATCCGCAACGACTTATTCTGGTCGGCATAGCGATTACCACTGGATTCTCGGCGATTACTTTATATGCTTCACTCAAAATGGACCCGCAAGATTTTGAAAAAGCGGCTTCATGGTTATCAGGTAGTCTGAACTCTGCCAATTGGTTATTTGTGATCTCTCTACTTCCCTGGATGATGATATTGCTTCCATGGTTACTGTATCAGACACGTCTACTGGATGTGATGCGTCTGGGTGATCATACCTTGTTAAGTCTGGGAATTCCTTTGCGTCAAAAGCGAACGATATTGATGTTTATCAGCGTAGGGCTTGTCGCCTCAGGTGTGGCTGTGTCTGGAAGTATTGGCTTTGTAGGCTTGATTGCTCCGCATATGGCAACTCAACTTGTTGGACTGGCTCATCGGCGTGCGCTTCCACTTAGTGGTGTGATCGGGGCATTATTAGTATTGATTGCGGACTTTATCGGACGGACGTTATTTTCACCTGCTCAATTGCCTGTCGGGATTGTGCTTTCTATTATTGGAGCTCCTTATTTTGTCTGGTTGTTAAGTCGGCGGCGTAAAGTCTAAGACCACCTTCATAAATTTATCATAGAAAGGAATACGACGCTATGAAACATAAAGATGAACTTGATATTCTAGGACGCAAAGTGACGGTATACTTGCCTCCTTCGTACCATTTGTCTGAACGTCATTATCCTGTCGTGTATGTGCATGATGGCGGTCAACTGATCGCTAACTGTCAGAACTATCTAGATCGTTTATTTCGCGAAGGATTACTTACCGAATTGATTTTAGTAGGAGTACATACAGATCGACGTACGTATGAATATACGCCATGGGTTGCACCTGCGTTAAAGCCCTCCTTCCCTGATTTTGGTGGACAAGGTAAGGTCTATATCCATGAACTTGCAGATCAGGTCAAGCCTCATTTGGATCAGCGGTATCGTACTTTGCCAGAAGCTGAATCTACCGGGATGATTGGCGGTTCTTTGGGAGGATTGGTGACCATGTGTACGGCGTACTGGAGAGCCGATGTATTCGGTCGTCTGGGTATGCTTTCTCCTTCCTGCTGGTACAAAGGGTTAATGGACTATATCGAAGCACAACCTGCGCCTGCTTCACAGTCCAGATTATACGTATCTGTAGGCAATCGTGAAGGGTTTTATAAGCACAATGAGCAACAAGCGATGGTCAAAAATATTCTGCGGGTATGTCAATTATGGCAAGATAAACGCTTCCCTGATCAGCATCTTTTGTTAGATATTGAGGACGGTGGTACACATGATCTTATGTTTATGACGCAATATTTTGTGAAAGCATTACAGTTTCTTTTTCCTCAATCTTCCGATGATTCTGTTATGTATTCGGCTTCTTCTGCCACTGCTCTAGCACAACAGCTTACACCGTCTGATCGCTACGCTATACCGGGAACAACTACTTTTGTGATTCGTTCCAAGCAGACAGGATTAGAGTATCAGATTTTTGTCTATCTGCCCGTAAAACCTCCTTCTGCTGAAGGGTATGCGGTTCTTTATACGGTGGATGGAAATGCTTATTTCGGTTCGATTGCAGAAGCGATGCGCTTGCAGACACGTCACCCACGCGGACTACCCTCAGGCATAATTGTTAGTATTGGTTATGTCACAGATGAACCTTTTATATCTGAACGTCGCTTTCGTGACCTGACGGTACCTGATATTCAATCTGGCTTACGACCGGATGGCACACCATGGCCTTGCAATGGAGGAGCCGATGATTTTCTAGACTTTATCGAACAGGAATTAATGCCTGAGATTCAGCGCCGTTATCCAGTAAATCCGCAAAATCAGGGTTTGTTTGGACATTCATTAGGCGGATTCTTTACCTTATATACATTGATCACACGTCCATCCTTATTCCAGACGTATATTGCAGGAAGCCCTTCCTTCTGGTGGAAAGATCGCGTTTTATTTGATCTATTGCCTGCACTGGAGAATGCTTTTGCCGAACAAAACGTGAACATCCATCTTATGCTAGCGATAGGAACAGATGAGCATCAAAGTATGCTTGATGATACTCGCTTATTTTATGAAAAGATAAAGCCTTACCAAAACACACATGATATTCGTCTAAAACATATCGTATTTGAGGGTGAAGGGCATATGTCCGTGTTGCATCCTTTGATCAGTCCGATGATTCGATTTATGTTTGCTCAAGAAGGCGTTAAGCTTTATATCTAGATATTTAAGTACACAAAGAAAGCAGACCTGATCGATGTCAGGTCTGCTTTTGATCATCACATGAATCTGGTGTTAACGGTAAATCATCGTCGCTACATCGTGTAAGGATTGTCTGGCTGCAATACTGATTCCGGCTAATTGGAAAAAGCCATGATTCACACCTAGGTAACGACGACAATGTGCTTGTACATCTGCCTCTAACAATTTACGATAAAAGGTTTCATTTTCAAATAATAACGGATCGAATTCAGCAGTTAACATATACGTTTCTGGCAGTCCGGTCAGATTCTCTGCATATAATGGACTGACTTCAGGATGATCCAAAGGTAAATCGCCAAAATAAGCTTCATATCCACTAATTAACACATCTCTTGTTATGATATAATCATTGCCATATTGTGCATACGTGGTGCTTGTACCGCTTGCGTCCAGCATAGGATAGATTAGAATCTGACGCTGAGGCAACCAATCACCCTGTTCTTTCAATCGTAAACAGGTCACAAGTGCCAAATGTCCACCTGCACTATCACCAGCGATTGTGATTCGATCTGTATCTCCGCCCCACTCTGCTAGATGTTCACGAATAATATGCACAGCGTGTAGCGCATCATCATGTGCTGTTGGATATGTATGTTCTGGTGCTAAACGATAATCCACTGCAATCACCAACGATTGACTCTCTAGCGCCAATTGACGCATCTGCTGATCATGTGTCTCCAAGTCTCCACTGACAAAACATCCACCATGATAATAGATCAATACCGGTAGATTAGACTGATCGACGGATTGATAGATGCGGAAAGTAATCTCATCTATCGTAATATCGTGAACCGCATAAATATCTGCTTTGTCTCCTGCTAAAGCAATTGTACTCAGATATCCTGCACGACGTTCTTCGATACTTTGATGAAGAGCCGAAGGACGACCTGCTTCTACAAACTCTTCTACCAGTGTGCGTATCCCTTTTTCCAAATGATCTAAATGTTCTACTTTATGCATAATTGATTACTCTCCTTCATAATTCGAAATCATCTGTATTTAACTTGTATGGATCAAAGCCTCTTCTTGCCAGCTCTCTGCATGACGATGAACGATCTCCAAGAAAGCATCTAAAGCAGGCGATTGCCACTTTTTCAAATGATAACTCAGTTGTGTGTACACTTGTTGTTCACGATCATCCCAATCTAACCGTGCTAATTTGTTCTCTCGCAATTCACGCTCAACAGCTACTAATGGTAAAAAAGAAATACCTAATCCAGCCATCACGCACTGCTTAATCGCTTCCAGACTCCAAAATTCTAGACTAGGATCAGGAAAAATGCCATGACTATTTAAATATTGTTCGAATAATGTGCGATACGTACACCCTGATTCTGTATGCAAAATTGTCTCATGGCGTAAGTCTTCAGGTACAATATGCTTTTTGCCTACAAGCAGATGATCGATTGGCGCAATCATCGCCATTTTCTCATGCGTCAGTGTCTCCATATGCAGTTCACGATCTTCCATCTCAGGTTGCAATAGAAATGCGATATCTAAACTTCCACTACGAATCATCTCTAGCAATTCTGCGCAGGCACCTGGTTTGAGAATGATTTTGACCAATGGATGATGCTTGCGATATTCACGAATAATATTCGGCAAGCGAAAAGCAGCCAGCGATTCTGGAGCACCTATCGTTAATGTACCCGATAGATCGGCATCCGAACGAATTGCATCTTTAGCAAGAGCATGCATTTTGGATATTTCTTGTGCATAAGGTAACAAGCGTCGACCTGCATCTGTGAGCAAAATCTTTTTGTTCATACGATCAAATAAAGGTGTACCCAGCTCTGCTTCAAGCGCTTGAATCTGCGCAGTAATACTGGATTGCGCATAATCTAGTCGCTGGGCTGCACGTGTGAAACTTCCGACTTCAACCACAACTAGAAACGTAAATAAATGTCTAGATTCCATTATTTGATCTCCCATCGGTTTTTTAGATGGATCACATTTAAAATTTCTGTTTTTCCGATAACACTATTATCTGCTACGCTATAGCAAATGACAAGGAAAGCGGGAAAATAAAATGACAACGTCTCATTCATCGGGTTTGCAACGCACAATAGGGCTCCCTCAAGCGGTTGCTCTATATATTGGAGCTGTTCTAGGATCAGGTGTATTGCTTGTTCCCGGACTTGCCGCTCAGATGGCTGGCCCTGCTTCACTAATAGCATGGGGATTTATGACCTTATTGATTTTGCCGATGGCTTTGTCGATGGGATTATTGTCTGCCAAGTTCCCTAACGCTGGAGGCGTTTCTCATTTTGTCAGTCTAGCCTTTGGTCCACGTGCAGGTGCTCTAGTCGGGTGGTTTTTCTTAATGTCGGTTCCGATCGGGGCTCCTGTAGCCGCCCTAACTGGAGCAGGGTATATGACTGCTGCGATGGGATGGAGTGATTCGGTTCGAATTTTGATCGCTGTATTGATGTTATTAGCAGGGCTCATTACGAACTGGTTCGGGATGCAAGTCGCTGGCAAAATACAGATTGCAGTTGTGATTTCGATTGTAGCTGTACTTACATTTGCGATTATAGCGGCTGTACCTGAGATCCAAGTGGTTCATTTTACTCCATTTATGCCTCACGGTTGGAAAAGTATCGGTCAAGCAGCTGCCATTCTGTTCTGGTGCTTTATCGGCTGGGAAGCTGTTTCTCATATGTCTGAAGAATTTAAAGATCCTCGTAAAGCCGCTGTGCGTGGCGTTGTGATTGCTGCGATTGTAGTAGGAATTTTATATTTTCTGACTGCACTAGCGACAGTAGGGACACAAAGTTATTTGTTAGGCGGGTCTGATGCTTCCCTTGTGTGGGTAATCAGTCGTTTGCTAGGTTCGTGGGGCGCTGTGTTAGCAGGGGTTACAGGAATTTTTATTTGTACAGCGACTATTATTGCTTATGTAGGTGCTTCTTCTAGGGTCGCTTTTGCATTATCCAGACAACATCATGCTCCCAAATGGATGAGTCTACTATCTGCCCGATACAATACACCTGTAGGTGGGATTCTTTTTCTAAGTGTTTGTTTTGGATTAATCACTGTTCTATACGCTAGCAAAACTGTCTCTTTAACCACACTGATTCAATTACCTAATGCTACTTTTATTCTGACCTATTTAGGAGGATGTGCGGCAGGGATTCGATTATTACGTGAAAGTCGATTTGGCGTTATCATTAGCTGGATTTCTTTTGTAGCGACAGCGATTATTTTTCCATTTACAGGCTGGGCGATTCTGTATCCAGTCGCTATCACTTTACTTTTCGGAATCACCGTTTGGGTACGATCTAGATATTCATTACACAAATCGATCATTTTGGATAAAGAGTTGAAATCCGATATCGAATAATAAAAAGCTGTTTTGTACGCAATTGCCTACAAAACAGCTTTTTTTGGATAGATTACTATTGTACTGTTGGGACTCCTGACTTCAATTGACTATTCCTTTTTAGAATGTCTGTGTGACTTTCGATTAATACGTATCTGTACTTACCGTAGGTATAGATAAAGGACTATACGTATCAGTCAGCACCGTACCGTTGGTATTAGCGCCATAGAATAATAATAATTCTTGAAAAGTCACCCATGTGGTTGTCGTTTCAGTCAAAATCATAATTCCTTCATATTTGCCGGGTGGTACAGGAATAGCTGGTAGAACTCCACCGAAAGGATTAAAGTAAGCTTGAATTTTGCCATCATATAATAGATTCCAATTGTTGCCTTGTAGACCATAGATAGTGAACGTTTGTTTACCCGGTACATTCAACATACTGACTAACTGAATCGCACTTAATTGAACAGGCTTAGGGAAACGGTAGTTAATTGTTCCACTCTTATGATCACCTGTATTCGGTATCCAGTAGGTCGATAGATCGCCATCTATCGTATTTTCAGGCGGTTTGTTATCGTAATAACCGAGAGTGGTGACGGTGGTTCCTTTGGGTACAGGATTACCTGTCGCATAACTCATCGGTGTGGCATGGACGAGATTGGAATAGTTTTGATTTTGCCCATTGATTACAGCATTCACAACAAAATAATAAGGTACACTGTTATTATCAAGCCCTGTCACTGTATAATCTTGATACGTATCTGCTTGAACGGTAATCGTCTGACCATTTAACACATCAGGGTACTGCTTCATATACGTAATTCGATATTCATCCGCTTCGGGAACCGCATCCCATGTCAGATGTACCTGTCCATTTTGGGGTGTAGCTTGTAATCCTGTCATCGAAGATCGATCGCTGATATATAATAACTCGTTGACCTCTACTGGTGCGGCGGTTGAACTGATTTCGATTTTAAGTAATTGATACCAATCCGGTTCAATCGGAATACTCTCGATACGCACAGGCGATAAGGAACCAGCTACATGCACTGTTTTTTGCCCGATCAAGGTATTACCATTTCGCCCTTGTTCATATATTTTGTATGTGATATCACTTTCAACAGGAGCAGTGATCACAAATTGTAATTCATCAATATACAATGGATAGCGTATCCCATAACTTAACGTTGCATTTTTACTGTTATTTTGTGTTTTCCATTTGGATAGTATATCCCCATCCATGGTATATTCAACCGGATTACGATAGTATTCGCTACTTGCACCCTTACCTGTATTTTCTGGAAAAGGATTGCCACGTATACGCATTCCACCGACTTCATTGGAATAATTCGTTCGGATGCCATTGCGTACTCCTGCTACTGCAAAATAATAAGTGACTCCTGTAGCTAGGTTAGGAACGGTAAAGTTGTTATATGTGTCTGAGGCTATGGTAACTGTATCTGTATATTGACCCGAAGTGGTACCGTAACGTATTTGATAATGATCTACATCTGCAATCGGTTTCCAAGAAAGAGAGACTTGTTCATTTTTGTTGAGGGCTGGGAGTTGTGCTGGAGGAGTACTTGTTGTTGTAGGTACAAGATGAACTTCACTCATCATCACCCAATTACGTGTAGAACTAACGGCAATACTAATCCCATCATACCAGCCTATTTGTACGGAAATAGGGGTTAATGCTTGATTGCCGCCTGTAGTGACATGAAAGGTACGCGTAGCGATATTACGCCAGTATCCATTTTGTAGACCTCGAATCGTATACGTTTCATAACGATCTCCGATTCCACCTGTAGAGACTTGTACACTTTTGAGATTCACTGCCTCGGCAAACTTCATTTGTATTATTCCTGTATTTGCAGAGACTTTCCATATACTGTACCAATCACCATCTCCAATATTCTGAGGCTCAAATGTAGGATCATACGTACTTGATGTATACGTGGTACCCACAGGAATCCGATTACCTACCAGTCCTTCACTTCCATCTAATGCCGCTTCAACTGTCTTCGCCTGAGGAACACAAATAACAAGCAAACTAAAGATACATACATATAGCCAACCTTTACGCCACTGAAATTGATTTTGCATTATTACCCTCCTTTTTTGATCGTTATGAACTACAGATGCTGTTATCAACGGGTTATGTATACAAGTAAGTGTTTAATTAATAGCACAATATGGGTTTAATGTATATTTTTATTTTATTAGATTTTTGAAAAAGAAACGATTATCGCTGTATTATCATTTCATACACTTTTCACACATCTATTCCACGATTCTCACATAACCTCTTGATAAGATAAATTTACATTCTAAGAAGAGGTGATTCCAATGAAAAAATGGACAAAAAATGCAGCAGTATTATTAACAACAATTAGTGTATTAGGAGGCGCAACCAGCGCATTCGCAGCTACACCAACAACAGCAACTTCAACTACACCGAAAAACACTACACCTGTCACTGCCACTCACAAAGCAGCACCTTCTACAATGACTACAGCAACTCCAGCTAAAAAAGTAACAACGACTACAACAGCCAAAGCGATGAAAGCCAAACACAGAGCGACCAAAGCTAAGCATAAAGCGACAAAAGCGGCTCATAAAGTAGCTCACAAAGCAACAAAAGCCAAACATAGAGCAACCAAAGCCGCTCATAAAAAAGCGACTGCACACAAAACAGCCGGTACTACCAAACATAAAATAGTAACAACAACTCCAAAACACAAAGCTACTCGTCATGTTAGCCAATCAGTAGCTACCAAACACCATGCTAAAAAAGTAAATCATAAAAAAGTCACTCACCAAAAAGCTACTGCTCATAAAAAAGCAGGCACTACACACAAAGTAGTAAAAACAGCTCCAAAACACAAAGCTGCTCGTCATGTTAGCCAATCGGTAGCTACCAAACACCATGCTAAAAAAGTAAATCATAAAAAAGTAACACACCATAAAGTCACTCATAAAAAAGCCGTTGCTCACAAAGCTACGACTACTAAATCTACTGCTAAAAAAGCGCCTGTAACTGCCTCTACATCTTCTGCTAAAACAACGACACACAAGTAAAATAATGCATTAGATAGCGCTCGTTCTTTTCATTCATGAACACAAGCTTGATAAGTTATGACTAAAACTCACTCTTAAAGACGGGGACTGCCTAGCAGGTCCTGTCTTTTTGCTTTAGCGAACTTTGATATTATATATACCGCTCTGCTACATTAAGAATAAGAACATTTATATTTCTGGAATGATAAGGAGTTCCCCCTATGACCAAACTATTTGTTGTCGATGATGATCCGTCTATTTTGCAATTAATTTCTGAATATTTACGTAAAGAACAGTATGAAGTGTTCTCGTATGCGCATGGACAACAATTAATTGAACATGTACAGCATGAACATCCGGACTGTTTGATTTTGGATATTATGATGCCTGGTATTGATGGGCTTACCTTATTAACAGAACTTCGTACATTTACAGGTATTCCTATAATTATGATCTCAGCGCGGGGTGAAGAAGTGGATCGAATCAATGGATTGGAGTTAGGTTGCAATGACTTTTTGAGCAAACCTTTCAATCCACGCGAATTGGTTGCCCGTGTAAAAGCAATGCTACGCTTAATCGACACTGGCAAACGTACAAGCAACTCGATCAGTCTATCTAATGTTGCAGATATGACTCCCCCAACCGTACCTGATACGTCTACCTCTTATGTCTATGCAGGCAATCTATCCATTTCAGAAGAATTTCGGCAAGTACTCATCCAAAATAATGAATTGTATTTTACCTCACGCGAATTTGAATTGTTATTATTTTTGGCGACCCATGTACAGCGTCCATTCAGTAGAGAGCAATTGATTCAGCAAGTATGGAATTATGATTTTTTCGGCGAATTACGGGTGGTTGATGATCTGGTCAAACGGATACGCAAAAAGCTAGTCCAATACCAATCGACACTTACGATTGATACCGTATGGGGATTCGGCTACAAAGCCGCTATTCATGAATAATGAAAACGATTCGTGGCAAAATGTTGCTGTCCCTCTGTGTAGGTATGCTGATGACGGTAGCCATTACCGTCTTTTTCTTCGTGCAATTAATGGATGATATTTTACTCAATCAAGTGAAACAGCAGTTATCTGCTCAGACGATCAAAGCAGCACATATTTTGAAAGATCAAGATATTGACGGATTGGATAGCACAGATTTTCGCTTTTTTATTAAAGACATTTTGTTTTACGCGGACTATTTTGTACTTGATAAAAATAATAAAATCGTTACTTCTAGCGACACTCAGAACAACGGAAAAATCCTCAAAAACTTTTCCAGCAATCATCAAGGATATATGCAGTTAAATGGTAGCAAAGTGTTGTATAGCGAAGCTCAATTAAACCATCAGCCTTTTCGCGTGATTCTATATTCTCCTTTATCATCAGTACGTGCACTATATATCCCTTTATTACGAACGACTTTGTTATCAATAGGCGCTAGTTTTATCGTTATTTTGTTTATCGCTTTGTTCGCTGTCTGGCGTATGGTACAACCACTGAATCGTTTAAAAGAAGCGGTAAGTCGGTATGAACCTCATTTACAGCCGAACGAGCACTTTTTACAAGCTG
This sequence comes from Paenibacillus nuruki, assembly GCF_001721045.1. Classification (GTDB taxonomy): domain Bacteria; phylum Bacillota; class Bacilli; order Paenibacillales; family Paenibacillaceae; genus Saccharibacillus; species Saccharibacillus nuruki. The sequence continues at coordinate 64,608 of NZ_MDER01000034.1, read as the reverse complement.
ATCATACCGAAATTGGTGAATTAATCAGTACTTTTCAATTAATGGCCAATCGATTACAACGACAGCATCAATATCAGATTGAATTTCTGCAAAATGTATCACATGAACTCAAAACACCATTGATGTCGATTCAAGGATATGTGTATGCGATTCAGGATCAAGTGGTTACCACAGAGCAAGGGTTAGAGATTATCACCACTCAATCGAAGCGATTAATTCATATGGTTGAGAAATTACTGCAATTATCCCGACTCGAAAGTGTCGATGAAGTATGGCAACAGACTACGATTGATCTCAAAACGATGGCAGAAGAAGCGATTCATTTGCTATTACCAGCGGCGCAACCGCGCAATATACAGCTACAATTAATGGGCCCTTCGCTGATGATCACTATTGCTGCGGAACAGGTATTTCAGATCTTGCTGAATCTGCTTCAAAATGCTATTCGTCATACCTCTACACAAGTACAATTGACGATTGAAGTGTCTGATGATCATGAGATTTGTCGTATTCATATCGACGATGATGGTGAAGGATTATCCAGCGAAGAACAACAACAGATTTTTCAACGCTTTTATACAGGTAAAAGTGGAGTCACCGGTCTAGGACTGGCGATCTGTCAGCAAATTGCTTCCCATTTACAAGCAGAGCTCGTATGCACTTCTTCCCCACTTGGAGGCGCTAGATTTAGCTTAATCTTGCCCAAAAGCACAGAATTAACAAATACGGGTGCAAGATCACTTTCTCCATGATATAGTGAAGGGGTTAATTACAGGAGGCTTACAGCTTATGCAAAAAAATAATTCCCGTTCAAATTCATCTTCAAATCGCTCAAAACCAACAAAATCCGGTCATAAAGGTAAACCGACCGCTCATGCATCCAAAGCGAAAAGCACGTCTTCTCGCAATGGTTCCTATCGCAGTAAACCGATTCCACCTACGATCTATACAGTCAAAGAAGCGACAGAACTTCTTCCTTTTTTACTGGACAATCTTACAAATATCAGCCGTAACTCGGTGAAATCGATATTGGCGCGTGGTCAGGTCATTATTAATGAAAGAACCGTTACAGCGTACAATCATATGCTTCGTCCCGGTCAAGAAGTGATGGTTCATAAAGAACCACCGGTCGCCGCACCTGCTATGGTCGGCCTATCGATTATGTTTGAAGATGAGCATTTAATTGTGATTCACAAAGATGCTGGACTACTCTCTATCGCATCAGATAAAGAAAAAGATGTCACTGCTTATCGTCAATTAACCGAGCATGTTCGTGCGACTGATCCTGAGCAACGTATCTTTGTGGTTCATCGGTTAGATCGAGATACATCCGGTGTCATGATGTTTGCCAAATCTCATGATGTTCAACAACAATTGCAGAACACATGGCGTGAGAGCGTAGAAGAACGTACTTATGTGGCTCTTGTTGAAGGCGAAGTGAAAAAGCCTGAAGGAACGATCTCCTCTTGGCTGAAAGAAAGCAAAACGCTCAAAATGTTCTCCAACTCGCATGATAATGGTGGACAACACGCAGTCACTCATTTCAAACGATTGCAAAAAACAAGAGAATACTCTTTATTGGAAGTTCGCTTAGAAACAGGACGCAAAAACCAGATTCGTGTTCATATGGAAGATCTAGGACATCCTATCGTAGGTGACAAAAAGTACGGTGCTCGCGCTCAAGGTGTCGGTCGTCTTGGACTCCATGCACGCGTACTCTCCTTTATTCATCCAGTAACAGGTGAAACGATGCGCTTCGAAACGGATATTCCTAAAAGCTTCAAGCATCCTTTTAAAGATGCGCCTGAATCCAAATAAGTCATCATGTATGCTGTTACGAAAACAGGTGCTGAATTGCACCTGTTTTTTAATGCTTATCGCTTTTTATCTATGTTATAATCACCACTACTCAACACTCACAGGAGGCAATTATGCTTAATTTTGAAAAAAAGCTTGAACTGCTACAATCGTATCCGCAATTGCAACGCAAAGATGTTTCTCTCGGTCGTGTGAATTTCCATTATGAAGACAGTGCCTATGAGAAAAAGATTGTCGCTTTCCATATTCATCCGAACGGTAATGGTTACATTTATGCGGGTCTACTGCATAACTACCAGACTGATGATAAAGGATTCGTCAATATCCGTGATTATTCAGAAGAACAATTACGCACATTATTAGATGAAACGATCAAAGCGATGTCATATAACCACAAAGCAGTAGAATCGAAAGAGCAAGCAGAAGCTACAGCTTCTTTCAAATTAGCTACTACCACTTCTACAGGCGGTACATGGATCGATGAAGATGGACATATTTTAACGCTGAAATATGAAGATGAGATGTGGTGCGTGTATTCAGGTCTGAATTTAGATATGGCTTTCGAATCTCGTAGTGAAGCAGGCAACTATCTCAAAGACGAAGGATTTAAGCCACAGACTCAAGCTTAATTTTGATAGTGCATGTTTACGTTACAGCAAAAGACCATTTTCTTTGTACGTTAAAGGAAATGGTCTTTTTGTTATTAAAGTGGTTATAGAACGCTATAAACATAGGCTTGATGTATGTTCTACTTTTATTCTACATTTTACACACTTCATTGACAGAGAAAATAAAATTGGTTTTTCTAGTGCAGATATATCCATATGGAGTGTTATGTTATAATATAGGTTTTAGTGCCTGCTGTTTTTATATGTACAGATTGGGTATAGTAAAAGTATTTGATTCTTTCCTTATTAAAAGTACAACATCACTGTATATACTAATAAGACATATAGAATCATCGTTAAAATAGCATTTTATCGCCATTTCTATGGAGATCAACACTGAGGGGGAATACAAATGGGATTGACACCGCAACAGCGAATTCAGCTTCATAATTTTAACAACTTGACTAAATCATTAAGCTTTAATATGTACGATATTTGTTATACACGCACGAAAGAAGAGCGTGAAGCATATTTGGCTTATATTGATGAACAATACAATGCAGATCGTTTGGGCAAAATCTTAACGAATGTATGTGATATTATTGGAGCTCATGTGCTGAATGTGGCGAAGCAAGATTATATTCCACAAGGTGCAAGTGTAACGATGTTGATCTCTGAAGGTCCGGTAGAGACAGCACCTAACGCTTCTTTCGAAGAATCGCCTGGTCCATTACCAGAGCATGTACTCATGCATCTGGATAAAAGTCATATTACCGTGCATACGTATCCTGAATATCATCCTGATGAAGGTATCAGTACGTTCCGTGCGGATGTTGATGTATCTACTTGTGGCGAGATTTCACCACTTAAAGCGCTAAACTTCCTCATTCACTCTTTTGATACTGATATTATGACAATGGATTATCGAGTACGCGGATTTACGCGCGATATTCATGGACATAAACTCTTTATCGATCATGATATTAGTTCTATTCAGAACTACATTCCATCTGAGATCAAAGACACATACGATATGATCGATGTGAACGTATATCAAGAAAATATTTTCCATACGAAATGTAAATTAAAAAAATTCGATCTGGATAATTATTTATTCGGCTATACCAAAGAAACATTGACTGAAGAAGATCAAGATCAAATTACTCAACGTCTCAAAATGGAAATGGACGAAATCTATTACGCCAAAAATATGAATACAGATCGTTCCGTATAGTGAATCATGAGTGAACATTTAACTCATATTCAGCGCCATGAGCAGGACTGGGAAGCTCAGTTTCACTCTTCTCTTTTTCAATCTGAGGTGTCTGTGATCGCTTACGATCTGGATATTTCTACAGAACAAGCAGAAGTGGCTGTACTGGCTTTTAACCATTTAGACGAACACGTTATTGCTTCATTATGTCAGTTTTCTTGGGATTACTGCATTAGCTTTTGCGAATATGTGGGTGATGTTGAAGCCCCTTCTATTCAGGAGCCGTTGGAGATTTTGAAATATATCAAGCCTACTGCTTTGATCGTCGAACACCTCCCAGAGCATACAGAACCTATTGTTCATGTTGAACTCGAATGTGATTGGGAAGTAGAACACGGGTTAGAATGGCTTGTTCGTGGACAGCAGATTCTATATGTAGGTAGTTTTGACGGTGTAAACTCGCTGGAAAATGAAAGTTATTATCAAAACTATAGCTTGAACTTTGCCTATGGCAATACCTACGATAATCTGTAAAAAAACATCAAAAGCTCCAAACGACTCCCTTTCGGTACAGTGAGTCCGTTTGGAGCTTTTGTTAACATTTGAAATCAATCTGATGATTTGGATTGTCTATGCATGATCACTAGCGATACGTTGTTGCACTTGTACTAATAATGTTTGTTTAAGTTTGTTTATTTTCTGCATTAACAGGTCTGCACGTTGCTCATAATAACGTTGATGCTCTTCATCGGGAAGTGTCACCAGATTAATCTGTACAGTTAACGATAAAGACTGTGCTGCCGCTTCGAACAAAATAAGACTAATGCCTACATCAGAGAGCACTGTTCGATTACAGATCTCAATCAGCGGTGAAGCGCTATATAGACCATACAGACAGCATTCCATTAATTGTAGTGGAATATCGATCGATTGGATTTTCATCGTTTGAAGTGTTTCTTTGCGGTCATGCTGTTCTTTTTCCGTACGATATGGGAGTCGCAATGCTTCAATATATTGTCCAAACGATTCCATATCTTCATCCATCAAGTGTTCACAAGCACTTCTGATCTTCGCCATATCTTGTAATGCTTGTTCCACTTCTACTTGTACTTCTTTATACTCTTCTCCCTGTGAAAAGTGGGCGGTCATCGAAGTCATTGCCGCACCTAGCGCTGCTACAATCGCAGATACACTACCTCCGCCCGGTGTAGGTTCTGCTTTACCTAATTGTTCCATCACTTCACGTAAAGACTGATCCCAAGATACTTTATTCACTTCTATATTCACTGATATGCCCTCCTGATCAATCATCGTATACTGTCTTTTACCCTGTTTGGCGACGATTCATTTACTATGCGACAAAAAGATTGGCGAATAAGATCAATATCACTGTTTATTTACTCAGATCAAGCAACTAGATAAGATACTTCTAATGAATCTTGTTTCTTTTTCAAACATGCTTTGTCATATCACGGGTGACTCGGGTATAATATTGTATATTGAATACATGTATCCGTACATATTTCGGGGTACCCATATATGACGAATAGAGAGGACGATTCCATGATCCGGTTTGGTATTATAGGCACTAATTTTATAACAGAGCGATTTATTGATGCTGCACAACGTAATGATGACTTGCAGATTACTTCCCTTTACTCACGTACGCTTGAACGAGCAGAACAATTTGGTGGTAAACATGATATTCCACATGTGTTTACAGATATTACAGCTATGCTAGAAAGTGGACAGGTAGATGCCGTCTATATTGCTAGCCCTAATTCTTTTCATGCCGAGCAAGCTATTCTATGTATGAATCATGGCAAGCATGTCCTATGTGAAAAGCCACTGGCGTCTAATGTAACGGAAGTGACTGCTATGATCGAAGCAGCGAAGCAAAATAACGTTACTTTGATGGAAGCCATGAAATCAACGATGATGCCGAATCATATTGCGATTCACGATAATTTGTATCGTATCGGGCAAGTCCGCCGTTATTTTGCTAATTATGGTCAATATTCTTCTCGTTACGATGCTTACAAAGAAGGCAATATCCAAAATGCGTTCAAACCTGAATTCTCCAATGGCGCTTTGATGGATCTCGGGGTTTATTGTCTGTATCCGCTTGCAGTGATGTTTGGTCGTCCGAATGAAGTGAAAGCGACAGGTGTCATGTTAGAATCCGGTGTAGATGGTGAAGGCAGTATTATTTTGTCTTATGATGAAATGGATGCTGTAGTCATGTATTCCAAAATCACCGATTCTTCGCTTCCGTCTGAAATTCAAGGCGAATTAGGTAGTGTACGCATCGACAAGATCAGTGAGCCTCAACAAATTACGATCACGTATCGTGGAGGATATGAAGAAGAGATTAATGTAAGTCAATCCGAGCCACCAATGTATTACGAGATTCGTGAATTCTTGAACCTGATTATAGAAGGTAGACAACAATCAAGTATTAATTCATGGGAACATTCGTTGATTACGTTTGAAATTATGGACGAAGCTCGTCGCCAACTTGGTCTGATCTTCCCTGCTGATTCCAAATAGTTCTTAACTAACAGAATAAGATAAAAAAAGCAAAGACATGATCTATGTCTTTGCTTTTTTTAAATTTACTTATTTCAAATTCAATCTATTGACGATGAATCGAACTGCTTGGCAATCATCGCTAACAATTGTGTACGGATTTCAGTATAATTTAGGGCTTCTGTATCCGGTTGATGATTCGATTCACGAGGAGCATGACGGGCATTGAACCAGATCATATGCCAGTGAGCACTTACTGCACCCACAACATCATTACGCCACGAATCGCCAATAAAGAAACTATGTTCAGGCTTGGTATCCGTCAACCGATTAACATAATTAAATATAGCTGGATCTGGTTTTTCTAGACCCACCTCACCTGAAATAAATATTCGATCACGCGCAAAAACTTGATCCATATGTAATGCGCAAATCTTTTTCCATTGATGCTCCGCAGGGCCGTTGGTTAATAGACCAACTGTATAGCCTTGATCCATCAATTCATGAATCAACTCTACAACTCCGTCGTAAGGACGAATATTATACTGTGAGCCTATATATACAGCCTGCATTTGCTTCGCTTGTTCCTCCGTAATCTCAATCTCAAATTCCTTTAATGTCAATATAAAGCGCTGGTAACGCATTTCTTCTAAAGGAAGTGCCTGAGGATTCTGAGGCGATACTAATACTTCACTATAATAACGAAAACGTTGATATACATCACTATACGACAACGATTCCTGTTGCTGTGGAATCACCTGTTGCAACGCTTCGAACAGCGGTTGCAAATGATCGTATAATGTATCATCAACGTCAAAAAAGATACCTATTTGTTGTGGATTCAATGGGTCGGATTCTCCTCGGTCATTAATTCATCCAGTGCTTTGCCATACTTACTGATCCGTTCCATATCTTTGTCGGTTGAACTCAAAATACGAGATGGGTCCATATTATCTTCAATATCAGCAATTTTTACTGGACGAGCTAACGAATTTTTTTTGGCACGCTTTACAAATTCATGATAGTCCTCGTCTTCGCTACGACTTAACGCTTGTACAGCTTCTACAATTTCATCGGAAAAGCCTTCAGCAGATAGATCATGAGCGGTTACATCTGTATCTTCTAACACATCATGCAATACAGCAATAATTCGTTCTTCTTCTGTAGTCATTTTTAACATCACACGCAATGGATGTAAAATATAAGGTAGCCCTGATTTGTCTATTTGTCCGGAATGCGCTCGGGTTGCAAGAATAATAGCACGATCTAAATTACTCATTGACATTCACATCCTTTTTTATGGTTACTTTCGTATCACCCATGTTATTTATTACACACGTATAGCCGGATGAATCACTTCACCCGGCTTCACTTTATGATTTAATCAGGATATACATTAAAGTCTGTTAACAATTGTACACAATTGCCTTCACTATCATAACCGATATAACTATGATAAATTCCATTGCCAAACCCGCTAGAAAACAGCGCAATATTGTGTCCATTATCCAGTTCTTGAACAAGCCAGCTTCGTGTATGAAGATATGATTCTTCGGCTGCAAGTTCCCATGCTTCCATCAACTCTTGAGCCACTTCAGGATTTTCTTGTTCTTGTTGAAAAGCAAGCCATGCATACGCTTCAGCATCCAAAAAGCTACCTGTGCCTGAATCGACTGCATATCCCCAACGTGCATGTTCATCGAGCTGATACAAATTAGCATCGGCTTGAACTTCACGCTCTGCGCCTACCCATCTTGCTACAGGATTGGAATTAAAGGTAATACGTGCAAATGCAATGCGTTCATCTACATGATCTTTATGCCGATCTGTAGGATCGGTAATACGTGCAATCGATAATTCTATTGGAAAAGAACCTGTGGGGAAAGTCTGTACAAAAGGTGTCGATTCGATCAAGCTGTATGGATCATCGGCTACAATCTTGCCGGTTATCACACGCAGTTCCCCGATAGACTTGGTATAAAAAGCAAGATTACGTCTCTGGCCTCTCCATAATTTGACTTGTTCTAAGGCAAATCCGTCTTTGAAAACTTCTTCCAGCACCTTACTTTCTTTAAGAACCTCGCCCATCTTCTTTTCCTCCAATCAGATGTAGATTATTTTCCATTATACTCCTATTTAAAGAATACGGTACATGTTCTCTGCAAAAAATTTGAATTTTCGCTTAAAAATTTTGGATATTGTCCACGATATCTGCATTACTCGCATAAACCTCACATTTTCCATTGAATGATTGTGTAGAATCAAGCATAATATGATACGATGCTGTAACATGAAATAATAGAAGAATTGTGATTGTACTGCCAAGCGCTGATGTAAGATATTTTGCTTTGCAAAAATCATTTTTGATTGAAATAGAAGAATCGCGCTTATATTGCCAAGCGCTGGATGTAAGATATTTTGCTTTGCAAAAACCATTTTTGATTTGAATAGAAGAATCGCGCTTATACTGCCAAGCGCTGAGAACGGAGAATAGCTTTGGATCAACCATCAACGATCAGTCGGGCGATTTTTGAAATTATGGATACCTGTCTGCTTGCCGGTAAAATTATGTTACAAAGTGGTGCGGAAACGTATCGTGTAGAAGATACAATGATTCGGATTGCAGAGACGCTGGGGATTCCTGGATCTCATAGTTATGTTACGCCGACAGTAATTATGTTTTCTACAAATGGAACAGACCCTGCGAAGTTAATACGGATTGCAGAACGTACAACAGACCTGCACAAGATTGCACAGGTGAATCTGGTATCACGCCGCATTAGTAGTGGCGAACTGAATGTAAATGAAGCTTATGAATTGTTAAAAGTGATCGAGGCGGCACCTGGTGAATATAGTGTTCGTATGCGGATTATCGCTGCTGCAATTGCCAGTGGATGTTTTAGCATTATGTTTCAAGGAAGCTGGGCTGATTTCTTACCTGCGGTGGTTGCAGGTGGTGTGGGCTATGCGGCTTCGCTGTATTTACATCGCTGGGTACAAGTGAAATTTTTTGCCGAGTTATCTGCGGCTTTTCTGATCGGATTACTGGCGGCTATCTTTATCAACTGGGGTTGGGGTAATCAATTGGATAAGATTATTATCGGTTCGATTATGCCACTTGTGCCCGGTCTTCTTATTACCAATGCGATTCGTGATCTGATGGCAGGTCATTTGGTATCCGGTATTTCCAAAGGAGCCGATGCGCTATTAACTGCTTTTGCCACTGGCTCAGGGGTAGCGATTGTGCTGACATTTATTTATTGAATTTAGAATGAGAGAAGGTTATATGAATTATGCTGGCGCAGTTAATCACCAGCTTTATTGCTTCGGCAGGATTTGGCATTATTTTCAATGCTCCCCGAGCTTCTTTACTACAATGTGGTATATCAGGAATGTTAGGCTGGATGGTCTATATGCTACTGTATGAATCGTTGACTCCAGTGTCTGCTTCATTGATTGCGACGGTAATTGTAGGTGGAATCAGTCAGGTTTTTGCTCGCATTTACAAAACACCTGTCATTATTTTTAGTGTAGCGGGTATTATTCCACTCGTTCCGGGAGGGCTTGCTTACAATGCGATGCGTAAGTTCGTCGAAAATGATTATTCAGTCGCTATGGAATTAGCAGCTCAAGCGGCTATGATATCAGGTGCTATTGCTCTTGGTCTTGTGTTATCCGAAGTATTGAATCAAATGATACGCCGCGTGATCAAATAGATCCCGGCGTATTTTTTATACTCATCTATATACAACGTTCCATATACAGCCCAAGTCTACTGACACTATACAGGTAAACGCTCATCTATATACGATTCTACTAATCTATCGATAAAATGATCTTCTACTTCTAATGTAAATGCGGTAAAAATCATATCCATATCGTCACTCACATAAGCTGCTAGATCAGCATCGCCGCCTTCTTGCATCACATGGACAAAAGCTAATCGACTCCATTCAGTGAGCTGTACTTGCTCGGCTTCTGTCAGACTGTCCCGTTGTAATTTCTGATATGCTCCTATCCATTCGGTATCAAAATCAGCACGATCTCGATATGCAAGATAAGACTCAGCATCTAAATCTTGCAGAAATGAAGCAGATAGTAATGATCCTTGATGCAGTTTGGTTTGCAACGTTTCTATCGATTGCTTGTCCATCAGTAGCCTCCTTTGGTTCGATCGCTATACAACCGTCCCTTGCTCTAACTTGATCCATAGATTCACATGATCAAATCCAGCAACGACTGCTTTTAACAGATGACCTGGATATAAGCTTTCTGCCGGGATTCCTTTGACACAATCGCCTACATTAATAATTCCCAGTGCATCATTAGGTAAGCTCAAAATAATGCCTTGCGGATAGATCACTTCGACAATCCCTTTAACATGATCGCCTACTTTAAACATCTGTTGTGTCTTTTCCCAATCTTTCATATACGGTTTCATTGCTTCCTGCCATACTTCTTCAAATTCAGCAGCAGAGATATCTTTGCGCTCGCCTTGATCCAGATCTTGATCAAACTGCTGATCATACAGGCAGAAATGCAATTCTTCATCTCGTTGACTCGATACAATCCAACGTTCTTCATCTTCGATTACTTCACGCAGTACCGTCTGTTCTTCATTAATCTCAAAATAATAGTTCTCATCATTCTCTTCATAGCTCAAACGGTAATATTCCATAACCTTGATCTACTCCTGACTTTGGGAACGACTGGATTCCTGTACTCCCGCATAATAGAGATTACCCGGATTCAGATCAATCACCACTCTACGTGGTGCTATCAATGAAAATTGATGCTCACAGGTCCATCGCTGTTCTTCATCTTGTCCAATCGTTTCTCCATCCGTAATAATATCGCCTTGTTCATATAGATAATGCGAAATATCCATTAAGAAACCAGCAACTTCATTTGGATTCATATCATAAAAGTGGCACTGCACATCCGGTACACCTAATGCAGCTAATCCACAACTATCCATTACCATCTCTTGACGTTCTTGCTCAGATTGAATATTGTATAATCTAATATTCAATGCTCCATACAAATCTTGTCCTTCTTGTAGCGCCGCTAAAAAAGCTGTAGGTTCCATCAATTTATCACTACTACGCCAGTAAATTGCATCACATGGAGCAACTTCAAGTATAGCACGTAATACTTGATTAAATAGCTGTAGCCGTTGCTGATGTGGTAGCCCTCTTGCCATCATATCCGTTAACATGAGTTCATAATCACAGGCTTGAAGCACTTCTGAAGCTTCTTGCCAATGCCATGATTGTTGCAGTGCAGTGGTATATAATTCAGCTTGAGGCTCCATTTCAGAAGGCATCAACACCGTCTGCGCTGGCAAATCTCCATCTTCATAGTGAACCATATGATTGAGATGAAAAAAGTGATAATGATCTCTCGGATCGGCTTCTGCATTGGGATCATCTGTAGGATTTGCTTCCCATACAGCGAGTGCCTCCTGCTCTTCTCCTTGGTCATCTAAAACGGTATGCAGTGGGCCTGTATATTCTTGTACTTTGGCATACAAGGTGTCTCGATCAATCGTTGGCTTCGTACGATATAATAGTTGGGCAGAATATATATCAAAAAATCCAAAATCCTCATCGGCTTGTTCATTTTGTTCGTTATCATCGTATTCGTGTGTACTCATGGTTTATTCTTTCTCCTTTCGCTCAATCGCTCGCTTAACTAGTATTAACCTAATTTTATGTAGACGGCGCACTTATTTAACGATTTAGTTATCATCTATGTTCGCCTCTTATCATACAATTCCTATGGGTTAACGTAAACCTATGATTTGGCAAGATTGGATTGTAAAGTCTCAAGTATGTTTAAATATACTTATAGGTTAATAGCCAAGGAGGTCATGAATATGATTCATCCCAACACCATTAAAGTAAGACAAGACATCTGGGATTTTGCCCATTCCTTAAATGAAAATGTGATGAATGAACACAGTCAGCCTGATAAATGGACGATAGCACAGGTGTTAGAACATTTATATCTGATGGAAATGGCAATCACTGCTCGATTGCGAATAAAAGTAGATGAAGAAAATCCTGCTCCTTCTTCTATGCCGTCGATTCCTTTTCATCTTACGCTGGATCGTAATCGTCATACACCTGCACCATTAGCACTTGTTCCCGCAGATAAACATTGTACCTTAATCGAATTGCAGACAAGACTGGTGCGTTCACGCGAACTGTTTACTGAATTGATCGAAAGTATAGATCCAGTGATGCTGGAACATCGGACTATGGATCATCCTATATTTGGGCCACTGACTTTACAACAATGGACTGAATTTATTGGACTTCATGAACAACGACATTTAGAACAAATGCGAGAAATCGAAGCAGAGTTATCTCAATATCATTAATTTGCTTCTAGCTCGTACTAAATATATACACAAAGCCTTCTCTATAATGGAGAAGGCTTTTTTACATTTACTATTTTCACATTCAATAATAACGGTCTAGGATTGATCTTATTTATTTGATTAAAAGGAAGTGAATGCTGTGTCTATTTGTCCTAATGGATATTCCACGTTAAAATAGATATAGTCTGGTAATGCATTCTATAGACAATAAGGAGACTACACTCATGGACGACAGAATCGCCAAAATTCGTGGCCATATGCAAACGAACGGATTAGATAGCTTATTGATTACTGATCCCAAACACGTATACTATCTCACTGGATTCGCCAGTGATCCACATGAACGCTTTTTAGGGCTTTTTATTCCCGATGGAGACGAAGCCTTTTTATTATTGCCTGCACTGGATGAGGACAAAGCTCGTAGCGCTTCTAGCGTATCACGCATAGAGACTCATACTGATACAGATAATCCCTATGTACGTTTGAAAGAATGTGTCAAAGGCAGTATCGGCAATCTAGGTATCGAAAAAGAAAACTTATCGGTAGCGAGATATGAACAATTGTCTGAAGTATTAGAAGCGACTTCGTATCAGGATATTGGCAGTATGCTCAATGCAATGAGATCACGCAAATCACCGGATGAAGTCAAACGAATGAAACATTCGATTCAATTGATTGAAGAAGTATTACGTCGTGGTCTGTCTAGCGTACGTATTGGAGTGACCGAGATTGAATTGGTTGCAGAACTTGAATACCAGATGAAAAAAGTAGGTGCAGAAAAGCCTGCTTTTGATACGATGGTTCTTTCTGGTTCCAATACCGCTCTTCCTCACGGTGTACCGGGTACTCGTAAAATCGCAGCCAATGAACTGTTAATGTTCGATCTAGGGTTATTTGCAGACGGATATGCATCTGATATCACGCGTACATTCGCTATTGGGGAACTGGATGCTGAACTGAACAAAGTCTATCATACCGTTCTAGCGGCGAATGAAGCAGCTATTCAAGCGATCAAGCCCGGTGTTACTTTTGCCTCGATTGATAAAGCGGCTCGTGATGTCATTACTGAAGCTGGATACGGTGATCGTTTTGTTCATCGCCTGGGTCATGGACTGGGTATGGATACACATGAATATCCTTCAGTACACGGGCAAAATGAAAATCTATTACAAGAATGTGTATTGTTCACTGTAGAACCAGGTATCTATATTCCGGGTCTTGGTGGCGTACGCATCGAAGATGATGTTATTGTAACTGCTGATGGCGTTGAAGTCCTTAGCTCGTTCCCTAAAGAATTAACCGTTCTCGGGTAAGCGATAGCTACTCTTGATCTATTCAATACGTATAATGAGTACTATTTATTTTCAATATTAAGATCGTTAACTAACACGTTCTATTCAAAAAAGACACGCTACAGATCGTATGACTTGATCTGGTATGCGTGTCTTTTGCTATGAGCTTATTTTGTTCATTCATGTTCTTGTGTTTGTTCTTCTTTATCTTTGGCAATTTGATAACTAATCATTAATGGCTTATCTTCTTCGGCTACTTTCATACTGCGCGCAAGGTATAAAAATGGTGTTCCTGCTGCTGTCAGTACAAATTTAAGAATATACGTCGTTAAGAAAATTTCAATCCACACTTGCCATTCGTATACACCTAAGAAAGCAATACTACAAAATACAAGTGTATCTACAAACGAACTAATCATTGTACTTCCGTTATTACGTATCCATAATTGATGCGGTGCAGGAAATAATTGACGCAACCACGTATACAGACGTACATCTAGAAATTGACTGATTAGATAAGCAGATAGACTGGCTACTACCAATGTAGGTAATTGATCAAAAATAGTCGTTAAGGCAACTTGTGCATTATCTGCATCTTCAATTCCAGAAACTTTGAAAGTCAAAGCCATTTTCATAACAATCGTCGTCATAATTAAAGTGAAAAATCCAAACCAAACCGCTTTGCGCGCTACTTTCGGTCCAAATCGTTCATTCAATAGATCACTTGCTAAATACATACTGACATACATCGTATTACCTAGTGTTGTTGCTATCCCGAATAATTCAATCGTTTTAATAACTTGAATATTCGCTAATACTGTAGCAACCCCGATCCAAGCATACATCCCTTTAATCCCAAATAATCGATAACATAATGTAAACAAACCATAATTAACGATAACAAATAAAATACCCCACCATATATTAAACATGACCTTTTCCCCCTAGTTTTGATAACGCGGGATGGTTACGAACCGCGGATCAATCACTGAAAACCTGTTTTACTTTATCATATGAGCAAGCAAGCTGCCAACTATTATCACTAATTTTCCCATAAATGATATGTCATTATCGATATGGATCTTCTTTTGAATTGAAAATAACAGTCGTCATATCAACGCAAACACTCCAATAAAGCCCAAAAAGTCTACTCCTTATTCATAATGATAAGGAATAGACTTTTGAATGTTTATCTGTTATTCAATGTACACTTCAATAGATTAATATTTATGAATTATGAAGCTTCCGCAGTATCGAGATCACGATCTGGTTGGTTGTAAACGTCTTTGTTTTGTTCTTTCAACCATTTACTGCTGAGTACACCTGAAGTCATAGAACCACTAACATTCAGTGCTGTACGTCCCATATCGATTAAAGGCTCTACAGAAATCAACAATCCTGCTAAAGCGACTGGTAGATTCATGGTAGATAATACGATCAACGCTGCAAATGTTGCTCCACCACCAACCCCAGCCACACCCAAAGAACTAACCGTAACCACTGCAATTAATGTCAAAATAAACTGCCAGTCTAATGGATTCACGCCTGCCATTGGTGCAATCATAATCGCAAGCATTGATGGATAAATACCTGCGCAACCATTTTGCCCGATAGTAGCTCCAAAGCTCGCAGATAAGTTAGCAATCCCTTCCGATACACCTAACTTTTTTGTTTGCGTTTCTACATTCATCGGGATCGTCGCTGCACTAGAGCGAGAAGTAAATGCAAAAGTAAGTGTTGGAATAATTTTTTTCACATATTGAATTGGATTAAGACCTGAGATCGCTAGAATGATGAGATGAACAACAAACATTGCAATCAAAGCCACATAAGAAGCCAGTACAAAGTTAATCAATTTCAGTATTTCTTGACCACTTGTCGTGGCAACCATTTTGGCAATAAGCGCTAGAATACCATAAGGGGTTAAGCGTAGAATAATGGTGACCATTCGCATCACTACCCCGTAGATCGCTCCCATCATGCTCTGGAACATTTCACCTTGTTTTGGATTTTTGCGTATAAGACCCAGTGCTGCAACTCCAACAAAAGCGGAGAAAATAACGACTGCTAATGTAGAAGAACGACGAGATCCTGTCATATCTGCAAAAGGATTAGTCGGAATAAACTCTAGTAATTGTGCAGGCAATGACATATCTTCGACATCACCTAGACGTTCTTGCAATATCACGCCACGTTGTTGTTCAGCTTCACCTGCTGGAATATCCAGAGCCGTTAGATTGAATCCAAGTGCTACTGTAATTCCTATCGCTGAAGCAATCGCTGTCGTAAATAACAATACACCTATAATAGAACCACTGATTTTACCAAGATTTTGCTTACCACTTAGCTTCAGGATCGCCATAATGATCGAGACCATAATCAGTGGAATAACAACCATTTGAAGTAACCCAACATAGCCACTACCTATCAGATCGAACCATTCCATCGAATCTGAAATAACTTCTGAATCCGGGCTATAAATCCATTGCAATACTACGCCGTATGCAATCCCCAGAATTAAGCCAGTAAATACTCTCTTTGTAAATGAAATATGCTTTTTCTGCATCCAACCTAATAAAACAATCAGTAAGACTAGAACAGCTATATTCACAATAACTAGCAAAACATTCATTTTGACACCCCTTTTGATATATATGTAGTGACCTGAATATTGAGTCGCATTTCATTTTAGCATAATGTCGAGTAAACAGGTAGGGTTATTTGTAAGATAGTTTTAATATGTATTTTCTACATTTTTTGCACTTTTTATAGAAAAAAATTAGGTTTATGACTAATTAAATGAAAAAATACCTATTCAAACAGTGGTCGATTGTTATAATATAGATAATTATTTGAATCTTTTTACTCAGTACTTTAAGATCATATGCGCAATTATTCATGTCATATTTACAGGAAAACCTGTTGAAATAGGATGAATACCGGGAGGAGTCGAATAAATATAGTTCTTTTTGCTTAAAATATTCAAAATACTATACACGTTGCTTCGTATTTCGATTGGAATCAGATAAGACTCTGTGTCACATTTTGTCACGTCGCTAAAAGTTTGATTGTATCTGTAGATAGCTACATGTTGGATGAGAGAAAAGTAACTGTTTTTCAAGTATGGGAAGGGGCAAGTTTGCATGTTTAGAATCAATCAATTTATCAGTCGTAAAATTATGGTGACGTTCGCTGCACTGATAGTAGCAGTATGTATTGTACTCAGTCTTTTCTTTTTCTTTATGACTCAAAGAGTAATTAATCAAAATGTAGTTCCTCAATTCCGTCAGGTCTTGAATATTGCGATGGATGGTATTATCAAAGGCATGGACAGCACACAAGCTATGCAAGCAGCCCAAGGAAACAGTGGCGAAATTATGAAAATCGAAACATACTTAGAAACCCAACTTCAAGCTTACCAACTAGATAATCTATACTTACTTCGAATTGAAGATAACAAAGCCATTGTAGCAGCTGTAGCTAATAGCTCCAAAAATTTCAAAGATAAACAAGAAGTTCAACTAAGCGACAATATCAATAAAGCAATGACTGATGGCAAACTGTTAACAGACCTTTATCAGACTGATGCTGGTTCTACAGTTACCTACTATTATCGTGTACCCGGTAGTTCGGTAATTGTAGCAGCGAGTATGGATGCTAGCTTTGTAAATAGTATTATTTCGAATCTGATCTGGACTACAGTGATTGTAGCTATTGTTGCTCTTGCCGTATGTCTATGGGTCGCTTACAAATTTAGCCGTAAAATCACCCTTCCACTTGCACGCCTTGTTCGTCATACTCGCCTTGTTGCAGAAGGTAATTTACAACAAGATATCAAAATGACAGGTAATGATGAGATTGCTCAATTAGCTCGTGGATTCCGCTTAATGACCGAAAATTTACGTACGATGGTGCATCAAGTCTTAGATAGCTCAGATAAAGTAGCTGTCGGTACAGAAGCGTTAACTACACGATTAAATAAAATGCAACGTATGGTCGATCAATCTGTTCAATCCGTGACTAGTATTGAATCCGGTAGTGAAATGATTGCTAATACGACTTCTGAAAATGCACGAGCAATGGAAGAAATCACAACCGGTATCCAACATATTGCTTCATCTACAGCTGAAATTTCAGAACAAATCGGTGATGCTTCAGATAGTGCAATCACTGGTAACCAAATGGCTCAACAAGCAGTCACTCAGATGGGATCTGTTGAAAAAGCCGTTATGGACACCAAATTATCTGTACAAACATTAATCGAACGTTCAGAATCGATCAGTGAGATTCTGGTAGCAATGAGCGATATCACCAAACAAATCCGTATGCTTTCCCTGAATGCTTCGATTGAAGCAGCTCGTGCAGGCGAACATGGTCGTGGCTTCGCAGTCGTCGCTCAAGAAGTAGGCAAGCTTGCCGAACAGTCTCGTGCATCTACCTACGAGATCGAAGAAGCACTCGAATCGATTCGTCAAGAATCTCAAAAATCCACCGAATCGATGGATAGCGTGACTAATGAAGTGAAATCAGGAACAGAATTAGTACAACAAGCAGGTGATGCGTTCAATCGCTTTGTTGAAATGATGCAACTAGCGAACCAAACGGTTCAATCTGCTTCAGCGGCAACTCAAGAAATCTCAGCTGGTTCTGAAGAAGTCAGTGCTTCTGTAGATGAAACTGCCGAAATCACTCACAAATCCCTGACCAACGTCAAAGCAATCGCCAAAAACGCTGACCGCCAATCCGGCGAAATGCTAGCCTACGTCGAAATCATGCGCGAACTCAACAACGAAGCCCTATCCCTACAAAACATCGTCAGCAAATTCAAAATCTAACTCCATCTCATATCCCATTCCATACTTAAAACATTCCCAAGCCAGTATAGCTCACCCGAGTCTATACTGGCTTTCTTCATACTAATACCGCTACCCACTTTTTTCCATAATGCTTCTACCTTAACCACTTTCTTCAACAAATCACCTCCTTCCTCTTCCTTTACTAATCCCTACCACGATCTCTTATATCCTTACCTCTTAAATTTATCTCTTTTACTATTCACCTTTCCCTTCGCCAATCCACCACTTCATCACTCTTAAACTTCCTAACCAATCTACTCTATTCTCGCACTTCTTACTAACTACTCTTTTCTACTCCTCCCTCCCCTGGGACTAGGATTGCCTTTCTAACCACAGTTGCGGAGGGGATCGGTTCTTCTGAAAGAGCGAAGCGCTCGCCTTTGTAAAGGAATCCCTACCGCCCAGCGGTTATTCAAGGGATTCCTTTACAACAGCGACGACAAGAAGAACCGATCCCCGTAGCTCTCCCACTCCGCCCCTTCAATCCTTCCCCCTTATATTTTCATAATGTTTGGTTTACAATAAGAAAGCAGGCTATTTATCATCTTTTTTGATAAAAATCTGTTAATGATGAGTACAAACGGAGGAAGAATCATGCTTTTTATTGATAATCAGGGAATTCACGATCCAACCATCAATCTGGCAATCGAAGAATTTGTACTGAAACATTTGCCAATGGATGATAGCTACCTGCTTTTTTATATTAACGAACCCTCGATCATTATCGGTAAACATCAGAACACGATCGAAGAGATTAACGCTGAATATGTCAAAGAAAACAATATTCATGTGGTACGTCGTCTTTCTGGTGGTGGAGCAGTGTATCACGATCTAGGCAACTTAAGTTTTAGCTTTTTGACCAAAGATGACGGTCAATCGTTCCATAATTTCCGTAAATTTACCCAGCCTGTTGTGGAAGCATTACACCAATTTGGCGTGAATGCCGAATTATCAGGACGTAATGATCTTCAAGTGGGCGAACGCAAAATTTCGGGAAATGCTCAATTTTCGACACGTGGACGGATGTTTAGCCATGGTACACTGATGTTTGATTCAGAACTGGATAATGTGCAATCTGCGCTTAAAGTGAATCCAGAAAAGTTCAAATCAAAAAGCACCAAGTCAGTACGCAGTCGTGTCGCTAATATTACTGAATTTTTGGAAAAACCTTTAACCATGGATCAATTCCGTGACGATATTTTGCGTCATATTTTTGGTGTAGAACCTTCAGAAGTTCCTCAATATGTACTGACAGAAGACGATTGGAAAAAAATCCATGAAATCTCGGCGGAACGTTATCGCAATTGGGATTGGAATTATGGTCAATCACCAGAATCCAATATCAAGCACACTCGCAAATTCCCTGTAGGGATTATTGATTTACGTATGGATATCAAAGATGGTCATATTCATGAGATCAAAATCTATGGTGACTTTTTCGGTATAGGTGATGTGGCTGATATTGAAAACAAATTACGTGGTCAGCGTTATGAAGAGAGTGTCGTTCAGACTGCTTTAGCAGGTACAGATATTAAGCACTATTTTGGAAATATTGAATTAGAAGAGTTTGTGGGATTGGTATTTTTGCAAGACTAGAATGAGATAGATAAAAGGAGAGTTACCTACATGTATAAATTAATCGCCATCGATATTGATGATACACTAATCAACGATAACAAAGAAGTTACACCGGCTACACAGACGGCTCTAGAACAAGCTGTCGCTAAAGATGTGGTCGTTACACTAGCAACAGGTCGGGCGTATGCGTCTGCTCAAGCTATCGCTCGTCAAACAGGTCTTAATGTACCGATCATTACGTATCAAGGGGCTTTAGTCAAAAACTTGATGGATGAAAAAGTATTGTATGAGCGTTATGTGCCGATCGAAGCTGCTCGTAAATTATTCGAATATTGCATCGAACATAATTTGCATTTGCAAACCTATATTGATGATAAATTATATGCTCGTGAAGTGAATCAACATTTGATTGATTATGCAACTTTGAATGGTACTCAGTATCATATCGAACCGGATTTCAACAAATTGATCGAGCAACCTACGCCTAAGATGCTAATTATTGACGATCCTGCATTCTTGGACGAATTACAACCGATCTTACGTGAATTGCTTGGCGACAGTGTTCATATTACCAAGTCCAAACCTCAATTCCTTGAAATTATGCATAAAGAAGGAACCAAAGGCGCAGCACTTACTTTCCTTGCTGATTATTTCAATTGTGATCTAAAAGATGCAATTGCTGTAGGCGATTCATGGAACGATCATGAAATGTTAGAAGTTGCAGGTTTAGGCGTAGCAATGGGAAATGCCATCCAACCGCTCAAAGATATCGCTGATTATATTTCAGCTAGCAATAACGAAGACGGTGTTAAAGAAGTGATCGAGAAATTTATTCTTAACGCTTAATCTGTAATAGCTACCAAAGAAGCACCTTGCCAAGGAGTATAGGATCATCTGCGTAATATATGCTAGATAATCCTATACTCTTCGGAAGGTGCTTTTTTACATACTCTTCATTTATCTATTTTTCATCTGATCCAATGCTTCCAGATACAAGACTTGCAAAAACTTTTTGATACTGACTTTGCTTTTACCATCATCCCGTTCTTCATCAATCTCTTTCATTTTGGCACGAATATCTTCAAAGTCAAAATAAAGCGGAGCGTAATGTTCAAACTTAGGATTGCCGTAGTCTGTCAGTCCTATTGATGCTAAATGATTAAGTGCAGTCGTGACCGTTCTTCTGATACGTTGCTCAATCGCCTTAGCTTCTTTATCCACTTCACGCGGCGTATGCTTATAACGGCTAGCTGCGGCTTCATACAATTGTCGCAACGGTGGGAATGAACCCGGTTTACCCTGCTGTTCCAGTAATATTTCCATAATCGCTGTCAAATCACCACAACCGGATTCGCCAACAATGCCTAGATTCATATAAATCGGTCGCACCATATCATCTACAGTTCGTGGTTTTATTGATGTGGAAGACGCCGTATTGGGCGAGAACTGACTGAGTGTATCGAGTTTGGACAAAGAAGATTTTAACTCATTCAAATAGTGTTTAATCTCTGTATGCTCGGTCACTCGGGAAAGAACAGATTCAACTTCAATACGGTTAATAGGCTTTCGAATAAAAAATTCAATCCCAGATTGATAAGCTTCGCCAACCATTTCTTGATTTTCGATCTGTGAGATCATCACGTATTTGCCATGATAACCTTGACGCTTCAATTGCATAATCGTTTCTAATCCATCTTGATCGGGCATCAACCAATCAATTAAGACCACATCAGGATGCGTCTCCAAAATAATACGTGTACCTTCTTCTCCACCTCGCGCTGTACCGATCACTTCGCCAAGCTGACTTTCTTTGATGATATTCTCAAGCATAGCACGAGTTGCTGGATCATCATCTACAATACAAAAAGATAAAGCCATCTTATTCCCCCTTTTTCAACAATAACGTTGGTAATTTCACTTCAAAAATCGTCTGCCAAACGGTATCTTCTGCTTCTTGTAGTTGGATCGTTCCTCCTAGCGAACATACAATATCATGCACATGAGAAAGCCCTATTCCTGTAGCTGCGCTTCCACCTTGAGCGAACTTGGTCGTAAAACCAGGTTCAAAAATTAATTCACGTGCTTGCTGGTCGATCCCTTTACCCGAATCATAGACAGTGAGTATCGTATCTTGCCCTTGTTCCCACACACTTACTTCGATCGAACCACTTTCGCCTAACGCTTCAACAGCATTGGATGTCAAATTATTCAGTATCGTCAGTAATGGAATATATTCAGAAGTAATATAATTCACTTCTAAGCGAGCTGTAAACGTCACTTTTTTTGCTAACATTGTCGCATATTTGCGATTACCTCTTATGGTATAATCCAGTATTTCAAATAGGGATAAAGCAGTCTGTGATTTTTGATCAAATAATTTGAGCAATCCAGCGGCTATACGTTGAGAGTCTTTTTTGACTTCATGTATTTCCTGGGTAATACTCAGTTGCCTTTGACTATACTCGGTTAGACCTTCACGCTTCATATCCATATATAAGCGGTAACTACTGCTGGTTAGATGCTCGATCGTATCCATCGATTTGCGTAAATAAAACACTTCACCATATAGACCCGCATTTACAGCTAACATCTGTTCCATTCGCTTTTTCTGTTCACTATGAAGAGCACGAATCTGGCTCACCGAGATACTGCTATATAATCCTGTTGTAAAAAAGCCACGAATCACAGCAACTAGAAAAATATAGCCCCATGTTGCTGGAATCATAATCTCACTACCTGTAAGAATCCAGCGACAGATCATTTCAATCGTATTGGAGCCAAAATCAATACAAGCCGTCACTCCACTTAGCAGCAATAGGTTCATTCGGGTTAATCGACTTTGAATACAAAACATACCGATCGCAAACGTCATATAGTACAAACCTGCTGATGTATGCACACGTGCACTCTCATCTATAGAGAATAGATGCGGAGCCGAAATAAAGTCCAACATCATACGAAAAACAACCACTGTTAAAGCTGTAAATATCCCTGTTCGCAAATACGGAAGCCGATTCATGAGTAGCATCAATAATAGAAAAGCACTACCACCTAGACCAATCCGAAATAGATCACCTTGTACTGGATTGATTTTGAATTCACCGGCTACTGCTGTACCGATCGCTACAGTAAGCATCTGGATTTTTTCATTTTTAAAAAAAGTCGCCATCCGTCCTTCCGCTCCTCTGGAACTGGTTTCTGCTGCGACTTGATGATAGGACAATGCGTACTTAAGTTTGTTCCACATGCGGTAAAAAGGTTTATGAAATTGTTTATATGGTATCATACATTTTCCCTTTCAGGCTGTATACTTTTACAAATCGATAACAAATCTTAATTTCACATACCAAAAACCGGCCCCCCTGCGGAAACCGGTGATTTACATCGTCGATATCTTTGCCGAATTTAAGCTGTTTTTGTTTCTAATCGTTTGGAAATTAGCGATAGTGCATAATTGATCACAAAGTAGATCACAGCGATCAATAATAAGATTGGAATCGGATAATTAGAATTTTGTCCCATAATAATCTGTGCATTGTGTACCAATTCAGCTAACGAAATAATAACCGCTAATGAGGTATCTTTAAGAAGCGAGATAAATTGACTCACTAATGGTGGAACCATTTTACGTAATCCTTGAGGCAATACAATATGCCATAACGTCTGCATTTGCGTAAGCCCTGAAGAACGTGCAGCTTCTACTTGCCCTTTGGGAACCGATGTTAGCCCTGCACGAACAATCTCTGAGATCATCGAAGCTTCGAAGGCAGTCAGCGCTACAATAGCACCGAAGGTGATCGTCATTTTGATTCCAATCTCTGGCAAACCGAACTGTACAAACAAAATAATAAGCAATAATGGCAAATTACGCAAGACTTCAACAATAACCATTAATATCGGTGATAAAATGGGTACTTTGGCATAGCGAATCGTTCCTACAATACAACCAATCACAAAGCTAAGTATAATCGCGATAAAGGCGACAAAAAGTGTTATTTTCAGCCCTTCCATAAGAAAGCGCAAGTTATCCGGTGAATATGCTCCTATGAAATCCATCAATTGCCCTCCTTTGGTTCATCTGACTCTGACTTCTGAGGTCTATCTTCATTCGATTAGGGTAGAAGAAATTATGAATTTTTCGCCCATTTACGTTCCAATACAGAAGCCCCATAACTCATTGGTAATGTCAGTACAAGATAGAACATCGCTGCAAAGATATAAGTACTGAAGATAACATACGTTTCGCTACTGATTTTGTCTGAGAAGTACATCAGATCAAGACCCGCTACGATTGTAAGTACTGAAGAGTTTTTGATCAAATTGATAAACTGATTACTAAGCGGTGGAATGACTAGCTTAATCGCTTGTGGCAAAATCACATGAATCATCGTCTGGATATACGTCATTCCCGCAGATCGTGCAGCTTCGGATTGCCCTTTAGGAACCGATTGAATCCCTGCACGGATCGCTTCAGCTATAAAGGCTGATGTGTATACCGTTAAGCCTAATGTTCCTGCGGCAAAACCATCTAATTTGACACCGATCGAAGGAAGTCCCCATGAGAAAAATAAAACGACGATCAAAATAGGAATATTTCGTATAAATTCAACATACGCTGTACCGAACCATTGCAATAGCTTTACACCGCTAATTCGGAAAATAGCAATTACTGTTCCTAATAAAAAGCTACCGATCAATGCCAATACGCTCGCTTTAATTGTATTTAGAAAACCTTCCAAATATAAAGGGAAATACTCGGTGAGAATCGAAAAGTCCAACATATTTTCTGTACCTCCTTAGCCTGTGTATACATGATCAAACAAAAAAGGTAGGCAACGATTGCCGGTTGCCCACCTTCTGTATGCATTACTAATGATCGCTTGAACAGATCACGATTTAGGTTGTTGGCTCTTTACCAATCCATTTTTTATAAATCTCATTATATGATTTGTCAGCTTTCATATCTGTCAGTGCTTTGTTGATCGCTTCAACAACTTTGGTTTCCCCTTTTTTCACAGCGATACCGTAAGGCTCATCTGTAAATGGTTTACCCACAACTTCATAACCAGGATCTTGTGCAGACATACCATATAGAATCGCATCATCGGTAGTTAAAGCATCACCTTTACCTGCTTTAAGTGCATTAAATGCATCTTGATAATTATCAAATTCCAATACTTTGACACCCGGTACTTTTTCTTCAATATTTTTGATTGATGTTGCACCTTTAGAAGCAAGTACTGTTGTATCTGCGGTTACATCTTCAATACCTTTGATTGGGCTACCTTTTTTCACTAACAATGATTGTCCCGCTTGGAAATAAACATCCGAGAAATCAACTTCTTTTTTACGCTCATCGGTAATCGTCATCGTTGCAATAACCATATCGATATCACCATTATTAAGCATCGGAATACGTGTTTTGGATGTTACTTCTTTGAACTCCACTTTGCTTGCATCACCTAAAATACTTTTTGCTAAAGCATAAGCTATATCAATATCGAATCCTTCTACATCACCTGTGGATGGGTTTTTGAGACCGAATAATTTAGTATCGTATTTTACGCCTACGATCAATTTATCACGTTCTTTAATTTGATCTAATAATGCGTTAGAACTTGCTGTAGAAGAGGACGTTGGCTTGGTTACGCTACATGCTCCCAGTACTGTAACAATAGCTACCATACATGCTAACAACATCGCTAATTTTTTAACATTGTATCTTTTTTGATTTTTCATAAGTAAATCCCCTTTTCTTTTTTTATATTGGTGGATATAAATAACAGAATTAGTGATTCAATAAACGACTCAAGAACAATTGAGCACGTTCTTCTTTGGGAGCGGAAAAGAATTCTTCCGGCGTGGCTTCTTCTACAATTTTGCCTTGATCCATAAAGATCACGCGGTCTGCGACTTCGCGAGCAAATCCCATTTCATGAGTAACTACAACCATCGTCATTCCTTCCCGGGCGAGTGCTTTCATCACATCAAGCACTTCACCAACCATTTCAGGATCTAAGGCAGAGGTTGGTTCATCAAACAGCATAATTTCGGGTTTGACAGCAAGTCCTCTAGCGATAGCCACACGCTGTTGCTGTCCGCCTGATAATTGTGAAGGATACGCATTTGCCTTTTCGGCGATACCGACTTTTTCTAAATAATACATAGCGGTCTCTGCGGCTTCGGCTTTGGATACACCTAGTGCTTTGATCGGCGCGAGGGTAATATTATCAATTACTTTTTTATGAGGGTATAAATTAAAATGCTGAAAAACCATACCGATTTTGCGACGTAACTTATTGAGGTCTGTTTTGCGATCATCTACCCTTACATTGTTCACAGTTAATTCTCCACTACTTGTATCTTCAAGACGGTTGATACATCGTAGCATTGTACTTTTACCAGAACCAGAAGGTCCGAGTACAACAACTACCTCTCCTTGTTTGACATGAAGGTTAATTCCAGTCAACACTTGAAAATCTCCATAGAACTTGTTAACTTCATGGAAGGTAATCATTATATTCCTCCTTTTAAATTCCATAAATAGTATATATTATATTTCTCTTGTTAGTTATACTTACATTTTATATAATCTTAACCTACACCTATGTAAAACTACATAATCCTACAAGAAATTATTTTAAATTTCTGTTTTATTCTAAATAATGATCCTAAAAATGCAAATAAACCGATAGACAATCTATCGGTTCATGCTGGTTATGCTATATAAGTGTAATCGCAATATCGTTATTATTCGGATAGTAATGAAGAATAATTGCCCAGATCGACTGTCATGCCTGTGCGAGCTACACTGATACTTGGAGCCAGGTTCAAATCTTCACGCAAATCCACATAATGAGACATATGTGTATAGATCGTTTCAGAAGGAACCACTTCATCTACCAATTCAGCCGCTTCACGCATATCATATACAGAACGAGTAGCATATTCTGTTTCTTCATGTACAAAGCTTGTTCCCAAAATCAACAAGTCTAACATATGCAGAGGCTTCTTCTGTGTGTCATTTAGCCCTATCGCATCCGGGCAATACACCCATGCAAAATCATTTTTTTCAAAACGATACGCATAAGAATAACCGTTATGTCCGTGATGTACTTTCCATGGAGTAATACTCCAGCCATTGAGTTCCATTCCTTGATCGTTTGCTATAAATTCAATATGACTGCTAATCCATGGAAATTGCTTGCTGATCATATCCAAAACTTCTTGTGGTGCAAATAATCTACCTTTTAATTGTTGCCACTTACAAGCATCTGCCCATTCAGGTAAACCACCGATATGATCAAAGTGTGCATGCGTCACAACAATATCGGTGATATCTGCACGGCGATTAATCATTTCCATCTGTGTGCGCCAATCAGGCCCACAGTCTATTAAGAAATCTCCCCCGATTCCTTCGACAAGCACAGAAGAACGCAGACGGCGATTCATTCCACCACTTCGTGCTTCTTCGCATACGGTACACTCGCAGTATACTCTAGGTACTCCCATTGCATCGCCTGTCCCCAAAAATGTTAATCGATCTACTCTTCCGTTCATTATTATATTCTCTCCTTGAGCGTTGCTATCTAATATCGTACAGTATATCATTTTCTTGTATCTTTCGACATATTAATCGTGACCTTTGACTTAGTTAAAAAGGTAAGGTATTTAGTCCTTGTTCTGCTTTTACCCACAAAAAAACTTCTTTAAGCGTGAAATAAGCTTCACGTAAAGAAGTTTTTTGTATTTACCACTGAATAAAATCTATTTCTACTATTTTATATGCCAGCTAGAACCTGATACCATATTCCACGACTAGAATATAGATTTTTCCGTACTTCACTCCAACCACCTAGATAATCGATATTAAATAATCCTTTAGGTGTAGGATACTCACTTACGTGTTTTGCCATCACCTGTTCATTAACCGGGCGAAATCCATGCTTTGCAAATACTTCTTGAGCTTCAGGTGTCCATAAGTAAGCAAGAAAAGCTTCAGCCACTTTACGTGTGCCATGCTCATCAACATATTGGTCTACAACAGCTGCTGGATTTTCGATAAGTATTGTATCGTCAGGTATAACCACTTCATACTTAGCCCCTTGTGCCATCCGTGCTAACAATTCATTTTCATACGTTACAATCACATCGCCCACACCATATTCAAATGCCGCCATAGATGCACGTCCACTTTTATCTAAGGACTCTACATTTTGATGTACAGCTTGTAAAAAAGCTTTGGCTGCTACAGGATCTTTTTTGCCTTCATCCCGTTCGGATTGCTTGAGTCCTGCACCGTATATTGCATTAATATCCCATTGTGCCCCACCTGATGTTTTGGGATTAGGATACAATACTTTGACATCGGGCTTAGTCAGATCGTTAAAATTATGAATACCGAGTGGATTCCCTTCACGTGTGCCTAATACAACAATAGAGCGTGTGATCATTCCTTTATGCGGCTCGTCTCTCCATGTATCTTTGACTAGTCCTGCTTTGACTAATTTATCAATATCGCCTTCAAGCGATAATAAGGTCACATCCGCTTCAAATCCACCTGCAATAGCACGGGCTTGTGTACCAGAAGCTTCGTACGATTCTTGGAATTTTACATTTTGCCCTGTTTTGGCTTTCCATTCAGCTTGAAATTTGGGTAAAATCTCTCCGACTGCATCTTTAGCCACACTGTATGCACCAATCACGAGTGTAATATCTTTGCCATCATTAGATACGGCACTGGCTGAAGCTGTAGATTCGGTATCACTTTGATTACCACATGCAGATAAGATCACACTTACTACAAGCAATACAGACAGCAACATCACATTACGCTTTATCCTCATATTCAAACGATTGTTTTTCAAGCCCAATCCCTTCCTTTCCCACGTTCACAGAACGGGCTGAGATCCTTTGGTTAAATAAACATCGATAAGGTATCTTGTTTGAGACGATTTTCAGCAATCCAGCTTTCCTGATCATTAAATAGATATGCCCGATGCACCATCACATGTACTGATTGTCCAATTTCTAATGTTTCTTTTTCCAGTGAACGATATGTGATCAATGAATGCTGACCGACCTGTACTTCGACCAACCACTGACTGCCGCGAAAATGTAGATGTTTTACGGTTCCTTTCTCTGTAGCAGATAAGAAAGGGAACTCGCTAGCATGTCCCACTTCAATATATTCAGGACGAATCAAGGCATGAATACCTGGATGAGATTGTTCATGGTCAAATCCTTTTAATAAAGAAACTTCATCGACAATCGTAGATTCTCCAATAAATGAAGCTACAAAAGGTGTGGATGGTTGTTTGTAAATATCCCATGGTGTTCCTTTTTGCTCCAAACGACCGCCATTAATAATCATAATCTCATCAGCCACTTCTATTGCTTCATCCTGATCATGGGTGACAAAGATCGATGTAATGCCAACCCGTTCAATCAATTCACGAAGCCATGTACGTAGTTCTTGCCGAATCTTGGCATCGATTGCTGCAAATGGTTCATCCAACAACAATAATTGAGGTTCAGGGGCAAGAGCTCTGGCAAAAGCCACCCGTTGTCGTTGTCCACCGGATAACTGATGCGGATAACGATGTTCAAATCCAGCTAAACCTGTCAGTTCTACTAATTCCTGCACACGTTCTTTGATCGCAGGCTTTTTCATTTTTTTTACCGTCAGACCAAAAGCGATATTATCGAAGACCGTCATATGTTTGAACAACGCATAGTTTTGAAAAACAAAGCCAATCTCACGTTCCTGAGGAGGCAATTGATTGACTTTTTGTCCGTGAAAAATAATATCTCCACTATCCGGTGATTCCAATCCAGCTAACATACGTAAGATCGATGTTTTACCTCCACCACTTGGACCTAACAATCCGATCAAATGACCTTTTTGTACATTGAAGCTAACATCTTGTACAGCGTGAAATTGTCCGAAATGCTTATCCAAATTACGAACTTCCAGATGCATACTCAGTGCACTCCCTTTCTCTTTTTGGCGCGTTCCATTAACAATAATAACCCTACCGAGAATATAGCCAAGACCAGTGCAACTCCATTTGCAGCTGTTACATTGAAGTTCTCCATATCTTGATACACCAGCGTCGTAGCTGTTTGTGTTTTGTTAATAATATTGCCTGACACTACCAATACCGCTCCAAATTCACCTAGAGAGCGTGCAACTGTCAAAATCGTACCGTAAATCACAGCCCAGCGGATCGAAGGCCATGTGACTTTCCAAAACGTTGTCCAACTATACGCTCCAAGTGTAGAAGCCGCTTCTTCTTGATCGTTTCCCAGTTCTTGTAGTACAGGCATCACTTCACGTACCATCAATGGAAAGGTCACAAATAGTGTTGCAATCACCATACCGGGAAAGGCATAGACTACTTTAAATCCAATCTGTTCAAAAAATGTACCGATAACGGTATCTGGCCCTAACAGCAATACAATCATTAATCCTCCAATAACAGGAGAAACAGCATACGGTAAATCGACAATACTATTGAATAATTGTCTGACTCTACGGCTTAGCCATGTACCACGTACCAGATAGATCCCCATCATGATTCCGAATAGACCATTTAAAATCGTTACAACTAATACAATCAATCCAGTCATCATTAATGCATGTCTGGCTTCAGGGCGACTCAGTGCAGCAATAAAACCGCTTGTCCCTTTGTCAAAAGCTCCTGTCGCAAGTACAGCTAATGGAATCAAGATCAATATGCTAAATACAATCCATGTGAGTGGAATCCAATATTTTCTCATTAGCGTGTTCTCCTTGTCTGTACTGCATTAATCAGCCAAAGGATAAGAAACGATAATGTCAATAAAATAACAGAAATAGCGGCTGCTCCAGCTTCGTTATCACTTTCTACTTCTCCAAAAATATACACAGAAGCTGTCAATGTACGTCCGGGAATATTACCTGCCACCAGTACAACAGCTCCAAATTCAGCCAATGCTCTAGAGAAAGCTAGCATCGCTCCACTAATAATGCCTGGAGACATGGATGGCAATATCACGCGAAAAAAAGTATCTCTTTTAGAAGCTCCTAACGTATACGATGCTTCTTCAGCAGAATGATCCATTTCTTCTAGTAGTGGCTGTATTGCTCGAATTACAAATGGAAAGGTTACAAACACCATCGCTATAATAATTGCTGGTTGGTGAAAAACGAACTGAAATCCTAAAGTATCTGCTAATTTGCCCATCCAACTGTTCGGCCCTAACAACACCAGAATCATCAGTCCACCTACAGCTGTTGGCAAAGCAAATGGCAAATCAACAATACTGTTCAACAAAGATTTCCCGGCAAAATCATAACGCACTAATACCCAGGCAGACATTGTACCGATCAACACATTAATCACTGTAGCAATTAAGGCTAATTTTAATGTCAATAGCACAGCTTTCCAAGCAATAGGATCACTGATATTCTGTACGAATGCTGCCCAACCTTCTGAAAATGAGTTCACATACACGCCTGCAATCGGTAGTACAATCAATAGTAGAAAATACAATAATACGGTCGAGCGAAATCCCCAAGTCCATCCTTTATGACGCAGCAATGTACGATTCACGATATGACTCCTTTGCTTTAACCTTTTTTTCCTATTAGTATACTCGGCTTTAAATCTTAGCAATACTTTAGCAAATTGTCATACCTACCGTCAATTGAAAGAGTACTTTTTGTCAAAATGATTAATAGTCCTCAATCTACTGATATGATAAGCATTCTGTTGAAAACGGGTAATAGAGAAGTAGACGGTTGTTTAAGTGGTACTCTAATTTCAAATATATTTTTGTGATATTTTGTCTATATATGTAAAATAACAATCGTTGAATATCCAATTTGAAAAAAAGCATAGAAAGAAGGAATAATGGATGCTATATACCTTACCGATCTCAACCAGTAAACGTGATGAAATGAGAGATATTACGCGTGACGTCTCTTCTTTAATTTCCCAAAGTGGAGTCAAAGAAGGCATTGTTGTCGTTTATTGCCCGCATACAACAGCAGGAATAGCTATCAATGAAAATGCCGATCCCGATGTAAAGCATGATGTAATTATGCGACTCGATGAAGTGTACCCATGGGAACATCCCAAATACCGTCATATGGAAGGCAATACTGCTTCTCATCTCAAGTCGATCACTACCGGCCCTTCCCAAACGATTATTATCCAAGAAGGTCGGATGCTACTTGGACGCTGGCAAGGGATTTACTTCTGTGAATTTGATGGTCCACGTAAACGTGAATATATGGTCAAAATTATAGCAGGTTAACTTAAAAAGGCGATGTATCCATCGTATGCGTTCGTGGATACATCGCCTTTTTAAATCATATACAACTTTTACGATTTTACTATAGGAGTTTACCGTTTTGACAAGGGAAAGCCTTAAAGTATGCAGATACTTTTGAGCTTGATCTGAATAGCTCACCTTATCTTGATCCATATACGCAATCATTTCATTGTCCCTTCACAGTACACGACATAGTGTCTTGACATGGGCAACTACAGCAGGCTTAATATCATCGTAGCCTACACGATCTTGAATATAATACGAGATAAAGCCATGAATCGATAAAAATAAACTCAGCGGAATAGTATTCATTTCTTCCCTCGTATGATCTGATGCGGTCATTGATTGACGAATGATTGACGCAAATAAATCAAAACATCGTGCTTGTTCTGCCCTGCAATAACTCAGTAATTCTTCATCACGAGTCATAAACATAATCTCATACTGATGCGCATTGTCTAAGCCAAAGCGAATAAACTCGATAAGCAACAACTCTACTTTGGACCATTCCCCGTGTTCAGGCTGATCTTTAACTTCTCGAAACAAAAAGCATAAATGATCAAAGTCCTCCATTACGATCGCATAAAACAGCTCTGCTTTTTCTTTAAAGTGATAATATAACGAACCATGGCTATACCCCAAATGTTGACCAATACTCCGCATTGAAATTGCCCGATATCCTTTGGTGACGAACAGATGTCTGGCAGCTTCGAGAATTCTTTCTCTGGATAATTCTTGTTCTACCGCTCTTCGTGCCATGATTACGATTCTCCTTCAAGCATTTTGCATAGTCTGATTCAAAATGCAGCTTCGATAAAGTAACGCTGTTCACCTTCAGTGATCACAGACTGTCCTTGCGTGACATCTGTAATCCATGCTTTGAATGCTTCGGCTTCGCTTGCTACAGGCAAACAATTCACAATCACCTTATCGGTAAAATCCGTTTCGGCTGTGCGAATACCGCGATTACGCAATTCGTTTTCGACTTTGCCGAGCCAGGTGTAATCCAATTCTACTGCAACTTCTTGATGAAGTATACGAGTAATTGCTTCACCTGCTTCAATAGCCGCTACAGCGCCATCGGTATAAGCCCGAATCAACCCTCCTGCGCCTAACATAATTCCCCCAAAATAACGGGTAACCACAATCGCTACATCTTGAAGTTGCTGATTCTTGATCACCTCCAAAATAGGTTTCCCTGCTGTACCGCTAGGTTCTCCATCGTCCGATTGCCGCTGTATCTCTCCTCGTGAACCGATCAGATATGCCGAACAATTATGAGTAGCATTCCAGTGTTGCTTTTTAATGCGTTCTATAAAAGCGATGGCTTCTTCTTCTGTCTGTACAGGCATAACATGCCCTAAAAAACGAGATTTTTTAATAACAATCTCTTTGACACCTTCTTGCTTGACTGTGCGATAACGTTCAGGTTTGTCCATTTTAATCCCCACTTTATTGATAAGACACTGCCCTATTCTGCTTTGATTTAATAGGTATGTACCAGACAGAATAGTTCATGTGTTTCCAAAGATATAATACACTATATTTAAGTATCAAGAAAGCAGCCCCCTGACATTACTGTCAAAGAACTGCTTTCTCGTATTGATTTATTCTATTTTAACTTAAAGTGACTTATTCGGAAAGTCTTGCTTCAAGTTCTGCTTTTTGTTTTTCAAATCCTGGTTTGCCTAGCAATGCAAACATATTCTTTTTGTAAGCTTCTACGCCTTCTTGGTCAAATGGATTCACACCTGACAAGTAACCGCTGATACCGCAAGCTTTTTCGAAGAAGTAGACAAGGTATCCGAAAGAATAAGGTGTTTGATCTTCGATATTCACGATCAAGTTAGGTACTTGACCATCTGTGTGTGCAAGTAGTGTACCTTGGAATGCTTTTTTGTTAACGAAATCAAGTGTTTTACCTGTTAAGAAGTTCAAGCCATCCAAGTCATCTGGATCAGATTCGATCGTAATGTGGCTAGCTACATTTTCAACTTGTACAACCGTTTCGAAAATGTTACGGCTACCATCTTGGATAAATTGACCCATAGAGTGCAAGTCTGTTGAGAAATCTACAGCTGCTGGGAAGATACCCTTAAAGTCTTTACCTTCACTTTCGCCGAATAGTTGTTTCCACCATTCAGATACAAAGTGCAATGAAGGCTCATAGTTTACCAAAATTTCGATAGCTTTACCTTTACGGTACAATGCGTTACGCACGGCTGCATACTGGTAGCTTTCGTTTTCAGCAACATTAGGATTACTGTATTCTTTCGCTGCATCTGCTGCACCTTGCATCATTTCTTCAATATTGATACCTGCTGTAGCGATTGGTAACAATCCTACTGGAGTCAATACAGAATAACGTCCACCTACATCATCAGGAATCACGAATGTTTCGTAACCTTCTGCATCAGCCAATGTTTTCAAAGCGCCTTTTGCACGGTCAGTTGTTGCATAGATGCGTTTTTTTGCTTCTTCTTTACCATATTTTTTCTCTAGTTCTGCACGGAAAATACGGAAAGCGATCGCTGGCTCTGTAGTTGTACCTGATTTGGAGATTACATTGACAGAGAAATCTTTACCTTCAATATTTTCTAGCAATTGGTTTACATACGTAGAACTAATATTGTTACCTGCGAAATAAATTTCAGGCGTTTTACGTTTGTCTTTAGGTAGTGTGTTATAGAACGAATGAGTTAACATTTCGATCGCTGCACGAGCACCTAGATAAGAGCCACCGATACCGATAACGATTAGTACTTCAGAATCGCTTTGAATTTTTGCTGCTGCTTTTTGGATGCGAGCAAATTCTTCTTTATCGTAAGCTGTAGGCAAGTCAATCCATCCTAAGAAATCAGAACCTGCGCCTGTGCCGTTATGCAATTGTTCGTGAGCCAAACGAATCGGCTCTGCAAAATAATCCACTTCGTGTTGAGCGACAAAAGAAAGAGCGTTACTGTAATCAAATTTAACTGTTTTAGCCATAATATTGTTACCCTCCCAAAATAAATTATGATACGGTCCCATACCCAATTCGCTATTGAACATGCTACACTAAATGGATAAGTATAGATGTTCTAACCCACTCAGGATATGGAGGAAATCAAGCTATGAAAAAAATCGGATTTATTGGCCTTGGCACGATGGGTCTACCTATGGCAGCCAACTTGCTCAAAGCAGGTTACACATTAACTGTATACAATCGTACAGCATCCAAAGCAGAATCTCTAGTTCAGCAAGGAGCCCATCAAGTACATACGCCGCGTGAAGCAGCTACAGGTCAAGATATGGTCATTACGATCATTAGCGATGATGCTTCGATTGTTGATGTATACGAAGGCGAAGATGGCATTTTACAAGCTGTTCAACACGGATTAACGGTTATGGATTGCAGTACCATTTCTCCATCACTTGTCAAACAATTAGCCACTTCGATTACAGATAAAGGCGGTCAATTTCTAGATGCCCCTGTCACAGGTAGTGAGCCTGCGGCTATTGATGGTACTCTTGTGTTTATGGTTGGCGGTGACACGCACGTTATTGATGCACATCAAGATGTATTTGAGACACTGGGTCGCAAAGTGATCCCGATGGGTGCTAACGGTAGCGGTGCTACTGCCAAATTAGCTCATAATACCATTGTAGGTATTCATACTGTTGCCCTTGCTGAAGCTTTTGCTGTAGCCGCAAAAGGTGGCATTGATCCATCGGCTTTTTATGAACTGGTACGTATGGGCGCAGCAGGTAGTCGTACCGCTGAACTCAAAGGTCAAAAAATTATCGATGGTGATTATACCAATCAATTTTCACTGGCATTGATGCTCAAAGACCTTAAGCTTGCCTCTGTGCTTAACGATAATAATGGAGTACCTTCGCCTATGCTAAATCTAGCAAAAAGTATGTTCCAGATCGGTCAGACCAAAGGATATGGTGATGATGATCTTTCGGTTATCGCTAAATGCTATGAAGAATGGATCGGTCAAACGATCAATGGCAAAGAGCTGTAATCCTATATTCTTAGTACAGTATAACTTTAATTCTTGATCTTCCGCATGATGTATCGCACAGGTGATAGATGAGTCTATAGTACACATGAAAAGGGTAAGTTCTCAGTATGATTGATACTGATGAGCTTGCCTTTTTTGATAGCTACTTTCGATGCTATTGATGTTGATTAAGCATAAGAACAGCAGTAATCCGTGACTACAGCAATCTCAAGTTTGAAGCGAGTATTGGCAGGCACTTCAAATGTTGCCTGTCCCTTAATATCTAACCATTCTTCTGTATCTGGTAACAGGACACGAAGTTCTCCCGATAGAATTTCCATCGTCTCATGTTGATCTGTTCCAAATTCATAAGAACCTGGCAACATAATGCCTAATGTGATTTTGCTACCATCTGGCAAAATGACTGCGCGGCTAGTTACTTTACCCTCGTAATAAATATTAGCTTCTTTTACTACAGTTACCTGTTCTAATTGCGTCATGAATCAGACCGCTCCCCTGCTCATCATTTGAAATACAGAAAATAGTTATAAAAAGGTGCAGAAATGGCGCTTTGCCAACTTCTGCACCTTTAACAGTACTTTTAATTATTTAGACAATAGACCTTTAACATGTTGAACAACGTTCTCAACTGTAAAGCCGTACTCAGCCATTACGCGATCTCCTGGAGCAGAAGCACCGAAAGTTGTAATTCCGATAATTCCACCTTTGTCGCCAGTGTAACGTTCCCAACCGAATGTTTGAGCCATTTCGATTGCAAGACGTGGTTTAACATCTGGTAACAATACAGAATCTTTGTAAGCTTGGTCTTGTTGTTCGAACAATTCCCAGCTTGGCATACTGATAACACGAACTTCGATACCTTCAGATGCTAGTGCTTCTTGAGCACGAACAGCTAATTGTACTTCAGAACCTGTTGCAATCAATTGTGCTACTGGTTGTCCCGCTTTAGCATCAGATACCACATAAGCACCTTTTTTGATGTTTTGACGAGAATGTTCTACAGTACCTGGCAAGATCGGCAAGTTTTGACGAGTCAATACAAGCGCGATAGGACCTTTTTGGTTTTCCATAGCATGAGCCCAAGCAGCAGACGTTTCGTTACCATCAGCTGGACGAATCACTGTCAAACCTGGAATGATGCGTAGAGAAGCCAATTGTTCGATCGGTTCGTGTGTAGGACCATCTTCACCAACAGCAATACTATCATGAGTCAACACATACGTTACAGGCAAGCCCATAAGAGCAGCCAAACGTACAGCTGGACGCAAGTAATCTGTAAATACGAAGAATGTACCACCGAAGATTTTAACGCCTGTATGAAGAGCAATACCGTTCATTGCCGCAGCCATACCGAATTCACGCACTCCGTAATAAATGTTACGACCCGCATAACTTTCAGGAGTAAAGCTATCCAAACCGTTCAAGTGAGTCATTGTTGAACTCTCAAGGTCAGCAGAACCGCCTGCTAATTGAGGAACACCATTGATTAGACCATTCAATGCATTACCAGAAGCTACACGAGTTGAAACTGCTTTGTCTTCTGTAGTGTAATGAGGAAGTTCTTTGTCCCATCCTTCGCTTAATTCGCCAGCAATTACTGTTTCGAATTGAGCAGCTAGTTCAGGGTTAGCTTTTTTGTATTCAGCAAATTTCTCGTTCCATGCATTGTTCGCTTCTACACCACGCTCTTTTACTTTAGCGAAATGTTCACGAACTTCGTCTGGTACATAGAAATCTTCTTCATAAGTCCACTCGTAAGCAGCCTTAGTTAATTTAGCTTCAGCAGAACCTAGTGGAGAACCGTGAGTACCGCCGTGGCCGCCGATACCTTGTTTGTTCGGGCTACCGTAACCGATCACTGTTTTCACTTCGATCAATGTTGGACGAGAAAGATCCGCTTTTGCTTCTTCCAAAGCAGCTGCAAGTGCAGGAAGATCGTTACCGTCTTCTACACGAATCACTTGCCATCCATAAGCTTTAAAACGGTCTTCTACATTCTCAGAGAAAGAAAGACCTGCTTTACCATCCAATGTAATATCATTGGAATCGTACATCATGATCAATTTACCTAGTTTCATATGACCCGCCATAGAAGCAGCTTCACTAGAAACGCCTTCCATCATATCGCCATCACCACAGATTGCATATGTGAAATGATCGACAACATTGAAGTTACCTTGGTTATACGTTGCTGCCAAGTGAGCTTCAGCAATAGCCATACCTACAGCCATACCTACACCTTGACCTAGAGGTCCAGTTGTAGCATCAACACCAACAGTATGACCAAACTCAGGGTGACCTGGAGTTTTACTGCCCCATTGACGGAACTGTTTGATTTCATCCATTTCCAAGCCATAGCCGGAAAGGTGTAGCAAGCTGTACAATAGCATAGAGCCATGTCCAGCAGAAAGTACAAAACGGTCACGGTTGATCCAAGTTGGATTAGCCGGGTTATGTGTCATTGTTTTTGCAAATAATTGGTAACCCATTGGTGCAGAACCCATTGGCATACCAGGATGTCCGGAATTCGCTTTTTCGATTGCATCGATAGAAAGCGTACGGATTGTTGAAATCGCCAGATTATCCACGTTGGAGTTCTCTGCTTTACTTATACTTTGTTCTTGCTCTTGTTTCTTGTCAGTCATGTTAATCCTCCTCATTCTTCTTGGTAAAGCGAGGTGCTTGAGATTCTATTTCATCTGAATATCAGATCTTAGCAAAGTTGCAAATGAAATAAATCCTCTTGAGTCTTTCAATTTGACTTATTAGCCTTCAACCATTGTAACACTTGTTTGAGAAGTTTGCCAGAACGTTATTTAACTTCATCCTTATTTATACCCAAACTAGCTATAACGAAAAGGAAGTTCGTCATTTTGTTTTGGGAAAATCACTTTTTGTTACAGCTTTTTGTATGTGGTGATGGAGGTTTTTTATTGGGATCATGTATTGCCAAGCGCTGGGATGTAAGATATTTTGCTTTGCAAAAATCGTTTTTTTATTGGACTACAATAGGTCGCGCTTATATTACCAAGCGCTGGGAGATGAAGGTTTGAGAATAACACGTAATCGTACACAAAGATCGAAATGGCTACCTATTTTGTTGGTTGGTTTACTCAGTGGAATTATTTTAGGTTTGTTTTTGAAATGGATTCAGTATGCAACAGGTTCGTTAGTTTATACACTTTTATTGAATATTGATTTTGTTCCTTTTTTACCAGATCGTTTACCTGAACTGATTGAATTTGCTTTGCATCTTGTGGTTTCGGTGATTATTGCATGGATCTATAGTATATGGATTCGTTTGTCTCCATATCCATGGAGGTATGGCATATTGATCGGTATCGCGTCTTCTCTTTTATTTATTCCGTTAACATTGATGTCAGATCGAGTTCCAGCGATCACTGATATGACAGCTTATGGTTACTGGTTAATCGGACATTTGTTGTATGGATTATCTTTAAGTCTATTAACAAAAGTATTATTGATGCGAAAATAAATGCTCAAAAATAACATTCGGTATCTGCATCCTCTTTAGCATACGTTATCTGTATTAACAGAACATTAACGTACCAACAAAAAAAACACGAATGATCTTCTGCCAGCTGACTGCAAAAGATCATTCGTGCTTTTTGTATATTTATATTGTAGCTTGCCCTGTACTATTACATATTGAACAAAAGCTAATGACTTGAAAGAAAAATTAATTAAAAACGACTGTTTTGTTCTGATGTACCAGTACGCGATCTTCTGTGTGCCACTCTACTGCTCGTGCTAGAACCACACGTTCAATCGTGCGACCAATACGCTTCAATTCATTCACATTGTCGCTATGACTTACACGTTGAACGTCTTGTTCAATAATCGGTCCACCATCTAATTCTTCTGTTACATAATGAGCGGTTGCGCCGATAATTTTGACACCACGATTATACGCTTGTGCATACGGCTTACCCCCTACAAATGCAGGTAAGAAAGAGTGATGAATATTGATAATACGATTACGGAAGTGTTCAATAAACAACGGTGAAATGATCTGCATATAACGAGCCAGTACAATCAGATCAATATCGGAGCCGATCACTTCTAGTTGCTTTTGTTCAGCTTCTTTTTTAGTATCAGCTGTCACAGGAATATGATGGAACGGAATACCGAATGATTCCACATAGCTACGCATATCATTGTGATTACTGATCACCATAGCAATATCTGCATCTAAATCTCCTGCTTGCCAGTGCCACAACAATTCCACCAGACAATGATCTTCTTTAGATACAAAAATCGCTAGTCTTTTTTTGCGACTCACCTGATTAATAGTCCATTCCATTTTGAACTGATCTCCTACTGCTTGAAAATCACGTTCAAGTGCAGGTAAGTTTTTACTTAGTTCAGGTAGATCAAATTCGACACGCATAAAGAACATACCGCCGGCTGGATTCATCGTATATTGATCAGATTGAACAATATTCGCTCCATGTTCAAATAAAAAGCGTGATACTGTTGCAACAATTCCGGGGCCATCTGGACAAGAAATCAGCATCCGTGCGCGATTTTCCTGTTGTTCTTCTCTTGCTGTTTGATTTTGTTTTACATGTACTTCCATTGAATCTTCGTTCCCCCTTCAAATATCTTATATTACAATCTATGTCATGATGCTAAGAAAGTAAATATATTTATTCAAATTTATTAATATTCATTCAATATCATAAAGATTTATATCATTTTTGATAGCATCATGTAGACATTCGATTTTATGAAAGGATACTTTTTCCTGCGAAATAAGCAGTCAACCGATGATTTAATGCTTCTTCACTTAATTCTGTAAATAGACCTTCTGCAATTACCATATCGTACAATCGTTCCATCGGTTCACGAGGATCCGCTTTACGAGCTTTGGCATCACCTTTTAGCATCTCCCATGTTTCCAAAATATATGGACGTGCTTGAATATGTTGTCCTTCAAAGAAATGATGCAATTTTTCTACATCTTCTAAGAATCCTGCACCAAATCGACCTGTCACATCACCACGTAGCAAAGCAATCTCTGCTTCATACATCGGACGCTGTGTTTTAGCATCTTTACCGATCCAAGGCGTTTCCAGTATAAAAGGACGACCTTTCAACTGATCATGATGAACAATCCGGCTCAGCGCTTCATAACCGATCCAACCAGATCCAAGTGTTGTATGGCGATCTTTACCTGCGCCTGTTGGGTTTTTACTATCATTGATATGCATAACTGTTAAACGATCCAATCCAATCAGGCGGTCAAATTTCTCCAGCACTCCATCAAAGTCATTGATCAGATCGTAACCAGCATCATGTGTATGACACGTATCAAAACAAATCGTTAATCGTTCATTATGAGGTACCATATCTATAATCTGCGCAATTTCTTCAAAGCTACGCCCTACTTCAGTGCCTTTACCAGCCATCGTTTCTAGCGCAATATTCACATCTGTTTCAGATACGCCAGCTAATACTTTTTCAAGACCTTCTGCAATACGTTTGATACCAAATTCAGCATCCATATCTGTAAAAGCACCTGGATGAAGCACGATATTACGTACACCGATTTGATGGGTACGGCGAATTTCTTCTTGTAAAAAATCAACAGCCAATTCATAAATATTTTCTTTGTACGAACCTAGATTAATAATGTAAGGGGCATGCACAACGATTTCTTCAACACCCATCGTTTGCATTTTTTCTTTGCCTTCTTCAATAAATAACGTATCTATAGGTTTACGGCGCGTATTTTGTGGCGCTCCGGTATATATCATAAATGAGCTTGAGCCATATGTATCTGCCTCATTCGCTGCACTAAGTAACCCTTTACTGGAAAGTGATACATGAGAACCGATCTTTAACATAGTGTATTTCCTCCTTAGTGTTCCGCTATTCACGAATCTCACCTATTTTAACGTGAATAGCAAAATAAATCTAGAAATAGCTGTGCCTTTCATCGTAAATTCATTGTTTGCTAGCTTATATTCAAACGGTTATCTCAGATCATCTGACTTCATAATGGGTAATTAAAATATAGAAGAATGATAACTGCTTAACATCGGCGCAAATAGATTAATGTAATCTTATACATTTCTAAATTTTTTTAAATATATTCAGTAAGATCGATATAGGTTTTGAAGCACATAGATTCTTTGTGGATATAGACTGATTTGAAGATATACATCGTTTATCAGACATAGTGAACTCACTTTAGCTTAAATAGGAGGATTTATATGAATATCGTTGTTTGTGGAGGTACAGGTCTAGTAGGTAGTCATCTCGTTCCATTTTGGTTACAAGAAAATCACGATATTACAGTAGTGACTCGTAAACTTCCAGATGTGTCCAAATCAAATCCAGCTGTAGAATATATTACGTGGAATGATATGGAACAAAACCCTACGCAATTAGAAGGTGTAGATGTTATCGTTAATCTTTCCGGAGAAACATTGAATCAACGATGGACTACCAAAACCAAACTTGAATTGGTAGAATCGCGCATGAGAACCGTTAATATCGTTTCCAAAGCGATAGAAGCATTGAAGAAAAAGCCTGAAGTGGTTGTTCAAGCCAGTGCAATGGCGATTTATGGTACTTCAGATACGGAAACATTTGATGAACGCAGCCCAAAAAGAACGATGAACTTCCCTTCTAGCCTTGCTGAACAATGGGAAGCCGTAGCTGACAGTATTAAAGGTGTACGCCTGATTAAACTTAGAGTGAGTATTGTACTCGACAAACATAAAGGTGCTTATCCATTGATGCGATTACCTTATATATTAATGGCTGGCGGTAAACTAGGTTCAGGTAAACAGTGGAATTCTTGGATTCATATTGATGATATGGTGAGATTAATCGACTTTTGTGTTAAAAACAAAGCTATTGAAGGCCCAGTCAATGCTTCTTCACCTAATCCTGTACGCTATGCGGATCTTGGAAAAACGATTGCTAAAGTGACTCATCGTCCTCACTGGTTCCATGTTCCAAGTATCGCCCTCAAACCTACATTAGGCGAAATGTCAGATATTTTATTGGATGGACAACGTGTCATTCCGAAAAAAGCTTTGGATCATGGATTTACTTTTCTATTTCCTGAAATTCTAGGCGCTTTAGACCATATCGAAAAAACACAATAATCAGCGTTATCATGTAGACCTTATTATCTAATGATGAACGTTATCATTATAAGTCGATAACAATAACTGTTGATAATGGTTACTTGTATATACTTAAAAAAGAATAAAAGGCGATTTCTTTTAATACGTACTAAAGAAATCGCCTTTTTGCTATATTGTATTGCTGTTTGTCTATCATCATTTTTATTCATAATGTGGGTGTATACAATTAACAATAATCTTAACTTAATCGCAATGTATATACCGCCTGCGCAATAGTAAAAGAATCTCCTTCATGTAAAGGGTATTCTTTATAAGGTACAATAGGTTCTCCTTTTAACATCGTTCCATTACGCGAACTCAAATCTTTGATCGTAATCTGCTGATCATTAATTTCTAATTCAACATGGTTGCGAGAAGTTCCAGTCGACTTTTCCAAATAGTGAACACCTTCTGCTGCTCGACCGATAATAAAACTTCCCCGAGTCAAACGTACAGGTTCCATCTGCATTGCTCCATTTTCTCTACGTTCTAGATATCCTGTAAATGCTTGCACTTTAGAATGACCATATTCTTGATCCGAAGAAGCATCCTGCCCTAACAGAACAGTA
The DNA here is from genome assembly GCF_001721045.1 of Paenibacillus nuruki. Classification (GTDB taxonomy): domain Bacteria; phylum Bacillota; class Bacilli; order Paenibacillales; family Paenibacillaceae; genus Saccharibacillus; species Saccharibacillus nuruki. The sequence continues at coordinate 20,266 of NZ_MDER01000034.1, read as the reverse complement.
GCCATATGTGGAGAAAGCATTTCTGTACTATGATGAGACGAATGTTGTGAATAAGTGTCTTCATGATCATTAGGCATCGAGGAAGCTTGTGATGAACGACCAAATTCTACAGGTGAACCTGTATTAGAATACGCAGCTGACTGTTGTTCATATCCATTCACCATCGAATGTTGATGACGAATAGGTGATGGCTCTGGCGAATCAGAACCAAAAATAGCAGCAATATTTTCATCCCGCCAACGCATTGGATCAGGTGTAGGTGTGGAAGAAACTATTGCTGAAGCTAGTGCTCCACCCCCTCCTGCTAAAATAGGATCTGCTTGCCAGCGCCAATTTTCACTTCCTTCTTCCTCTTCCGACTTTTTATTACGAATAAAAGAAGGCATTTGAAGCCCATTTTTAAGCGGTGATTTACCTTTTAAGATCATATAGATCACTAAAGCAATCGCTATAGTCAAAGCTGTACATCCATACAACATAAAGTCATTACTGTGCGAAAGGTATCCAAATTTCCAGATCATCGCTGTTACTAAAGCTCCTCCTGCTAGCAAATAGGTTCGATGCGCTGAAGGCATTGGTTGCGCTTCTTGATCAGGTACAGATTGTGTTGACATCGATGGGCTTGGGGTAGCTGAACTTTTATCTTTAGATAGTTTTGTTGATTTTTGATGCTGATTGCTTGGCAAAGGAGGTGTAGCTAAATCGGATGAATTTGTTCTTTTTTTCTTATTTTGCATATGTTGTAAAATAGGATTCGTTGCAGATTGAGCTGGAATATTCACTTCTTGTTGATATCTCACGTTAGAAGATAACGATTCTTGCGATGATGTAGCATTTGAAAATGGTGGAACGTGATTATTCCGCAACTCTGCAGGATCGATCCATTTTGAAGCAGGTGGCTGAGTAGGATGTGTTGTAAGATCTAACATTTGTTGTGGATTACCAAGTAACTCAAGCAACAACATCTTGATGCCTTTGATTGTAAAATCTTCTGCATGACAATAACGCAAAATCCGCTGAATCTGATTACCGCTCAGTTCAGCTACAGAAGTCATCCAACGTGATGCTAATTTGCTTAAAGTCATTTGTACAGGATCTTCATTTAATGTCTCCATCACCGGAATATATGTAAAATGCAATGTTCCTGCCTGTAGTGAACCTTCTACAAAAATATATTCTTCATCCAGTACATAATTAGTCATCGACAACATATGCTGGCTGCTTTCTTCCAGTGTAGAAACTACTTGTAGTAGCAAACCTAGATACTCAGCAATTCCCATCATTTCACCTTGCATACAATGCTTAAGCATTCGCTTACCTGTGATATCATACCGGAGCACTGCTTGTAGATCGACTTCTTGCAAATGAAGTTGTAGAACTCCACGAATACGAGAAGCTAACATCATACCTGTTTGCGCTTTACTCAGATCACTATTTTGAAAACCTTGTTCACGACCTACAATCATATATGTTTTGCCATCTTGTACAAAATCCTGTATCAATTGTTGCATGATAATATATGCCTCCTTACTTTCTGTAGCTGATATTTATGCCCAAATCTTTTATAAGTACGTACTTCAACTGAACCGTAATCCCTTATCATCCTAAGTTATAAAAAGATAACAAAACACGACTCCTGGTAATACTGCGGTCATAAAAGGGAATGTTAAAAATTGTTGATGTTCCGTTTCGGTCGATCGAATAGATTGCTTCCATAAAACAGAACCAATAAGCTTCCAAAATACTCTACGCATACGCATTATCGTTTCGCGTCTCCATAACATAATCAACAGACCAATAACCCCTGCGAAAATAATAGAGTACATCATAACCTGAGCAGTCATTCCCATACCGAACCATATCCCAATCCCACCAAACAATTTCACATCACCTGCGCCTACTGCCTTCATCCAATGAAGGATTAGCATAATACCGAATCCCAATAGAAACCCTTTACCAGCAAAAGCAAGACCATCCCAACCAGATATCACCGCATGATATAGTAATCCACTGATCATAAATAAAATATTCAGTATATTAGGAATTTTGCGTGCCTTAATATCTGTCCAAAATGCCCATAATATAAAAACTCCACCGCCGATAAATATCGTTTCCATTGCTATTCTGTATCCCCTTTTATGATCCAAATAAATGTTATCTATTGCTTATGAAGCTGCGCTACCAATAACAGGTCGGCCATCGTACTCTGCGACTTGAAATACACCTCTCACTTCTTTGCCATCTGCTGTAGTGATCGTATAATTTGCCCAACCTGGCGTAGCATTGGAAGGAATTTTCCATGTCCAATTTACATGACCTTCTGCATCTACTGTCGCTTGACCGAGTCCTTGCGCAGTACTATTCCCACTTTTGTATTGAATATTGAGACTAACAGTTGTACCTGGAGGAGCTTGAGCGACAATCGAAATATTCGATTCTGGATAAGCAGGTGAAGGCACAGAGACAACTGATACGCCTGTCGTTTCTTTCGCTGCTTCTGCCGCATCTTCACCAAACTCTCCAGTGTCTCCTATCCATAATCGTTCTGTCGCTCTTGCTTGCAACACTATCGGTTTGAAAATTAAAGGAATTTTAAACGGTAGCTCATACCGAATTTCGATTCCAAAATACGGATGCGTTTTGGCAGTCAGATCAGGTACAGTCACTTGAGTCACATGAATGCGCTCATAATCTAATTTATTTTCTGCTGATAGCTTCTGCATTAATGGTTTGATCATAGAATCAAGTGCAGGTGCAGATAATTGATTTTTCATATCTTGTAATTTGATATCTCCACTACTTGCCGCTTCCATCATCCACGTATTGAGTGGAGCGGGTACAGAATCTTGATATTTGGATGCCAGCTCTGTAAATGTTAATTTGGGTAGTCGCATCGATTCAGCAGGCAATAACTCTTTGGCTACAAGGTTATCTGCTGCTAATTGAACAGGATACATATGTGTAGCTACATACCTTGCTGTATCCGAAGTTACATTTTGCATAGCTGTATACACTAATGTCATCTGCACTAAATACACCAAAAAAATAGAAATAAACAAAAAGATCGGTAACACCATAGCGGCTTCTAAAACTATACTTCCACGCTCACCATCTTTAAAAAATCTACATTTTGTACGTCGACGTGGAGTATAGTTTTTAAATTCATAGATATTAGAAGCATTTGATGAAGAATGATGAGCTGGATCGTGTAGATTCGCTGAAGAATAAGTAGCTACAAAGCGAGATGTGGTATTGAATACACCAATAGGCTGGATCGTGTTGCTTGGTTTAATAGGAGTAATCTGCTTGTTTATCCGCATAATACACACCCTGTTCTATAGAACTATTCACACTGGTTGAATTTACCATTTTGATAACACCTGGTAAAAACCAAATAGGCATTGCTGTTCGTATATGAGCTGAAGCATACGTATTTCGTTCTGCTGGATTGATATCTGTCAAAAAGCGGATCAATGCCAACATACGAGACATCTTTTTCTCATTGTTAGGTTGTAACAAAAATAAGCGCATATAATCTCGATACTCGAATTCGATAGGGAAATAAGCAGATAATTTGGTTTTGCCAGTATTAAGTAGTTCGATCATATCTTTGATTGCCATCTCTACACCGTAAGCTACCCCTGCTGCAAGAACAGCTAGTGGATGTCCTAGATTTGCATTTTTGACAAGTCCTTCAGCAGTACGAATGGCAAGTCTCATCCCAAAAATTTCGCTATAGGCTGCGGCAATATTGGCAGAAGGATCATTGATACCGTAGATAATATATTCAATCTGCTGATTACGTACTCCAGCTTGTTCGATTGCATCTTTTATAGAACCTTCTGCTAAAGAATCACCTAATCCTTGAAGCTGAATGATATCGAACGTATTGAAATATTGGATCGCATATTCATTTTGAAAAAATTCATTTCTACCTGTAATCAGTGCATCAGAAAGTCCACCAAATACAACGTCCATCGCACCCATCGCTTTTTTGCTTTCTTTGTAAGGGTCTTTATCCATTTTGGAATCCGAAATCGCTCCACCATCTGCACCGTTAAAAGCTATACTTTCTTTATAATATCCATCTACTTCATCGAACTCTTTAGCTAGTAATCGGGCGGCTGCGGCTGCACCTACGATTTGAGCTAACATTTTTTTAGCTTTTTTTAGTTCTTCTTTGGCTTTTGCTTCTGAAGCTGCTTTAGTTTCTGTTCCTGATCTGGCTGCTTTGAGATCATGTTCGATTACACCCATAATTCCGTTAGGAGCTTTACCTGTATAGTTATCTATATATTTTTGTAAAAGCTTAGCGGTACGAATGGTACTGCTTTTTAAAGAATTGGCATCGCCCGTTGTTTTAGTAAGTTGAGCTGTAGCTTCTGTAATTAAGTTACCAATAGCATACTGTGCTGTCGTGTAATCATCTTTTTGTGTTTTGATTGAACTTTCCATTTTGCCTAAAAGGTCATCCGATAATACAAGTTGTTCTAGATTTTTGCGAAGTTCTGCTAATTTCGCTTCTGATTCTGCATCTCCAGCATTCGATCCGCCAGGGATATTCGTATTTCTTACTCGTTCATATGCTTCATTTTGTGTACGAGTTTTGGCTTCTTCGATAATACGAGCAATTTCTTGATTATATTTTTTAATTTCAACCATAATTTCGTTAGCTTCTTTATACATATTGTCATGAGTAATAATTAGATCTTTGTAATCTCTCGATAAATTAGATAAAAACGTTTTGGACTTACTTTTATACGCAGAAATTTTGGCTGTGTTGATCGGACTTTTATCTTTTTTCTTACGTTTCTTATCTTCTGCAATCAACGCTGTGTAATTATTAAACTGAGCTACAATATCAGCTACAGACGAAATCGAACCTACATTTTTGTTAGCAATCGAACTTTTCACAGGATGCATAATTTTAGCAGTTAATTCTTCAACTTCTGCGGCTGTTTTTTTCTGTAACGCTATTAATTTATCTATTTCTTGTTCACGCTTATCGTACGGTTCACGTACATCTTCCAAAACATTTACTGTTTGGCTGGCTTCTTTAAGTACACCAGACATTCCTTTAAATTTATCTACAATTTCTATCGTAAAATCTATAGGTGCTTTATATTTCATTTCTTCTTGAATCTGATGGTTAAACACATCGTAACTTCCTAAAGGACGGCTTAGTTGAACAGATGTTGTATCTGCTCTCATTGGAATTAATTTAAAGCTATCTGTATTCTCGGTATAATTAAAATTCTCATTTAACGCTGTATCTAACAGTTGCGTAGGATCAGATTCGCCCGTAGCAAATAATCCATATTGTTGTTGTAAATCAGTATCAAAAGCAGACATAGTTGAACGAACAGCCGCATGAGCAAGACGCTCGGATTGTACTTCCATCGCTGCAATGCGTGAGTAATCGATAAAAACAGCTGTAAATAAAAAAACACCTGCCAGTACAACGATCATAAAAATAGAAACCACACCTTGTGTATCTGCTACCTTACGTAGTAATGCTTTTTTCCAATAGGTTACTTGGTATCTTAATTGTAGTTTACGTGCTTTTCTCAAAATCATTCACACTCCTGCTTTAACTACCTGCTGCTGTAGAAAACCATTGCAGTACGGTTCCAGCACGTCCCATATTCATAGCCGCACCATATTTCCCTGTAAATTTCGCTCCATAATAACGCATCAATTCGATCGTACGGATAAATTCTACAGGTTCAACAACAACTGAACTTGCACTCACTTCACTTCTCAATGGATGACCTAATTCACGTTCTAATGCGCCCAAAGAAATAGGTTCACTCAACGTTGTATTCACATTTCTCATCATCAAATGGTTGTTATAGGTTGTATTACCACTCATTTTTCCAGGTATCCATGAAGCAGCAGCGGCTAATTTGTTGGCGGGTAATGACCCACCACTTCCACCTGGAATAGCAACATTCGCTGTATTTGCCGCACCTGCCCATCCAAATAATCCACTGATCATATTATCATCAGCGATTCGCCAGTACAGACCATCATCTTGCCCTTGCGGAAAAGCACCTGTATTGATATCTTTGTGACTGTTGTCCCAAGTGTACGCCGCACGTTCTGAAGTTTTGGATGCAGCCTGTTTAAGCATCGTATTTTGATATTGGTACATACACATAAACAGAATCAGCAACGTGGTGAACAGAATGATAGGAAAAACGATGGAAGCTTCAAGTGTGAAGCTCCCTTTAGTATTTTTCCAAAAATGTTTGATATTCATATTATTTAGTAAATTCTGCGCTTTTAGTTTCCATATATTTAATAGTATTCTCTACAATTTTTGTGATTGAAGTCTTAAATAATAGAGCTAATGTTACAATTACAGCTACAATCAAAATCATTTCCAATGTTCCAATACCTTCCTCATTACTCCAGAAGTTTTGAACTGCGCCCCATGAACCTTTAATTAAATTTGTCATTATATTTTCCTCCTACATATTCATCATCATAAATGCTGGCGTACCGACAAGAACCATAACTACTACAAAAATTAACACCATCGGAAATACCATTTTAGAAGAAGCTTGTTCTCCTCTTACACGACTGACTGCTTTGCGTTTATCCCACAATGTCCGTGAAAGATCACGTAAAGCAAGTCCAAATTCTCCACCGCCACGACGGAAGTTAAGCATTACCGTTGTTGTAAATACCGAAACTTCTTGTACTCCACAACGTTTACTGAACGACTCTAATCCTTGCTGAAACGAATACCCATTTTCCATTTCACGTACCATTCGAAAGAGTTCTTTGTACAATGGATGATTTTCTGCTTCACCTTGTTTACGCTGCACACAACGTACAATCGCTTTTTGAACAGTTTCGCCAGCACCTACAAGAAGTACGATTTTATTCAGAAATTCAGGTAGTTCTAGCAAAATATCTTGTTCACGCTCATGTACTTTCTTTTGTAGATCGCGGAACAGTCCAACAGGAAGCAATATTGCCAAAGCGATCCCCATGACTAACCATGTCATACTACCACCAGAGATCGCCGCCATTACCAATCCACCTGTCAATAGTAACCAGATATACCCTGCCATTTCTGCAATATACAGCAGTGTCATTTCACCACTACGATGTACACCAAATCCTTTTTGGATCGAGCTTTGAATCCGGTAAAATACCCCTGAAAATCGTGATACAAAACGAATTTTTTCGAGCAATACTAACATAGCTGGTAAAAGAGGTCTTAGCTTAATCACTTCAAATGGTAGCTTGGCAAGTTCTTTATGTAACGTACTGGCACTTTGATTCAGTACGACCCATCCAATCACTAATGCTGCTGCCAATAACCCTTCTAACCATATCAAAAGCAGTTTATTCACCTCCCTTCCAGCTTATCGTGATCCTTATTTAGACTTTGATATTCATAAATTTGCGAATTAGCCAATAGCAAAATCCTAAAGCTGCCAAGCAAATGGTAGAAATTACAATCCCAATCGGATTACCATACAATGGTTTCATAAAATCTGCTGCGGTCACATTCAAAAAGATCAAAAAGAAAAATGGAGTCGCTACCAGCGCATTAGATTCGAATTTTTTCTGCGAAATCATCACTGATATTTCTTGCTGAATATCTAACTTTTCACCGATTGTTGCAGACGTTTTGCGTACTACTTCTACCAGATCACCACCGGTACGTTTACAAGTGACAAATACATCTGCAAAATTCGTAATATCTTCATTCATAGCTCGATCGCTAAAATCTTGTAATGCTTCTTCGATCGGCTGTCCATACTCTAATCGCGTAGTAATAATATTGAGCTCTCGAATCATGTCGTTATCCCCATCTGGATATAACATACGCAAATCTTGTGCTGCTTCGCGAAACCCATTTTCAACTGAACGTCCGACGGCTAGAGAAGATGACAATGAATATAGCGCTTGTTTGAAATGTGAGCTTAAAGCCGCTCGCTTACGTTCTAGTAAATGTTTACGTAATAATTTCGGCATAAACCATGCGCCTATCGCCAGTACACTAGCAATAATCCATTGATGGTAAAACAGATAACCGATCATGATAAACAAAATAGCGCAGAGCACAATACAACTTATTCGTTGTAAGGCAGATAAGTGATACACAGTATAATCAGCTAACTCTGCACGTGGCTGTTCAGAACGTGCAAGTGGTGGAAGCGATGATGAAGATGGATGAGGTGCAGCAGGATTAACTTGTGCTACAGGTGTAACTGTTTGGCTTTTTCCTGCATGATTAGCTTTGAACATATGGTTCTCCTTTCTTTAGGTATCTTGAACAATTTCTACATATAGCTGGTTATACTCTGCTATGTTCAGCAGTAGGCGTATACATCGAAGCTAACTTACGCCATTCTTCGATTCCAGCTGCTCGTAATTTATCCGTGTGAATTAACAGATTGCCTGTAGGTACAAGATCACCTATAATGCGCCCTTCTTTTTCACCCGACTCTTCAAATACAAACAATGGATTCAACACCACTTCGCCATCAACCATACCTCGTACTTCTGAGATTTCTACAATACGACGTGAACGATCACGCAAGCGAGCTAGATGGACAAAGATATCAATCGCCGAACTAATCTGCTTACGTACAACCTGCATCGGTAAGTCTGCTCCGCTAAGTACCATCGTTTCTAGACGACTGATCATATCTACAGCGCTGTTAGCATGACCTGTAGACAAAGAGCCATCATGACCTGTATTCATCGCTTGTAGCATATCTAGCGCTTCTGAGCCTCGCACCTCACCGACTACAATCCGATTGGGACGCATCCGTAGAGAAGAACGGATCAGATCACGGATCGAAATTTCACCTTTGCCTTCTGTATTGGAATTACGAGTTTCCATAGACACTAAATTTGGAATCGTTTTGATCTGTAGTTCTGCTGAATCTTCGATAGTGATTACACGCTCGTCTTCAGGAATGTACTGAGATAATGCATTAAGAAAAGTCGTTTTTCCTGATCCGGTACCTCCACTAATAAAAATGTTAAATTTACTTTGAACAAGCGTCTGTAGTAAGTTAGACGCAATTGGAGCAATTGCACCCATACGAACCAGATCATTCATGGTCATCGGTTGCTCTGGAAATTTACGAATAGTCATTGTAGGACCTTTAAGCGCTACAGGTGGTAATACAATATTGACACGTGATCCATCTTTGAGCCTTGCATCGACTATTGGTGACGATTCATTGACGACCCGATTGACACCCGACACGATCGTCTGAATAATATCCTCTAATCGATCTCTGGATTCAAAGACTGTAGCATTGCGCATCACTTGCCCATTACGTTCAATAAAAATGTCTGTATGACTATTGATCATAATCTCGGTCACACTTTTATCATCTACAAGAGGTTGCAAAATATCTAATCCCCGAAAAGAATCAAATACTTGGCGTACTAAGCGACGTTTCTCGCCAGCAGTTAAATTAGGATAACGTTGTTGATCTAATACTTTTTGTTCTATACGCTGCATCAGCTCATCATCGTCGATTGTGAATGTTACATCTAGACCGGAGCGCACTTCATCCCGTAATGTTAAAAATAAGTCTTCGTTCACATTTTCACCCCGTCCGTACTATAAATATCATATGTACCAGACTGACATAGCTTCAAGATATCTCGCTGAAAAATAGGAGAACACCATAGCAATTCGCTGTTTGTCACTTGTTTCCATGAAGGAACATAAGCCAGTGTACCTTCTAACTGCATATCTTCCAGTGGTAAAACATTCACAATACTGCCGTTGAATTTGTTCATAACAAACGATGTTTTGGCTCGCAATTCCTGATATAAGCTTGCATAATGATTTTCCCAATAAGACATCCAGATAGCTGTTTTGTTCATACAAGGTAGATCGTCGGTCATTAGCCATAACACACGATCACTTTCTTGCAATGCTACCTGTATCCGTTCATGCCAGCTTGATTCTCCATCGATTACGATATGATCGTATTCACCACTATTCACAAGATAACGAATTAACATTTGCGTTTCTTCAGCTGTCATGCGCAATAATTCATTTAAATTTTCAGGTGGTTCAAAGGTGTCAGCTTTCATTTCTTCAGCATGTATTGCATAGGAAGAAGGAAGATGAGTCGGTATTTCTTTTTTCTCTGCAAATGCTTGTAGATCGTATAGTAAGCGAGACAATCCATTACTTTGCTCACGTTGCTGATCCCAATGTAGTAACCATGTGCTACTCGCTGATTCTAGATTCAGATAAAATACATGATGTCCGCTCATACTTAATTGTTTTACCATATTGATAGCCGTAATCGACTTACCACTTCCCGGAACAGCAGAGTGCACCATTGTGACGATTGTACGGTTATCACGGCGTACTACATCTGTACTTGTAGGTTTGGTCATCGCACATAATTGTTCGAGTAAACTCTGTAAAGGTTGATATTTCGCTATTGAAGGACCTTCAAGAGTGGTTTCTCCATATTCATTGAGACATACCCAACGATATTGCTGAATATTTTCACTATCTAACCAACTTTTGAGAAAAGATTCTTCTGCCGCTACCAACCCTGAATGTTCCCCAATATTCATATAGGTGCGAAATGTAGCTATATTCGAAAAAGCTCTGATTCTCACTTTAGATCCATATTCACTCTCTCTTACATAGCGCAGTAATAGTTCAATATACTGGCTATCTTCAACGCCCAGAACAATGTGTACTGGAGCCATAGACTTTCCCCCTCAAAAAATGCAACAAAAAAAGCACCGTTTAAATACCACACAAAGTAAATTGTGCGATGCTTAAACGGTGCTTCCGTTGCATGTGTTATCCAATTAACGATAGAATATCATACATTTTATAGGTCTGCAATACTATTTTACTAAAAAAAGCAAAAAAATATCAGATAATATGAATATATAGTCTCACTTTTAGTTAGCAATTGTATATTTCCTCACTGTATATATACCTATAAAGGAGTCTAAATAACTACAAACTGCATATAGAGGTCATTTGTTGAATACAAGTGTTTAACATAGAGATATTACATTATAGTTACATATGTTGCATTTAATTAAGATAAGGTTAAATGGATACAGAGTAATCAACTCAGTCTATGCCAATCAGGAGAGGTGGAAAAATTTATGTTTAAACGCCCTATGAATACTAAGCCATGGGCAGTTTTGCTTCTGACAGGAGCAATCTGTATGGCTTCACCTTCATTTATGTATGCAGCGGATACCGTTACGCCATTAACTAACCCTTCTTGGACGTCAACTTCCCTATTCACCGATAAAATGGAGAACGCTATTGCGACTCGTGCAACTGATGTACACGCGCTTCCATCCAAAAATCTGGTGTATGTACATACGCAACAAGATATCCCTAATACAACCGGTCAGACTAAAAACAACTGGTATCTGGATACCGTCAAAGCTTTTGATATCAAAACCGGTAAAATGAAATGGCAATACACTCTACATGACGCTGCTGGCCCTTACACATTGAACACAGATATGATTTATTCTAGTTATGGAACAGTCTATGTCTATGCTGCTTATTCGGATGGTACTTATAAGCTTCATTCGATCAATTCAGCAGGTAAACTCAACTGGGTCAAAACATTAACAGGTGCAAGCAGTATAACGATGCTGAAAGATAGCTCTCTACTTGTCGCTTCTCAAGGTACAGTGAATAGTAAAGGTGTAGTGAAATCAACCATCAGTCGTTACGATACAATGGGGAAATTGCTAAATACCAAAGATATTCAAGGTTCTGTACTGAAAGCAGAAGGCGATCGTATTATTGTAACGGCAAGTAATTTACTTAAAAATGAAAATGGCTGGGAAGCTGTTCCAAATCCTAAAGTGGATGTATATGGTCTAGCGTTAACCAAATTATATTCTTACCAGTTCCCTGCAAACATCAATATTTATGGAGATGGCAGTGACTCGATGTTTGTACTTAAAGACAGCACTGTTCTGATTCGTACCAATATTGATCGTACTAAAAACAAAATATTTGCTTTCAATGCAAAAGGCAAATTAATGTGGGGACGCAATATCCCGGCGAGTTCGATTACACAATCAACAGGTACAGGTTATGTCGTCTATGATAATCAAATAATGAAATTATATAATACGACTTCTAGCAAAGTACTCACTTCCCGTGAATTAGAAGGTGAACCTTCTGTCGATTATATATGGGTACAAAAAACAAGCGATGGTAACTTAGCTGTTAATTTAGATGATCGTACTTACATCTTGTATCCAACCAATCTTTCTACTATTCATGTATTCAAAAATAAAGCATTAAGCGCACCAAATGATTATGTGAATCATACGATCTATTCTGTCGATCAAGATATGCTTGCCAAAATGGTATTAAAATAACTCGTTTTGGCTTTCATATCCAAAAGATCACAAAAAAGCACCTTCATCCTTTATGGAGAGGTGCTTTTTGCAATATCTATAATTAATCTATAAAGCGTCCACGAATCTCTGGACTAGGTAACATACACTGATCAGCTTTACCAAACCAACGATAACGATTTTGAGCGACATAATTATATACTGCATCACGTAATGGCTTCGGTACAAGAATCAGAGCAAACATAATAGGCCATGGAAAGCGCAATTGGCGAGCAATACGCAAAGCCCCTGTAGAACGAGTATAATATCTACCATTTTCTATCAGTACAAAGGTATCCATTGTATCTGTTGAAATACCTCCACGTTTGAGCAGTTCTTGTCCAACCTCCGATTGAATCGAAGCAAAATGGAATTTGCCTTTGGGATCACGAGCAATAATAATTTTAGTTAAACCCTGACAAAAATGGCAGACTCCATCGACAAGAACAATAGAATGGTCACCATGAATCAATTGATCGACTTCTGCTTGTGTTTTATCTGTAGGATCACCTGGTTTGGATACTGGTGCTTGACTTGTTGTAGCTACATTTGTATTTTCCATTGTATTGTTCCTCCTTTAGATTAATCACAAAATATAGAAAAAAGACGCAAGGGTGCAATACCCCCGCGTCTTTCATTTAATTATAACCATTAAATATTAAGAAAGTGCTTTATCAATCAATTGACGATCTTGAATCTGTTGATTGATGTCGCCTGCAAATGCATCCATACATTTACAAATAAAATCTTTACGGCATACTGGGCAAGGCGTCGTTAACAAACGATTGATGTTTGTCATTTTCCACTCTGGAAAACGATTGTAAAACACACGGCATTGTGTTCCGTCAGCAAGTGTCAAAACAAATTCGTACAAACCATCTTTTTCATTGATACCAGCTTTTTGTAATTCCGTAATATTCGGTCTATATGCCACTAATGATCACCCATTATCCTTTAAATTTCGGTATAAAACAATAGAAATTCACCTATGTCATCTTAAAGAATTTTGCTTTGCCTGTCAACTCATTTTGATTGCGGGGGAGCAACTGATGAGTCGAAAAAGCAATGATAGCCATTGATTTGGTCATTTTATATTAATAAATAGATTTTAAAATACTCTGTTATCTACACTTACCCTTCTCTATCATTTTTAATCTCTTCCTTTAAAGATAATCATGACTTTCATGAGGATTTGGAAGTATAGAATAAAAAAAGAACCTGAAATTGTTCAGGTTCTTTGACACTTTTGCTCTATTTAAAATAAATAATACATTAGCAATTAGACAATATTCAATTGTACATCAATATTACCGCGAATCGCTTTGGAATACGGACAGAATTCATGTGCTTTTTTAGCAATATCTGTCGCTTCTTCTTTAGACAATCCTGGAATATTAATATCCATACGTACTGACAATTTGAATCCACCATCTGTATCTTTATCAAGCATTACGTTATTCACAATCGTTGTATCTTTTACATCTACTTTAGCTTGACGTGCTACATTGGCTAATGCGCTTTGATAACAAGCGCCATATCCTGCTGCAAATAATTCTTCAGGATTTGTACCTGTACCTCCGCCGCCACCTAATTCTTTAGGCATAACCAAATCTACATCGAGTCCACCTGTAGTTGATTCCACTTTACCTTGACGTCCACCATGGACTGTTACTTTTGCTGTATATACTGCCATTTCGTTTCAGCTCCTTGTGATAGGCTATTTTAGATCAACACTATATTTGTAAAGCATTTCTAGACAAATGAAACTTTTGACCATAATAAACTCCATTTTTTGAAATTAAATTGTATCATGTTATAATAGGTTACCAAACAAAAAGGTGGTGGAATATCATTATGAGTATATACGATTATGCTGTTGATAATATTCGTGGAGAGAAAGTGTCGTTAGAGAATTATAAAGGCAAACCGATGTTGATTGTGAATACGGCAAGTAAATGTGGATTTACGCCTCAATTTGCTGGACTTCAAAATCTATATGATGAGTTTAAAGATCATGATTTCGAAATTTTAGGCTTTCCAAGTAATCAATTTGGTCAGCAAGATCCTGGTTCCAACGAAGAAATTTCTGAATTTTGTCAATTGAATTATGGTGTAACTTTTCCTATGTTTGAGAAATTAGAAGTCAAAGGTTCTTCTGCTCATCCACTTTTTCAATATTTAAGCAAAGAAGCTCCGGGTATTTTAGGTTCCAAAGCGATCAAATGGAACTTCACTAAGTTTCTAATCGATAGTAATGGCAAACCTGTAAAACGATATTCACCTCAGACGACTCCAGATAAAATAGAAGCTGATATTCGTGAATTACTAAAAAATGATGCTTCAACACCAACTACAAATTCATAAATAAATCCATAAAAAAGCCTTCTAAACGTTAGAGATACATGCGATCTCTGATCATTTAAAAGGCTTTTTTGTTGAGGAATATGTATAGAACTGTCTAATCAAGCTTATAATGCGGTCGAGAGGACTCGAACCTCCACGGGTATACACCCACTACCCCCTCAAGGTAGCGTGTCTGCCATTCCACCACGACCGCGCAAAAAGTACATTCTTGCAGCGAACCTCCATATTATACTATTCTAACCCTCACTTGTAAACCCACTTCCAAAATCAGTAATCTTATTGCATAACCATGACCTTAAATATAATTTGTACGGTCTCCATCTGCTACTAAAATATAAAAAGCCCACCTGTGATAGGCGGACTTTTGAATATATCATCTTATTGATCTTGCTTTTTATTTTTGCGATACACTGTAAATTCAATATATTCTTTGATGAAGCCTTTTTCATTCTCTGATAATACTTCATCTTGGCAATTCAGTTGCCCCATTAGTTCAAAAAAATAAGGATCAGTCTGCTCTTTAATTAATTCAGGAAGACGTTCTTGCCCTGTAAGCAACCAATCCAGACTTGTATTAAAGTAAGCAGCAATCTCAATAAGCTTATGTGTACCGGGTGTAGATTTGCCTCTTTTCCAATCACCAAAATTACCTGTACTGATTTTTAACTGTTCACAAAATGATTTCTTGGTAATGCCTTTATTCTTAATCAATATTTCAATTCGATCATAGATAGATTGCATATTGGACCTCCACTCCCGACCATATTATCTTTAGGTACTCAATTAAGTTATTTTTGTTGATTAACAACTTAAAAAAGTATATACTTACTTTATCGACATTTTTTACTACTTTCCCTAAATAATTATATCACAGGTTTTTGAATAATGAATTTTGGAGTCTTTATTCATCACCTGACAATACACATTTTGATGTTTAGTTAAGGGGTGATATCTATTGAATCGCAAGCAGCCCGTTACCCCATTCGGTTGGGCAATCAAGCAACGTCTGGCAGAATTACAGATGGATCAGAAAACATTTTGCACACGTCACGGGATTCCTCCTTCCCGCTTATCCAATCTCATTAACGGTACACGCAAAGCCACACGATACCGTAAACAAGTCGCCGATCTGCTTGATATTCATGATTGTTGTAATCACTGATATGCGTACATAGTTATACTACAGCTCTTGCAATATACAACAGGTTAATAATCATTTGCAGCCAATTTATGTATTTAGAACTTTAGTCTGGATATGGCGAATATGAGCTAATCACTCATTTATATTCTACCAAAAATAAGCTTTCTATTCTATCCTATATTAATAACATTATAAAAAAAGTCCCGGCTATAACAGCTAGGACTTTTTTTACTTTATAATGCGGTCGAGAGGACTCGAACCTCCACGGGTATACACCCACTACCCCCTCAAGGTAGCGTGTCTGCCATTCCACCACGACCGCTCAATGAATATAACTGAGGATTATTTATAAAAGGATGAGCCATGAAGGGCTCGAACCTTCGACACCCTGATTAAAAGTCAGGTGCTCTACCAACTGAGCTAATGGCTCACAAATACAAACATAAATGGTGACCCGTAGGGGACTCGAACCCCTGTTACCTCCGTGAAAGGGAGGTGTCTTAACCACTTGACCAACGGGCCATGCTCTTTAACAACAGAAATGAGTATAACAAGAATCGATATAGATAGCAAGCATTTCAAATGAAAATTATTTTACTTACTATTTACACAAATGCTCTTGTTAATTCACTTAAAAATACTTATAATTACTTATATATACTTATTTAAAAGGAGTATGTTTATGTATCAAGAAGAGCGAATGCTTCACATTTTAGCGTATCTCAAAAATCATCAACGTATTAATATTGAAGATATTTGCCAGTTATTTGATGTATCCAGAGATACAGCGAGACGTGATCTGGTACGGATGGAAGAGCAAAATTCAATTATTCGTACACGAGGTGGAGCTCTACTGCCTTCTTCTGAAATGGTTATTCCTAGTTATCAAGATAGACTGAATACTGTTTCTTTGGAAAAGAAAAGTATTGGTAAAGTTGCTGCTTCACTAATAAATGATCGTGATCGTGTCATTCTTGATTCTTCGACAACTGTGCAAGCTTGTGCAGAATTTTTAGATGCTAAAGGTTGTACGATCATTACGAACTCTATTAATCAAGCTGATATTTTATCAGACAAAGAAGATATTACGATTCATTTGCTAGGTGGACAACTACATACTCAGCATCGTTATGTATATGGTTCAGCAGCGATTGAACGGCTTTCTCATTATTTTGTTCAACGTGCTTTTATCGGGATCGGAGGTATTTCTGCCAAAGGGCTTACTTCGGTCTCTGATGAAGAAGGCATGATTAAGCACAAAATGATGCAACAAGCAGATATCGTTATTATTTTAGCTGATCAATCCAAATTCGGTAGAGAACTATTTTATAAATTTGCCGATTTATCTGAAATTGATCTTATTATTACAGATCGTGCCCCTACTCCTGAGATGGCTGAATTACTAAAACAACATGAAATTGAAGTTCATATCGCCAATCAACCTATTTTGAAGGAGATGAGTCTATGACTGTCAAATTAATTGCTATTGATCTAGACGGAACCTTATTAAGCGCACATACTCACATCAGTGAGACGAATATTCAAGCTGTACGTACAGCACAACAAGAAGGAATTCTAGTCACTATTGCTACAGGACGTGAACATGGAAATGTACGCGAGATCCTACAATCTTCAGGTCTTGAGACTCCTGTTATTTCTTCAAACGGATCTGTCATTCATGATGAGCAAGACCAACAACTATTCACTTTACCTTTAGAGCGTCAGGCTGCTAATGAAGTTTTACAATGGTTAGAAGTTAATGAGTATTACTATCAGGTGCACAGTAACCGTGGCATTTATACCGTAAATAACAGCCATCAACTATTAGCTATGGAAGTCGATCGTCTGCTAAGTACTGATCCTGACCCTAGCTTACTTAAAATGCTAGAAGCTATGCAGTTCCATCATGAAAATACAGGATTTTTACGTATTTCATCCTATACTGAAATTCCGGATCAAGCTGATTTGTATAATGTGATGGCATTGTCTTTAGATCCAGAAAAGTTACAAGTAGGACGAGACAAATTTTCTAATCGTGATGATATGACAATGGTCATCTCAGGTAGTCATAATTTTGAAATGGAGCACAAACAAGCTTCTAAAGGATTCGCTCTACAACGTCTTGCGGAACACTTTAATATTCCTATTGAGGATACGATGGCGATTGGAGATAACTACAATGATGTCTCCATGCTGCAAATAGCAGGTAAAGGTGTAGCGATGGGTAATGCTGATTTAGAAGTACAATCCTATGCGGATGAAGTCACCAAAAATAATGAAGAAGATGGCGTAGCTCATGCGATCTATAAAGCAATGGGTATGACAATCCCTTCTGTTTAATCATTTCTATTTTAGATTGTATTCTTTCAATTAGTTACTATAATTCAAGTGAAAGTGAACTCTGAAGATATTCAGGTTCACTTTTTTTGTTTATTTAAAATAAATACTAAGACAAAAGTTTCACTAAATATTCGACAATACTAGATATATCAGCTTATATTTGACCTTCTTTATACATATTATCAATAATAAAATAAAACATTAAAAGTACATAATCCCATATTTAGTAATAAGTGTTTTGACAATAGGTTCTTTGTTCCTATATGATTCTTTTTGGTAATAAAAACATTTCAGGGGGAAGTTATGAAAAAGAGAATTTTTAGTCAATTAAGTTTATTTTTATCAGTTTTGTTTGTAGCCGTATCCGTACTTACAGCTTTGCCAACAGCAACACAAGCAGCTACATCACCAGTAACATGGTCAAATGGTTCTTTAGTTAAAACTTTTTCAGGAGAAACTGGATTTAGAAGTGGTGTATTAGCGACAGAAGGTAAAACAACAGGTAAATGGTATTGGGAAGTAGAAGTAACTAATGAGGATCAATCTAAAACTTCATCTTATGGCATGATAGGAATATCTACTGCTGGCTTAAAAAAAAGTATTGCTTATTATGGAGTAAACGGGAACTTATATAAAAACTACGGTTCTTCTCCAACTAGTGATACCGTTTATGGCAAAGGTTTGGCTAAAACTGATACTCTATCTATAGCACTAGATATAGATAATCATACAATCATATGGTACAAAAATGGCATTAAAGTTGTTGAGAACATTTATAATTACACAGATTCTGATTTAGGTACACCTCTATATCCTGAAATAATAAATGGAAGTAGTAGTGGAAGTCGTACTTTGACTGCCAATTTTGGAGCTACTCCTTTCAAATATGCAAATATAATTCCAGCTGGTTACTTAGCTTATGATCAAAGTAACGCTATCGTTGTTGGTGAATCTACTCTGAAAGCAACTGCTGGCGACGCTAAAATTGATCTCACTTGGTCAACTGCAACGAATGCAACTAGCTATAATGTAAAACGTGCTACAACGACAGGTGGTCCTTATGCTAATGTTGCGACTAATGTAACAGGTAATACGTATTACACAGATACAACTGCTGTTAACGGCACTCCTTACTTCTATGTAGTAACAGGCGTAAACGGTACTACTGAAGGTGCTGTGTCTAATGAAGTAACAGCTACACCAATCGCAGCGATGAAGCCTAATGAGCAAGCAACACTTGATGTTACGATCAACAAAGAAAAAGTTAAAGTTGGCGAAGATTTTATTGCTGATTTATCTTTGAAAAAAGCAACAAATATTTATGCAGAAGATTTTGTTGTGAACTATGATGCTACATTAATGGAATACTTGGGCGCTACTGAAGTTCCTGGTTACAAAGTATACAATGAAACAAACGATAAAAAAGGAACGCTTCGCTTTATCGTAGCTAGCCAAGGTAAAAACTATGGTATTTCCGCAGATACTGTATTTTTGAAATTGAAATTTAAAGCTATTGCTGTCGGAACAGGTAAAGTTGATTCACTATCTGGTCGTATCGCAGATACGGATAACGAATATGATATCGCTCCTGCTAACGCTTTAGAAGATACGATTTTAATTGAAAAGCCAGCTTTTTTGGACGTGAATAGATCTGGTTCTTATACGCTTCTAGATCTATCTATTGATGCATTCTACTTCGGTCAAAATGCAGCAGACACGGATAAAACATTGCATGATGCAGATCAAACGGAAGATGATCAAGTTGGTGACGATGATCTAGTCTATATTGTTGGTCAAATGTTGACTAACCCTGATTATACGCCTAACAAATAATTCGGTTTTAAATCAATAGGCATGAGACACTTTCTATCACAGAAAGGATCTCATGCCTATTTTTACTTCTACTTCTACTTCTACTTCTACTTCTACTTCTACTTCTACTTCTACTTCTACTTCTACTTCTACTTCTACTTCTACTTCTATCTCTTCTTATTCTTCTACTTCTACTTCTCCTTCTAC
>NZ_MDER01000033.1 GCF_001721045.1 Paenibacillus nuruki | reverse complement strand
CCTCGCATACGGCGACAAAATATTCAAGTTGTCTAATTTCCATACGTATTCCTTTCCTAAATCTCAGAATGAGAAGTAAAATGATTATTTTTTTCATCTTTTATCATTGTTTTTAACTATGATAAACCATTTTACCATTATTATCAGTTATGTATTCAATATATCAATTTTAGCATATACGACAGCAATGTAAACGGATTTATATATGAAAATAATTTCTGCAAATACGATTTAAAAATGTAATATTTATATTTATCATAGTTTTTATCAATTATTAAATTATTTATGATAGAAAATGACCTTTACAATATGTCAAAATGATACTATTATTAATAATGTAATCACGATTTAGACACAGAAAAAACACATATATGACAATTTTACGAAAGAAGGAAATACAAATGAACGCTTTTTATCTTGATAATGATGGTTCTATTAAAACGATTCTTAAAGGAAAAGAAATTTTAGCTAACCCTATCTTAAATAAAGGGGTTGCTTTTACAGCAGAAGAACGAACAGATTTGGAACTGAACGGAATATTGCCTCCAATGATCTTAACGATTGAAGAACAAGTGAACCGTGTATACGATCAGATTAGCAGTGAACCGAATAACCTTCGCAAAAATACAATGTTAAATGATCTATATAATCGCAATGTTGTTCTTTACTATCGTCTACTGAGCGAGCATTTAAGTGAATTTCTTCCTATTGTATACACACCAACCGTAGGACAAGCGATTCAAGAATACAGCCAACAGTATCACAAACCAGGTGGTGTCTATCTTTCAATTGATCATATGGACGGAATAGAAGAAGCGTTCCGTAATACAGGCGTACAACCTGGAGATATCGACCTGATCGTGGCTACTGACTCTGAAAGTATTCTGGGTATTGGTGACTGGGGTGTAGGTGGTATTAATATCGCTATTGGTAAATTAGCTTTATATACTGCTGCTGTAGGGATTGACCCTAGTCGCGTGCTTGCGGTTGTGTTGGATGCAGGGACGAACAATCAGAAATTATTAAATGATCCATTATATATGGGCAACCGTCATGAAAGAGTACGTGGAGATAAATACGATGAGTTCGTCGATCGTTATGTACAAACAGCTATGAAATTGTTCCCTAACGTCTTATTACACTGGGAAGACCTTGGCAATGTAAATGCACGTAATATCATTGAAAAATATGGCGATCAGATTTTGACATTTAATGATGATATTCAAGGTACAGGCGCAGTTACTTTAGCAGCAGTTATGTCAGGTCTACAAGTAAGTGGTACATCACTGAAAGATCAACGTGTATTGGTATTTGGACCCGGCGCAGCAGGCATTGGGAATGCTGATCAAATTCGTGATGCGATGATGAAAGAAGGATTGTCACAAGAAGAAGCAGAAGGTCGCTTCTGGGCATACGATTATCGCGGTCTATTAACAGAAGAAACAGAAAATGTATTTGCTTTCCAAAAACCATATCTTCGCCAAATGTCTGAAATTGCAAACTGGGAAACAGACGAGAATGGCAAAGTCAGCTTGCTTGAAGTCGTGAAACAAGTCAAACCTACGATTATGATTGGTACTTCAGGCGTAACCGGAGCATTTACAGAAGAAATCATAAAAGAAATGGCTAAACACGTAGAACGTCCTATGATTATGCCGATGTCGAATCCAACATCACTGGCTGAAGCAGTACCAGCTGACTTGATCGCATGGACAGACGGCAAAGCATTGATTGCTACAGGTAGCCCATTTGAATCAATTGAATATAAAGGAACGACTTTCGAATTTGGTCAATCCAACAACGCTTTTGTGTTCCCGGGTCTTGGTCTTGGTGCAATTGTTGCCAAAGCCAATGTATTTACCAAAGGCATGTTTACAGCGGCAGCTGATGCTGTTGCTCATGCGGTTGACTCTTCTGATCTAGGCGCTCCACTTTTACCTAGAGTGAAAAATCTACAATCTGTATCGTTCGAGGTGGCTGTCGCTGTCGCTAAAGCCGCTATTCAAGATGGTGTAGCTCAAAACACACCAGACGATATCGAACAAGCTGTCAAAGACGCAATGTGGCATCCCGTATATAGAACCGTTAAATCTACAGAGATGACGCCAGTAAGCTAAATATCATTATGCTACACATAGCTTCACTCTCAGATTGTCTATCTAGGATAGGCAGTCTGCCCTGTAAAGGGTAGATTTGAAAATATAATGGAGGTCCTACATCATGTCAGTCGGTCATATTTTTATTATTTTAATTCCTATTTTCTTTGTCATCATACTTGGCTTTTTGGGCGGTCATTTTAAAGTATTTAATTCTGCATCGTCCAAAGGTTTAAATACATTAGTGACCAAATTTGCATTACCTGCACATCTTTTTATTGGAATCACTACAACAAGTAAACAAACGTTAATCGATAAATGGCCTTTTTTTATCACTATGTTTTTGGGGATTATCGGCTTTTATGTGATTTTGCTATTAGTCCTACGCTTAGTATTTAAAAAGGATTTAAATAGATCATCTATTTTCTCATTAAATGCCACTCAACCTTCTTTTGCTTTTATGGGTATACCTGTACTTGGAAGTTTGTTTGGTGCAGCGGAAGTGGCTATTCCAATTGCGATTACAGGTATTGTTGTGAATGCTCTTCTCGATCCAATTGCAACTATTGTGAGTTCTGTTGGTAAAAAAACACAAGCAGGACAACAAGATGGACATCCAGAGAATTTACTGAAATTAACTGTACATTCGATCTTACATGGTCTTAGAGAGCCGCTAGCCTGTGTTCCTTTATTAGGGGTTGTGCTTACGATGTTCGGATTCCATTCTCCTGAATTGCTGCAAAGTTCCTTGGATCAGATTGGTAGTATTACATCGGGTGCTGCACTATTTGCTATTGGTGTAACGATTGGTTTGAATCGGATTCAATTCAGCTCAAATGCAATTAGCATTTCAGTCTTAAAAGTAGTTGGATTGCCGATCTTAACATATGTATTAGCTCTAGCATTTGGATTATCATCAACAGATATTACAATGGCTGTATTATTAGTATCTTTCCCGGGTTCGGCTGTAGCAGCGATGATTGCTTCTCGCTTTGAAACGTTAGAAGTCGAAACAGCTTCTTCATTTGTGATTAGCTCCGTATTATCCTTGATATCTTTACCTATCCTAATCTCGATTTTATTGTAAAATGTATTTTCGTAGATCATACATTTTAATTTTAAAATAAATTTTGAATCAAAGTCGTTCGCTGAAAGATTTCCGGCGAATGGCTTTTTATTTTGCAATCTACTTGATAGTAGTTGAATTTTACAGCTATTCATATGAAAATAGAATAATAACGAAATCATATTGTGAGGGAGCAAATATGAATCAACGACAAGCTCAAAAAATCATTCCTTCTACATGGATTATGATCGAAAAACAAAATAACTCTACATCTGATTACATATTATATGCGATAGATTGGAAACGCAAAGCTAGATGGAGCTGGGAAGGCTGGAACGATTTAGCGGATCTGTTGCAATTTAATATTCCTGTCCGAAGAAAGTTAGGAAGTCCAAACTATTCTTCACAACCCTGTGCTAAAATTGCTAAAAAAGCTATAGTTCTACGTATGAATGAACAACAATATGATCGGTTTGAGATGTTGTTATATAAACCTTTTTCCAAAAAGAAATGGAATTCTTTCCTAAAGGAGTATCGCCAATGAATTCATCGCTAAGTATTCGAAATTACGCAGACAGTGATCAAGAGCAAATAGTACAGCTTATTCTCCATATTCAGCAACAAGAATACAATATACCTATTACTAAGCAAGATCAGCCAGACCTGTTATCCATTCAATCTTTTTATCAAAAAGGGAACGGTAACTTCTGGGTGGCTTGTGCTGGTGATCAAGTAGTGGGTACGATTGCTTTGTTAGATATAGGGAATCAACAGGTCGCTCTTCGCAAAATGTTTGTCCATTCTGATTATCGAGGAAAAGTGTGGAATACAGCTACATTATTGTTACAACAAGCCGTTTCGTGGGCAACCCAACAGCAATTGACGCATATATATTTAGGCACAACTCTACAATTTATAGCCGCCCATCGATTTTATGAGAAAAATAGCTTTCAAGAAATAGAAGTAACCCAACTACCTGCTTCTTTTCCAGTAATGCAAGTGGATAAAAAGTTTTATCAATTATCCGTTATACTGGATTCATAAGGTGATCACACTCAACAGAGAGGAGCAATACATAAATGACACTGCAATTGAAATCTGGAGATACAGTAGCATTGGTCGCTTGCTCGGATCCTATTTCACCTGATCGCCGAGTACAGATTAATGAATTGATCGGATATTTGCAACAGTGGGGGCTTCAAGTTGTCGAATCTAAAGTATTGATGCAACCCCATACTATTCAGGCTTCCCAAGAAAAAGCCAATGAGTTAAATCGTTTATTTGCTGATCCGCAGATCAAAGCTATTTTTGATATCTCTGGCGGCGACCTGGCTAATGGCGTACTTCCACACCTTCATTATGAACAGATTCGTACAGCACAGACTGCTTTTTTTGGGATGAGCGATCTGACTGTTGTTCTGAACGCTATGGTGCATCAATCTCATATTCAGACGTATCATTATCAAATCATGAACTTGGTCAAAGAAAAGGGTGCAGAACAACGACAGCAATTTTATCGTACCTTTTTTGAAGGAGCTTCGGATTTGTATGATTTCGATTTTGATTTTGTTCAAGGTGATAATCTAAATGGCGATGTGATTGGAGGCAATATTCGTTGCTTTTTAAAATTAGTCGGTACTCCGTATTTCCCTGAGGTTTCGGGTAAAGTTATTTTATTGGAAGCATGGAGTGGACGTGTCCATCGAATCATCTCTATGGTGGATCAAATGGATCAAGTCGGTATATTTGCTACTTGTTCTGGAATATTGTTAGGAACATTTACTGAAATAGAACAACATCATGAATGGGATCTTATTCAACAGCATCTTCTAAAGCTAACAGCCAAAAAGCCGATTCCGATAGTGAAATCGACCGGAATTGGACATAGCAGTCATAGTAAATGTATTATTATCAGTTAATAGCACATGATTACAGCTTATTTAAGAAAGAATAAAGGAGTATCAGTATTTCTTTGTTCTTTTTTGAATATATACTTTAGTGCATATTTTGTCTAATATTCATAGTTTATACATAACAATTTCTTCGCTTTAAGCCGATTATTGTAAATAAGAGTCTTTTTTTAAGAGTAAATATGCTAACAATGTACTTAAAATGGTTAAGTTATAACAAAATACTTAAATAATGCGTTTAACTTAAAGCGAATTTACTACTTACGGTACTAAAAGATTGTATTTAATTTTACTGATTTTAGTAAACGTATTCAGTAACTTAAAGGAGACAATAATGATCTATTTTGTGCGAAAAAACCAAGTAGAGAAATTACCAGAAGGTGAAGCTGAACTGAATTACTGTTTAAAACAGTTGCTTGAGAACAATGAAGCGATTTTGATTGACCGTATGCCGGAAGATTTGCAAATGCAAAGTATGCATCTGTTGTTGAGTAATCCAGCTTTTGTGATGGTTAATATTCAGGAATCGGTTCAGGAACGATTTATTCGTTCTCCACTTAAAGGGTTTTCGAGTGATGTATATGAAGAGTCATTATTACTTGTGACTTCCTATGTACAAGACTTGCAGTTAGAAATTGAAAAAGGCGCTACGGCTCTGGCTAGTTACCAAAAAGGTGAACAAGAAGGCATGGTGCGTGATGGATTACGTAAAGCACTTATTGATCTTGGCGAACGCCGGGAAATCATGTCTATTATGCTTCAAGAAATTCGCTATCGTCTAAGTGAGCAAGCCAAACAAGAGCATACTCGTGCTACAGAACGTTTTTCTGGAGACGAATGGAATAGTTAATGGATATAAAAGAAGTCTGTGTAGATTAAACTACACAGACTTCTTTTGATTACAAAATTTATATTATACATTTGCCGCATTTAACGAACACTGTACTTTACGAACTCTGTTCGTTATGATATAAATAATACAAGTTAATCTATTAAACATGGAGATGATATTATTATGCAAAAAGCAAACGAAAGAAAAATAGCTATTATTGGTGGAGGACCTGGTGGCTTGACGTTAGCCGTTATTTTACAAAAATATGGTGTCAAAGCTACTGTTTATGAAAAATCTTCTTTTCAAGCTAATAACCAACAAGGAGGTTCATTAGATATTCATAGTGAATCTGGACAGCGAGCATTACAAGAAGCCGACTTATTTGAATCATTTCAAGCTGTTGCTCGTTATGATGGAGAGGACTTTAGACTTTTTGACAAAAAAGGAAAAATGTATTTAGAAGAAATAGCAGAAGATCATGGTTCAGATCGTCCCGAAATCGACCGGGGTGTATTATGTGAAATGATATTACAAGCGCTTCACCCTACTTCTATACGCTGGAATCATTCATTAAGCCATGTTGTTCCATTAAAAGATGATCTGTATGAACTTCATTTTGAAAACGGGAATGTGGAAACCGCTAATCTTGTTATAGGAGCAGATGGAGCATTTTCAAAAGTTCGTCCGCTTCTAACAAAAGCCAAAGCAGAATATACAGGTTTGAGTATGGTAGAAGTTCATATCAAAAATGTGGCTATAGATCATCCTGAGCTGGCTAGCTTTAATCGTCGTGGTAAAATGTTTGCACTGGCAGATCACAAAGCAATCATCGGTCAGTTAAATGGAGATGGAGATATTCGTGTGTATGCGAGCTTTCAAGTAGAGCAAGAATGGTTAGATCAATCAGGGTTTTTGTGGGATCAACCTGATATAGCAAAACAAAAATTACTAAGTTATTTTGAAGATTGGGATGAGTCTCTTCAAAATTATATCCGTTTAGCAGAAGGAAAAATTCTTCCAAGACGCATTTACATGTTGCCTGTAGGGTTAACGTGGGCACACCGAGCAGGAGTTACATTGATCGGAGATGCAGCACATCTAATGTCTCCTTTTGCTGGTGAAGGTGTGAATCTAGCAATGTTAGATGCTACCGAATTGGCACTGTCTATTGTGCAGCATAATGATTTGAGTATAGCTGTTCAAGGTTATGAGCAGAAAATGTATGCTTACTCTGGAGAAGCGGCTAGAGAATCGTATAAAAACTTACAGCTGTGTTTTGGTGATCAGGCAGCTTCTCGATTAGCAGCATTAATGAATCAGTATCATCAACAAGCATAAAAAAGTACTCTAGGATTTACTAATAAAGTTAAACATGTTATAAGGAAACTATGGATAATACAAATCGAATTATAATTAGTCGTCGTACCAGACCTGCTAAAGACGCACTTAGTCGTGAAATTATTGTAAAGACTGCTTTTGAATTGTTAGCAGCAGAAGGCTTGTCCGGCATGAGTATGCGCAAAATTGCTAAACATTTAGATACAGGTGCTTCATCACTGTATGTGTATGTCAAAAATATTCAAGAGCTTTACAGTTATGTAGTTGATTATGGATTGAGAGATGTAATATTGCCTGAAGGGCGACCGAACTCTTGGAAAAGTGAACTAGTCTCTCTATTGAATTCTTATCTTAACGTTTTGTATACATCTCCAGGAGTAGCGGAACTTGCATTAACAACGATCCCAATCGGACCTTACTCTTTAGCAATCAACGAATATATATTAGCGCGTTTGCAAGCAGGGGGAGCACAGGCGAAGTCATCAGCATGGGGAGCAGATATGTTACTTTTATATGTCACCTCAGTAGCTTTTGAACAATCTTCTCGTGAGCAAAAAGGCATGACTCTTCAATCGATTCGTGATTCTTACCAATCATTAGATGCAGTAAAATATCCGATGCTTGTTCGCTTAAATGAGGAAATGTTCTCAGGTGACGAAGAGAGATTTCAATGGGGATTAGAAGTGATCTTACAAGGAATCCTGCACAATCCAAAATAATAAAAATGAAAAGTTATCTTCCTTTGGGAATGATAGCTTTTTTATTTAACGATTGTAGAAAAATTCTTATCGTTAATAATTTCTAATAGATTCAACAAATGGTAAAATGAACTATACATAATCTATAAAATAATGAACAACAAATAAAAGGTTATTACACTGAGGAGGATCTCTATATGGTACCGGAACATTCAACGATTTTAATTGCAGGCAGTACTGGTGATCTGGGCGAACGGATTGCCAAAGCATTGGTTCATGAAGGAGCACATGTGCGGGCATTGATTCGCCGGGGCACTTCATTATCGAAGACGGTACCTTTAGAACAACTAGGAATCGAAATCGTAGAAGTCGATTATACGAATGCAGCAGAAATGAAAGCAGCTTGTACAGGAGTGTCCTGCGTTGTATCTGCTCTAAGTGGATTAGAGGATGTGATTATCGAGACACAAACTTTACTACTGAATGCAGCTGTTGAAGCAGGCGTTCCTCGCTTTATTCCTTCTGATTACTCGATGGACTATACCAAGTTACCTGTAGGATCGAATCGCAATTTGGATTTACGTCGTGATTTTATGAAAAGACTGGATCAAGCACCGATTGCAGCCACTTCTATTTTAAATGGAGCATTTGCAGATATGTTAACAGGGATGGCACCTATCGTTCTTTTCTCACATCGCCGAATCCTTTACTGGGATGATGCAGATCAACCAATGGATTTTACAACCAAAGACAATGTAGCTACCTATACAGCCAAAGCAGCATTGGATAACTCTGCTCCTCGCTTTTTACAGATTGCAGGAGATCAGATCAATGCACGTCAACTGACGATACTGATGAGCAGATTAAGCGGTCAACGATTCCGTTTGCTCAAAGCAGGAAGTCGAGGATTGTTGGAGACACTGATTAAGATTGCACGTAGTTGTTCTAAGCCTTCAACCGATTTGTATCCCGCATGGCAAGGGATGCAATATGTTCATGGTATGTTCAGCGGATTAGGTAAGCTTGAACAGATTGATAACGATCGGTATGCCGGAATACAATGGACATCTGCCAAAGACATATTAGCTGATCATATCCATTCATTTCATGTATAAATGAATCACTTATAGCTAGAATAAGTTGTATTTATCGCTTTATTAAATTTTGCAACGTACATGCCCGAAAGTACAATGTCCTGATCTGAGCACCTGTTATACTGTAAGAGGCTTATGAAAGGGGGCATTATGCAAAAAAAGTATCTGAGTGAGATAGCGTTAGAACTACGTAAACCGGTGATCGTGTGGATTCTGATGGTTCATATTGGAACTACATTATTAGAAACAACGTCCCATAATAGTGTGCTTCATATTGTGATAGCAAGTCTGGGTATTTTGTGTTTTATGTTTTTGAATTGGAAAGTAACCTGGTTTATTCAAAGAGAATTATGGGTGTACTATGTATTACAAAGTGCTATCCTTCTCATGTCTGTTTATTTTATGAATCAAGGATATTATTTAGTCATGATTGTACTGTATCCGATTATTATTGGACAATTACTATATGCTCCGTATAAGAAGATAACGATAATCATTTCTATTGCGGCTATTTATATAGTATGTATTGCTTATATGAATTATTTAAGCTTTGTTAATTTGCTGTTTTATATTTCGTTGTTTACATTAATGAACGTATTGGTAGGAGGCATTATCAATTTAACGTTACGTCAATTTTATGCTAAGTTACGTACACAGCATTTTTTGAAAGAATTAGAAATCGCTCATCATCAAGTCGAAGAATTAACGGTTGCTAATGAACGTCAGCGTATGGCAAGGGATCTGCACGATACGTTAGCACAAGGATTAGCCGGATTGATTATGCAATTGGAAGCGATTGATGCCCATCTCTCTTCGAATAATACCAAAAGAGCACATGAAATTGTTCATTTGTCTATGAGCGGTGCACGTCACACATTAGCAGAAGCTCGCAGTGCGATTGATGATTTGCGTTTGCATACCGCATTACAAGTGAATTTTGCTGAGTCTGTAGAGAAAGAAGTAGATCATTTCCTTTCCTTAACAGGTATCCCGATACAAAGCAATATAGTAACCCCTATAGAAGTATCCCAATTGATCTATGAACATAGTATTCATATCATACGTGAATGTTTGACCAATATTATCAAGCATGCTCAAGCTCACCATGTAGAATTGAACATTTCGTATGATGACCATCATTTGGTAATGGATATTAAAGATGATGGCATTGGATTCGATATGCGTCAGATCGGTTCATTTAGTGGACATTATGGTCTAATTGGCATGCAAGAACGTATCCGTATTGTACAGGGTACATTAGAAATAACGAATCGTATACCTCATGGAACTTCTGTGCATATCGAGATTCCTTTGAGATGAGGAGAATAGTATGAAATACAACGTATTGATCGTAGATGACCATTTTGTCGTTAGAGAAGGACTTAAGCTTATCTTAGAGACGAGTGAACATTATCAAGTGATTGGTGAAGCAGATAACGGCAAAGTGGCTATTCAGCTGATTGAAGAGCTTCGTCCGGATGTGATCTTAATGGATCTAAATATGCCGATTATGAATGGGATTGAAGCGATCGAACAATTACAAGCACAGAACAATACGATTCCTGTCGTTATTCTGACCACTTACAATGAAGATGATCTTATGATCAAAGGCTTAACCATAGGAGCGAAAGGATATTTGCTCAAAGATACCAAACGCGAGCACCTTTTTCGTACATTAGACTCGGCGATTCGAGGCGAGACCTTGTTACAACCTGAAATTATGGAAATTGTGTTTAAAGCCAAACATGATACTGCACCCAAAAAGCCAACCAGAAACAATTTGCTTCCTTCTTTATCAGATAAAGAAAAGATTGTACTCCAAGCAGCTGCACATGGACATCGTAGTAAAGAGATTGCTTTTGATATGGGTATTGCCGAGCGTACTGTGAAAGCTCATCTTACGAATATTTATAATAAGCTAGGTGTCGATTCACGAGCACAAGCTGTAGCCATAGCAGTAGAACAAGGGCTTGTGCATATTTAAAAAAAGACACATGACCCCTAAAATATAATTACATGTAGAACACATCACTTTGTTGTAGAGATGTGTTCTTTTTTGCGTTGTGATAAATTTTGCCCGAAAGGGCATGATGTGCATGTACGATTGGACGATTCGACAACATATTATCTTTGTTAGGATAAGCACAGAGAAACCACAACTATACTGGTGTTGAGATAAGAGAGGAACATGATCAATGAACAGAAAAGGATATTTTGCAGGTATAGCTATACTACTTGTTATCAGTCTAACTGCTTGTTCTACAGACTCTTCGACAATTGCTGTGAATACAACAAGTAGCAATGTAACATTTACCACTATTCAAAAACAAGCGCTTAATGTGAATTACAATTTATCAGGCACATTAACTGCTTATACAGAAACACCTATTACTTTTCGTACAGCTGGAACAGTGACATCGGTTAAAGGCGAGATCGGACAACAGGTAAAGAAAGGTGCTGTACTGGCTACACTGGATACAGCTGATCTGAATTTATCATTAGCAGATGCGAATCAGTCTGTGGCTGCTGCTCAAGCCGATCTGTCCAGTGCCAATGCTTCTTTAAAAGATGCTCAAGCCGCTAAGCAAAATGCAATGGCTACAGTATCTTCTGCCAACGCTCAATTAGCCAGTGCTCAAGCCAAAATCGATAGTGCGCGTGTAAGCGAGCAAAGCGTATTGTCTGGAGCACGTTCGCAAGAAAAAGCACAATCACAAAATGCTGTAAACAAAGCACAAACCGCTTATAATCAGGCAAAAGCAGAAGCGACCCGCTCGCAGACGTTAGCAAGCAACGGCTTACTTACGCAACAAGAGAATGAACAAGCACAGACGGCTCTAGCTGATGCGACAGATAGTCTTAAAGACGCTCAAGCCAAGCTTTCATTAACACTAGAAGGTGCAAGTGATTCAGAACGTGCAGATGCAGCTTCTGCTGTCACCCAAGCACAGACAGGAATCGCTAGTGCACAAGCAACGATAGAACAAGCCAAAGCAAGTGTAGCCCAAGCAGAAGCAGGTATTGCTCAATCTCAAGCAGGAGTCGACAAAGCGAAAGCAAGCTACGATCAAGCGATCACAGCCAAAAATAAAATTGTGTTGAGTCTTTCCTATACCACATTAAAAGCACAAACCAGCGGTGTGATTTTAGAAAAAAATGTATCTGTCGGTCAGACAGTGAGTGCAGGTTCAAGTGGTGGTGGCGCTATGGGCGGTTCATCCGATCCATTTGTAATTGGAGAAACCACACGTTTGAAAGTTCTACTGCCTGTAGCTGATAGCGAGATCAGTCAATGGAAAGTAGGGCAAGAAGTAAGTGTAAGTCTGTATGATGATGTACGCATAGGTAAAGTGACCAAGTTATATCCACAAACCAATGAAAGTACAGGTTCAATCAATGCAGAAGTCACTGTAAGTAATCCCAAGCAAGATTGGAAACCGGGACAGGTGGTCAAAGCTTCTCGTCAAGCCACGACGCAAAAAGGAATACTGTTACCTGTAGAAGCAGTCATTAGTACAGGAGATAAACCTTATGTATTCAAAAATATTAAAGGAAAAGCTGTTCAGACTTTTGTGACTGTAGGCGAGTCCTATAACAATCAGTATGTGATTAAAAGTGGACTTCAAGTTGGAGAACAAGTCGTTGTACAGGGAGCAGACCGTTTATTTAATGGCGATACTCTGGCTATACCAAAGAATGCTCAAGAGGTAACTGCTCATGATTGAGTTTTTTATAAGAAAACGTAAAGTTACTCTATTGTTTTTTGTTTTACTTATTTTGTATGGTGTCTATTCAGGGATAGGATTACCTCGACAATTACAGCCCGATGTGGTGGTCAAAACAGCAATGGTTACGACCACTTATGCAGGTGCTTCGCCAGAACTGATGGAGCAGACTGTGACTGAAGTGCTTGAACAAAAGATCAAAGAAGTGACTGATCTCAAAACGATTTCTTCAACTTCAGGAAATGGAATTTCAACGATTACGGTACAAGCAGAAGATAAAGCCGATGCAGAACAGGTATGGAATGAATTAAGACGCAAAGTTGAAGATGCTCAATCCAGCTTACCTACAGATGCAGATGTGCCGATCGTCAATGATAATCTGGCACAGAGTTTTGTACAGTCTTTTGCTATTTATGGTAAGACCAAAGAAGATGTCTATGCGTTAAATGATCTTATGAACACATGGAAAAAGCAGCTTCGTGCGATTCCCGGCATTACTGAAGTAGCGATTAAAGGACTACCTGAGCAAGAAATCAGTATCGAAGCAGATACGAATAAGCTGAAACAATATAATATTTCATGGGAAACAGTATTACAAGGTATTCAATCCGAAAATGATCGTATTCCTGTCGGAAATCTAACGTATGACAATCGTACGTATCAACTCAAAGTCGATAAATCAGATGATTATAATACGATCAAAGAGATTTTGATTACTCAAACTGAAGCCGGTATTCCGGTCTATCTCAAAGATGTAGCTGATGTGACGATGGTTCCTACCACAGAATCGTATCTCAGTTACTACAATGGTGTTCCATCGATCACTATGGATATCAGTAGTCAAGCAGGTTCAGACGTTATCAATATGAATAAAGTATTATCCGCTAAAATGACTTCTTTAGAGAAAACATTACCTTCTCATGTGAAAATAGAGTCTTTATTTGCTCAAAATGATGAAGTTGAGCGAATATTTAACGATTTAATACGAGAAATGGCGATCGCTATTATTGCGGTTATTCTGATCTGTACATTAGGTATGAACTTACTTACAGCAGGCTTTGTAGCTCTCTCTATTCCTATCTCTATTGCTCTAGGATTGATTGCATTACCTCAAGCCGGTATCACGTTGAACCAGATTACCATTGTAGGGCTGATTATCGTGCTGGGGATTCTGGTCGATGACGCAGTCGTGGTCAATGACAATATCGAGCGAAGGCTATCAACCCTTGGAGAAAATCCAAAAGAAGCATCAGTGCGAGGTACCAAAGAAGTCGCTGTTTCTATTATTACGGCTACACTTGCAACGATTTCTGCTTTTGTGCCATTGATGTTATTACCTGGAGACATGGGTTCATTTATCCGACCGATTCCAGTGATTATTTCATTATGTATGCTTGCTTCGATGATCATGTCATTAACGATTATTCCTATTTTCCGCGAATGGTATGAGAATCGACAAATTGAAAAAGGGAAACGCCATGTAGATAAGCCACCGGGTCTGTTAGGTAAGCAAATTCAGCTATTAACGAATGGCTATGCTTTTCGCTTAATGCCAGGTCTACTCAAACGTCCATTAATGGTGGCTCTGGTAGGACTTGTAGTTAGTACAGCTGTATACGGACTTGCTGCATTGACACCTGTTGAGTTATTTGGCACATCCGAAGAACCTCAGATTTCGGTAGATATTGATTTGCCTTCAGGAACCTCGCTTACAGAAACGAATAAAGTGACTGAAAATATTGCGACATGGGTGAAAAAACAGCCGGATATTGATAAATTAGCGTACGCTGTAGGTGGCGCGGCTCCCAAGTTATTTAATAGTACGGGTGGATCAGGTAATGGCGCATCTTCAGGTCAGATTCTAGTCACAGGGCAACATGGGATGAATGTTGATTCTACTGTAGAATTATGGTCAGCCGCATTAAAAACAGAATATCCCGGCATTCAAATTTCGGTAAAAGGTGCAGCACTCGGGATTCCAGTAGGAAAACCTATTTCTATTCGAGTGACAGGGGATCAATTACCAGAACTACGTAGTCTGAGCGATCAGATCAAGCAGATCATTTCAGAATCTCCGGGTACGTACGGGATTACAGATAGTACAGGAAATGATAGTTATACTTTAGATTTCGCCGTAAACAAGCAAGCGATGGATCGCTATCAAGTGACTTACAAAAACTTAACTCAAACCTTATTAATGATGGGTAGTGGATTTACTGTAGGAGATTTTGATAATGGTAGTGATTTGATTGATTTGAAATTATATATCAAAGATTCACGTAACAGCAGTCCGAATACATTGTTGCAACAGGTGAATAT
This sequence comes from Paenibacillus nuruki, assembly GCF_001721045.1. Lineage (GTDB taxonomy): Bacteria > Bacillota > Bacilli > Paenibacillales > Paenibacillaceae > Saccharibacillus > Saccharibacillus nuruki. The sequence goes on along the minus strand of NZ_MDER01000033.1, from coordinate 33,393 downwards.
TACGAATTCCGCAGGTACACAGATTCCATTGTCTCAAATTGTAGAGATCAAGCCGGTATTCTCGATTCAACAGATCAATCATTATGATCTCAAACGTGTGAATACGATTGAAGCTGAACTAAGTGGACCAACCGCAACAGAAGCGATGCAAGATATTAGACCCAAGTTAGAACAGATCCAGCTTCCTGAAGGATATACATGGGAAGTAGGCGGGGAGACATCAAGCCAGAGCGATACGTTTAAAGATTTAGGTGCATTATTTGTCGTCGCGATATTTATTATTTTCATCCTGATTACGATGCAGTTCTATTCCTTATTGATTCCTTTTATCATTATGACAACAGTCTATTTAGCAGCGGCAGGTGGAGTGCTCGGGCTATTTGTTACACAGACACCGATCGGATTTATGGCGGTCATGGGTATTATTGCATTAGCCGGAATTGTAGTACGGAACGGGATTGTATTGATTGAATTTATAGAAGATGCAAGACATGAAGGTATGGAACTAACAGAAGCGATTATTCTAGCTGCTTCAGCACGTTTCCGTCCGATTATTTTAACATCATTAACAGCTATTGTGGGTATGATTCCAATTGCTACGGTAGGAGAGTTATTATTCCGTCCACTAGGTGTCGTTATTATTTTCGGATTGGTGTTCTCAACGGTATTAACACTATTTGTTGTACCAGCGTTGTATATGGTAATGGCTCGTTATACTGACAAACGAATGACTTCTAAAATAGAACGCAAAAACAAACGGTTAGCCAAACGACAACAGTCGATGTAATTACAATACTTCATTGCTATCCTAATCATATACTTCTTAAAAAAGCATTTATGTATAGATAGTAGCTAAATATGTGGTTGCTATCTATGCGTTGGTGCGAAGGAGGTTAATAGATGAATAACACCTATACCGTGGTTCAACGAGCCAAACTGCTATTTTTTGAAAAGGGATATGATGCTGTTACAGAGCAAGATATTATGCAGATCTGTGGTCTGAATGAAAAAGAATTTACAAACCAATTTAAAGATAAAGATCATTTGTTTTGTTTAATTTTAGATACAATGTGTCAGGATATAGATCATCTTATTTTCACCAATTACACAGATCCTTACTTGATCCCCGAGCAGAAAATAATAAACTATATGCAAAGTTATATGCAGTATGTAGATATGGTGTATACTCATTTGCATCAAAGTCATGTTGGGAAAGAAAATGTATTAGATCATCCAACTATTCATCATGCCTATCAACGGTTAGAATACAGTCTGAGTAGTGTACTGCTAGAAATGATGAATACTGTCTTATATGAGCTAGATGATATTAATCTATTGCAATGGAACAAAGACCATTTGAATCAACAGATCCAGCAGTCTAATCATGTACTATTGTTTCAAGCATTGGATATTCAACAAAGCCTCTATAATTCGAAAATATCTGTGCATACCGATCAGCTCACTTTAGAAATGAAGCGTGTAAAGTGGCGTGAAATCATGCAGACAGAGCAAGCAATAATGAATAGCCAAGATCGATGTATACTGGTTAAGACGTTACTCCATTGTATAGAGCAACATCCTATCGTTATGCTTGATTCTTTTGCAGGTACAGAGCAACGTTCTTATGAAATGCATTGAGAATGATACCATAGATTGAACAAAAAAGATGCTGAAGATATTCGGCATCTTTTTATACATATCATGTTCTTATCAAGAATCCCAACTTAACCTAAATTGTTCAGGCGTGAGATCAACGACTTTTTTGAAACAATGGATAAAATAGCTACTTTGCGAAAAGCCTGACTCCACGGCAATATCTTGAATCGTTTTATTCGTAGACAGTAACAACTTTTTGGCATGTAAGATTCGAGATTCTAGTAAATAAGCAGTAGGCGTGACACCCATAGATTGATGGAATTTGCGAGAAAAATAAGGCACACTGTAACCTGTGAATGTAGCAATTTCTGTGATCGATATAGATTGTGTACAGTGCTCACGCATATAATTGGCGGCTGCATGAATGCCTGGTAATGAAGGATCTTTGGGCAAGTGGAGGGATACCGCATCTTTACTCATATGCAACAACATTTCGTATAGAATAGCAGAAGCACGTATTTCTTGCTGAAGATCGAAGTTGCGACCTAGCGATAATAACTCATCCATCCGTTGATTCAATGTCTCTATATGATGATGTTCAAATAACCAGACTTCACTAATGCCCCGATTACCCAATAAAGATTCGAGTGCGGAAGCAGAAAAGTGAACCCAACGTATATCCCATGGATCAGAAGGATCGGCTTGATAGCGTTGTGCCAGTTCAGGACCGTATAAGAATCCATGACCTGCACTCAGCTCATATTTCGTACCTTGACTATATACATAACCTTTTCCTTTCAAAATAAAGTGTAGATTATATAACTGGTTTAATTTGAAATCACTGCTTTGAGCTGGACGATCTACGGTATGAGAAGCATGGTTCTGATAACCACCTATAAAGTCTGGATAACAACTATAATGCGGAAATGAAGGATTGGGAAAGAAAATATGTTCTCTCATCGTTACGTCCTTTCATATGAAATGAATGCTATGCTACGACCTATTTTATAGTAACAGCAGTTATATCGTAAATCCATAATCGCAAAATAGTGTTATCAGGATAATTACTCGTTATATACGGATACGCTCAGTAGACTTAAAATAAGACTATCCAAACAGTAGAGGTGATAGTCATGAACAAATCGATTCAGCTAGATTCTTTGCAATTAGGGGTATGTTATTATCCTGAACAATGGTCGGATTCCTTATGGGAAGATGATTTTAAACGAATGAAACAGATGAACCTTTCTCATATTCGAATCGGAGAATTTGCATGGAGTGTATTTGAACCACAAGAAGGAGTATACGATTTCGATCTGTTTGATCGTGTATTAGATCTAGCTCAACAATATGAATTGAAAGTGATTATGGGAACACCTACAGCCACTCCGCCTGCATGGTTAACTCATAAATACCCTGAAGTATTGAACGTATCCATCGAAGGTGTTACATATCAACATGGTATGCGGAGACATTACAATTATAGTAGCCCCAAATACCGAGAATTATGTGCAAATATTACCCGTCAAATGGCAAATCATTTCAAAAATCATCCGGCTATTATAGGTTGGCAGATCGATAATGAACTAAACTGTGAAATTAGTGAGTTCTATGCAGAAGCAGACCATATCGCATTCCGTGAATGGGTACAACATCGTTATCATACGTTGGAAGCGCTTAATAAAGCATGGGGGACTGTATTCTGGAGTCAGACGTATACAGATTGGGAGCAGGTATATTTGCCACGTCCTACCGTATCACACTCTCCTAATCCGCATCATGTCTTAGATGAAAAGCGGTTTATTTCAGACAATACGATTGCATTTGCTCGTATTCAAGCAGAGATTTTGCGAGAAGTTGCACCGCATCATTGGATTACAACTAATGGATTGTTTGGTCATTTAGATACTCATGCCTTAACAGAAGAAATGCTCGACTTTTTCTCATATGATTCGTATCCTCAATTTTCAACGATTTCCGGAAATAACGAGCACAAGCCGTTACTGGATCGCAAATGGAGTCAGAATCTAAGTGTTGTGCGTAATATATCTAATAATTTTTGTATTATGGAACAGCAAGCAGGGCCGGGTGGCTGGGTGAATCGTATGAATATGCCTGCTCCACGTCCAGGTCAATTGAGACTGTGGACATACCAATCTGTACTGCATGGTGCCGATCTAGTCATGTACTTCCGCTGGCGTACAGCTACATTTGGTACAGAGATATACTGGCATGGTCTCAATGATTACCATAATCAGCCTAATCGTCGTATTGCAGAAGCCACTCAAGTAGGGGAAGAATTTGTCTCCATCGGCGAAAAGATTGCAGGTACAACGTATCAAGCCAATGTTGCTATTCTCAAAGATTATGATAATGATTGGGATGGCGAATACGATATCTGGCATGGCCCTTTAACCGCTAAAAGTATTAATGCATGGTTCAAGCAACTTCAATATCAGCATATTCCAACAGATATTATCTATTTGCGTCATCAGACATTAGAAGAACTACAACGCTATCAATTAATCATTTATCCGCATGCGGCGATTATGTCTGAACAGACAGCGATGTTATTAACTCAGTATGTAGAAGCAGGGGGAACACTGATCTTTGGTGCAAGAACAGGATACAAAGACTTGAACGGTCAGTGCCGGATGGCGCCTATGCCAGGGCCTGTAGCTTCTTTATGTGGTATCTCTGTAGCTGATTTTACTTCTATTACAGGTACGATTGAAGCCCCCGGACTGCTCTGGAAGCATAATAACAAGCAGATCGAACAAGCCGCAGAATTATTTAACGATATTTTGCACATTCAGCATGATGATGTAGAAGTATTAGCTACCTATACTTCGTGTTATTACGAAAATGCTCCTGCATTGACCAAGCGTTCACAGGGGCAAGGTCAGGTGTTGTATTATGGAGCAGCATTTAATGAAGCAGTTGTAGATGAATTGTTGAGTCTATTGGACATTTCTTCACCACTTGTCGATTGGTTAGAATTACCGGAGCAAGTAGAAGTAGGGATTCGCCAGAATGAACATGCAGACTATGTATTTTTGCTTAATTACAGTGATCAACCGGCTTCTATTCATGCCAAAGTTCCGCGTACAGATATCTTAACAGGCACAACCATAGATGGAGCCACGACTATACCGGCTTATGGCGTGATGATTTTACAGTCTTAATTTGAAATAAGTCAAAAACCTCCTGATCATGAGGAGGTTTTTTGTTGCTCTGATTTGTAGGAGTTATCACATGAATAGTATGATCGTTCTCAAGCTTTGCTTATGCAGTGAACCATAGTATTATAAAAGACAATTAGACAGAAAGGAGCGAAAGTTGTATCTTCATTGAATCGTAGCTAGTAAAATACGGATATTTTATCTAATAGAGGAGCCAGAACAATGACCCAAATGGATAATATTCAAATAGTAACTTATGAACCACGCTTTGCTGCATCGATTGCAGAAATGTGGAATGCCAGTCATGAAAGTTGGGGTGGTGATAATACTGTTCAGACCGAACAAATGATTTTGAAAGAACACCACAATCATACACATATTGATATCTTTTTAGCAGTAGTAGCAGAAGAAGTCGTAGGATATTGTAGCTTTTCTCATTATAAAGAAGATACAGGTGCTTTATACATTCCATTACTTAATGTACGTCCAGATTATCATGGACATAAGATCGGCAAGCGCTTGGTCTTACGAGCAGTCGAAGAAACGTTACAACGTGGATGGCCACGCTTAGATTTGTATACATGGCCGGGGAATATCAAAGCCGTTCCTACGTACAAAAAAGCAGGTTTTTTCTGGGAACGTCGGGATGATACTACACATCTTATTAATCTTATTCCTTCGGTGTTGCAGACACCAGCAGTACAGTCTTACTTTGAACATATGGATTGGTATACAGATAGCACTCGCGACATTATAACCGAACCGGATGGACGGCAAGAGTACGGATTTGATTATTTCACCTATCAGTGGAGTAAAGACGATCTACACCTCAAAATGGAATATGAACGCACAGGACGCGGACTGCGATTGATTGAAACGAATGATTATAAAATTCAAGCGACGATCCCTGTTGCGCATGGATTGCCCTTTGGAACGGAGTATCCGATTGTCTATGAAATCATTAACAAAACAGGTAAGCCTTTATCGCTTGAAATCCGATCAATCAGTAATAACGCGGTATCGTTTGACTTACAAGAATCGAAAACAGTAGACACCCACGCCACTATTGAGGGACAGTTTCATATTATGCCGATTGAAGAAGAGCAAGACCTTTTCCAGACGCATCCGGTTGTCGAAGCCGAGTTAGTCATTAATGGGAAGTCTGCTATATTCAAGATCGGAGTCGAACCTAAATTTCCAGTTCGCTTAAAATTACAAGCGCCTCACCGCATGATCATGGTCGGCGAAGAAGTACAATTAGAATTAACAGTAGAAAATGAATACGATCAAACGGTAACTTATTATATGAAATGTCCAGATGACGATATCTTATCTTTTCAACATGCAGAAGTAGCTATTGAAGTTCCAGCTCGATCACGTCAAGCAGTGACACTGACAGCAACGCTACTTAGCTATGGTATCTGGCATCATTCGATTTCTATTTACAAGGAAAAAAGCTATACAGCCGATTCCAAAGTTCTTGACCAATACATAAGTCTTGTATTTTCAGGGATCTCCTCTTCTTTTGGAGGCGAGACGGCTGAAGATTGGGTTATTTCTAACGGACAATACCATGTCTGCTTGAACAAAATAAACAATAAGCTTGCTATCTATAAAGGGCTAGAAAGTATTACCCAACTGTTCCATCCCAAATTTGGACTACCTTACAAAAATGAGTTTCAAAAAGATCGTGCGTCTAAGGTCACTTTCCGCCAAGAAGAAGCGATGATTCTTGAAGCAGAATATAATCTGGAAACGCTCCATATCCTTTTGACAACTGTTGTAGAACTATATCCAAATGGTATCGTAAATCGATATTACAAAGTGAAGAATACGAGTGAACAGGAACGAACCGAACCTTTATTTTTAAAAGAACATTTCCGCCTTGCGCTAGAAGATAGTGTTATTCCTTATCGACATCAGTATATCCATACAGCTAAAGGTTCTGATGCTTCGGCTACAGATTACTGGGAAGTTAGCGATATTACTGAAAATTGGTTGTTCTCATATACCCCTCATGCAACCTATGGTGTAACATGGTCAGCCGATCAGACATTGATTACAGATCATTGGTTATATGCATTAGAACATTCGCTATCGCTCAGCAAGCTTGGAGAACAAGTCGAAACGCCTGTGCTACAGTTAGCGATTGGTACATGGAATGATTGGCAAGATTTTCGGACATTTGCTTTACAGAAAAGCTCAGCAGATACATTAATAGCGACTTCATCTCTGGAGCTAAAAGTAAATCAAGGCAATCCATTTGCACAGCAATCACTACATGTGGAGATTACAGAATACAAAAATGTGATACTGGAGGGTACGCTATCGATTGCTTCACAGTTCAATAGTGTAGAGCCGAATCAATATGAGCTTAATAGAACATTAGAACTGCATGATTTCGAGGTTCAACTTCCTTTACAATCAGCTCACGAAATAGATGTGCTGAGATTACAACTGGATATGGACTCTTATATACTAAAAGAACAGCGCTTAGTCTTTCCAGGATCTGAACAAGCGATCACGCAGGAAATTATCTCTACAGAGCATGGAGATATTCATACAGTGCGCAATGGTGTACTTGAATTTCAAGCCAGTCAATCTTTTGCACCGACTGTATTTTCGCTGAAGTATCATGGGGTCGAATGGTTAGATTCTTCATTTCCACAACCAGTCGCTAAATCATGGTGGAATCCATGGATAGGTGGGATGACATTAGAAGTTCATGGTCTATCACCACGTACCTTGTTAGAAGAAGAACGCTCTGTTGAATTTACAGAAATCAAAGATAATCTAGGAAATGTATGGTCAGGTATTTGTATCACGGTTCATATTCAGAACAATGTAAAATTAAAAGGACTGTCGTTCCAGCAGTATTATGTTACGCTTCCAGGGGTTCCTGTCCTGTGTAACTTTATTAAGCTTGATCAACATACAGGAACCACATTATCACCATTTGGTGCGAATCATTTTAGCTTTTATAAAGTCAGTGAAGAGATCAAAGACGCCAAAGCTTATATTAAAAATACAGTTCAAGAAGATGTGATCTACAAAGCGGGCAAAGTGCAATATGAAACAGAAGTCAAAGATAGAATCATTCGCTTTGGATCTAATGAACGGAAAGAAAAGTTACTGTTTGTTGACCATCCAGAAAATGAATCTTGTGCTGTGTTTGTGAATACGCATTTAGTCGCTTCTGTGGCTATCGCTAACCTATTTGCTAACAACAATGAACAGGTATGGGGCAAACCACAATTTTATATCATTTCAGATGCCGAGATTCCAGATTCCACATTATCAGATTTATTCAATATTCAATTTGATGTACGTGATACAACAAATGATTCAGAAGGGAGTCCATCATGAAAATCATAGATGCCCATATTCATTTTTCGGAAATAGAATCTTTTTATGATACAGCTGAGACACTAGCTTCAATTGACTATAGCCAAAAAGGGTTATTGGATGAATTTGTACGATCAGGTGTAGTCGCCGCTGTTGGAATGGGTGTGACAGAGACTTCTGCTGGTGGTTTCCCGGATACAGATGCTCTTAATCCCATGTTGTTAGATCTGAAAGACCCTATGCCAGATAATCTGTTTACCTGTGTAGGGATTAATCCGGTGACTCTTCATCAAGAAAGTCAATGCAAAGCATTAGAGGAATCGTTACAATGGGATCACGTTGTAGGGATTAAGTTATATGCAGGGTATTATCATTATAATGTGGGTGATGCTATCTATGATCCGGTGTATGATCTTGCGCGTAAGTATGAACTTCCGATCGTTATTCATGGAGGTCTAACCTATTCAGATCATGGACTGCTTAAATACTCACATCCTTTATCCATGGAAGAAACGTTCCTTAAGCACCGGGATATTACCTTTATGTTATGTCATTTAGGTGATCCGTGGGTGATGGACACCGCAGCTCTACTTGAGAAAAATCCCAATTTGTATGCTGATCTTTCCGGTTGGATTGTTGGAGATAGCTCTAAAGTGTACCGCCTGATGGGTGAACAAACCTATGTGGATCATTTCAAGCGTGCTATCGTGTTTGCTGAAAAGTATGATCGGCTTGTATTCGGTACCGACTGGCCGTTAGTGCCTTTAGATGCTTATATTGCTTTTATCAAAAATCTAATTCCTGAAGCGCAATGGGAGAATGTATTTTATAATAATGCACTTGAAGTCTTTCCCAAATTAAAAAGCTGGATAGAGTCGCAATCAATCTAATCATAAATCAAAGCGTGTACTTTTATGTCAAACATCGACATAGAAGTACACGCTTTTTAATGTGGGAACTTTCTTATGGTATTTGTCACAATCCTTGTTTATATATCTGATGTATCTAATAAACGCCCATTGTCATGCCACTGACCATACATTTTATTGGCTTTGGTGTTAGTGATCAATTTCTGAAGCCGATTGTGAAATACTTCAGGTTGATGCTCTGTACTCTGAATCGTATCGATTCTCACTCTTTGATATAGTGCTGGAAAAGTTAGAAAGTGAGCATACACTTCAGGCTCTTCTTGTAAAGCTTGAAGGATATGTGGATGAATAATAAAATGTTCTTCGTTCATATCAGGTAGTACTTTTCGACCTTCCTCCGTCATCAACCCCAGTCGCTCCAAACGACGAACACGTTCTTTATTTAGTTCAGTCCATGAACTTTTGGGACTACGAGGAGATAATCGCTGTGCTAATTGTGTATCAGATATTTTCTTTTTGACCCCATCGATCCAGCCAAAGCATAGACATTCTTCGACCACATCTAGATAGAGTAGAATATTGGGAACAGGTGTGATACTCACAATCACCCAACAATAGGGCATATCATTACTATGCTGTTGTAACCATGCTCTTAATTCTATTCTGAAATGTATAGTGAGAAGATGGTCAATGTTATTCAATGTATCATGTTCCTTTCGATCATTAGATAGATGATGCCGATTCCTGATACCAGAATAATAGATAATCATTCATTACAGAAGCATGACCTAATTGACGAAGCATAGTAGAAATATTTCCTCGATGATATGTTCCGTGGTTTACTACATGCAGTACGATTTCCGCTAAACGCGTCTGCCTTGGGCCGACATAAGGATTGTTCAGTAGAAGAGATTGTTCTAAATCTATTCCACTTTGTAGCCATTGTTGATACTGATCAGTTAATACTGCAAAACGAGTGATATACTCATCGATAGAAGTCAGTGTGGTCTGATTTAAAGCCATACATTCTTGTAAGGCTTCCGGCATTTCTTTACCTTGTAACACTTGATAAAACATTCGATCTACAGCGTACATATGACTTAGTGCATGTGCAATAGTCGGGAAAGAGCTACCTACTTCTGCATGTAACACAGAAGCAGGCAGTTCTTGAATCCTTTCCATAATCGTACGGCTTGCCCAGATATGGTACTCAAACATAGCTACAGGATGATTTGGCACAAATAACAGCTCCTCTGGAATGATAATTAATTTCTATCCTCATCATAGCCAAACAAGTATGACAACAGTATGTCATACTTCTGGATAAAGGTTGAGCGCCTGTTGAAGTTGTTGCTTTAAGATACTACGTAACTCGATAGGTTCTAGTACTTCAATACCATCTCCGAAGCTAAGCAGTGTCGACCGCAACCATTTGGCTTCCAGTGGTTGGTAGACAGGAATACGCATAATCATACTTCCATCTGTCTGAAATTCCTTATCGGCTTGCTGAAATTGATCCAGTGCTTCAGACAAGGCTTGGGGTGCTACACGAATTAAGATATTTTCTAATAAAGTATTCCATTCTTGTTCGGCATGTATAGGCTCTTGAGGGCTAAGTGGATGAGCTTGGAAATGTTCTTCGGTTAACTCCACATTCATCATTCGAGACAAGCGAAATTCACGATAATCCTGACGTGTCCGGCAGAATCCTTGTACATACCATGTGCTATATTTAAAATGAAGCCATAACGGTTCGATTTCTCGCGCCTTATGCTCATTATTGGCATTAATATAATCGAAACGAACGACTCTAGTATCTGTAATGCCTTGACGTAGAAAAAGCAGCGCATGAGGTTCTGTACGGTATGTATTAAAATTGATCGCCAGATTAGAATGATGATGTTCAGGAGCAATATTCTGTAGACGTTCAATAGTACTTTGAGCACGTTGATCTTGAAATACAGTGGAGAGACTACCAAGAACAGTGATCAATGAATTGACATCGTACGCACCTAGTAGGCTTTTATCCATTTTGTATCCATTCATAATCCCGTATCCGCCGCCACTACCTTGATAAGAGACAATCGGTAATCCAGCAGCACAGAGTACATCAATATCCCGATAAATAGTCCGTTGTGAAACTTGAAATTGTTCTGCCAATACAGAAGCAGACAATACTTCATGATGAAGTAATTTATAGATCATCGCAATCAATCGTTCTAATTTCATCGTATTATCCCGCCTAATTTGGTTATTAGATTATATCTATATTGATCCTATAAAGTATTATAGTATGGATAGATAAAAGTATACCGTATAATCTAATATAATATAGAATCTAGTTAACATGAAGGAGTATAGATGATTACTATAGACGCTCTACTGATAGGGGCAGGTATTATCCTGATTGCAAGTTTTGTACAAGGACTGACTAGTTTTGGGTTTGCGTTGATTGCTTTACCCTTACTGAGCTTGTTTCTCCCTATTCAACGTGTTGTACCGATGATTGTGATATTGAGTATGCTGATTTGTTTGTTGGTCTTAGGTTCAGTGTATCGAGATACGAATATTCGTAAAATCGGATTATTGATTATCGCAAGTGTTGCTATGGCTCCGGTAGGAACGTTATTTTTACTTATTATCAGTGGGAGTGTACTTAAAATTGCGACAGGTATATTGATTACACTATTTGCTGTGTTTTTGTTAAGTGGACGCACCATTCCGATAGCCAATGAAAAAGCAGCTTATCTATCAGCAGGAGCATTAAGCGGATTGCTGAGTGGAAGTATCTCTGTTAGTGGACCTCCTATGGCATTGATGTTGTCTAATCAAGGCATGTCCAAGCAGATGTTTCGAGCCAATCTAGCCTTAGTCGGTGTGATATTAAATGGAGTGACGATCATTACCTTTGTATATAGTGGATTGATCGATCAGGAGATAAGTCTGTATCTAGGTTGGATGTTACCGGTGATGGTGATTGGGACATGGATTGGAGTTAAAGCGGTTAACTATTTGAACGAGCAGAAGTTTAAAAAATATTCATTGGGATTGATTATTTTATCTGGAATTTGGACGCTATTAGCCGGTCTAGGTGTGATTTGAAATGAATAAATGATAGGCAAATAGTACAACTCAAAAGAGAACAGACCTTTATAGAGGACTGTTCTCTTTTGTTGTATAAATTTTATCGGCACTATTACAAATACAAATCTACTTTTACAACTTTACCCATGCTTCCAATCCATCGGGTTGATCAGGGTTAATATTCTGACGCTCTGCACTGGCTAATGCCACTATTTGCGGGATGAAAATAAAAGGAATCCCTTGTGCTGCTGGATGCAAAGGTTGTTCTAAAACAATTCCTAGATGGACTAATGCATCTGGAATCCGATTGGCGTGATCGGCTAACGCAATAATTCGTGCTCCGCGAGCATGGATATCTTGAATAAGATCATGTTGATACGATGTTCCTTCTCCAGTTAATGCTGCAATCACCAATGTCTCTTGATCAATAGTGACCATTGGGCCATGGCGAACATCTAATAAGTGAAAAGCATGCGCTTCTGCTTGAGCAATTTCAGTAATAGCAATTGCACCCTCGTTAGCTAATCCTTGTAATTCACCATCTGCTAATAAAATGACACGATTCCATGCGAAATCAGCTACTTCTCGAATCGATGCTTCTACTTTTTCCATATAAGCTTCGCCCATTTGAATCGCACTTTGAATATCTTCAATTAATTTCTCATCATTACTCCAAAAAGCATTAATCAACAGATTAGCTAGATACAAATTCGTGACTGTACGAGTCTGACATACACTATGATCAAATGCCCATGGTAATTCTAAAGATAAATCAGCTTGTGTAGATAAAGGAGAATCGGATACACAGGATAGAGAAAGAACCGAAAGAGGTTGTAGTTTACGTACACGTTGAATAGCTTCTATAATTTCGCTTGTACTCCCTGAGCGTGATGGAGCAACCAATAATGTATTTGCCAAAAGAGGAGCATATCGCTCTGCATTTAGCATGAGATCACCACCTGCTAATGCAGATGCAGGCATATGTGTATACAAACGAGTCGAAAAAGCGGCGGATTCACTTAGGCAGTAACTAGAGCCGCAACCTACAAAGGTAATAGAAGTAGGTTGAACTTGTTGTCTTAATTCTTCAATAGCATGACGATGTTCTAGCATATAATTGAACGTCTGATGTAGCGCTGTATATTGCTTTTTTACTTCCTGATACGTTAAATTCATGAATTGACCTCCATATAGTATATTTTGCAACATAGTCATTACGAGCGGACTTCATATATAGTATATTTCTTTATTTTGATTTTTTCAATCATAATTATGATTTATTAAATCAAAAGTTGATTATTGTGATATTTATTACGCTTATTTAATGGAAAAATAAATAAAATTGTAAAAAATAATAAAAAAAGATTGTTTTGATCATAAATTAAGAGTATCATAATTAAAAAATGATCTAAAGGATCAAATTAAATGATTTATTCAATCATTAGGGAGATGTTAATATGCCAATTATTTCATCCACTGTTATGCTCCAAAAGGCAAGAGAACATCAATATGCTGTAGCTGCTTTCAATGTACATACTTTGGAAATGCTACAAGCTGTTGTAGATGCTGCTACAGAAATGGAGTCTCCACTTATTATCCAATCGACGGTGGGCACTGTTCGTCATTTAGGTGCTAAGTATTTAGTCGAAGCAGCGACAGTTGCTGCTAATCAATCTTCTATTCCGATCGCTCTTCATTTGGATCACTGTACAGAGTTCAATCTTATTATTGAATGTATACGTGCAGGTTATACCTCGGTCATGATTGATGCTTCTATGCATTCTTATGATGATAATGTAGCCATCACTAGCAAAGTCATGGAAGTAGCAACTGCTGCTGGTGTAAATGTAGAAGCAGAACTTGGCAAAGTAGGAGGGGTAGAAGACGATATCGTCGTTGATGAAAAAGATGCTCTATTAGCAGATCCTGAAGAATGTCTGAAATTTGTAAAACAAACCGGAGTACTTACATTAGCACCTGCGATTGGAACAGCACATGGCATTTACAAAGGCGACCCCCATATTGATTTTGAACGAATCGAGAAAATTGCAGCATTGGTCGATATTCCATTGGTTCTTCACGGAGGTTCAGGTATTCCAGCAGAACAAGTGAAGCGAGCCGTTGCTCTAGGGATGTCCAAAATGAATGTAGCTACTGAATTACGTATCGCTTTCTCTGATGCGATTAAGCACGTTTTTGACGAAAATCCTTCAGAAAACGATCCACGTAAATATATGATTCCTGCCAAAGAAGCAGTTAAACAATTAGCCATGCAAAAAATCGGCTTATGCGGATCGGCAGGTAAAGCTGGCGTTCTACAATGATTACTACAGTGACATTGAATGCAGCAGTCGATAAAACGTATTATATGGATTCATTTGCGACCCATCAGGTCAATCGGGTCAGACGTGTACTAACAGAACCAGGTGGTAAAGGGAACAATGTAGCCAAAATGATCAAATTATTAGGTGGTGAAGTAACTGCTTCTGGTTGCATAGGAGGAGACAATGGACAACTAATAGACCATTTACTACAAACACGCAAAATAAATACAGATTTTGTTATGACATCAGGTGAATCGAGAATATGTCTTAATATTATTGATGAATCCAGTCACTATGCTTCTACTGAACTTTTAGAACCGGGGCTTACGATTTCTTCATCGCAATGGATAGCCATCAAGCAGAAAATACAACAACTTGCACAGTTGTCTACGATTATTGTTTTTTCAGGGAGTTTACCTCAAGGAGTCGCAACGAATGGATATGCTGAACTCATCGAAATTGTACAGCAGGCAGGGGCACATGCTTTTTTGGATACAAGTGGAGCCGCTTTTACAGATTCAATTCAAGCTAAGCCTTATTTTATCAAACCGAACCAACATGAGTTAGAACAGTGGAGCAATACTTCGCTGACAACAGATCAGCAATATATTGATACAGCATGGCTTCTTATTAATCGTGGGATAGAGAATGTCTGTATTACACGAGGAAGTCAGGGAGCGATTGCAATCATCAATAAGCAAGTGTATCAAGTGATATCTCCGTCTATTCAAGCCATTAATACGGTAGGATGCGGTGATGCTTTTGTAGCAGGCATGGCATTTGCCACATTAAGACAGTACGACCCTATACAACAGTTAAAGTTAGCTTCTGCTGTTGCTAGTGCAAATGCTTTATCTGAAAAAGCAGGCGATATGGATTATGCTACTTACTTGGAGTTAGAATCTGCTGTTCAGGTCATTCCTTTATAAAAGGTGAACCGTATGAACCGATCATAAATACTTGCAATTCATTCTGTAATCATACAAAATGATTAAAAAGAGCAGAATTATATGAATAATGCTCATAACAATCAAAGGAGATTGCAGAAATGGAGTATTCTAAAAGTGAATTACGGCGAACAAAAATTATGGATATGATCAAAAAGAATGGAAAAATATCTGTCCAAGAAATTACTAGCGTTATTGGTTGCTCTGAAGCTACAGCTAGACGTGATCTAGATCTTATGGAGAAAGAAGGACATCTGATTCGTACGATTGGCGGAGCCGTGTACGAGGGTGGAAGCAAAATCAGTCAGGATGAAGTTCCATTTGTCGATAAACAGCTAGCTCAGCAACCAGATAAGCAAAAAATCGCAGAAGCGGCGGCGGCATTAGTCGTTGATGGTGATGTTATTGGTCTTACAGGCGGTACAACTACTTTTTTGATCGCTATGGAATTGAAGCATCGCAAAAATATCACTGTTGTTACAAATGCCGTCAATATTGCTTTTGAATTAGCAGATGCTGAAGGAATCCAAGTGGTTCTAACAGGTGGTGTAATGCGCTCACAAAGTTATGAATTAATTGGCCCTTTAGCTGAAAGTGTTATTCAGAAGATTAATTTGAGCAAAATGTTCTTGGGTGTAGATGGTGTCGCATCTGAACGAGGGTTTACTATGCATTCTGAATTAGAAGTACGCATTGCTCAGCAATTGAGTGAGCGTTCTAGTGAAGTATATGCTGTGTTCGACCAAAGTAAACTTGAGAAAACAGCTTTATTTACGATTATGCCTTTAAAAGAAGTGACCGGTATTATCACTAATGTACATCCTGATTCCTGGTTACAGCAATTATGTGAGAAAGAACATGTTCAACTACAACTTGTCTAATGATTGGGATATCTATCTGATCATATAGCTGTTATTACGTATAGACAAGGTTGTGTAGCTCGAATATCCAACTTTTGTCTATACACTATAGGTAATAGAAATAGAGCATGTAAGAGTACTGAATTTGAAAGGGGGAATTCATAAATATGCCTACTAAGGTTTTGAACCATTTCATCTTACTGATCTTGATTACTGTGATGCTAGCAGGATGTGCATCGAATTCTAAAAATGTAGGCTCCTCTGGTAAAACTAAAATCGTATTTTGGGCACATCAAGAAAGTGCAATGAATGATGCATATAACAAGCTGATCAAAGCTTATGAAGCCAAGCACCCCGATATCGAAATTGAATTTCAGACCTTTCCATATGACGTTTATAATCAAAAACTTAAAGCCTCTTTTTCTGCACAAAACCCTCCCGATGTAGCTGAGATGTTTGGTACATGGGTTCCAGAGTATAGTAAAAATGGAGCGCTGACCGAAGTTCCTAATATCGACAAGATCAGCAAAGAGTATTATCCAGCCCCATTAGGAGCTTATCAATACAATGGCAAGTTGTACGGTTTACCACTTGAATATAACCTCGAAAATGGAGGCATGTTGCTCCATCCTGAAATGTTCAAAAATAAAGGACTAGAGTATCCACCCAAAACATGGGCTGATTTAGTCGAAAATGCCAAAACATTAACGGTACGTAATGATAATGGCATTCAAATCAAAGGATTTGATTTTGTTTCTTTAGACAATATTACGTTTACTTTTCTCTCCATGATTTTGCAACAGAATGGAAAGTACTGGGGAACCGATAACCATGTAAGCTTTCAAACTCCAGAAGCTATTCGAGCAATGAATACGCTTACTTCTTTGGTTAGTGTAGATAAAGTAACTGATCTTTCTGTTTTTGGAGGTCAATTGGATAGTTCAGATTACTTTTTCCGTGGCAATTCTGCTATGACTTATCGTGGTCCTTGGACAGTTGCTTCTGGACTGGATAACTATAAGGTGAAAGACTTTGAGTATGTCCCTGTTCCTTCATTTACGAATGAGAATCCTTATTTCGCAGCAGAATCAGGATGGGGTGTAGTCGTAGCCAGTAAAAGTGAAATACAGAAGCAAGCTTTGAGTTTCATTCAATTTCTAAGCGAAAATGAAAATCTGCTTCAATGGAATGTAAGTACATTTACGGTACCTGCAAAAAAAGAAGTCGCGAATAATCCTGAATTTTTGAAGAAGAATCCATACATGAAAGCACCGCTTGATATTTTGAAGTATGGTCAATGGATGGGTCCTATTGCAGATCGAGATTATTTCTTCAAACAGATTAACGATAACTTTCAGTTGATTGTAAGCGGACAGATCACCGTCGAAACAGGTCTAGGTAATATAGAAAAATCAATCAATTCAAGTCAAGACCAACACAAGTAATCGAGGTGAATAGCGAATGAATAAAAGTATCGAAGCTGGAAATACCAGCAAAAGAACATTCGATAAAGGAACCACTCGTTCATATCAAAATGAGAAATGGTTTGTACGTATTGCTCTAGCCCCGATTCTACTTCTTTTTGGAGTATTTGCTTTTCTGCCGATTGCTTGGAGTTTGTTGTTATCTTTTTATGATTATAGTCCGCTCAGTAATCATGCTGTTTTTATAGGTATCAGAAATTATGCATTGTTATTTCAAGATGCAGTCTTTCTAAAATCGCTCTGGGTCACTTTTAAATTCGTTGGTATTACTGTGATCAGCAATATTTTGATTACCTTAGTTATTGCAAGTGCGATCTATGCAATACGAATCCAATGGCTTAAAAATTTATTTCGCACGCTGTTCTTTTTACCGGCTATTGCTCCACTAGCGGGAACGGCAATTGTTTGGACAACTATTTTGAATTATGACAGTGGATTGTTCAATGTGATTCTGGGTCAGCTACATATTGCTCCTGTTCACTGGTTAAGTGACCCCAAGTATGCCTTGTTATCGGTTATTATGATGACGCTCTGGGCAGATATTGGCTATAATATCGTGCTATTTATAGCAGGCAGAGATTCTATTGCTGATATGTATTATGAGGCGGCTATTCTGGATGGCGCTAATCGCTGGCATTTGTTCTTTTTTGTGACGTTGCCTTTATTGCGTAGAACGATGTTATTTGTAACGATCACTACAGTGATTTCGTATTTTCAAGCATTTCCACAATTCCAGATTATGACCAAAGGAGAGCCGTTTAACGAAACAAGAGTCTTAGCGCTTAATATTTATGACCAAGCTTTTTCCAATTCCAATATGGGCTATGCTTCGGCAATGGCAACTATATTCTTGATCATCATTTTAATCGTTACATTAATTCAGTTCCGATTAGGACGTTCTAGCTGGGAACAATAAGAGGAGGAGATACAGATGCAACGAAAAAGTCCATGGTTGGATTCGATCGTATTGGTGTTCCTAATCGTGACAGCAGTGGCAATGATGGTTCCCTATCTATGGATGGTAGTATCTTCTTTCAAAAGCAATATGGATATCATGTCAGGTCAGGGAAGTTTTTTTCCAAATCATCCGACATTAGAAGGATATTTCACTGTATTTGAAGATGCTCCATTTGTGAAATGGATGTGGAATAGCGCTATTTCAGCAGTCATTATTACCATCATTACACTGTTTACAAGTGCACTTGCCGGTTACGTTTTTGCTAAGCATCAATTTAAAGGCAAACGCATTTTATTTATGTTGATTCTGGCAACGATGATGATTCCTTTTCAAGTGATTATGATTCCCACCTATCTGATCACTGCAAGACTTGGATTGATTGATCATTTAGCCGCTATTATTTTGCCTAACCTTGTTAGTTCGTATGGAGTGTTCTTAGCCAAACAGTTTATTGAAGATATCCCGCAAGACTTGTTAGATGCTGCGCGGATAGATGGCGCTGGTGAATTGCGATTGATGATTCGCATTATTGCTCCTCTGATTTTGCCGATGTTATCAGCGCTTGGTATCTTTACATTCATGAATGCATGGAACAATTATCTATGGCCATTAATCGTATTGAATGATACCGATCATATGACTGTGCCTCTGGCACTTGTATATTTTAACGGAACTCATGTGATCAATTACAATGTTGTGATGTCTGCTGCTGTCTTAATTACTTTACCTGTAATGATTGTTTTCCTTATTTTCCAAAAGCAATTTATCAAAGGCTTAACCATGACAGGTATGAAATAACAATATTCCATCATAATCGACATACAGAGAGGGCGAATTATAATGACAAAAATATCTATTATTGGTGCAGGTAGTGCTTTTACACAGGATATCACTACAGATATCTTGAAAATAGAAGGAATCGATGGAGGAACAATCGCTTTAGTCGATCTTGATGCAAAGCGTCTAGATATTGCTCGTCGTATGGTCGAAAAGTTAATCGAAATGACAGGTAATCGTTGGAAAGTTATCGCTTCTACCGATCGACGTGAAGTCATTGGAGGCTCTCAATTTGTAATTAATCAGATTGAAGTCGGTGGACTGCAAAATGTAAGGTACGAGTATGAGATTCCTCTTAAATACAATGTAAATCAGTGTATAGGAGATACGCTTGGACCCGGTGGTTTGTTCAAAACGTTGCGCACGCTCCCAAGCTGGATCGATATTGTGAGAGATATTGAAGACCTTGCTCCTCAGGCAACCATTTTGAATTATACGAATCCGATGTCAGCAGTCACCTTACTCACTTCACGGATTACAGAACTTCCGGTAGTCGGTCTATGCCACTCGATTCAGAACACATCCAGTCAATTAGCAGAGTATGCAGATGTACCTTACAACGAATTAGAATGGCGAGCAGGTGGTATTAATCATATGTCATGGTTCGTTGAACTCAAGCATAAAGGTCAAGACTTGTACCCTGTATTACTGGAAAAGATAAAAGACGAAGAGTTACTGCGTCAAGATCCTGTGCGCTTAGACGCAATGAAATACTTAGGTGCTTTTGTATCTGAATCCAGCGGACACTTTTCTGAATATATTCCTTATTATCGCAAACGTCAGGAATTAATTGATCAGCACTGCAATACAGGATATAACGGTGCAACAGGATTTTATGCAGATAACTGGCCCATCTGGAGAAAAGAAAACGATGAGCGTATCTTGCAACAATTAGAAGGTACTTTACCTATCGAATTGAAAAATAGTAATGAGTATGCAGCGGTTATTATAGAAGCTATGCTGAAAAATGAACCTAAAGTGATCTATGGCAATGTACCTAACCAAGGGCTGATTCACAATTTACCGCAAAATGGTGTTGTCGAAGTGGCTTGTATGATTGATGGTAATGGAATTAATCCTTGTCAGTTCGGTAGTCTACCTGAACATCTAGCTGCTCTGTGTCGCTCGAATATGGCATTTTTTGAACTAGCTGTAGGTGCTGTACTCGGTAACGATAAAGAGATGGCACGTCATGCATTGATGTCTGATCCATTAACAGCAGCCGTATGTTCACTTGAAGAAATTAGCAATATGTTCGATGAATTATATGAAGTGGAACGGGAATTTATTCCGAATATGAAATAATGATGAAGACTAAAGCATCACATACCCCCGTTGCAAGTGTTGTTGTGGTTGGCGAATTGAATGTCGATATGATTTTAACCGGAGAAGATATTGTACCGGAATGGAATCGAGAAAAGATAGCTAATCAATTCGAAATCGTTTTGGGATCATCTTCAGCGATTACGGCTTGTGCACTCGTTAGTCTTGGCGTTGAAGTGACATTTGTAAGTGTAGTGGGAGCAGATTATTTTGGAGAATTTTGTATACAAGAATTACAGCGAATGGGTGTAAACACAGATCATATTCACATACGTTCAGATATCAAAACAGGAGTAACCTTATCATTTTCGACTTCATCTGATCGTGGCCTTGTCACCTATCCGGGAAGTATTCCATGTGTTACACCTGATATGGTAACAGAATCATTACTTCGTGAAGCTGATCATTTACACTTCGGTTCCTACTATTTGCAAGATCAGATGCGAGAGCATTGGTCAACCTTGTTTGCACAGGCACAGCAGCTAGGCGTAAGCACTTCTTTTGATACCGGTTGGGACATTCGTAATCTATGGGATCGTTCAGGAATCGAACAATTATTAACAACCACTAACTTGTTTATTCCAAGTGAAGAAGAGATATTGCATATATATAACACTTCACACATGGAAGAAGTTATTACCAAATTACCTGATCTTGTAGGCGATGTGATCGTAAAATTAGGTTCTCAAGGTTCTTTACTTGTTGATGCAACCAAGCAGCCGCTAACAATTCGCTCTTATCCGGTGACGCCTATTGATACGACAGGAGCAGGAGACTGCTTCAATGCCGGGATCATTTATGGATATTTACAAGGCTATCGAAGAGCTACTTTGTTAGAATTTGCAAATGCTTGTGGTGCGTTATCTACTCAAGGAGTAGGGGGTACAGGCGCTTTACCGACTTTACAGCAGATAGACCATATACAGATGAGTCATTCTTAACGTGTTTATTCTTTTAAAGGAGGTGAGCTTTTCATACTTATTCTGCTATACAAGGGGTAAGCAACAACGTTAATGTATCGCAATTCACTATTTCAGAGGAGCTGATGAAGAAGTGTTCAAGTCCATCAAAAAAGTAGTGCTAGGCGCAAGTATGGTGTTGTTAGTAACCACAGGTATTCAGTGGAATACTTCTCAAGCGGTAGCCGCAGAAACGCAATATTATGTATCCACCAGTGGTAGTGATTCTAATGCAGGAACATTGAGTGCTCCTTGGAAAACACTGCAACATGCCGCAGATGTAGCTACAGCGGGAAGTACTGTCTATATTCGTGGAGGTACGTATAATCAGAAGCTGAAAATCACCAAATCAGGCTCTTCTACGGGAGCTATCACTTTTAGCAACTATGCTTCTGAAAAACCTATCATTGATGGAACAGGATTAAGTGTTACAGGATTAGAAGGATTAATTGATATTCAAAATGCGGATTACATTACGATTCAAGGGTTAGAACTTAGCAATTACAAAACAGCGACTAAAGATTTGCTACCGATTGGTATCTATGTCCATGGTAAAGGAAGCAATATCAAATTACTCAATAACAAAATCCATGATATCAAAAGTACAGCTACACCTACATCTACACCAAGTGGAGACATCTGGTTAGGACGTGATGCTCATGGTATTGCTGTCTATGGAACCCAAGCTCCAGCTTCAATCAATAATCTGACAATCAGCGGAAATGAATTATATAATTTAGTCTTAGGTACAAGTGAAGCATTAGTTGTAAACGGGAATGTAGATACATTTTCAATCCTCAATAATACGATCCATGATGCAGACAACATTGGGATTGATGTGATTGGATTCGAAGGCAAGTCTCCAACAGTTGCTTATGATCAAGCTCGTAATGGATTGATTCAAGGTAATAAAGTGTACAATATTACATCTAATAATAATGTATCTTATGGTCCTGTACCTAATAACACTAACTCCGCAGATGGTATTTATGTCGATGGTGGGAAAGATACGATTATTGAGCGTAACTATAGTTACAACAACGATATCGGTATCGAAATTGCTTCTGAACATGCAGGCAAAGCAACCGACAATATTACAGTTCGTAGCAATATGGTCTATAAAAACCGCTTAACCGGTATTGCTATGGGTGGATACGATACAGGTCGGGGTTCAACGACTAACTCCAAAATCGTGAATAATACGCTGTACAAAAACGATACATTAGGTGACGATAATGGACAATTATTAGTACAATACGATACTTCCAATAATATTATCAAAAACAATATTATGGTAGCTGGTACTTCAAATGCTTTGATCACGAATCCGTATACCAAAAATTCAGGTAATGTCGTCGACTACAATTTGTACTTTGCTTCAGGTAGTAGTGATTCTACATTTTGGATTTGGAAAAACAAAGAGTATAACGGATTTGCAGCTTACAAATCAGGATCAGGTAATGATGCTCATTCTATCTTCGCAGATCCTAAGTTTGTAAATGTAAGTGCAGATAATTATCATATTCAGGCAACTTCACCTGCTGTAGATAAAGGATCAACCGATACAGCTATTATAGGAACTGCTGATATTGACGGGCAAAATCGGGTATCTGGTAGTGCAGTAAATATTGGAGCCGATGAGTAATTCGTATACCCAGTACCTATGATGTATCCATAGCAAAAAAGCGACTATCCGGTATAAAGAACCTATCCGGATAGTCGCTTTTTTTCATAATAACTATATCTTATACAGATGTATTTATTACATAATAAATTTCCTTATAGCATAATTATTTGTTGACACTATCAATATTTGTAATATATGCTTACAGATGATAATCGTAATTATTACTATTTAATAAAAGCATATATCGGAATGAGGGTGAACAATGAAGCAAGAGATCGATTTTGTAAAGTTTAGTCCTACACAAAATATGACTATCCTTGTAAAAACATGGTATCCACAACAGGATCATGCCCGTATTGCTGCGAACTTGATGTCTTATGATCATGTACATGCAGAACAGGTAGGTTTTATTCAGCAAGCGATTAGCCCTCATGCTGAAGCATGTCTACATATGGCAGGAGGTGAATTTTGCGGTAATGCCTGTATGTCTCTTGCAGTGATGCTCGCTATAGAGAAGAATATCGCCGATATGACAGCCATGCCTATCCAGATTGAAACGTCAGGCAATCATACACCTATCCAGTGTATAGTCACTCGAAAAGCAGGACAATATTATTGTCGTGTTAGAATGCCGGTGCCAGAACAGATTCAATACCGTACATTTCATAAAGATAAGATCTGGCAGACTACACAATTGAATTATCAGGATGCTGTTCATTTTGTGATTGAAATGCAGACATTCAGTACTACTCTACAGAAAGAAGCAGAATCATTTATTCGGATATTAGCAATAGAATATGATGTAAGCCTGATCGGTCTGTTATTGTATGATGCACAAACGGGCGAAATGGCTCCACTTATTTATGTACCAGCACTTGATAGTATCGTCTGGGAACGAGGTTGTGGATCAGGAACAGCATCGATTGGTGCCTATCTTGCTTGGAAACATCAAAAAGCAATAGATTGTGATATTAAGCAACCGGGAGGAACTATTCGTGTCACCGCAAATTATCAACATACGATCGTCGAACAAGTTGAGATTGAAGGCAATGTAGGTTTAGTGGCGCAAGGCAAAGCTTTTGTTAATGTGTAATACATGTAATTAGGATCATCTATTGGAGGGATAACAATGGAACAGTTACTCACATTTCAACAAAGTCTGATTGATTACTCACAGCAATTTGAACAAGCTATAGCTCAATATGATCATACGTTAGCCCATGATACACAGTTGCAGACGTTGATCGATGATTATTCAAGGTTCATTATTGATCCTTATCATAAAGAGCAGTGGGAACAATTACAGACCAGTGATATTGAAGCTTTAACACCTATAATCGATACACTGCGAATCCGATCTGCACGATGTGTAGCGATTATGGAGAAATATCGCGCGCTTCACCTTCTGGAAGGACAAGATGAGAAGACCGATTATTTCAAAAATATAGAATCGTGCATCGAACAAGAATTTGGCGGATTTCATGTGACGTCTTTATCCAAAGTAGTCATGATTGGCTCAGGCTCATTTCCAATGACACCTATGCTTATAGCTAGACGTACTGGAGCTAAGGTGGTAGGTATTGATATTGATCAAGAATCGATCGATCTGGGGCAAGCTGTTATTGATCGACTAGGATCTTATCTGGATATTGAGTTAAAAGCGGTTCCTGTTGAACAACTTGAGGGCTTACAAGAAGCTACGCATATTATTTTCAGTTCAACCGTTGCGGAAAAATACGATATTCTAGATCTATTATATCTATTAACAAATCAACAAGTGGTAGTGGCTATGCGATATGGAAATGGGTTGAAGTCATTATTTAATTTTCCTTCTCTAGCGACAGATCCACAAAAATGGCAACAAGTTGAGAATATTGTACATGCGGATCAAGTATTTGATATTGCTATTTATCAAAAGGGTGTAGATCATGAATAATTTTCAAAATGTATTGATTCTGGGTACAGGTCCTGTGGCAATTCAAGTAGCTGTTAATCTCAAGCAGCATTTACATAGTGTTGTAGCGATTGCAGGACGGCAGTCTTCACGTGCAGATCATGTGTATAAAGCTTTAGCGCAAAGTGATCAACATATATCTGTGCATATTCAAAATGAAAAACATCAATCAGTCGCAGGAGGATGTCGTATAGATCATGTATTTGCTGGGTACGAACAGATTACAGGACAATGGGACACCATTGTGCTGGCAGTGACTACAGACACCTATATTCAAGTCTTGCAACAACTGCAACCTGATCTATTGAAGCAGATCCAATGTGTACTTTTGATTTCTCCCACATTTGGCTCGGGCGATCTCGTCTCTGACTACATAAGTGCTTTTCAACCAGAGGCAGAGATTATCAGCTTTTCTACGTATTATGGAGACACACGTTGGGCAGGTGATGAACCTTCTCATCAAGTGATTACGACTGCTGTAAAGAAAAAAGTATATATAGGTTCTCAGACTTCATCTTCGTTGCGGGTTCAAGATTTACAGCGTATGTATCAACAATTGGGAATTCAAGTCCAAACGATGTCTTCACCACTGGAAGCAGAAACTAGAAATATCTCACTTTATGTTCATCCTGCACTATTTATGAATGATTTTTCCTTACAAGTTGTATTTGGTAGTCATAGTGTCCCCAAATTTGTATACAAATTATATCCGGAAGGTCCTATCACTCCACCATTGATTCGCAATATGCTGTCTCAGTGGAAAGAAGTGATGAATCTGCTACAGCAGATGGGGATTACAGGGATCAATTTACTTCAATTTATGGTGGATGATAATTATCCTATCGCTACAGAAAGTCTATCTAGAGAAGATATTGAGAACTTTATAGACTTAGAACCGATTCACCAAGAGTATCTCTTATATGTACGATATGCTTCACTATTAATCGATCCATTTTCAGAACCTGATTCAAAGGGAAGGTATTTCGATTTCTCAGCTGTGCCGATTCGGACAGTATTTACCAATAAAGAAGGGAAGCAAGACATTCCTCGAATGCCACAAGAAGACTATTATCGTATCAAAATGATTCAAGGATTCGCCAGACATACAGGTACACCTTGTCCTACGATTGATCAATTGATTCGTAATTATGAATATCATCTTCAGCAGTATATCGAAGCTCATCCCGAAGAACCGTTATCGACTGCTTTTCAAATTCATCATCATGATGAAGACTATAATCGGATTCAGAACCGAATTCAGACAACTCATTAAGGAGCGAAATCATTTGTTTATCACAACATTCAAATCGATCACTATATTGATGGTGTTAACCGTCATTTTAACAGCTTGTAATCCAGCCAAAGATCAACCTAATAATCAGGCAGAGACTGCTACAAAAAACATCACCTATGCGACTGCCAAAGATATCAATGATATGAATCCTCATCTTTATGCAGGATCAATGCCTGCTCAAGGAATCGTCTATGAATCTTTAGTCGAAAATACAGCAGAAGGGATCAAACCCCTATTAGCAGAATCTTGGGACGTATCACCGGATGGCAAAACCTATACGTTTCATTTACGTAAAGACGTCAAATTCCATGATGGTGAGCCTTTTAATGCCGAAGCGGTCAAGCAAAATATAGAAGCAGTACAGCGTAATTCAGAAAAGCATGCCTGGATCAAATTATCGACCAAAATAAAAGCATGTCGTGTAGTCGATGAATATACAGTTGAACTTGTACTAGCTGAACCTTATTATCCAACATTAGCAGAACTGTCTATGACTCGTCCTTACGTTTTTATTTCGCCCAAAGATTTTAAAAATGGAGAAACTAAAGATGGAGTCAATGGATATCATGGTACAGGCCCTTATGTACTGGCAGACCATCAACCCGAACAATATGCAACGTTCAAAGCCAATCCGAACTATTGGAATGGAACTCCAACCATCCCTATGATTACAGCTAAAGTATTACCCGCAGGAGAAACGACGTATCTAGCTTTGCAAAAAGGTGAAGTTAATTTCGCATTTACAGATGATCGTGGAGCAGACAGCGTAGATGTAGAAGCAGTAGAGCAACTGATTGCATCTGGAAAGTATCAACGGGTACAAAGTGAATCTATGAATACCAAAATGATCGTTGCTAATACGAGTCGCCAAGCAAGTCCAGTACATGAACAAGCTGTACGCGAAGCATTATGGTATGTAGTCGATCGGGAAACGATTAGTAAAGATATTATGGGAGGAACGGAGGCACCTGCGTATACACTCTTTTCAAAAAATGTAAATGATGCAGATATCCCACTGCAAGAACGGGCATATGACCCGCAAAAAGCAGCCTCGCTTTTGGATAGTGCGGGTTGGGTATCTACTGAGGGTACAGGTTCTCGTTCCAAAAATGGCAAACCACTCACAATGAAATTAGATTATGACAGCAATTCCTCTTCGCAAAAAATAGAAGCTGAACTGATCCAAAGCGCCGCGGCAGCTATAGGCATGAAGCTTGAGCTAACAGGAGAAGAATCAACATCGATTGCGAATCGTAGATCCACCGGTGAATACGATCTGTTGTTTAACCAGACATGGGGATTAGCCTATGATCCACAAAGTACAATTGCAGGATTCACTTCACAAAATGCTTATCTTTACGCCACTCAAGGTATACCTGAAGCTCCCAAGCTATATAAAACGATTGATCAGATTATGACGACGACGAATGAGCAAACGCGCCAGCAATTATTCACCGATGTACTTACTATCGTTCATGATGAGGCTGTTTTTATTCCAATTACGAACGGAAATATCACAGTAGTCGCACCTTCTGATCTCAAAGGCATTACATTCAAACAGACGCAATACGAACTTCCATTTGAACAGATGAGCTTTGAAAAATAAATATGCATTCTGATTGGAATTGAATACAAAGTAGAGGGGATTACGATTGAGTATTTATATTGTAAAGCGAATGGTATTAGCTTTTTTACTATTAATCATTATTTCTTTGATTACGTTTGCTTTTATTAACTTATCGCCTTTGAATCCAGCAGTTGTTGTTTTGCAAGCTCAAGGTATTCCTGATACTACCGAAGAACTGATTAGACAAACAGAGCAACAATTTGGTCTGGATCGTCCTTTTTTTGTCCGTTATCTGGATTGGGGGATGGCTTGTCTTCAATTGGACTTTGGGCATTCCTATGTAACCAATCAGCCAGTATGGTCTACGTTAGGACCTGCTTTTGTAAATACGTTCAAATTAACACTGGTTTCTTCGATAGCCATTATGATTGTCTCTGTGGTGCTAGGTGTGATCTGTGCATTACAAGTAGGAAAAAAAGTAGATAAAACGGTGCGCGGAATAGCTTTTATCCTTACAGCGATGCCTTCTTATTGGTTAGCCGCATTAATGATCTGGTATTTCTCTGTCAAATTAGATTGGTTACCGACCAGTGGGATGGATTCTTACCGTAGTTATATTCTGCCTGTGCTGATTATCACGATCAGTTATGCTGGTATCTATTTTAGAAATGTACGTAGTTCGATGCTCAGTAATATGAACAAAGATTATGTCTTATATGGACGTGCCTCAGGGTTAAAAGAATCTGTCGTTATGATGCACATTTTACGTAATTCGCTTCAAGTAGCGATATCGATTTTTTGTATGGCTATTCCTATTATATTAGGCAGTACAGTGGTTATTGAAAATGTATTTGCTTGGCCGGGGTTAGGTAGCTTGAGTATACGAGCGATATTAAGTAGAGATTTTCCTGTTATTCAAGCCTATGTGTTAATACTGGCTATTTCATTTGTCATATTCAATGCTATTTCTGACATGATCAACGCTGCAATGAATCCGAGATTAAGGAATGGTCTGTAAATGAATATATGGAGTAATCTACGACATGATCGGATCGGTATGCTGTCACTTGTTACTGTTATAGCTGTTATTGTTATAGGGATATGTGCACCTATTATTGCTCCACATGATCCGTTAACAGTGAATATGAGTCTTCGTTATAATGGATCGACATGGTCATACTGGCTTGGAAATGATCAATTGGGTAGATGTATTTTATCCCGACTGATCTATGGTATTCGTCCAAGTATTTTACTGGTGTTATGGATACTGTTGATCTCGATAGGAATCGGGACAGCACTTGGTTTTATAGCAGGTTATTTTAAAAGCAAAGTCGATGCTTGGATCATGCGTATATGCGATATCATGCTGTCTTTTCCGGGCTATGTGATGACACTCGCCATTGTCGGTATTCTAGGTGTAGGACTTGAAAATATAGTCATAGCTTTTATTTTGACCAAATGGGCTTGGTTTGCTCGGGTGATTCGTACGTCAGTTATGCAATATACCGAATTGGATTATATTCGATTTGCCAAAGCATCGGGTATTAGCAACTGGCATATTATACGTAGACATGTGGTACCTGTGACGTTTGCTGATCTAACTGTTATTGCTAGTAGTTCGATCGGGTCGATGATTTTACAAATATCTGGATTCTCTTTTCTAGGATTGGGTATTCAAGCACCTCATGCAGAATGGGGAATGATGCTTAATGAAGCTAGAGAAGTAATGTTCACTCGTCCAGAAATGATGTTAGCTCCCGGTATCGCTATTATCATTATGGTATCTGCATTTAACTTTTTGGCTGATGCTCTTCAAGTGGCGCTTGATCCTCGTCTGCATCAGTCAGCTTCTACCTATACATCATCTAAAAAGTGGCAGGTTCGGATATGAATATTCTTGAAGTGGAACAATTAAGCATATGGGATCAACACAGTGGGAAAGCACTGGTTCATGATAGTTCTTTTCAATTACGAAAAGGTAGTTGTCTAGCGATTGTAGGAGAGAGTGGTAGTGGTAAGTCTTTGACATGCCGTGCATTGACTCGCTTAAATCCTAAATCTTTGGCTCAATCGGGCAAGATTGTATTTAAAGGAATCGATCTGACGACTTTATCTGAAGCAGAAATACGGCAAAAAAGAGGCAAAGAAATAGCGATGATTATGCAAAATGGAATGAGCGCTTTTGATCCTTCCTGTGTAGTCGGTGTTCATTTTAGAGAAACACTAGGTCAACATTTGGGATGGAAACGTCGTGTCGCTGATGATCATATGATCAAAGCGATGGAGCGAGTTATGTTGCAAAAGCCAGTAGAGCTACTACGTAAATATCCGCATGAACTATCGGGAGGCATGTTGCAACGAATGATGATAGCGCTCGCTATCGTATTAGAACCAGACCTTATTATTGCAGATGAGCCGACAACAGCGCTGGATACCATTTCACAATATGAAGTGATCCAACAATTTCTGCTATTGCGTCAGACGATTGGAAGCTCTATGATTTTTGTTTCTCATGATCTGGGTGTGGTCAGGCAAATAGCAGATGAAGTCTTAATTATGCGTTCAGGAGAGATAGTAGAACGAGGAACAACTCATCATATATTTACAAATGCCCAGCATGAATATACTCGTTATCTAATGGCTACCCGAGCGACACTAAGTGATCACTTTCGCCAACTGATGGAGGGTTCTTAATGTTACAGATTGAAAATATAACCAAATCATATCACAACGGAATCATCGGATGGAAAAAGAAGCATCAGGTGCTTCACGGAGTGAGCTTTGCATGTGAAGCAGGAGAATCTTTAGGTATTATCGGAGAAAGTGGAAGTGGTAAATCTACATTAGTAAGAATGATATTAGGTATAGAGCGACCCGATCAAGGACAGATATTTTTACACGGAAAGTCTGTTGAATATCGTTCGACAAGGCGAGGTCAGATCAGCGCTGTATTTCAAGATTATACATCTTCGATCAATCCATTTTTTACGGTAGAGCGTGCAATTATGGAATCTGTCCATCTTCGTACTAACATAGACAGCAATTCAATATATGTTCTGGATTCATTACTAGAGCAAGTAGGCTTAAATGCTTCATTCAAAAAAAGGTACCCTCATGAATTATCCGGTGGAGAAGCACAGCGGGTATGTATTGCTAGAGCGATTGCTTGCAGACCACAATATCTAATTTTGGATGAAGCGATCAGTTCATTGGATGTATCTATTCAAGTACAAGTTCTTCAGTTACTGAAAGAGTTGAAAAATATCTACAATATGGGCTATGTCTTTATTACTCATGATATCCAAGCCGCTGCTTATATCTGTGATCGTATTATTATCTTTCGTCAAGGACAGATTGAAGAGATCATAAATACAGATCAATTAAGTCAGGTACAGTCGGATTACGGTCGTACTTTATTAGCGACATCGATTGTTTTATAAAAAGGCGTGTTTTGATCAAAGGAGGGGGAACCATTGACAGGAGCGATGTCTTGGCCATTTTTGCGATTATACATTTTAGTGTTGGGTTACTTTAGTGCCAATGCGATCTTAAATGTGATTATTCCACTTCAAGGAAATGCATGGGGTGCGACCAATACAACGATTGGGCTGATTATGGGAGCTTATTTATTAACCACCATGTTTTTCCGTCCGTGGGCAGGGCAGATGATTCAACAATATGGGCCTATTCGAATCCTTCGTTTGATTTTAATCATCAATGCTGTAGCTTTACTATTGTATACATTTACTGGGTTAAGCGGTTATCTAATTGCACGTATTTTACAAGGAGTATCTACTGCTTTTTTCTCAATGGCTTTGCAGATGGGAATTATAGATGCACTTCCTGAAAAAGATCGTTCGCAAGGGATCTCGTTATATTCACTTTGCTCTTATATGCCAGGTATCATTGCACCACTTTTAGCACTAGGTATCTGGCAAAGTGGCAATATGACTTATTTTACAATAACGATGATCGCTATTGCAGTCTTTACAGGTGTACTTGGATATACTGCGCGTATAGATACTAGACCCTCTACAGCAACTAAAGATTCTTCAGATCAGCGAACAGGAACAATCGGATCGCTCAAGCAGTTGATAACCAATCCTACTCTTTTTACATGTAGCCTGATGATGTTGACAGCTTCAGTTGTATTTGGGGCAGTAACAACCTTTATTCCGTTATATGCTAAAGAATTGACCGGAGGAAGTGCGGGAGTATATTTGATGATTCAAGCGGCAACTGTAGTGATTGCCCGATTTACATTACGCAAAAAAATTCCTTCTGATGGCAAATGGCATACTTCCTTTATTGTAGGCGCATTGCTATTATTAACGATCGCTGCGCAATTGATTAGTCTTTCTGTCATTATCGGTGCTGTTGTTCTATACATAGGAGCTATATGTATGGGAGTCGCTCAAGCGATTCTGTATCCCACATTAACCACCTATTTAAGTTTTGTTTTACCGACTCACAATCGTAATATATTAATAGGTTTATTTATTGCAACAGCTGATCTAGGGATGTCACTGGGTAGTATCATTATGGGACCTCTTTCAGGCGTGTTATCTTATTCAGGGATGTACAGCATTTGTACATTGCTTGGAGTGATGTTGATTGTGTTTACTTTATTGAAAAGGCGCACAATGGAAAGAGGGATCAATAATCTATTAAATTAATTTATCCTTTATTAAAAAAGTATATCGATAATTTAATTGAAATAAATAAAAAATAGTTAGTAGTGAATAAAGGGACTATTGTTGATAAAATAGTCCCTTTTATAATATTAATAATCATTATTTGTAGTACTATAAGAAATATTTTCAGATTTCAAAATTGCTTTTTTAAAAAACCATCTAAAATCAATTTCCCAGTTAAAATAAGATCTATTGGTAAGTAGGTTAGTCTCTATTTGGGAAAAACCTTCTCTTTTTATTTCTTCCTTCATGCTTTTAAAATTTTTATTGAGATTCTGGAAGCTTTTTTTTGCAATATACGATTTAAATCCAGGGTAGTAGTAAAAATCATTAACTATATAAAAATAAAAGGCATCTTGAAACTTAAATTTACTTTTAAGAGTATAATCTTTGAATATTTTATCGACAGCTAATAATATTTTTTTTAAAACTATAATATAATGATTTGAAATTTTTTTGTTTTTATCTAATATATAGATTGCTATAGAG
>NZ_MDER01000032.1 GCF_001721045.1 Paenibacillus nuruki | reverse complement strand
TCCCTAAAATTTAAACTATATTTTTTTATTTTAATGTCTATTTATCATCTATTCTTCCATACCTGGTAAGATAACTCCATCTTTTTGTAGCGAAGTTCCTCTGATTTTGTGATTGCGAATCAATACCGAAGGATCATTACCTAACATGCCTGCTGTCAAAATTGCACTTTCACCAAATTTGTCACGTAATTTATCCATTACTTCATTTAACTGTTCTTTGACCGGTTGACGACTATAATCGAACAAATCCATTTGTAGAGCAGCTTCTTCTTTCGGTTGCAAATTCTGAAGAGATACACCCAGCAATCGTACAGGCGCACGATCTCCCCAATGGCGATCATACAATGCGCAAGCTTCACGATAGACTTCATCAGCGGTTTCTGTAGGAACAGCCAGCGATTTGGAGCGGGTGATCGTTTTCATATCTGGCGTACGAATCGTAATCTGAATCGTCTGTGCTATTAATTTCTGACGACGTAATCGGCGACACACCTGATCACTTAGATTGAGCATTACTCTTCTGATATCATCACGTGCTTGAATATCTGCGGGTAATGTTGTGGTATGCCCTATCGACTTACTGACTTCACGATCAATCTCAACAGGCGAATGGTCAATACCGTTAGCCGCTTGTTTGAGCCAGCTTCCCATTACACCAAATCTAGCTGTTAAGCGAGCTTCATCTGCCGCCGCCAGTTGTCCAATCGTGCGAATACCCATATCTACCAATTTGGCAGATGTTTTACCACCTACACCAAATAATTGTCCACATGGCTTATCCCATAACAACTTGGGCATATCTCGTATACGCAAAATCGAAATCCCTTTAGGCTTTTTCATATCAGAAGCCATTTTTGCCAGTAATTTATTAGGAGCAATCCCTATCGAACACGGCAAATGCAATTCGTCCCAGATCCGTTGTTGTAGCTGTTCAGCAATCTGTGGAGGTGTACCGAATTGACTTGAACCGGTGATATCTAGATAACATTCATCAATGGAGGTTGCTTGCAACATTGGCGTGTAACTATAGGCAATATTCATAAATGCCATCGAGTATTGTTTATACAGATAAAAATCAGGCGAAATTAAGATCAGATTCGGGCATTTTTGCAAGGCTTCTCTAACTAACATACCTGTTTTGACGCCACGATTTCTAGCTTCATACGATGAAGTTACCACTATTCCTTTACGAAGTTCAACACTACCCGCAACAGCAGTTGGTTTTCCTTGATATTTGTCAGGTTCTTCCGCCGTATGAACAGAACAGTAAAAAGCATTCATATCCACATGCAGAATGACCCTTCCTTTGGCAGGGTAGTAATTGGCATGATGCCTCAAGCTGATCATCCTCCTTGCCTGTGTAGAGTGCACCCTGTTCCCTTTGCTCGATGATCCGAATCATTTACAATAAATATCGTATGGTTTTATTATATCGTAACTGTATCATTTAGCCTATCCTATCCATCTAAAAATAAGTACAAACGTTCGATATTTTATTATGTATGTATTGGAGCTGAATAGAGATGAATCAATTTCAACCTTATGGATACTGAGCTAGATACTTTTGCACTAATTCATATCCAGCTACAGCAAGTGGAGGATAATCTTGTAATTCACTGATTTCAAGTATTCTGATGTAGTCGTCATTGTGATATAGATGGTTAGAAACGGAGAAATATTGCAACGACGCTTGTTCAGCCGATAATGGAGCATAATCGATGATTTGCCATGTTCCTTGTGCGAGTAATTTAGAGGCGGTAACGATCATGGAGAAAGATCCTCGATAACTTGTAAATAAAAGATACTGTTGTTCCCCGTGATAGACTTCATCTTCTTGAATAGAAAGCACACCAAATGAAAATACCTTTTTAAATCGGTCATGCAGAGCACTAATCACCTGACAAATCGCAAATCGATGATCATGCATTGGAATCACAAAAATATCACCTGCTTTATACTTTACCTTTTTAAGCATCTCCTAACTCCTTTTTGCGTTTATCAATACGTCCTCTAATGAGCTCATTTCCTTATTACTTATCCTATACGAATCAAATCTTTGAACTCGTTCGTAGCTTGCTGATGCTCAGTCCGTAACAGAGCAAATTCAATCTGTTGTTCATTTCGTGCTATTTTCAAATGATAGACACCGGGTTCAACCGTTATATACTGTCCACTGTCTCCATCTTCAGGTTCTAGCTCGCCACCTGTTACATTTTCTGCTGCTCCTGCATACAATTGACCCGAAGGAACATTGATCCACAATTGTACCGATGTTTGTTGTATATCTTCTACCTGTTGCATCGTGTATAAGCCATCTGCGCCTACATTGAGAAAAGCAACATTTCCTAAATTCACTTCTAGTAATTCATCTTCAGGAATAGACCACCAATCGGATGTATCTTCTAACCGATGTTTAAGGGCTTGAAGATCGTAAATACACAATGTAGCTGTGTCTGTCATGACTTGTATTGTATTCAACATGGGAAAGCTCCTTCAGTATAGGTTTGATGATCATTTACAATTCAATCCAATGTTCTTCTGTAGAAATGATCTCTTTGATCGCCTCAATCATTCGCTGTACAGGTGCGTCATGACGATGAAATAAACAATAGATATATACATCATTCCCAACCCAAAGCAATTCACCTCATACATTTCCGAAAATAATGATCTCATCTGCCCATTCCAACTGTATCTCTAACCATGTAACCAGTGAGCGAATAAAGGCTTTGAGCTCACGATCTTTGGTCTGATAAGCTTTCATTTCGGCTAATATATTTGCCCAGAGCGCTTTGGCGATCGGATTAAATCCTGTTGTATCAAAGTATCCATATCGATCATTGGTCACCGGATCAACAATCGGATAATGCTTTTTCAGATAAGGCATCAAATAATCAAAATCACCCGCATAAATAAAAACAGAATCGGCTTCAATCTGATTCCACTTTTCACCATAACGCGCAGGCAATAATTCATATCCTAGTAGTCCATCAGCTTTACTATGCTTATAGGTAATAGCTTTCATTGGTACACCCTCATTTCTTATGAAATGACATCTGTTTGCAATTTACTTTTCACCAGAATATGGGAACGGATACATGTACGACTTCATCCATTGTTGCGTTTGCTCGTGAGTGGACGACTTCACATACGGTTGCTCTTGCTCTAGACGCTTCAGCTTTTCCTCAACAAATGTTTCATTCATCAGAGACGATTGATTATAAAACGAAGCCGAACTTTCAGCCATATCACTTGCTTTCATGATTTTATAAAGTAGACTATTCAGCGAATCACTGCCTGCATACAATAGTGAATCTGTTTCTTCACAAGCAAATTTCAGATACAACATTGCTTTTTGAAAAGCAATAATCTCCGCTTGATTGACCTCTATCGTTCGCAACGGTCCATCCCGCTCATCGTCTTGCTCTATAAATGGATTCATTTGCACCCACCTCCTACCTGCTTGGATTCAATAACGATTGATCTAACCAGAGTTCATACCAATCCAAAAAATGTAAGCGATTGGGATTATCAAAATAATGATCTGGATATATTCCTCCATCATTAAATCGATCATCTACCCATATTTCTCCGTAACTGTTCCCTCGTACAATCAAATTAATCGATACACCGCAACCATAATTACTAATTCTCAGCATTCCATCTGCCCATTTGGCATCATACATAGCTTCTTCATCAATCTCATCTTCTGCCTCTTCCTCAGCAAGCAATAGATTCCACGATTCAGCAAACCGAAAATCAGCTGAAATATTCACCAGTCCGAATGCTTCATTTTTATCATCTAAAGATTCATAAATGCCATCTGCTAACCGTTCTAATCCGTAATAAGGCCCTGCTCCACCATCACCGATCTGTAATAAAAACGCTCGATAATCCGCAGGTAATACGATTTGATGTTGTTGTTCAAACGCAGTGATTTCAGCTTCAGTTTGGACAGTATTTAGTCGATACTGATGATGAAAAGCACCAAATACTTGAAATGTACTATCTTCTATCCGCAATTGCTCCAACTTATCATGGATTCGTATGAGTTGAGTCTGAATATGCTCACTCATTATGTATAATCTCCTTTCGATCTGAAATAACAAAAAGATCGTTGTAAAGTAACCGCTGACGATCCGGTAACTGTACATCTTGATGGAAATGACCAAAATACCATTGTTGATAATCCAATCGATTCTGAATATGCTGAAAATAATCATGCATCGGATCAGCAACCACTTCTGTTGCATAATGTTGTTTTATCCACTCTAAGCTTTGATAAGTACACGTATGAGTGATCACAATATCCACTTTCCAATGATGTTTTTCAAGATTAGCCAGACCTAATTGATATTCATCTTTACTAGGCATTTCACGAGCCCACCATGACTTTCCTTCACTCCGAAATGCTTGGTCATGTGAAGCAGCCCCTCCAAATGTAAAAAAGGTTAATCCTTCTATCTCATACACTTGTCCGCGCATCAGATGTAATACACTATTATTGATGCGATGCACCAATCCGCCGTGCCATGATTCTATCGGGTATTGTTCTAGCAGATCAAAGTTTTCGTGATTTCCATCTATAAATAATGTTGTAAATGATTTGGTCTGATCTAGCCATTTCAACCAGTATTGATCTTCTTTGTCTCCGTTCCAGATCAATCCAAAGTCACCTGCTATGATCACTACATCTTGCTTATTCAACTTCTTTTGCTCGGGAAAATTCCATCTGTTAAATCGTGTATTCACACTATGTGTACCATGAATATCGCCTGTGATATAGATCATCGTAGCAAGCTCCTTTCACCGATATAGACTAGCTATGGATCGTACATTGATCCAATTGTACCCATAAGTTCTGCTCATCATAGCCACTAACAATACCGGTTACCGTTAATCCTACTCCGATCGGTTGTCCATTCATCTGTTCAGGCAATGTTGTTGTATCGGCAATTGCATACACATGCTCATTCAATTGAATAAGACAACCTTGCGGATAGAACATACGTAATATGCCTGTTACCGAATCACCGGGCAAGTACTGTTGTTTGTAATAATCCCATTGCTTTCGATAGGATGAGATTGCAGATTCCCATATTATTTCAAATTCAATTAGACCAATCTGTTCATCCGGTTCAAAATCAACTTCTTTCTCAGCGAGCATAAAATCAGGCGCAATCGATACTTTGGATTGACCTTCTGCTATCACAATCTGGCGATAAGCTACCCGTTGATCATCCAATTCAAAATAGTATATTTCATCTTCAAATAACGATTTGATATACTGCACAATCGACCCTCCTTATTCCAAGTACTCCATACAGTCCTGTAGGGTATTTTGCATATCTTGATCTGTCGTATGACGTGAAATATTTTCAAATATAGGTAAAGCTTGCTTCAGAAGTAGATAACTGTAGACATAATAATTGAAAAAGATTTCTGAATCATATCCGCGAGGTTCTTCATTGTCCCATTCTAATTCATCATCTTGATCATCGTTATCCCAAAGATACGTTTCTTCTAATAAAAGAGGCATTGCATCCAGTGTCTGCTCTGTATCTTCCAACTGTTCGTGTTCAGAAAGAGCTTCAATTACTCCTGCATACAAATCAATCTCTGCTGCGCTGACTTCATCTGGTGATTGAAGAGATAATTCTTTTAACAAAAAGAATAGTAACCATGGTGTGACCTGCCATAATGTCGATTGATGTTCTACGATATTGGATAGACCACTGTAATTCCTTTTGGCGATCATTTGAGGAACTTCTGTCGCTCTCCCGTAAGGCGTAGTGATCCGATTCCATGGAATATCTTGAATAGTTAATTGATCTAAAGAAACTGTCATTGGGTCTCCTCCTTTTCCGTTTGTTTTATCTGTGTATAGAATTGCAGATATTTGCGATCGAATCCTTGAAAAGCACGTGTACCACCAAATTGATAGGCTTGTTCAAACCATGTATATGCTTCGGACGTATCCCCTGTCTCATAACAGGTTATACCGACATTTATTCGGGCTGAAGTATGTCTAGGATTATCTTTTACTGCTTCTAGAGCAAGCAGTGCCCATTTATGAGCCTGTTGATAATCCTGACGATCCATATAGACACTTACTTTACATGAAGCAATCCATTCTGTAAGATCCCAGTGCGCTATAGGCTCTGGAAGCAGCTCCCAAGCCTCTGTATATTTATCTAACGCTTGATCCCATTTATGATCTTCGTGAGAACGATTTCCTTGTTCTACAATAGCTACAATGTGATCGGATAACGGTTGATTATAATCTTCCAAATTAGGCATATCTATCCCCCTTTATCCCTTACAGATATATTTCTTCAAAGGTCGTCCTCTTAAGTCTGAGGTAACCTTTCCATAGAGCTTACGATTTCAACTCTGCTTTGATACCTCCACAGAAGAAACTACCTGACATGCCTCTTGCTGCTTCAATATCAACGACCATCAATGTTTCATCATAACGGAAATCCATCTCAGCGATTTCATTCTTCTCCATATCCGGTGCTGAAAATTCAATCTCAGTCGCTTCCAAAAAAGTAAGCTTGATCGTATGATCTGCAAAAGGTTCTGCCAATTGAACATCTAACTCCACTTTGTCTTTACCAATAGTATGATCAGTTATTACCCCATGTTCGAAGTCAGGAAAATGCCCTAATTTGGCAATAATCTCTTTACTCCCTACAATCGATACTGTCGGTGAAAATGCCAGTTGGATCACAACTTGATCGCCCCACTCTAGCGGTTCGTCTGTTGAAATATATAGCTGAATCGCATCTGCTGTTAATTCACGCACACTTGCGACTACATAATCACCCGCAGATACCATGACCACATCGTGTGGATCAAACGGTAAAGGTTGTTCTGACGTATAATAAAGGGTGAATACCTTGTTATTTTGTTCAACTTTTTGAATATGTAATTGCATGATGTACTGCCTCCTAGTAAACTAAATAAAATCAAAATTATCGTATCCCTTACATAAGTGAGGTGATATAATAATAAATTATACTAAAAAACAATGCTTTATTGACACCCCACTTCACAAATGATTAACGAAACACTAAAAAAAGCTATTCATTTTTTTGCACAAATGAAGGAGGAACTCCCCATTATGTCAAAGTCCATATCGATTTTCGACACTACGCTTCGTGACGGTACTCAAGGTGAAGGTATCAGTTTGTCCGCAGATGACAAGCTCAAAATCGCCAAAAAACTTGATGAGCTTGGTGTTCATTATATTGAAGGCGGTATTCCCGGAAGCAATGGCAAAGACATTGAGTTTTTCAAACGAGTACAGACACTTGGATTACATGCCAAAATCACAGCCTTTGGTAGTACACGTCGTAAGGGGAGTATTGCCCATCAGGATGATAATCTCAAACGCATGATCGAATCCGGTGCACAAGCCGCTACATTAGTGGGTAAGTCTTGGGATTTTCATGTGCATACAGCACTTCAGACTACACTTGAAGAAAATCTAGCGATGATTGCAGATTCAATCTCCTATTTGAAGCAACAAGGAATGGAACTCATTTTTGATGCTGAACACTTTTTCGATGGGTACAAAAACAATCCTGAATATGCAGTAGAAGTATTACGTACAGCACGCCAAGCAGGTGCAGATTGGTTAACCATGTGCGATACCAATGGTGGTACACTTCCACATGAAATTTATGAAATCGTATCCAGATTAAATCTTGAACTTGACGGCGCTCCTCTAGGAATTCATACACATAACGATTGCGAACTAGCTGTAGCTAATACATTAAGCGCTGTGCAAGCCGGAGCAAGACAGATTCAAGGTACAATGAATGGATATGGTGAGCGTTGTGGTAATGCTAACCTTTGTTCTATCCTACCCACACTACAATTGAAAATGGATTATACCTGTATCAGTAACGAACAGATGGCTCAATTAACGAATACAGCAAGGTATGTTAGCGAAATTGCGAATGTGCATATGCCTATTAATCAGCCTTATGTTGGAAATGCTGCTTTTGCCCATAAAGGAGGTATTCACGTTTCTGCTATTTTGCGTGATTCTAGAACTTATGAGCATATCGAACCTGAGAAAATCGGTAACAAACAGCGTATTCTTGTCTCTGAATTAGCAGGACAAAGCAATATCCTTTCTAAAGCGAAAGAAATGGATCTGATCCTTGACCCTGAAAATGAAAATACCAAACAGATTATTGGTAAAATCAAAGATTTGGAGCATCAAGGATATCAATTCGAAGGTGCAGATGCTTCGCTTGAATTGTTGCTACGTGAAGCCAATGGTGAAATTAAAGAATTATTCGTTTTTGAATCGTTCAAAATGTTGGTCGAGAAAAATGCAGGTTCTGCTGTTGTATCTGAAGCTTTTGTTAAACTCAAAATCGGTGGAGACAGTATCTACACTGCCGCTGAAGGTAATGGTCCGGTGAATGCACTGGATAATGCACTTCGTAAAGCTTTGGTTGAACATTATCCGAATTTACGTGAAATGCATCTATCGGATTATAAAGTTCGTGTATTAGATGAAGCAGACGCAACCGCTTCTAAAGTCCGTGTATTGATCGAATCACAGAATCTAAGCAATACTTGGAGTACGGTCGGCGTATCTGCTAACGTTATTGAAGCCAGTTGGGAAGCATTGGTAGACAGTATCCGTTATGCTCTTATTGGACAAGCTTTGCCTGATCAGAATCTATCTAACGGCCCTTCTATTCATGGGATCGTGAACCATTAATAAGAGATTGTAAGATGTTTACGATAACTTCGCACTGTAATGCTTCATAGCGTTAGAGAGCGTGATCCACTTCTGTATCTATTAGTTATATGATGAATATCAAAAATAAGGTTCTGGATCGTATATCTTTTGGATATAGGTCGCAGAGCCTTATTTTATGAAACGTTCTATAAATACATATTTATTATAATAAAAAAAGTGACTCTCCTGATTGCATGGAGAGTCCAATAAAGAGAGGGGTAAATACAATGGCAGACCTGCTGCGCACAGATAGGGAGACTGACATCTCCATTCGTCCAACAGCCCTACAGCTACTGACCGACCATATGAGCAGTTCCCTATCCTCAGAAGTCTGCGGGGTATTGCTCGGTAGAAAAGCAGCGGGAGGTATGCGCATCGAATCCTATCGGAAGCTACGCAACGTTGCACCTGACCCGCTGCACCACTTCCTGTTTGACCCTATCGAATGGGTTCAATGTTGTTATCAAGAGACTGACTTGATCGGCATTTTTCATTCCCATCCATTGTCTGCTCCTATACCTTCTTCCACAGATCTTATTCAATTACAGCAATTTGGTGCTTTGACCCCTATTTATCTAATTGGATCATCATCTACTGCTTTATCTGATCAGCCACAATGGATAGATCGTTCATGGCTTATGATCTCAGATCAAGATCATGTACACAAAGACCATTTGTATACCTACAATACGCAATCTTTGGCTATAGCAGGTTATCAAGTGATCACGGATAATTTAGCAGATTCAACTGCCTCAGATACACCTTTGTATACATTGCAATCTTGCGCATTGAGACTGGTTTAAATCATATTAATTTCTTTGAAATCAATCTTAGAAATTACTCAAATAAGCATACAAATCTTCGAGTGTATCCACCTGTTTATGACGCATTAGACGAAGGTACTCTCCCCATAACGAAGCTGTCATTTTGGCATCTTCTAGTGCATGATGGCGAAGTGTAATCGGAATACGTGCTTCTTCCAATAATTCATCTAATCCGTAACTACCAAGTGAAGGTTTAAGCCATTTGCCGATCATCATTGTATCCAGTATCCGATGTGTTAATTGG
Source organism: Paenibacillus nuruki (assembly GCF_001721045.1). Classification (GTDB taxonomy): domain Bacteria; phylum Bacillota; class Bacilli; order Paenibacillales; family Paenibacillaceae; genus Saccharibacillus; species Saccharibacillus nuruki. The sequence continues at coordinate 245,521 of NZ_MDER01000032.1, read as the reverse complement.
ATTTTGGATGTTTTCCATAAAGCGGCATTGAGAAATGCTTTATCATGCCCTGTACCATGAGCAATCAATACCGATCTACCGACAAAAGCCATAAAGTCATGCAACCCGTCGATTAGCGAAGGTGCACCTTCAATCATTTCCTGGGTAATACCTGTCAGCTCTGTAATATTTTCAGGAACATTGGCTTTGGCATTTACTAACGTATAAAATTGTTCATCTGTCACTTTATCGCCAATCATTTTGACCGCTCCGAAAGATAATATCTCATCTCCATGTTGAGCATGAAATCCCGTCGTCTCCAGATCGAAAACGACGGTCTCTAACTTGCTCAGTGGCATATACAATACTTCAGGGCGACGCTGTTCACGAGAAAGAGATCTTATAAAAGCCATTTGCTGTGCAGAAGGAGCACCGAATACGGAAGCAATAGCAGATGGAACACCACCACTACGCAGACTGCGCCAAAAACCATTGTTCGCTGTTTTCACTGGCTCTTTCATAAGCGTCTCCTTTCTAAAAAGCGTAATTGCCGTTGAAGTACACGATGTGCTTTTTTCACTGTTCCCAGACTATCTCGAAGCTCATGGAAAAGAGGTCTTTGTTTCCAATCTTTTTGCGGCATAAATCCAGTACCGATATACAATCCATCCACTTGCTGTACAGGTGTAGAATTACGCATACGCAGTGCTGTTAAAAAAGCTTCTTGCATCATTTCCAGTAGCGATAACGTGGTTGCTTCTAATTGAATAAGCCGTTCTAATCGCTTTAATGTAGAAGATTCATAGATCCCATGTTGTAATGCCAGATAACGTGATGCATTAACAAGCGGAATATAAATACCATACTTTACATCGAAATCACCTGCATGCTCGCCAAATCGTTCAGCCACGACCTGACCCAATACATTGAGTGTTGCTTTGTGACGAACGGTATTTCGCAAAACTGCCGCTGGTAATTGAGGTGTTTCTTTGATCCCTCCATATAACGTATCTAACCATTCATTTGAAAGTTCAGTATCCCCTGCCATATGCCTCATATCGGAAGCGATAATCCAATTACGAACAGGCTCCCAACTGAGATCACTACGCCATGTATTCAATTGAGTACGCCAATCGGTTAGCGTTTTACGCCACATCGGCTCAGAGCACATCACTTTTCCCTGACATTTCTCATAACCTATCGCTTCTAATATATCTGCAAGTGTACTGCCAAATTGTTTGAAATAATCTTCTTTGCCCTCATGAGGTTCATCACTTATGATCAATCCATTGTCTTGATCGCTCCAAAGTGTAGATTCTAATCTCCCTGCGCTACCGAAAACAATAAAAGAATATGCAACAGGAGGCGGACCGTAGCCCGCCTCACTTAATTGTTTTTCACAAATGGCTACTGCCTGTTGCATTACATGATCGTGCATTTCATTGACCTTCTTTACCCACTGACGCGTGTCGCTATCCGGCAAAGCTTGATACAATTCGGTCTGCATCGATATGCGCTTTTCTTTCAATAATTGCGGAGTATCAGCATCGGCAAGATCACGCAAGGGAAGATCAAAAGAATATTCATTCATCAGCTTCATCCCCTACTGCTCTTTCTTCATGATGTTGGAGAAAAGAGCGTTATTTGCGCGCATCTTCACCTAATGCTCTCATTTGCTCAGGATAACCATAAGAACCATGTTCACTAATATCTAGACCCATCATTTCTTCTTCTTCAGTAACACGAATACCATTGATCGATTTCATGATCCATAAGATAAGAAGAGAGATCACGAGAACAAAGATAAATGTACCGATCATCCCTAGCAACTGAACACCCAATTGATGGAATCCACCGCCATAGAACAATCCTGGAGAACCAACGCCTGTTTTTTCTACTAATTCCGGTGTAGCGAAGAATCCTGTAGAGACTGCTCCCCACATACCTGCAATACCATGAACAGAGAACGCATAGATCGGATCATCGATTCCTGCTTTTTCAAACCATTGTGATGTAAAGAAGGTTACAATACCTGCTACCAGACCGATTACGATAGCCGCCCATACATCGACAAAAGCACAAGAACCGGTAATCGCTACAAGTGCAGCAAGCACACCATTTAACATACTTGGGATATCTGCTTTACCAAAAACAACCCATGAGATCAATAGAGCGGCTACACCACCTGCTGCGGCTGCAAGGTTAGTTGTCAGCGCCACATAAGTGAAGAATCCATCATTTAATGTAGATAGCGCACTACCCGGGTTAAAGCCCATCCAGCCGAACCAGAGAATAAATACACCGACTACAGAATAAATCTGGTTATGACCTGGAATAATATTAGGCTTACCATCTTTATTGTATTTACCAAGACGAGGTTTGAGCATTAATGTAGCGGCTAGACCTGCTGTTGCACCTGTCAAATGGACAACGGTAGAACCTGCATAATCCTGCATCTCCATAGCGCCTAACCATCCGCCACCCCATACCCAGTGAGCAATGATCGGGTAAATAATAACCGTAAACAAAATACCGAAGATAATATACACACTTAACTTCGCACGTTCAGCAAATCCGCCAAAAGCAATAGATAAGGAGACTGCTGCGAAAGCAAGGTGGAAAAGGAACATCATTGAGATTGGAATACCAAGCCCAGATAGTGCATCAAACGACCCCATCATTCCTTCGCCACTTAAGAAAAATCCTTCATACCCGAAAAATCCATTACCATTACCAAATCCAAGACCAAAACCAAAAGCCCAGAAAGCAATGAGTGCAATACCCAGTGTAAGAATTGTTTTACCTGCAACGTGACCCGCATTTTTCATACGTACTGAACCCGCTTCTAACAGTGCAAAACCAGCTTGCATGAATAACACCAGTGCGAACGCCAGGAACACGAAGAACGTGTTAAGTCCTGTTGATACCTCAGCTGTTGTAACCTCAGCTGCTGCAAAAGCACTTAATGGAAAAGCAAGAAGGGTTGATGCCGCTAACCCCATAACGGCCCATTTTTTTCTCATATAACCCACTCTCCTTATGTAATATTACTTCACATGTCGTGAAATCCTTAATGTCATTATAATCAGAATAATGAAAGAATGACAAGAGTTAATTTTCAATTTTTGAAAATATTTTGTTTCTTACATCTACTCTTACTTTAATTCTTTACCGTTTAACATCGTCAAAGTGCAGTGAATTCAAGCTTTTGAGCGATTTTGATCCTAATTTTTATACGTATTTTTATATTTATAATAATGACTACTTTGTATACTATTTATATAGTATTCAGATCATTTTCATCTAAATTTAAGGGATCGTGATTATACTAGATTTAAGTCTTCCTTCATATACTGTGACAGAATATGTAAAAGCAAGCATAACGTTACACTGTATGGTTTGACTGCAACGTTTGTATTCCTGTAATATAAACAAACAGGATGCAAACTCAAGGGATCCTGTTTTGATCATGACTATAAATGGGGGTGGATACCTTGGGGATATGAAACTTTATCGGATCGGCGAATTAGCCAAAACAGCCGGCATTAGTGAACGTACAGTTGATTACTACACTAAGCTCGGATTGATACAACCAGAAAGTCGTTCCTTAAAAAACTATAGGCTCTATAGTTTTGAAACCTTAATACGATTGGAACGTATAACAAAGTTAAAGCAGGACAAATACACTCTTGATGAAATTAGAGATAAACTGCACGCCTGGGATCGGGTTTCAGACGAAGAACAGGTTACGCAACGACTCACCGAGTTGGAACAACACATGCTTCAATTGCAACGCGAAGTACGTGAACTCGAACCTTTACTTTCACAAATGAAGCCTAATCAAGCCAAACGTGCATTTGTTAATCTGATTCCTCAAAGTGCCGCCTGTATCGAGGCGTTAAAATTCCTGCTAGGTCAAAGTTCAGGCATGATGTAATTTGTCTATACTATGGAGGAATGAGAAATGAGTATTAATGCTTTCTTTTGGATCTTAATTATTCTTGCGTTTGGATTAACCATCTGGGCACAATTTAGAGTTAAAGGTACATTTAAGAAATATTCTGAAGTTCCTAATGCACGAGGTCTTACCGGTTATGAAGCAGCACGTCATATGTTAGATAGTAATGGTCTTCAAGATGTTCCTATCGAACCTGTACGTGGAACGCTAAGCGACCATTATGATCCTGTTCATCGGGTAGTACGTCTTTCTGAAGATGTATATTACCAAAACAGTATTTCGGCTGTATCTGTAGCTTGTCACGAAATTGGTCATGCGATTCAACACAAAACGCATTATCCGATGCTTGCACTTCGTCACCGTATCTTCCCGGTTGTTAACTTCACATCCGGTGTAGCTCCTTTTCTAATTCTTGCAGGTGCTATTTTTGGTTCATTTAATCTTTTGGGACTGGGTATTATTTTCTTCTCGGCTGCTGTTGTATTCCAATTGGTAACTTTACCTGTTGAGTTTAACGCAAGTAATCGTGCAAGAGATATTATGGTTGCTGAAGGTTATGTAACGAACGAAGAAGAACGTAGTGTAGGTAAAGTATTGAATGCTGCTGCTCTTACGTATGTAGCGGCTGCGCTATTGTCTGTACTTGAATTGTTACGTCTTGTCTTTATGTTTGCAGGTAACCGTGACTAAGAACGTTATCATCAGATGACTGTCTAATCATTAAATTCAATAGATTCCAAACAAAAACCACTTTCGATGTATAGAAAGTGGTTTTTGTTGGTTTACACTCTATCTTTATTTTATCTAACCGACTAAAGATTGGTGGTATAGATCGAACAAGATCATTCCATTTTGTTTTGATTTTCTTTTTCTGACAGTGCTTTGGCATAAGCTTCTGCCAAACGTCTCCATCGTCCACGTAATCCAGTCAATCGCAACATCAATCCGTAAATAAAGAATCCAGCGATTAAACCGCCTACATGTGCCCAGATGCCAATACCCGGAACAACGAAGGTGAAAATAAGACCCAGCCCTAAAATCGTGTACATCGTCTTACGAGAAGCCTCATCCATAATTTGACGCTGGAACAACGCTATATATAAAAATGCTCCATAGATACCATAGATGGCTCCAGATGCCCCAACTGCAACTACACCAGTAACGGATTGTTGATACAGTTCCCAACTGATTACATTTCCGATAATACCACTCGCCATATACAGAACTACATAACGCCAGCTTCCAATTAAACGTTCAAGCGGTGGAGCAAATACAATAAGTCCAAAGCTATTCGATAACAAATGGCTAAATCCATTATGCAGAAAGATAGCTGTAATTACTCTCCACCATTCGCTATATGCTGGATGATTTGTAACAGCTCCATAATCAGCTAATGTCTGCAAATTGGTCGAACCGCCATTAAAGCTTAAAAAGATAAACACTGCAACATTAATCAATAATATCAAAGAAGTGACTGGATAATACCGTAAAAAACTTTTCCAATTCTCATAACGGACAAATAACATAGGATCTTCCTTTACTGAATATAGTAGTGAACTGCATTTTTGATTTATTACCCTCACTCTATTATAATGAATTTTGGTTAAGATTGCGAAATGATAGCAAGATATAAGGAGGCAATATGATATGGTACAAGAACGTACAGGCGTAGCTACTTTTAAAGGAAACCCTATTACTCTTATTGGCCCTGAACTTAAAGTAGGCGATCAAGCTCCTGCATTTAATCTGAGTAAAAATCTACTTGAACAAGCAACACTTAGTGATTACGCAGGTAAAGTAAAATTGATTAGTGTGGTTCCTTCTCTGGATACAGGTGTATGTGATGCACAGACACGTCGTTTTAATGAAGCCGCTTCTGAACTAGGCGATGACGTAATCGTTCTGACGATCAGTGCAGACCTTCCTTTTGCTCAAGCAAGATGGTGTGGTGCAGCTGGTGTAGATCGTGTCGTTACTCTATCTGATTATCGTGATAACTCGTTTGGCAAGGCTTATGGTGTATTGATTAAAGAATTTGTAATTGATATGCGTTCGATTTTTGTCATTGATCAAAACGATGTTATTCAATATGTTGAATACTTGCCAGAAATGGCTGAACATCCAGACTATGACAAAGCAGTTGCAGCCGTCAAACAATTGCTATAATCTAGCTTCAATAAGTATTGCGCAGTAAGAATCTAATCCTTAGTATTACGGTAGACTATCGTTAACGTTCCAAAAAAAGAAGCTTCCTACTCACGGTATGTGAATAGGAAGCTTCTTTGAAGTCGTATACCAAATACGTATGTATGAAGCATGGGCTTCATTAGGTACTGGTTGTTTTGTATTGTGCTAGCTTTTTATCCAAAGAACCAAAAAGATTCAGGATATTACGATAATTTGCTCCTAGATCACCTAATGATCCACGAGAAGCAGAATAAATATCGATGGCACTACGCACAGGACTTACCGATACAATCGATACGGTAATATCCATTGTCCGTCCAAAACCTGTTTTTTTCTCCAGTATAATTTCGCCTACACTTGGAACTTCATGCAGTACTTTATAACCCGGAATTTTTTTGAGGGTTGAAGAAACTTCTTCCCATGCTCTTTCACGGGACAGATTGTAATATCTTGTTTTCATTTGAGGATCTTTGGCACGATCGCCTGTTCCTTCTTGGCTACGTATAATCCCCACCAATGTTCTCTTTAACGACAAGATTTTTCCTCCTTTACATGTGAAGCCTACCTTATTCTAAGTGTATCATTAGTACCTGAATAATAAAACTAATATTATGTAAGCGCACACGAAAAACGCCCTATTCTATCAATTCTTTTACAGAACTGTAGCTAGAGCGCTCTCGTATTCAATAATTCGGTCATTCACACTACACCAACCTCTTGCTTACTGATGAATCTACTAAAAAGTCCCGCATATGCCGTCTGATTACATTGCCTTCGAACCTGCGTAGCAGGTGGGTGATCGCAAAACTGTTTTTGAAGTCCCCGCATCCAATGGATAGGGCTGGTCAGCTACAGTTCAATTTGAATCTCCCAAGACATTGTTATTGGTTCAAAACAACAGATAATCAAAACGTACATTGCAGGATGTAAATTCATTATAAACCTCGTGTAGCGAATTGTAAACCTTTACACCATTTTTTTCCTGATATCTATTTTTGAACGATAATAAGGAATAAAATATGAGTTTTAACGACTATTTGTTCGGGCTATGTTAACGTTCTTTATTTTTAGTCAAGCTTTTTTTAACATTATCGTTCATTGAAGTCGGTTGCTTTTCAACATTAATTTGTTTGGCTTGCTCAACAGGAGACTGATCCCCAATCACTAATTGTTCATCTGCTTTTAATTCTTTTTCTTCATCTGCTAGTGCTTGTTTCTCAGACTGTTCTTGCATTTTGAGGAACATGCCATAGAAGTTAAAGAATGCAAACCACGCAATACCTGAAGCTAAAAAGAAAACAAATAGCACAGGATATTTGGTACCGATAAACAATAAAGCTACTGTACCGAGCAATGTCGAGAACAGACGAAATGGTCTAACGATTGATAAAAGGATCGCATTTTTAACAATATCTTTTAATTTCATATGATAGTGAGCAATCATAGCGAAGAAATTAAACAAAGATACGAATAATACCAGTAAGAAAATCAACATCACGATTCCAAGTAATTGTAGATTCGGGAATTGAGTCATATAAACGGTATAGTCTACATACATAATAACAAATAATAATGTATAGAAGAATCCACCTAACATACTCTGTTTATAATTTTCTTTGTATCCTCTAAAATAGGTTTTGAATACCGATACATCGCCTTCGCCCATCACCCATTTACGAACCACTGTAAAAAGAGCAGCTGTCGCCGGAAACAATGTGAACGGTGCCATAATTCCCATTCCCCAATTGGCTTGAAGAATATCATTCGCTGTAAACCCGGATTGACCAAAAATAAATCGCATTACTAGGAAAAATAAAAATGGTGAAGAACAAATGACCCATAATAGGTTACTACCTGCTAAGCGCATAATCCACTCGGATAGCCTGTATATTCCACCCATTACCCCTCTAAATTCCAAATCAACTTCCCCCTCACGTCTGCATCAGCATTTCATCATATCGCTGTTTTCTCTGAAACCTACACATATTAAATATACCTAACTCTTCATTATAATACCAGTGTCGATTGATTATGTATGGTATTTCGCTAATTCGCCTTGGTTAAAAATAAAAAAAGAGAGCCAGGTTTTATACCTGACTCTCCTATTTATACAAAGATGTTATTTACTTATGCGTTGAAAGAATCGTCGCGTTTTGGTGCTGGACGACGGTTTTCGCTGCTAGTTGTACGTGGTTTGTTACGATCACGTCCAGCATCTTTGTTACCTTTATATCCGCCACCGCTAGAGCTTCCGCCGCTGCTGTATCCACCGCGTCCACCACTGCTGCTACTGTTACCTTTGTATCCACCAGTGCTACTTCCACCACGGTTGTAGCTACCACTTGGCTTACGTCCACCTGAACGAACATCTGGTTTACGACGTTTTGCACGAATTGGATCTTCTGGAGTCAAATCAACCTGTGCATCTTTTTTCTCGCCAGTTAACAATTTGATTGCTGCTGAAAGCAAGTTCACAGAATCATATTGTTCTAACAATTGAATAGCAATACCTTTATATTCGTTCAAAGGTGTTGTATCGTCTTGTACTAGCTCAAGCAAGCGCTCAGCTGTAATGCGTTGTTTACCTTCAATCGCTTCTGCCAAAGATGGAAGAGGTTTACGTGCGATTTTTTGGTTTGTTACACGCTCGATAAAGTGTAAATGATCCATTTCACGTGGCGTTACGAAAGAGTAAGCTGCGCCTTCTTTACCAGCACGTCCTGTACGACCGATACGGTGAACATAACTTTCTGGATCTTGCGGCAAGTCAAAGTTTACAACATGAGTTACGCCAGATACATCAAGTCCACGTGCTGCTACGTCTGTAGCTACTAGAACGTCGATACTACCGTCACGGAATTTACGCATTACACTATCACGTTGATTCTGAGACAAGTCACCATGCAAACCGTCAGCTGTATAGCCACGTTTTTGCAAAGCTTCTGCCAATTCATCAACACGACGTTTAGTACGTCCGAATACGATTGCTAGTTCAGGAGATTCCATATCTAATAGACGAGACAATGCATCAAATTTTTGACGCTCGTTTACTTCGATATAAGATTGGTCAATCAAAGGTGCGCTAACATGTTTTGGAATTACAGAAACATGTTCAGGGTTTTTCAAGAATTGTTGCGCTAAACGTTTGATGTTAGCAGGCATAGTTGCTGAGAACAACATGGTTTGACGCTCTTCTGGAACTTGTTTCAAAATAGATTGGATATCTTCCATGAAACCCATATCAAGCATTTCATCTGCTTCATCCAATACTACAGTTTGTACATCATCAAGTTTGATTGTTTTACGGTTGATATGGTCAAGCAAGCGACCAGGTGTACCGATGATAATTTGAGGTTTCTTTTTCAAAGCGCGAATTTGGCGAACGATATCTTGTCCACCATAAATTGGCAATGAACGGATACCTTTAAAGCGAGCTAGTTTCTCAATTTCTTCTGCTACTTGGATCGCCAACTCACGTGTTGGTGCCATGATCAAAGCTACAATTTTATCTTCCGAACGTTCGATCTTGTTAATAAGGGGTATGCCGAATGCTGCTGTTTTACCTGTACCTGTTTGAGCTTGTCCGATCATGTCACTGCCGCTCATAGCAATTGGAATAGCTTGTGCTTGGATAGGTGTTGATTCTTCAAAACCTAGCTCCATTACCGCTTGTAGTACTTTTTCATCTAATCCGAAATCTGCAAATTTAGTCAAAATATTCGTGCTCCTTCTATATTGTGGACAATCCACCAACTTGTTTGTATTCTTAAGTAGCAAATGAGTAGTATATACCTGCATCGCAGGAGGCCTTGTGGACCGCCACTTATTCTTTTTTTGTTATGAACTATTGAATAATTCAGTAGTTAGTATAAACTATACCTTTGTTCAATAGTTTCTATGATGAAATAAATCAGTCTTGCGTTTATAGAATAGTCAACATAATTCAGCAAAACATCCCTACTCAAGAATATCTAAATCATTATATCACAAAATACACAATGATTACTAGCTGAATCATAATATAATTACTTTTGTGAAAGATACTTCTTATAAATTAACAGGTATACTTTCCATAACTTACTAACTTACAACCCGAGGTGATTTTTGTGTCAAAAAAAATCGGTGCCCTATTTGTTGTTTTTCTGGGCTCCTTATTCACAGCTGCTGCATTTAACCTGTTCCTGATTCCCCATCAATTATTAAGTGGTGGTGTATCAGGACTTGCTATGTTAACCGGTTATTTTACACCGCTTAATATTAGCCTGCTTTACTTTGTATACAATATACCTCTGTTGATTGCAGGTTGGTTTTTGCTTGGTAAACGATACATTTTGCTCAGTATTGTCTCTGTCGCAGCAACCACATGGATGATGACTATTATTCCCGTTGAAGCAGCAGCACCTGATTTACTCCTTTCTGCTGTATTTGGTGGTGTACTTATAGGAATAGGTGTAGGTATTTCTTTCCGTGTCGGCGGTTCTTCGGGTGGATTCGATATTCTTGGTTCCATTATTACGCGCTATCGTGATTTCCCGGTCGGTAATGTGATTGTTGGATTAAATGGATTGGTTGTACTCGCTATGGGTTACTGGTCGAATAATTGGAATATCGCACTTGCTTCTATGGTCTCTATTTATATTGCAGGTAAGGTACTAGATCTTATTCATGTTAGTCATGTCAAAGTAACTTTATTTATCGTATCTAATCATACTGATCTATTGTTAGAAAAGTTAATGCCTCTTCAGCGTGGGGTAACGATGATCAAAGCAGAAGGTGCATTCTCACATACGCCTAAAGATATGTTAATGACGGTAACTACACGTTATGAACTCGCAGAATTACGTAGAATTATTAAAGAAACCGATCCTGCTGCTTTTGTAAATATGGTCGAAACGGTCGGAGTTATGGGTTCTTTCCGTAAAGGTTAATAGACGACAAAAAATATTGTTTTGATGTTTTATTAAAAAAATGTAAACTATTTTGGTTTTGCTATACACTGAAAGTCGCTTTTTGTCGTAATATATAGTAGACTAAAAACACGCCACCTCTACCTTTTTATTAGTTGCAGTTTGTGTTCAGTCCCTAACATTTGATACACAGCCATGCTTTTCCTAAAGTTCTCATTAGAATGATTTCGTTCATTAAGCGTAATGATTCCAGAATAGGAAAGGGTGATTATTGTGGAAATGGAAACGGTCAAATTGTCACAAATCGTCATGAAATGGTTTCCTGATATGATGCCTTCCCTAAAACAGCAAGAATTGAACGCTGTTATTGTTTTACGTGATGGGTTGCGTATCTTGGAGCCAGAGGATGCTATGGAAATTATTCAACACAGTATTTGCGAAAATCAAAGCCAGCAATTCATGCAATAAGATTAACTTATAACGATATTAGAAATGTCGCTTCTACCTTCTTCTATAGAGGGTTGGAAGTGGCATTTTTATGTTTTATACTAAAAAAGATTAATACTTGTTTAGCTATGCTTTGACATGGTTAAATATGTAAGATGGATATTTTTAGATACTAACGGTAACAATTATGTTCTTTACAGTTTATTGACATCCGTTATACTTAAAAAGTAAATCCACATGACGTCACGATTATACATACAGAGAAGGAGCTAACACATGGAAATCTTATGGGCAATTATGCTGCTCGCATCTACAACGCTTAGTGGTGGTCAAAGTGATCAAGGTACAACAAAGACAACTACTCTTCAATCCGCTTTGAATCAAGCGGCTATTCACAGTCAAATGAGTAAAACAGAGGTGGATGCTGATAATCCTCCTGCCAAAATTGATCCGCAAGTCAATGCACCTAAAGTAAAAGGCGTATACGTTACAGCTTACAGTGCTGGTGGTTCACGTATGACTACCCTGCTTGATCTTTTGGACAAAACAGCATTAAATGCTATGGTTATTGATCTTAAAGACGATGCTGGATACATAACGTATAAGACGAAAAATGCAAAGTTGAAAGAAATGGGTAGCCCGCAAAAATTTATTGCTGATCCAGAAGCGATGATGAAACGTTTGAAAAAGCATGATGTTTATCCGATTGCACGTATCGTTGTGTTCAAAGACTCTATCCTTGCTAAAAAGCATCCTGAACTTTCTTTTGTAAAAAGCAATGGACAAGTATGGAGCAATGCTAAAGGCGATAACTTTGTAAATCCATATAATAAAGACGTATGGGATTACAATATTGAATTGGCTAAAGAAGCAGCAGCGATGGGATTCAAAGAAATCCAGTTTGATTATGTTCGTTTCCCTGAAGGCTTCGAAAATCATGAAGCTGAATTGAAATTTACCAAAACTAAACAATCTCGTGTTGATGTGATTGCTGAATTTGTACAATATGCTCGTAAAGAGCTTGCTCCACTAGGTGTACGCGTTTCTGTTGATATTTTCGGTTATGCAGCTTCTGTTCCTGCGGCTGAAGGTATCGGACAAGATTTCACGAAAATTTCAGAAAATGTAGATGTTATCAGTCCAATGGTCTATCCAAGTCATTACTCTACAGGTTGGTTCGGTGTTAAAGATCCCGATAAAAACCCATATGCAACCATTAAAGGTTCGATGGAAGATACATTGAAAAAGTTAAAACCACTTGGTGATCAAACGCCGATTATTCGTCCGTGGATTCAAGACTTTACAGCAAGCTGGTTAGGTAGCGGCCACTATACATCGTATGGTGCTAAAGAAGTTAACGACCAGATTCGTGCGATGCATGAAAAAGGTATCGATGAATACTTGCTATGGAATGCAGGTAACCGTTATACAGCCAACGCTGATTATTAATCATCATTTTATGTTGGGAATGCTATACCATTTAAAGTGCAGAACCCGGATCATTTTCCGGGTTCTTTTTTTGACTATTCAAAATAATCGTTATCCTGTACAATCAACTTTTGATACTTATAATTTCGATGCCTATGATGCCTATATAGTAACTATTTGATTGTATTGATGAATACATATATTACTTTATTCTATTAAATGAGGTTAGACTATGATCCCTACAGTTACACTTTTGCAAAAGTTCAGTCAGTTTCTAAAAATATTGTTTCCAATTCTGGTCACACAGATTGCTTTATCATTGATGACTTTTTTTGATACTAATATGTCGGGACATGCCAGTGCCGAAGATCTAGCTGGTGTAGCTATTGGTTCTAGCTTATGGGTTCCAATTCAAGCAGGTCTTAGTGGTATTCTAGTGGCTGTTACACCTATTGTGTCTCAGCTGATCGGTTCCAATCAACGCAAGCAGATTAGCTTTAATGTCGTTCAAGCCTTGTTATTATCTGTAGTCGTCTCGATCGTGATTCTCATTGTAGGCGGTCTATTATTGAACCCCATTTTGGATCTAATGAGTCTAGAACCTTATGTACGTGAAGTCGCTCATGGATTTATTGTATGTTTATCTACAGGCATCGTGCCGTTGTTCGCTTATACCGTGTTGCGTAGTTATATTGATGCACTAGGACAGACACGATTTTCGATGATGATTACATTATGTGCGCTACCGATCAATGTAGTGATTAACTATTTACTTATTTTCGGTAAATTCGGATTTCCTAAATTGGGCGGAATTGGTGCAGGTGTAGCCTCTGCGATCACCTACTGGTGTGTGTTTTTAATAGCCGTATTGGTTATTCATCTCGCTGAACCTTTCCGTCAAGATCAGATGTTTAAAAAATGGCACTCCCCTTCTTTGCAAAAATGGGGCGAAATCTTGAAATTAGGTATTCCGATGGGATTTGCTATCTTTTTTGAAGTTGCTATTTTCGCAGGTGTAACATTATTTATGAGCAACTACGATACAATGACGATTGCAGCTCATCAGGCGGCTCAGAACTTTGCAGCAACCCTGTATATGATTCCGCTAAGTATTTGTACAGCTTTGACGATTCTGGTCGGTTATGAAGTCGGTGCAAAGCGCCTCAAGGATGCAAGGCAATATACTAAGCTTGGTCTGGGATTAGCTCTTGCATTATCATTATGTACGGCTGTGATTTTACTTGCTTTTCGCCAATCGGTTTCTGCACTGTACTCGTCTGATCCGGTATTGATCGACCTGATTGCTCACTTTATGATCTATGCTGCTTTTTACCAAATATCAGATGCGATTGCTACTCCTGTACAAGGAGCTTTACGAGGATATAAAGATGTTAACCCGGCTTTCTTTTTAACCTTTATCTCATATTGGATTATTGGATTACCTGTAGGGTATATTGTTGCGAACTATACCGATTTTGGTGCTTTCGGGTATTGGATAGGATTGAGTATCGGGCTTGCAGTAGGGGCAATTACGTTGCTTTCTCGTTTATTGTGGGTACAACGACAAGCGATCCGTGATACGAACTTTGCTTCTAAATAAAATGGTTTATCAACAAAAGCGGCATTCTCCTATCTTAGGAAAATGCCGCTTTTTATTTATTCTTGTCCACTCCAGTCGAAAAGATCAATCTGTTCCATATCGACTTTCTTTTCTTCTGGAATCGTCGGTACCTCTTGTCCTAACATCGCCATCAATTGCCGAGCATTATCTGCTGCATCTCCGCCTGAATTATTATTGAAAATCACACAGACTTCTTCGGATTGCTGTTCCAATCGCTGTAGACGTTGTGCCCATTCTTGTAATTCTGCTTCATTGTAGCGGTACAGATAACGTACTTCTCGCCAGTTCGGTTGTCCTGATGAATTCCAGCCTGATTCATTACGGCCATGCATACGAACCACTGTTAACTGACGATCGGTCACTTCTTCAACAATTGGAACAGAGCCGATTCCAGCTTGCGGTTCATCGCAAATACTATGAATCCAGTTCTCTTTACGCATAAATTGGATCGTTTTATCTCGCATTTCAGGCGTGTACCAACTTTGATGGCGAAATTCGAGTGCACACGGGTAATCTCCCATAAGTTCACGAATATGCCGAAGAGTCTTTACATTTTCTCGATTACAATCGAACCAGGGTGGAAATTGAAATAGAGCAGCCATCAATTTACCTGCTTGATCCATTGTACTGATCGATAAGCGAAAAGCTTCAAACATCTCTGCTTCACTATCAAAAGGAATTTTACCCCGTGAATGCCCTGTCATACCTTGAAAAGCTTTGACAAGAAAACGAAAAGAACCAGGTGTCTCTTCAGTCCACTTTTCCATATTCCGCCGGGATTGGATCGCATAAAAGGAACTATCTACCTCTACGGTGCGGAATAATGAGCTATAAGTGGGTAATTTGTTCTTATTTGCTTCTTTGGTAAGATAGAGAGAATCATGATCTCCCCAACCCGTCAAACCGACAGTAATCATATGAAAATGAACCTCCTAGCGCTATCATCTACACTTTGCTTTGTTTCATACCAATTCCGGATACATATAAATTTACAATATCAAGCGCTAATTGTTCTGGTGCAACTTTGCCAGGAAGAAGTTGTGTAAATACAATCCGTTCGATTGTACCTACCAAACATTCTGAGACCATATTCATCCGAAATTCAGACTTAAATTGTCCAGAACGTTGTTCACCCGATAACATCTGCTCAACCCATTGAACCAATTCTTGCTTCATATTTTGCGATTGTGGTGCCAAATGAAATCCAATTCGTGTCAAATACGGGTTCGCATAAAAATAGTCAAACATTGAGGTCAACGTATGACATAATTGGTGCAGTACCCCATCAGTTGAATGTATTTCAGGAAGACGACTTTCATTGATGACTGTAGTGAGTCTAGCATGGAAAAGCTTAACTAGCTCTTCAAACACAGCATCTTTACTTTCAAAGTACAAATAAAATGCGGGTTGTGAAAGCTTGGCTTCTGCAACAATAGCACTGACTTTCGTTTCATGAAAACCATGTACAGCAAATTGTTTAGCAGCAGCGTGTAGCAAACGTAAACGGCTCTCCTTTCCTTTTGCTCCTTTTTCTCTCGTCAATGTATGGTAGCCCCCTTCTAGTTGGTCTCTCCAGTTCCTACGGAGTTAAGATATAAATGACTTACTCCCTTATAGTACAATAATTTACCCGTTACTTCTAATCTTTAATTCAAAAATTTTACCATTTCTTCTCATATTTTTTACAAAAGTGATATCTAAAAGTAATTTTTGGTAAAATAAAAAGCGTGCAAATATTAGCAATCCGAAGATTACGTAAGATTTAGCCCGCTTTTTAAAGTTGATGATTAAAACATTTATCCGTTTTAGGACTGGCTTAAATTATTGAGATAAGCGAAGTGCTAACTCGTATGTTTCATGGTCAAACTCTTTTTTGCTATTTACAACTTTATCAATATCCGTCAATACGATTTCGCCTTTGATCACGCCACAAGCTTTGTCGGATTCACCTTCAATTAACTTACGTACTGCAAAATCACCCAAACGACTTGCTAGATTACGGTCACGAGGCGTTGGTGTTCCACCGCGCTGAATATGTCCAAGTACAGTTACACGAGGTTCCAAGTTAGGATAGTGGATATGCAGTTGTTCTGCGATATCTTCGCCACGACCTGCACCTTCAGCTACGATAACAATACTATGACGTTTACCACAAGCAAAGTTGTGATGCATACGATCTGCAACTTCTTTAAGATCATACGATACTTCAGGAACAAGAATAGTCTCTGCACCAGAAGCTAGACCAGAATGAAGAGCAATATCGCCGCAATGACGACCCATAACTTCTACAATAGATACACGTTCATGAGAAGACATGGTATCACGCAATTTGTTAACCGCATCTACAACAATACCTACTGCTGTATCAAAACCAATCGTTGTATCTGTATACGAAATATCGTTATCGATTGTACCTGGCAATGCCATCGTTTTAATACCTAATTTACTTAATTTGTTCGCACCTTGGTAAGATCCATCTCCACCGATAACGACTAATCCATCAATACCGTGTTTGCGAAGAATATCAGCACCTTTTTGTTGACCTTCAAGTGTCATGAATTCTTTACAACGTGCTGATTGAAGAACCGTTCCCCCACGTTGGATAATATCGCCTACACTACGTAGATCCATCGGGAAAATATCTTCGTTTAACAAACCTTGATATCCACGTTGAACTCCACATACTTCAAGACCAAAATAAAGAGCACTACGCACAACGGCACGAACCGCTGCGTTCATTCCTTGGGAGTCTCCTCCACTGGTTAGTACTGCAATTTTTTTTACTGCTGACATTTCAAATTGCCCCCTTGTTCATTATGTTTACAGATACTTGCGAATCACTTGACTATTAATGATAAAAAAGGCTCGCATAGGAGGACCTTTTCGCAATAGCCGTTTAGAGATAGCACGCACTTCTCGTTGTGTCTTGACCTTGGGGTCTGTTAAGTATAGTGCGACTAGACCTTCAACAATCATAAGATGGAATGAAGCACCCGGAAGTTGTTGTACATCTGCGCGCGCCCAATCAACGATCTTCTCAATACGATCAATGACCTTAATAGACGGATCATAATAATCGCAAAAATTAAGATCGCCTGAATGCTGATCTTCTTCCTGATCAATCACATAGTCCAGCATAATATGAAGACAACATACATTTGGAAAATAAGCAGCATGCGCTTGCTTAGCTGCCGCATCATTCATACCCGGTAGACCACTTGCTGCCAAAAACATCATAAATATGCCCAAAGTAGAGCCTGTTGCTGCAGCAAATTCATGCCAGTATAACTGAGGTGTACGATGCTTATGCTCAGACCACCATTCCATCAATGTGGGTTGTCGTAGTTCAGGAGCGATATGTTTGTATGTCTGTAAACCGCAATATAATTCAACCAGATCACGCAAATAAGGATATACAATATCATAATCTGGAAGTTCACTAATATATCCCTGGCAAGCTTTTACCAGTGTAGACATATAACCAACTTCACTTTCACTATTAAATTCATAATAGTTTTTGGGTTCTACGCCTGGAACAATCGCATCAAGCAAAGCCTGATGGAGTAAACGGAAATCTTCAACATTTGTACATTGAGGACGATCAGATAGATTATCTGCATAATCACAAATCGTCTGAAACGCTACAATTAAAGGTAGCAAGTTATGAAATTGAGCCATATTCGCTACGGCATATACTGATCCACCATCACAGTGAAATTGCTTGTTACCTAGACTATCAAGTGCTTGATATCGTAGTTCAGCATCAGGTATCAAATTCGCCTGTTCACGCCAGCGAGCAAACTCTTTACGGACTTCCGGTATTCCGTGTTTGTATACGCGTCTCATCAAAGAAACAGCATTACGCGGAAACGGATAACGGACTTTCATCATATCATTCAATGGGCTTCCTCCACATAGTTGTCTGTTGAACCTATCAGTATTATCATACATTATATTCAGAGTGCTCACAACGTACAATTGAATTTATCACACCGCGCCACATATGGGTTTTCTTTCTTTTTTTCTTCATTTTAAGGGCATATATTTCTTATTTTCTCTGTGGTCTTTGAATAGAATACAAAAAGGATATTCAATGTTGGAAATCGGATTAAAAACACCACTTTTTGTTTTGACTTTCCACACCCTGCTCTATACCTATAATCATCAGTAATAAACTTGTACAAATAAATACAATTTTTAAAAAATGTAACTTTTTGTTGGTTAGATCACGCTCTCTTATAGATCATTATGATATACTAACGATAATTTTTATAGAACAAAGGGAGACGATTACATATGTCCACACCAGAACCGCTCTCATGGAGGCGGTTGTTTTCATTTTTTATCCCTCTTGGGATTTCAGCCTCGTTAGTCACTATTTCACATGTCATTATTAATCGTACGCTGGCATTTGCTGTTGATGCTGAAGTGGTGATTGCTAGCTATGCGTTAGCGATGAGTCTAGTGACGATTACAGAAAGACCGTCTACCTTATTGCGGCAGACCTGTTCTGCGCTTGTGCGAGATCGACTTTCGTTCAAAGCTTTGCTCAAAGTAACATGGATTTTTCTAGCCTTTGTACTAGCCATTGGCATACTGATTGTCTATACGCCTATAGGAAAATGGATACTCAGTACTTTATTCGGAATCAAAGATTCGATGGTTCCATTAGTGATTAATGTGTATGCAATCTTAATGTTTGTGAGTATCTTTTCAGTGATTCGCAATATTTATCAAGGCATTATTATTACCAATAATCGTACCAAATGGTTAACGATTGGCATGGTATTCCGTTTAGCAGGTATGTACTCGTTATCTCTTTACTTTATTTATTATCATCAGATTACAAGTGGTATGATCGGAGCCATCTTATTTCTGACAGGTATGATTATCGAAGCAGCTGTCAGCTATAGCGAAGGACGAAATATCGCTAAAAAGATGCCTGAAAAACTTGCCGATCATCCGGTAGAAACACGTGCAGATGTATTCAAATTTTACAAACCACTCCTTTTTTCATCTTTTGTTGCGATGTTGATTGGCCCTGCTATCAATGTTGTTCTTGGTAAAACAGAAGGTATTGCTTTAGCGATTTCTTCCTTTGCAATTGCCAGCAGTCTGTTACAATTAATGCTTAGCTTTTTTACGTATATTCATCAGATTGTATTGAATTTCTATCATATCGATCCCAAAAAAGTACGCCGCTTTGGATTGTTAACTGGATTTATTCCTGTCACTTTGCTAGCTATTATTGCTTATACGCCTATGAGTTATTGGGTGCTAGGACATATTATGAACGTGAACGGTGAATTATTAACACAAAGTCTGTATACTTTACGAGCTTTTGTGTTGTACGCGTTAGTTATGCCATGGTTAGATTATTCGAATGGACTGATTCTTTTGCGTGGACAAACCAAAGCTATGTTTCGTTCACAGATGGCCAATGCTATATGTACATTTATCGTGCTGATAATCCTACTTTTTATCTTCCCTGCATGGAATGGTGTAATCGGGGCACTTGCTCAGTCGATCGGACTTGCTGCTGAGTTAGCTATCATTACACTGGTTATTCGTCGTACAGGACGACGTTCTGGACTTCAAGTGAATAATTAAGATTGCCAGATATTCGTAAATAATAATCAGATATCCTTATTAACATAATTGATGTGTTGTACAAAACCCTGTACTGCTCTAGGAATGCCTAGAATAGGTACAGGGTTTTTATTTAGAGTATAGATTACATATAGACATATAAAAAAAGCGCAAGTCTCTTGAAATGAATCAAGAGAACTTACGCTTTTACTAACATATGGATGAACATTCAAACGAATATTCAATATATAAGTGATCTGCTAAGCAGATATCGGTCTTATAATTTAATTACGTTAGCTGCTTGAGGACCACGGTTACCTTCAGTAATGTCGAATTCTACCGCTTGACCTTCATCTAACGATTTGAAACCATCACTTTGAATAGCTGAGAAATGTACGAATACGTCTTCTCCACCTTCAACCTCAATAAATCCGAAACCTTTTTCTGCATTAAACCATTTAACTGTACCTTTCATTCAAAAAACCTCCTAGAATATCGCCATATATGACGCATAACCATAGTATAACGCACCTGTTCTTAAATAGCAAATAAAACAACGGATATGATTTGCAATTAATGAAGGCAAAGGGTATGATTTTAGCAAACGGACAGGGAGTAGAATACTAAAATGATAAAAAAACACACAATTTATAAAAAAGACAATTGGAATATGATGACTATTGAAGTTCAAGGACGCAAAATTGTTTTGAGAGAGATCTCTGACGAATGGGGCGAAGAAACGCATGATTTCTTGAGCCGTCCTGCTTTGATGCAATGGGCAAGCGATCGTTTTCCTAAAGAACGCTTTGAAACAGAAGCGGAATGGGAAGAAATTATGAATGCTTTTCGGGAGGTATAACCCTTTCCAATGAATTATACAGCGATTGTCATATTTATTATTCTTGCTTTTTTGCAAGGGTTTGTACTGATTGCTTATAAGGAAACCATTCCAGCGCCTTTAAAGCGCTGGCTTGCTATTTTTGCTATTGTCATGTTATTGGTTGCGTTCTTCTTAATGATCTACGGATTTTTGGTTGCCGTTAACCCTAACACATAATATAGCTTGATGTAGATCTATTAACTATCTATCATATCATCGCTCAAGAGGAGGATTTATTTATGCAGCAAGTACTTAAACGGTCAGAAGTGTCACAGGAAAATTGCTGGAATTTATCCGATCTGTTCGCAGATCAACAAGCTTGGGATCAAGCCTATGACAAAGTAAAACAAGAATTACCTGAAGCGATTCAATTACAAGGTAAACTCAACACTCCTGAAGCGGTCAAATCGGCTTTTGAGCTCGAAGATCGTATCGGTCTACAAGTCGAACAATTATATGCGTATGCTCATATGCATCAGGATGAAGACACTACCAATCCTACATATCAGGCATTGTCGCAAAAAGTTAAAAAATTAGGCGTAGAACTTGGTCAAGCCCTTTCCTTTATCACACCTGAAATCTTGGGTCTGTCTGATGAGAAGTTGGATGAATTGCTTGCTTCTCCTGTTCTTGCTCCTTATCACTTTACATTACAAGAAATGAAGCGTGAGAAAGCACATGTGTTGACACAAGCAGAAGAAGCTTTGCTCGCACAAGTGGGTAATCTTTCTCAAGCACCACAGACTATTTTCGGAATGTTGAATAACGCAGATATGAAATTCCCTAACATTATAGATGAGAATGGTAATGAAGTGGAACTTACACATGGTCGTTATATTCAATTTTTGGAAAATCCGAATCGTGAACTACGTGAGCGTGCATTCAAAGCAATCTATAGCGCATATGCTCGTCAAAAAAATACAATTGCTGCTACATTAACAGCTAATATTAATAAAAATATTTTCTATGCTAATGTACGTAAATATCCATCTGTGTTGGAAAAAGCTCTTTATGGAGATAATATTCCTAAAGAAGTATATACCAACTTGATCGATACGATTCATGAGGGTCTTCCTCTACTGCATCGTTATATTGCATTACGTAAGAAATTGCTTGGTGTGGATGAA
This sequence comes from Paenibacillus nuruki, assembly GCF_001721045.1. Lineage (GTDB taxonomy): Bacteria > Bacillota > Bacilli > Paenibacillales > Paenibacillaceae > Saccharibacillus > Saccharibacillus nuruki. The sequence goes on along the minus strand of NZ_MDER01000032.1, from coordinate 223,398 downwards.
TTGCATATGTATGATCTATTTGCGCCACTCGTTGATGAATTCAAAATGGATATCACGTATGAAGAAGCCAAAGCTACTGTCGCAGAAGGTCTCAAACCACTCGGTGAAGATTATCAACAAGCGCTTCAAGCAGGCTATAATGAAGGCTGGATCGATGTGTATGAGAATGAAGGTAAACGTACAGGGGCTTATAGCTGGGGTGCTTATGGTGTCCATCCTTACGTTCTACTGAATCACAAAGACAATCTGAATAGTATGTTTACACTGGCTCATGAAATGGGTCATGCATTGCATAGTTATTATTCAGACAATGCTCTTCCTTATCGTGATGCACAGTATACTATTTTCCTTGCAGAAGTCGCTTCGACGACTAATGAAGCGTTATTGATGGACTACCTTTTGAAAAAATCGACAGATCCTAAAGAAAAAATGTATCTGTTAACGTATTATGCAGATCAATTCCGCACAACTGTTTTCCGTCAGACGATGTTTGCTGAATTTGAAATGATTACCCATGCTCGCGCAGAAGCTGGTGAGTCCTTAACTCCACAAGAACTATCCAAAATCTACTATGACCTCAATGTGAAATATCATGGTGAAGGTATGCATGTCGATCAGGATATTGAAATGGAATGGGCACGTATCCCGCATTTCTACAATAGCTTCTATGTGTACAAATATGCGACAGGCTTCTCTGCGGCAACAAGCTTCTCCAAACAAATTTTGGAAGAAGGTCAATCTGCTGTAGATCGTTATACCGGTTTCTTACAAAGCGGTGGTAGTGATTATTCTATTAACATCCTTGCCAAAGCGGGTGTTGATATGTCTACTCCTGCTCCTATTCGCGAAGCTATGAGTGTATTTGAAGCATTGATTACAGAAATGGAAGAGTTAGCAAAATAAGAATTTGAAGCTGGTGAACTACAACTAGACTTTGCATTCCCTTCAAAATTCACCTAATACTTGTAAAGACATGTTTACAATAGGGTTGATTGCGTTTTATAGATTAGATAAGGATGTATTCGGCCTTATGCTAAATTGAGGGGGTTATTATTTTGAAAATGCAATGGATGCTTATTTTAGGTTTGATCTTTGCGCTAATTACAGCTGTATTTGCGGTAATCAATGTCAATCCTGTGCAGGTAAATCTTTATTTTAATGTAGTACAAGTACCTTTAATTCTTTTAATTATTGGATGCGCTTTGTTAGGTGGTCTAATTGTAGGATTTTACGGTATCTATCGTCAGTACCGCTTACAGCGTGAGATCAAACTACTGAAAGCTGAGTTAGCTCAAGCTCCAGTTGCTGGAACTCCATTAACTACATCATCTGTAGATAATGATCCACTCAAGCCGATGTATACTGATAATGATACGACTGCAACTTCTTTTTCAAACCGTAAGTAATAAGAGCTGAAAAGCTAAACAGATTACTTACTGATCAAGATGAACTCAACCACTTATCGATTGTTGTCTGATTTCAGTCAACAGGTAAGTGGTTTTTTCATGTGAACTATGCTTAAAATATAAATTTACGAATGATTTTTATACCAATTTTTCTCACTAAGGAGACGTTTTATAATGGCAATCACGATCAATCAAGAATATACTATTTCGCTGCTCAAAGAATTATTATCTACGGCAAGCCCGACTGGATTTACACATGATATTATTACACGTATTGCAGAAGAAGCTGGCAAATTCGGCGTTACGACCGAGTATAATCAAAAAGGCGGTCTGATCTTAACATTAGACGGCCAAGATGCTTCCAAAACGATTGCTCTCAGTGCACATGTAGATACACTTGGTGCAATGGTACGTGCAATTAAATCGCAAGGAACAATCCGTTTTACAATTCTAGGTGGATTCAGTATGAATAGTATTGAAAATGAATACTGCACGATTCATACACGCAGTGGCAAAACGTATACAGGTACTATCCTGTCTGTTCAACCTTCTGTGCATGTATATGATGAAGCACGTGGGCTTAAGCGTGAAGAAGAAAATATGGAAGTTCGAATTGATGAGTTGGTATCGTCCAAAGAAGATGTACAGCAACTAGGCATACAAGTTGGTGATTATATTTCATTTGATGCTCGTCCTGTCGTTACACCAAGTGGGTATATCAAATCTCGTCATTTGGATGATAAAGCAAGTGTAGCCGCATTGTTTGCATTATTAGAGTCACAACACACTCATCAATGGACACCACAGTATCGCACTCAATTCCTAATTTCCAATTATGAAGAAGTGGGTCATGGTACAGCTTATATTCCTGAAGGTATTCATGAAATGATCGCTGTGGATATGGGTTGTATCGGAGACGATCTTAGCTGCAAAGAAACCGATGTATCAATCTGTGCCAAAGATTCTTCTGGTCCTTATGATTATGCAATGACAGGCAAATTGATTGAATTGGCTCAAGCGGAGCAGATCGCTTATGCTGTAGATGTATATCCTCATTATGGTTCAGATGCTTCTGCTGCTCTTCGTGCAGGCAACAATATTCGTGCAGCTCTCATCGGGCCTGGTGTACATGCTTCGCATTCTATGGAACGTACTCATACAGATGCTGTGATTAATACCGCCAAATTATTAGGCGCTTATATTACGACTAAATAAAATAATACACAAAAAAACCTTCTTTCTCGTCAGAAATGATAAGAAAGAAGGTTTTTGTTTTATAGAATGCTTATTGATATCACACTGAGATGCTTATACCCTAACAGTCTTTGGAGATCGAATGGGATTAATTCTGACTTTGCTGTATTTTTTCAGCCAATTCGGTTAGATACGTCCAGCGTTCCATCAGATGTTCTAAATGCTTTTCAGTTGCTGTCTGCTCAGCCATCAATTCTTGTAGTCTTACAGAGTCGCTGAATGCTTTCTCCATATCACTAGCAAGATCGACTAGCTTCTGCTCTGTATCTGCAATATTTTTATCAATTTGCTCATATTCTAATTGCTCTTTATATGAGAATTTGACTTTATTGCGCCAAGCATTTTTGTCTGGAGCAGGTGCTTTTTCTTTTACAGGTGCAGGTTCTACTGCTTTGGGTGCAACAACAGGTGCATTAGCTGCTTTAGCAATTTTGGCAAGATCGGCAATGCGCTCTTCATAATCACTATAATTTCCTGCATGAATACTAACCTGACCTTCACCTTCAAAAGCAAAGATACGATCACACGTACGATCCAAGAAGTAGCGATCATGCGAAACAGCGAATACAACGCCAGGGAATTCATCTAAATATTGTTCCAAAACGGTTAATGTTGTAATATCCAAATCATTGGTAGGCTCATCCAGTAACAATACGTTAGGTGCGCCCATCAGTACACGTAGTAAATACAATCTACGCTTTTCCCCACCGGATAATTTAGAGATCGGTGTCCATTGTGATGCAGGTGTAAATAAGAATCGTTCTAGCATTTGCGAAGCAGAGATTTTACTACCATCTGCTGTTTCTACGACTTCTGCCACATCTTTGATATATTCAATCACACGCATTGATTCATCCATTTCTTGATGCTCCTGCGTGAAATAGCCAAATTTAACGGTCTGTCCTGTAACCACATTACCTTCGCTTGCAACCAGACGACCAGATACCAGATTCAGCAATGTCGATTTACCACGTCCATTGGGACCTACAATTCCGATCCGATCTCCAGGAACAGCATGATACGTCAGATCGTGAATCAGCTCTTTACCACCAAGCGTTAATGACACATGGTCTAACTCTACAATTTGTTTCCCTAGACGAGAAGAAATCGCAGACATGTCCATCGCTTCATCGCGACGACCTGGTCCATCATTTTTCAACTGCTCAAAACGGTTAATACGTGCTTGTTGCTTGGTTGTACGAGCTTTGGCTCCACGTCTGATCCATGCTAATTCACGACGCAATAGATTTTGACGCTTATCTTCAGATGCTGCTTCTCGTTCTTCACGGTCTGCTTTGAGTTCAAGAAAACGTGAATAGTTTGCTTCATAACGATATAGACTACCATGATCCAGTTCGATCATCACATTAGCTACACGATCCAAGAAATAACGATCATGCGTAATCATTAACAATGCACCACGACGCTTTTGCAAAAATTGTTCTAACCAAGTAATCGAATCATGATCAATATGGTTCGTAGGCTCATCCAAAATTAACAAATCAGACGGTTGAATTAGTGCAGACGCAAGAGCTACCCGTTTACGTTGACCACCGGATAGTGTACCCATCAAAGCATCATAATGATGAATGCCTAATTTGGACAAAATATTTTTGGCTTCACTTTCGAGTGACCATGCATCTAAGCGTTCCAATTCTTGATTCAAATGAATCAGTTGTTCTAATACAGCTTCATCTTCAGGATGAGTCTCTAATTGTTCCAGTACATTCATATATGCACCAACAATTTGAAGTTCTTCCCCTCCGCCATCAAATACTTGACGCAATACTGTGGCTTCCGGATCATACGGTGGATTCTGTGCCAAATAACGAATACGTAATCCATTATTGATAGTCACACGTCCACTTTCTGTACTTTCCATTCCTGCAATGACTTTAAGAAACGTTGATTTCCCTGTACCATTGACACCAACGATACCGATTTTGTCTTGATCTTCCATCCCAAATGAAGCATTTTCAAATAGTACTTTTTCGCCGTAACTTTTGGAGATTGACTCCACTGTCATAATATTCATTGTGACTCACCTTCTTGGGACTGATCCCGGTCTATTTGATCCTGAGTATTCAGCGAATGATGACAACCTTCTAGAAATAGACGTGCAACAAAGTCTGTCCGTTCATGAAGTTGTTCCATCGGAAACTCAGGGTTGAATAAAATATCCATACGTATCCGGTCTAACATACCAATATACGATTCTGCACACCATACGGGTTGAGCGACTCCACCTTCTGTGAGTACTTTCTCTACCGCTTGCATATATCGCAACATAAACTGCTTCATATACGCCATAAGTTCAGGGTCGTTATTGGGTGTCCGGAAAAATAACTTGGTGCGATGCTTACGTTCAAAATAATACATCGAATGATGCTTGGCAATCACAAGCAATCGTTCTGCCATCGTACTACAATTTTGCAAATTAGTATCTAAACCGTCAAGAAAATGTTCACAGTCTCGACGAGTAACAGCCATAAATAGTTCTTCTTTGCTTTTAAAATATAAATAAACCGTTCCTTTGGCTATTCCTGCCTGGTGTGCGATATCTGAAATCTTGGTCTCATAAAATCCATTGGAACCAAAAAGATCGTAAGCAGCATCCAAAATTAATTCTAACTTTTCACCTGTGGTGCTGCTCATTAGCGCACTCTCCTATACCCATAAAAATAACAATGCTACAACTCCACCAATAATAGAGCTAAGCCCATTCACGAGATCATTACTCATCCATGGCCATCCACGCAAATAAGACGTTAGGCGATTACAGTGTACTTTGGTTTCCACAGCTTTACCGCAGACTTCACATTGATACATCACCTGTACCGTTGCTCCTAAAAAAGAATCAGCAAAACAACCAGCTAATCCGCCCACCAATCCAACGAGTGGCAATAGACCAATAGTAAGTATACCATCTTTAGCTACATTGTTGCTTGATTCTATAGATACACCTGACCATAATGAAAATGCCCATGCTGCAATACCAATCAATAATGCACCGATCGCCGCAGCTAATGTACCACGAACAGATACTCCTCCAGAAGCACCTGCTTCTAATACACGACCATTCAATACAGAACGCGGAGGCTTGCGACTAAGGCTTCCCCACTCTGTTGCCCATGTATCTGCGGTAACTGTTGCCATCACGCCTACAAAAGCGTATATCCATGCTGGATGAGGTATTAGAGCATGTCCGAGGCACAGAATCATACCCAGCCCACCATTAGCAAATACTTGCCCTGCATCTCGGCGTGATGTTTTGGCATAATCCTGCTCCAATTTGCGCTTGCGTTCGCCTTTCATTTTGGAGAGTAAGCTGCCACTGATAAAAAATAAGATCAACAATCCAAACCAGAGTAGATTGCCTGCTCCATAATAAATGGTACCCATAATAGCCGCTGCATATGCGCCTGAACCGGATAACCACTGCTTTTTATAAGCAAGTCCAGCAATCAATCCAGCACAGACCGCACCTATGATCCAATCTAACATTATTCTGCGATCCGGCACTTACCTACAGAAGCGCCCGCATACATTAATTCGAAAGTATCACCAATCGCTACAGGTCCAACACCTTCAGGTGTACCTGTGAAAATAATATCACCTGCTGCAAGCCCATAATTTTCTCCAATATGAGCAATAATCGTTTCGAGTGAAAATATCATATTACGTGTATAGCCTAGCTGAACTTGCTGATCATTTTTGAGCAAAGCAAAAGGTTGTTCTGCCCATGTTGTAGCATCTGGAAATGGAACAAAAGATGTCAACGGTGCAGAGTTTTTGAACCCTTTAGCTGCTGTCCATGGGTGCCCTTTTTTCTTCAAAACACTTTGTACATCACGTAATGTAAAATCGATCCCAAGTGCTAATCCATCGACCATTTCTTCCACAGAAAGATCAGGTGCATAATCGCGTCCAATTCGAATCACTAACTCTGCTTCATAATGAATCTCACCTTTGTCTGTAGGTAAAACCAATTCTGCATGTTCTAACGGTACAGCCGCATGAGAAGGTTTCATAAAAATCATAGGTTGAGTCGGTACTTCATTTCCTAATTCTTCCGCATGAAGACGATAGTTACGACCTACACAATATACGTTTTGAATAGCAGTCATTATACATTCTCCTCTGTTATAAATAATCTAGGATCTATTAATTGGCTGGATTTGCGATAGCATTTCCTTTGATATCAAATTGAATATGATTAGATAATGTCTGTAATCGTTGGAGTACTGCTTGAGCTTTATCTGATGGCATCGGTACCGGCTGACCTAACTCCGCAGTGTACGGAATAACCTGCATACTGCAATCTCCATTAACTGTACATTTTGCTTCAAACACACCGGTGTCCCATGTTTTTGCAACCAGTGAACGAGTGAAAATAAAATTACCTGTACTATAAGCGATCCATTTACCTTTGTACTGCTCTAATCCTTGCAATACATGAGGATGACCACCAATCACCAGATCGGCACCGGCATCGACAAATGTATGTGCAAGATCACTCTGATGATCAGCTAGTGTATCTGAACGTTCTACACCCCAGTGAGCGACAACGACAACAAGATCGGCTTTACTTTTGGCTTCACGAATTGCCGCCTCAGCAGCGGTTGAATCGTATGTGGTCGCTACTCCTGCCTGATCTTTCCCAGCATTCCAACTTGTTTCTGGAATAACTCGACTGAATCCCAAGAGAGCGATTTTGATTCCTTTACGGTCAAAATACACAGGTTGATAAGCACGAGCACTATTTTTACCAGCCCCTACATAGGCGATTCCGCTTTGATCCAGTTGAGCAATCGTATCGGTAAGCCCTGTGATGCCTTGATCCAAAATATGATTATTCGCTAAATTCACCGCATCGATACCTGCGTCTGCCATATGAGGGAGTGCTTGAGGCGATGATTTAAACGCATACGTTTTATCTGCTGCGGTTGTATTGGAATCTGTTACAGGCGTTTCCAAATTAACAACGGTCAGATCGTCCGAAGTAAATGAATCTTTTACATATTGATAAGGATAATCATATCCTGCTTTGGCTAACTTTTCACCGACTTTTCCTGAGAACATCACATCTCCACCAAAATGAAGCGTTACGGTCTGACCGGATGGTTCTGTACGGGTAGCAGGTTGAAGTTCTTTATTAGATGACTCGGAAGAATCTGAAGAAGACTTGGGAGGTTCTACTTTGTCAGTAGACGACTCTGGTGTTGTCTCTTCTGGTGCTTGATCTGTTGATGTTGAGTCTTTGGATGGTATATCTATTGCTTCTGAATCGGTTGCTGTCTGATCTAGATGTTCTGTATCGGCTTCTGTTGTAGCACGAGACGGATCTGCTGCTTCTTCATCTGGCTGATTAGAATGATCATTGTCATCCACTACAGGGTCATTCCCATACGAATCTGGCGCTGTTGCCTGATCTAATGGATATTCTGTCGGATACGTAGAGGCTTGCTGTACTTCTTGTGGCTTCACATGCAACCAATAATAACCGCCAAGTGCAACAATAGATAGAACCAGCACAGTGTTAAATACGATCCAGTTACGGAGCCGCTTTTGACGCTGCTTTTTTTCTTGCTGACGCTGACGGGATTGTTGAGACCTTGTCGTATACATAAAGAACTCCTTTAATGCTTGCAATATTTTACTATACCTGAGGGCGATATCTTATGACATCATTGCTTAATCCTACTTTTACGCTTTGTCTATTATAACAGGTTCTAGTTGTTCGGCAAAAGTGATGCTAGGATGCAAAAAACCTTCTGCGGTGTAAAGTCTCTTTGGACATCTCCATAACATTGCATCATGTATGCGACTTAGGAGTGTAATCAGAGTACTTTACATTACAGAAGGCTATTCTTATTTATATCGTTTTAAGATGAATGACTATTAGAGAACGAAGTAACACGTTCTGCTTCTCTCATCGCCATTTCTTTGGCTGTTCGAATACAGTCAGGTAGTCCGACTCCATCATATCCTGCTCCAAGTGCTAATACTCCTGGATATTGCGCTGCTAATTGAGCACGTAACATAGAAATATTATCCATATGTCCTACAGGATACTGTGGCATCGAATGATGAAGACGTGTAATCTCTGTAAATAAAGGCTCTGCATCGATACCCATTAATTCACGCATATCATGCAATACTTTAGCTTTGATCTGCTCATCGGATTCATCCACCACTTGTTCATCGCCAGAACGTCCGACATAGAAACGCATTAACACGCGATCATCTGGACTGGTATGAAGCCATTTGGTTGAAGTCCATGTACAAGCTGTAATCGTGCGACCTTCTTTACGAGGCACAAGGAATCCAGAACCATCGTACTCCGTCTGAATATCTTTGCGATCAAAAGCCATAACGACATTCGCTACCGATACATAATTGATTAGATCTAATGCTTTTGTATCTACCAAAGGTTTCAATAGTTTTGAAGCGGCAAATGTCTGTACAGTGACAATTACATGATCTGCAACTACCTGTTGTCCATCATTTAACAATACGATATACATACCATCTGCTTGAGGCTGAATAGACTCTACACCTGTGTTCAAACGCATATCTGCTGTAGACAATGATTCACCCAGACGGTTAATCAGACTTTGCAATCCATTGCGGAACGTTAGAAATGCACTTTTTTTGGTGCCTGTGTGCGTTTCTACAGGTTTGCTTCCTGTATTCATTCCTTTGATCAGACTGCCATATTCACGTTCCACTACACCAAACTGTGGAAATGTCGCTTGCAAGCTCAACTTACGTGTATCGCCTGCATAGATTCCTGCAAGCAATGGCTCGGTTACATTTTCCAATACTTCTTTGCCCAGACGGCGTTCGATAAAATCACCTAACGACTCATCTTTGCCGTCCATTTTGGCAGGTAAAAGAAAATCATCCAATGCACGAATTTTGCCATCCATTGATAACAGATCACTTTCCATAAAGGATCTCAGTTCAGTAGGAATCCCAAGCACCAGACCGGAAGGCATCGGATGCAATTGACCATCATGAAGGATATACGTTTTTTTTGCTTCTGGATTGGTAGTGACTAATTCATCTTCCATCCCCAGCTCGCTTGCCAGATCGACCATCGCTGTTTTGCGAGCGAGAAATGAATCCGGGCCACGTTCAATTACAAATCCATCACGATGTAATGTGTTCACTTTACCACCGATATGATCGTCTTGATCTACAATCGTAATCTGTGCTGTAATCTCTGCTTCTTGTAAAAACTTGCGCATGTAGTAAGCCGCACTGAGTCCAGTCATCCCTGCGCCTATGACAACGACACGGCGAGTAGATTGGCTCATTATGCATGCACCTCTTTATATTTACGAATGACTTCGTCTGCGAGTACTTCCATATACAATGGATCCGTATTTAGTGAATCGATACGCATAAGACGCATATCAATCTCAGTTGCTAATTCTTGTGCTTCAATATCCAGATCATACAATACTTCTAAATGATCGGATACGAATCCAATCGGTGCTACCAATACATATTTCACTTGCTCTTTCGCTAGTTCTTGCATCGTATCTAACACATCAGGACCCAACCAAGGCTCAGCTGTACGTCCAGCACTTTGCCATGTGAACTGCCATGAAGGAACATTGGCACGTTCTGCAATCGCTTTGGATGTCTCCATCAATTGATCACGATATGGATCTCCCATTGTTAAAATACGTTCAGGTAGACTATGAGCACTAAACAATACACGAACTTGCTCACGTGTAGCACCTGTTTCTTCGAATAGCTCTAATTTAGCATTTACACGATTGGATAACGTTTCGATCAATTTAGGATGCAAATGATAGCTTTCGATAAATGAAATCGGTAAGTTGTGCTTTTCTGCTGTTTCTTTCGCACGTTTGATATAACTAGCTACGCTCATTGTAGAATAATGAGGAGCAAGTACGATACCGACAGCTTCTGTAATCCCATCAGCCGCCATTTTTTCCACACCGTCTTCGATAAATGGAAAAGCATGTTTTAACCCTTGGTAACAAACAAATTCCAAATCGCTATCTTTCGTATGCTCATTCAGCATATTTTGCATACCGAGAACTTGATTATCTGTATTTTCACGTAAAGGAAAAACACCGCCAACGATTGCTTCATAACGATCTTTTAATTCTTTTAATTGTTCAGCTCCAGGTGGATTTCCGCGGCGAATATGGGTGTAATACGCTTCTACATCGTCCAAGCTTGCTGGCGTACCATAAGACATAACCAAAACACCAATTTTTTTACTCATTATTTATTCGCTCCTTCAATTCATATCGTTATTCTAAATTACTACTATATCTATTACTTTGAAGTGATGCGTTGACGAAGCACTTCTGCTGAATACTCATGAACATAATCTGTTAATTCTTTGAGCTTATCAATCGAAGCTTCCGGGAATAGACCATGACCCAAGTTGAAAATGTAGCCTGGATCTTGTAACCCTTCGTCTATAATCAATTTGGCTTGTTGATGAATTAATGTAGACGGTCCGGTTAGCAAATAAGGGTCCAGATTACCTTGTACTGCATACTTATGATCTAAGCGTCTGCGTGCTTCAGCAAGCGATACACGCCAATCGACACCAATCACATCAACAGGTAATTGACGAAGTTCTGGTAATAATTCACCTGAACTCACTCCCGGGAAATAAATCTTCGGTACATCCAAATCTTTCAGTTGATCGAAAATATACTGAATCGTTGGCAATACATAGGTTCTAAAATCAAGCGGTGATAATGCACCTACCCAACTATCAAACAATTGGAATGCTTTACCGCCGTATTGAACATGAGCACGCAAATAGGTAGCTACCATATCGCCAAGCTTGCGCATCAAAGCATGCCATAATTGGGGTTCGTTATACATCATGGTTTTGGTACGAATATAATTTTTGGAAGGTCTACCTTCGATTAAATAACTGGCAATTGTAAATGGCGCACCTGCAAATGTAATCAAAGGTACTTCTAATTCGTTATCCAAAATCTGAATTGTTTTTAAAATATGAGACAAATCTTGCTCCACTTGAATCGGACGCAAGCGCTCAATATCAGCCGCATTACGAATCGGATTCGCAATAACAGGTCCAATATCTTTGACAATATCAAAATCTATTCCGATCGATGCCACCGGGTTCATAATATCTGAATACAAAATAGCTGCATCCACACCTAACTTGTGCACAGGCATCATGGTCACTTCTGCTGCAAGCTCAGGCTGTAAACAAATTTCGAGCAAACTATAGTTTTCTTTAATTTTGCGATAATCGGGATCATAACGCCCTGCTTGCCTCATATACCAGACAGGCAAACGATCGACGTCTTGTTTTCGACATGCGCGTATAAAGGAATCATTATATGTCATCTTTTTGCCTCCGCTGTTCAATAAAAATCAGTCATTTTTGTATAATAAACAATATTCCTGTCAATAATCTCACTTCCTAATTATGCCCTTTTTCAAGTACAGGAACAACTCCCCAACCATGAACATCCCATGACAATCCGATGAATAAAGCGCTTGGCACCATAAGCGCTCTATCTTCTACTCCCATAAAAAGTGATTTTTGCACAGCAAAATATCTTACATTCAGCGCTTGGCACCATAAGCGCTCTATCTCCCACTCCAATGAGAAGTGATTTTTGCATAGCAAAATATCTTACATAAAGCGCTTGGTACCATAAACACTCTATCTCCCACTCCAATAAAAAGTGATTTTCACTCAATCAAATCACCTTATCCCCTCAAAAAGTGTGGTCAATTATGGTATACTATATGAATGGACTTTTTTAAGGAAGTGAAACATGATGCAAGCATGGAAAGTAAATTTGATCGTATTATGGTTTGGTCAATTTCTGGTTAATGCAGGAACCACAATGATCATTCCTTTTATAGCGTTGTACTTATCGCAAGATATTGGTGTGCAAGGTGAACACCGGATAGCGATCTGGTCCGGGGTTATTTTTGCTGCCAACTTTGTGACTTCATTTTTGTTTCAACCGCTATGGGGCAAATTGTCTGACCAATACGGACGCAAAGTCATGTTACTTCGCTCTGGATTCGGGATGGCGATTGTATTTACAGCCATGGGATTCGCAACTCAACCGTGGCATTTATTAGTCCTTCGTTTATTAAACGGAACCATATCTGGATTCAATCCGGCTTCGATATCATTGATCTCTAGCAGTACTCCCAAAGAAAAAATGGGATTTGCGATGGGAATCAGTCAGTCGGGAACGGTAGCCGGTAGTATACTTGGTCCGTTAATAGGTGGAATTATGGCAGATACTGTTGGATTCCGATCGATTTTCTATATTACAGGGGCATGTATTTTTATGGCGACATTGTTAGCGCTATTCCTTGTACGTGAGAAATTCGACCGTTTAGCTGCGTCTAAAATGCCTAAAGTATCGGTATTATCAGGATTCCGCGAACTAAGCTTAACCCCACAATTACCTGCATTATTTACAGTTACACTACTTCTGCAATTTGCAATGATTAGTCCGATGACGCTAATGCCTCTATATGTACAGAAATTACATGGTACAGCTGAAAATGTCGCCTTTTGGGCAGGGCTTGTCAGTGCAGTCACCGGATTATCTAATATGCTCATGGCTCCCATTTTGGGAAAAGTCAGTGATAAATATGGGGCGCATCGGGTGCTCACATTCTCGTTAATTGGAGCAGGGCTGATGCTAATTCCGCAAGCTTTTGTGCAGAATGTAGAGCAGTTAATCATTGTTCGATTTATGATGGGGATCTGTATGGGTGGATTATTGCCAAGTGTGAACTCATTAATTCGGTATTACACGCCAGATGGTATGGAAAGTCGAGCCTTTGGATTTAACAGCAGTACAACCGCTCTTGGAAATATGACAGGTGCAGTGATGGGTGGTGTCTTAGCTGGATTTATCGGGATTGAAGGGCTATTTATTATGGCTGGGGTCTTATTGTTACTCAATATGGTATGGGTACGCACCAAGTTATATGTGAAGCCAGGCGCATTGAAACATAATACTTCTTCCCCTTCCCAGTCTAACCCTAGCGATTATCATAAAAAGTGATTGGGATTCCGCAATATATCTCGCTATATGATGCACCAAGAACCCTCTGAATCTCTTCTATAGAATGTCTTGAAGAAATCAGAGGGTTCTTTTCTTATGAACTATAACGTTATACTAATCTATTTCACCATCGCTAATGCTAAACCGTCATAAGCAGGCAATAAAGTACCTGTTAATCTAGAATCAGTCACCATACGACGGTTAAATTCACGCACAGCTTGAACAGCAGGCCCATTTTTATCAGGGTTCAATGTACGACCACGTAGTAAAAGATTATCACCTGCAATAATAGCCCCCGGGCGAGCCAGCGTAATTGCATATTCTAAATAATTCAAATAATTTCCTTTATCTGCGTCGATAAAAAAGAAATCAAACTGTCTTCCTTCTTGCTTCAATTGTTCCAGACTATGAATTGCTTCACCAATCCGATATTCAACCTGCTCTCCCAAACCAGCAAGTGTCATATGTTGCTGAGCCAGAGCAGCATAATCGGCTTGCAATTCTAATGAAGTAATTGCACCTGTAGACGTTAAGCCTCTACCCAGACAGACACCGCTGTATCCACCAAGCGCACCGATCTCAAGTACTTGTTCTGCACGAGATAGTTGTACTAACATCGTCAATAATCGTCCATACCCTGGAGCTACAGATACTTCTGGCATTCCTTTTTCACGAATCGTTTGTTTAATTTGAATTAACAATGGATCTTCTTGAAGCAATTCATCCATATATTGTTCAGCATTGTAAGGCGAGTGTTCTGTCATTATGTTTACTTCTCCTTTGGATATCATGATCAAGATTTAGCATTTTATAGTCTGTTGATCATTTTGTTTGGTTTTACATGGCGTTAACCTGTTACAATAGAAATTAAAATCAATATGTGCGGAGTACCTTATCCTATACAATCACGTATATAAGCGCAATATCGTTTTAAAAATAGCGATATACCTTACAATTATGCTTATTTATTTTATTTATATTGGCATAGAAACGTTTGTAAGTATAGCCTCATTCACCTATACTAGATTGTATGGTTTTCGGAACTATCCTACAAGTTTAAATGGAGTTGACATTGTAAAATGAAAGATTTGAAATTAATAGCGACTTGTCCGATGGGACTTGAAGCTGTAGTCGCAAGAGAATTGAAATTACTCGGTTATGATGATACGAAAACTGAAAATGGACGTGTAACATTCAGCGGTGATTTTGCTGATATTTGCCGTTGCAATTACTGGTTGCGTACAGCTGATCGTGTATTGATCAAAATGGGTGAGTTCAAAGCCACTACTTTTGATGAATTGTTTGAAGGAACCAAAGCATTACCATGGGATCAATTTATCCCTGCTGACGGTGAATTTCCTGTATCCGGTCGTTCACAGAAATCTCAGTTAAGCAGTGTTCCTGCCAGTCAAGGTATCGTTAAAAAAGCGGTTGTTGAAAAGCTTAAATTAACCTATAACACCGAATGGTTCCCTGAAGATGGAGCATTGTACAAGTTAGATGTGTCTTTATACGATGATATCGCTTTGTTGACGTTGGATACAACAGGTCCTTCTCTTCACAAACGCGGTTATCGTAAACATGCAACTGAAGCTCCTCTTAAAGAAACATTAGCAGCTGCACTGGTGTTACTTAGTCGCTGGGGCCCTCATCGTCCGCTCTATGATCCGTTCTGTGGTTCAGGTACATTGCTGATCGAAGCAGCAATGATTGGCTGGAATATCGCTCCTGGTCTACGTCGTTCATTCCCTTCTGAAGGTTGGTCTATTATTCCGGATGAGTTGTGGGAACAAGCTCGTGATGAAGCCTATGATGCTGTCAAAGACGATGTTCCTTTGCAATTAGTAGGTAGTGACGTTGACCCTGAAGCAATCGAAATCGCTCAAGCTTGTGCGAAAAGTGCAGGGCTTGGTGACGAGATCGAATTTAAAGTCATGCCTGTAGCTCGTGTACAACCTCAAGGGAAATTCGGCTGTATTATCACGAATCCTCCTTATGGTGAGCGTCTAAGTGAAGTCAAAGAAGTCGAAAAAATGATTCGTGATCTAGGACGTGCAACCATCTATTTACCAGATTGGTCTGTATTCGTAATCAGTCCGACTCGTCAATTCGAACAATATTTCGGTCGTAAAGCAGACAAACGTCGTAAGTTATACAATGGACGGATTGAATGTCAATTCCTTCAATATCTTGGACCTTTGCCTCCACGTCAACCTAAAGCTGAAGCTTCAACAACGTAAATAACAATTTGTATAGATTGGATTTATTTTTTCAAACGTAAGGGGGTCTGGCTTTGCCATACTTAACTTCTCGTTCAGAGCGTGGCAGTTGGCTTGATCGCCTGAAGTGGCTTGTTTCGTTTACTCGAATAGATTATATAATTTTTCTAATCTTAATGCTGGTTAAATTAATGATTTTGCATAGTCATTTACATTTGCAAAATATTGATATGAATCCACTTGATGTGGTGACAGCGATTGGTTCTATTATGCTTGCCTCTTTTTGGACGATCTTTTTGCCATATCGTGGACGACTGATTGCTTTGATTGTGTTAGATGTATTATTAACTTTTTTGATTTTTTCAGATTTGGTCTACTTCCGTTATTTTCAAGATTTCATAACGATTCCTGTATTACTTCAAGCGGGTCAAGTGGATTCGCTAGGTGATAGCATCTGGGAATTGATTTATATGGAAGATATATGGATGTTTGCAGATTGGATCGTTTTGCTTCTGGTTGGAGTATTTCTAATAGGACGTCGTATCCGTAGACGCTCCAATCGATCTTATTCATCCAGTCGTCGATATTCATCAGCGTATACTCCATCTTTGCCTACACGTTTTTCCAAACGATTGGTACAAGGAATGATTGTTTTTGTACTTGGTCTGGTCTTAACGATAGGTCCGATTAAGTTCGCTACATCTACATGGGCAACTGGATTATTTGTAGGGAACTGGTGGAACATGTCTCTTTACAATGTAACAGGTCTACTGGCTTTTCATGGATATGATGCTTATCGGTATGCAGACGATCATTTTGGTCCTCAAGATCAATTGTCGACAGACAAAACGGATGAAGTTAAACAATGGTTCGATGCCAAACAAGCAACAAGATCCAAAGCAGGCGATGATGACCTATTTGGCGCTTACAAAGGGAAAAATGTGATCGTTGTTCAAGGCGAAGCTTTTATGAACTTTGTGATTGGTCAAAGTTATAACGGACAAGAGATCACACCTAATATTAATCGCTTGATGAAAAAGAGTATGTATTTCAGCCAGTATTATCATCAGACCGGTCAAGGTCGTACATCAGATGCAGATATGGCTTCTAATGCTTCTCTTCATCCGCTACCTACAGGTTCTGTATTTATCCGTTACCCTGATCATGAATTTGATACGTTGCCCAAAATACTTAAAAGCAAAGATTACAGTACCAATGTATTCCATGCTTATGAAAGTAGCTTCTGGAATCGATCGATCATGTATCAAAATATGGGATACGATACCTTTTACAGTAAACCAGACTTTACGATTGATGAACCTCTAGGATGGTCACTTGGTGACAAATCATTTTTCCGACAATCTCTTGATAAAATGGTCGAACTCAAACAACCGTTTTACTCTTTTTTGATTACATTATCCAGTCATCATCCATATAGCTTACCTGCTTCTGTACAAGAATTGGATATGGGCGATCTGACAGGAACGACATTTGGCGATTATATTCAGTCTCTCCACTATGTCGATGCTGCTCTCGGTGAAATGGAACAAGAAATGAAAGATAACGGCTTATGGGATGATACTATTCTTATGTTCTATGGAGATCATGATAATTCGTTAAAAGAAAAAGAACCGATGGAGGAATTCTTAGGTCGCTCCTTAACCGCTCTGGATATGGAACAACTGATGAACCAAGTCCCTATGCTTGTTCATTTACCTGACGATAGTCACGCAGGAACATATAATGAACCTACTGGGCAATTGGATATGACACCTTCGATTCTACATTTACTAGGTATTAACGCTAGCCCTTACTATCTGATGGGTAACGATATGTTCAATCAGAAAGAAGATAAGCTTGTGGTACTACGTACAGGTGCATTTACCGATGGTAATGTATTCTATATTCCGTCAGCAGATGGTATATTTGAACATGGTACTGCCTACGATATGAAAACACGTAAAGTGACTGACGTTGAGCAAGCACGTTCTAGCTATGATGAAGCGCAGAAGCGTCTGAATGTCTCGGACGAACTGATTACGTACGATCTGATTCGTCAATTTCATGAAGCCAGTACTACTGCCAAATAATTCATTTGAAATGGATCGATTGACATCGTTCTTCTAAGATCATATTCATAAATATCAAAAAAAGCCTTTGCGGATCATCACGTTAATGTGAGATCTACAAAGGCTTTTTGGTTATGCTATACAGCTATGCAATAGAAAGCACGTATCGCTCAATAACTTCATACTGATCGGTGCAATCTGTTGTTCCCCGTTGATTGCTGGTTATACCTGTTCTTGCGCTTGTACAGATGGTTTTTTAATAAACTTAGATGCTTTCTCTAGCACTTCATCTTCTGTAGGTGCGCTCACATAACGGCCATTAATATATACAAAAGCGCGCTTGCCACAAGGACCACAGTATGATTTACAGCCTATTTTAATTTCAGCATCAGGAGCCATTTTTTCCAACTTTGGAATCATTGTTTTGAGGCGAACATGATTGCACTTATCACATACGCGAATATCGTTAGCCATTATACTTTCCCTTCTCAAACGATCTTAGTGATCGCCATGATTGCCTTTGGAAGGGTTAGTGATGACGAAACCTTCTTCTGGCAAATATAAATAATCAATTTTAATACCATCTAACCAAGATTCATTAGGATCAACCGCTACATCGATTTCTTTATCTGTGCTTACTAATTCTTCTGCACCTTCAGGTTGTCCCAAGTCCATACCATAATGAACATGATCACCGTGAGAATTAGTAATAAATACGCGCAATTTTAGACCTTCATTTTCGGGTTTATCCAATTCAGCTTGAATCACTTTCGCTGCATTACGGGTAATTTTGACTTTCATAAGATCAGCTCCTCTTCATCGACTAGCCTGCTTATATGCAGGAACTATACTTGGAATATTCGACCATTATATTCTTTTTTGAAAAAGAAATGAACCCAACAATACTTTTTGGGTTTCATTTGTTATGAAATGTATGATCGGTTCAGATACTTATTCTGTAAACTCAACCTATACTATTGTATAGCTCCACTGCATAATACGCAAGACTAAGAGCGCTTAGAACCTCAAGCGCTCTTCATTTGATCCTACCATAAAAGTGTACTTTGCAAAGTGAGCTATGTTGCTATTGGCAACCGAATCACTTCATTTAGCGAACTTTCTTTTGCTCGTAAACAAAAGCTGTTTTGCGTTCCGCTCGACTTACAAACCAATTCATCATCAACAAAGTGACTCCAATATCATCTATAGGCATAAATGGCATCACATCAGGCAATACCCAATACGTTAACACTGGTATAAGAAATAATAATTTTTCTCCTAGAGGTAATTCCCGGGAGGTTAATAAGCTTGGCAATCTTTTAAAAACATGCGCCCATTGTTGTAGCGAAAAAAATCGATTCCATTTCACAATCCATCTCTCCCTTTTCTGTAGCAAACGATAATCACAAACACTTTTGATGTCTTACTCTAGTATTACGGTAAACTCATCTAAAAGTTTCAAAGAGATACAGCACCCGATATTATTTATAGATGATAAAATAAAAAAGCTTTCTTCGCTAAATGACACGAAGAAAGCTTAATCCTATGAAGTCGGATGATAAGTGATTAGCTTATATATTCTATTTATACGTTAAACTGGCTGTTGTATAAGCTTACCTTTGACAATAAGGCGATATTGACTGGAGTGATCAGGGTAGCACGTAATCAGCGTTACAATCGATTGTCCTCGTTCAGGTTGAAGAACTTGTACTTGATCCGGTTCTACAATCTGAATATCGTATACCTGATAAGCATATTTACCTGTAGAAGTCTGCAATTGAAAAGAATCTTGCTTGTTCAATTCATGCAGACGGTTAAAAAACTGACCATATCGACTTGAACGATGACCTGCAATCGAATAATTGCTGTTAAGCTTACCCACTTCTCCACCGCCACTAATATGACCCAAAGCAGATTGTAACTGCTCTGGTTCAGCACCTTCGACAACCGCTGTTTGTAGATCAAGCTTGGGGATACGTAGAATACCTTGTACCTTTAACCCGTCTACCGTTGTGGTTATTGATGTTTTTTGTTTCTTTGCACCCGTTTCACTTGAAACCGATTGAATCTTAGATTCTACTTCTGTACTTTGATCCAACCCGGTAGCAAATGTTTGTTTTAAAGATGCTTGTACTTGATTCGTATGCCAGTTGGAATACAAGGTATAGCCAATCGTCACTATACCTAACACTAACAATAACGTTCCACATCGAGCTACAAATTTGGACATTTCTATTCACCGTCCTTGACGATTAGAACGTAAAGAACGACGACGAACGATCCATCCGAAGATCATCATCAAAGCACCAAGCGTGTAAAGCATTGTCGAATCTAACCATTCTCCTGTTTTTGGCAACACAGATAATGAAGATGTGGTCATATCTGCTGTAACATCTGTGCTGTTAGCCGCTATACTCGCCGCAGTCACTATTCCTTTGGCTGGCTGAACAGAAGATTCTGTAGTCCATGCTACAGATTGTGGTATATCCGCAGATGCTGTAATTACACGATTCGGTTGATGATTGTTAATACTATCAGATGGGAATGCAGTTCCTTGCGTATCTTCTATCGTTACAGGTATAGGATTAGTAATAGAAGCTGTGGTCACTGTAGATAATCCAGTATTGTTAGGAAAAGGATTAGAGGTTGTATTATCACTAGATGATCCGACAGTTGGGCTACCACTATTACCTACCGATGAATTTCCATTATTTGTGCCTGAGGTGTCATTATTAGAACCTGCATTTCCAGTAGCATTATCATTGGTATTACCTGTATCGCCAGTAGTATTAGATCCGTTACCACTAGTTCCACCGGGAGTACCATTGTCGTTATTATTGCCATTGCTTCCATTATTCCCGTTATTTCCTGTGTTCCCTTCTGTTCCACTACCATTATCTGGTTGTTGAGGAATAGTAGGTGTATTGTTATCTGGATTGGTGTCATCTGGATTTTCTGTACTTGGTGTTGGAGTAAATGTTTCATTTTCCAGTACAGTCACATTGATACCAGGCAACACATTATCCAATAACCCTACTGAAATAAGGGAAGAATGATCTGTCTGACCTGCTGCATTTTGCTGACTGCTATTTTCCAAAATAGAAAGATCAATAGCATCTACAATCAGGTCAGTTGTCGCTACTTGCACAACCGCTTGTTGGTTAGTATTTGTAGTGTCAGTAGAAGAATCGCTGTTATCCAATACGCCTACATGCAAGTCGTCACCGATAATAGTATCGGTTCCACTTACTTCCACTACAGCTTCGTGGTTGCTATCTGTAGTGTCGGTAGAGGAATCACTGTTGTCCAATATGCCTACATGCAAGTCGTCTCCGATAATAGTATCGGTTCCGCTTACTTCTACTACAGCTTCATGGTTACTATCTGTAGTGTCGGTAGAAGAATCACTGTTATCCAATACACCTACATGTAAGTCGTCTCCAATAATAGTATCCGTTCCACTCACTTCTACTACAGCTTCATGGTTACTGTCTGTAGTGTCGGTAGTGTCGGTAGAAGAATCACTGTTATCCAATACACCTACATGCAAGTCGTCTCCTATAATAGTATCGGTTCCGCTTACTTCCACTACAGCTTCATGATTACTATCTGTAGTGTCTGTAGAAGAATTACTGTTATCTAATACACCTACGTGCAAATCTTCTCCTACAACAGTATCCGTTCCACTTATTTCCACTACAGCTTCATGATTACTATCTGTAGTATCGGTAGAAGAATCACTGTTGTCTAACACTCCTACATGTAAGTCGTCTCCGATAATAGTATCCGTTCCACTTACTTCTACTACAGCTTCATGGTCGTTGGTATTGCTATCAGTGGATTGATTTTGTTGATCCAATACACCAATATGCAAGTCGTCCGTTACGATTGTATCGGTTCCTGTCACCTCTACAGCAGCTTGATGATCTTGTTGATCTGTTGTCGTATTGTTGTGCTCTGGTAACACATCAACATTGAATTCATCACCGAGTATTGTATCTTCTGTCTCAATACTGATTACTTCATTCGATCCAGAAGAGTCTGTTGATGTTGTATCTTTATTTTCCAAAATACCTACATGAACAGCACTCGATGAAGAATCTTCATTGTGAAGATCAATTTTCAGCAATGCATCATTTGTTGAATCTGCTGATACTGTTCCTTGTGACCATCCCAATACCGCCGCTAGACAACCTGTCGCTACCATTGTTTTCATTGACCATCTCATTGTTAATCGCTCCCTTTAATTTTTATTTTTTCAAATAAAATAGGGAGCTTCTTGCGGTGGTTGTCCTGGTGGTGCATGTGTCCATTGATTACTGCCATGCTCGGATTGAGCACGGTACGTTAAAAGATGAATACGATAATGCTTCCAATTTGCCAAACGATTATTAACAAATACATTTTGCGAATTGGAAGGATTACTGTTACTAGACCATTCTGCTGAACTTGAAGAATGTGCAACGACTAATCCTTGCACGCCTTGAATATCAAGCCAAATCGCTGCGCTTGGAGAAACAGGTTCTGTTCCTTTCACATCTGAAATGAATGGCTTACTGGATGGTTCTGGTTCAACAGATGTCTGAATTGCCAACGCATCTGGATTTGATCCATCAGATACAGATTCATCTACTGGCAATGCTGTTGCATCTGATGATGTCTGAACAGATTGAACTTTTTCTTGAACTGGACTTGGAATCGTAGAAATATTTTTGGAAATAGATTTGGGTAGTGATGGAATTGAAGCTGGTATATCTTTATCGTTAGACTCATTGATCGGTGAAGATTGAACTGCCTCTGTCGATGGGGACTGCGTTGCAATATGAACCGATGGGACAGCAGGTTGAACCGGTGGCATAGCTGGTGTATGACTATCCGGATCACCTTGAGTACTATTTTTCTGAGAATGGTGAGTTGCAGTTGTATCTTTCGATGGATTCGGTGCTACGGAATCATCCGGTACCGGAGTAGGTCGAACGTCTACTGGAAGCTGCGGTACAATCGGCGGAAGATTGATCACCGGCACATCAGGAACAACAGGTACGACTTCGGGTATAACCGTTGTGGTTGTATCTACAACAGAAGTGACCGTATCCTCTACTGTTTTAACGGTAGAATCTAAGACACCTGTAACGGTATTAGTTGTGTTGTCTACAGTATGTTGCACAGTGTCTGTAACATTGTTCACCGTCTGATCTACTGCAGAAGTTACACTACCTAATACATCAGAAGATTGTCCATTAGCTGCTTGATCTACTTCTTGAATGACATTAACAGGTAGATCTACAACGTCTTTGACAATCGTAGTGGCATCTGTAGTGGCTTGATCTACTGTAGTAGATACTTGACTGGTTGTGTCTTTTACAGTGTTGGATACATTGTCTACTGTTTTGTCGACAGTATCTGTTGTACCTTTGACGGTATCTTTGACTACATTACTGATCGAACTGGTTGTGCTACTTAATACATTACCAACTAAGCTTGTTGTGGACTTCGCCGATTCATTTGTCGTCGATGAAGTCTGAGCAGTGGATGAATCAGAATTCGATACTTCTCCATCGGCATGAGCAATATCATGATGTGTAAAATAATACAAAAACAAAGCAATCAACAAAGCTAACACTCGATACTTCATAGGAGCTTTCACCTCCTTTCTATCGAAAGAATGTTGAGACAACGATGTTTAGACAACCAATCAAGCATTTAAAAGTTTAGTTACTTATATATTACCCTTTAGGTTACTGATTGATATCTAATTTTATACTTTTTTTATAGTAAATGTTTATTCTTATCGCGTACTTTTCGACAAAAATCATCAAATTACATAAAACCCATTGACATACTTGGTTTTAGCTTCTATATTAAATTTTAATATAATTAATTACTTGAAAGCTTTAAAGCGATTATGTACAGGGGGAAAAGAAAATGAAAAAGAGTTCAAAGTTAGCTAGCTTGCTTACATTAATGGTAGTTTTGGTAATGGCTTTAAGTGCTTGCGGTAATGGAGCGGCCAGTAATGATGCCACGGCTACAGGTTCTTCTGATCAACCACTTAAAGGTAAAAATATCGCTCTCATTATGCGTTTAAACAACGGAACTTTTTCAGCTCAATATGTAGATGGTGTAAAAAATCAAGTTGCCAAATATGGTGGAACCGTTACAGTCATTACAGCAGATAACGATCTGAGCAAAATGGCTTCTGCTCTCGATGCAGCTGTAAATCAGGGTGAGTTCGATGGAATCTTACTTGATCATGGAGACGCAGGTGCTCTTACAATGGGCGTACAAAAAGCAGTGCAAGCCAATATCCCTATCGTTGCTTTTGACTCTGCATTAGATGGCGTACAAGGCGTAACTAATCTGGCACAAAACGATCAGAAAATGGCGGAGTTAACGTTAGACCAACTGGCGAAAGATGCAAATGGTAAAGGCAATATCGTTAAAATTTGGGTTGCTGGCTTCCCTCCTATGGAATCTCGTCAAATTTCGTATAAAGCATTCCAAGCCAAATATCCAGATATCAAAGAAATTGCCGCTTTCGGTACAGCAGACAATGCTCAATTGGATGCACAGACACAAATGGAAGCTATTTTAAAACAATATCCAAATAAAGGTGATATTACAGCTGTCTGGGCAGCTTGGGATGAATTCGCTAAAGGCGCAACAAATGCAATCAAGCAAGCGGGACGTGATGAGATCAAAGTCTATGGTATTGATCTGAGTGATGAAGATTTGAATTTGATTCAGGATAAAAATAGTCCGTGGATCGCTTCAGCAGCTGTTGACCCGACAACAATCGGACGTGTACAAGTTCGTTATTTGTACCAAAAATTCGCTGGCAACACCAAAGATGAAAAAGTAGAATTGGAACCTGTCTATGTACAGCGTGATGATCTACCCAAAGACAAAAAAGTAACGACAGCAGATCTCAATGAATATGTAAAAGGCTGGGGCGAAAGTGATCAAGGGAATACTGATCAATTAAAAGCACTAGAAAAATCGGTGGCTGGACAATAATCCAAAAACATACATTCCTACTTTAATGTAGACCCACATTCCGGCGGTTTCTTAGGAGACCGATCCGGATTTTGTCTATACAGATATGGATGCGAAAGGAACAATCCCATGAATACTCCTCTACATGTCTCAACAGGTAGTCTAGTGATGAACGGCATCTATAAGTCATTTGCCAATGTACCTGCACTAACCGATGTGGAATTTACAGTAAATAGTGGTGAGATTCATGCACTACTCGGAGCAAATGGCGCAGGCAAAAGTACATTGATGAAAATTTTATCGGGTGCTTATACTTCTGACCAAGGTCATATTGTGATCAACGGTGAGCAAGTCAAGATCGATTCGCCAGCCGCCGCCAAGCAAGCCGGGATTCAGTGTGTCTATCAAGAAGTAGACACTTCGCTTATTCCCCAGTTGTCAGTCGCCGAAAATATTTTACTCAGTCATCTGACTTCTTCTCAAGGCAGTCCAATTCTGCATTGGAAATCTATTTATCAGCAAGCTGAAGCGATTTTGCAAAAGTTAGGATTTGCGATCTCTGCTCGTCAACAGGTGAGTGAATTGTCTTTAGCGGAAAAGCAGTTGGTATTAATCGCACGCATTATGGCAGAACAAGCTAAATTCGTTATTTTCGATGAACCTACAGCTCCACTGAGTATGGAAGAAGCCGAACGATTATTTACCATCATGGAAGGCTTGAAAGCACAAGGAATCGGGGTTATTTTTATTTCCCATCGACTGCCTGAAATTTTTAGAGTCTGCGATAAGATTACAGTGATGCGTGATGGCAAAAAGGTAAGTACTGTGGCTACAGCTGAGACCAATGCTAATGAAGTGGTACACTCGATGCTCGGTCGAGCTTTTGCAGAAAAATATCCCAAAACATTTGTAACGATTGGTGACCCTCTATTAACCGTATCTGATCTAGCAGCAGGTCGATATGTACAAGGGGTCGATCTGGAAGTTCGACGTGGTGAAGTTGTTGCTGTCGTGGGATTGGTTGGTGCCGGCAAAACGGAATTGTCTAAATTATTATTCGGCGCGGATCAACCCGAACGAGGCACAATTCAATTAAGCGGTCGTAACCTACATTCCAAAACGCCTTATCATGCGCTTACTTCCGGGATTGTGCTTGTTCCTGAAGAACGCCGTAAAGAAGGTATTCTGGTCAAAGAATCGGTGCTGCATAATTTAAGCTTACCTATTTTGAAAAAAATTACCCGTATGGGTATCGTCTCGAAAACTGCTGAAAAACAGCATGGTGATCAACTGATTAAGTCGCTAGGCATCAAAACGTCATCGGATCAGCAGTTAACGGGCTATCTTAGTGGAGGAAATCAACAGAAAGTAGCGATTGGGAAATGGATGCAGACAGATGCAGAACTTTTTATACTCGATGAACCGACTAAAGGCGTCGATATTGGAGCCAAACGGGATATTTTCAAAGTGATCGGAGAACTAGCTGGTCAAGGTAAAGGCATTTTATACCTTACGTGTGAATTTGAAGAAGCGATCGGGCTGGCTGATCGTATCCTCGTCATGTGTGATGGTAAAATCATGAAATCTTTTAACTATGGAGAAGCTTCACAAGAAGATTTGTTATATTATGCCAGCGCTGGCCGGGAGGAACTTGTATGAATCACAAAATCGCTCAATTCTCGTATCGTTATGGAGCTTTGATCTTTATCGGGCTTGTGCTACTCTTTTTCTCTATTTATAATCAACACTTTTTCACCTACAACAATATCAGCGATATTTTGCGTTCCATCTCAATTGTCACATTTGTTGCGATTGGGATTACGATTTCACTAACTGTAGATGGATTCGATCTCTCTGCGGGCTCGACCGTATCGCTCACGACTGTTGTAGTGGCAGCGATGATGGTCTGGCATCAGATGCCTTTGATTCTGGTATTGATTGTTCCTTTGATTATTGGCGCACTGGTCGGATTATTAAATTCTTTTTTGATTGTCAAAATTCGTATTCCTGATCTACTGGCTACACTAGCTGTGATGTATATAGTTAGCGGCATTCATAGAACGTATACAAAAGGGTATTCGATCTACAATAATATGCAATTTCAAGATGGAACCAAAGCACCCGGTGTGATGTTGGATTCATTTCTATGGATTGGTCAGGGTAAATTATTAGGTGTTCCTTTCCCTGTTATTCTAATGCTGGTCGCTGTGATTGGGATGCACTTATTCTTCAAATATACACGTGGCGGACGACAAATGATTATGACAGGTAGTAATGAAGAAGCGGCTCGCCTATCCGGTCTACGTGTGAATCGTGTGCGTACCCTTGCTTATGTAGCTTCCGGTGTATTTGCAGCAGTTGGCGGGATTTTATTTGCAGCTCGTGTCGGTTCAGGTCAGATTGATGCAGGATCGTCGATGCAAATGGATGCACTTGCAGCCGTATTTGTAGGCTACTCGGTATTTGGTGCAGGTCGTCCGAATGTTATCGGTACTTTTTTCGGTGCTGTGTTGATGGGAGTACTCGTCAATGGAATGACTATGCTTCATGTCCAGTATTACACTACAGATATTATCAAAGGAGCAGTACTTGTTCTCGCTTTGGCAGTAACTTTTGTGCATCGTAAACGTCAAAAAGTATAACTTAAAACGTTGGATCGGCTATAGGACATACTAAATACTTGATTTTTAAAGGAGGATATTCGATATGACCCTTTCTCAACCATCGTATGAAGCTCTTACAGAACATACAGCAATCACCCTTGCCAAAAAATTAGAGTTATTCGATAGCAATGCCGATCTGGTCTGTCATGAAATTGGTGATGGGAATCTTAATATGGTATTTCGGATCACAGAACCTGCTGCTCAGCGTGGCATTATTATCAAGCAAGCTCTTCCTTATGTACGTGTGATTGGAGAAGGTTGGCCTTTGACTTTGAACCGTGCTGTGATCGAAAGTGAAGCATTGCGACATTTCGCCAAACATGTACCTCAGTTTGTACCGGAAATTTATTATACCGATGCAGCTTATGCCATTACCGTTATGGAAGATCTGTCTCATCTCACTATTGTACGTACAGGGTTAGCCAGTGGTTCTACGTATCCGTTACTCTCCACCCATATTGGTGAATTTCTAGCAAAGACTCTTTTTGCAACATCAGACTTTGCAATGGGTCCGCAGGAAAAGCGTGAACTAGCACTACAATTTCACAATCCTGAATTGTGTAAAATTACAGAAAATTTTGTATTCACGTATCCACTATTTGACCATGAGACTAACGATGTAGAAGATATTTTGCGTCCTACGGCAGAAGCATTATGGAACGATCAAGTTCTTTTATTAGAAGCGGCGAAGTTGAAGCAGACATTTATGACCCATGCCGAAGCTTTGCTACATGGTGATCTGCATACCGGTAGTATTTTTGCCAGTGACGAAGAAACCAAAGTTATCGATCCTGAGTTTGCTTTTTACGGACCGATCGGGTTTGATGTAGGTCTATTTATAGCTAATACTCTATTGTCTGCACTGGCTCGTGAAGAAAGTGACCGAGCTGCACTGTTATTTCATATCACTCAAGTATGGGATGTATTTACAATAACGTTCTCCAATCTATGGCGACAGAACAACGTAGACGATTTTGCACAGGTTGAAGGTTATCTGGAATATCAGTTACAACATATTTGGGCAGATGCTGTTGGTTTCGCAGGAAGTGAGATCATTCGTCGTATTTTCGGTTTGGCTCATGCTCGGGATATTGAAGCGATCACAGAAGATGCTCACCGACTGGCTGTCAAACGCAATGCAGCTGCGCTAGGACGTGATTTTATAGTAAACCGTTCGTTATACGAAAGTCCTTCGCAAATCGTACAGGCGCTACAACAGGTCGTTAAAGGAGCATCTATCGTGCATATCTAACTTTTCAGATCACCATATCGTTTGAATGTAGAATAGATGAACAGCAGCATCAAAAAAGCTACCTCCAACTCTTCAAGAGTAAAGGTAGCTTTTTTATGTACTTTTGAATAGATGCAGAGATCCAAATGCTCTATACTACACCATTCGTGAGACTTGCCATAATACAGGAGTAAGCTTAATCTGCTCTCCTAGCCATTGACGGGCAATGTGTTGAAATATCTCTGCGGTGCCACTACAGAAAAATTCATGGACAGGCAACTCTTCAGTAAGCGCTAGCTTGCCTTTATTGTACAAAATAGTACTGATCTCACGTGCTGTTTCTTCGGCTGAATTGATCAACTTAACATCAGGGCCGACAGCAGCTTGAATCGCTTCATGTAGAAATGGATAATGCGTACAACCTAGAATCAGACAATCAATCGGATAACTACGTACAGGCGCTAACACTTGCTGTGCTACCTCATAAGCTTCATCGTCTAGAAATACACCACGTTCGACTAAAGGAACAAATTCAGGGCAAGCCTGACTGTATACCTGTATAAACGGTGATAATTGCTTCAACGCTGCTGAATATGCACCACTATTAATCGTTCCGACCGTACCAATAACGCCGACAAAGCCTGTTTTAGTTGCACTAATCGCTGCTCTTGAACCTGGATGAATTACACCGATTACCGGTATAGACACTTTTGAACTGATATGTTCTAAGGCTGCTGCCGTTGCGGTGTTACAAGCAATCACTATCATTTTAGGTTGAAAGGTCATTAAATAATTCACAATTTGCTCTGTAAATTCTCTAACTTCTTCGAGAGAACGAGGTCCATAAGGAGCACGCTCAGTATCTCCAAAATAAATGATTTTTTCGCGTGGTAGTTGTCGCATAACTTCTTTTGCAACAGTTAATCCTCCCACACCGGAGTCAAATATAGCTATCGGTTGTTGCACGTACATATCGCTTCCTTTTCGTAAACTGTACCTATTATACCGTATACACACATAGTCGCAAGTGAAAGATGTAACGTTGATTTAGACGCTGTAATTTCCTTTTGTTTCTGGGCCTTGTGTGTCGGCTTGTTCTGCTTTAAGAGCAGCCAGTTCTACTTTTACTTCTGCTGTTGCAATATTGATCTGTTCTTTCCAATCTTTGACCACACCGACAACTTCTCTACTCAACTCGGCGAGTTCACGACCTTTAGCTCCTGCAATACGAGCATTCGTAGAAATATCGGAACGCAGTTCACGACCTTGCTTAGGTGCAAGTAAAAGTGCTGTAGATCCTCCTACCAATAGTCCTGTCAAAATACCACATGTTAAACTTTTTGATTTGTTATGATTTGGCATTGTTATCTCTCCTTCGTTTCACTTATGTTTT
This sequence comes from Paenibacillus nuruki, assembly GCF_001721045.1. Taxonomy (GTDB): domain Bacteria; phylum Bacillota; class Bacilli; order Paenibacillales; family Paenibacillaceae; genus Saccharibacillus; species Saccharibacillus nuruki. The sequence goes on along the minus strand of NZ_MDER01000032.1, from coordinate 193,089 downwards.
CTATATGTGTATTACCCATACACCGCTTAAATATCCCACTTGTCTGCTGAGCATTATGCTACAACCCAAAAAGCAGACCTATAAGCTGTCTGCTTTTACTCAGAACTTGTCGATGATTGGGGTTGAAATTGAATCTGATAGACACAACAACGTCCACCTTTAGCAATACATTCTGTACGCTCTACATCAGCTTGCAACAATTGTTCAAATAACTGCTGTTCACACTGACAAGCAATATCATAACGATTAGCAATCTGGTTAATCGGACAGTTGTATTCGTAAATCGTATAATGATTCTCACTTTGTTGTTCATAACGAGCCATATAACCACCGTTATGCTGAATATCTGTTAACGCCGCTACTCGTTCTTGATGATCTTCAGTGTCGGCAATACTTTGATAACGAGATAATAACTTCTGCTTACGTCCTTCAAACAATCGAGTTACATCTTCTTCATCCAATTCACTCAACAAATCTAGCGCTAGCTGGTGATAATTATGCGGAAAATGTTCTTCTGCTCGTTCACTTAACCGAAAGCGCAAAAATGGTCTACCTGTCGGGATACGCACGGTTTCAGTAATCAGTAACCCTTCTTGATCTAACGTATGAATATGACGTCTTACCGCCATCTCTGTAATATTTAATTCCCGTGCTAGCTCAGATACACTGAAAGGTCCTTGTGTTTTGAGCATAATCATAATACTGCGCCGGGTCGATGGTTCCTGATGGGACTTCATCGTATGACCCCCTTGCTCTAAATTGAAATAAAAATGACCCCATCCGCTTTGTCAGCGAAAAGGGTCACATCATCCCTTTGTGTATTAACGCTATTGTAGCGTATCAACAGGGGGATGTAAATTCCAAAGCTATCTTTTCAAACAAGATATTTACAATCTTATTCCATATTATGTAGACGTAGAATTACCTGATGCTCTGTCTACATTTACTACAGTCAACGAATCTAATTCCTGATCCAGATACGTATACACACGTTGACCAAATTCTTTCAACACATGCACTAAAGGAGTCGTTAGTGGGTGCAGTTCTGTACGATTCCAATCATAATACTCCTGTACCAATGGGCGACGAAGGCGTACTAATGCAGTCAATGTCTCACCCATCGGCTGATCAATCACTTTCTCATCACGCATAATGTCTACGATATCGTCATAACTACTAGCATCCCGCATAATAAAGCCATCAATCAAATAACTGCCGATATCTGTGACACATTCAATCGCTAAATGAAGGGCTCGCTCTTGAACAAAACCAGAAATAAGACTGCTGTCCCAATGCGTAGACACTTGTTGTAATGCTTCACATACATCTTCTAGGGCTACAATTCTTCGTTCAATCTGTTCACGGTTTATATAGTACAAAAGAGTCACACCGCCTTAGTATTCGTAGTCTGCTGCTATTGAACTTTCTCTGACACTATTCATGTATTCAATGATTTTCACATGTTCTGGATGCACTTGATACGCTTGTAGACCTTCTAATGTCTCAAATGTAGCGGTCAAAGCTACATCATAAGAACGTTCTGTACGTAAAATATCTGCGCCAATCTCCAAAGCAATCAGTGATTCCACTTTGCCTTCCAAACTTCTCAATTTGGCTACGGTTTCATTTACAACTTCAGTTGTTGGATTTTTCAACTTAAATAAAACAATGTGTTTGATCATAACAGAATAGCTCCTTTGTATAGACAATAAGTTTCTTTCTTATCGTATCATAAATGAATTACAGATGCGCTGATAAAAAAAGCTGATACTCATAAAGAGTACCAGCTTTTTGGTCATGCTATATTACAGATTCATACCGGGTATGAATACTATTATTCTTTGCCCACTTCTGGAACTTCTTCGCCTGCATCATTTGTAGCAGCATCAGTTGTTTCTGCTTCATCAGCAGTAGTAGGTTCAAGATCTTCTTCAGCTACACGAGGTACGATTACAGAAGCGATAATCTCTTCTTCATTCGATACCAATGTAACGCCAGATGGTAATTTAACATCGCTTGCGATGACTCTGTCGCCGATTTCCAATCCGGAAATATCAACTTCAAGGCTACTTGGCAAGTTTTTAGCCAAACCGCTCACTTCTAGTTCTGTTGCTTGGTGTTGCAATACCCCACCAGATTTAGTACCGATTGCTTCGCCGTGGAAGTCAATTGGCATTGTTACCTGAATTGGTTTAGTATCAGAAACCTGCATAAAGTCAGCATGCAAGATGCGACCATCTACACGTTGTACATCTTTAATCAATACTTGTACTTCTTTTCCGCCTTCAACAGCAAGTGAGAACATTTCTGCTCCACCGCGTTTAACGTGAGCTAGCAATTGTTTGGAATCTACATGTACAGGTACGCTGCCCAAATCTGGACCATATACTACACCTGGAACGCGTCCGTTTAGACGAAGTTCACGCATTTCAGAACGTTTTGAACTTTCTCTTTTTGTTGCTGTAAGTTTTTCGTGATTTGTACTCATAAGTATTGGCCTCCTAATAATATAAAACGATTATGTGGTAGTTTTAGATGTTGCAACCGATTTGGTCAAGCAATCGGCTATCGTCTTATTTAATACCCCATTAAACAACAAATGTATCAGAAATGAATTTATTTTTTTATAAAAGAACCAAAATACTTGCACACAATTGATTAGAAACCCAGACGTACCAAGTCATACGCTCTATTTTTATTTTTTTATAAAATTAATCATTTAGCTCTTAAATAATATGGATATATGAAACTATAAAAGGATAAATATAGATATAAGTGTATTTTATGGTTCTATTTTAAAATCTCTCTGCGGATAACAACGCATACTAATTTGATAAAATATTCGATAGCTTTATCCTGTTTATTTTTCTATTCATTTGTTGATGTAAAGAGAGTATGTTTTATTGATTTTGAGGTGAGAACGTTTGAAGTATATAAAGAAGGATTAAAGAACATATAGATCAACTTTTAGATACTGCTATGATCTATATTACTGATTTGCATATGTTATTATGCTTATAATCATTCTTATTTGATAAATATTCTTAATTGGTTAAAAATAGTGTCCATGTCAGCTTGAAACGAGCGTCTGTGTGTTGTAGGATGTTGAAAGGACACTAAACCTAATATCACGAAAAAATAGATTAATCGGAGGAAATATGCCTAATCAACCAGAACGACACTTTATAGAGGCGTGGTCTCTGATCAACCGTAAGTATCTCGGCAAAGGAGTTCGAGTAAAGCGATTCCGCAGACCGACACGTTGTCAAATTCGCAATCGTGTATTGCTTGCTGTACTCATGGTCAACGATATCAAACTATCTGAACTTGCAGAACGGTTATCGGTTTCATCACGAAGCGTTAGTGCTTGGGTCTATGAAGGCCGCCTCCCTGGCAAAGCTAATCTTGAAAAAGTATGCCGGGAATTAGGATATCCGCATCACATTTTGTTTAACCAACAGGTGATTAATAATAGCCCTGTGATTTGCCAGCAAGAACCTTCTCGCTTTATGAAAAGAACGATTACTCGTTCACCGGTACGCAATCACATTTTGACAGGTTTATGTATGGTTCATGATTTATCTGTAACCGATGTCAGTCATTGGATTGGTGTTCATCCAGGTACATTCCGCAAGTGGTTACATCAAGCAACTTTGCCTTCTCCTGCATTTCAAGAAAAAACAGAGCAATTTTTCCGTATTCCCAAATCTGTCTTATTCGCTGACTGTGTATTGGGCGAAGACGAAAAATCTCAAGCGTAATCTAGCATCTTCACATTGAATGTATAGGTACAACCAAATAAGCAGTACAAAAACTCCGCTTTCCCACTGAATCTAGTGAGAAGCGGAGTTTTTTTATATGCATATCATCCATAAAAGTAATCATAGAAATGCGCGAATAATTCCACTCCCAAAATAGGCTCAAGCGCAACCTTTAACTGAGCATCAAATTCAGGTAAAACCACACTATCATCATCGGTAATTTCAAAAACATCAAATGATCCATAGACCACTTCAATCCATGCCGTCATAGCGGTAAAAAAATCAGCTAGATTTGATGCTATTAAAAAAGGGTTCCCTGCGTCATAGCCTGCATATACAGGTGTGCCTTCTTGATGAGTGTCTACCAGAATAGGCTTACCTTTACCCAGATCATCTGCAATAATTACCCAATGAGATGGCCATGTATCGCTTGCTTCAAATGGCTCAGACATGCCTACCCAGCGATAACCGATCAATGCTTGTTGCAATTGATCAATCGACCAAAAAATGATCGGAGCAAAACCTGTTTCAATCAGGATATCATTCGGTTGATAACGACTCAGATAATAATCCAATTCAGCAGAACTTGGAATGTTGTCTGGCCACTGTTGCTGTAATGTGTCCGGTTGTATCGGAGTAAAGTGACCCTGAAGCTCAAAGGTACGATGAGTTTCTACAAATGTAGATAATGCTTGTTCTAATGTCTTCATAAGTACACTCCTTATTACAAAATAGCTTAAAGAGATAACCGTTCTTCCTTGTTGATCTCTATATAAATGATTATGCTGGAGATGATGTCGATTCTCGAATAATCAGTTCAGGGGTATGTATCTTCTCACCCAGACCACGTTGTTCTCCATCTAACATCTGCAAAATCATTTCTGCTGCTGCTGTGCCTAATGCATGCTTAGGATGACTAAGTGTAGTTAACTTCACTTCTGTTGCAGTCGCTAAAAAAGAATCGTCAAATCCGACTAACGAAAGGTCATTCGGTACAGACAATCCTGCTTCACGTACCACTTGAAGCAAATTCACAGCTAACTCATCATTATATAGAACCCAGCCTGTTGCACGTTCTTGAGCAGATTGTTCGATCAACTGCTTCGCTTGTGCAATCGGTGCAGTACTTTTATCATCTGTATTATACGTGAAGATCAGTGATGGCTGTAGCGGAATACTGTACTTGCGATGAGCAGCTACGAACCCTTTCATTCTGCGCACACCTTGCATATCATCTGTTTTGAAAAAACCGGCTATGCGCCGATGCCCTAACTCAATTAAATGCTGAGCTGCCAAAAACCCTCCACGCTCATCATCCATTCGTAGACAAGCCGAATCCATTTCTTCATAACTCGCATTGATCATTAGATAAGGAATAGACCGATTTTCAATCGTCAGAAAATAATTCAGATTCGCACTACGTTCTCCACTACGAGTAGGCTCTACAATCAAAGCCGCTGGAGACTGATTGAGCATCATTTCTAGACACTCCCGCTCTTTGGTGGGATCGTTCTCTGTACTTGCTAGTAACAGCCGGTAGCCCTCGCTACGCAGTCTTGTTTCGATGCCTTGCACAATTTGTGGGAAAATATAATCAGAGATATAGGTTGTGATGACACCGACAGTTTTGTTATCATCGACCGATTTGACAGCAGGATCAGCAACAAATGTTCCTTTACCTTGCATCCGGTTTAACCAGCCTTCTCGCACCAGCTCTCCTAATGCTTGACGAACAGTCTGTCGGCTTACACTGAATTGATCAGCGATCTCATGTTCTGAAGGCAGTCGGCTACCCGGTAATAATTTGGATGAATGTATCCATGATAATATTTCATCTCGAACTTGTCTGTATTTTGCGGCCATAATTCCTCCGAACGATTGATAAAGATATATGATATGTTATTTTACCATAAACATAGTCTATTAGATCAATTGATGTTCATTCATATATTTCAGTCCTGTATAACGGTTACGTAGCGTATGCGCTGAATGTAAAGCAAGCTCTAACCATTCAGCTGGCATTTCTAATTGCTCATATTCGCTCGGTCCACCTGCGGCAGATAACCATTGTTTCATTTGTGCACTGGTCGGAATATGTTTGTAAGCGGCAAATGCTTTAACTTCAGGATGAGTAACTGATAATTGACGATAATGATCAGCTAAAAGTGCTGAAGCCACACCTACTTTGGCTCCATGTAAAATTTGTCGGTGTCCACCTTTGATCAGTTCCATTTCCCAGCGATGAGAAATATGATGTTCTCCACCTGAAGCAGAGCGAGAATGATCAGCAATCAACATCGCTATTCCTGAAGCAAGTAACGAATGCATCACGGTATAGATGCCTTCTGCACTACCTGAAGCAATCAAGTCTACTTTTTCAATACATTGATTAAGTGCTTCTTCTGTGATGTCATAGACCAATTGGTTATAAGGTTCATTACCGAGATCACGAGATACTTTCCAATCGGCAAGTGAAGTACATTTGCCTAGCATATCCCCAAATCCTGCGGCAGTTAAAGTCTGTGGCGCATTCATTAAGACATTGATATCGGCAAAAATAGCTTGTGGAGCTTTGGCTTGAAACGTTTCTTTGGTTCCATTAACGATTAACGGTGCTCCCGCAGAAGTGAATCCGTCGACCGACGCAGCGGTAGGTACAGAAAGAAACGGTTTATCCATTTTATAACTAACGATCCGCACTACATCATGAATCGTTCCTGAACCGACTGCAATAATAGCATCTATCTCAGGGGTTACAGCTAGCAACAATTGTACGATCGTCGCTTCATCTGCAATCACATCACCCACTTTATTTTCACGTAGTTCTAATTCTGTAATACCTACCTCTATACTTTGTAGCAAATCTATAATCTGTCGTCCTACTGCTTCATACGTATTCGTATCATAGACAACCATTACTTGTTGATATCTTTCGGTCTGCACATATGCAGGAAGTTTGCGAACGGCACCTGCTTCAAGTTCGATATGAATACCGATTGTTTTGAAATGTTGACCTCCTGCATCCAAAGCGGATTGTTGATTCCAAAGCGTAATTTGTTCATTGATAGATGTTGTTGGTTGCTTCATGTTGTCATCTCCTTCTTTATAATAAAGATACCGCTTACAAAAGTAATGAACTTGTACATATAAATAATTAAATTATGCTCCATAATGTCCTACTTGTACATACATTTTAGAAAATTTTTATATTACTGTCTATGTTTGAGTAGCTATTTTCGGTATTTAAACAAAAAAAGACATTGGTTTAGAATGTCTTTTTTTGCGGTTTAACTTTTTCAATGGCTATACGATTATTAGATGATCCATATCCATCGACCGACCAACAATACCAGAATCATCACGGTTCCACATTGAAGCGAAGTTCGTAAAGATAACCATAGTAATTGCTGATGCGTCTGTAAATTACGTTTGTTTTTCATATGCTGGTACATACGGCACAATGGAATAGCTGTCAGTAAAGCAAGAATACCGTAGATCGGCAATCCGCCTACAAGCACACAGATCAAAATGCTGAACAGTGCAAGACACAACAAAACAATCGAAAAACGAAAAGATTTGCGTTCTCCCCATACAACTACCAGTGTACGCTTACCAACTTTTTTATCTGTTTTCCAATGTAAAAAATGGTGATTAAAAAAGGTTAATGTCGTTAGTAATCCCATCGGTAGTGACAAAAAGAATAATCGGATATCAAAATGACCGGTCTGCACATAATAAGCACCCATGACTGGAAAAACGCCAAAACATAATACATGTGCAAGTTCACTACTGCCTTTACCAATATATCCGTATTTGACCGGTGGAACGACATAAAATAAAGCCAATAATCCACCTATGCCACCCAGTAATAAAACGCCCCATCCGCTTAAAAAGTATAATGTTACCGCACAGATAATCGTAATTGCCAGCATACTCCATGTCACCCGGGCAAATGTTTGTTCACTCCATTTCCCAGTAGTCAGATACCCTGAATCGGTTGAAATCGATTCATCCGATTGATAAGCAGCTACATCGACACCACTACGATAATCCCATAGATCATTAATCATCATCGAAAAAATATGTATGGCACTGGAGCCAATCAACGTTAATAGAAAAATGATCACACTAAACTGGTCATTCCAGATCCATGCTGCCAAAGCTCCTTGTACCACACAAATGATCATCAAAGGCACAAAATGCAATCGCGAAGCTTGAGTAAACTCTATCCATTTGCTCATTATGTTCCACCTTTATTTTATAGTTGGTTCTATACGTATCTATTTTTGTAAGATACTGTTCATTAACCGTCTCCATGACTTTCAAACGCCTAGCTATGATGTATCCTTATCACTTCGTCGATCATGAATCATCAAAAAGGACAACAAAAAAAGCGTATCACCTGATCAAAAGGTAATACGCTCTTATTTACATATAACTATATCTAATTTATATTATCCAATCGTACGCGTTAAAATATCAATCACTTCTTGTTTGCTTTGAGCATTGATCAATTCAGCACGAAATTCTTCATGAATTAATTTGCGAGAAAGAGCCACTAAAATCTGCAAATGTTCATTTCCAGCATTCTCTTCAGGTACACCAATCATAAATGCAATTTGAGCAGGTTGATCATCTAAAGATTCCCAATCAATCGGCTCTGCAAATCGTGAAAAGGCTAAAGCTGCTTTGGCTACACCTGCTGATTTACCATGAGGAATCGCTACACCAAAACCAATTCCTGTTGAACTTTGTTGTTCACGTGCCATCACAGCATCTACATAAGCTGCTTCGTTGGTCACTGCACCAGAAGCTTTCATACCGGCTGCCATTTGTTGAATCGCTTCTTCACGTGTAGTTGCTGTAGAAGGTAAAAAAATACTTTCTGTGCTTAATAGTTCGCTGATATTCATGGCTAGTGTCACTCCTTCTCATCATCTTCATCTAATTATTATTTGTGAACCCACTAAGCAGAAATATGGACAGCGACCGGAAAGAGGGTCTTTCCGATCGCTTGTAATGAATTATAATTACTTATAACTTAGCAGGTGCTTTGCGTTTAAGCAACAAGACCATCAATGCTGTAACGACTGTACCGATCACAATAGATAATACATATTGTGGTAAATGATCAATTGCATTCGGGATAAAGAGAACGAATACACCACCATGAGGAGCATGTAGTCCGCCACCAAAGTACATGGACAATGCACCAGCAACTGCTGAACCTACCATAAAGGAAGGAATAACACGAATCGGATCGGCTGCACCAAACGGAATCGCTCCTTCGGTAATAAACGATAATCCGAGAACCGAAGCAACTTTACCTGCTTCACGTTCTTCTTTCGTAAAGCGATTTTTAGCTATAACGGTTGCTAACCAGATACCTAGTGGTGGAGTCATCCCTGCTGCCATAACAGCAGCCATTGGTGTATACAGTGAAGCACCTAGCAGTCCTACTGCAAACGTATACGCTGTTTTGTTGAAAGGGCCACCCATATCAAGTGCCATCATTGCGCCAAGAATAGCACCTAGCATAATTGCATTTCCTGCACCCATATTCGTTAACCAAGCTGTCAAACCAGTCAACAACCATTCAATCGGCTGACCGATAACGTAGACCATCAATAGACCAATAGCAAGAACAGACAAGACTGGAACGATTAAAATCGGTTTAAGACCTTCAAAGTTTTTAGGCATTTTGATCGTTTTGATCAAGTAATGTGCAATATAACCAGCTACAAAACCTGCGATAATACCGCCGATAAATCCAGCGCCCATATCTTTAGCAAGTACACCACCAACTAAACCAGGTGCAAGTCCGGGTTTACCTGCGATAGAGAACGAAATGAATCCAGATAAGACGATAACCATAAGTCCCATTGAAGCGCCACCAATTGTGGACAAAGCAGCTCCGAATGAACCTTCGACTTGATCGACTCCACCTTTAGTGAAAGCGAATAAGAATGAGAATGCGATAATTAGACCACCCGCAATAACAAGCGGCAACATATTGGATACACCATTCATCAAGTGTTTATAGAACATATTAGGCTTGCGACCTTCATTTTCTTCAGGTCTAGATGTTGGTGAAGCCCCAAGACCACTAGAAGCTTCTTTGGCAAGTGCACGATCAATCAATTCCCCTGGCACTTTAATCCCCTGTGCAACCGCAACACGGATAACTGGCTTTCCTGCAAAACGATCTTCATCTACATCGGTATCAGCAGCGATAATAATAGCATGTGCTTCAGCAATTTCTTGAGCGGTTAGACCATTTTCAACTCCGACTGCACCACGCGTTTCGACTTTAATCGGTACACCTTTTTGATCCGCAGCTTTTTGCAATGACTCAGCAGCCATATACGTGTGAGCAATACCGGTTGGACAAGCGGTAACAGCCAATAATTTTTTCATGGTAATATCCCCTTATAATGAGTAATGGTCTAACCTGAACCAAGCTTAAACTGAAGCGTTCACAATAATTCTTTAGTATATTATTGCTGTTTTGCACTGCTGATGATATTGGAATAAAACGCTTACAAATATGCTCTATGATAAAGCTTTGAATAGAAGAATGTAGTTATGCGATCGTTACTCCTATACCAAGCTTTCTCAACTGATGAATAATATAAGGCGGTACTTCTGAATCCATAATACAATGATCAATTTCGGATACGTCTGCAAATTTAGCATAAGCGATATTACCGATTTTGCTATGATCTGCGAGTAAAATGACTTGCTTGGCAATTTCAATCATTTTGCGCTTAATAGCAGCTTCTGTGAGATTAGGGGTAGTAACACCTTCTTTGAGATCAAGACCATTCGTTGCAATAAAAGCTTTGTCTACGCGCACCATATCCAGTGAACGCTCTGCAATCGGGCCAACAAAGGCTAAAGTATCTGGCCTCAGCAATCCGCCAATAATAGATAACTCAATATTCCGACAATCTCGAAGCTCACTGAGAACTATGACAGAGTTCGTAATGACTCGAATCCCCGACATATTCTTAAGCTCTCTAGCTAGTGGAAGAGTGGTTGTTCCTGAATCAAGCAAGATGGTATCTCCTGAATGAATCATCTCTACTGCTCGCTTCGCTATACGCTCTTTCTCTTCTCGAAAAGAATCTTCTTTGTCGACCATGTTTGGTTCAAAATTCACACTTTGAAGTGATACTGCTCCCCCGTGTGTTCTTTTCAAACGCTTTGCATCTTCTAACTCTTTGAGATCCCGACGAACTGTTGAATCGGATACACCAAAAGCTTCCCCTAGTTCTTGAACAGATGCCCTGTGATTCTCTTGTAAATACTGAACCATTTTATGCTTTCGTTCTTCTTCAAAAAGCATGGGTCAACCCACCTGTCTACATATGTTAGCTAATATTGTGTTCATCACACTCTCATGATCGAGAATGATCGTTTACTGATTTTTTTCGACAATTTTCGTGATCGTTTGTGATTACTATTGATTGATTTTGATTATAACAGCGTTTTCATAGACTGTAAATAGATTTTTATAATTCTTTTGAACTAATTCATTTTCTAGGAGTTATAGATTATATATCGTCAGTAACTTGCCTAATATTTACATATATTTGCACGATTTCGCTCATTTTTTTTAATTTATAGTGTGAAATGATCACATAATACAAAATACGACATTATACTGCATCATTTTGACAACAAAAAAAACCTTTATCAAAAGAACAGAGGCTATATGTAATCAGCTTAATCTTTTGATAAAGGTTTTGAAGGGTTAAACTATTATTTAGCTACAAGTACTTTTTTCCATACACCTAGAATTAATCCTGAAATAACAGCACCAATCGCAACAGCTAACAAGAACAATAAAGCATGATTTGCTAATGCCGCTACGAAAATACCACCATGAGGTGCAGGGATATTAATACCCCAAAATTGTGTTAATCCGCCTGCAACCGCAGAACCGATAATACAAGATGTTAAAATACGTAATGGATCAGCTGCTGCAAAAGGAATCGCACCTTCGGTTATAAAGGACAATCCAAGCACGTAGTTAGTCAGACCTGACTTACGCTCTTGCTCTGTAAATTTGTTTTTGAAGAATGTAGTCGCCAAAGCGATAGCTAACGGAGGAACCATACCACCCGCCATAACAGCCGCCATCATTGTACCATTTACATTACCACTCGATGTGAATACACCGATCGCAAACGCATAAGCAGCCTTGTTAAATGGGCCACCCATATCGATCGACATCATTCCACCTAAGATCAGACCCAGAATAACAGCATTTCCAGTTCCTAAATTATTCAATACGTTAACCAACCAAGTGTTAATCCCACCAAAGATTGGATCGAAGATATAATACGAAATCGTACCGGTAATCAGCAAACCAAGTACAGGATATAACAAAATCGGTTTAAGACCATCTAACGTTTTTGGTAATCCAGCCAGTAACTTACGTAGACCGAGAATTACATAACCTGCTAAGAAACCAGCTGCTAGACCGCCAAGGAAACCAGCATTAGAGTTCGCCGCCATCAGACCCCCGACCATACCTGGCATTAATGCCGGACGATCACCGATACTCATTGCGATAAAACCAGCTAGAATTGGAATCAGGAAGAAGAATGCTCCTTCGCCGCCGCCAATCGTTTGTAACAGTTTAAAGATTTGGCTATTCTCGCCTGCTGTCTGCTCGATTAAGAACGAGATCGCAAGTAAAATACCACCACCGACAACGAATGGCAACATGTGAGAAATACCATTCATTAAGTCTTTATATATTTTGCTACCAATTTTAGTTTTTTCATTTGAAGAAGAAGTTTCAGAAGACGATTTGCCCCCTGCACTATGATAAATAGGAGCGTCTCCATTCATCGCTTTACGAATCAACTCTTCCGATTTACGGATACCATCACTAACCGGTCTTTGCAAAACAGGCTTACCATCAAAACGAGCCATTTCTACATTTTTGTCCGCAGCTACGATAACTCCACTTGCACGGCGAATCTCATCATCGGTTAGGACGGTTTGGGCACCTTCAGAACCGTTTGTTTCTACTCTGATCTCTACGCCCATTTCTTGCGCTTTTTTGATCAGTGCATCTTCCGCCATAAACGTATGAGCAATTCCTGTAGGACAAGCAGTAACAGCAACTACAAATGGTTTGTTGTCTTTGCCTTCAAGGGTAGCTTCTGCTTGTTGTTTGGCTTGTTCTCTTGCTGCTTTAGCTTCCGCTTTTGCTTTTTCAGCAGCTTCTTTTTCTGCTTGTTGAGTATCAAATAAAGCCGATACTTCATCAGGATTAGTCGTATTCATCAATTTTTCGATGAAATCGCTATCAATCAGTAGCTTAGAGAGTGCTGCCAGTGTACGCAAATGAGTATTAGCTGCTCCTTCTGGTGCTGCAATCATAAAGAACAAATGAGCAGGTTCTCCATCAAGAGACTCGTAATCTACACCTCTTGTACTTTTTGCAAACACGACAGTAGGCTCGTTCACTGCTGTTGTTTTGGCATGAGGCATTGCAATACCGCCACCAATACCTGTACTCGATTCGCCTTCACGCTTCAAAATCATTTCTTTGAACAGCACTTGGTCATTGATTCTTCCACTGGCTGCAAGGCTTGCGATCAATTCATCAATCGCGCCTTCTTTGGTTGTTGCTCGTAAGTCCATGATCATCGTTTCTTTGATCATTAGATCTGTAATTCTCATTGGGTTACACTCCTTTGTTGGATTCAATCAACAGATTCTATAATTTAACAATAGTAACTTGTGGACGTAACTCTTCAATTTTTTCACGTGTTGCTAGATCATCTGAAAAGGCAGTCGCACTACCTGAAGCAACACCTGTACGGAAAGCTTCTATTGGATCGTGAGTAGATACCAATGTACCGGTAAATCCAGCAATCATTGAATCGCCTGCACCTACAGAATTTTTCACTGTACCTTTAGGCACATTCGCATGATACACTTCCTCCGGTGTGATCAATAAAGCTCCATCGCCTGCCATCGAAATCAGTACATGTTGCGCACCAAGTTCAAGCAATTTACGACCATACGTAATAATATCTTCACGACTCGCAATCACAACACTGAACAGTTCTGCTAATTCATGATGATTAGGCTTCACTAATAGTGGACGATCTGCAAGCGCTTTGAGTAGTGCTGGCCCTGTTGTATCGATCACAAATTCTGCACCTGTCTGCTTACATACTTCAATTAAGCGATCGTAGAAATGAGCTCCTAATGAAGGTGGTACACTTCCGGAAAGAACAACAACATCTTCTTTGCTCAATTGAGACAATTTGGCAACCAGCGCATCTGCTTCTTCTGTACTGATATTCGGCCCTTGCCCATTGATCTCTGTTTCTTCTCCATGTTTCAGCTTTACATTAATTCGTGTATCATCTGCCACATGGACAAAATCAGTCGAAATGTGTTCAGCATGAAGTTTATCTTCTATATATTGACCGGAAAATCCACCGACAAAACCAAGGGCTGTATTCGGCGCATCTAAACGATTCAAAATACGAGATACGTTGATTCCTTTTCCACCGGGAAGTTTCAAATCCCGTGTCATTCGGTTCAAGTCACCTAGCTTCAGTTCGTCCACTTCCACGATATAATCTATGGAAGGATTAAGCGTTATTGTATATATCATGGTTATCCCTCGATTATTTTAGTTTTTTGGGCAATCGAACGTTGCCATTGTTCTGGCATAGCTTCGGTGATTAATACAGCTTCATTTAGATTAAATAATTTGGCAAACGTAATCTCACCGATCTTACTCGAATCTGCTAGTATATACGTCTGACTGGATAATTCATGTGCACGTCTTTTAATTAAAGCTTCTTCAGGATCTGGCGTTGTATATCCCATCTCTGCATCTATGCCGTTTGCTCCGAGAAAACATTTATCAAAGCGGAAGTTGTCCATATTCTGGAGCGCTATACTTCCAATAACGGCTTTGGTATGCATTTTCATCATACCTCCCAACAAATAACTTCGAATCTGTTGCTGAACAAGAGCTTCAACATGAGACAATCCGTTGGTCACCACTGTAATGTCTTTTGCTTCAATATAAGGAATCATGGCAAGCGTCGTTGTTCCTGCATCGAGATAGATACATTCACCATCCAAAAGCTCTTGTGCTGCTAATTTGGCAATAATATCTTTTTGTTGAACGTTTGTGAATGTTTTTTCATCCATACCAGGTTCCTGGCTTTTTTGATGAACTAGGGCTGCTCCCCCATGTATACGCTTTAGCAGTTGGCGACTTTCAAGATCGATCAAATCACGACGAATGGTTGATTCCGAAGCACCTAAAATATCAACTAATTCTTGCAATTTAACAATGCCTCGTTCCTGTAAGCGCTGTAGAATTAAATGGTAGCGTTCTTCTGTCAGCATGATCATTCCTCCAACTCCAACTATCGTATCACAAACCTAACAAAAAACAATCACTTTCATTCAAAATAATCCACAAAAATTCAAATCATGATTGTTTTCGTTCACATTTTGATAAATATTTGGAGGGATTTGGATTCTTTTATAAGATTCACTATTATTTTCATCGGTCAACACATGATTTTTGTAAAGTGCTCTATTAGGCAGTTCATTTTATACTCTATCTCTTATCATGAGCGTTTCTATACAAATCAATTCTGGGCTTTTTATAATATTGAAAAGTTATGTCATTTGGAGCAATTGCCGTTTACCGGCTTTCAGTTTATTGGATTGCCGATCAAAATTGAGAAAGCGAGTGCAGGGTGGATTCGTGCGATAGCGATCGTACCCGATTGAACTATAGCTCAAAGCAAAACAAGGCTATCTCACAATCTATAATCTGATTGTAAGATAGCCTTGTTTATATACATTCTATATTGATTAGCGAATCATAGTCATTCTACTTCACACTAATGTTTGGTCAAAATAATCTGCTCATACTCTACAAACGGATCAGGGATATCAATACAATAAGATTCGACATCGCTTGCCCCTACATACAATATGGCACGATCATTCGCTTCACGTGTTAATCCACCACTAAAAATAACATCGACTAAATCTGGACGCTTGGTAGGGCCTTCTGGAAAATCATTTCGAACAGCAATAATTTTCAGTTCAGACTTCTCCCGTGTCCATGGATTGAGTACAAAAGACATCGCATGATAATGTAGTATCTTATGTTCATCTCGATAAGCAATATGACCGAGTATGCCTAATAGTCCATTATTTAGCAAATGAATTTCGTTTGCTCCGCCCCATTCATTTTTATCGAATTGATCTTTAAATACAGGCGCACTAATAATATTAGATTCAGATAGATTTTGAAAAGATTCAAAAATACCAAATCCTATCAAAGCGATTGCCCCTTCTACACCAAATGGTCGAGAAAATACAGCAATATTGCCATCAGCCATTTCATTTAAGCGAATATCTTTCATATTCCAGGGGCCTGTCACTGCATATTCAAAATCATGGATCGTTTTGCCACGATACAGTAAAGTACGCCAGCCAATAATCTTATGGTCCGGTTCTTGGTTCCGATAAATTTCCACGCCACCAAAGATCAATTCATCGTCTAGCTTCGTAATAAACGGATCTTGTAATTGAAAAGGCGTGAGATCTTCTTTCGGTTCCCATACCTCTCCATTACGTACAAAAAAGATCACTTCAGAGTCTTCGGAATCTCTTGCTTCTACACGTCCAGCAATATACAGTTCTCCATCATTCCAGAAAGGAGCTGTAATATTATAGACATCCAGACCATCTACTCCTGTAAAATGAAGCTTGGTTCCTTTTTGCTCGGCAGGCGTATACTCTGACAGTAATTCCCGGCACGTTTTGATATCCCAATCTAATTTCATCATGAGGTAAGAGTCAACCTTTCTCAGGTATATTCCTGAAGTCCTTTTTCTTTCAACATGATCACCATATCTTTGATATCCTGCGCACGGTCTTTGGCACAGATTAGTAAGGCATCTTCTGTGTCTGCAATAATCAAATGATCCAGACCTATCGTAGTAATTAATCGCTTTTCTCCATAAATAATAGAGTTACGTGTATCAATGCCTACATAATTGGCTTTCACAATATTGCCTTCATCGTCTGGTGGGAAAATAGCACCTAAAGCATCCCAGCTTCCAATATCATTCCATCCAAAATCACCTTCAAGCACAACCACTTCATCACAACGTTCTAAAATACCATAATCAATCGAGATATTTTGCAATAACGGATAAATCTGATTGATCATTTCTTCTTCTTGATCGGTACCTAGATAAGCAATCAAAGGTAGCATTGTTTTGTACAATCGAGGTAGGAAACGCTTGAAGTTATCAATGATTGTAGATGTTTTCCAGATAAACATACCACTATTCCATAAATAATGCCCTGTTTCTAGATAAGATTTGGCTTTGACAAAGGTAGGTTTTTCTACAAATTCAGCAACTTCGTATACAGGACAAGGAGTATTCATCAACGGTTCGCTTTTACACGAAATATAACCATAGCCTGTTGCTGCAAATGTAGGCTTGATGCCTATCGTTACAATTTTGTCTGTTTCGATAGCAATTTGACACGCTTCTTCTAACTTGGTGCGGAATTTCTCTTCTTGTGTAATATGATGATCAGAAGGGAACACAATCATTAAAGATTCGCCATGATTTTTTTCGATATATAGAGCAGCTAGCAGAATACTTGCAGCCGTATTTTTGGAAACAGGTTCTACGAGGATATTGGAAGCTTGTACACTGGTATGCATAATACTTTCAAGTAAAGTCGCTTGAGAGCGATGGGTCACAATAATGGTATTTTCCATAGGTATGACTCCATCAAAGCGTTGAATCGTATCATTTAGCATAATATCGTTACCGCTAATATTTAATAATTGCTTGGGGAGATCTTGCCGGGAAAGAGGCCAGAACCTCGTTCCTCCTCCACCTGCAAGAATAGTCGCAAATCTATTCATTGCCCATCACCGCATGAGCCATGCAGTAAGAGACAATATTCTCTGACCCTTGATTGAGATTTAAGCCTACTGCATGAATACCATCATAACAACCGCCTGTTTGACGATCAATCAACGATTCATTACGTGAATTTCTACCGTGGAACCATTGATAGCATAACAAAGCTTGATCATGATACTTTTGTACACCAAGTATTTTGTAAGCTTCATAACAAGCCATTAACATCTCAGAAGCTTCGATCGGTTGCTCATCATAAGGTGCAGCAGGCTTACCACGCTGTAACCAACCATGACTACCTATCGGCTTGAAATAACCTTCAGAAACAAATGTTAACTCCGCTAAAAAATCTAAGCTTTCCTGGGCTGTTTTTTGAAAAGCAGCTGTATTGGAATGTTGAGACGCTTTGAACAAAGCCCACGGTAACATTGCATTACCATAAGTCACTTTGTCTTCAAACCAGTGCCAATCTGCGCTAGCATGACCTTGATACAGATTGTGCAGACGAATCCCCATATTCTGAATCAAAGATTCGATTCGTGTGCGTGGTAAGAATGAAGCGCCTGATTTCTCACCTGTAGCAAATGGGAATGTATACGTTAACGCACCTGGAGTATCAAGCATAGTTGTTAATCCAATCAAAGCATACCCAATCGCTCTTGGAGCACGAATCTTCTCCAAAAATGGAAGTGCACGGTTAATCATAAATTTACATGTGTTTTGCAAATTATCTGGAATCGAAGGCTCTGCAATAGTGACACCTAATGCCCACAGACATCTACCCTGACAATCTTCAGAACCTGTTTTTTCTATAAATGTACGGTTATAATCCATAAAGTTACGGAAGCTACCATTTTCATTTTGAGCATGGTAGATAAATGCTAGATACGTATGCACAAGATCAAGGGAAGCCTGATCTTGTTTGGTTTTATAAAGTAATACCGCTGCGATGAGCGCTCTTGCATTATCATCAGAAGTGTAGCCTTTCGAACGGTCAGGAATACCAAATTTGGTGTGTTGAAAAATCCCTGTATCATCGGTTAAGCGTCGTAAGTAATCTGCAGATAAGGTAGATGTTGGCGTTGAATCGATGACGTTTTCCATTTTATACTGCACTCCCTTTTAATCCGTAACTGCTAGACATGACTTCACGAAATAGTTTGGCATAGGACTTCACAACTTCGCTCCACATCATGGTTTGTCCAAGAGCCAAGGTTTTGTTTTCCATTTCTGTCTTCAGCTCTGGGTGATCTAATATATTCAACATATGCGTTTCTAACGATGCTGAATCATTGAACTCTGCTAGCATCCCTCTGCCATCTGCTAACATTTCAATAGCATAACGATAAGGCGTCGAAATAATAACACGTCCGTATCCTATTCCATAAGCCAGTGTTCCACTTACAGCCTGATCTTTTCCCAAATAAGGAGTCAAATAAATATCAGACATGACCAACGACTGAACCACTTCTTCTTGCGTCAACAGTCTATCTACAAAAGCGACATTATTCTCAAGTCCAAGTTCAGTGACCAAATCAGTTAGCTTTTGACGATATACTTCACCGACCTGTTGTTTCACGACTGGATGTGTTTTTCCCCATATAATATAAAGCGCTTCTGGATGTGTTTTGACAACACCGCTCATCGCTTGAATCGCATATTCGATCCCTTTACCCGGGCTCAAAAATCCAAATGTAGATAATACTTGACGATCACTATATCCATAACGTTCTTTCAATTCAGTACGACTACCTGTGTCAACAAAAGGAACACCATGATGATACATTTCTATTTTATCAGCAGCAATATCGTACACTTCGATCAAATCTTGTACTTTATTCTGCACCATTGTCACTACTTTATAACTCATATCTGCTAGCTTTTTCATAATCTGACGTTGCTTATCGCTAGGTTCAGATAGAACGGTGTGGAAAATAATAATAAACGGTATGGTTAAATGTTCTGCAAGTTCTACAACATACTCGCCACTTTCGCCGCCGTAAATACCGAATTCATGTTGAATCACCAGTACGTCTGTATTGGATTGATTCAATTCATTCGCTGCTTTCAAATAATCAGCACGTTCAAACTGATTAATTTGCCCCATGACCTGACTACCGTACTCATATGTTTTGTCGTTGTTTACAGCCATAATATGTGGAGGATTAAAATCGCTTATTTTTTGAATTTCATCAAGCATATCTTGCGAAAAGGTAGCCAATCCACATTCTCTTGGTAGACTGGTTCCTAAAAATACAATATTCCGTTTTTTGATCTCTTTGTTCATAGTTATTTTCTCCCTTTTATTATATTATTTTCCAAAATGAGATAACAAAAAAGAAATAAAGATACCTTTATTTCTTAAGATCGAATAAATTTGTATTTGATTCTGTACGTATTGGATAAGCAATTAAAATGAGTCATGATGTATATTCTTAGCTGATATGTGTATCTTTCCGTTCCTATCTGCTTCCCTAACTTTACCACTCTGTGGATAAGTTGTCAAATAATTAACTTAGTATGGCAACATATTTGACAAGCAACAAACTTGTAGTAACATGATACATAACAACAAGAAAATGTGTTCGCATGGCGAGCTGATTAGACATCCATTGCTAATCAGCTTTTTTTGCGTAAAATTTTCTTGTATGTCCAAGGAGGCAATACAAATGAGTAACTCTATTGTATTAAATGAACGTAGTAGCCAACAAAGTGGATCACAGATTCGTGAATTAAGAACTAGCGGGCGAATTCCTGCTACTGTATATGGTAAAGATATTGGTAGTGTTTCGGTTATGGTTGAAGAAAAATCATTTTTAGCAACAATTAAAGAGAATCCTCGCGCTATTCTTATGGCAGACATTCCTACCAAAGGCAAAAAGCCTGTTACTATTCAACATATTCAAAAAGATCCGATTACAAGAAAGATTTTGCATATTGATTTTCACCAATTGAATATGAATGTAGCGATGGATACTAAAGTAACTATTCATTTCTCTGGCGAACCGATCGGTGTCTATGAAGGCGGCGTTATGCAAGTCGAATTGTATGAAGTTGATGTTCGTTGTATGCCTGATGATTTGCTAAGTGCTTTTGAAGTCGATATTACTAAAATTGGTATTGGTGAGCATTTATTAGTATCTGATCTTGAATTCCATAAAGGCGTTGAAGTCCTTACTGATCCTACAGCTGTTGTAATCAAAGTATCTCCAGCTATTGAAGCCGAACTAGAAGATGAATCAGCTGTAGCTACTCCTGTTGTACCTGAAGTAGACAAACCTACTGCATAATTATATTTAATAAAGGCAATGCCTATAATCCTAATTTGTAATAAATATTTTAATTTAGCTTATTGCGATTTATTATAAAAGTCTGCTAACACTAGATTATTATGTGTATAGCAGACTTTTTCTATTTTAAAATTCAAAAGATGCACTGTGAGGAAATAATCCGTATAATCCGCCAGTATGAATAAATAAGATATTTTGTAGGTCTTGGAATGTGCCTTTACGAATTTCTTCAACTAACCCGTAAAAAGCTTTCCCCGTATACACAGGATCAAGAATTACACCTTCTAGCGAAGCCAGATCTTTAATACACTGTAATTCTTGAGGTTGACTTTGAGCATAACCTTTACCTACATAGCCGTCTATGATTTCTATCGCTTCAGTCGGTATCGTAACCGATTGATCAAGGTAATGAGCACTTTCTTCAATAACTGTAGTGATCGCTTTTATAAAATAATCTTCATCATCACACACATTAATCCCTATAATACGATGTGAAGTAGGAAGTAACTGTTGAGCTAGCAATAATCCACCATGTGTCCCACCTGAGCCTACTGCCACAATAACAGCATCGAAAGAGATACCTAATTCTTGCTCTTGCTGGACGATTTCTTGTAGCGCTGAGAAATATCCAAATGCACCGATTCCGCTTGAAGCTCCTTCTGGAATCACATAAGCTTGTTGTCCTTTAGCTGATACTTCATCAGCAATCGTATGCATAATATCCATCCGATGATCTCGATAATCTTCACTACTGATCCAACGTACTTCTGCACCTAATAAATGATCCAACAATAAATTGCCTTCGTATGTATCAGGATCATGACCACGTAATACAACGATTGCTTTTAGTCCGAGCTTAGCAGCTGCGGCGGCTGTTGCACGACAATGATTCGATTGAATCCCTCCACAAGTAATCAACGTATCACAACCCTGGTCGATAGCTTCACGAATACAATATTCCAGTTTGCGAATTTTGTTACCTGATAATTCAGTCCCTGTCTGATCATCCCGCTTGATATAGATGGAAGGTCCTTGTAATTGCGCAGAGATACGCTCTAACTTTTCGATCTTGGTCGGTAGATTAGCTAGTATGATTCGTTCCGGGATAGTGATCATCGGGTAATGCCTCCTTTATAGTCTCTGTATGATCTATTACTTCTATATACCTTATTTGGGATAAATGAAAACAAAAGACACTACATCAAGTCAGTGTCTAGCTAGTTGAGCTTTTTTTCGTTTACGATATACTTGATAGCCTTTGCGTACACCTTCCAACATGATACCTGGCACTGGAAATAATATACGAGAAGCGACAGGCAAATATAGACGATAATATGCTTTTTTGAAGTCTACCCACATTTTACATTCTTCTTGTTTGTAAAAGTCAGAGATATCAACGATCAGCCCTCGTCCATGTTCAACCATCACATTTTTACCATGAATATCATGAGGACGTAGACCTTTGGAAATAGCATAATCGAGCGCCGCATCTATATCTTTGATCGCTTGTTCAGAGACTAGAATTCCGCGTTTCATACATTCATAGACGGTTACACCTCGTAGACGCTTTAGAACTAGAAAATTCTCGCCTACATAATAACAAGCGGAATACGCAGGATGTACACCTAACTTTTCATAAACGGCTGCTTCTTCTTTTAAGCCTGTCTTCCCAATTGCATATACTTTCACTGCATAATCTTCATAATCGGGATGATAAAATACAGCTGCATAATTCCCTGCACCGAGTAAAATCCATGGCTGAGGTGCATTTTTTACTCGTACAGGCTCCATAAAATGAAAACTTTCTACAATAACATGAGCGATCAATTCATCCCTTACTTGCTGTAATAACTTTTCCATCTCATACGCTCCCTATAGCTTCATTCATCAACAGGTTATTCTTTTCTAAGTATGTACATACTGTAAGTGATTCACAGTATTATTTTACGTGATAATGTAGCAAAACGCATCTACATTTCATAGATTTATTTCACAAAAGATAAACAATAGATGCTGATATGACCCCTAATCTGATGTATGTTATACTTTTGTAGATGACTATATAAAGAAAGGAGCAAGATACCATGAATACATATGAAATTGTAGCGATGATTGCGCTTGTATTATCCGTATTTCTGTTACTGCGTGTCATTAGTCTACAAAGTCAACTCAACGAAATAAAATCAGATCTAGAATGGCTCAAAAATCGGCCGGGTAATGCAGGAGTGTCTACCTCTTATCGTGCCAAGTCGGTATCTTCAACAAGTGAAGTTCATCCTCCTCATTCACCGCCAATGATTGACCAAGCTACTTTTGAAGAACGTATATTGTTTTTGACTCATGACAATAAAAAGATTCAAGCGATCAAAGAAGTTCGTGAAGCACGTGGATGGGGACTCAAAGAAGCCAAAGATTATGTAGATCACTTGGAAAATGAATACAAACAAAAAAACCTGTAAGCACGATTTAAACGTGTTTGCAGGTTTCTTTTTATAGAACGATCATTAAGTTACAGACTTTCAAAGCTTACTTATACATCTACAGTATTGGCTACTTTCGGC
The DNA here is from genome assembly GCF_001721045.1 of Paenibacillus nuruki. Lineage (GTDB taxonomy): Bacteria > Bacillota > Bacilli > Paenibacillales > Paenibacillaceae > Saccharibacillus > Saccharibacillus nuruki. Next base: position 169,516 of record NZ_MDER01000032.1, on the reverse strand, counting down.
CATTGTCCGATAAACTCATCTTCAGCGTAAGCGAAGAAATTGTGTAAAATATCTGCTCGATCGTCTAAAAACAATTCATCCGCAATCGCTCCGACTAACTTCGGTATCGCAAATCGCATGCCTGAAATCGCAGATGCCGATAATCCACAACTGACCAACGCAGAATAGTTAAAAACATACAATCCATGCAGTCGTTCTTTACCAGCTTCATCTCGACTTTGCAGACCGAACCCTGCATTAAGATACGGATGAGCATCCAATAATGGATTAGCCATGTCTGCCGGTGCTGTATATTTATCACTCCAACGTGCAATATGAGACTCTACTAACTTCAATTCAGGACGTAATGCGGGATCACTTAATAATCCTGTACTGATAATTAAGAAGTCAAACGAAAATCTTCCTTGAGGTGTGGTAACGACAGCTTGCTCACCTACTTGTTCAACCTTTAACCATGGTGATCCCAAATGAAGATGAAAACCATCCCATGCAGATGCACGTTCAAATGTATCATTGGTGGGTGGTTGATTGTATTTGAAAAAGTGCCCGATTGCTGCATATTTATCTTCATCTTGCAAAGCGGCAAATCGTTCAATCATACCCGATACTTCCATTTGTCGAATCGGATTGATTCGTGGTAATTGTTCACGTCTGACAAAAACATGAGCTTCGCCTACACCTTGCGTAAGGGCAAAATGAGTATTATCAAAAGCGGAAGCTCCGCCACCTAATATAGCTACTTTTTTGCCTTTTAACGGTTCAAAATCAATATCTGCTGAAGTATGAGCATACAGATGAGAAGGCAGATGATTACTAATCATTGGTGGAACATGCCACTCTCCGCCGCCTTGTATACCTGTCGCTAATATGACTTTGCGTGCTAAAAGTACGTCATTAACGCTTACTGAATCTGAGCTGGTATTCTCGATATGCAGACGGTGAATCCCTTCTTCGGTCGGTTCGATCAGCTTCAAGCGTACATGATTGCGTACAGGTAAATCAAGAATATGGCGATACCACCGTAGATAATTCATCCAGTCTCCACGTGGAATTTTATCCACAGCTGCCCATCCTTCTGCACCTGTCTGTGCTTCCCACCATGAGCGGAACGTTAATGAAGGAATCCCTAGATCTATTGATGTTAAATGCTTAGGAGTACGCAAAGTGACCATCCGTGCATACGTTTCCCACGGGCCTTCAACCCCTTCTTGATTTTCATCTATAACCAAAATATTCGATATCCGTTCACGCAATAATCCAAAAGCCGCGCCCAGACCACTCTGACCACCACCTACAATCACGACATCATAGACATGACCTGCTGGATGTTGCAATGGACGTACCCAATCTGCTCCTCCATAAGCTAGATAAGAAAGGTCTGTTTTCACACGTTGATTCAGTTCTGCCAAACTCATACTCTCTCATCCTTCCTCTGCTCTATATCTATTGATTATTAGAATGAATTGAAGCTATTTAATATGAGATGTTGATGTGATATATTATTTTATTTTATTTTAAATTTAAATGTAATGAGATGTAACTTGTAAGCTTATTATATATGTAATATTCTTCTTTTTAAAAGTTAATGATAGATTTATTGTCATGATTTCTAAATTAAAAGCTTCATATTGTTGTTTATTACTAACTTTCTGATAATTTTTCTTTCTTTCATGGTATATAAGTTATCATATCGAGTGTTTTTTCTCTATTGGTTCTATTTCTTCACTAACTATTTCGTTCTTTTACCACGTAAATGTATATAATAAAAAGAACCTTTCTCTATAACTAAGAGTAAAGGTTCTTTGTTGATCATCTTTTTACGATTGTGAAGTACGACGCGCTAATGTACTCAAGCTTGCTCCATCTGCAAACAGTCGCTCTATATTTTGCGCCACGTCAGGATCAGGTATCAATGGTGGAGCTTGATGAGGCTTGGTACGTGCATCAATAATGACATTATCACAACCCCAATGCTTATGCTTGGTAAAGCTATTCACTCCATACATATCATGAGAAGGATTGCTTCGTGTAAACGTAACCCACAAGAAATTGTCGATCGTCGCACTTAAAAATGGACTATCATCGCACAGGATAATTAACGGACAGTCAGGCAATTCACCACGTTGTGCAATACTCTCACATAGATCCTGTAATTGTTGCTCGGTATGTTCATAATCGACAAAGCTAGCCCCTTGTAAAGCCACTACGCCTGGCATCACCAGATGAGCTGCTCCACATTGCGGTAGATCATGTAAGATCGCCGGAACCTCTGTACATAATTCACGCTTCGGTTCACCTACAGCCGCAAAGATCACTTTACTACCTGTATTAAGCCCGGTCCCTGAATAGTCTAGAGTATCGATTGTTGTATTCGTATAGAAATGAATATCACGGTGCAAATTAATCCGCTTCAATATATACGTTAGAAAATGTTCAACATGATGAGAATCCAATATCTCTTCTTCTTCCGCAGTCATAAATAAATATTTGGCAAGACTTAACTGCCCTGTTCCCAGAATTCGATTCGCTATCGTCAGAATCTCCGCTGGTTGCTTCACTTGCTGATAAGGCGTGTATCGTTCGCTACCAATCGCAAATAATAATGGATGTACCCCTGCGGCATCGACAGCATGTACTTCTTTGACTCCCGGAATCTCTTGCTTGATCGCTCCACCTGTCAATTCATGAATCAGAGCGCCAAAAGCCGTATCTTCTTGCGGTGGTCGACCTACAACGGTAAACGGGAAAATCGCATTTTTGCGTGCATAGACTTTGTGTACACGTAACATCGGGAACTCATGAGTTAGACTATAATAGCCCAGATGATCTCCAAAAGGTCCTTCTGGCTTCGTCTCATCAGGATAAATCTCGCCTGTAATCACAAAATCAGCATCGTTGCTGACACAGAATTCATCCACATAACTATAGCTAAAATGTCGTCCTGCTAATAATCCTGCAAATGTTAACTCACTCATTCCTTCAGGCAAAGGCATAACCGCAGATAAGGTATGTGCTGGAGGACCACCGATAAAACAGCTTACTTTTAGCGGTTTACCTTGACGATTGGCTTTCTCCTGATGAATACCAATACCACGATGAATCTGATAATGGATACCAATCTCTCGATTCAACTCATATTCATTCCCATTTAACTGCACACGGTACATCCCTAGATTAGAGTTCATAATCCCCGGCTTTTCCGGGTCTTCGCTATATACCTGTGGCAATGTTACAAAAGCACCACCATCATCTTGCCAGTTTTGGATCAGTGGTAGATCCTCAATCTGAATTTCTTCAAATTCTGCTGGTAATCCACTCGATTTTTTCAAAGGCAAAGCTTTACGAGCAGATAGACCTGTACCTACATATTGAAAAGGATGCTTGAGTGCTTGCATCGGATTATTACGCAAAGCGATTACATTTTGTGTGGATTCCCATGTCTCTCTAAAAATAAATTTGCTTCGTTCTACAGTTCCGAACAGATTCGATACTGCACGGAATCGAGAACCTTTTACATTTTCAAAAAGTAATGCAGGGCCGCCTGCTTCAAAAACACGCATATGAATCGCAGCCATTTCAAGATAAGGATCAACTTCTTCATGAATCCGAATCAGATGACCGTTTTTTTCCAGATCATTCACACATTCTTCCATATTACGGTAGTTCATATTCCAGCTCCATTCTACCTTTATTACTTGATCTATAGTGTAGGTTTACTTTGTTTCAAATTTGATTTAAAAATAAGTATATATGTTATATCCCCATTATGGCATGGTGTACGATATAGAGATGGTACTATTATGTGAACATGAGATCACTTCTTTTTAGTGTACGATATAATCCTGCAAAACGCATCTTACTACCTCAACTAAAATGCGCTTAATCATGATTGTTTACAAGTCACATATTATATCCCCCTCTTTATTTTCCGATATTAGTGCTAATGATGCCCCCCACTTTCTAACAAAGGATGATCTATGTATGAAATTATTCAAAACGTCTGTGTTTGTCGTTACCGGTCTGGTAACAACTCTAGCGATTGTGCTTATCGCAATGGCTATGTATTCTGATCGCAATCTTTTCTCATCCTTTACTTCTGCCTCGGCAGATCAGTCTAGCTCTTCTTCACAAACCAACCCTACAACAATCAATGAACCATTATCCGCAGACCAGCTTCCACCTGTAGAACAATTTGCTTCGATTGCCAAAAAAGATCGTTATCAAAATAAAGTTGCTGTATTGATGTACCACGATATCGATCCGATCAAGCAAGGAGGCGATATTATCACCCCTGCTCTTTTTGCGTCTCAATTGGATTATTTACGTTCTAAAGATATGAATTTTATCTCGCTCGAACAATTCCGATTATTTATGAAAGGTGGCAAAGTACCAGACAACGCCGTATTAGTAACCTTTGACGATGGGTATGAGAACTTCTACACGACAGCCTATCCAATTATGAAAGAACGTCATATTCCAGGGGTAAGCTTTGTCATTACAGGAGATTTTAGCAAAGGCGCTCTTGTGGCGACTCCACATATGACCAAAGCAGAAATCAAAAATATGACCAGCACAGATCCAACAATGGAAGTGCAAGCTCACACCAATAAATTACATTATAAAACAAGCGATACTACAGACGCATTAACCGCTCCACTGGTAAAAGATGGAGTCACCGAGACCTATGAGCATTATCTAGCACGCATTGAAAATGATATGAGACGCTGTGTTGAAGCGCTTCGTCCACTCACTCCACATGTAATCAATACATTTGCTTATCCTTACGGATTGCATACACCAGAAGTTGAGAAGATTATCCAAAAAGTAGGCATTCGTTATGCTTTTACAACAGAACTTGGATTAGTCACACGTGATACCGATCTTATGACGATTCCACGGGTTAACGGGGGTTCTCCATTAATTGATCCAGAACGGTTATACAATTCAATCATGTGGGAAAATAAACTGCCGGGTCGTAACCTATTTATTCCTGATTCGATTCAACATAGCGGTCGTGAAGCAGGAGAATCCGAGAAATCTATGACTTCGAAATAAACTAACTATATTCTGATCTAAATACCAGCTTGCGATTGTTATGATTCCACAAATGAATAAGCTTTGAGGAAACAACCCGTTATCGCTTCATTACAGATAACGGGCTTTTCTTTATAAAAATAATAAGCTGACACTTTTATGTCCATTCTATACAATAGATATGAAAATACGATGGATATACAAGGGGGAAATTTATGTTAGAAAAGAAGGTAACCTGGCTAGAGTTGTTTTATGATCTTCTATTTGTAGCGGCAGTCTCTAAAGCGACCCATGTGTTACTTCATGTCGAACACGGTGGTATGTCTTTGGAACAGCTAGCCAAGTTTTTACTTATTTTTATTCCGATCTGGTGGGCTTGGGTAGGGCAAAGTGTATATAACAATCGATTTGGAAAAGACAGCACCAAAGACCGGATATTTATGATTGTGCAATTATTTTTTGTATTGATCATGACAGCCAGTCTTAATATTGATTTTGATTCAAATTACATACCTTTTCTGATTGGATATATCGGTTTGCGGGCATTAATGGTGATTCAGTATATGATCACGACTACTCAAGAGAAACATCATCGCCAAGAAACGGCTCGATTTTTTGGCAAGTATTTCTGGCTAGGGATTGTTATTTCATGTTGTTCTTTGTTTTTCGATTCATGGATTCGTTATTTTGTTCTGTATGCAGGGATAGCGGTCGATATTATCGTCCCTTTGATCGGTCGTCGAAATCTAGTTAAAACGCCGATTCATACCGCTCACTTGTTAGAACGTTTTGCTTTATTTACGTTGATTTTGCTAGGTGAGTCAGTGATCAGTATGCTATCTGTACTGCAATCTGATCAATTTACACCTTCGTCTATTCTGTTTGCGGCGATGGCATTTGTATTGATTATTGCGATCTGGTGGCAGTATTTTGAAAATGTCGAAAAGCATGTGGATAAAGAAAAACAAACTGCCGGGCAAACAATTATGTATGGGCATCTGTTTATTTACTTTTCACTGAGTATGATTGCGGCTTCGATTCAGTTATTATTTTTGGAGCAACTGTCGTATCTATTTATTCTTAGCTTTACATTTATTTCGGTATTGATTTACTTTGTGGCTGTAATGGTCGTATTCCATCGGTATCGCTACCATAACTTCAAGCCACGATTTAAAGTGATGATTGGACTGATTCTTACACTGATTGTCTTATTCGCTTTTGATTGGCTGGTTATGGTTTCTCCACATATCGTGTTGGCTGAATTGATGGTCTTCTTTATTGTATTTGCCAAAGTCACAACGTAACCATTTCTACAAAGTAACATAAATAATCCCTGTATGCCATCGCCTGTTGAGGTTTTGGATGCAGGGATTATTATCTTATTTATCTCAAAAGTGTATGCTTGCTTATCTTCCTCTAATGTTCCGATGGATATCTTACGAACTAGCTATAACCTTTTGCTCGATGCCACGTAACAAAATATCTAATCCCGATTCAAACATCTCATCTGTACCGACTTCTCCAAATAGACCATTGGTATACATCCGGTGAATAATACTTACTTTTTCTTGTGGAATCTGATCAAATGATTTTAGCGCCCAACCTTCTAATAACTTCTCATCTTTAACACCAATACCGATCGCGACTTGTTGACGTTCATACTCATCGAGTTCATGACACAATACATAGTTAATCACACAGACGATATAGTTCAACTTTTCTTTATCTGTCAGCGGAAGAGGTTCGATCGGTTGCAGAAATTGATCTAACAACTGCAAATAATCGCTTTCTAAAGGCAATGTTCTCATTAGCAATTGAGCAGAACATGGATAAATTCGTAACTGTTCTCGCATCGTGACTGCATAATGATGCAATTGTTTTTTCCAATCTCCTTGCAGATGAATATTCAGCATAATTTCTCTTGCGACTTGATTTGCCATAGCTTGAAAAAGTAATTGTTTGCTTTTGAAATACCAATAAATCGAAGGCGCTTGAATCCCGATCAAGTCTGCTAATTTACGCATACTGAACTTTTCCAATCCATCTTGAGCTAACAATTCCCAAGATGCTTCCAATACTCTCGCTTCACTCACTGCTATTTTTTTAGCCATTTTATCCCTCTTATCTAACCCTGTAAGATTTTGTTCACTTCTTATTTGGTTCATGATATCATCTAACGATGTTAGATTCAACTTACAGTATTAAATAACAAATTAACAAAGAATAGTATTATAGACAATCTCAAATTATTTCAGTTGGTATTTAGATACTTTGTTCTTCGACTCTTCTAATGTATAAACAATATTATTATCATATTGCATAATTTTAGTATCTTCGTTATTCAATTTAAAATTTTGGATAACAGACATATCTTTTGGATCGAGCACATATTGTTCTATCACAAGATCCAACCAAATTTTGTGATCATCTGTCATTCTAGCGGATGGATAAATAGGCACTTCATCATCTATATGATCAAATGCGTGTTTAGCTACAAATCCTTTCGAATCATAAAGAGAAACTGTTTTATCAACATAAACAATATAATAGTTACCTACTTCTCTAATCTCTGCATTACCTGGAACTTCTCTAGTCCATAATACTTTTCCTTGCGGAGAAATAGCAATTAAACGATTACCTGTTTTCGGTAAATCAGCTCTAAATAGTACAGTGCCATCATCCCATACTATTGTATATCCAATATCTGTAGTGGCACCTTTTGGAAATTCATAGCGATATAAACGTTTCATCGCTGTATTATAAACATCGGATTTAAAATAATTAAAGGATACAGATTGGTTTTGGACAATGACATAGGTATCTGTTACTTTTTCAACATGTCCAGAAATCAATTTTTTAAATATTTGTTTACCATTTTTATTATATCCATAGACAATCGTTGTCTCATTTCCTGTCTTAGTAGACTTAGGAACTATATAAAGCAATGTTCCATCTTTCATCAGGTGAACTGGATTATTCCATACTGCATCTGGATGTTGTTGTTCAGGAAGCTCAATCATCCAATTTTGTTTCCCTTTAGCATTGATAGAATACAATAAACGATTAGATTCAAAATAAGCATATGTTGTTCCATTTTTACCATACATGAATGGATACTCTGTTGTTAAATAACCTATTCCTTCTTTAAAAAAAGGGAATATCCATTTTGTCTTTCCTGTGTCTGGATCAACCGCATTAAGTGTGTCATAATTCCATATTTTTGTGTATGTTTTCTCATCTTGCATATGTAAATAAACTAATTTCTGATCAGTTGCAAGATGAATATCATTTTTTACATCTAAAAATTCGTCCTTTGTACTTTGTGTCCATTGTGGATTAGATAACGTACTCCATTCTTTAGCAGATGCTATTGAACTAAACGATGATAATAATACAGATGTAGCCAATACACAGATTATTCTTTTTTTCATAATAAATATCCAACCTCTCCAGTATGTATTACATTTCAAAAAAAAGGTTATTCCCCAGTATCTATATCGTCTTATGAAACGTTATAATGAAGTTTTTTATTGGATTTGTAAAAGAGCTATGATTATATCCAGCTGGTATAATAAAAAAACCTGTTAAACACTCTATAAAGTGTATAACAGGTCTTTATATTATCTTTAATATTTATTCCAACACGGCTCCATTACTCTCAATCACTTTCTGATACCAGAAAAAGCTATCTTTCCGTGAGCGATCCAGTGTACCTTTACCCTCATTATCTTTATCGACATAAATAAATCCGTACCTTTTCTTCATCTCGCCTGTACCTGCACTGACAAGGTCGATACAGCCCCATGGTGTGTAGCCGATCAGGTCAACTCCATCCGCTATCGCTTCTTGCATCGCGATCACATGTTGCTTCAAATACTCAATACGATAATCGTCATGAATACTTCCATTGGCTTCCACTTCATCCACAGCACCCAGACCATTTTCCACAAGCATCAAAGGAATCTGGTAACGATTATAAATATTGTTCAGTGACCAGCGCAATCCTTGTGGATCAATCTGCCATCCCCAATCGCTTGCTTTAAGGTACGGATTTTTGAGTCCCATGGATAGATTACCACCTACTTGTTCTTGGTCAGGATCAGCGCTCACACAAGTCGAAGAATAATAACTAAATGTATAATAATCGACACAGCCTTCTTTCAAAATCTGCTCATCTTCCGGCTCCATTACAAGTTTAATTCCTTGATCTGCAAAATAACGCTTAGCAAAGCCCGGATAGGCTCCTCTAACCTGTACATCCGAACATAAGAAGTTCGTTAAATTATCTTTTTGTTGCGCCAAAATCACATCTTCTGGATTCGAAGTCAGCGGATAGGAGCACATATAAGCAATCATACAACCAATTTTGAAATCGGGATTGATCTGATGCCCTAACTTAACGGCTTTGGCACTAGCTACAAATTGATGATGAAGCGCTTGATAGCGTGCTTGTGGATCATCTTGTGATGTATCGACTAATTCTCCATTGCCTTTAGGAATCATTGCGCCAGCCAGAAACGTTCCAAACGGTAGCGTCAAAATATTAATTTCATTAAAGGTTAACCAGTATTTCACAGTATCTTTGTACCTTGTAAATAGTGTCTCACAATAACGAGTGTAACAATCAATCACCCGGCGATCAGACCAGCCATTATATTTCTGCGCTAGAGCAAATGGGGCTTCATAGTGAGATATCGTTACCAATGGCTCAATATTATTCTTTTTCAACTCGGCAAAAACTTGATCATAGAACAGCAATCCTTCTTCACTCGGTTCAAGATCATCACCATTCGGGAAAATACGTGACCAGGCGATCGACATTCTAAATACGTTAAAGCCCATTTCACCAAACAGAGCAATATCTTCTTTATACCGATGATAGTAATCAATCGCTTCATGGCTTGGATAGTTGAGTGTTGGGTCTAATGCTGTTGTGATTTTGCGAGAAGTCGTATGTGTGCCTGCGGTCAGCATATCAGATGTACTTAAACCTTTGCCTCCTTGATCATAGCCACCTTCTAATTGGTTCGCGGCTGTTGCTCCTCCCCATAGAAATCCTTTTGGAAATGTAGGCTGTACTGTGCTCATCATTCATTCCTCCTGTTATATAGTGATCAGTATCGTTCCAAGTGTCTGTTGACCTGTATGCGGTCAGACACTTGGAACTTACATATGAGTAGAGATTATTTTGATTCAACAGAAAATGTATACGTATTCAGCAATGACATTCAATCTGTATTAGATCAAGACCGTAATTAGATCTTCTTTGAAATGAATCGCTTGCTTGTCGGTCTGCACAACATCTTGAAAATTAGCTGTATTGGAAATAATCACGGGTGTAGTTACGATATATCCAGCGGCTTTGATCGCTTCGATATCGAATTCCATCAACAATTGTCCTTTGGTGACGATATCGCCTTGTTTCACTTTAGGTGTGAAATGTTTACCTTTTAACTTCACCGTATCTTGACCCACATGGATCAAAATATCTACACCATGATCACTGGTAATCCCCAGCGCATGACCGGATGACAGCATCGAAGTCAATACACCATCCACAGGCGAATACACTTTGCCTTCAGACGGTTCAATCGCTATCCCTTTGCCCAGTGCACCTGAGGAGAATGCTTCATCTTCTACAGCACTAAGTGGAAGAATTGTTCCTTGTAACGGGCTGGCAATCGTTTCTTGAGCGATTTTGATCGTTGTTTTGGGTGCTTGTGATTCTGTGACTTTAGCTGTTTCTTTGTCGTCTTGGAACATCGCATACATAATAGCAAATCCAAGAATAAAGCTGACTCCGATACCTATCAACATGCCATAGAATCCAGCATCTATGCCGCTTGGACCGATATAACTTGGAATTCCGAAAATACCCAATCCACCTAGAATATAAGCTTTGGTACCTGCAAAACCAATAATCCCTCCACCTACCGCAGCCGCGATACAGCTGATAATAAATGGCTTTTTACGAGGAAGTGTAATTCCATAAATCGCTGGCTCGGTGACACCGAAGATACCTGAGATAAATGCAGGAATCGAAAGCGATTTGAGTTTGACGTTTTTCGTTTTGAGTAAGATTGCTAGTACAACACCTGTCTGTGCAAATGAAGCTCCAAACATCCCTGCTAAAACAGGATCGAATTTCATAACCGTTAAGTTGTTGATCACAATCGGAACCAGACCCCAGTGTAAGCCGAAAATAACAAACACTTGCCAGAATGCACCGATCAACATGCCTTCAATAATCGGGCTTAAGTTATAGACAAATAATGTACCTGCCCCTAACAATTGACCTGCCCATGTAGCAATTGGTCCAATAATAAGTAAAGTTAACGGAACAATAACAAGTAATGTACAGAACGGAACCAAAAACGTACGCACAACACTTGGAATAATTTTTTTGAAAAATACTTCTAATTTCGAACCGACATACGTAGCTAAAATAATCGGAATAACACTAGACGAATACGTCATCAGAATTACAGGTATTCCTAAAAACGTAATATGGATTGGTGACTCAAATAATGTACCTGCAAACAAGGTGTACAATGGATCGCCAGCAGTTAAGCCACTAAGCGTCGGATATACCAATGTTGCTCCGATCGCCATTCCGATAAATATATTGGCATTGAACTTTTTGGCAGCCGTATAACCCAAAAAGATTGGGAAGAAATAAAATAGACAATCGCCTAATGCATTAAGAATTTGGTATGTTCCTGACTCTGTGGTTAATACATGCAGGGCGACCAATAATGCGGTAAATCCTTTGATCATCCCTGTTGCACACAGCACGCCTAGAATTGGAGTAAATACGCCTGAAATCATATCAATAAAGCGATTGAACAAGCTTACTTTCTCTCCGTTAGATGTATCATCTTGCCCTGTATCTGCTTGAAATCCTCCAATGGTACTCACTTCAGCGTACACATCAGGCACATGATTCCCAATAACCACCTGATACTGTCCACCACTCTGAATAACGGTAACGACGCCATCCATATTTTTAAGTACATCCGTATTGGCTTTGCTTTCGTCTTTTAATTTGAAACGCAAGCGTGTAATACAGTGCGTCAGACTGTTCACATTGTCCCGACCACCAATATTGTGGATAATATCTTTGGCTAATTGTTCATATTTCATGGTTATCGCTCCTTTGGCATTGAGGTACGAAAAAAAGACAAAACCCAACTAGATCGCGTAGATGTAGATACGATCTGATTAGGTTTTGCCTGCATGACCAGTAACAATCCTATTTCTATTCTTTTGAGGGTAAGGAGTATCCTGAGCTTGCTGTATCACTTTATAGTAAGCGCTTACTTTAAAGCAATACTGAATGCTCTAGATGGAGATATTATACGCAAAAAGGCAAAACCCAACACATGTCAGACCTAGCTACATGTACTGGGTTTTGCCTTTTCAGTAACAATCCCTAAAGCAAGAATATCATCGTTTGATTCATTTGGCAAGAGAAAAGTATACGCTTACATTATTTATTTTTTAAGAGGGAATTTTAGAGTTTATTTTTAAAAATGTATTGCGTTTCTTTTCGCTTTCTTTAAAATTCGTTAGTGATATTATGCCAGTTGGTGAGATCCGGTAATTTCTGCTGAGTCCAGTAATCCAAAAGAATTTGAATGATTTCCTGGTGGTTGGATGTGTGATACGCATAATGTTGAAAAGCAGATGGGTCTTCTTCAGGTACAAACCGAATCTCAATTACCATCCCTTCCCCTTCATGTTGTTCCGAAGCCGCTTGTATGTAGATACTATGTTCGATAGGCTGACTTGGAGTGAGGATAAGATAGTCGTAGATACCTGTTTGGAAATCGAGAACGATATCTGAAATGACGGACGCTTCGATCGAATCGTTATCGTAGATCGTGCCGTTGCTGTCGATGGTGTAAGTAAGTTGTTGGTAAGACATGGGTTGGAACCTCCTGTAAGTGTTATGTATTTGGATGAGTCTATTATACGCAAAAAGTCCGCTAAACACGAAAAGTGTTTAACGGACTTTTATTTTAAACATTGCTAATGATTAAATATTTTCAAACAGAATTCTATTTCTGTTAAGCACTTGAAATGACTTCTAATTTAATATCGGAAGTTGCTTTGATAAAATCTGAAGTGACACCTAGCAATTGTAAAATCTCTTCAGAAGGATTTGCTTTTGATAAACTTGGCTGTACTATATATATCTTAAATTGTATAGGAATTTTCTTTTTAGCAATATCTAATATTTTCTCCAAATCTGCAATAGTTCCTTTTTCAAACCTTGAACTTGTTAAGCCATTCTCTTTTTTAGGTTCTCTTCTTAAAAGATGTGTTAAAATCTCTGTAGCGCCTTTTCGCTTCCAGACAACTGATTTCTGCGCTTGACCACATACCTCATAAAAGTTTTTTATTTGATTGTTAACTAAACCATTATTAGAGAATTTTAAATGATATAATTCTACTTCAATAAATTCCTTTTGTACTTTAATTGTAACAATATCTGCAATTTCTCCTTTATAATCATCATCATATATAATATCATAATCTATTTTTTTTAACTCTTCTATCATTCTGTATTGTATAGAATCTGTTATCTTTGGATATACTTTTTGGGATTCTTTACTCAAATCAATTCCGGCCCAATCAAAAATAATGATCTGCTCAGCAGGGTATAAACTTACTCTTTTTCTAAGTTGTATATAATCATTTCCAATCAAAGCTGATCCATCTGCAAACCAAATAGTTGGAATATACTCTTCAAAAAAATCAACTGCACTTTTTTGTTTTGATCCATAACGAACTTCCACTACTTCTTTACTAATTTTATGAATTTTATAATTCGGATATTCTATGTCATGGCTATTAGTATCTTTAAATAGAGAAAGTCTAAAAGTGACATAACCATCCTCAGTATCTATACAAAATAATAAATCACCATCTAATGTGGGTTCTATTAAATTAATCTCACACATTGATAAATTATATTCAGTGCCATCAATTATAAAAGAGTATTTTATCTCACTGTATTGCAACATATCTGAATCTAATTCAATCCAAACCGGGTATACAGCAGGTCTTTCTGTTATTTTTTGAGGAATTAATGTTTCTCTCAGAATGATATTAGGATCAATTTTATCATTTACTAATTTTTTGCCAATATTAGTACACCATTCTTTAAACTCTAATAAATCAGCTTCTTTTTTAGTCCATATTCTTCCTTTATATGAGCATCCAATATTAATTTTATTTCCATGTTCGTATCCACTTCCTACAACAAATGATTTTTGACCATTTTGTTTTTCAGCCAATGTAAGAGCTTCAGCCACATCACTTCCAACACTCATTCTAAAGCTAATATCTCTACCCAAAAAAAGTTTTAGGCCAACATTTTGTAAACTAATTCTATCTATCCCATGCAAAACTTTAAAAACATTCATGTGCTCAATTAACTGTGTATCTTCTCCAATTAATGCTTTCGCTAATCCTTTATAAACACTTCCATTATCTGAACTATTTATAAATAAAAGTTCGTTTTTGTCATCCCAAAACATAACAATAATATCCCAATTCAAATTATAAATTTTTTTATGATTAATCCAATCTGGATACGTACCTTTTGCAAATACAAAAATAGCAATATTTTCTTTTCTATTGACATCAAAAAATTTATAGTCAATATCATTATATGATTTGATACCTTTGTAAAAGTTATCTGGATACCAAGCTTGACCATGAGTTTTGTAAACTACCGCACTGAGCTTTGGAGTTATATTTTGAAAAGGTATTTTTAGAGAATTTATTTTAGTAAATCCTTCTATAAGCTCTTTATACTTAATTTCATTATCTATTTTCAAATGACTTATATCTGATAAAATTTTATTCCAATCTGCATCTCTAGCATATAATTCCTCTAGTTCCTCAGTAACCTTTAAATCAGCTATGTTTGCAATACATGACGCTTTACCCAATTGCTGATCATGCTTAGTTCTTGTGAATCTTCCTATAAATTGTAAAGTAATAGGTAAACTTTTTCTAATATCATGAAAAGCTGCTATTTTCAGTTGAGGTAAGTCAAAGCCTTCTCCCAACATATCTACACATACAATAATTTTGTGATGCTTATCAATTATAGCTTGATAAACTTCTGCTTTATTACTAATTGTAGAATGTATAATAACTGGATTATATTTTCCAAATTTTTTATATATTTCAAAAACAAAATTAGCTCTTTCTTTAGTAGCACATCTAGCCATCAATATATGGGGGAATCCTTTTACATGATCGTCTTCCAATCTTTGAACAGCTTTTTCTGCAATAGTAAAATCTGATCTAGATGAATCATAATCACTTACTGCTATAAATTCAATTTCCTTAAAGTATCCATCTTTTTGAGCATTTAAAAGTGGAAAATTAAAAATAATTTTTCCATCTAATCTTTTTCCATCTTGTCTAAAAGGAGTTGCTGTAAACATCATTATTTTTTCATTTTCAAAATTCAAACGGAATTTTTCCCATGTACTTGCTTTAATATGATGAGCTTCATCTATAAATACGTGAGAAACTTGTTTAGACATCTCAAGTTGCTGCTCTTCAGGGCTGTCAGCCATTAAAGTCATTGTAGATACAACTACATTACACATACTAAAAAAAGAATTTAGTTCATTTGTTGACTTAAAATGTTCTTTTACGATTCCAACAATTGGAAATAAAGAAGATTTACCTAGTATTTCAAATTCTTTTAACAATCCTAACGTTAAAAACTTTTCTGATATTTGGGTACGTAAAGAATCGCTTGGTACAGTAACTAGTATCTTTTTACATTTATAAGCTACCATTGCTGACAACATTGTTTCTGTTTTTCCAGTTCCAGTTGGTAAAACCACTGTAGCAATATCTAATGGAAGATGAAAGTGTCCTAGTATTGTATGTAAAGCACCTAGTTGTGGTTTTCTTAATCCAGATATATTTTTATCAGGTTCTTCTAATTTAGAAATAAACTGATCTGTCCAAGAATCAATAACTTCATTCGTTCCATAATTCTCTTCAATTTTTGGATGTTTTAACCACTTTTTTAACTTAAATGAATTAGATGTTATATTAGCATTGTTAGGTATTTCATTTGATAGAATTATATAGTCATATATAACGGGTATATTTGAAGACTTATTTGTAATACAATAAATTTCTTCTAAATCTTTGAATATAGCTGTCTCGTCTTCCAAAGAAACAAATACTAAATCCACTTTTCTTGCTGGTACAATAACTTGTTTAATTAAATTTTTATTTTTTGTTTCTTTAAAAACAGTTCTTTCTAAAGATGGTAAAATAAATCGATTCAAATTACCCACTCCTTTAGACTAAATTATTTAACTGATTATAGTTTATTTTTACCATATATAGCAATGTAATTATATTTATAATTTGATTATAGAAATCAATTAATTACATAAAAAAGTCCGCTAAACACGAAAAGTGTCTAACGGACTTTTATTTTATGGAACCTAGGGGGATCGAACCCCTGACCTCATCGCTGCCAGCGATGCGCTCTCCCAGCTGAGCTAAGGCCCCATGAATATGAAGTTATAGATATGTAAAGCAACAACTACATTAATTTATCACATCCACCTATACCTCGTCAAGAAAGATCCTTTTACACCTCTTTCTTCCTTCCCTGCAACCTCAATTCACACCTCTACCCCCGCAGTCTGTGACAAGCGGGTGACAGTTGGGCGGAAGCGTTGACTTTGGTTCTGTGTGTATTGGTATAATGAAGTATAGTACTCAGAAAAGAGGCGAAATGCATTGAAATTTAATACCACTTATGCCAAAGCAGGATTGGGATTACTCCTAATGTTGGTTTTTTTGACGGCTTGCGGACAGCCTAAAGAAACGCGTGCCGATATTTTCAATCCCAATGGGATCAAAACGATGCCCATCAATGATTCTTTTGGAACAGTAAGTATTCCGGTTTCTCCGAAGCGTATTGCAGTCACTAGCCAATATGCACTGGATTACCTGAATGCGATTGATGTGAATGTGGCACTGGCTCCTAAGCCGACGGAAAGCAATCCTTTTCCTATCTATATGACAGATGAAGAAAAGAATAATATTTCACTGATCGAAGGCGAAGGTACCGAGATTAATCTATCTGCATTGAAAGGGCAAAAGCCTGATCTAATCTTCACGGATAACGGCGATCGTGCAGTCTATGATGAATTGTCCAAAATCGCACCAACGATCTATATCGCACAAACCAATGACTGGCGTAGTGAATTGTACAACTACGGAACGATTGTAGATAAAGAAACGGCTGTCAAACAATATCTCAATGCTTTCCAACAAGCGACCAATGCAAGTAAATCCAAGCTAACACCTATTATCGGAACATCTACAGTAGCAGCGGCTTCAATCACCAAAGACGGTATGATGTTATACAACAATGCCAAAAATGGTGTAGGCGAAGTCATGTATCAGGATATGGCGCTTAAAGCTCCAGCTACATTGCCAACAGATGCGGTATCGGCTCCGGCAACAGTTGCTCAGTTGCAAAGCACCAATCCAGATTATCTGTTTATCTCTACAGGCGTTGCTGGTGATACACCTGACGCTTTGACCAAGCGAATGACAGCCACAGCAGATGGTGCAATATGGAACCAGTTAACAGCAGTACAGAATGGGCATGTTTATATTGTGGATCCTAGCTTTTTCAATAATACTCCTCCTGCTAAAACGTATGTATTAGAAACGATTTTGAAAAAAGTACAGGGTACATCTTAATCTAGTCTGTCTTCTCAACGATCGATGTATTAAAATCTTTTTGATATAACAAACAACGATGAATCGGTATCTCCTTTGAACTATCAAGGGAACAGTATATACGATTCATCGTTGTTTTATTTTTGTACGAATGGTATGGATCAGACCAGCAAAAAACTTGTATTCACTTTTCAAATCCGATATAATCTTAGTTACGGTGATTTGTTCACCACTCCCACATTAACTTCTCAGATAGACATCATGAACATGTGGAAGTTACATATTCGCGGTCATGGCGGAATTGGCAGACGCGCACGGTTCAGGTCCGTGTGGGCTTACCCCCGTGGAGGTTCGAGTCCTCTTGACCGCATACTTATTGTTTACTAAGCTTGTCTCGTCTATTGCGGGATGGGCTTTTTTATATTTCAGTTCCTTTTTATATTTCAATCTCTGTGCTATTCAATCTATAGAAGCTATCTGCCCCCATAGGGATGCAGGCATAATTCCTAATGACATCACCTGTTCGATCTCATCGATATGCGCTGTACGACTTGCTCCGATTAACATCGAATCTATTTGTGGATGTTCTATCGTCCACCATAATATTAACTGCGCCAGTGTAACCCCTACTTCTTCTGCTATCACACGGTATTTATCCACTTTTGTAAAATTTTCTTCTGTAAAATAATGCTTCATTCGTTCTTCGCCTTTGCCCATACGACTTTCAGGAGGAATATCTTGTAGCGATGAATAACGTCCTGATAATATCCCTCTTGCCAGTGGACTGTAAATAATCTTCCCGATTCCAACTTGATCCGCATAAGGAAACACGTCTTGCTCTATATCTCGAGTCAGCACATTAAGCTCAGATTGAATAGAAGTAAAAGGTGTCCATTGATGCGTATCACTGAACTTGTAAGCAGTACGTAACTGATCTACAGCAAAGTTAGAACACCCGATTGCTCTGACTTTACCTTGCTGTACTAATTCATGCAATACAAGTAACGTTTCTTCAAGTGGTGTATGAGGGTCAAATTCATGAACTTGATACAGATCAATGTAATCGGTTTGCAGACGGTGTAGAGAACGATCGATCTCTTGCATGATATGTTGGCGAGACAATCCTTCGTCCATTTTACCCTGACCCATACGCATACCTACTTTGGTCGCAAGGATCACCTGATCTCGTTTTCCTTTCAGAGCTTGACCGATGATCTGCTCTCCTAATCCATCTCCAATATGATCAATATCTTGCCTTTTGCCATAAAAGTTAGCCGTATCTATAAAATGAATACCTAGCGCTAGACTTTGATCCAGAATGCGTTGTGAAGCAGATGCATCGATCCATCTTCCAAATGCCATCGTTCCTAGACCAACTTTGGATACTTGAATATTGGAATTGCCCAATAGGTGCTTATCCATTTACTCATTCTCCTTTACCATTTGTGCCAGACCACTTCCAAATGACCAATCTTCAAACTCAGTCTCGATTAACATGATAAAGACATCTTCAATCCGAACGCCGACTTGCTCTGCTAGTTGCTTCGCTAATTGCATATACAGCTTTTTCTTTTTGACTACCCCTCGACCAGACTTCAACGTAATCTGGATATACAGTAATCCATCTGAACGATCTCCTTGTAAATAGTGCGGATCGTATATAAATTGTTCTGGCTGATGATGATGAAATACTTGAAAGCAATCTTTTACCGGTACATCACAGCAATCTACCAGCGCTGATAAAATGACCCTGCTGATCTGTTGCAACTGCTCTGCATGGTACTGATTCTCCATATAACTAATTCTTGTAAACGGCATAATTCTGATCCTCCATCTGACCAATGAATGTAATAAATATCTAAGCGGTTGTGTATGCTCTTATTGTACTTGGGATCACTCTATTTATATAATAGATAATAATCATAAAGATCATTCATTTTACCGATGAAGATAGCGAAAGGAGATGGATCATGGATCTGACAGAATTGATTGCTTTTCAGACAGTCATGCGTGAAGGAACGTTCTCCAAGGCTGCGGAAAAGCTAAATTATGCCCAATCGACAATTACCAACCAGATTAAGCGCTTAGAAAAAGAGTTAGGAATCACTTTGTTTTATCGCAATTGGGAAGCTACACTCACGCCTGCCGGGCAACGATTTGCAGAACAAGTGGATCAGCTCATCCAGCACTGGCGTTATGTAGGCGATATTGCCAAGCAACTAAACGAAGAAGAAATAGGCACATTACGCATTGGAGTCACAGAAACATGGGCAGACTGCCATTTACCTCACATTTTAAATGAATTTCGGCAATATAAACCTAAAATTGCTTGCGAGATTACAGTGGGTCATTCTGCTTTTTTGGAAGAATGTTTGCAACAGGAAAAAATCACTATTGCGTTATGTGCTGATTCTGAATATTCTCATCTTTTCTCATTCGAACCTTTAGCGCAAGAATCGATCTCTGTTGTTATACCAGCAGGTCATTCATTAGCTACCGCTCAAACGGTAACGATAGACGAGTTATTATCGCATTTATTGATTATTGGACAATCGTCTTGCAAGTATCGATTACAGGTAGAAAAAGCGTTCCACACATATGAGAAAGAACCCTTATTTTATACGCTAAATCAACTTTCATTGATCCCTTTATATGCTGAACAGTTAAATGTAATTGGGATCGTTCCTTCTTCCTTGCACATAGACTCTGGATATACTCGCTTGCCTTTTCCAGTGTTAGATAACCATTTAAATATCGGCATCCTGCAACTTCGTTCTATGAAATACAGTAGTGGAATACAGCAACTGTTTATCGAACAAGTACGAAATTATTTTCACAATCGTTAGTAGGATGAGAGTTTAATCTGCTATTTAGTAGATAGGAATAACTCATTATTTTATAGAAATGTATACCAAAAAGAGCATCTCTACATGTGACTGTAAAGATGCTCTCTTTTGCCTATCAAGTATCCTCTAACTTTATTACGATCTCTAATCTTATGTAACTCTGATTAGGTATTCGTATTTTCGCTCTCTTCTTTGGATAATAGACCTTTGAGCTCTTTCATAAACATATTAATATCTTTAAATTGACGATAGACTGAAGCAAAACGCACATAGGCTACTTCATCGACAGGGTACAACTGTTCCATCACTAACTCGCCTACAGCACGACTTTCCACTTCTGCCATCGCTGTAGTATGTAGACTTTTTTCCACTTCAGAGACGATCATATCCAATTGATCTACAGATACAGGGCGTTTCTCACAAGCACGAATCAGACCACGAAGAATCTTATCACGGCTAAATTCTTCACGACTACCATCTTTCTTAATCACAATCAGTGGAGTCTCTTCTACCATTTCGAACGTCGTAAAACGGCGATTGCAACTTTCACATTCACGTCGACGACGAATCGACTTATTATCATTGGCTGGACGGGAATCCAGCACCTTGGTTCCATTGTGACTGCAATATGGACATTTCATTGCTCACGTCACTTCCTTTCTCGCCAACCGTTCATTCGGACATCATTTCAGTCAAGTTCACGCATATATAGTTCATCTATTATCAAATATATGTGTTCCAGAATCCAACATAGTGTTTGTTCGATCTAAAAGGCATCGTATAATTCAGTATACTGCTTATAATAATATAATACACGTTGAACATAATGTCTTGTTTCGCCAAAAGGAATATCTTTGGCATCTTCTAGTGTGCCATCCCATTTACCGGAACTGAGCCATGATTTCACATTGCCAGGCCCTGCATTGTACGCCGCAATCACAGCCACCTTATTGCCATCGAACTGACGATTGAGCTGTCTTAGATACCATGTACCGATCTGGATATTGGGATCGATCTCATGCTTCACTGTTTCCAGTGACATATTATCTAAGTGTGCTTGCTCCATGATCCATTGCGCTGTATTAGGCATCAATTGCATCACACCCAAGGCACCCTTTTTGGATTCCATGCTTGGTTTAAAATTCGTTTCTACTCGAATAATCGCAGCGACTAAAAAAGGATCGACTTCATACGCAGCAGCATGCGCACGAATCTCTTCTTTGTATTCGATTGGATAAATCCAACCTAACCAGCGACTATTGAAAAAAACAACGATCACAACAAGGATAAACAGTGGTAAAAGTATTCTTTTACGAACCAATTTCTTCATGAAAGACCTTTACTCTGCCAGAACTGTTCCAATTGAGCATACGTATCCTCAAGGGTACCGCTGTTATCAATTACAATGTCAGCTACTTTTTTCTTTTGCTCAATATCCATTTGCGCATTTATTCGTTTCCATGCTTGTTCTTCGGTTAATCCATCACGCGCTATTAAGCGCTCCAATTGCACTGATTGAGGCACATACACTACCATAATCTGGTCAAACGTATAGACACCTTTGGCTTCTAGCAATAATGGAATATCTGCAACCACTAACGTATCTGGATATTGTTGTTCTAGCTCTAAAGTACGTGTCTGAATCAATTCACGAATCGCAGGATGAGTAATCTCTTCAAGTGATTTGCGTTCTTCAGGATGGGTGAAAATATGTTCACCTAACTTTTTACGATTCAGTGTTCCATCTGCTTGTAACATGTCTGCGCCAAAACGTTGTACCACCTGTGCAAGCACAGGATGGTCAGGCATCATCACTTCACGCGCAATCAGATCAGCATCGATCAACTTGGCTCCTTTAGCGGATAACCATGCAGACACCGAGCTTTTACCTGTTGCGATTCCTCCGGTTAAACCGATATTCATGATGTCACCTCAATGTTTCTGACGAGTAGGTAGCGGCTGACACACAGGGCAAAAATGTGTTCCTCTTCCGCCAACAACCGTCTTCTCGACAAGTGTTCCGCATTCATAACAAGGTTCTGCTTTGCGACCATAAATACGTAGACTGTGCTGGAACATCCCCATTTCGCCCTGTCCATTGACATACGACTTAATCGAAGAGCCACCTGCTTCTACAGCATCCGCAAGTGTTGATACAATGGCTTCGTGTAGACGGGTTAATTGTTCTGCTGTTAACGTATTAGCGATCTGCTCTGGATGAATTCCTGAACGAAATAAAGCTTCATCCACATAAATATTTCCGATCCCTACCACATACTTCTGATTGAGCAACACAGGCTTAATCATCGTACGACGTTTGCTCATTAGATTGATAAACTGCTCTGCTGTAAATTCAGGCGCAAGCGGTTCAAGCCCTAAGTGCATCAGTGGCTTAGACTGCAAATCTTCATCTTTTTTAAATAAATGCATGGTACCAAATTGACGTACATCCTTATAACGAAGCTCTGTACCATCGGTAAAATGGAAAATAACATGAGTATGCTTCTCGACAGGTTCATCTTTTGTATAGACTCCATAGCGTCCTTCCATCCGTAGATGAGAAACCAACACTAAATGATCCATCACGATTCGCAAAAATTTGCCACGACGCTCCACTTTCTCAATCGTATGCCCTTGAAGCTCAATCTCAAACTGCTTATGATCATCTGGTAATTGAATAATACGTGGCAAAGACACTGTAACATGATCGATCGTTTTGCCGGCAACCAAGGTGTTTAACGTCCGTCTAACTGTTTCTACTTCCGGCAATTCCGGCATAACCTTTCACCTTACCTTTTACAATAATATTCTTAAATAAGTCATTATAAAAATTTTAATAAGTCAAATGCATATTTTATATAATCAATCTTTAACAGCGATCGTAAGGATCATCTCTTTGGCGGAACGAATCATTATTCCACCTCCAAGCATCCCTACGTTCCCTACCCTCTAATTATAGACTATTTACTTCGCTTCATACCAGTTCGCACCATAGCTCACTTCAGCTTTAAGTGGCACAGATAACGATAATGCTTTTTCCATCACTTCTGGTACTAATTTCTTCATTTGTTCCATTTCATTTGCAGGCACTTCGAATACCAATTCATCATGTACTTGCAGTAACATACGGCTGTTCAGCTTATGATCTTTAAGCGCTTGATCCATATGCACCATAGCTAGCTTAATAATATCTGCGGCTGTACCCTGAATAGGTGTATTCATCGCTGTACGGTTCGCAAACGAACGCAGATTGAAGTTAGATGAATTGATATCCGGTAGATAACGGCGACGCTCTAGCATCGTTTTCACAAAGCCATCTTTTTTCGCTTCGATTACAATATCGTCCATATAACGACTAACGCCTTTGAAGACTTCAAGATATTGACTGATAAAGTCGCCTGCTTCTTTACGAGTAATCCCTAGATTCTGAGATAATCCATAATCACTAATACCATAGACAATTCCAAAGTTAACCGCTTTGGCAGAACGACGCATATTACCATCGACTTGCTCTTTGGTCACGCCGAATACGTCCATAGCTGTTTTGGTATGAATATCCATATCATGTAAAAAGGCATCCTTTAGCCCTGGATCATCTGCCATATGTGCAAGTACCCGTAATTCGATCTGCGAGTAATCAGAGGATAGAATGCTCCAACCACTTTCAGAAGGAACAAATACTTTACGTAATTTACGTCCTTCTTCTAGACGGATCGGAATATTTTGCAGATTCGGGAACTGACTGGATAAGCGACCTGTCGCTGTAATCGTCTGACGGAAAAAGGTATGCACTTTACCTGACTTCGGATGAACCTCTTTTAACAATCCTTCTACATACGTCGATTGCAATTTAGCAAGTTGACGATAAACCAGAATTAACTGCACAATATCGTGATAAGGTGCTAATTTTTCAAGTACATCTGCACTGGTAGAATATCCAGTTTTGGTTTTCTTCTCTACAGGTAATCCTAGACGATCGAATAGAATTTCACCTAATTGCTTCGGTGAATTCAAGTTAAATTCAACGCCAGCCATCCCATGAATTTCAGTCACTAAGACATTGATTTTCTGTTCAAATTCTTTGCCTAGTTCACGTAGTTCATCGGTATTAATAGCAACTCCTTGCTTCTCCATATCGGCTAAGATGCGAGATAACGGCATTTCTAGATCATCAAATAAACTGGTCATTTCATTTTGTTCCAACTGTTCACGTTGAAGTGGAACCAGCTCACGAATGGCTGCTGTTTTGCGTGCCAGATGATGACTCAATATTTCTTCTTCAGGCACTTTATATTTAGCCCCTTTACCAAAGACTGTCTCGTCTTCTGGCATATGAGGTAGACCGTATTTGGCTCCAAGCGCATTCAAGCTTTGCCCGGACTCTGTTGGATCAAGTAAGTAGGCTGCAATCTGCACATCAAAAGAAGCTCCTGCAAATGGAATATCGATCCAGTGTAACACCAGGTCTGCACGATGCAAATCATGTCCATGCTTCGGAATCGATCCATCAGCTAACCATGCACGTACACCTGCTGCGCCCTCGCTTAACAATGTCTCAGGCGTCATAAAGTAATACTGATCCGGTGCAGATAATACAATACCCACCAGTTCCGCATGATGTGGATTATCTCCATGACTTTCAATATGCAATACTTCGACTGTATTCAGTACTTTTTCCAGTTCTGGAAGTTGCTCTTCACCTACAATCGTGACTTCAAGTTCAGAAGCTTCTACTTGCGCAGGATCATGCAGATCTTCACCATCAAGCTCTGACAAATTCAAGCGTTGAATAATCGAGTTAAATTCTAATTTGCGCAAAGCAACAATAGAAGTCACCGGATTAAATCCATCATATTTCATACTTTCCCATGTCGCATCAAAAGGAACATCACGGAAAATAGTCGCTAGTTCTTTACTCATACGAGCATCATCAGCATGAGCTTCTACTTTTTCTTTCATTTTACCTTTGAGTTGATCGGTGTTCGCTAATACTTCTTCTACACTGCCAAATTGATGCAATAATTTGAGCGCTGTTTTTTCACCGACACCTGGAATACCCGGAATATTATCTGACGTATCCCCCATTAATCCTTTAAGATCAATAATTTGAGCTGGCGTTAAGCCGTAACGTTCTTCAATCTCTGCGGGTCCGTAAGGTTCAATATCACTTACACCTTTGCGAGTAAGCGCAATTTTGACATGATCTGAAGCCAGTTGCAACATATCTTTGTCACCGCTGACAATCAATACATTGCGTCCTTTTTCCTCAGCTGTCCGTGATAATGTACCGATAATATCATCCGCTTCATACGTATCTAATTCATAATACGTAATTCCCAATCCTGTTAATAACTCTTTCAGTAATGGAAATTGTTCTGATAATTCTGGCGGTGTTTTTTGACGTCCACCTTTGTAATCTCCATATGTGGTATGACGGAAAGTAATTTTGCCTGCATCAAAAGCAACCATCACATGCGTTGGTTTCTCTTCTTCTAGCAATCGAATTAACATATTAGTGAATCCATAGACTGCATTGGTATGCTGTCCACTTTTGGTTGTCATCGGTTGTTGCATTGCAAAAAAAGCACGATAAATAATACTGTTACCATCTATTAAAAGAAACTTTTCCATAGAACCTCCTGTAGTTAGAACATCTCTATATTGAACCATCTTCTGGTTTACGATTGTGATTAATATTCGCTCTTTCTATGATACCACAAGCCCTTCTAATCAAAAAATAAAAGCACCGGATTTGTGTCCGATGCTTGTGGGTTAAGGCTATGACATGACGTATTGTGTTGATTAACGATTAAGATCAGGGCGTACACCTGTAACCAGATATACCACACTTTCACCAATATTGGTCGCATGATCTCCGATACGTTCGATATAACGTCCAGTTAGATTAAGCAACATAACTTGCGGGCCATCAACGGCATGGTCGATCATATAGTTATGCAGTTCACGAATCATTCCGCTATACATATGATCCACTTGATCATCATCTACGCCTACTTTATACGCCAAATCAGTATTTTCATCCAAATACGATTGGATTGATTCTTTGGTCATTTGTCCTACGATATCAGCCATACGAGGAATATCGACTAATGGCTGGATTAAAGTAGAATCTTGAAGACGCAATGTTACTTTAGCGATATCAAGCGCTAGATCACCCATACGCTCTAGATCACTAGAGATTTTGAAAGCTACGATAATACGGCGTAAATCTTTGGCCACTGGCTGTTGAGTAACGATCAGACGTGAACCAATTTCCATAACTTTTTCTTCTAGTTCATTAAGCGTGTGATCATTGCCAATGATTTTTTTAGCTTGTTCGATATTGAGTTGTTGCAATGATAGTACTGCTTCTTCTAAAGCATGAACTACATGATCTCCCATAGCAGTGAGCAAGCGACGTAGCTCTCCTAAACTTTGGTCGAATTCTTTCCGGTTGGGCATGAACAAGTCCTCCTTGGTGTAGGTATTAGCCGAATCTTCCCGAAATATAATCTTCTGTTCGAGAATCTGTGGGGTTGGAGAACATCTCCGGTGTATCTGACGATTCTACAACTTCGCCATTTAAGAAAAAAGCAGTTTGATCTGAAATACGCGCAGCTTGATGCATATTGTGTGTTACCATCACAATCGTATAATCTTTTTTAAGCTCACGCGTTAATTCTTCAATCTTCAAGGTAGAGATTGGATCAAGTGCTGAAGTTGCTTCATCCATTAAAAGGATATCGGGTTGACCTGCTAGCGCACGAGCGATGCACAGACGTTGCTGTTGTCCACCAGATAAGCTAAGGGCAGACCGTTTAAGATAATCTTTCACTTCTTCCCATAGAGCCGACTGACGTAGGCTTGTTTCTACAATTTCATCCAATTCTTTTTTGGATTTTACACCATGCAGACGTGGCCCATAAGCTACATTCTCGTAGATGGACTTGGGAAAAGGGTTAGGTTGTTGAAATACCATACCAACCTGCTGACGTAGATTTTCAACTTCTACATTTTCACCATAAATATTAGAACCACTGATCTCTACTACACCTTCAATACGTGTGCCTGGAATCATATCGTTCATACGGTTCAATGTACGAAGCAAAGTGGATTTACCGCAACCCGAAGGACCAATAAAAGCAGTAATCGCTTTTTCTTTAATGTTTAAATTAATATGTTTAAGAGCCTGATGTTTCTCATAGTACAGGTTCAATTGTTCTACACGTATAATAGCTGACACAAGGTACACTCCCCTGATTTTCAATTCTTTTTTTGATAACGAATGTTTTTTACATCTATTCATCATAAATCATATTTGTAAATCCCATCAGTTCGAATTGTAAACGGAATGTAAAAAATGTAAAGCTCATGATTTAACGCTGTAAAGCTTGTGCCACGATACTTGTCAGATGATCCGCTTCGTCCGCCGATTGGATCAATTGCTCTGCACTTTTAGAAGCTTCTTCTGCTTCCAACGCCATTTTGCCAAATAATTGATTGGCTTGCTTAATATACACCATACTTTGATCCATAACGGTCTCTGTTGTGTGTGTAGAAGAAGCTGATTGTTGAATCATCTCACTTAATCCGGTCAATAGCCGATTTACATCTGTAGAAAGGGCTGTAATATGAGAAGATAATTTACGCATTTCTTCGGCGACCACTGCGAATCCTTTGCCTGCTGTTGCAGCTCTAGCCGCTTCAATCGAAGCATTAAGTGCCAGCATATTACTTTGACCTGCAAGATCGGTTACAGCATGTACCACTTTACTTGCTTGCCCTGTGTAATGAAGCATATCTTCGGCTAATGTACGTTGACGTACGACCAATTGTTGTACTTCTTCAAATTGCTGATTGGCTTTATTGAGATCTTGTTGACCGGATACTGTCTGTTGCTTCATCAAATGCAGTTCACGATGACTTTCTTGAGCAGCTTGTTGAACTACTTTCACCGCATCACCAATCTGTTCTACAAATTGATGAGTCTCTTGCAAAGAAGAAATTCGTCTTTGTTCTGTCGACAACTGTAAATAGTTAGATAATTCCATAATATCGCGGATCGTGATAATTCCAGCTAGCAGACCTTGATGTGTTAATACGACACATTCATAAAAAGAGTCTCCTTCACGAGCAAGAGCAGCATCCACAACGATAGAAGCTTCTGTATCGATATCCATTGCCAAAATATGAGGCTGACTGAACATGACTGTAGATCGAGTATCATATAGTTCACTTGCAAATCGACTTGCCATATGACGATAAAACTGTTCACGCATAATTAATCCTTCAGGACGCTGTTGTTCATCGCACAAAACAATACATGGCAGATGGGTCTGACGCTTAAAGCGAATATATGTTTCTCGACAGGTTTCTTCCACCGTAATAGCAGGTACAGTGATCAAATAACGTCGTAGACTTAATTCATCTGATAATATAGCTACACTTTCTGGTTGTGTTTCTTGGGTAATTTCAATTTCTACTTGTTCTACTGGTATGGGATGAGTTGCTATATCAATAGGTTGTGTGGTTTGCGATTCACGTATCATTGTCTCTAACATTGATTATCGTCTCTCCTAACGAAGTAAACTAGTCTTTTAGACTCATAACCTAAGACTAAAGGATCAATGTAAACATCAATGTGTTAAAATTCGCTTATTATGTAAAAAACGCTCGACATCCCATTTTAAATGGAATGTTGAGCGCTTGTTCTTTTGCGTACGACTAATTTATAACCAACTCCACGAATTGAATCGATATGTACCGATTCAGGATCGAGTTCTAACTTTTTGCGTAAAGAGCTGACATGTACATCGACGGTACGTTGACCACCGATATAATCAAATCCCCATACGGCATTCATTAGATCATCCCGTGTCATGACTACACCTGGCTTACGTGCCAGATACAGCAAAACTTCAAATTCTTTAGGACGCAGTGTAATATGTTGTGTGCCCAATGTAACTTCGTATTTATCCGGGTAAATCGTTAAATCTCCCAGTTCTATGCGACTCTCATGGGATAACTCTTCTTCTGGTTGATCTTCTCTACCGGTTGCACGGCGTAATACCGCAGCGACACGTGCTAATAGTTCAGAAACACCGAATGGCTTTGTAATATAGTCATCGGCTCCAGCTTTTAGTCCTTCCACTACTTCTTCTTCTGCATTTTTGGCTGTCAAAATCACCACAGGTGTACGAATCCCTGAACTGCGTAATTTACGCAAAATGTCTAATCCCGCCATACCTGGCAACATCAGATCAAGCAAAATCAATTCAAACGGTTCACTCTGCGCACGATCCAATCCTGCACTTCCGTGATCTTCTACAGTGACTTCATATCCTTCTTGTGTCAAATTGTAAGACAACAATCGAGATAACGTTGATTCATCTTCTATGACCAGTAATCGTTTAGCCATGATAACCTCCCACAAGGGTTCGCATTTCATACATCAATGTCAGCATATCACTCTTGTGTTAACCCTGTGTAAAATGATGTAATAAAATATTAAATATCTGGTTCATCCTCTTGTAACAACGGCAAATTGACTGTAAATGTTGTTCCAATATTAACTTCGCTTTCCACAGTTACAGTGCCGTGGTGTAAATCGACAAGATGTTTAACAATCGATAATCCAAGACCTGTACCCCCTGAAATACGTGAACGCGCTTTGTCTACCCGATAAAAACGTTCGAAAATACGTGGTAAGTCTTTTTTCGGAATACCCATACCTGTATCTCTAACATGGAAAAGAATACGTTCCTCGCCATTCTCAGATACTTTCTCTTCGACTGTTAATCTTACTTTACCACCGTCTTGTGTATAGTTTACCGCATTTGAGATCAAATTGACAAAAATCTGTCGTAATCGATCTTCATCGGCTTCCATAAACATTTCTTCCGGTACATTCATTTCCATCGTAATATTCTTTTTGGCAGCAGAAGAATTTAACATCTCCCGAATGGTATCAAAGAAAGGTTGTAAATGAATCGGTGAGAAATTGAGTGGCGAACGCTTCGATTCAATTTTGGATAATTCCAGAATATCACCGATCAGACGGTTTAATCGTTCACTTTCATCATAGATAATTTGTAAAAAGGCTCGTGAAGTTTGTTCATCTTGCACGCCACCGCCTAGCAATGTTTCGGCAAATCCTTTGACAGCAGCAATAGGCGTTTTCAATTCATGGGATACATTAGCTACAAATTCGCTTCGCATTCTTTCTAAGCGGCGAATATTGGAGATATCTTGAATCAAGAACAACATGCCCCGGTACGTATCATCATCTTCGAACATAGGTACACCATCAATCTGAATCAAGCGTGGTTCTGGATCATACAAGGTCTGTTCATCATGAATACGCTCTTTACGACGCAATCCTTCTCCAAGTAGCTTGGTCAGTTCATAATGACGTTTCAATTCGTGATACGACTTTCCTGTTAGACGCTTAGAAGTGACTCCAAGTACTTCTTCTGCAAATCGATTCACCAGTGCAACATTTCCTAATGAATTGACCATTAACATTCCACCGGTCATATTAGCTAATACACTTTGTAACAAATCTTCGTTATCCCGAATAATTTTGAGTTGTTTCTCTAGGCTATCTGCCATATTGTCTATCGCTTTGCCCAGTTCACCAATCTCATCACGACGTTCCAATTTCACTCGTGCTCCATAGTCTAAGCGAGAGATCCGATTAGCGACCACTGTAATATGTTCAAGTGGCTTGGTTAGACCGGATGCTACTCGATAACTCACAACAGCCGCCACTAGAAATAAGACGAGCAAGCTAATCCCCATCACTGTCCACGCATTGCGTACACCGATCTCTACGGCTTCAAGGCTCATGGATAACCGAATATACCCGTTGAACACATTGCCTGCTTGTACAGGCGCTGCAACGTACAGCATATTCTTGTCCAGTGTAGCGCTATAGCGAATCGCACTTCCTACACCTGTCGTTGAAGCAGCACGAATTTCTTCACGATCCATATGATTGTTCATCGCATGTGGATCACTTTCAGAATCTCCGATTACAGTGCCGTCTTTCTCAATAAAAGTCACTCGTGAATCAGTCAAATTCCCGATCTCATGTGCTTCTTGAGAATAATATTTGAAAATATCTTCAGAAGGCTTACCGCTTGTACCTGTTGATCTAAAATCAAATGTTGTTTCTAACAAACGAATTTCACGAACCATGTTATCTTCGAGTGTTTGAATATGTGAGCTTTTGAATATTTGACCCATTGTCAGTGCCGCTGCTAGACCAAGTACACCGAGCAGGATCATCAGAATCAATGTTAAACGAATGCGGAAAGGCTTCATGCATCTCTTCCTTTACGATAATTTGAAATACGCATAAAAATAGAATACTGGAGCGTTGCCATCGGCTGTTGAAGCATAATCCCTAGTACCACAGGTACAGCTGTCTGCGGGCTAAAATAAGCCATCGCAATCACCATCCCGACCGAAATATTACGCATCCCTGAAGCATAGGCTAATGTCACAGGTAACGACTGCCCTTCCCCTTTGCGACGAAGGATTGCCGACGCAACATACCCCAGTCCATAGCATAAAGCGACCAGTATCATCACAGAAGGCACGACTAATAGTAGATCACGACGCAATGATTGGAGTTGCGGAGCAATCGCCGCTGCATTTAACAATACGACTCCTGCAAAACACAATTTGGCTAACGGTTGCGTAATTGGAGCTGACCAATCACGGAACTTCCCACCTGATAACTCATAGACCATCATACCTGCAAATGTAGGTAATACAATCAGTAATAATAAATCTTTGAACATATGTAAAGTATCGAACTGTATATCTGCACCGAAAAACACTTCGATTAGCACAGGCACGACAAAAGGGCTAAGTGCCGAATCCACGATCACTAACGTTAATGCTAATGCCACATTACCGAAAGACATCCCGACCCATAAGACAGAAGATACGCCTAAAGGGATAGCCGCAAACAATACCAAGCCTACCGTATAAGGAGAATCACTGCCGAATAATAACAGTCCTAATCCATAAGCGATTAAAGGTGCGACAATATGGGCTAACAATAAAGTGACGATAATAGGTGCAGGCTTGGTCAATACGCCTTTTAAATGTTTTCGTCCACAACCAAGTCCCATCACAAAAGTAACATAAGCAAATAATCCTGGAATCCAACCGACAAAAGGTAACAATGGCTTCGATATAAAGAATCCCAAAACCAGTGTACACGGAATAATCAAAAACATATACTTTTCAAAAAAACGAGTAAATGTGGCTGCATGTTCTCTCATGACGTAATCTTCATCTCCAAAAGTTAACATATTTCAATGTACCGATCACTTATAGTGACAAGTATTATCATACCAGAGGTTGCAGAATAAGTCCCTTTCCTACATCCTATGATATTTGTGTTGTATACAAAAAAAGACGATAGCACAGGTCAATAGCTCCCTGATCTACCGTCTTTCCATATTTTTGTGATTTTAATTATGATGTTATTGTCAAATCTATGCTAGATAACGTCTGTATTATCCGTTAATGATCTCGCCACCGTTAACATGAATAATCTGACCGCTTACGTAAGAAGAATCTGTACTTGCTAGATATACATAAGCTGGAGCAACTTCTTCCGGTTGTCCCGGACGCTTCATCGGTTGGCTTGCTCCGAATTTGCTTACTTTTTCTTCGTCAAATGAAGCAGGAATCAATGGCGTCCAGATCGGACCTGGAGCAACAGCATTGACACGAATTCCTTTTTCTACAATATTCATAGATAGAGCACGTGTAAAGGCTGTGATTGCACCTTTGGTAGAAGAGTAATCCAACAATACAGGCTCACCACGATAAGCGGTAACTGATGTTGTATTGATGATAGCAGAACCTTCTTTAAGATGCGGTACAGCTGCTTTGGTAATAAAGAACATACCGAAAATATTCGTACGGAAAGTACGTTCTAACTGTTCAGCCGTGATATCTACGATACTTTGTTGAACATGTTGTTCTGCTGCATTATTGACAACAATATCTAATTTACCTAATTCAGATACGGTTTTTTCTACAGCTTGCTTCGCAAATGATTCGTCACCTACATCACCTGGAAGTAGAATACATTTACGTCCTTCTTGCTCGACAAACTTTTTGGTTTCTTCTGCATCACCATGTTCATCTTTGTAGACAATCGCTACATCTGCACCTTCTTTAGCGTACAAAATAGCTACAGCACGGCCGATACCACTATCCCCACCTGTAATGATTGCTACTTTATCTTTCAGCTTACCTGCTGCCTGATACGCAGGCGCTTTAAATTCTGGACGTGGAGTCATTTCCGATTCGATTCCTGGTTGTTTTTCCTGATGTTGTGGAGGTAATGTTTGTTCTTCGCTAGACATAATTAATTCTCCTCTCGAATATAAAAAATGGATGATTCACACATGCATAAGATGATTCCATTTGTTGCTTCCGTCCATTATTTACCACTGTCTATACATGTTTAAACATCTATTTCATTATAAATTAATGTATTGAAATACACATTTTGGGGTAAATATCCTAATTTCAATAACCGAAACATTCAGCAAGCAAATCAACAAAAAACCGCTACTTCAAAAGTAACGGCTAGTCGTCTATATCCAATTATGTGTACGTTCTTATCCATCTGTTCAGATGGTCTACTATGTGTGGGTAAACGTGTCTACGCTACAATATTAAATAATGTCGCGGAATACCATAAAGAAACTAATAACAACCAGACATACAGCCAGTATCATGCTTAGTGACCGAATTTTGCCGATGTGGGGTGTAATATTTTTGTTCTCATTGATATCGGCGAGTGCTAATCGTAAAGGCTTACCCATAATTCCACCAATCGCAGCGATTGCCAAAAATAATACAAACACAACAACCATCCAAGCGATTGAATAATTCCCTTTGGTCATTAAGTAACCACCTGTTAATAATTGCACAATCAATCCAAATTGGGCGATGCGATTCAATGTACGAAACATAGCGATACTTCCTGATTGGGCTTCTGCTGAACTGTTAGCTATTTTACTTGTCACAACAGGTAAAAACAAATAAAAGCCCATCGACAATGCTCCTAAGATGTGTACAAACACTAATACTTCTGCCATCCTTTAACCTCCACTCTTTTTATCTATAGCCACTCTAGCGATCAATCGGCCATACTATCTTATTTTAACGGATAAAGTTATGAAAATACATATTTTCGTCTTGATTTTATAAGGTCGTGTGTCTAATTTTTGTCATATTAGTAAAAATTGTTTGTACTTAAATTTAAATCAAAACATAACAAAAAAGGCTCCCACAGAATGTGGAAACCTTTTTGTTTAGACATTATACGTTAACGATTTTAAGCACGTTACGGACAGAATCAGCAGATTTCTCAAGAGCAGCTTTTTCCTCGGAGGTCAATTCCAATTCAAAGATTTTCTCGATTCCACCGCCCCCTAGAATAGCAGGTACGCCCATAAAGAGATCATTATAACCGTATTCGCCTTCTAAATAAGCAATAATCGGTAAAATACGCTTCTTGTCTTTCAGAACCGCTTCTGTCATTTGTACAAGTGATGCTGCCGGGGCATAGTAAGCACTACCATTCCCCAATAGATTCACAATTTCGCCTCCGCCTACACGAGTGCGTTGTACAATTTCTTGAATACGTTCTTTGGAGATCAATGTATCGATCGGAATACCGCCTACACTAGAATAGCGTACTAACGGCACCATATCGTCACCATGACCACCCAACACAAATCCACGTACATCTTCTACCGATACATTTAGTTCTTCTGCAATAAAGGTACAATAGCGAGCTGTATCCAGTACACCGGATTGTCCGATCACACGATTTTTGGGAAAGCCCAAAGATTGATACGCGACATAAGTCATTGCATCTACAGGATTGCTCAAAATAATCACAATCGCTTCAGGTGAATATTGCTTGACTTGTTCACATACCGATTTGACGATTCCTGCATTCGTATTCACGAGATCATCGCGGCTCATACCCGGCTTACGAGCAATACCTGCTGTGATAATCACCACATCCGAAGATGCTGTGTCCTCATAATCAGATGTCCCTTTAATCTGGCTATCAAAGCCCTGTACAGGGCTTGCTTCCATCATATCGAGCGCTTTACCTTTAGTTGGGTTCTCCAACTGTGGAATATCAACCAGTACTACGTCACCAAGTTCCTTTTGAGCAAGCATCAAAGCTGTAGTTGCACCGGTAAAACCGGCACCGACCACTGTGATTTTTTTGCGCTTAATGACGGTCATAGGTTATCCTCCTACATGTTTTCGATGATTTTGTCAGCGAACTCAGAACATTTCACTTCTGTTGCGCCATCCATTAGACGAGCAAAGTCATATGTTACTGTTTTGTTGTTGATTGATTTTTCTAGACCTTTATAGATCAATGCAGAAGCATCATGCCATCCCAAGTGATCCAATAACATAACACCAGACAAGATTACAGAACCTGGGTTTACTAGATCTTTGTCAGCATATTTAGGAGCTGTACCATGAGTTGCTTCGAAAATAGCATGTCCTGTTACATAGTTAATGTTTGCGCCCGGTGCAATACCGATTCCGCCTACTTGTGCAGCAAGAGCATCAGACAAGTAGTCACCGTTCAAGTTCAATGTAGCAATCACATCAAATTCATTTGGACGTGTTAATACTTGTTGCAATGCGATATCAGCAATAGCATCTTTTACGATGATTTTGCCAGCATCTTCAGCTGCTTTTTGAGCTGCATTTGCTTCATCTGCACCTTTTTCTTCTTTGATCTTGTCATATTGTGCCCAAGTGAACACTTTATCACCGAATTCTGCTTCAGCCACTTCATAACCCCAGTTTTTGAAAGCTCCTTCAGTAAATTTCATGATATTTCCTTTGTGTACCAAAGTAACTGTTTTGCGCTCGTGATCAATAGCGTATTGAACAGCAGCACGAACCAGACGTTTGGAACCTTCTTCAGATACAGGCTTGATACCGATACCGGATGTTTCTGGGAAACGGATTTTGTTAACGCCCATTTCGTCTTTCAAGAATGCCAATACTTTTTTCACTTCTTCTGTACCTTCTTGGTACTCGATACCTGCATAGATATCTTCTGTATTCTCACGGAAAATAACCATATCTACCAATTCAGGACGTTTTACAGGAGAAGGTACGCCGTCAAAGTAACGAACAGGACGAAGACATACATACAGATCCAATTCTTGACGAAGAGCTACGTTCAATGAACGAATACCACCACCGATAGGTGTAGTCAAAGGTCCTTTGATCGCTACAATATATTCGCGAATTGCAGTCAGCGTATCAGCTGGCAACCACTCGTCGTATGTATTGAACGCTTTTTCACCGGCAAATACTTCGTACCATGCGATTTTTTTGGAACCACCGTAAGCTTTTTCTACCGCTGCATCCAATACACGTACAGATGCTTTCCAGATATCGCGTCCTGTACCATCACCTTCAATAAAAGGGACGATCGGGTTATTAGGTACATTAAGAACTCCATCATTGATTGTGATTTTCTCACCAGTAGTAGGTAATTCGTATTTTTCAAACTTCGGCATAATTATGTTCCTCCTTAAGGGATATGGCTGTGGCATCGTAAGAGAAGGCGTTTACACACATCAAAAGGAAACCTTTGAATACCCTATACACTTGGGTATAAATTACTCGCCGGCTCCTCTTCAGGTATATGCATGGTACAAATCATTTGTATATGCTTACCTTCACAGACATGCACAGTTCTGTCTTTATTTTACCAGACGTTGGGTCATATGAGAAATATCTACTTGCATATGAAATGAAATACTGATTTTAGCGCTGTTCAATCGAAATATATTTCTGATCAACAGGCCCTACATATTCTGCAC
This sequence comes from Paenibacillus nuruki, assembly GCF_001721045.1. Classification (GTDB taxonomy): domain Bacteria; phylum Bacillota; class Bacilli; order Paenibacillales; family Paenibacillaceae; genus Saccharibacillus; species Saccharibacillus nuruki. Next base: position 131,970 of record NZ_MDER01000032.1, on the reverse strand, counting down.
GCGGACGGATAATACGGTTGTTTTCGTATTGCTCCAAAATATGTGCAGACCATCCAGATACACGGCTGATTGCAAAAATAGGTGTAAACAAATTGCGCGGAATACCTAGCATGGTATAAACAGAAGCTGAATAGAAATCAACATTCGGTTTGAGTCCTTTGCTACCCGTTACAATTTCTTCGATCCGAATACACATTTCGTATAGACTTAGATCGTTGTTCATTTCACCTAGCTCTTTGGACATTTTTTGTAAATGCTTGGCACGTGGATCACCATTTTTGTATACACGGTGACCGAAGCCCATGATTTTTACTTTGTTGTCTAGTTGTTCTTGGATATAACCTTCTAGACGATCCATCGAACCGATCTCTTCAAGCATTTTCATAACCGCTTCATTTGCTCCACCATGTAGTGGGCCTTTAAGCGCGCCAATTGCTGAAGTAATACCGGAATGAATATCAGACAAAGTCGCTACCGTAACGCGAGCAGCAAATGTAGAAGCATTTAATTCATGATCCGCATGCAGAACAAGTGCTTGATCTAATGCTTTAACTGCTGTATCTTCAGGATCTTCGCCATTTAACATATACAAGAAGTTATGAGCAATGGATACGCCTTTTTTAGGAGCGACCGGCTCTTTACCACTTGCAATACGTCCAAGAGCAGCTACAATCGCAGGCAATTGTGCTTGCAATTTGACTACTTTTTTATGATTAGCTTCTTGGCTCATGTCTTCAGCTAGATCATCATATAGAGCAAGAGCAGAGATCGCACTACGAAGAGCTGCCATCTGATTCATATCTTTAGGATAAAGTTTCATTTGCGCAATCAATGGTTCTGGTAAGGTAGCATATTCATCTAGATCTTTTTGCAATTGATCTAGCTCTGCTTGATTTGGAAGTTTGCCAAACCATAACAAATAAGCCACTTCCTCAAAACTTGCGTTAATAGCTAAGTCATCAATATCGATTCCACGGTATGTAAGTACGCCGTCAACGATAGAACTAATAGATGAACTTGCTGCAACAACGCCTTCCAATCCTTTAGTAGCTGTCATATTACTCTCTCCTTTGCAGAACGGAATGATTGTGATTTTGCCCATTTACGGGAATGAAAACATTTACATTTTTAAATATGGAAAAATTTAAAAACTGGCTAGTAAGGTCCTTCACAATTGTTGAAAAGAGTTCTAATGATCCAAACACCTACCACTAACCTTCCAAGGACCTTCTCTCATCATACTTTATTTTGACGGAGTTGTGAACAAAAGGAGAAGTGTTTGTGACATCAAATTGTTTTATTGCGATGATAAGAATTTTTTTGTAACCCTTTACATTATCAATTATAAGCCCTTTCGTTTCAAAAGTCTTGTCTGCCGTTTAACATCATATATGATGCTGATTACATATTTATGACTATATTGAGTAGAAGGAGAGCCATTCATTGAATATTATGATCCGTAATCGGATTTTACGTGGAATATGGGTACTGGTCGCTATTGTGATTACGGCTATTGCTGTACGTTATCTTTTTCCGCTTCTTTATCCATTATTGCTGGCCTGGTTATTTGCTTATGCAATGAATCCGTTAGTTCGGTTATTGCAGAATCGTGCTCGCTTTCCACGTTGGTTAGCTGTTTCGATTTCATTGCTTGTTTATTTTGGTGGATTGTTAGCCCTTCTGTCTTTTCTGGTGACAAGGCTTGTTCAACAAACGATCACACTGATGCAGACGTTCAACGATCATATGGATAGTTGGCGTGATATGTTTGTCGGGTGGACCAAAAATGACAGTCTACAAAATATTACAAATCAAATCAATGGATTTTTGAAAGACACCCCTTATGGGGATACGATCAATAACAACCTTGATCAAACTACGCAAAGTCTTTCAAGTACGATAAGTAGTATTGTGACAGGTATTCTTAACTATCTATTAGGTTTTTTAACAGCACTGCCTAACTTTGCATGGATTATTGTGGTTATTGTATTATCTGCCTTTTTTATCAGTAATAGCTGGGAAAAGCATACCCGTATCGTCTCAGGTTGGTTCCCTTCTAATATCCGATTGACGATGGTGACGATTTGGCGTGATTTGCAAAAAGCATTGTTGGGTTATGTACGTGCACAATTTATTTTAATTTCGATCACAGGTATTATTGTTATTATCGGACTGTTTATTTTACGAGTCGAATCAGCTTTGTTGATTGGTCTCCTCATCGGTGCTGTCGATCTACTGCCTTATCTTGGCGTAGGGATTGTGATGATACCGTGGGCGATCTACAACTTTATGAGCGGCGATCTCAGTCTGGGGATTGGTCTAAGTGTACTTTATGTCATTGTGTTGGTTGTACGGCAGATTATGGAGCCTAAAGTGCTAGCCAGTAGTGTAGGTCTTGATCCTTTAGCCACCTTAATCAGTATGTTTGTAGGGCTCAAGCTATTTGGAGCTCTAGGACTATTGATTGGGCCTGTAACGCTTGTTATTGTTTCTGCTCTCAATCGTGCTAATGTGTTCCGTGATCTGCGCAACTATATTGTGAATGGCAAAGCAAGATAAGTCATTGCATAAGGATGTAGAATCCATTTCTCAACCTTATATTTTTACACTATCCTATCAGAAATAATCATTACCATCTTATAAAAACAGACTAAAACAGGCAGTCCTTTTAGAAGTAATCATCTAAAGGACTGCCTGTTTGTTATAATCGATTGTGACCCTTTGATAGAGCGCTAAAAGATGACTAAAGTAGGTAAGCTTATTGACCACCACGGTGAATCGTAATACTGCCTTTTTTCATCCGCTTCTCTATCCAGCGTAATAACAGATTACGATAAATTGGACGTGTTAATGGGAATACAAGCGTAAATCCGATAATATCCAAAATAAAGCCCGGTAATACTAACATCACTCCGCCTACAAACACACATAGACCATCTAGCATTCTTCGTCCGGGTGGTTCGCCAGCGTCCATCTGTTGCTTGGTATCTTCAATCACTTTACGTCCTTCAAATCTCATCATCAATATACCAACCAGCGATGTGGTGAGTAAAAGAATAAGGGTGTTCCAGCCACCAATCCATTCAATCATCTGTAAAAAAACATACCATTCTAGGAGTGGTACTATAATAATCAATGCAATAATCCATTTGCCGATGCCCTTACCCAAAAGTACCTCTCCTTTCTCTATCCAACCAGACTACATCTGTAAAGATTCTACAAGTGCATAATACAACGCAGGCACTTGTTTATCAAGTCGTACAGGCTTGAAGTCTTTATTAACCCACACATGTCTGGTAGAACCGCTTGTCAAAGGCGTTCCCGGTAACTCTGCATCCCTTTTGAAAATAGGACGTTCTCCAGCAGATGAAGAATCCCCTACGGCTGTATCATGTTCATCTAATAAGTGGATTTTGTACTCATAATCTATACGAAGCTTGGAAAACTCTGTTATACGGGTATAGATTGCTACACGATCATCATATCTTGCTGGATGTCCATATGACAATGACGCATCGATTAATGGTAATAATAATCCTGCGGCTTCCATATCCCTATAACGGAATCCTAGATCCCGAATCATTTCGGTACGTCCTAATTCAAACCAGTTCAAATAATTCGTATGATACACTACGCCCATTGGATCATTTTCTTGATAACGTACACGAAAAGCTATTCCGTGCCAATCGCTAGGTAAGTTTAATCGTTCTTTTGCCATCATGTGGTACCTCTGCTTTCATTTCAAAATTTAAATAGGTCTATAAAAATCATCAAAAAAAGCAATGGAATGATCCACTGCTTTCTCTGATATGATGCTATCTTGCACTATTGATTAATATTCTATTACGATTTAGCAGGCATTTGAGCCACTTTGATCAAGTTCGTAGAACCGGATTGACCCAAAGGAATACCCGCAGTAATCACAACCAAATCGCCTTCTTTAAGTAGACCTGAATCATGTCCACCTTGCAAAGCAATTTCAAACAACTCATCTGTAGAATGAGCTTGTGTACCTTTAACAGGCAACACACCCCATGCTAGAGAAAGACGACGCATTGTTTGCTCCAATGTGGTTACAGCAATAATTGGAGATTGCGGACGGTATTTAGAAACAGTACGTGCTGTATGACCAGACTCTGTAGAAGAAATGATCGCTGCTGCGTTCAAGTCCATTGCAGAGTTTGTTACAGATTGACTGATCGCTTCTGTTACTGTTGTTTGTTGTGCATGTGTTTGTTTAAGGAACAACTCGTGATAGTTCAAAGCAGATTCTGCTTTTTCAGCAATACGAGACATTGTCAATACAGATTCAACTGGGTATTTACCAGCAGCTGTTTCACCAGAAAGCATGATTGCATCTGTACCGTCGAAAATAGCGTTCGCTACGTCACTTGCTTCAGCGCGAGTAGGACGCGGGTTACGTTGCATTGAATCCAACATTTGTGTAGCTGTAATAACTGGTTTACCTACACGATTACATTTTTCGATCATGCGTTTTTGTACCAATGGTACTTCTTCCGCAGGGATTTCTACGCCCAAGTCACCACGAGCAACCATCAAACCGTCAGATACAGCAAGGATTTCATCCAAGTTATCTACACCTTGTTGGTTTTCAATTTTAGAGATGATGTGGATATGGCTACCACCTTTGCTCTCTAACAATTGACGGATTTCAAGAACATCGCTTGCTTTACGTACAAAAGAAGCCGCGATAAAGTCTACACCCTGCTCGATACCGAAGATAATATCGTTAGCATCTTTTTCTGTAATACCTGGAAGTGAAATATTTACTCCTGGTACGTTAACGCCTCTACGACTTTTGATTTGTCCACCGTTAACGATACGGCATTTAATTTCAGTACCTTGAACTTCAACAACAGTCAAACCGATCAAACCGTCATCGATCAAAATTGTTGAACCGACTTCAACGTCACTTGGAAGATCTTTGTAAGTCACGTGCATACGATGTTGGTCACCCAAAATGTCTTCTGTAGTCAAAGTTACATATTCATCTTGAACTAATTCTACTGGTTCTTCTTTAAATTTACCGGTACGGATTTCAGGACCTTTGGTATCCAGCAGGATGGCTACTGTTTTACCTAGTTCTTTGCTTGCTTGTTTAATGTTTTTAACACGGTTACCATGCTCTTCAAAATCACCATGAGAAAAGTTCAGGCGAGCGACGTTCATACCTGCCATAATTAATTTCTTCGTGTTTTCTAAAGACTCACTTGCCGGTCCGATCGTACATACAATTTTAGTTTTACGCATAATTGATTTTCCTCCGTTTTTAAAGGTCTCTCTTTATTTTGTTTTCCCAACATGACTTGCCGAAACCATTCAACAAGTCCCAACAATTAAATTTACTACAGTTTGTCTACTTTGTATAGAAGATTGTCAAAATTCCTCAGAAATTGTGGAAAGGCTCGATTAGGAATGACGTTTAGAACGTGAAGATTTAGCTTTCATTTCTTCTTCATTCCCAAGAATAGGTTCCACATCGGATTGCAATTCTTCTTGAGGTTGATCTTCTATATTCACTTCGGATCTACTCGCTGGCAATGTGCTCATCGCTTGCTCTGTAAATTCACCAATTTTACGGAATTTCTGATAACGATCTTCAATCAATTCAGCTGCATTCATTCGAGATAATTCTCGTAAATGAACAAGCAGATGCTTTTTGATCGCTTCACCTGTTGCTTCGTAATCTTTGTGTGCGCCACCTTTAGGTTCAGGCACGATGTCTTCTACAACTTCCATACGAAGCAAATCTTCCGCTGTAATCTTCATTGCTTCTGCGGCTTGATCGGCTTTGGACGCATCTTTCCAGAGGATGGATGCTGCACCATTTGGAGAAATCGCTGAATAGATCGCATTTTCTAACATAAGTACACGGTTACCTACACCAAGTGCCAGCGCACCGCCACTACCGCCTTCTCCGATCACGACACAGACGACAGGAACACGTAGCTTCGCCATTTCCCATAGGTTACGAGCGATCGCTTCAGACTGTCCGCGCTCCTCTGCTGTATTACCCGGATAAGCACCCTTGGTATCAATAAATGTAATAATCGGACGCCCAAATTTCTCAGCTTGCTTCATCAGACGCATCGATTTACGGAATCCTTCAGGATGCGGACTGCCAAAAAAGCGAGCAATATTATCTTTGGTATCTTTACCACGTTGATGACCAATAATCGTTACAGGATGTCCATCCAATTTGGCGATACCGCCCACAATCGCTAGATCATCACCATACATACGATCACCATGTAACTCCATAAAATCACTAAATACGATCGAAATCAGATCCAGCGAAGTAGGACGTTGTTGATGTCTTGCCAGATGCATTTTCTGCGCAGGTGAAATCTGACTATATATTTCACTTTCCATCTGACGATATCGTTCTTCCAAACGTGTAATCTCATCGTTGAAATCTATTCCTTTTTCCTGTCCGAATTGCTTCAGCTCGTCAATCTTTTTACGCATTTCAACGAGAGGCATTTCAAAAGGCATCTCTCCTGCCACTTAAAATCCCCCTTTTCCACTGTGAAAATCCAACAATTGCGATAATGTAGACTTCATCTCTTTACGATGAATCACCATATCGAGTTGACCATGTTCCATATTAAATTCTGCGGTCTGAAAATTCTCTGGCAATTTCTGACGAATCGTCTGTTCAATAACAATACGTCCAGCAAACCCGAATAATGCTCCCGGTTCAGCAATATTGACATCTCCAAGCATGGCAAAACTTGCAGATACTCCGCCCATCGTAGGATCGGTAATTACAGAGACATACAGTCCTCCATTTTCTTGAAAGCGAGCCAAAGCTGCGCTTGTTTTAGCCATTTGCATCAGACTCAAAATACTTTCTTGCATACGTGCTCCGCCTGAAGTGGAGAAAATAATCATCGGGATCTGACGAGCATCTGCATGCTCAATCGCACGAGTAATCTTTTCACCTACAACCGAACCCATACTTCCGCTAAAGAAGTCAAAGCTCATTACAGCAAGTACTGCCGGTTGACCATCGATCAGACCTTCACCTGTAATAACGGCATCACGTAGTCCAGAGTTCATTTTCTGTTGCTCAAGCTTGCTTGCATACCCGGGGAATTTCAAAGGATCTTTGGATTCCATACGAGCATCCATTTCGGTAAATTGTCCATCATCTACTGTCATCATAATGCGGTCAATCGCATTCAGACGCATATGGTAACCACAGTTAGGACATACTTTCAGGTTTTTCTCCAGTTCTTTGCTGTAATGAATCGTGCCACATTTGCTACACTTGTTCATTAAGCCTTCTGGAATCTCACGTTTGGGACGCTCTTGTGGTTCTTCACCAGACTCTGTTTCATTCCCCCAACGTTGGGATGGAATGGTCGCATATTTCTTTTTCTTTTGAAATAAATCTCTAAACACAACTACACCTCTCCAGCCATGTACGTATTCCTCAGCGATGGAATTCATATCATATATTGTTCATTTATACCGAGCCTAATTGGACTTAAAAGAATAACGAAGCGGTTACAGCACTTTAAGCCCACATAATGGGATAATGATAACATACCACACTTTTTTATCGCAACAAAGATAAGTGAAGATAAATTGGCACATTGACGGGTTGACAATCAATGTGCTCTAGCATAATAGACTTATTTTACTTTAACTGTGCCTTCGCCTAACATCTGCTCCATTTCCTGAAATAGCTCAGGTGAAGGTTTGATGCTATACGTTTCACTAAGATCAAATAATTTTTGCGTTTCTTCATAAAATAACAACGTACCTACAGGCCCCGGATGACTCGCTAATAGCTTTTTGAGTACTGCTAATTTATCTGCTTGTTGAGCTTCTTTGGTAATTTTGATAAATACACGTTGCTTCAATACCGGTTCAGGATGACTGTCGGTATGAGGTGCATCATTTACTACACTGGCTACACCTGAAGCAGATGAAGAAGGAACTGTCTCTTGCTCAGTCGGCGCTACACTTTTCGCAGACGTTGTACTTTTGGTATAAGGCTTAGCGGTTGAAGTGGATGACGATTTGTTGGTCTGTTTGGTCTGTGCAGTAGCTTTGTTTTTGGCGATATACATACGTTGACGAGCTCTGGTCGCTAATTCGCGTGCAGACTCTTCACTCAACGTCACTACTTCTTCAGCTAACAATTTGAATCCTTCATCTTCTTTTTGCAATTTACCACGTACACTGAGCAGTAATCCTTTATCTACTAACGCACTACTTTTACGCCACACTTCAGGGAAAAGAACAACTTCGCACCGTTCGATCTGATCTTCAAGCTCCATAAAAGCCATCGATTTTCCTTGCTTGGTTGTGATCAGTTTAAGCGATACGACCATACCTGCTACAGCGACAATACTTTCATCTTCGCCTTCATGTAGGTTCATCAGACGGGACAATCCACTATCTTCGATCACTTGCTCATAATCATCTAACGGATGTCCTGATAAATACAATCCTAACAATTCACGTTCAAATTCAAGTTGTTCTCCGGTTGTATAAGGCGCAACATCTGGATAAGACACTTCCCAGTTATGAGTCTCTACAAATCCCAAATCGGCAAACATTTCTATCTGTAATTCTTCTCGTTCTTTGCGCCATTTGGCAGCTTCTTTGATCGTATCATCAAGCATCGTTAATAATTGGGCACGGTGTCCAGGTAGACTATCAAATGCACCTGCTTGGATCAAAGATTCAATTACACGCTTATTACACGCTTTGGGATCGACACGACGGCAAAAGTCGATCAGGCTGTCATACGGACGATCTTGACGTTCTTTAATAATGCTATTAATCGCTTGTGTACCGACATTTTTGACTGCGCCTAGACCAAAGCGAATATTACCTGTAGATGAAGAAGTTTGTGATGAATTCGGCGACTCTGACGATGAAGCTGTATCTTGAGCCTCGGCATTCTCATCATCAGTTGCCGATTCTTTAGATAATAATTGTTGCTCTAACTCTTGTTGCATCGCTGCTGTTACCGGAGTAAATGTCACTCCACTGGTATTCACATCAGGTGGTAATACTTCTATACCGATACGACGACATTCCAATACATATTCAGCTACTTTACGATGTGTTCCCATTACAGCGGTTAACATCGAAGCGATAAATTGTACCGGATAATGCGCTTTGAGATAAGCCGTCTGAAAAGCAAGTACACCATAAGCTGCTGCATGGGCTCTCGGGAATCCGTAATCTGCAAATCGTACAATCATATCGTAGACCACATTAGCTTCTTGTTCAGTATAAGACTGTTCTATACTTCCTTTAACAAAATGCACCCGTTCTTCATCCAAAATTTCGCGCTTTTTCTTCGAAACCGCTCGGCGTAGCAAATCCGCTTCTGCCAGTGTAAATCCAGCCATCTGTGAAGCAATCTGCATAATCTGCTCTTGATACACGATAATGCCATACGTATCGCTCAGGATCGGTTCCAAATCGGGATGTGGATATTCTGGAACGGTACGACCATGCTTGGATTCAATATATTTGGGAATAAAGTCCATTGGACCCGGACGATACAAAGCCACCACCGATACAATATCTTCAAAGGCTGTAGGCTTAAGATCACGCAACACACGTCGTACACCTGGAGATTCCATCTGGAACACGCCCATTGCATCGCCTTGGCTTAGCATTTCATAGGTCTGTGGATCATGGTCTGAAATCTTAGAGAAATCAATAGGATGTCCTTCTTGTTCTGCTATCCATGTCATACAGCGTTCCATAATAGATAATGTACGTAGACCCAGAAAGTCCATTTTGAGCATACCAATCGATTCTAGACTTTCCATCGGATATTGAGTCAATACGGCAATCTCACTACCTTCTTGGATTGGCACAATATCAGTTAATACTCCACTTGAAATCACTACCCCTGCGGCATGCGTAGAAGCATGACGTGGCATACCTTCAACCTTAAGCGCTGTATCGATCATTTCACGAACAGGTGCAGACTTTTCATAACGATCACGTAATTCGGGAACTTGATCTAACGCTTTGCTGATTGTCATGCCAACTTGAGCAGGAATTAACTTGGCGGCTTTGTCTGTATCTGCGTAAGGAACATTAAGTGCTCGTCCTACATCACGTACGGCTGCACGCGCAGCTAATGTACCAAATGTAATAATCTGTGCCACATGGTCTCTTCCATATTTGGAAACGACATATTCGATCACTTCATCACGGCGTAGATCACTAAAATCGATATCAATATCAGGCATAGTGATCCGCTCAGGATTAAGAAAACGCTCAAATAACAATTTGTATTTGATCGGATCGACATTGGTAATTTCCAGTACATAAGCAACCAGACTTCCTGCTGAGGAACCCCGCCCGGGGCCTGTTACAATGCCTTGAGCATGTGCATATTTCATAAAGTCCCATACAATCAGGAAATAATCGGCAAATCCCATACTACCAATTACTTTTAATTCATAATTTAAACGTTCTTCGATGTTTTGACGTTCTTGAGGATCTGTCCAGTACATCGTATCTTGATAACGTTGCTCTAATCCTGTACGACACAATTGTTCCAAATAACGTTCAGGTGATAATTCATCTGGAATCGGATAATACGACGGTAAAAGTGATTCGCCAAAAGTCAGTTCCAATTCACAACGATCTGCAATAACGTTTGTATTCGTAATCGCTTCAGGCACATGACGGAATAACGATTCCATTTGCTCACTGTCTTTTAGATACAATTGATTCGTTGGAATCCGAAAACGACCTTCATCATCCATCGTTTTACCGGTACCAATACAGATGAGAACATCTTGCGTTTTGGCATCTTCTTCTGTTAAATAATGAACGTCATTGGTAGCGACTAATGGAATATTAAGCTCTTTAGCTAGATTGATTAATAACGGCATTACTTTTTTCTGTTCAGGAATATGATGATCTTGCAATTCTATATAGAAATCTTCACCAAAAATCGCTTGATAACGAAGAGCGGCTTTTTTGGCTTCTTCCGGTTGTTCATGTAATAAATGTTGTGGAATCTCTCCTCCAAGACAAGCACTCAGGCAAATAATACCTTCATGATACTGTTGCAATACTTCAGCATCCACACGAGGTTTGTAATGGAATCCTTCTAAATGTCCAATTGAACTTAATTTCATTAGATTACGATAACCGATCTCATTTTTGGCTAGTAACAATAAATGATGAATCGGTTGATCTTTACGTGCTGCTTTTTCTTTACGTGATCCAGCAGTGTAATACACTTCACAACCAATAATCGGCTTAACACCATGTTGCTTACACGCTTTATAAAATGGAATCGCTCCATACATTACTCCATGATCGGTAAGAGCCATTGCTGTCATGCCTGATTCTGCGGCTTGGCTCACAAGATCCCTTATGCGCGCAGCCCCGTCCAGTAGACTGTATTCGCTATGCACATGCAGGTGAACAAATGGGGTCATACGCTTCCCTACTTTCGCTAAAATCATTGATTTTCAGATCGGTTTTGAATCACAATCCATTACTTCTTATTTTATCATATCCGTCAATAAATGATGCATCTGTTGTTAGATAGGATGGGTTATTACGCTTATTTCGACATATGCTGACAAAAATTCTAAACTTATTGAAATATTTACCGATAAAATCATCAATATCAAATTTGATTGATTTTATCTATCGGGGGAAATAACAATGAAAAAGCAATTGATTATGATTATGTCGTTAATCGCACTTATTCCATTACTGGTGTACGGAACGTTCAGTATGATTAGTACAAGCAACAAAATTGAAAAAGATGCGTACAGCATGAATGAACAGAATGTGAATTTGGTTCTTCAAAAAACAACAGCTTTAATTAATTCGGAAATTGAGATGTTGCAACAATTATCTGAGAATCCAGAGATCAAAGAATATATACCTGCACAATTACCACAAGTTAAAAATTTATTATCATCTGTCGGCAAATTACATCCTGAAATTCAAGCGATTATCTTTACCGCTACAGACGGACAACAAATTGCTAAAAGTTCAGATGGCGATTTGAGCAATACAAGTGATCGTGATTATTTCAAACAATTGATGGCGACTCAAAAACAAGTGATTTCGGATATTTTGGTCAGCAAAACGACTGGTAAAAAGATCGTTACTGTTGCTTACCCTGTATTCGATACGACTAACACACTAAGTGGTATGCTTCAAGTGACTTTACCTTTAGATAATATGAGTGCATATGCCAAAGAATTTTCTACAAACGGTCAGACAGCTTATATTGCAGACCGTACAGGAACAATTCTTGCTCATCCTGATACAAATTCACTGGATAAAGATATCAAGGATACTCCTTCTTTCCAAAGTGCTTCGCAAGGGATTGCAGGCACACTATCGTATGGTGAAAAATCAGATCGAGTATTGGTTTCTTATGCCAAAGATCCGTTAACCGGATGGAGTATTTTTAGTGAAAAGCCGTATAACTTAATTATGGCGGATTCTACTATTCTATTACGGAACAGTATCATTATATTAGTGATCTCTCTGATCCTTGCTATTATAGCGGGTTACATTTTCTCTACTCGTCTAACCAAACCGATTATGCAATTGGTTAAAGTTACAGAAGCTGTAGCAAATGGCGATCTTACATCCACATGGGATATCAAATCCAAGAATGAGATCGGTGCATTATCTAATGCTCTAGCGACGATGACAAACAGTCTACGAGAGATGGTGTCTCATTTAAAAGATACATCCCTTCATCTTGCTTCTTCATCCGAACAATTAACAGCGAGCGCTGGTGAGACGTCTAACGCTTCTCAACATATCGCTTTATCGATTCAAGAAATGGCTGAAGGCTCAGATCGTCAAATGGAATATGTAGGGCATACGTCAACCACCGTGAACCAAATGGCAGATGGTATTCAAGGAATCGCAAGTAGTGCTCAAGAAGTGGCTTCCAAAGCAGTTATGGCTTCAGACAAAGTTAATGAAGGCGATACCGCTCTCAAAGCGGCTGATACGGAAATCAATAAATTGAAATTTATTTTCGGAGAGCTTTCCGGTTCGGTTCATAGTCTTAACAATCATTCAGAAACGATAGGACAGATTGTTAATGTGATTGCGCAGATCGCTAAGCAAACAAATCTATTGTCACTGAATGCCGGAATCGAAGCTGCTCGTGCAGGAGAACATGGTAAAGGATTTAGTGTAGTGGCTAAAGAAATTCGTAACTTAGCTGATGAAGCTTCTTCTTCTGCCAGTCAGATTAGTGCTCTAATCGATAGTATTCAGTCTGAGATTCACACAGTTGTTGATCGTACAGAAGCAGGCTCTCAAGAAGTACTTCAAAGTATTTCGGCTGTGCACACGGCAGAACAATCATTTGGCCTGATTCGTCAGTATGTACAAGAAGTGACTTTCAATATCCAAAGTGTATCAGATGCTTCTTCTACACTTTCAAAAGGAACAGAGCAAGTGATCCGTTCGGTTCATCAAATGTCAGACATTACGAATACCTCGGTAGGTGAGATTGAATCGGTATCTGCTGCAACTGAACAACAATTAGCTACGATGGAAGAAATTGCTGCTTCTTCTGAAGTATTATCTGATGTCGCTCAAGAGTTAAAAAGAATGGTCGAGAAATTCCAGGTCTGATGATGGGTTGCTGTAGTGAGACTAGGATGGATACATGAAATAGGAATTTTGTAAAAAAAGAAGCACTACAGGATCAAATCACCTGTAGCGCTTCTTTTTATTGAATGTGGATAGCACTTATACTGCCAAGTGCTGATCGTAAGATATTTTGCTTTGCAAAAATCACTTTTTACTGAAATGGGTCGCACTTATGGTGCCAAGTGCTGATCGTAAGATATTTTGCTTTGCAAAAATCACTTTTTTATTGGACTAGGCGCACTTATGGTGCCAAGTGCTAGTGGTCAATGGATTGTAAGGTTAGGATACATTTGGCTACGGGTAGTTCATCGTAGGACATTTGGATTTCTAACTTACATGTGCGGCGGCTGGATTCGAGTACAATTGGACGAATGACTACCGCATCTTCAATCTGTATCGGACGTAGAAAATACGTACTCATATTGTCTAACACGTAATCGAATCCGCTTAGTAATTTGGCGGTACGTGTTGCTGCTTGGATCATGACTGTTGTTAAGATCCCCTCGGAAATAGTTCCCAAATCGGTAGCCATCTGCGGGGTAATAAAGCCATGGAATACGATACCACCATCTTCATCTTTTTCTTCTGCAAATCCATTCCAGATCAAATGATCGAATGTTTCACCTGTACCTGTATTCGGTTGTTGCTGGGCATCTCTCATCGCTTGCAGTACTTCATGACGGGTCACCGTGCTGATCAATTTGCGATTACGATCGACGATTGGTAAAAAGTCGACACCTTCCCACATCATCGTCTGTGCGGCTGAAGCAAGCGAAGTCTGTAACGTCGCTGTAATCGGGCGACGAATTAATACTTTTTCGATTGGCTGTTCTGCGGGTAGTTCTTCGATTTCTTTTCGTCCTACAATCCCAATCACTCGATTCCATTCATCCACGACCGCTAAACGTGCATAGCCTGTTTTCTCAGTCATTTCACGAAAATCTTGAGCTGTACTTGAAGCTTTAAGCACTTCTGGCTTCGGCTTACCTGCAATAATATCTTCAACCAGCATAATTTTCTTTTTGATCATTCGGTCAAAAATAGCACGGTTGATCATTGAAGCCACTGTAAACGTATCATGACGGGATAAAATAATAGGCAAATCACATTGATCTGCTAAAGCTTTCACTTCTGTACTCGTGCCGAATCCTCCGGTAATCAAAACAGCTGCTCCATGTTCCAGTGCAAGCGAATGAGCATCTTCACGGTTACCGACAATCAATAAGCTTCCTGCTTCAACATAACGCATCATCGCTTCGACTTTCATCGCACCGATCGCATATTTCACAAGCGTTTTATTCAGTCCACCGCTTCCGCCAAACACTTGACCGCCGACAATCTCAGCGACATCAGCAAATGTAAGTTGCTCTGAGATTCCGCGTGGTTTCTTTTCTACACGTATCGTACCTATACGTTCACGGGTCACTACGATTCCCATATTTTCGGCTTCTTTCACAGCACGATAAGCAGTTCCTTCGCTCACTCCCATATGTTTGGCTAGTTTACGAACAGAAATTTTACTGCCTACTTGTAGCTTTTCAATATGTTGCAATAACTGCTCATGCTTTGTAATCGTCTCATCCTGTTCTTCCAACTGTAACACCACCGTTCTTGATCTGTATCACTCTGAATTGATTATAGCACAAAAACAAGCGCCTCCAACCATAGATATCTGGCTAGAGGCGCTTGTGATGGCACTATTTTGATATATCTTTTTAAAAATACATATGTATTCAAAAAAATATATACTTTAAATTTAGGATAGTTATTCACCTGTTATAATTTCATTATAGCTATTTACTGAAACAGATGATCACGAATTATACGTTGTCGCCGCCGTATAGATCGCTCAAGCTTTCTGTAATAATTTTGTTGATATCTTCAATAATTACACTTAGACGTTGCTCTGCATCGAACAAACGACGAATATTCAAGTTCAAGTTCAACACTTCAAATACTTTTTCCATTTGTTCCATTTCTTCCGGGTTCGGCATATCTCCAGACATCATACGTTGTTGAACTTCCATTTGACGCGTACGGAAATCATCTAACATACGTTTGCTTTCTGGATCACTTTCGATCAGTTTCATAGCAGCTGTAATATCTTCTACTTCTTTACTTTCACGGATCGATTTCGATAGTTCATTAGCTTTGTCATAAATATTCATTATTGTATCCCTGCTTTCTTTAATATCATTTTTATATTGTACCCAATCATTTGCGATTTGAACTTTTACAGATTAACTGATTTGGTTACAGAAGTAAAATAACGGACACTCATATAGAGGTAAACCCCTTATTTTACAGGTTATTCTGCTTGATCATAAAGCGTAATTAATTGGTCAAATGAAGTAATAATCACGTCCGAACCTTCCAGTTCAGCAGTATCTCCAAAGTCTGCATAATTACAGCCAATCACAACCTGTCCATTCTTTTTGCCTGCTTCAACATCGGAAGAACGATCTCCGACCATCCATGCTTCGGTCACATGATGGGTAGTCATCAATAATTTCACCAGATCGACTTTGGAAGCCGTATTGTACTCTCCAGCACTGTATACTCCTTCAAATAAAGTCGTTAATTGATGAACATCGGCTGCGCCTTTAACATAGCCTTCTAGACCATTACTCGCTACAAACAAACGTACACCTTGATCATGCAAATACTGTAGCGTTTCAGTCACTTGTGGATACATTGCAGAGATGCCAGCTTCCATTTCGTCTAATTGCAATTGTAACAATAATTCATTCGCTCGTGCCACTGTAGGCGCTCCAGCACCTGGAATAACACGTTCCCAGATATGTTCTAACAACATGCCCAGACAGCTCAAAATAATTTCTTCCGGTGGCGTTTCTCCGTAATATAGACCTTCTTGTTTTAATATTTCAAATGTTTTGTGATAGGCAGGTAAAAGAACCGTTTCCGTCTGAAAAAGAGTACCGTCCATATCAAACATCATCGCTTGAGGCTTGTGTAACTTCGGCTGTTCATTCATCAGTGTAGCTCCTATCTCTATGTATGATGGGCAGCATAACACTGCCCTCAAATCAGATCTAACTTATGGTATAGCACAACTATTATTTAATCGGAATCATTGTCATGATCGTTATCATCATCTTCAATCTCAGGAACAGGATAAATACGTACACGCATAATGCGCAGACGTTCTGCTTCAGCCACTTCGAATGTGACGCCATCCAGTTCTACTTTACCGCCTGTTTCCGGTACACCTTCAAGCTCTTTAAACATCCAACCACCGATTGAATCGACTTCATCATCATCGATCTCAACACCACTTAACTCATTGACATCTTCGATCAACATCCGTCCATCGACTGAAATGGTATCGCCATCTCGTTCCAAATCAGGTCGTTCATCTTCAAATTCATCATACAATTCGCCTACGATTTCTTCCAAAATCTCTTCTGCGGTTAAAATCCCTGCGGTTCCACCATATTCATCGACAACCAATGTCAATTGAGAATGATTCTTCTGCATCATCTGTAAAACATGACTAATTTCCATTGATTCAGGCACATTCAAAATAGGTCGTGCCAGCGCCACTAAATCATACGGTTGGTTTACAGGAGATAATAATACATCTGTAATATGCACAAAACCGATAATTCGGTCTTTATCTTCTACGGCTACAGGGTAACGTGAATGTTTGGTTTCATTGATAATCGCCAAATTTTCTTCTTTGGACAAATTCGTATACAAACAAGTCATATCGGTACGTGGCAACATGACTTCACGAGCAAGTAAATCAGAGAACTCAAAAATATTGTTCATCAGTTCCATTTCGCCTTCATCAATCACACCGCTTTTGGCACTTTGATTCATCAAAATCCGGATTTCTTCTTCCGAATGAGCAGCTTCAGCTTCATTAGCAGGTTCAATACCTACTGTACGCAATACAGCGTTAGCAGCTGCATTTAATACCCAGATAAACGGGAAAAATACACGGTAAAAGAATAATAATGGTGCTGAAAGCAATAACGACACGCCTTCTGTACGCTGAATCGCTAATGATTTTGGAGCCAATTCCCCTATAACGATATGTAGAAATGTAATTACAGCAAAACCAATAATAACGGAAATCGTCGTAACTAATGGAGATTCACCGAATCCTAACTTATACATAATTGGTTCGACAAGTAATTCCGAGATCGCAGGCTCACCAATCCAACCGAGTCCAAGAGATGCCAGCGTAATCCCAAATTGGGTAGCTGATAAGTAAGCATCCAGCTTCTTGTTGACCTTAAGCGCGTATCCTGCAAGCTTGTTGCCTTCACTCTCTAATTGAGTCAAGCGAGAATGGCGTACTTTCACAAGTGAAAATTCAGCAGCTACAAAAAAGCCATTTAAAAATACGAGCAGTAAAACCAAAGCCAAATTCAATACTAAAGTTCCTATCTCAAACTCCGAATGGCCCAACCAGAACGCCCCATTTCTTCCATAGTTAATCAGCATTCTGCGTTATTCTGTTGTTGTCTCTATTTTACTTCAGTGGATAACGCAAAATGCTTATTGAATTACAAAATAGCTTGTCTTGATTTAAAATCTGTATCTTTGTAATACATATCTGCAACTAATAGATTCGGTCCACAGCAAGATGCAATATCACAATGGCAATTGACAGTCTGATTTAACGGATGATTGTTACTCCATTCGCTAAATACATCGTCAAGCTGACTATGAGACACATTCCCAAACGCTGGAATCGCTGCAAAATCGGTTACAAATACATCACCTGTAAACATATTCACATTGACCCGATTACGTCCATCTGGATCATTACGGACGGTAACATTAGGTTCACGACGCAGACGCTGAATCAATTGACGATCTTCCACTTCTGAATTACAAGCAAAAAACGGCAATGTTCCAAATAACATCCACATGTCTTGATCCCGATGATCCAACAGATCATGAATCGCTGTGCGGAATTCAGCCAGTGAAACTACAGGTAGATTAGCTGCAAAGTCAGCCGCATACATTGGGTGAACTTCATGACGACGACAACCCATTTCTTTGATCAATCGATGAATCTCAGGCAACTTGTGATGAGTACGATAATTGATCATCGTCTCTGCCGAAATAAACATACCGGCTTTGCTTAATATTTGAGAATTTTCAATCATTTTATCATACATTTTGACAGCGACTTCACGAGGAACAGGATGTCCGCTATTCGCAAAACCCACCTCATGAAAATCATCTACCGATGTATAGTTAAATGAAATATGCATCACATCTAAGTACGGCAATAATTTCTCATACCGACCAATATCCAATGTTAAATTAGAATTGATCTGTGAACGAATACCACGCTCACGCGCATATTTAAGCAAAGGCACGATGACTTCATCCACCGTTTTTTTGCGGAAAGTCGGTTCACCACCTGTAATACTGATCGTCTGAAGATGTTCTACTTCATCTAATCGTTTGAGCATCAAAGGCAAAGGAATCATATCAGGTTCACGCATGACCAGTGAATCTCCAACCGCACAATGTTCACAACGCATATTGCACAGATTCGTCACCGTCATCTCGACACTGGTTAACGTATTACGTCCAAACTTGCGAAGTGATAGCAACGGGTCCCACGGATCATAACTTGGGGATAACTCTTTGAGTGGCCATTCACTTCTTTGTATTACTGTCATTTGCTTTCACCTTATTTCATGTATTAACCTTAAATCATGTATTGCATAACGTTCTTTGACTCATTAAATATGCAAAATATGACGCAAGATCTCATTTATCATACCATAAACCATCGTTTTTCGGCAGACGCTAACGCTGCTCCTGGTGTCTGTAACTGCATCCGTAATAGATCGCGGATAAATTCAGGCAATATATATTTGACCTCGTTACTTTCACTAAGCGACATATATCCAATCCCAAATGTAAACATATCCAGACAACCTACACTGTATTCTTTCTCAGCTTCGAGTGGTTGATCCCCTAACTGAATATGAGTAATACGATCATAAGCTGGTCGTGATAGATCATACGAGATATCAATGCCATCTACACAGAGACAACCTAATACTTTACCTCGAAAACCAAATCCCATAATCGTTTTGTGTGTAAATTCAGGCAACAATGATTGCTCTAACGCTAATTTGATATTTTTCCCTTGAAGCAAGGTTACACATGGATTAACAGGCGATGGACACAGACGATGTAGCAGACCTTCTGTCACTTCTCCTGCGGGCAGATCAGCCAGTAGTTGACCTGCATTCACGATCGACAACTCTGCCCCTGTAAATTGACGTACAGCCTGTGCAAGCAAATTACCAAATGGAGACTCTGTTTCGTAATTAATTTCAATAGGCGCTTCTAACATGGCGACTGTACGATTCATACGTTCTTCTGCACGTTGTCGATGAAGAACAATCGCATTTTCAATAGAGACATCTCGTTCCATATTTTCGGTGATTGGAATTAATCCACCATCCAGTAGATGAGCACGAGCGCCTTGTGTATCTTTTTTCCAGACCATTTCTCCGATATACTGACCGAATTTGCCTGCGGCTCCAAGTACCGTTGTCCCGATCCATAGCGGACGATCTAGCACATGGTGACTATGTCCTCCCAAAATCACATCGATCTCAGGTAACTGCTCAGCAAGCTTCTGATCGGTCGGTAATCCCAAATGAGACAACACAACCAATAAATCTACCTCGCCCCGTAGCTTGGCTACCCATGGCGCTAGACTAGATATAGGATCACTAACATTCCAACCTAAGAGTTCATAATAATCGCTATATTGCGCTGTTGCTCCGATAAGACCTATTTTCCATGTTCCTTTGTGAATAATCCGATGTGTCTCCATCCATACAGGCGGAACACCACTCTCTATCTCTTCTACATTACTACAAATAATCGGGCAGCTAATACCCGCATACGCTTGATTCAATAATTCTGGTGTATACGTCAGACCTTCGTTATTACCGATCGTTATCGCATCATAACCGGTCATATTGATAATATCGATATTGGCTCCACCTGACGATCCTTCTGTCTCGATAGACATCCGATCCATATGATCTCCAATATCCAGTACCAATAGTTGATCTTCACCACATTTTTGCTTACGATCGGCTACTATCGCTGCAATCGCACCCATATTTTCAAAATGACTATGGATATCATTCGTGTGTAATAGTGTTAATGTATCTTCAACTTCATTCATGTCCATCATTTGTATATCCTCCTGCATCCGATCCCTTGAATTAGGGTTATAATAGCTATATGAACTTATGATATATTAAAGAGATCCAAAAAGCACATGGAGGCGTTTAATACTATGCAACAATATACTATCCGATTATTTGCAGGTCTTGCTGAACGTGTTGGCAAATCGCAAGTTATTATAGAAATTCCGCAATCTCAGGACATATCAGTCGCCCAAATGAAAGAACTTTTGTCTAGGCAATATCCTGAAGCAAAAATAATGATTCAAGGAGCCTTCGCAGCTGTTAATCAAGAGTATGCTTTAGCCGATAATATCATTAAGCCTGTGGATGAAATTGCTTTGATTCCTCCTGTATCCGGTGGCTCAGGAATAGAACCTAGCACTTCACAGACACCGGACGGTTTATACCTCATTACCAGTGAGCCCTTACAAGCTGAAGAAGTGATCGCTAAAGTGATTGATCCCAATCACGGGGCAACACTCACGTTTATCGGAACCACTCGTGAAATGACAGGTGCTATGCAAACTGTTCATTTAGAATATGAAGCTTATATACCTATGGCACTTCATCAGTTACAGAAGATTGGAGATCATATTGCATCCACATGGACAGGAACACGTTGTGCGATCAGTCATCGTATAGGAACTGTTGGCATAGCGGAGACCAGCGTGATTATTGCTGTCTCTTCTGCTCACCGCAATGATGCGTATGAAGCCAGTCGATTTGCTATAGAACGTCTCAAAGAAACCGTACCAATTTGGAAAAAAGAGATCTGGGCAGATGGTTCAGAGTGGAAAGGGGTTCAAACAGGTCCTTGGAACCCTACTCAGCCAAAATCTTGAGCTATAGGAACTGATTTTAACCATTGATCCTGCTTTTTTTTCCTGATATGATACATTTACAATTTGTTTAATAAACGGGGTGCCCACTATTGAGAGTGCATGTTACCGATTTGAAGCCGGGAGATACGCTTCTTAGAGATACATTCAATACATTCGGCATTCATATTATGCAAAAGGGCCATACTCTTCAGCGGGAAGATATTGCCAAGCTGCTACAGCATGGTGTGGATGATGTCGACATTGAAGAAGTTTTCTCAGAACCTGCCGATATTAGCCAATCTTTATCTAGCCATCCCCTTCAAGATGCTAAAGTTCAATTTAATAGCGCTTTAGAAGGATTTGAAGATTTATTTTTGAATGCTGCGGCGCGCGGAGAATTCGATGGCAGTCAGGTAGATGACAAGCTAGAACCTTTACTTACAGAATTACAAGAACAAAAAGATGTCGTATCTGTTTTACTTTTTCTCAACGATGATAATAATTATACCTATACTCATTCTCTTCAAGTAGGGATGTTATCTTATTATTTAGCGACATGGATGGGATATACAGAACAAGAAGCATATCAAGCAGGCAAAGCCGGTTATCTACACGATGTAGGTAAATCCAAAATACCGAGTCATATTTTAAATAAACCCGGTCGGCTAACTACAGAAGAATTCGAAGAAATGAAGCGTCATACGATTTATGGTCATGATATCATTATGCAATCTACAGGAGATAAGATCAGTGCAATGGTTGCTTTGCAACATCATGAACGTATGGATGGCAAAGGATACCCTCACGGACTTAGCCTTGATGAAATACACCCTTTATCACGTATTACAGCTGTAGCGGATGTATACAGCGCTATGACGACAGCACGAGTGTATCAGACCAAACAAGAATTGTTACGTGTATTGAAAGAACTGCACAAAATGAGCTTTGGTCAATTGCACGCCGAAACCGCGCAAACGTTTATCCGAAATATGTTGCCCAATTTTATAGGCAAACAAGTATTGCTCAGTTCTGGAGAAGTTGGTCAGATTATTATGACTAACCCATCTGACTTCTTCCGTCCATTGATCAAAACGGATAAAGGATTCACAGACTTGGCGATGCAATCGAATTTGGATATTGAAGAAATTTTTATGTAAAGATATGACCGCAAGAACAGGAATAAGCTGAGAACGATGTTTGCGTTCTCAGCTATTTTTTGTCTACACCATAGAATAGATAGGAGCTTAAAATAGTATGGATTTTGTTACTGTTGACTTTGAAACTGCCAATTCCAGTCGATCTAGCGCCTGCTCGATTGGAATCGTAGAAGTAGCCCAAGGCAAAATTGTATTTGAACAAGAATGGTTGATCAATCCAGATCAACATTTTGATCCGATGAATATTAGTATTCATAAGATTACCCCTCATATGGTGAAAGGACAACCGACTTTTCAAGAGTTATGGCCAACCCTATTGCCTTTTTTTGAAAATAAATCGATTGTGGCGCACAATGCTTCATTCGATATGAGTGTGTTACGTTATTGTCTGGATCGTGCATCACTGAACTATCCGGCTTTTAACTATTATTGTACGTATCTATTGAGTAAAAAAATACTGGCACATATGCCTTCTCATAAATTAAATATCATTTCTAATCATTATGGGATTACATTTAATCATCATGATGCATTAGAAGATGCACGAGCCACCGCTAACGTGTTATTGAAATTGTTAGAACAAGAACAACATAACAGTCCCGCAGAACTCGCCAAAGCACATGGGTATCAGATCGGGCAGATGTATGCAGGTGGGTATACTTCTTTCTCCGCTTCTGCTGGGAAGAGCAAAAAGAAATTCGCATTCCGTCCTAACACAAGAAAATAAAGATAGTTTATTTCCCAGATGCGAACCATTTACTTCGCCTTTATAGATAAGGACTGTATAACAGAATATTACTTGGTCATTTCATAACTGGTACTGATTAAGTACTTCATATCTTTTGCCGAAATAGAACCGTCCAATATCAACGAATTCCAATGGTCTTTGTTAAGATGATATGCAGGTATGATAGACTCATATTCTTCGCGCCACTGCTCGATCATACCCGGTTCACATTTCACATTTATCCAGATATGATCTTCTCTTTCAAAAATCCATGCGAACGTTTTTTTGTTGTGCTGGTGTCTGATTAAAGTCCAGTTGTCATCTTTAAACGGATGATCTGCATATACATTATCGTATGCCATACAGTAATCTATCGCTTCTTGCCTGCTTTTCATGTTGGTTCATTCCTTTTTTAGTTGAAATAGAATTTAATAATCGACATTCACTATGCAAAACAATACAAAAAAAGACTTGTCGATATACAAAGTAGTGGAACTTTACCTAGCATAAAGTTCCACTACTTCTATCGTCAAATGATTATGTTAACAATAAATATTCTTTTAGATTTTCAAAAGAATTCTGCCTCTACCTCGTCTACTCTCACTTCTTTGCAAAGCTTCTGAAGCATCTTTCAAATCGAAAATACTATCTATTTCTGTTTTTAACGTTTTGTCGGCTATTAAACGAGTGATGGTCTCCAAATCGGTTGGTGTAGGGTTTTCAGTATTAAATTTGGCGGTGACATGATACAAGTCCGCATTCTGTTGTGAAGGTTGTTTTACTAGAGATACCAATATTCCTTGTTCTTTCAGTAAGCTCCACGATTTATCTTCTGTTTCTCCACCCACCAGATCCACGACTACATCTACTTGATCAATTTCTGTTTCAAACGAAGTAGTTGTATAATCAATCGCCTGATCTACACCTAATTCTTTGATAAATTCAATATTGGAAGTAGATGCTGTTCCGATCACGGTAGCCCCTTTCCATTTCGCCAATTGGACAGCATATTGACCTACACCACCTGCGGCTGCATGAATAAGTACCGTCTGACCTTTTTCTAGATTTCCTTCTGTGAATAAAGCTTTCCAAGCAGAGTCTGCACCACCTTTAATAGTCGCTGCATCTTCAAAGCTCAGATGATCTGGCATTTTCACTAATTGGTTGGTTGCAGCTACACTGTATTCAGCATAGGAACCATTAGCGATTCCAAAGACACGATCTCCAGGTTGGAAGTCTGTCACATCAGCAGCTACAGATACAATTTCTCCTGCCATAGCGTTACCCGGAATATAAGGAAACGAAGTTGGGAATACCACTTGGAGCCAGCCATTACGAATTTTAAAATCTAACGGTATAACAGACGCATATTTGATCTGTACAAGCACTTGTCCGGCTTGAGGAACAGGGATATCTATACTTTTTAATTCCATGACTTCAGGTCCACCGTAATTAGAAATAACAATCGCATTCATTTTTCCCATGTGGTCATCTCCTTGTATCTTGATTGAATTTTTTATTTCTTTGTTATAACGTGTCGTCGATATCTAAAAAGGCTTCTACGTTGGCAGTCATCTGGTTAGAAATGCGTATAAACATTTTCAATTCTTCTTCTGAAATATCTTTTAGAGTAATGTCTTCTAAGGCTTTCCATACTTCGGCAATCTCATTTACAGCCTGTCTACCTTTATCTGTTAACATGACGTTTGTAATTCGTTTATCTTCTTCGGATCGCTTTCTGATAACAAATCCACCATCTTCTAAGCGCTTTACCGATTTTGCGACTGTCGAATGATCCAGTCTTAATGTTCTTCCCAAGCTATTTTGAGATTGCCCATCTTTGTCACCTAGCTGCATCAACATAATTTCTTGTCCCGGATATAATCCGATTTTGCGTAATAACTGCGCCGCCAATCCTCTATGTGATCGTGCCAAAGCAAATATAGAAAAATTAGCTGAATAACTTGAAATGTCAGATGATTGTGTCACGTTATATCACTTCTTTTCTTTTAGTGTAGGATAATCAGTATATCCTTCACGACCCCCTGCGTACAATCCATTTGGGTTAAGTTCATTCAAATCTGTACCTGTTTTCAATCGTTCTACAAAGTCTGGATTAGCGATAGCCCAACGACCTATAGATGCGATATCTGCCAGATCATTTTCGATATCTGTTCCAATATCTTCTAAAGCGCGATCCGGTCGATTAACGAGTAAAACCGATTTCCATGCTTGGCGAACTTCTTTGAGAAATTCATCATTTTGATTGTATACGATATGCAAGTAAGCGAGATTCAATGCATTCAATTGGTTCGTTAGATAAAGGTACAACTCTTTATTAGCATCTTCTTCCACGATTCCTCCAAGAGCCATACCCGGGGAAATCCGAAAACCTACACGATCTGCTCCAATCTCTTCTACAACAGCAGTTACGACTTCTAAAGCAAAACGAACACGATTCTCAATCGTACCTCCATACTGATCTGTTCTCTGATTAGCATTGTTGGCAAAAAACTGATGGAATAAGTAGCCACTTGCTCCATGAATTTCGATACCGTCTGCACCCGCACGAATCGCCGACGCAGCAGCATGACGAAACTCTTGAATCGTACGTTCAATTTCTTTTATAGTCATTTCTTTAGGAATGGGAATATCTTTCATTCCTTCTGCTGTAAACATACCTACTTGAGGAGCAATAGCTGAAGGTGCCAGTGCTTGACGATGATGTGACGTATTATCGGGATGAGACATTCTTCCGACATGCATCAATTGAATATATAGATAACCGTTATTTTCATGCACTTGATCCGCTACATTTTTCCATGCTTTAATATGATCTTCTGTATAAATACCTGGAGTTGTTAAATACCCTTGACCATCATCAGAAGGTTGCGTTCCTTCACTGATTAAAAGTCCAAGTGAAGCTCGCTGAGCGTAATACAGAGCCGCTAAATCGCCTGGTCTTCCATCTGCATGTGCACGACTTCGAGTCATCGGCGCCATGGCTAATCGATGATTAAGTTTCATATGACCTACATTTATAGAGTCCCATATATTTTTCATTTCACATTCCTCCAATATATTTATGTTGCCGGCAACTAAATAATACTATAGATATATGTGGTTGGCAACACATATATCTAAAAAATAAAATGAACTATAACAATTTGTCTTCTTTGCTGGAAGATTATTAATTTTTTCTGCTTCAATACTTTTAGTTCATTTTGAAAATATAAGGAATGATGTATATGCTTTATTACATAATATTAGCTACATCAATCGCATTTTTAATTACTTTATATACCGTAATAATAGATAAAATATAATTTACAAGTAACTGTATCTAATGGATAATAAATAGAAAAGGAGGGATAAGATATGACGCACGGTTTAAGTGGTACTCCAGCTTTTGGGCATGGAGAAGGATCAATTATTATTTTAGGTCATGGATTTGGCACTGCTCCTACTTGGGGTATTGCAGAAAGATCATAATTTAAAGATAGTTGAGAAATGAAACAGAGCCGTATTAGATATTTAGACAGCTAATACGGCTCTGGCTCTGCTCATAAATAAATTATCAATATCATTATTAAATGGATAAGGTTAAAATATTTTTCATGAAGAAGTTACAATTCATTAAATGAAAATATATTTAGAATATA
Source organism: Paenibacillus nuruki (assembly GCF_001721045.1). Taxonomy (GTDB): domain Bacteria; phylum Bacillota; class Bacilli; order Paenibacillales; family Paenibacillaceae; genus Saccharibacillus; species Saccharibacillus nuruki. The sequence goes on along the minus strand of NZ_MDER01000032.1, from coordinate 104,730 downwards.
TAAATAAGTATTCGAGAAACTCAAACACACAAGTGTTAAAGCAACTGTTGATACATATCTCCATTACTGATAAGATCAAAAATAATTAACTTAGTCCATATAAAAATACATTTATTTAACAAAAAAAGGGACAGAATCGGGGCAATCCCCTTTTCTGTCCCTCTTTTCAATTCAAAATCCTTGCTATAAAAGGAATTAACCGATAGAACCTTCCATCTCAAACTTGATAAGACGGTTCATTTCTACTGCATATTCCATAGGCAATTCTCTTGTAAATGGCTCGATAAAGCCCATAACGATCATTTGGGTTGCTTCATCTTCACTTAGACCACGACTCATCAAGTAGAAGAGTTGATCTTCAGATACTTTAGATACGGTCGCTTCATGCTCAAGAGTGATGTTATCGTTCTTGATCTCATTGTACGGAATCGTATCTGAAGTGGATTGGTTATCCAGAATCAGCGTATCACATTTGATATTGGACTTAGAACCTTCGGAATTACGTCCGAATGATGCTAGACCACGATAGGTTACTTTACCACCATGTTTACTGATCGATTTAGACACAATCGTAGATGTTGTATCTGGTGCAAGGTGAATCATTTTTGCGCCAGCATCTTGATGTTGTGCTTTACCTGCAACAGCGATAGACAATACCATACCTTTAGCACCGCGTCCTTTAAGGATAACCGCAGGGTATTTCATTGTTAATTTAGAACCGATGTTACCATCTACCCATTCCATAGTTGCATTTTCTTCAGCAACAGCACGTTTGGTTACCAAGTTGTAGATGTTTGGAGCCCAGTTCTGAATCGTTGTATAACGTACACGAGCATCTTTTTTACAGATGATCTCAACAACAGCACTATGCAATGAGTTCGTGCTGTAGATCGGCGCTGTACAGCCTTCTACATAGTGAACCATACTGCCTTCGTCTGCGATGATTAACGTACGCTCAAATTGACCCATATTCTCGGAGTTAATACGGAAGTAAGCCTGCAAAGGCACTTCACATTGTACGCCCTTCGGTACATAGATAAAGCTTCCGCCTGACCATACTGCACTGTTCAATGCTGCAAATTTGTTATCGGTTGTAGGGATAACTGTAGCAAAGTATTCGCGCAAAATTTCTGGATGTTCTTTCAAAGCTGTATCAGTATCCATAAAGATAACGCCTTGATCTTCCAATTCTTTTTGCATGCTGTGGTAGACCACTTCAGATTCATACTGAGCGGATACACCAGCCAAGAATTTTTGCTCTGCTTCAGGAATACCTAATTTGTCAAAAGTTTCTTTGATTTCAGTCGGTACTTCTTCCCAAGTCTTACCTTGTCCTTCAGATGCTTTAACATAGTACTGGATATCGTTGAAATCCAAGTCACTAATGTCGCCGCCCCAGTCTGGCATAGGCATTTTTTCAAATTGTTCCAAAGCTTTCAAACGGAATTCTAACATCCATTCAGGCTCATCTTTCATGCGAGAAATTTCCATTACGATCTCTTTATTCAGTCCTTTACCGGATTGAAAAATCGACTTATGCTCATCACGGAAACCATATTTATATTCTTCCATTTCTGGTGCTGTTTTAGCCATTTGTGTAGCCTCCCCATCTAATTTGTGAAGCATTTAGTTGTCTTCTGTAACAATTCCCTTGCGTAGGGCATTCCAGGCCAACGTAGCACACTTGATGCGAGCAGGGAATTTATTTACTCCAGATAGGGCTTCGATCTCTTCGTATTCTTCAAATTCCACATCTTCGCCCTTCATGAGAGCAGAGAAGCGGTCTGCAAGTTCAAGTGCTTCTTCATAAGTTCTGCCTTTTACAGCTTCTGTCATCATTGAAGCGGAAGCCATACTGATTGAACAACCGTCTCCTGAAAATTTGGCATCTTTCACTTTGTTATCTTCCACCAAAAGTTGTAGAGATATTCGGTCACCACAGGTTGGGTTGTTCAGTTCAACCGTCATCGCTCCGTCTTCAAATGAACCGCGGTTACGTTGATTTTTGTAGTGATCCATAATCACACGGCGGTAGAGATCATCAAGTTTCATCGCCAAAATACTCCTTCGTCTGAACCAACGCATCGATCAAGCGATCTACGTCTTGTTCATTATTATACAGGTAAAAGCTTGCGCGTGCCGTCGAACTTGCTTCAAGCCATCTCATTAATGGCTGACAGCAATGATGTCCTGCACGAATCGCTACCCCGAACGTATCCAGTACAGTTGCTAGATCATGAGGATGAACACCATCCAGATTGAACGTCACAATACCGACTTTACGCTTAGCAGGTCCATAAATTTTTAAGCCTTCGATCTGAGACATACGTTCCATCGCATAATTCGCAAGATGCGCTTCATGCTTTTCGATTTCATCCATTCCAATTTCTGTTAGGAAGTCAATCGCTGCTCCCAGTCCAACAGCTCCTGAGATAATCGGCGTACCGCCTTCAAATCTCCACGGAGCGTCTTTCCAGTCGGATTCGTATAATCCCACATCGTTAATCATCTCGCCACCGAACTCGATCGGTTCCATTTGAGCAAGCAATTGACGCTTACCGTATAGAGCTCCGAATCCAGTAGGTCCACACATTTTGTGACTGGAAAGTGCATAGAAATCACAATCCAGATCTTGTACGTCCACTTTCATATGCGGTGTACTTTGTGCGCCGTCTACCACCATAATCGCTCCATGACGGTGTGCGATCTCAGCAATTTGTTTCACTGGATTCACAACGCCAAGCACATTAGATACATACACAACCGAGACAATTTTGGTATTGCTATTAATTACTTTTTCCACATCTGCCAGATCAATATTGCCATCCGGTTGTAATGGAATATATTTAAGTGTTGCTCCTGTCGCCTTGGCTAATTGCTGCCATGGAATCAGATTACTGTGATGTTCCATCGGTGTAACCACGATTTCGTCACCCGGTTGTAACCGAGGACGACCGTAGGACGAAGCCACTAGATTCAGTGCTGTTGTTGTACCGCGTGTGAAAACAATTTCTTCACTACGTCCGGCATTGATAAAGCGAGCAATCTTTTCACGAGCACCTTCGTAAGCGTCAGTCGCCCGTGTTCCCAGTGTATGAACGCCGCGGTGTACATTGGAGTTATCATACTCATAATAATGATTGAGCGCATCCAGGACAACCTGTGGCTTCTGAGAGGTTGCTGCATTGTCTAGATAAACAAGCGGATGTCCGTTTACTTCCTGATGTAAAATCGGAAACTGCTCGCGGATAGCTTGGTTCACTGACCTAGCTTCCTTTCAACCAGTTCCTGCAAACGAGTCTGCAAACGTTCCAAAGGAATATCCGATACGACTGGAGCCAGGAAACCGTAGATAATCAGTCGCTCTGCTTCTGGACGAGTAATACCACGCGACATCAAGTAATGAACTTGCTCAGGGTTAACCTGACCTACAGATGCTGCGTGTCCTGCCATAACATCATCTTCATCAATCAATAAGATTGGATTCGCGTCGCCACGAGCTTTCGGACTTAACATTAATACTTTCTCTGTTTGCTCACCATTCGAACGAGTTGCACCATGTTCGATTTTGGTAATACCGTTAATAATCGCATTTGCAGATTCGCGCATCACTGCACGAGTGATCATTTGGCTAGTTGTATCTTTACCAAAATGAACCGCTTTGGTTGTATAGTTCAAGCGCTGAGAACCTGAACCTACAGCGATGATTTTCGCATCGGAAGTTGATCCATTTCCTTTAAGCACTGTTGCTGTATCTGTAACGGTATTGCCATCGTTCATTTCACCGATGATCCATTCAATCGAAGCATCATTTTCAGTGATTGCACGACGGTAACTCATATCTGTAGTGCTACCACCGAATTGGTGAACTGTTGCATAACGAACTTTAGCGCCCGCTTTTGCTACAATTTCAACCACTCCGTTATGCACACGAACATCGTCGCCTGATGAAATGTAGTTATCTACATAAGTTACAGAACTGTTCGTATCTGCTACTACTAGAATACGAGGTGCAAATGTAGCACCTGCATTTTCAGTCAAAAAGATCGCTTGAACAGGGATATTTACTTCTACGTTTTTAGGAACGTATAAGAATGCTCCACCATTCCACATCGCTGCATTTAGAGCTGTTAGTTGATGCTCATCAGGTGCAACGACTGTTGTTAGATAGGGCTTCACCAACTCTTCGTGTTCACGAGCAGCTGTTTCCAAATCTGTAAAAATCACACCTTGAGCTTTCAATTCGTCAGATAAACTGGAGAAAATAGCGCCTGAATCTTTTTGCACAATCAGGTTATCGGATTCGTTACCTTCCACCAATGCACTGATCAATGGAGGTAATTCGTCTAATGTTGCTACTTTTACAGGTGCCTGATAAGTTCCGTAATCCGAAAGATCCCATTTGTCGATCTTGGTTTTTTCCGGTTTAGGAAGTTCTAATTTGGAAGCAAGTTCAAGTGCTTTCAAACGGTTCTCAGTCAACCATGCAGGTTCATTCTTTTGTTGAGATAATGATTTAAGAGCTTCCAGATTTAATGGAAGTATCGTTTGCAATGTCATGTTATTAGCTCCTCCTTCCGTGCAGTGTTTTACGCTTCTTGACCTACAGTTTCGTCTGTAATACCAAGTTCTTCTTTAACCCAATCGTAACCTTCTGCTTCAAGACGAGCAGCCAATTCAGGTCCACCGGATTTCACGATACGACCTTGCATCATTACGTGTACATAGTCAGGAGTAATATAATCAAGTAGACGTTGGTAGTGAGTAATGATTAAGAATCCACGATCTTCATTACGCATTTTGTTTACGCCGTTTGCTACGATTTTAAGAGCATCAATATCAAGACCAGAGTCAATTTCATCTAGAATAACTAATTTTGGCTCAAGCAATAACATTTGCAAGATTTCGTTACGTTTTTTCTCACCACCGGAGAAACCTTCGTTCAAGTAACGGTGTGCGAATTCAGCATTCATGTCTAGCTCTTTCATGCTTCCTTCCATTTGACGGATAAATTTGATCAATGAAATTTCTTTACCTTCTTCACGACGTGCGTTGATTGCACTACGCAAGAAGTCAGAGTTTGTTACCCCTGTAATTTCACTTGGATACTGCATAGCCAAGAATAGACCTGCACGAGCGCGCTCATCCACTTCCATTTCCAAAACGTCTTCGCCGTCTAAAGTTACAGTTCCTTCAGTTACTTCATATTTAGGATGTCCCATCAAAGCAGATGCTAGTGTACTTTTACCAGTACCGTTAGGTCCCATGATTGCGTGGATTTCTCCACCTTTCATTGAAAGGTTAATCCCTTTAAGGATTTCCTTATTGTCAATTGTTGCTTTCAAACCTTCAATGACGAAATTCGTTGCCATAATAGTTTTGACCTCCAGTGAAATAAGTAGTTTGGTTGTAGCTTATATATCTGTCAACAGAGAGTATAGTACACAAATCCCTGATGTACGAAAAACGAAAATACATTTAGATAAAGTCTAAGAATAAATCTCTCTTAGAACCATTCTAAACTGATTCTCAACGATTCTCAAGTTATTTTATAATAAATTTGAAGTACTCGCAATGAAACCGATAATCTTATGCCATGCAAAAAAGACCTGACCGATCACTCAGTCAAGCCTTGTAGAATGTCCCGTCTTGTTGCAAAGCTTGCAAAATGACAGTTCTCATTCGCTCAAACTCCGCAGCGTCCAGCACCGGCGTCAATTCGCTCGTCACCAGACCACTTGGTATAGAAATCCATGATTTGCAGCCCAGGTACTGGTCCTGCACAGGGATCTCTATCGGTCGTTCAAGTATATATACCCGCACAATCAGTAAATGAAGCGGACTTTTTCTTTTCCAATGCAAACGTTCTTCGGCAAACGTATCTGTCCAGATATGCTGGTCCAGTAAAGCATCTAGCTGGTCTTGCTCGAATATCTCTAAATCATCTGTTACTTCCGCATACAGACGAATACCAGCTGATCTCGTATCAGGAGACCAGCCGTTAAGTGATTCGTCTACCAAATGATTGTATTCGGATTTGAGCAATTCGCGACGTTGGTGCTCGTAAGTTGGATACAAGTAAAAGGCATGATCTTTCAGCTCAAAGTGACGTGTCTCTTCGACAATGCCGCCTTTGCGCATCAATAAGATCTGGTGTCCCTTTTCCAACGCCTCAATAACCGAAGCCCATTCTTTCAAAGCCAATACTGATTCCGCCATCAATCGTCGCCCTCACTTTCTGTAACGGTTTGTTATCACCTATTATATCGCAGATGTGAAGGACTTCAATGTAGCAGGGTAACGCTTATGCAGTACATCTGAGATGGGGATTAGTTACCCAAGAATGAACGAAGCATCCACATGTGTTTTTCAAGATCTGCTTTGAACGCAATCAACATATCTGCTGTTGGTTGGTCATCCGCTTCATCAGCCAATTCGATTGTTTCTTGGAATTGCTCATTAACTGTAGCGAAGTCTTCGATCAATGTTTGTACCATTGTACGCGCATCTTCTGTTCCGTTCGCTTCTTGAATCGTTGCTAGTTCCAAATATTCTTTCAACGTTGCAGCAGGTGAACCTTTAAGAGTCAATAGACGCTCAGCGATTTCATCCATTTTCAATGTTACTTCGTTGTACAATTCTTCGAATTTGATATGCAATGTATAGAAGTTTTCACCTTTTACATACCAGTGGAAATTATGAATTTTTACATATAATACATTCAGGTTAGCAACCTGTAGATTTAGAAGTTCTTCAACTTTTTTAGTTTGACCTTTATTAGTTGTATTCGTCATGATTAGATCTCCCTCTTTCTTCTTTTCAAATTGGATGTTGGAGACTTTCAATCCTCAGCCTCGTCTGTTTACAAATTACCCTTGTATTTCATTTACGAAACAAATAGATATTGAAAAAAGACTGTGCAAATTCCTTCTTTTCCGATATCCTATATTTTAACGTTTACTATTTAAGTGTTAGTTATGAACAAGCGTAAGCTATTCAAATCATAGTAGAGATTGCGATTATAAAATCTTCTATTATATGATTTTGGTTTGACGATATATAGGACAGGGAGTGTTTCTTTAGATGAATCCATCATTTTCAACATCGGATGAGAATCCAGTTAAAGCGCCATTTGAACCTTTGTTATCATTACGTTGGGACGACGATAAATTGTTGATGCTTGATCAACGTTTATTACCAGATGAAATTGTAATGCTTGAATTATTTACGTCAGAGCAAGTATTTGAATCGATTCGTTCGATGAAAGTACGTGGAGCACCTGCTATCGGTATCTCTGCTGCCTACGGCGTTGTTCTAGGCTCCTGGGAATATGAAGGCGAAGATGCAGACCACTGGCTCAAACATGTGCTTAAAACAGCTGCTTATCTGGCTGAATCTCGTCCAACCGCTGTGAATTTGTTCTGGGCATTGGATCGTATGAATAAGAAAGCTCATCAATTGGCAGAACAAGCAGGAACAACTGCTGATCGTAATGCGGGTCTGTTGGCTGAAGCGATTGCAATTCATGTCGAAGATGAAGAAGTATGTCGTATGATCGGTGAACATGCACTGCCTTTATTTACAGATGGTATGGGTGTATTGACTCACTGTAATGCAGGCGGACTCGCAACAGCTAAGTATGGTACAGCACTGGCTCCTATGTACCTTGCTCATGAAAAAGGTATTCATCTTAAAGTCTATGCTGATGAGACACGTCCTGTGCTTCAAGGTGCTCGCTTAACAGCATTTGAATTGCAACAAGCCGGTATTGATGTTACGCTTCTCTGTGACAATATGGCTGGTATGGTAATGTCCAAAGGGTGGATTCAAGCTGTTATCGTAGGTGCAGACCGCGTAGCTGCTAATGGTGATGTAGCAAACAAGATTGGAACGTATAGTGTAGCGGTACTTGCCAAAGCACATAATATTCCTTTCTATGTGGCATGCCCGTTATCGACCATTGATCTATCCACTGCTAATGGAACTGAAATTCCGATTGAAGAACGTTCTGCGGAAGAAGTAACAGAAGGCTTTGGCAAACGTACCGCACCACAAGATATTAAAGTGTTTAACCCGGCATTTGATGTAACACCTAACGAATACGTAACTGCAATTATCACTGAAAAAGGTATTGTTTATCCTTCGTATGAAGAAGGTCTAAGAAATATATTTGAAGTGTAATCTATACTCATATTATGTTCGTATAATATGATATCTGCTTTGCATCACGTATGAATTTGTTGAGCTGACCGGGTCCGATAGGATACCGGTCTTTTTGCCCCTAAATGCAATATATTTTTGTAACATATTTCGACAGCCCATCCGATAAAAGTATATAGATAAGGCTTACATTTCGTGTTTATCTAATTTTGCTTATTGAGGCAATTGTAAACGATTTAAAAGCATATGTACTTGAAATGATTTATTTTAAAAACGGTAGGTTATAATGAATTGTGAAAATTTTTAACATTCTGATAGGATAAGTGAGATGGGAGAATCATGGATAAAAAGCCAACTAACGACGAAGCCGAATTTTTATTTAATGTTGACCTGATGATCTCTGGTCGAAACAACGCTGTTGCTCTTCAAAAACTGCTTGAAATTCTAAATAATCATGAAGAATTAGCAGATTTTAGAGTCGTTTCTGGCATCAAACTTGGACAAAAGATAGAGAAATCTTTGAAAGATACAAGTAAACAGCAAGTGCCTATAGATATATCAAGTATATCTGAAAGTAAAAAATCAATTACTGCACAAACCGCGTCACTGGTCAAAAAATTAGAAAAGCACAAACAAGAAGCTAAATCAGCAGCGATCTTACATGAAAAGATCGAAAATGATATGAATAGCTGGTTAGCCCTTTACATCAAAGATAATACATTGGTACGTCTAACGATCAACAATCGAGGAGATCGCTTTTCTATTCCGTGTCGTATCTTAAATTTTGATAATGAAAATCAAACGATTAGTGTATATCATGTGGACGAAAAACAAGTGTATACGTTCAAACTCAATGAGATTGATGATTTTCAACATACTTAAATCGTTATCTTATTGACGATCCGCTTCTTCTAACGATGAATATCAAAATAGCGTCTATCCCGGTCAATGAGATAGACGCTATTATTATGTTATATATGATAATAAGATTGGTTTAATTCCGTTTACCATATTTGGCTCCAACAAGTGCTAACATGATCCAGCCTGCTATAAAGCATACTCCACCAATAGGAGTAATTGCACCTAGGACTTTGATTCCCGTTATGCTTAATACATACAGACTACCTGAGAAAATGATAACTCCAATAGTAAATAATCGACCTGCCCAGCGCAACAGACTGGATTCACCAATCACTCCTGCGAGCACAGCGACAATCAAAATAGCCAGTGTATGTACAAAGTGATATTCCACACCTGTTTTGAACGTTTGTAACAGTTGAGGCCCGATAATAGGTTCTAATAGATGAGCACCGAAAGCGCCAATGCCGACTCCAATCATACCCAGAATAGAACCGATAATTAAATATGTGCGTTGCATGAATATGCCTCCTGCTAATTGTTTTATTTTTAATTATACCTTACTCCAATGCTTGCATTTGTGAGGAAATTATGAAAAAGTAACGGTACATACATATATTGTAAAGGAGATTAGATTCATGGACCCTTATGATCCCAAACGAAATTCATCTTTTCCTAATTTAAAAAAAGATACGGATGCACCTCAAGACAATGATTTTAGAGATCCTTTAGCAACATCAGAGCCTTATGATTATCGCTCTTCTACCTTTGTACCACCATCTAATGATAACTATTACAATCCTAATGATCCATACGCTCCTCTACCCGGGCAACGCTGGCCTCATTCTAAGTTAGGTGTCGCTTCTTTTATTATTGGAATATCTACGCTTATTGTTAATATTATTGTAGGTGTGATTGCTGTTATTATGATGGTAGCCGCTGTTGAAAATTCAGATATTTCTTTTAATTTGTTAGATGAACAGAGTATCGAAGCAGGGCTGGCTGCAATATTAGGTGGATTACTGGTCCTTGTGTTGATATGGGGATTATTAATCCTTGCTAATTGTACCGGTCTAGTCTTAGGTATTGTTGGTTGTTGTGTCAAGCAACGTCGTAAAGTGTTTGCAATTATCGGTATTGTTTTAAATGCTTTTCCAGCCGCTTTTATTTTATTCTTTTTTATTATCGGTATTTTCTCAGACAGCAGTTATTAATTACTCTCAATTGCTTATTTCTATTTTGTCATATGAATCTTATTTGTTGCAGGTTGCCTTTTCTATTCATTCTTAGAGAAGAAGCAATCTGCTTTTTTGTGTACTGTAAATCGTGATATACTAATACAATCTATTCTTATCAGCATTTAGATATAGATAATTGGACTTGATGGAAAGACAGGAGATTATTATGACATCTATTCGTATTTTTGTAGATAGTACTTGCGATTTACCAAAGGCATGGTTAGAAGAAAATCAAATCGGTGTTGTGCCTTTATATGTGAATTTTAATCATGAAGTATACCGGGATGGTGTGGATATGACACCTGCCGAATTGTATGAAAAAGTAAAACAAACCGGACAAACACCCAAAACGTCTGCACCTTCACCTGCTGATTTTATTCATGCTTTTCAGCCTGTGGTTGACAATGGGCATACGATTATTTATATCAGTCTTTCTTCCGCTCTTTCTTCCACGTATGCTAATGCACATCTAGCAGCCAATACATTTCCTGAAGGCGCAGTAACGATCGTAGATTCATTGAACTTATCCAGTTCGATTGGCTTGTTAGTGATGAAAGCGGTACAAGCGATCGATCAACAACAATCGGTTGCAGAAATTGTGTTATTGCTTGAATCCATGCGCTCACAGATCGAGACCGAGTTCGCTATTGATTCGTTAGAATTTTTATACAAAGGTGGACGCTGTTCAGGTATGCAGAATCTGATCGGTAGCCTGCTCAAAATTCGTCCAGTCATTCAGGTCACTACACACGGAACACTGGTTCCTGCTTATAAAATACGAGGTAAACGTGAAAAAGCTGTCGAACAACTGCTTAGAAATACACTTGCTCATCGACATGCGATTGATCAAGATATTATTTTTGTAGTTCATTCTTTTGCTGAAGCAGAAGCTCGTCACATGCAAGCTGTACTTCGAGAGCAGACCGATGCGCGTCAGGTAATGATTACAGAAGCAGGATGCGTTATATCCAGTCATTGTGGTCCACAGACGATTGCCATTATGTATGCCAAAAACAACCATTAATTTCTTCATACAACTACTTCATTTAAATACAAAAAACCTGTTAAGAGACATCTTTGATAACATGTCTCTTAACAGGTTTTTTTATTAAGCTAACTGTAATGGAATACTGAAATAAAACGTAGAACCTTGATGTTCCTGACTGTTGACACCAATCGTTCCATTCATTAATTCGATAAGATTTTTGCAAATAAACAATCCTAGCCCTGTACCACCATAGCGACGATTCATCACCGGATGTACTTGGGAGAATGAATGAAATAGCTCACTTAGCTTATCTGCGGGTATGCCAATCCCTGTATCTGTAATCTGGAAATTCAGCATCATGCCTTGATCTTGAGACAAATACGAGACGCCTGCGCTAAGATGAATATTTCCTTTTTCCGTAAACTTAATCGCATTGCCTATAATATTGACCAGTACTTGCTTGATTCGAGGCATATCCCCTCTGGCTAACTTCGGAACTTCTTGTTCGATATGCTTATCAAATACCAAATACTTACTTTGCGCTGTCGGCAAGAACCATTGATAGACATCATCTATTAATTCACGAAGATCGAATAACTCTTCTTCCAGTTCGACATTTCCATTTTCCAGACGATGCACATCCATAATATCATTAATAATCTGCATCAACTCATTGCCGCTTTGACGAATAATATGAATATAACTGGCTTGTTCTTCATTCAGATCAAGATCAAGCATCAATTCTGCCATACCGACAATTCCATTCATCGGTGTACGAATCTCATGACTCATCATCGAGATAAATTGAGACTTCGCGTAAGCAGCTCGCTCTGCGGATTCTTTGGCTTCTATAATCGCTTTCTCATTGGTTCGATCACTGAATACAACCACAACACCGACAATCTTTTCCCGATCTCGTAATGCATTAGTCTGATAAGAAGCGAAAAAGCTAGATCCATCACGGCGAAAGAATACATCTTCCGTTACACGTCTTGAAATGCTATCTTGCATCGTTAGCTCTACTGGATGATGGGTAGCCGCATAAGGCTCTCCATCTGATCGCGTATGCATTAACAAGTCACGCACAGGTGATCCTATAAATTCTTCTTTGGTCACGCCTAGCATCGAAGAAGCTGCCGCATTCAAAAAGATACCATTACCGTCTGCATCTACTCCATAAATGCCTTCGGATACCGAACTCAATATCAAATTGTATTCATCACTGATTTTTTTAATCTGTTCTACATATTTTTTGCTTTCTGTAATATCTGTCGCAATTCCGAATACACCGGTGATTTCTCCGCTGACGATAATCGGCACATTGGTAATATTCACTTCAATTTGATGACCGGTATGATGCACCAGCACCGTTTCGTAGTTTTGTGGCATGCCCATTTTGGCTCTATTAAAACGATTCAAAGCTTCTTCACGCAGATCAGGATGGATCAGCTCAGCAAAGTATGTGTTTTTTAATCGTGTTCGATCATAACCACTTTGAATTTCAGCAACAGGATTGAGATTAAATAATCGACCTTGTAGATCAAATGAATATACACCTGATGGATTATACTCCACAAGTGACTTGTAACGCTGTTCGCTCTCGTGTAATCGTTGTTCTGCTAATTTACGATCTGTGACATCTCTGGAGACTGCAATCACTGTACCGGCAATTCCTTCGATCTGACTAGGTGTATACGTCGCTGTACTTTCTAACCAGACATAATGACCTGCTTTATGTTGAAAACGATAATGTACTGTCTTTGACTTACTATGCTCAGGCATCTCAGTAATCCATTTAATATAATCTCGGACAGCTTGATAATCTTCAGGATGATAAAAAGAGAATGCACTTTTACCGATCAATTCTTCTCCTTCATACCCAATAAGCTTTTTCACAGAAGCTGACGTATATATAAAACTAAGTTCTTCATCTGCGGTATGAGAAGAAATCAGATCTAATGTATTGTTAGAAAGCATCCGGTATTGACGTTCACTTTCACGAATTAAGTCTTCCATCAGACGACTTTCTGTTATATCTTGAATCGTACCTACAATCTGGCGGGTACCATCATTGTCATCTGCCACCAGTGTGCCTTGAATATGCACAGTTTTGATCTGATGATGTTGATCAACTAGACGACATTCAATATTCACATGTTCCTGAGCAACCGATTGCCGAAAAGCATACCGTACTTTATCCCGATCTTCATGATGAACCATCGTCAAAAAATGACGATACAATAGCTTAGCTGAAGGTGATTCTACGCCAAGAATTTCGAGAAACTTATCCGAGCACACTAATTCTTGCGTATCTAAATTCCAATCCCAACATCCAAACCCAGCAATACTTTGTGCCAGAGCTAGACGTTCTTCACTTTTGCGAAGTTGCTCTTCTGATTCTTTACGAGCAGTAATATCTCGCCCTATTCCCATATATTGAACCGTTACTCCATTTTCATCTTTGATCGCTTTAACCGTCAATTCAATCCACTTGTACGTTTTGTTTTTGCATACACAACGAATTTGAACCGCTTTGCGTGATTGAAATGGAGGTTCTAATTGCAAAATATCTTCGGCATAAATCAAATCAGTAGACAACGTCTGCATTAATTCAGAAGGTAGAAATCCTAGAATTTTTTCAACAGAAGGTGAAATATAGGTAATCATTCCGTCTGCATCGGAACAAGTGATCAGATCATCGGCATTTTCAGAAATCAGTCTATACATACGTTCAGCTTCTACAAGTTTTTGTTCAACATCATTGCGTGCTGTAATATCTTTGGCGATACCATAAATGCCTACAATTTCTTCGTCAATAACGATGGGTGTATATGTAACATCTAGGTCAATCAAATGTCCTTGTCGATGATAAATGTGAGTCTGAAATTGTACAGATTTACCTTGTAACACCTCTGCCAGATAAGGAGAACGCATTTCTATGCGCTCTGCTCCAAAAATTTTACTTCTATCGACATGTTCTAATGTATCTATAGTATAACCAGAAATCTTTTCGACACCTGGATTGGTATAAATGTAATTCCCCTTTTTGTCCATAACATATATCGCATCAGGGTGATATTCAAAAAGAGATCGGTACGACCCACTTTCAGATATCAGGTTTTGAAGAATTTCATGTTCATGATTGTCCAATGGTCTATCCCTCTCAATCTTTCGTATGCCCTTAATGTAAAAGCACATTATGAACTGTTTAGACTCTTGATAAGCAGCCTACTCTACTATTAACCTATATTGGTCATGATCCTTTCAAATGTCGCGCAAAAAATTCACTAACAATTTCTAAAACATCATTTCGGGTCATAAATGTGGTCGACGAATGACCTACACCTTCTAAAATATACAATGTAACTTCCGCCGATATCGCTGCTAAAGCATCATACAAAAACTGGCTCTGACGCGCAGGTACCACCTGATCTTGATCGCCATGCATAATTAAAAAAGGTGGCACATGAGCAGGAATATGAGAAGCAAGATGATGAATAGGATTCGATTGATCGGCTGTGTCTATTTTATGTCGTAACGGCCCGCCCATCAGTAAAGAAATCACCGGTAATTCATATTCACTTTGAAAATCAGCCTGAATATCAATCGGTCCTGCAAAATCAACTACCGCTTTGACACTACTGGAATGTCCTTGCCATTGTCCTTGTTGATCCCATTCTGCTTGCTCTCCAGTCACACCAACTAATGCAGATAAATGTGCACCTGCGGAGTGTCCCCAGATTCCGACATGTTCAGGATCAATATGATAATCCAGTGCATGAGCACGTAAAAAGCGAATCGCTGTTTTGATATCTTCTAACTGTGCAGGAAAAGGTGCTTTGTTCACAGTGCGGTATTCCACACAAGCAATCACATACCCTTGACGAGCTAATTTGGACAGTGCCGGGATATGTTTGTAAGGATCAATATCGACCCATGCTCCGCCGACGACCCAGACTATTAACGGTAATGGCAAATCAGAAACAGGACGCAAAATATTCATTTTTAACGATTGACCATTGGCAAAACGAGCAAATTGAACATCTGGAATTAATTGCACAAAGTATCCATCCTCGGTTTGATGCGCTAAACGTTTGATTTCTGACATTATATTTCCTCCTCGAAAATGGTATTGTATAATTTAGACAATAAAGTCATTTCTTTTATAACTATAAATCGATATAGGAAAGTGGGGAGACTAGAGATTGATTACAGTAACAGCAATACATTTGCCGGATTTATTATCGTTAGAAGATATGGAGGTATTACGTCGTAATGTATCACCTGCACGAAAAGAAGCTTCTTTGAAATTTGTTCGACAGCAAGATGCTCAACGTGGCTTAATAGGAGAATTGCTTGTTTTGCATCGATTACGTACTCACTATCAGTTGCAAGATCACCAGATTCAATTTGAGCAAAATAAATACGGGAAACCGTACCTACACAATTACCCTGATATTCATTTTAATGTATCCCATGCAGGTGACTGGATCGTATGTGCTGATGGGAATGTTCCAGTCGGTATTGATATCGAACAAATACGTCCTATCGACTTTGGGATCGCTCAACGCTTTTATACAGAACCAGAATATCAATTATTAATGAATGCACCGGAAAGTGAACAGCTAACCACCTTTTATGCATTGTGGACGTTAAAAGAAAGTTATATCAAATTTGTAGGTAAAGGGCTTTCTTTACCCTTAGACTCATTCTCTGTTCTACAAAATGATAACCACGAATATCAAGTAATTTCAGCCAAACCTATCGATATGGCAAGCTTTTTCCGTCATCTGCCGATCGATTCAAAGTATCAATTAGCAGTCTGTGCAGGAGAACCGTTGAGTCTTCTTCCACTTATTATGCTGGATTGGACCGAACTGATTCCGTGATTTTATACATATGGAAACATTTAGTTAAAATTTAAAGTTATTTTTATGCAATTTGTATAACTATGTATTATACACTCTATAATCATAACATCTAACTCCTACGATTTAAAAGAATCTCTGTGATAGTTGCTTCTATATATAGTTAAAACGTTCATTAATAATCCAACAATACTTTGACATCATCACATTCATTTAGGGTGGCTTTCACAAAATAAGCCTTTCGATTCTCTGATCTGCTAGAGAACCAAAAGGCTTATTTGTTATGCATTCAAATCATAATCATCAGATATCATTCATTACTTATTGAGAACGAATTGCAGTCATCGTTGTATACCAGTAATCTAACTGTGCTCTCACTTGTTGATCTTGAACAACCGTCTGCATCCGCTCAATCACATTACGCAATGTATCGTATTGACTGGCTACCCATGGCTTACGTGTAAGCAATTCGCACCAGAATGCAATCAAGCGATCTGTACGTAGAGGGTCTGTCTGAGATAATAAATCCCATATCTGCTGATCCATAATCATAACAATTTCGATCCACTCATTAGGATGATCTAATTGTTCCAATTGATCTAATATTATTAATCGATCTGCTGATGTTTGGCGCAATTGACGATCCATCACACGGCGCTTGAGCTCACGGGATTGCTCTAATACCGATACTGCTGGAATATGTTGTCGAAGTGCAGTCAGTACCGTCTGCAATACCTGTTCTTCTTGCCCGCGCATCGTATACAGCAATTGCGAAGCACGCTCAAGACTTGCGGTATTGTGACTTCGATTGTATTTGAGCAATAGATTACGAATAATCGTCGACTGCCTTGTAAGTTCTTGAAGCTCTGACATCATCGTCGGATACCGATCGAAGATCGCTTGTAATCCTTCTACTGTCTGTGTCAGATACATTAATCGTTGTTCCATCGCTGCTTTGTGCTCATAGAAGATGTGAAAAGCTCGAATATCTGCTTTGCTGTTATTTTCGATAAATGTCTGAATACTATTTTGCAAAATATCATAGATTTCCATCCCATAAAAATGAGCATTGGCTTGCTGAATATCATTCCGTCTCCATGATGAAGGACGCGAATCCACATAATCTTGTAACTGCTCGATCAGACCTTCTAACGAAACCACCACTGCGATAACTTTGGGAGAATGTACAGGTGCTTGTTGATACCGAATCGTAATCAAGCGTTTATTTGCTTCTTGAAATGAAAAATGAGCAGCCAACACTTCTTCGATCGGGATACTGTACTCTCCATACTGAAAATCACGATTGTACCCGCTTGCCCAAAAAACCTGCTGTTCGAGATCATAACCGTGCAACATAATATCATGAGAATAATGTTCTTCTTGGTAAAATGCCGTATGAGACAAATAGTATTCATCAATAAACATGACTAGATATTTGTCTTGATTCATCATATCCACCCATGTCGCAATTAACTGCTCGGCATTGAGATCTGCACAATCAGTCTCATTCGTTTCTAGCCAGGGGTAATCACTAAATTCATGGGGATGATAAAAGTCGACCCACTGGTAATTAGGCGAACTTAACTGGATAAATTGATGATACACCCATGGTAAACATTCCTCGTGTGTCATCACCACAGAAAGAGCATACCCCAGATACTGATATCCTTTAACAAGTGGCTTGGCTAAAGGAAGTATTTTTTGCGAAGACGATTGCACAGGGTAACGAGTTAATGACTGTGTAAGTTGAGCTGTGGTATTCATCTCTGACTTCATCATAGAACCGCCGTCCATTCTGTGGTAGGTACTATATGTTGTTGCCGTAATAATAAATCTTCAGGATCACCTTGTTCTCGAATCAAATACGATTTGCCTTTATAAGAAAGAACTTCAGCAGGTGTAGCATGACCCAAAAACTGAGTAGGACTATACGTTAATCCATACGCACCGGATTGTAGAATACATATGTAATCGCCCGCATGGATCACAGGTAATTCTACATTTTTGAATAAACAATCATCCGGTGTACATAACGGCCCTACAATACTGGTGATCTGCGTCTGTTCTCCATCGGTTATATGATGCCTTGGAATAATTTCCAGTGGATAATTGTTACGTGGTCTTCTACCTCTAAAGGTAGCGCCTGCATGATGGTGCATACCTCCATCTACAATAACAAAATGCTCGCCTTTGGATACTTTGGTATATAGTGCCTGACAGACATAGATCCCTGATGCTGCGAGTAAATAGCGACCACTTTCTACAATAAATGTACTGTGTGGCAGATGAACAACATACTCATCAATTAATTCGGTGAGTTGTTGCATAACCGATTCGATGTCCAGTGGATGTTCATGGGAAAAGTAAGGCACTCCAAACCCACCACCCAGATTGACTATTTCCAGTTGAACCGGATATCTGGCTTGAATTTGCGCGGCTAAAGACAATGTATATCTAAAATTACTGAGTAGCACTTTTTCATCCATAATCTGTGTACCTGCATAGACTTGAATACCGATCACTTGAATATAAGGCATCTCCACTACACGCTCGAATACACCTGCTAATTGAGACTCATCAATCCCGAATGGACGAGCCACTCCTGCCATCTGAATAGAAGCTCCACTGATCCCTTCTCCATCCGGATTTACCCGAATACCGACACGCACTTTACACTCATATTCAGTCGCAATCTGATGGATCATTTCTAATTCAGCGAGCGATTCGACATTAATACAATGAATCTGATGAGCCATCGCTGTCCGCAATTCTTTTTCACTTTTACCAGGACCTGTATAGATGATCTCTTCCGGCAAATACCCTGCTGCTTCAGCCAGACGCAACTCCCCTAATGAAGCAATCTCTATATGACAACCCCATTCACGCAGTAGGTTAGCAATGGTAATATTATTGTTTGCTTTTAAGGCGTAATGTAATTGAACTTTGGGGTGTAGTAATTGTTGAAACGATTGAATATGTTCAGCTAATTGATCTCCATTGTAATAATAAAAAGGAGTCGGATACTGTCCTAAAGCTTCATATAAAGGATTGTTTTCTGATAAATGGCTCATCCATGTTCATCTCCTAAGCATTTGGCATTATACATGCGACAACATTCCATGAGAAAAAGATTTTTGCAACGCAAAATATCTGTACTTATGACTCAAGATATAACACTTTTGGCTTTGGCCGTAGCATGAATATGAGATAACAATTGAATACGCTCTACCGATTCAGCAAACAAATGATGGTGCTGATGATGATTGATCGTATCCCGAAAAAAACGTAATTGATTGACATAATAATTCATCGGTTCAAACGTATGATAACGAACTTCTCCTGTTTCTTGTCCATTTTCTATCAGCGCTATTTTGAGCTTCAGCTTATAAAACCCTAGATTACAGCGAAAAAAATCGTTGATCGTAATCTTCGCTTTTTCCAGATAGATCACATGTCTGCTACTATACGGCTTTTCAAAAGAAAAAAGAGCTTCTGCTGTCACGCCATCGGCTAACTGAGCTTGCGCTTCAAATGTCCAATCACAACCGTTAGGCCCATCAAAAGAAGAACGTCCTTCAAATTCACTATGTTGTATTCCGATCACCTGTTGTAAAAATTGAAGCCAATAACAACCCAGATCCCAAAAACAGCCGCCACCTTGTTCTGGATGACTACGATAATTATCATGATGATCTTCTTTGGCTGGAATGGTCAGTTGAGTGACTGTACGGACTAAGGCTCCATATTCACCGGATGAAATGCATTCACGTAACGTATGTTGCCACGGATGATGAGCTACCATTACCCCTTCGATCACCTGTAATCCATGATGCTGTGCCGCCGCTCCAATCATGGGCAGTTCTTGCGGATGCAGACAAAGCGGTTTTTCAACCAGTACATGCTTGCCCGCAGACAATGCTTTGCGAATCCATGTGGCATGCAGTTCGTTACTTAGCCCGATATACACTGCATCTAACTGAGGATCTGCTAACAATTCTTCCAGATCCCCGTAGATTGTAGCGATGCCATAATGTTCTGCTAACGATTCTGCTTTGGACAACGTACGATTAGCAACACCTACAATGTCCAGTCCATCGACATAGGGTGCAGGATCAAGAACAGCACGTGGCACAATACCCGAACACCCGAGAATCCCTAATTTGACAGTAGCTTCTGAATTATGCCCTACTTGGGCTGAAAGAATATGTTCGTCCGTCTGTGTAGAAGAATGGCGTACACTCATTTCGGAAGATTTCATCATGGTGTACCTTTAGCCATCGTCGGGTGAAGCAGTTGCATATGACGTTGAATGTACTCATCGGCATACGCTGGAAATTGCTGACGAGCTTGTACCAATTGCTGATGCATCTGTTCCAAAATATCTGTGCCTCCACCATACTCACTCATCCAGCGTTCATACGATAATCCAAATCCATATTTTTCCCACTGACTGGCATTGCGAGCTTCATGTTCTCCAAAAGGTTCTAGAAAAATAATCGGCGTACTTAGTGCAAATGAATCGGCTAATGTTCCTCCGCCCGGCTTACTGACAATCGCCTGTACATTGCGTTCAATCTCACATAATATGTGATATTCTGCTCGTGATTCATACTGTACGGCTTGATCAACTTGCACTTCTCCAAGTGGTGGAAAAGTATGCTTACCCTCTTCATTTTGTTGCCATGTGCGCCACTCTGGATTCATCCGATAATACCGTTGTCCTTGATCCGAACTTCCCCGTTCATCTTGATCGTACAAAATAATATCCAATCCATAACCCACTTGTTCTAACTCGGCGATCCGTTCACGATAGGTGCCCATTCCCCAACCACCCCCATGCACCAACAGTCGATGTTGTCGCTGACTATACGGAATCACTGGATCAGATAAAGGAATATCAATATACGTATACATTTCTTGTTGGTCATGACCAAATAGCCAGACTTCATGATAACTCTCATGTAGCTGACCTAAGCGCTTACGTACACTTTTCCAAGAAGGAGAATCGATCACATCCAGATACAATAAGTCTATATGGAGATTGGCTTCACCGATCTGCTCCCGATAGCGATCTAGAATGTATATCCAATGACCGGATAAGCAAATAAAATGTTTTCTTCCTTCGGCTTCCCACTGTTGTAACAACGCTACAATCTGCTCATCATCCATACTTTTGCGAATATCTTGCGGAATCCGTTGCGACATCAATGCTACCGAAAAGTCAGCATGATACGCTTGACGACTTTTATCTACTTTTTGCAATTGATCTGATTGCATCACATTTTCAAACACAAGCACTTCGGTTGGAATACCCATACGATTCAAGCTTGCTTCTACAAGTAAACCCGGCGTATAAAATCCAAGTCCAAACCCAGAGCATAATATCGTTACGGTCATGATGATCCAATCCTTTCATTTGAGGGTGGTGAAGAAAAGAATAATACTTTTAGAGTGGGATATATTGTTCTTGGGTGGATGTATCGCTACGGGCATCTATTATTCTTGGCGTCGCTGGTAAGACTTGGATATCTTGAATGGACCGCTGGGCGGTCGATATCCTAGTCTTAAAGGCGACTTTCAGAATAATAGATTTCCTTCGCTGGTGGTGGGAGAACAATATGGTATTTTATTTTAAGAAATAAGAGCATATGATTCTTGCTTCCCCAGTGGTGGAGGTAGCAGGGTAAGGCAGAGAAATTAGTGAAATAAGAATAATGTTTGGTGTTGATTCGAATATGTGATGGTGAAGATTCTTTGTTTATAGATGAAATAGATCAATGATTATATGGTTTATTAGTTTAATATGCTGAATTGGTTGGTTTCTAGAAGTTGTTCGAATTGGGTTAGTAATTGTTGTTTGATATGGTCATGGCTGGCTACGACTGAGAGATAGATTCTACCTTTGTGTTTTTTGTTATCGTTACGGAAACGATGGTTGATGTGTAAGGCTGATGATGTTAATGGGATGATGCCTTGTTGACGATTCGGTAAATAGAGCAAGTTGGCTTGATCTAACAAATGAAGTAGTTGTTCGTGCGAGACTTCGCCTGTGTGTGAGACGTTATAGTTGGTCATATTGCCGACCTGTCCGTAGGTACGCAGGTATTGATCCATTTGGTGCTTGATCAGGCTCATCGATTTGCGAGCATTGATCTCGACCATCGGTTCAAGGCTTCCATCTTGTAATACCATAGAGTCAATACAGACATGTCCAAAGTATCCATCCTGATATAATTGCTTACCGATCTGTTCCATTAATGCAAAATAACCTTCTTGTTCGAGTCGCATCATAAAGGCTGGATCAGGAGATAATGACTCACGATACGCAAATTGAGAGTTTGCCAACCACTGAACAGACAGCATTTCAATCTGACCTTGTGGATCAATATGAAATTGGCAAGAAAAATCCCGTTCTTTTTGCAAATACTTTTCGATCAGAAATTGGACTTTCTTCCCTTTTTCTTCTTGTTTGTGTAGACCGTGACCGATACGAACAAGCAGTTCAGGAGAATCGATCAACATATTCCCTTTACCGGACACACCATAATTATCTTTAATCAGAAAAGAACCTTCTTTTAGCCACTCGCTTCCTTTTTCAACCAATTCCTCACTGCTCTCTACTAATACACCGACACCACTCAAGTTCAATGTCTGCTTCATCTGTGCAGAGTAATGTTTGGTATTGACCCTTTTGACGACTTCAAGTTCAGGAGCATGATAGCCAATACCGAAGCGTTGATTCAACTCTTCAATATGAGGAATCCATGCAAAAGGAGACAAACTCATCGTGGATAATGGAAATTGCTCGGCTAATTGTTCATCTTGTTGTTCCATCCATTGGAAAACAGATACAGGGCGTGCAGACATTCCTGCTTGCTTGCCTGTACTCAACCGATTGATCGCCGCCATCGTCTGATCTTGTCCCGCAAGAATCTGATCTTTGATTTTCGAAGCATCCATTTCTAGATCTTGCGTATTGCCATATACGCTAAATCCCAATTGATGAACATATTGACGTTGCGCAGGTTCCATCGCATAACGAGTAAATAACAGGTCACCCGGCTGACAAAAAGTAAACAATAATTCATCCATAGCTGTGACAATCTTTTCAGCTTCTTTATCAGGTAGTGCAGGTAGTGTAGCAAGATCATCTTCACGCCAGTATAATTCAGCTTCAAAAGCGCCCATGTGCAGCAATGGCTGACTGCTGATCCGTTCATTCATATGTATATTCCTCCTTTTTAAAATGGATGTTTATTGACTAGCACTGGAATAATGACGTAATGCATAACGCCAGATCACACGAATAATGATCAGCAACCAGATCGGTGCAAGTACTGCCCACCAGACCATGCCTGCACTGAGTCCACCCATAACAAACATTGGTGGAAAGTTACAAATAACGAACACCGGTAATAAAAATGTACCTAAGCGCTGAATAATCCGATCATAGACTGCCATAGGAACATAATTCGTTTCAAACACACTATTTGACATATCGGTTACCCCTGTAGTCTGTACCGTCCAGAACGCCAGCAATTGTGGTAACAAAAAGACAGAATAAGCAACCAAGACACCAATCGCGATAAAAAAGATAAAACCGCCAATATGATAAAAATCTACAGGTAATCCCATTCGACTCCAGCCAATCGCTACCATTACACTGCCACCGAGTACATTGGGGATCGTATAACCCAATTCAAATTGACGTAACGTGACAGCGAATTGCAAAGAAATGGGCTTCGTAATCAGCACATCCAGCGAACCGGTACGTACTTTATCTGGTAACTGAGTAAAATTGGTAAAAAACAATCCACTATATAATCCGCTCATAATGGTAAATACGCCTACATATAACAAAATCGCATCCGGCGACCAGCCATTAATATCGGTTCCTACCTGATACGGCAGAATCGCATATAATAGTTTGATCAGTAGATACGCTGTTTCAATCAGAAAAGCTGTAATAAAATTGGTTCGATACTCCATTTGCGACATCACAGAGAATTTCATAAATCGTCCATAAATACGAGAATAGCGCTTTGCTTCTTTCCAGATCATCTGCATATTATTATCCTCCCACCGCTACATAACGGCGTACCCCTGAACTCCATACCCATCTAGCGACCACTAAAATAACAGCGATCCATAACCACTGCATGCCTATACCTGTAATTGCTTCTGTTGTGGTTAATTTACCAGTAATCATATTGACTGGAAAAAAGACAATATACGAAAAAGGTAACATCCCTAATATCTTGGCAATCGTCACTCCAAAAATGGTTAACGGAAAAACACTACCACTCGCGATATAAATAATGAGCGATAAGGTATAAAATAATCCGGTCGATTCGGTTAACCAGAACGCTATTCCGCTTAATGCATAATAGATCACAAAGTTGAGTAACAATGCACCCGGTAAAGCAATCAGATAACGTAATGCACTATCCCAACCTACAGGAACGTGTAGACCGATCCGCAACCAGATCAAGACTACAGCGGCAAAAATAATGACCAATACCGACTGGACTGCTTTGGCACCTAGAAATTTTAAGATACGATAAGCAAAATAGTTCAGCGGTTGGACTAGAAATTTACCCAGTCCGCCTTCTTTGATATCGCCTGCAATTTCATATTCAAATCCCGCGGCAACAAGCTTACCAGTGACTGCTGCCATAATAATGTAGATCAACATTTCTTGAAATGTATAACCTACAATCGTTCCCTGACCGGATGAACGAAAAATCGCTAACCAGAGAAAAAATTGAGTCATCATCGGTACAAAAAAGCTAACTAGCTGTATCCAATAATTGGTTCGATATTCCATTTCATTTTGAATCCCCATATGTAAAATTTTGCGATAGACTTTATTGGGCATGGGGCAACCCACCTTTTTCGTACAGGATCGCAATCCCTTCTTCCAAAGGAATATCTTCAATTGTAAAATCAATAACAGGTAAATGATCCAGTATTTCTTTCGATTTACGTAGTACATCTTGCTTGCTAAGTTCGAATACGACTTCCAATTCAGAACGAGAACGAATTTTACCATAACCATTCAAAGACAGTTCCGATACCGGCGCTGACAATTGGATTTTGAGTAATTTCCAAGAACCAATCACATCGTTTACACTTTTGAGATCACCATCATAGACCAGTTGCCCGTGATTAATAATCATCGTTCGAGAACACAAATCTTCAATATCGCGCATATAGTGACTGGTCAGCAAGATCGTTGTATTGTACGTTTTGTTGTATGTTTTAAAAAATTGTCTGATTTTACTTTGTGAAATAATATCCAAACCAATCGTCGGCTCATCGAGCAATATCACTTTCGGACGATGAAGAAGTGAAGCAATCAATTCCATTTTCATGCGTTCACCTAAAGACAATCGGCGTACTTGCACATGTAGCTGCTCACTGACACCAAGCAGTTCAACCAATTCGTCTAATGTACGCTTATATTCAGTATCGTCCAGATCATAGATTAGTTTGTTGAGTTCAAATGAATCACTAGCAGGCAAGTCCCACCATAGTTGATTTTTTTGACCCATCACAATCGAGAACTGACGTTTAAATTCTTTTTTACGTTCCCACGGCGTATACCCGAGTACAGAAGCTTGACCATCACTAGGATGCAAAATACCGGATAACATTTTGAGTGTGGTCGTTTTGCCTGCTCCATTAGGTCCTAGAAAACCAACAATTTCACCTTCTTCAATATCAAAGCTAAGATCAATTACAGCTTCTTTCTGCAATTTTTCCCGTTTAAATAAATTCGAAAATGATTTGCGTAATCCAGGTTCTTTTTTGTAATATTCAAATGTTTTGGATAGTTGAGTTAACGTTATCGCTGACAGATGACACGACCTCCTTCATGTTGCACACTGCTATAGACGGATCTGATATACCGTCATTCTCATCCGCTCTAACAATGTTTTTAATTCGGCTAACAAACGCAAACTGTGCTGAATATAATCAGATACTTTATCTCGGTTAACCCGCAATCCTATTTTATACAGTTGAAGCAGATGCCTTTTCCATGTCTGGCGAAGTTCATGAATATCTTCTCGCAATTGATAAGCACCATGCTCACTCCCCATTAATCCTTCATAACGACTCATAAATTGCTCGGTATACTGTAGTAGATGCATCAGACTTTCGATCCGTAGCTGGTAATAAAGAGTATCGCAACTCTGACGGAATGATTCATCTTCCATCTCTAACAGACGATCCAGATCACAGAATAAGACGGCATACGCTGACCAGCTTTCTTGTAAAAACTGTTCTAAATGACGATCACACGCCTGAATCACTTGTTGGACACTAAGCTCTTCCGCAGGATCACTATTGAGATACGCATATTCAGTAATACCTTCTAGCAACAAAGTAAGATTTGTCTTGCCATTGTAACTAAGCACATGACCGGATTCTTCTAATAAAAAGTGATCGGATACATAGGCTTCATCCTGCTTCATATCTAACCCGTATAGCTGAATCACATGTCCTTTGCTCGGGTTATTCTGATATACCGGATGGAAATTCAGGCAATGACTTTGTAAATGAAGAAGTATACTTTTTCCATTTTCCAATGCGTTAGACCAATCTTGTAAGATCAAAAAATCATTTCGCTTGGATAATGCTGGGTCGATCGTGACATGTTTGACTTCAACCTGTGTATTTGCTGACCACTGAGATAACAAATCCGCCATCGGACGCAGACCAAATGAGTCAAAATTTCCTTTATACGAGATCGACAACCCGTTACATAGAAAATATAGATCGGCTTCATCGGTATAGACACCCTGACGTAGTAGTAAAGCGTGCAGGCTAGCATAAAAGCAATGCTGTCCTGGCGCTCCTACTGTTTCCGGTAACACTTGTTTAGATAATGATCGTTTAAACATAATGAGCTAACATGTTTTCGATACGGCGTAATGTCGATAATTCTTCCAGCAATAAATTATCATCGTCGATCATGATATTGAGATGATTTTCAAGTTCTACAATCAATTCAACCGCAGATAGTGAATTGAGACCATACTCTCGTAGATCATCATCTGGTTGTAGATTTTCCAGATCGGCTGGAGCCATTTTTAACACTTGAGCAAGTAAAGGTACGACTTGTTGTTCACTAACTTCCATCGTTTGACCTCCTTTGACATCTAACTAACCTAAGCTATTTACAGTTCAGCAATCACTCGCTCCAACTGTTCTTCAAGTCGCTGTGCTTCTTCTGTGCTATCGGCAATGACAATAGCAAAAATACGGTTATTGTATCCGTTCGTTGTTTTGCTTGCAGACAATGTACCTGCTGTATACACCCACACGCCAAAAGGATGTGCAGAAGTATACAAAAGATTATGTTGCTCTAACTTTTGACAAAGGGTCTGATACGTTAAACGTTCTTTGGTAATATGCCGGAAATAACGAGAACGGAATATGCGCAGCCCGAACATTTGCGGTAATAATGAGATATAGGTCGATAACGTGAACCGCCCATTAATCTCAATCACCGGAATCAATTCTCCACTTTCATCAATAAATGCATCAATTGAAGCAATACCACGATACTGCTTTTCGTACAAATAATGTCCTAATTCCATCGCATACTGACGAGATTGTTGGCGAATCTCTTCGGTTACCCCTGAAGGCATATAGGAACCAATATAGACGGTTCCATCCACCACCTGACGTTTCAAAGAAAAAACTTCAACATCACCATCAGGATGAATATAAATTTGGTAATTTAGATCCATTTGCTTTTTGTGCCAGCGTTCGACTAACCATGCCTGATCTGGATTGTTTTGCTTACGTGCAAAACGACTCATCACACTCAGCGTAGCATCGAGCTTTTGTGTTCCTTGTAATAAATACAGCCCTTTGCCAGAAGCTCCATAAGGTTCTTTGATAATAATTTGAGCTTCGGCATCGGCTGTACCTATAGCTAAACATTCACGCCGAATCTCTTCGACGGTTGAGCATACGGTTCCGCTACTGACTGGAAAACCCAACTCGATCGCTGCTTGGCGACTAAAGATTTTGTCATTCACCATTTTACAAATCTCCGAAGGGGCTCCAATATAAGGAACTTCACACGTATGAGCAATTTCTTCTTCCCATTGCGTGACTGCATAAGGAACAAGATAGGTTGCTCCATACAGGGCACGACCTTGCACCCCATACATCTGCAACCGTTCTAACAAGGCTTCATCTTGCAAAATCAGTTGTGAAATCGATACAAACGGATCATCACTTTCTCCTTGCGGAATCTCGATTCGTGGTAACTCAAAACCCAGATTTTCCAACATATCTAGATAATCCGGGTCAGGTTGTTTACGCAAAATCATAATATCCTGCTTACGACAGAGTAAAAGATTCATCTCTTCGATTCGATTCACAACTTCTTGTTCCTGAGGATCGCTCACTCCTTTGCTGATATTGTGCCAGACCGATTCAGCGCCGATATTAAAAATCCATATAAAGCGACCTTGATCACGATGATCGGTCAATGCATCCATTAGCGATAACTGCTGTCTCATGAACTCCCTCCGCTCTTAAATATAGTCGAGCGAATTGACTGTACCTGCACCATGTAGATACAATACACTGCACTTCGAGCACGCAGGCGTTAGCCCTTCTTTATTGATAATATGTCTTACATTTTCATATTCTTCGGAATCCCAGATTTCTTTCAGGCTCTTCTCTTTCAGATTACCAACCGTAAACTCGGAAAAGAATTTGCAAGGCATAACGCTACCATCTGGAACAATATCGGTACGAGAAGTCAATGCTAGACAGTGATTAGAACAACGGCTTGTCATTTCATCCCCATGAATAAATTTGTCGATCTCATCATAATCCAGACCCGGTTGGTAACGAACACGGATTTTCCATACACGATCATTGATCTTGTGTAGATCTTCCATCAACGCATCCATACGATCAGGATTGATTTTGTATTTAAATGCATGCCAGCTACTGATATGACGCTCATCTAACTGACGCAACCATTGGAATTTTTCAGAGAAATACGTATCCATTTTGAGCGATGTTTCGCGGGAAATGTACCACGGGAAGCACAACATCACCAAGTCCAATTTTTTCGATTCAAAAAACTCTAGCAATTCAGTCATACGACCGATCATATTATCGTTGATAACGGCATGAACCGAAATTCTACCTTTGTACAATCCTTGATCACGCAATTCCACTAAGCGATCAATTTGTGCCATCGTTTTTTGAAATGTACCTTTACCACGGATTAAATTATGCTCGTATTCAAATCCTTCTACAGCAATTAGCAGTTCCAGATTTTCAGATAAATCTAGAATAGGATCAATAAATTTATCTATTAATAGTCCATTCGTACAGATCGTCATCTCACGGCGATCATTCTGAATGTATTCCAGAATTTCTCCAAATTGACGGTGAAACATCGGTTCTCCGCCCCATAGATATAGACGAGACTTCGCTTCTTTGGTATCGTCCAATAATTGTTTGAAAATCAATGGATCAAGATCCATATTTTGCTCTGCTTTGTCCATTTGATGATGATAGCCATCTTCATTCCACTGAAAACAGTGTGTACAGCGCAGATTACAACGGTTTGTTAATTTAATCCCTAATGATTGCGGGATTGGCGTTTTGTACGTCGGATCTTTGATCTGGTTACGGTAAGAGACAGTGGCGTTGCGAATGGTTCGTTTAATCAGCTGAAATTCTTTGCGGTCAATGGTTACTTCGCTTCTTGGTTGCAAAAAAAACACCTCTTCCTTTGAATTCAATGTTCAAAGCAGACTGTCCTTTAACGACACATCGCATCATAAGCCCAATAAGTGACAAGCAAAATTTCTGATATAAAAAACGTATTTATTGCAAATAATGTTCATGATACTGTTGTATATACACAACAAGTGTTAGCGCTTTAATTTTTATGTAAGCGCTTATACCGTTTTCACCTGTTCTTCTACAGCCTGACCTTGATTGGCTTCAAGACTAACAAAGTTACAGAACGCTTGAATAGAACCTAAATGTTCCATATCAAATTCTTCAAAATCAATTTCAACATTAAAATCATCTTCTACTCGTAAAATAAAATGAATCAATTGGATAGAATCAAGCCCGGCATCATGAATAATATCAGAATCGCGGTCCAGACGTGTCAAACAGGAAGGGTCTTGTTTTACCTCACTAATCATGGTAATAATTTGCTCTACAGTGACTGGGGATTGCTGCATTCTAATTCCTCCTTCTAGATATAGATCAGGTAGTGAGAATCAGGTCAAGCACGCATACATACGAAGAAAATACCGACTAAAAATAGCGACATCTAGCGGATAATTCCGTCCACCAATTAATGGAATTATATGCATATATATTCATCTATATTCCAGAAATAGTCAATCCTTATAATAAGAAACTGGTCAAAAGACCCAACCTGCATAATTACAACGAAAAAAAACACTACCCTATGTAAAAACCACATGAGTAGTGTTTGTTCAATCGTTTTACAAGACTTTTTGGTCTTTGTTTTACAGAAAGCAAGTACACCGTATTGGAAATATTTTGTCGAATAAGTGTATGAATCTGACTACATTTTGTCTTTTTATTGACAAATTAAGATGCTTTTTCAGTCACAACTTCGTCACTTTTTACTAGAGCATTATTTTGATCCAATGAATGATTTAAGATATCAATCAATTGTTTCAATTCATCAATACTATTTGCAATACGACTCACGCGTGTAGATTGCTCTTGTAAGCTTGATGTCATTTGTTCTATAGACGCACTCGATTGTTCTGTTACTGCCGAGATCGTTCCTGTTTCGAGTACTGAATGACGAATACCTTCAATTAATTCTTTAAGCATACTGCCAATTTCTACCGAACGATCTGATACTGTATTCGCTTCTGTCATGATATCTCCAAACGAAGATTCGGTCTGTTCCGCAGAAAGTTGGATCACATCAATCGCTTCTTTACCTTGTTGAATACGACCGGATACGACTTCTGTCTGATCATGAATACGATGCAAGATATCTGTAATCAAGACTGTAGACTGTTGCGCTTCACTCGCTAGATCACGAATCTCGGTAGCAATAACTGCAAATCCACGTCCATGCTCTCCTGCACGAGATGCTTCAATACCTGCATTAAAGGAAAGCATATTGGTCTGACGAGCGATATTTTCAATCGCTTGAGATACAGAAGAGATTTCTTGTGCATAGTTGCGTAATGTATTCATCGCTGCATGGGTATTGTCTATCGTTTGACCGACTTCAAGTACACCTTCACGCAAACGAATAACTTGTTCATTTCCTGAGCGAGTTAATGATGCTGTTCGTTCAGCTAGCTCTGTCATATCATTTGCAGTATTGCCAATATTACGAATAAACGTTTCTGAATTTTGCATCGATGTATTAATTTCACCGATACTGCCTGCTTGTGAATCAATTCCTTTTGCAATTTCATTAAAGCCTGTTGTTAACTCTTTACCAATCCGATCGGTATCTTCTGCATTACGTTGCAATTGTCCACCAAACTGTGTCAATTCTTGTGCAGAACGTTCTACTTCTTGTAGCAAATTATCAATTTGTTCTTTTTGTTGATGTAAATTACTCATCATTTTCTGACCCAAAATACAGATCGCTACCCCAGCAGAACCGACCATCGTCGTAACAGCAAATAATACAATCATATCCAATACAGGAAGCGCTGTTACCAATGGATCAAATACAAGTAGAATTACTTCTAACACGACTGCATATATGGTAGCTACAATACTGACACGCATATTCAAGTACACTACAGAAAGAGTGATATAGATTAAAAATGCTGACCATGAAGCTTGTGAAGGCAATACCCAGATAACACAAGTACATGCGATAAAAGATAACGGAGTTAATAAGTATTTACCTATGGATAAATGATTTGTTTTTTTAAATATAAAGAAAGCCGCTGGAACCAAAATACATACACAAACGATTAGATATAACCATGTATACAAATCGACCAGATGAAAAAAGTACATTGCTCCATAAATAGGAATACAACTGATCAAAATAATAGCTAACGTGTATAGCAAAAGTTTGGATGCTAATCTTTCATAAGCAGTTGCTTGTTTCTCTTCGTTGTTTGCTAATACGCTCTTCATAAGCGCCTCCTTAGTTGTCTGAGATCATAAAGTAACAAATAGTTCTATTTTACTATTTCGTCAAAATTCAGCAAAAAGTTTACAGCTAGTTCACTAAATTTTTTAGTTATTTTTCTGCATAAATAACCACGTAAAAAAGCAGTAACTCTGAAGTCAGAATTACTGCTTTTATTTATAGAATAAACGACTTATAACATAGGTCTTCTGCGTGCAGGTACGGTATGTTCAAAAGCATACGCGATTCGAATCAATTCTGGCTCTTTGTACGCTGTACTCATAAAGCTGATACCGAAAGGCATACCGTCTCGGCGGTAACCTGCCGGTACAATGATTGCCGGATAACCACCTACTGCGGGTGCATCAGTATGATTCGGGGAAAAGATCGCATCTAATTGATGCTCTCGAAGCAGACGATCTATACCTTCTTCTCGTGCTTGATTCCAATCGCTTAGACGAGCCTGAATATATTTAGCTTCAGTTAATTTACCTGACGTTTCATATTGCGCTTTGATCAAGATTTCTTGACCGTATTTGAGTGCATCTTGATGATGAAGATGATTATAATCGATCATATCTTTAAGTGTTCGAATTGATGATTGTGGCCCTAGTGTCGATAAATAATGATTAAGTGCCGACTTGAACTCATACAATAAAACAGTCATGTCTTCTGAAGCAATATGATCCAGATCGGTATGGTCTATAATAACGGCACCTGCATGATACATCGCTTCGATAGAAGCTTCCATAATCGACTTTTCTTCGTCGCTTAACTCATGCACATAAGCTCGATTAATACCGATTCGTGCTCCACGTAAGCCTTCTGCATCTAAATAAGACGTATAATCGGGTATCGGAACAGGTGAAGTCTGGGTTGGCGCATCTTGTTCATCTTTTCCAGCTAATACCTGTAATAGAATAGCAGCATCTTCTACATTTCTAGCCATTGGACCTGCTGTATCTTGTGTATAAGCTATCGGAATCACGCCTGTCCGACTAATCAAACCCAGTGTAGGCTTGATGCCTACCAGACTGTTTTTAGCTGCCGGATTCAAAATCGAACCTGATGTCTCTGTTCCTACTGCTACAGCACATAGATTGGCAGCTACCGCAGCTCCTGAACCTGCGCTTGAACCGCCTACATCCAATCGTCCGGGGCCATACGGATTAAGCGTCTGTCCTCCGCGGGCACTGTACCCATTTTGCATATTGAAAGACATAAAGTTCGCCATCTCGGTCAGATTGGTTTTGCCTAAAATAACAGCTCCAGCTTTCCGTAATTGTCGTACTAAAAAAGCGTCTTCTGGAGCAAAAGAGTCTGATAACGCTAATGATCCAGCACTGGTATGCATATGGTCACCTGTATTAATATTGTCTTTGATCAAGATGGGTATCCCATGCAGTTCACTACGAACTTGTCCTTGAGCGCGTTCTTGATCCATTTGAGCAGCAATATAGATCGCATCTGGATTCAATTCAATCACAGATCGTAATAAAGGGCCATCTTGATCTATTTCAGCTATACGCTGCATATATAAAGACGTTAACGATACAGAAGTCTGCTCTCCTTCTTCCATCCATTGTTGTAACTCTCGAATACGTACCTCTTGTAAAGGAAAATCGATCATTTGGACACTCCTTCCACTTCACTTACAAACCTTGTATCGATTCTATAATTGATTGATGCGTTGTGCAAATGTTAATTATCACTAGATACAGACTATAATCAATAAAAAAGAATCTGAATTATACTGACTGCAATTAAATAGCGCGGTTTACATTTACATTCATTTCGTTAAAATAGAAAGACGGTCTATTCCTTCTTCAAAGAATATCTATTTATATAGAAGGTATTAGATGTAACTCATATAGAAAATCATAAACTAAAGGATGGAGCATACACATGGAACTATTGATAAAACAAGTTGAGAATGAATATGAATTGGATCATTGTCTGTTTATCCGCAAAGCGGTTTTTGTGAATGAACAAGGTGTGCCTTTGGACGAAGAATACGATGAGTGGGATAATGCCAATACTATCATTCCACATATTATTGTGTACAATGGTGAGACTCCTGTTGCCACTTCGCGCCTGCGTGTGGTTGAAGGTGTTGCCAAATTAGAACGTATTTGCGTAATGAAAGACTATCGTAAATACGGTGTTGGCAAAATGCTGGTTGAACATATGGAGCAATTGGCGCGAGAACAAGGTCTGACTCAAGCCAAATTAAATGGACAGACACAAGCCGCTTCTTTCTATGAGCGCTTAGGATATGTACAATCTTCTGAGATATTTTTAGAATCCAATATTCCTCATGTCTTGTTCACCAAATCATTATAATCTTTAGCAAAGTATCGATCTCTCTAGCACACACTATCTAGAACAATAAGGAGTTGTTATTATGTCTAAGCTGTCTTTATCTTCCCATCAACAACTCCTTATTGTTCAGGAGTTGTGTAGTCTTGTTAAAGCGCATACGATTATTATTTTTGGCTCTGTTGCTAAAGGCACTGCAAGAGCTGAAAGCGATATTGATATTGCTTATTTATCTCAAGTTCGTAGATCGACTTATCAACGATTTCGAATCGGACAGCAATTAGCCGACCAGTTAGATCGTGATGTTGATTTGATCGATTTTGAAGAAGCAAGTACAGTATTCCAAGTACAGATTGCCAGTACAGGGATCGTATTATATGAAGAAAAGCCAATGATCAGGCAACTGTCATATATTCAAGCTTTCCGTGAGTATGTACAACTGAATGACAAGCGCCAACCGATATTAGATCACTTTATGAAGAAAAGAGGCACGCTATGAATCAAGATATTTTACTCAACAAAACGGCTACGATTCGTCGCTGTGTTGCACGTATTCATGAAGAATATGCTGGAGATGAAGACAACTTATTTAACTATACCAAGCAAGATTCGATTATTTTGAATCTTCAACGGGCTTGTGAGGCTTGTCTTGATCTAGCGATACATATCATTTCTGAGCGCAATCTAGGCGTTCCACAGAGCAGTCGAGATGCTTTTGATCTTCTATTCCGCAATGGATTATTGTCTAAAGAATTGAATCAAAGTATCAAAGCAATGGTCGGCTTCCGGAATATCGCTATTCATGATTACCAAGGGGTACAAGTTGAAATTATTCAAGGCATTATCGAAGAACAATTGGATGATTTTGAACAATTTATTACAGCGATCAGCGCTTGAAAATAGGAAAATGATGCTACACTCTCCTTTCTACTATACTAACTTAGAAAAAAAGCCGAACTCTTCTGATCTCATAACGATCAATAAGGTTCGGCTTTTATTATTGTTTATTGTTTATTTAAACTGTTTAACGACTATATTTTCAAAAACAGCTTTGCCACCGTCTGCAAATAAAGTAATCCCTTGATCTTCTTTATTCGGGAAAATCAAGCTAGAGTAAGCTACTGTACCATCATCTACAAAGACTTCGATACTGTTCTTATCGACTAATATTTTCAGATGGACTTTTTTCTTATCGGTATTGAAGGTTGCCTGACTTTCTAGACTTTTGCCTTGAGTATCAGGATGACCGGTGTACGCTCTATTCACATACGTATATTTTCCTTCTACAAAGACACCTACATCGACATGACGACTTTGATCTTTAGACTCTCGAAGTCGCAATCCTACATTTTTAAGTTGTGACCACGAAATGTCTGTATCCAGCTGGAAAGAAGATCCACGGATATTAAGCGGCTCAGAACCTTCTACTTCCATCCGTTGTATTTTTTGGGTAGATGCAGGTAGTAAGCTAATCGCTCCAATCGGTTGAGAAGATAGATCATAAGATTGACCATTGAATTGAAGTCTTATTTTACGAACGATCGAATCCATACCGTTGAATCCCTCTTGTAATGTCGGTGTGTTATTAACATAATCCCAGTTGTTCATCCATCCAAAAGCATAACGTTGCGCATAAGGATTAGAAGCTCCTGCGATATCAAAAGTAACAGCAGCATACCAATCAAATCCATGATCCAACCATTTGGGTTCTTGACGGTCAGCTATAAATTTCTTGCCATTGAAGCTTCCTGTCCAGTATGCATACGTATTTGGATTGCCTGCTCCACGTCCGTTTGCGCTAGCACCGAGTACCCATTTGTAAGCTCCATTTGCCGCTTGCATCAAGTATAGATCAGGGCATTCCAGTATGCCTACATTTTCAGTAAGGAATCCGCTGGTGTACGTCCACTTTTTCAAGTTAGTGGATGTGTAAAATCCAATCTTATTGCCTTCTGCCATCAACATAATCCAGTGTTTGGAATTGGCATCCCATATTATTTTGGGATCACGAAAATCGGTGTTACCGGGATTCGACAGAATCGGTTTTTTTCCATAGGCAGTGAAGGTATTCCCTCCATTTTTGCTATACCACAAATACTGTTCTTGCGCTCCACCGTTAGCAGAAGGTTGAGTCACAATTGCGATAAACGCATTTTTACCAAATCCGGCTGTGTTGTTGGTATCGACGACAACCGAACCTGACCATGGATCACCGTTTTTATTTGTATATTTAGGAATAGCTACTCCGTGATCTGTCCAATGGATCAGATCGGTAGAAGTAGCATGGCGCCATTCGGTACCATTGCCATCCGGATAATCTTTATTATAGAGATAATAGTAATGATATTTCCCTTTGAAATAGATAGGACGTTGTGGATCATTTTTCCACTTGTCCGGCACTGTAAAATGATAATCAGGACGTTCGCTACTGACGGATGTTCCATGAGAAGCACTATTATGAGGAAGACTGTTTTGAGTACTTCCTTTTGCGCTAGTCTGTGTGAAAAAGTAGAGTAAGGCACCTAATATAATACATCCGAACACACTGAGAACAACGAGTGT
Organism: Paenibacillus nuruki; assembly: GCF_001721045.1. GTDB lineage: Bacteria > Bacillota > Bacilli > Paenibacillales > Paenibacillaceae > Saccharibacillus > Saccharibacillus nuruki. The sequence continues at coordinate 67,587 of NZ_MDER01000032.1, read as the reverse complement.
CCGCCGATATTTAGATACGTGGTTGCTGTTGTTCAAGTGAGCACCTCCATATATTAGTGTTTCCTTTTTGGCGTCTACATTTCGTTCTACGGATAAAAGCAATAAAGGAAAAGAAAATGCCGCTGTGTGGCAGACATTTTCTTTCCCGGTTGATCTATTGAATCCTCAGAAATGATAGATTAAAAACTTATTCATTAAACTTATTGATTAGAAGTAATCTGACCTTGTTCCAAAATGCTATTAGGAACAACTTTGGTTTCACTACCATCGATTTCTACTTCAAAGCTTGGTGCAAATGTAGAATGATGATCAGTATAGAATCCTCTGTTGGTCATGTAGCTTGTGATTACAACTTTATTACCTTTTACTTGTGGAATCGCAAAGTGAGCATAGTTCCATGTAATATCGCGTTTGTTCAGATCTTGATGCAATACAAGCCCACTACCGTTAAGCGGTTTGTAAGGTCCATCAATTGAATCCGCTACATATCCAAGCATGTAGATATCTTCGGAATCCACACCATCGACAAACATTTTAGCACCGCGTGTATCTGTGAATAGATACCATTTGCCATTCATTTCAAAAATATTGGCACGTTCAATCTCATCGGTCACTGTGTTGGACGCAATAAGTGGCTTCATCACTTTTTTCAATGAATAGTCGTTGTTCAATTCAATAATACCCAATGCCCCATTCGCAATTGTCATATAATTACGACTCGGGTTGTTCATTACTTTCTGGTATTCAGATTTGAAGAAATCGTCATCTCCACCATAATACGCTTTGTTGGAGAACATCGATTGACCTTGATAACCAGTCTCAGAACCTGTATTGGCTTCAAATACTAGATATTTGCGTCCATGATCTTCTACATAATGCGGATCTCTTAATGTATGGTTATCGGAGTAATCACCTGCACGGAATGCTTGATCCACCGTTTGATACATTTTACCATCACCATCAAAAATAGATTTGAGGTCTTCGACACCGTTGACTTGAAGTGTTCCATTAGAAGGTTCAGACACATTAATTTGAGCTGTTGTTAGTGTTTGTTTACCGAAAAATCCTTTATCGACATCCCATGGCTGACGGTTCGTATAGAATAAGCGAACTTTGCCGTCTTTAGTCATTGTTGCTGAACCTGACCATTCTTCGGATTGATTATTTAAAATTGTATCGTTAGGTACCATTTTGTCGCTATCTTTAAATACACGACCTGCATTTTTCCAAGCATCTAATGATTGATCGCCTGCTTTTTTATAGAACAGATAGATAAAAGTATCTGAGGATACTTTAGGATCACCTGCAAGTCCAAAAACAACTTCATATCCATTATAGTTGGCTACTGTACCGTCTGCATTTTGTAATGGCCAAGTATCCCATACATCGAGATCAATCGTATTGCCATTTGCATCTTTTCCTACAGCAGAAGGAATATTGCGAATTTTGGATACATCAAATTGTGGAACTTTATAGCGAGACTCTGTTTGCTGATTAGCTATTTTCAATGCATCAAAGCGCGTAAGATGTGTAAATCCGTAAGTATCGTTAAAAACAGATGCAGGTGTTTCTACAACAGGTGTTGGTGGAGTTGGCTGTGTCCCATTACCGTAATCGGATTCTGATCCACTTGCAAAAACAGAAGTTCCTCCTGTTAACATCGTTGCTGCCATCATCATAACAGCTGTTTTTCTTGAGAAATTCTTGATTTTCATTGTGTTCTTCCTCTCTAATTTCAAATTGTGGCTGTTTTGGCGCACAAAAAAGACCTAAAAATTCCTCTGAAGAACGAACGACACCTGTCGCCCGGATTCCTCACGGAGTTTTTAGGTCTTGCCTGCTTTACCAGTAACACACCCGAATATGCTGTTGCTGACATTTATTCTATAGGGCAAATCGTAAAGACACTATAGACTGAACGAATCAATTTGGAAAAGCGACACAAAAGGATAATTCTGTAATTTTTCATTCATTTTCATAAATTTTAGTCTTATTTTCACTGTTTCAAAGTTTACATTTTTGTAATATGTCATTCGATATACATACTTTATACCTAGATCTAATTTGATTTTGAATAAATATCATAACCTATCGAATCAGGTATATAGACTTGAACCAGCTTTATTTTTCTTGTTATTCTCTATTAAAATCGCATGATTGATCTACTTTATCATTATATTCGATACGGATTAAGCTGGATTAACGGGAATGATGACCCAGTCTTTCGAGCAAGCGATTCACTTCGATAGTAATTAACACGCATTGACTCTCTGTAAATAGATAACCATATTCATCTTCCATATTCGCTGCCATCTCTTCTACCTGTTCATATACTGTTTTATATTTCTCTACAGCAATCTGAATAAGCTCTTGATTCAGTTCGCTTCCGGGCTGATCTTTTTGATATTCTTGAAGAATACTTTTGAGTTGGCTCATTAATCGTTCATAGTCTGCTGACTTGCGATCTAAAGATTGATTTAACATATATTCAATATCTTTGACCATGTCTTTCATAATTGCCGCCATACCTGCTGCTGTGTCTTGAGCTCCTACGTTCATCCGTGCAGTATGAATATGCATCGCAATATATCCTACTTCATCTTCAGGAATGTCAATCTGCAAGCGCTCGGTAATCAATTGCTTGGCATGAAGACCGATCTGGAACTCGGCAGGATACAATAAGCGAATCTCTTCCAAAAGCGTATTGTGGATAATCAGCCCACTCCGTAGACGCTCAAGAGCAAATGACAAATGATCGGTTAGTGCAATATGAATATGTTCATTAAAAGAAATCTGTAACTCTTGTTCAGCATAAGAAATAATACTTTCAGATACAGCGATCTCTTCTTCCGGTAACGTCTGAAGCATCTCTTGTAGATAACCATACCGTTCCTGATCTTCTAGAATAAATAACTTCTCAATACGCTGTTTATCTACAATATCATTTTTGCCTTTTTCAAAAGAAATCCCACCGCCCATAGCGATCTTTTCCTGCCCGTGATCATCCACGACCACCGCATTATTATTGAGAATCTTTTTAATTTTCATAACGTCCTCCTGTGAATTTACGAACAATGTTTGAAATATGATATCGAAAAGCTGGCTTTTCTGCACCGAGCAATAGAGTCGTCATAAAAGCTATACCAGCTGAGAGTAGAAATCCAATCATATAATGGATAAAGTTCATTTCGCCAAACGGAATAATATAGACAAGCATCGGTATTCCTGTTAAGCCAAATGAGCTAGCGATCACATGATGAAAGCCGACATAAGCTCCGCCTACTGCCCCACCAATGGCTGCACTCAAAAAAGGACGACCTAACTTGAGGTTAACCCCGAGAGCAATCGGTTCTGTTATTCCTAAAAAAGCAGTAATCGATCCTGAAAGAGCTACTTTTCGTAATTCGTTATTGCGAGTAGTCAAATAGACGGCTAGACCTGCCCCACCCTGCGCCATATTTGCCATCGACCAGATCGGTAGTAAGAAATTAACGCCTACACGAGGGTCAGCGATCAAAGCAACCTCAAGCGCTTGTATCCCTTGATGCAGTCCTGTTAATACAATCGTGCTATAGATGCCGCCCAGAATAAATCCAAAAAATGTACCTCCATAGATAAAGAGATATTCTAACTCTTGACCTATCCATTCTCCCAGCCATATCGCGACCGGACTAATCAAAAGAATAGCCAGCGTCCCACCGATAATCAGACTGATGGCTGGAGCAAGAAGTGTAGATGCTGATGCCGGTAGTATACGGCGTATTCCTTTTTCTATCCAAGCCATAATCAGTGCTGCCAGAATAATCGGCATCATTGCACCTTGATAGCTGAATTGAGGGGTAACCATCGTATCTATATTTTGTACCGTCGTATCATAAGAACCTATTAGTATCGCTAGATCAGGTTGAGACATTGCAATCCCAAGTACAGCCCCGATCGCAGGTGTACCTCCAAATCGTCTTACTGCATGATAACCGAACAGTACGCTAATAATTTGAAAAGCAGAACTTGTTAATAACTGAAGCAATCGGAACCAGACTGCACCCTCTGTCACCCAGTCAGAAGATTGCAGAATCGTGACCAGACCTAATAAGATACCGGCTGCAATAAAGAGCGGTAAGATCGGGATTAGAATATCTGAAAAGATAGTCGCTACCTGTATAATACGCTGCATAATGCCTGACCTTTGATCCTGATCTGGTGATGGCATTGATGGTTCAGCTTGCAGTTCAGATTCTTTAGACTCTAAAATAGAAGGTTTTAATGCTGTTTGTTCATGCTGTTGAAGCCATAGATTGATTTTGCGATGTAACTTATAGACAAGCTCAGGACCTACAATAATCTGTAGTTGTCCGGGCAGTTTGTTTATATTTTGCACTTCTTTGATCTGGCGAAGTCCTGCTTCATCGATTTGATCGTAATTTTTTAATTTGAGCCGAATACGAGTCGTACAGTGAATGACTTCTACCATATTATCAGGACCACCGGATAGATCGATAAGACGGCGGGCAAGCTCTTCTGTCGAATGATCTTTTGCACGTCTATGACGAGAAGAAGGTAGGTCTATTTTATCCGACAACACTATTCCTCCTTTATCGGGTTGAATCCAGTATGATTTGACTGTGTACACTTATTATAAAGTAACAACTTTGTAGTATAGGATAGTTTAGGGGTTATGACAATCTTTAGATGAACAGAATATGTTTTTAACTATGTACAAAAAGTGCTGTTCACTATCTGACTTGAGCAGTCAAAAGATAGCAAACAGCACTTGGTATAGGTAGATCTTAAGATTGATTCATAACGATACGTCGAATATCTTCTAGTGGCACCTTGGGCTTACGATCATACGTAACCAGACCGTTAATCTCCTGTTCGACATCGGTCAACTGGGTATAACAGAATCCTTGAACAATCGGAGAACGATGTAGCGGACGAATCACTGCGGCTAAGCGCTGTAGATAATCTTCATCATTGTCTGCGCCCGAGTATCCCCAGCCTTCCCATTCACTTTTTTTATAAGCGATTCCGCCGAACTCTGTAATCAGAATCGGTTGCCCTTGATAAGTCGCTCCCCCTACAAAAATCTCTCGATTCCCTGGCAGACTATGTACAGCCTTTTCAATCGAAGCATAACGTTCATTCAACACTTCTTCTTGCCATGCATAATCATGAATCGCTACCAGATCGGTGTCCATCATTTCCCAGCCATCATTATAAATAACAGGACGTGTATCATCCAGTGACTTGGTGAGATGATAGAGAGCCAGTCCATGCTGTTGTTGACGCTGATCATTTTTGACATTAGGAATGCCCCAACTTTCATTCATAGGAACCCAGACGACAATGGATGGATGATTGTAATCCCGTTCAATCACTTCTTGCCATTCTTGCGTGAATCGGCGTACATATTCTTCTGAATAATTGTAAGCATTTGCCGCTTCTCCCCATACCAGTAATCCTTTGCGATCACACCAGTATAAGAATCGTGGATCTTCCATTTTCTGATGCTTACGTACCCCATTGAAGCCCATCGCTTGCGTCAACTCAATATCTTGAATAAAAGCTTCATCCGATGGTGCGGTTAAAATGCCATCCGGGAAATATCCTTGATCCAGTACCAGACGTAGAAAATAAGGTCGATTATTCAGATGTAACTTTCCATTTTCAATCGAAATCTTACGCATCCCAAAGTATGATTCTACCGCATCTACTACGTTATCCTGCTCCATCAATTCTAATCGAATATCGTATAAATGTGGCTTTTCTGGTGACCACCAACGCCCTAATTCATGATCGTTAAAATCATGCAGACCGATCGAGCGGGTATGTTCATGATGAGTCACTACAAATTCATCCTGTGCTACCAATTCGCCTTCAAAAGAAATGGTTAATCGTGTACGCATTCCTTTTTGAACTGTAGATGGAGAATAAAATAAGCGTACTCTGACTTCATTTCGATCAATATCGGCTGTAAATTTAGCTTTGCTAATATGAGCAGGGTCTACTGCTTCTAACCATACCGTCTGCCAGATGCCTGTCGTACGGGTATAGAAAATACTTGCTGAATCTTCTTTCCAGTATTGCTTCCCCCGTGGCAATGTCACATCTTGACTAAAATCTTCTACCCGCAAAATAATCTGATTGTGCTCTTCTTCTAGCAATTCTGTAATATCCGCTTGAAAAGGAGTATGCCCCCCTTCATGAAAAGCTGCCCATTTGCCATTTACCCAGACTGTAGCTGTATAATCGACCGCTCCAAAATGTAAAATCGTACGTTTATTTTGCCAATCGGACGGGATCTGAATCGATTTACGATACCAGACCAGATCATGAAATCCAGTATCTCCTATTCCACTCAACTCACTTTGAAAAGTAAACGGAACTTGAATCTTCTGATCGAATACCGCTTGCTGATCAAGATGCCATTTCTCCTGATCGCCTACACGTTTATCGTCAAAAGCAAATTCCCATGTTCCATTGAGATTGATCCAGTCTGCTCGCTGGAATTGAGGTCTAGGATATTCAGAACGAGTTATTGTATTCACCATCATAATTCCTCCTTTAAAAGTATACATGTCTGTATGATTGATCCGGCTATTGATGTTCAGCTTAGTGGTTATAATTCTTTCCCGCCTGTAAATGCAATCCCTTTAATAATCTGTTTCTGGAAAATAAGAAATACAATCAAGACTGGAACAGCGGCTAACGCATTAGCTGTCATAGGAAGCGCATATTGCTGGACATACGAACTCTGGAACATCGGTAATCCTAATGTAATCGTCATATAGGCTTTGTCCGAGATCGAGATCAGTGGCCATACATAATCGTTCCATGCTCCAATAAAGCTAAAAATACCTAATGCGGCTAACGCAGGACGAGACAAAGGTAAAAAGATGCTATACCAGACTTTGAAAAAACCTGCTCCATCAATTCGTGCGGCTTCTTCAAGGTCTTTCGGTAATCCATCAAAAAACTGCTTCAGAATAAAAATCCCCATCGGCCCTGCCACTGCTGGTAAAATCAACGAAGTTCGTGTTCCCAGTAGACCCCAATCACGCATAAACAGATACAATGGAATCAATGTCGCTTCTGCTGGAATCATGAGTCCAGATAAAAACAACAGAAACATAAATTTGCTACCTGGAAATTGAATACGAGAAAATGCGTATGCCGCCATCGACGATAAGATCAGTACCAGTACTGTAGTAATCACAGACACCATCAGACTGTTACCCATCCACCCGAAGATCGGAGCCTGACTCAGTACTTTCTGATAATTGACAAATGAAAGCTGAAAACCATTAGCAAATACACTTTGCCCTTCTGGCGTAAACGATAAAGCCAACATCCAGATCACAGGAATAAGAAAAAAGATCGCTAACGCTACAGCTACAATGCGAATAAAATAATAATAGATCCGATCCATCATTCTACATTCGCTCCTTTCTAAGATTCCAATCTACGTAAAACAAAAGTCTGTATTAAAGAGATCACTAGAATCACCAGCATAAGTACAAATGCAATCGCAGACGCATATCCCATCTGGAACGTCTGAAATCCATTTTCATAAATCGAAAACACGACGGTTTTGGTGGCTCCTGCGGGTCCTCCGCCTGTGATCAATTTGGATTGACCGAATATTTTGAACGAAGCAATCGTCTGAAGCACAATCACAAGTATCGTAATCCGTGATAATGATGGTAATGTGATATACCAGAATGTCTGCCAGCGATTCGCTCCTTCGATCTGCCCTGCTTCATAAAAGGATGCTGGAATATCTTGAAGCCCTGCTAGAAATAAAATAAAAACAAATCCTACTGTCCACCATACAGTAGACATAATAATAGCCGCCCATGCTAAAGTCGGTTCCGATAACCAGAAAATCTCTTCATGGATTAAACCTAATCCACGTAAAATCTGATTAAATAAGCCGGTGTACGGCTGTAAAAAAATCACCCAAATGCTAGAAATAACAGAAACAGATAACACATACGGCATAAAAACAGAGATCCGAAAAAAAGACTGCCCCCGACGTATACTGTGAACAAGAATCGCTAATAATAAGCCAATTCCGCTAACCAACGGCACACTAATCAATGTAAATACGATCGTATGCAATAGGTTGCTACGAAATTCTTCGTCTTGGATAAGGTTGGTATAATTCTCAAAGCCTACAAAAACTTTATCTCCTAGCAAAGACCAGTCATAAAAACTGATGCGCAGACCGTACAAAATCGGAAATAAAGAAAAAAGAGCAAAGAAAATCGTATATGGCAAAATCATCAATATGCCTGTGATCCACCCTTGGTGTGATAAGGATTTGGTGCCCATAGATGAGACTCCTTTCTTCAGCTAGATCAGACAAAAGAAGCGGTTTGATGTCTATGTCGCTCCGCTTCTTTTGTGATGATCCTATCTTTATTTTCCAGTAATCTTGTTGGTAGAAGCATCTGCTTTTTCTAAAGTGGTCGCTGGATCTTGTTGACCTGCTAACATTTTTTCGAACTCTTTGACAATATTGTCGTTAACCTGTCCTTGTTTTTCATTACGAGGCCAGTATTTGACAAAGTCAGCCGATTGCGCATAATCACTACGATATGGCATGTCTTTGAACTCTTGAGAATCCAATACTTTGGTCACACTTGGAATATGCCCTGCTTTTGCCCACATGTCCCCATGTTCTGCAAGCCAATTGGCAAACGTCAATGCAGCTTGCTGTTTCGCTGGATCTTCTTGACTGTGCTTCGGCAAAGCTAATGTATGCGAATCGCCCCATGTTGCCGGTTGATCGTAGATTTGTGGCATCGGTACTACCGCAAAGTCCAAATCTTTAATATTTTCAAATGATCCGGTACTCCATACCCCTGTGATGAGTACGGCTGCTCGCTGATCTTGAAATAATTTAACCGCATCATTTACATTCGGTGGAATTAATTTGGATGTATACAAGCTATTCACGTATTCTAATGCTTGTTTGGCTTGTGGATTGTTAAGTTCTGCTTTGCCATTTGCATCATAGAACTTCCCTCCACCAGTTAACTGATTATAGAAGCCCCAGAACATCCAGTACGCATCTATACGCACGCTTGGTTGTGCAAGTGGAGCCACATCTGCTGGAACTGCATCTTTAATTTTAGTTAAAAATGCGGTAAATCCTTCTGGTGATGGATCGAATACAGGTTTGCCGTCTTTCAGTACCCCTGCTTTTTCCAGATATGTCTTGTTGTAATACATGACGATCGCATGAGTATCCAGTGGAATCGAATAATGTTTACCATCGTAAATCGTCGATTCTAAAATCGTAGGATTGAATGCATCCCAGTCCACTTTGGAACCTGCTGCTAGATCATCTAGTGGGGTCACATAACCCGCTGGTACAAATTGTGGCATACGTGAGGAATGCAATACCGCTAGATCAGGCGCTTGATCCGAAGCTAACGATGTCTGTAGCTTGGTATAGTAATCTTCCGAGCGATTACTTAGCTGTTCCACTTGAATATCTGGGTTCTCCTCATTAAACTTGGCTACCATTGCCGCCATAAATTCTCCATCTCCACCACTAAATGGTGTCCAGAATGAGATTTGTGTTTTACCACCTGTTTTGCCACTTTCAGTACTACTAGCAGGTGCACTACCTCCAGCACAAGCCGACAGAATAAACATAGCAACCAGTAGTATAGAACCGGCTTGCAACCATTTTGTTTTTCTCATCAATAGAACCCCCTTGTCGAATAATGAAAAATGTGCGTTTTTAGATAACGCTTACATTTCAAATCTTAATGTATTCTTCAAGAAGGAACCATGACGCTTTTTTCGATGGTATAGACATATATTTAGGTCTGTTGCCTGTATGCGCATATTGCGTTCAAGCGATGATGAGATAGTGGCTACTTCATTACACCGGATGTTGATAATGACGACGACTGTCCCGATACTGTTTGGGTGTAGTACCTGTTTCTGTTTTGAATACTCTATTGAAATGCCGAATATTTACAAACCCTGTATCATAAGCAATCGTCGCAATCTTCTCATCACTATGGATTAATCGCTTGATCGCTTCTCGAATTCGAATATCAGTCAATACTTCGACAAATGAATGCCCTAATCTATTTTTGAACAGACTGCTGAGATAAGAAGCATTTAAATAGACTTTTTCTGCCATTAGACTGAGGGTGATCGGTTCAGCATAATGTTCTTCCAGATAACGTACTACCTGATCTACAGCGTGGATCACATGCCCTTCTTTACGCTGAATCAGCTCATAGAGCGAATACAATAAATCTCCACAATAACGGGCAAGTTGCTGGCGTTCATTGATCAGTAGTACATTTTGTAATATCCCACCCATATCCTGCTTATTTAGCCATTCATTGAGTACGTTATAATCCAAAGCAATCTCATAACACTCTAATAATATTTTGCAGATCTGTTGTTGGATCACTTCAGGATTACTAATCTGACGGCATAATCGTTCGATAAAAGCTTGGACTTGCTTTGTTAATTCTTGTCCATTTTCTTCTGCTAATAATTGTTCCAAAAAATGTCGGTCTGCTGCTTCTAATCTTGATAATGGCATTGTATTTGTTGTGGAAGATTCATAGACAAGTACTTGATCTCCACCCGAAATCAAACGATAGAGCAGAGCTGTCTCTGCTTCACGATAGGATTGGGGTACCGATTCGAGATCAGCCACACCACCACCGATACCTATCGTCACCGTCATCTGGGATATACGTTTAATGCTACGAATTAATTGTCCTGACAATGATCTAATCTGCCGGGCTGTCTGTTCACTGTGATCACTATTAATGAGTGCAACCACTTGATGATGATCGATAAATGTGTACCCTTGCAAAGGCTCCAATATGATCTCACGGACAAATTGTTGAATATACAAAAAGAACAGTTCAGGATCATTCTGTTGATACCGTTGTTCTGTGACAGAATCTCGATCCAATTGAACAATCAGACAATATATACCGGTATGGGGAAAAGAAATATTCGCTTGATCCAATAATTCGCCTTCATCATAAGCACTATTGCCATGAATCAGACTGCTTAATATTTGTTGTCGGATCACTTGCTGACTAGGAATATGCTCTGCTAACGATTGCGATTCATTTTCTTTGGTTAACTCTGCTTCTACTTTGCCCAAAGCGGTGTACAGTTCTTGTTTATTAACAGGCTTAAGTAAATAATCTCTGGCTCCACTGCGAATCGAATGACGTGCATATTCAAAATCATTATGTCCACTGAGCACAATACAGCGAATAGATGGATACTGTTCTGCTACTGTGGCTTGAAGCTGGATACCATCCATACGAGGCATCCGTATATCGGTGATTACTAAATGAGGGCGTTGATCCTGAATCATTTCCAGTGCTTCCAGTCCATCACGCGCTTCACCGATCACTGTCCATTCTAGATTAGATTCATGAATCAAATGGGTGATTCCTTTACGAAAAATCATTTCATCATCAACGACTAATACGTTATACATGATCAGTATCTCCTTTCTTCAACTCCTCTATATGCTCAACCTCAACGATAGGCATAGTCACGATCACTTGTAACCCTCCTTTATCCCGATTGTGCAACGTAATGCCATACTCATTACCATATTTGAGTGCGATTCTGCGATGAACATTAACCAATCCATGACCTCCCGGCCCTTCTGGCAATATCCCTGCTTCCATATGGTGATGTTGTTCTTCAATCCATTCGTTTTCCATACCTGGTCCATTGTCGATCACATCAATCTGAATCTGTTTATTCTGTCTATGCACTTCTATATGAATATAAATATCTCCACGACCTCGTTCTAAGCCGTGAATAATTGCATTTTCTACAAGCGGTTGTAACGTTAAACGAATTATCGGATGTTGTAGCAATAATGGTTCTGCATGAATGGTATACGATAATCGCTCATCATATCGGATACGCTGAATCGACAGATATCCTCGTACATGCTCTAGCTCCTGTTCAATCGTAACTTCACTATGATCGCTTCCGATACTATACCGAAGCAGAGCACTCAGATGATTGGTCATCTGCACCACTTCACGATTGCCTTCGAGTTCAGCGTACATACTGATAGAACCCAGTGTATTGTAGAGAAAATGAGGATTGATCTGACTTTGCAGTGAAGCAATCTGTGCATTTTTTTCTCGAATCTCTGTTTCGTATAACCGATAGGTTAATGACCCTAGACGAGACACCATAATATTAAACGTTCGACTTAAATGTCCGATCTCATCGGTCTGATGTACTGGCAAAGCAATATCGAATTCTCCCCGTTCTACAAGTTTCATTGAATCGCGTAATACACTAAGCGGTCTTGTGATTCGCATCGCATGAAAAATCGACACAATTACCGATATAATGAGACAGATACCGCCTAACCAGATCATTTGCCGATTTACCTGCCGGGCATCCTGTACCAAGACAGCGACAGGCACTGCTTGAAGAACCGTCCAATGCGTGACAGGCGATGTCTGATATGTAAGCAACACGGATTGTCGCCCACTATCTATCGTTAATGTGCCTTCTCCTCCATACTGTTGCAAAGTAGCATCTTCTACAGGAAAAGACGGGCTTTTATAAATCAATTTCTTATGCTGATCCATCATGGCAAATAATGAGGTCGGAGAACCGGCAAGATGAGTAATTCGATCTGTGAGTGCTTCAGCAGGAACATCGATCACCAGTGTACCTAATTCTTGACCATCATCCAGACTACGAATCTTACGCGCAATTGAAAACACTTGATATACAGTTCCATTATCAGACAATACCGCATGAGGAGCGACAAAATATCCTTTACCGGATAATGCTGTATTTACAGGTAATAATCGTTCTCGATCTCCTGACTCTGCAAATCGACCGGGACTATCAGGCAATTCTACATAAGACGAATGCGTATGATTGGTAAACAAAGCCACCCCTGCAATATCTACACGTCCATTGACCCGAATCCGTCGTACAAAACGTTCTAATAGTAGACGATCTTCATATCGATCGATCACTTGATCTTGCTTATCATGCTCAAGATACTCCATCATTTCTGGAGATTGATACGGCAAAATAGATAATAAAACCAACTCATTCATATAAGCATCTAGATTCGATGTAAATTCACGCACTACATCCGCTTGATATTGCCCGGCATTGTTTTGAATAGAATCGGAATAGCCAATACTCGATATCCATGAAGAGATGACTAACGGAATCGAAATCAGTGTGATATTCATAATAATCAGCCTTGTGACCAACCGCATATTTTTCCAGCGACGAATCCAATGTTTTATAGGTATCTGCATCCCTTACTCCTTCAAAATCTGGTTAATTAACGGCTCTAAATGATTTAACATTTGATCAACACTTTGCTTGCCGTACCAGATTTTCTCCAATTCATTAATCAGCGCATCACTCATCATAATTTGCTTCGGATGACTGGGGAAATATTCGACATGATTGGCTTCTGCAACATACTCTTTACGAAATGGAAGCGACAAATATGCAGGTGATAAAGCTTCGGCTTGAACAGCAGGTACATGCCCTGCTTCTCCCCATATGGCTCCATTCCGGGCTAACCAGTTGGCAAATTTAATCGCCGCAAGTACTTTTTGAGGATCTTGTTCATGATGGGTTGGAAAAGCAAGTGTATGCGCATCACCCCATGATCCAGCATGATCATAGATTTGTGGAAAAGGCATGACCCCAAAATCCAAATCAGGTACTTTTTCAAACGAACCGATAGACCATACGCCTAGAAAAAGTAAAGCTGCTTTCCCCTGTGCAAATTCATTAGAAGCATCATTGATATTCGGCGGAATCAATTGTTGATCATACAGTGAAGTGACTAATTCTAGCGATTTCTTAGCGGCAGGCATATTTACAGAAGCACGTGTGCCATCCGAAGTATATAATTGTCCTCCTCCATCGATCTGAGCATACAATGACCACCATAACCACAACGAATCAATACGTACATTGGGTACAGCTAGAGGAGCAACATCTTGTGGGATATGCTGTTGTAATTTCTGCAAAAAGTCTACAAATCCTTGTTCTCCGGGTTGCATCTGTACTTTACCATCTTGATATAAGCCTGCTTTGGCTAACCACTTTTTGTTGTAATACAATATGCTAAAATGAGTATCCAGTGGAATTGCATAATGTTGTTCATTGACCATCGTTCTTGCAAGAATTGATGGATTAAAGTCTGTAAAATGTACTTGCGCTTTTGCAGCGAATTTATCTATATTTTGTATAAATCCTGCGGGGATATACTGAGCGAACATAGATGCATGTACAATCGCTACATCTGGCGCTTCTTCGGTCACGATCGCTGTCGATAATTTGGTATAGTAATCATCTGATTTATTATTTTTCATCGTAACTACAATATGATCAGTATTCTCTCGATTGTACCGTTGTACCAATTCATTCATAAATGAAATATCGCCCCCACTAAAAGGAGTCCAAAATGATATTGAAATAGACTCGGGAGCAGATGAATCCGTAGAGGATATTGTACTCTGTCCATCACCCCATAACGATGATAATCCTCCACGATAAACTCCATAACTTATCAGTCCAATCATCAATATCATAAGGCTTAGCAACACACTATATAATCTAAGCTTTGTCATCGAAAATAAAGATTGTTTGATCCATTTCATCATCTAATTCAACCTCGCTTTGTAGATGTGCTTCATCCTTAAGTAAAACCAAACGTACGAATTATGCCTAATGTACCTGTTTGATCTCAAAGTGTAAACGGTTAAACTCTTCATTCAGACCCTCTCTTGAATATCTCCAATAGAATGTCTATCCATCCAAAATATCGTCCTGTTCCACAACTCTATTCTGCGTTACAGTTCCTATTGTAAGCGTTCTCTATTTTAAGAATATGCAAAGGGGTTGAATCAATGAACAGTCGTCGATTGATGATCAAAGGAGGATTTTTATTTTTGCTATTCACTTTGCTTATGAGTACCAGTATCAGTATGGCTTCAGCAGCATCTGTACAAAAACAGTTTTATAATGTCATTATGCAAGATGGTGCAGATCCGTGGATGTATAAGCATACCGATGGATTCTATTATTTCACAAAAACGACAGGGAACAATGTCACGATCTGGAAATCTTCAACATTAACCGGGATTGATGCTGCTGAAAAACGTGAAATTACCACAGGTGGACAAAATGTCTGGGCGCCTGAAATTCATTTTCTTAATGGAGCCTGGTATATTTACTATGCCAAAGACGATGGAGATAATGCTAATCATCGTATGTATGTGATGCAGAATACGAGCAGTAATCCCATGCAAGGCACTTGGGTAGATAAAGGTCAAATTACCGATACAACGAACCGCTGGGCGATCGATGGCACTCCACTATCAGTTAACGGACAATTGTACTTTATCTGGTCAGGTTGGGAAGGAACCGATAATGTTAGACAAAATCTTTATATTGCCCATATGAGTAATCCGTGGACGATTGATTCTGCACGTGTTGAAATTGCTCGTCCTACGTATGCATGGGAAACGAATCATCAACCTAACGTCAATGAAGGCCCTCAAGTGGTGATCAAAAACAACAACATTAATCTAATCTATTCTGCCAGTGGAAGTTGGACGAATGATTATGCGTTAGGCTTAATTACAGCACAGACGAACAGCAATTTATTAAGCCCTTCGGCTTGGAGCAAACGTGCTCAACCTGTATTCTCTTCTGCTAATGGAGTCTATGGCCCGGGTCATGCTTCATTTACCACTTCTCCTGATGGCAAAGAAGATTGGATTGTATATCATGCTGCCAAATTTAACAATTCAGGCTGGAACCGAGAAATTCGCACTCAGAAATTCAGCTGGAATACAGACAATACACCTCAATTTGGTCAACCACTGAATCCGAATGTACAGATAGCTATTCCATCAGGTGAACCAGAGCGCAACCGTTATGAAGGCGAGCAAGGCACTTTTGGCGGAGCAGCTTATGCTTCTTCAAGCCCTAATGGTTCAGGATCGTCCAAAGCAGGTCATATTGATACAACAGGCAGTTATGTACAATATTCTGTGAATGTTCCTACAACAGGAACCTATATGCTAGCTGCACGTACGGGTAATGGCACCGATGGACTGGATTGGTCTACTCTGCGCCTTTCTGTCGATAGCAATAATGCAACAGACTTTTTTATTACGAATAAAGGTTGGGAAAATTGGGGATTATCAACGCAACGTCTATCGTTGACAGCAGGTAATCATACGATTCGTTTTAGTAAAGGAAATGGTTATGGAGAGTTAGACTTCTTCGATCTAGTACGTATTCAATAAATATAGAATGCTTTCAGGCTTGAGATGACAAGCTACTGAATATTCGATATCTTATGACATCGCTGTCTTATACAAACTAAAAAAATCCTGTCTACTATAGCGGAATTTCGCTAGGTAGACAGGATTTTTGATATTAAAATTACTATATTATAGATAGATGAACATATTCTTTTTGATACAACAGAGCTTATGACGCAGAAGGTACTGCTGTTTTGGCATCAGATGGTTGTTGACGTCTGGAAATAAAGAATAATGCTACCCAGATTAACAAGAATCCGACCAATTGAGCCCATGTTAATAATTGTCCAAATACGATCCAGTTAATAATGACACCGACTAATGGAAAGCTCAATTCTGCTAATGTTGCTACCGAAGCTTTGGTAGTCGACAATCCTTTATAATACATCAATAGACTGAGCAAGCCCGGCAATAAGGCTTGACCTAGCAAATTTAATGATACCGCTGCGATACCACCAGAATCAGCAGATAGGCTCCAAGCTGCACCTTCATGCCACGTTAATACAAGCAATAATGGTAGTGCCATAATAAAGCGCAATGATGTGACGGTCTCATATTTCATCTGTCCCACCATTAAGCGTCCCATAACTGTAGATCCACCCCATAATGCAGCTGCACCTAGAGCAAATAAACTACCGACCTGTACAAATTCACTCATATGACCAATCGGAATCGCGAATCCGAAAGTTAAAATATACGTACCGACTAATGCTAAAGCAAATAACCAGCCAAATCCACGCGGTAATACTTCTTTCAAAATAATACGGGCTAATACGATGGCAAAGATGGGTTGTAATTTCTGTAATAATAAGACGGCATTGAGGTTACCATGAGCCAATCCCATCGTAAATAGAATCGTAGCAATTGCTGATCCACCCCATGATAAGAACAATAACGCTCCAATATGGCGCATTTTTAATCCTTTTAATTCAGCACGGTTCACCCATAATACCGGAGCCGCCGCTAGAAAAACAATCAAATGCTCCAACAATACCAACTGAGTTGAAGTCATTGTTTTCAGCAAAATAATTCGGAACAGTGGATCTACGCCCCATAAAGCGGCGCCTACAAAAACAAGCCAAAATCCACTTTTAATATGACGCTGTCTAGCTGATGATGCTGTTTTGATGTTATAACTTGCATTTTCCATGATTCAAACTCCCTACGTGATTAGAATTTGAATATGAGATCTCATACGGAAAGCCCCCGTTATCAACGTACAATAAACGGGGGCTTGATCAAATAAACCTGCAACTGTATTTTACAATACACTGGCATGCTTATCGGTTGATCTTCTCCCATCCGGACTTTACCGTCGGCTCTGGATTCTCACCAGATCAGTCATTCCTCTATAAAACGAAAAATGAGTCGCGGGCTACCATTTTTTCACTTGTAAAAAAATGTTCACCGCCGGTCGGGAATTGCACCCTACCCCGAAGATCTCTATTCGATTTTGGTTTGTTAGTATAATTTAGCTACTCTCATGTTTAACCATGAAAACAAGATTTGAAAACTTTCTTGCATCAAACATTCAATATATCTCATTATAAAGATACTTTTAGTAACTTGCAATAGTTTTGTACAAATAAATAGCTAACAATAGATTAAAACATTTAATCCCGATCAATTAACTATACTATACAACAAATATAATTTCTGTCTAGTCATGATCGAATGTTTCTATACATTTATAGATTTGTCGATAAAAATGGAAAATATAACTATTTTCTTTTGCATTACTCTATTGTCACATATCTGTAACAGTTGTATAATCATAGATGCTTTACATGTTTCCACAATATTCAGTACATAATTGAGAGGGGTAGAAAAATTTGGATTATAATTCGCAAAACAATGGTTACCCGCCTGCGCAACCGGATGCACCTGCTTCTATTATCAGTGTGAAAGAATGGATGCTTACACTTTTATTGTTAGCTATTCCAATTGTCAATCTAGTGATGTTATTTGTATGGGCTTTTGGTGGCGGTACTCATCCTACCAAAGCTAACTATGCTAAAGCAGGACTGTTATGGGCAGCAATCGTTATTGTTATTTACCTTGTTATCTTTCTTGTTTTCGGTGCAGCATTATTCGCAGGTATGGGCAATATGGAACGCAGCGGATACTAATAGAACAACCAAAAGAAGCACCTCGCAGGGTGCTTCTTTTTTTGTCTATTTTTAAATAGATGTTCTTAGTAACGATCTAATACCAATTGTGTTTTGAGTGAATCTTGTGGTACTAACCAACCTTCTTGATTCAAATAATTCATTAATTGTTGACGATCTGCTGCTGCTGTATTGTAATCATCGGTTTTGAACGAAATCTCTATCACTGGCTCTGTACCTGTTCCTGAAGCATTGCGAATTGGCCAAATTTCAACATCCACATCGATTCCGTTCCATGTTCCTTCATATTTACTAGCTACTACAGGTCCATAAGCACGAGACACTTTTAACTGCTTTTCACCCCAGCTTGATCCATCTTTCCACTTTTTCAATTTCCCTGGAAGATTATCTACAAGTAGAGACAATGCTTTGCTATCTGCTGGCAATGTGGCTCCTGATGTGGTTGCTTTAGACTTTTTATCATTAGAAAGACTTAACGTCTGCTTACCATAACCCCAATCGACTTCAGCTTCATAATTCGTATCTGATGCATCAAATCCTTGTTGATTCGCTAGAGTTAACGCCGCATCAATATTTCCGTTAGCAATGTTATAACGCTTTTTATACGTCATTTCAAAATTATCTTTATCTGCTTTTTTGCGAAAACGTACATTCCAACCTTCACTATCTAACTGCTTATCACTAGTATCGAAATACTCTACCGCAATTTTCTGCGCTGTTGCAGGTAGATCAAAAGCATCTTTCACTTCAGACTGAATCGTTAGGTCGCTGTTCAGAATATCATCATCCAGCATAAATTTAACCTCATACGTTGGTGTGAGATTGGCGGCTTTGGCATCGACAACAGATGTAGATTGTGGAATATACAATCCTGCGAACAACACACTGCTTAGCAATACCAATGGAGCTTTTTTACTGAGCTTCAATCCTAAATTCATTTGCAAATTCTCCCCTGTCTGTGGAATATCATTTGACTACTACTCCAATGTAACAGTGAAGAATGATAGCGGAATCAACAGATATAGATCATTTCGTAAAAGATATCTATAGTTTCTATATGCTATTCATCACTTTTTCGATGCTACTGATATCTGCACTTAACTAAAATATTTCACAAACTGATGAATAAGCCCTGAATAATGACGTTGACTGTTATACACATAATAAATGTAACGATGAAAAGGCGTATTCGGTAATGGTCGCATGTGGAGTAATCCTTGATGCACCTCTTCTTCGACAGCCATTTTGGATAAAAAAGAAACATACTCTCCCAGCATGACCGACTTCTTAATCGCTTCAGGTGAATCGAGCTCCATATATTGCTCGGATACCACACCTACACTACTCATCCAGCGATTGCTCAATTGACGTGTACTTGATTCGCTACCATGAAGAACAAATCGGCTTTGACGTAGCGTGTCCATATGCAACTCTTCATAGTCTGCCAGCTTGTGATCCGGCGCGAAAATAGCCACCATTTCATCTTCATCGACTAATCCTTTGACTAACGAAGGATGTTCGAATGGTTCAGTCAGCATAATACCTAGATCAATCTCATGATTAATCAACATTTCTCTGATCACAGGCGAAGGCTTTACAGCAATCGAAATACTCACTCCCGGATAAGCACGACTGAATGTATCTATAATAGAAGGTAATAAATAGGTCGCTGGTACATAACTTGCTCCTATTCGTAAATTTCCTCGTTCCAATGCTCCAAATTCTTGTACCACTCTTCTCGATTCTGCGGCTAATGCGTTGATCTTAACTGCATAATGAAGTAGCGCTTTACCCGGTTCTTTGAGCATTACTTTGCCACCTCTGGATTCGAACAACGCAACACCCATTTCTTTTTCCAAGCTTTTCATATGAAAAGTAACTGTCGGTTGCTTGAGCCCTAACTCATCTGCGACAGCGGTAATTTTGTGATGTCGGTCTAATAATTCTACTATTTGAAATTTGATCAAATTCATCGTATAACCCCCATCATTGCTTTTCTTCCACCGTACCATAGAAACATTCGATGATTGTCAAAAGGAACACACTATAAACTTAATGTTGCGTTTACATTCCCCACATACCCCGTGCAAATTGAGCAGATATACTACATATAGAAAGTAGTTCAGGGCAGTATTCGCACACAGTAATCATGCCGATGAACAAGCGTCAAAGATAGGTGGAATACAAAATGACAGCATTAACGATTCAAGGGATCAGCAAGTCTTTTGATGGTGTACAAGCATTACAAGCGACTGATCTAGTGATCGCTTCTGGCAAATTCACAACATTACTCGGACCTTCTGGTTGTGGCAAAACTACATTATTACGTATGATCGCTGGACTTGAAACGCCCGATCAAGGAGAGCTACGAATCGAGAATGATATTCTGTACTCTTCCAAGCAACGTAAAAATGTCCCTCCACACCGCCGTGGATTCGGCATGGTATTCCAAGAATTTGCCTTATGGCCTCATCTCACTGTTTTTGAAAATGTCGCTTTCAGTCTACGTGCTTCCGGTCAGAAAAAAGATATTCAAGCACGCGTCATGACTGCACTGGCACAAGTACGTCTGCAAGGAATGGAACAACGTTATCCACATCAACTATCAGGTGGACAACAACAACGGGTCGCTTTTGCAAGAGCGATTGTGATGCAACCACGTCTAATTCTATTTGATGAACCACTAAGTGCATTAGATGCCATTTTACGTGATGAAATGCGAACAGAGTTAATGAATTTGGTACAACAGTTAGGTGTAACAGCTCTCTATGTTACCCATGATCAGACTGAAGCCATGGCGATGTCTGATGAGATTATTGTGATGCAGTCTGGATCGATTTTACAACGTGGAACACCTGAACAAATTTATCGACAACCGACTCATTCATTTGTGGCTCGCTTTATTGGACATTCCAATTGGATTGATAATGGACATCAGATGGTTCGTCCCGAGCATATCCGCTGGCAGAGCAATCATTCGCCTGATGAACATATACATAATGGAATGATACGACAGGTCAGCTATATGGGTGATCGCTATGAAATTCTATTGGATATGGGTGAAGAACGACTCTGGACAGCTTATCAAGATGAACGAATGACTGTCGGTGAACAGGTCCATATTTATATTTCTGCACAACATGTTCATACGATCGATGCTGTCTCTGTGTAATCGGCTATTTAAATATGGATTTAACCACTCTAGGAGGAATAAATAATGAAATGGAATCAATTGTGGCAAAAAGGAAGTCTGCTTGCTTTAACAGCGATCTTGGGAACAACACTTGCAGGTTGTAGCACTTCGACAGGTGCATCAAGCGCGGGTTCCTCTACAGCAAAAGATGCAGGTACACTGGTTGTCTATAGCGCAGGACCTGAAGGATTAGCCAAAAAAATTCAAGCAGGTTTTGAAGCCAAAACAGGGATTAAAGTTGAAATGTTCCAGGGAACAACAGGTAAAATCCTTTCCCGTATGGAAGCTGAAAAAGCCAACCCTGTAGTCGATGTGGTTGTTCTCGCTTCTCTTCCATCTATGCAAGCATTAGCAAAAGAAGATATGACACTCGCTTATCCAGAAGCAGCTAATCACGATAAATTAGTCAAAGATTGGTCAGATACAGAAGGTAAATATGTGAGTTATAGCGCTTCTGCTCTTGGCATTGTCTACAATACCAAAGAAGTGACGACTCCACCTACATCATGGGCAGATCTTGCGAAGCCTGAATGGAAAGACAAAGTGAATATTCCTGATCCTTCGTTGTCTGGATCTGCGCTTGATTTTATTACAGGTTATTTAAGTGCTGAAGGTGATAAAGGTTGGTCATTATTTGAACAATACCAACAAAATGGAGTTGCTATTGCAGGTGCGAATCAAGAAGCACTTGATCCTGTCATTACTGGAGCCAAATCAGCTGTAGCTGCTGGTGTCGATTACATGGCATACAAAGCCAAAGCTGATGGTGAACCTGTCGATATCGTATATCCAAAAGAAGGTACAGTCATTAGCCCACGTCCTGCGGCGATTATCAAAACAAGTCAACATGCTGATCAAGCCAAGCAATTTATCGACTACCTATTGTCAGATGAAGCACAACAAATGGTAACCAGTGCTTATCTATTACCAGGAAGAACCGATATCACTGCTGACAATCGTGCCAACTTAAGTGAAATTCCAACATATCCTGTGAAATGGGATTGGATGGGCGAACACAGCGAAGAAACAACAACCAAATTTACGAACCTATATAAATAAGTGGTGATCCTATGATGAAAACAAATACTAATCGAACTCTATTCACTTATCAAAAAATCAGTACGGCTGCGGCATTTTTGCTGCTCGCCGTACTAATTGTATTTCCACTCCTGATGATTTTCCGAACAGCTATTGACCAGAATGGTGTAATTGATCTAATGGCTCCTTTGCGTCTGCTCGGTCAAAGTGATCTTACTTCGGTGATGTTCAGTACATTATGGCTGGGATGTTGTGTGATTGTCACGACGACAGTGCTGGCGCTACCTTTAGCGTGGATGATGGCGAAAACAGCGATTGGTAGACAACGTTGGTTAGATGTTGTTTTTCTGATCCCTTTTATGACACCCCCTTATATTGGTTCTATGGGTTGGATGTTATTTATGCAAAAGAACGGCTATATGGAGCAGATTCTTCCCGCTTCAGCCAAAATCACACCTGCTTTTTTCAGCTTTGGTGGCATGGTCATGATTATGAGCCTACATCTATTTCCTTTTCTTTATCTAATTCTGCGCAATACGTTAGAACAGATCGGCGGAAGTACAGAAGAAGCCGCTTCTGTTCACGGTGCTTCCTTTGGCTATCGTTTCCGTCGCATTATTTTACCGTTATTATTGTCTAGCTATGCGATGGGTGCTCTATTAATCTTTGTCAAAACGATTGCTGAATTTGGTACGCCGGCTACCTTTGGTCGCAAAATCGGATTTTATGTTATGACGTCTGAGATTCATAAATATATTTCCAGTTGGCCGATTGATTTTGGCAAAGCGACTTCACTTGCTTCTTTACTTTTAACAGCATGTCTATTGATGTGGTATATCCAAAGTATATTAAGTAGTCGTTACTCTTACCGCTTAACAGGAGGTAAAGGATCACGTAGTAAAAAGTATTCTCTGCGTGGTTGGAGTGGAATTGTCTGCTGGTTGTATATCAGTATATTACTGATTACCTCTATTGGTATTCCTTACTTTTCTGTGATTACTGCTTCATTATTGCGCTTGCGCGGAACAGGGCTAGCTGTCGGTAACTTTACGTTAGAGCATTATAAAGACTTATTAAGCTTTGGTTCTGAGAGTATGGAAGCACTCATCAATAGCTTTACCCTTTCCCTTATAGCTGCAACGATTGCTGTATTAATCGGTACATTTCTAGCACTCAAAGTTGGACAGGGCAAACGATGGTCACAAAAAGGAATCGACCTATTCAGTCTAATGCCGAATACCGTTCCCGGAATCGTGATTGTTGTAGGATTGATCTTATTCTGGAATTCACCGTGGATGCCTATTCCTCTTTACAATTCATATGGCATGGTGGTCTTAACGTATATTATTTTGTTCTTGCCGTATACGTTACAGTATGTCAAAGCGAACAATGGACAGATTGATCCTATTTTATTACAAGCCGGTGCAATCTCTGGCGGGCACCCTTTATATGTATTCCGTCGTATTTTACTGCCTCTACTGCTTCCCGGTATGATCGCAGGTTGGACAATGACGTTTACGATTGCTAATCGTGAATTGGTGGCTTCCCTGTTAATTTTGCCACCATCCATGCAGACTTCTGCAACGTATATTTTTGCTCAATTTGAACAAGGAGCTGTATCGATGGGAATGGCGATGGCTGTCGTTTCAGTAGGGATTACTACAATCTTACTGCTGATTTTACAAACGTTACCTGCTTATCGGAAGCAGCAAGTATCATGATGGAACTCACTATACTTGGCGGTGCAGGTGAACATGGTCGATCCAGTTATCTACTCCAACAGGGGGAGCAGAGTCTGTTACTTGATTATGGTGTCAAAAAAGAAGGCGATGGACAATATCCGATCACTCCTGATATGGATGAAATGGTCGCTAGTCTACAGACTGTCTTTTTATCGCATGCTCATGAGGATCATTGTATTGCATTACCTTTGTTATATAAGCATGGTTACACAGGCGATGTCTGGACAACTAGAGCTACGGTAGGTCAATTACCTGCTTATTTTGAAGCTTGGAAAAAGTATACCGATCATCGCTCAGCAACACGCCCTTACGATGATGAAGATCAACAGCGTATCCAATTTCGTTATTTGGAAGATATCGCCCCACCGGGGAGCTGGAGCCCTTTATTGCCTCATCTGAGTGTGTGCTGGGGTCGAGCAGGACATTTACCCGGTTCGATCTGGTTAGCGTTATGCTGGCATGATAAATATATTTTCTTTTCTGGAGATTATACATCAGAATCCCAGTTGTTAGCCGCCGACCGTCCACTGCACCAGACACGATTAATCTCAAAAACGCAAACGATTCCGGGTATTCTCCCTGATCTGGATATGGCAATTATTGATGCTGCGTATGGTGTTGACCCTGATCATCAAGATAATAAGTTAACCCAGTTGAAGCGACATATCGATGAGACTCTTCGGCAGCAGGGATCGGTGATGCTTCCTGTACCGGTCTATGGTCGGGGACAAGAACTCATGTTATGGGCAAGTGAAGAATATCCGAACACGCCTCTGCTTGTCGAAGCAGGGCTACTTAATAACTTGCGTTCATTTACAGCCGATACGTACTGGCTTCATTCACAAGCATGTGCACGGATTGAACGTTTGCTTCAGCACCCATTGCTGTATGTCATGGATGATGAACTATCTCGCACCACTTTGCCTGCACAATATCAGCAATTTATTTTATTTACCGATGATGGTATGATGCAATCGGTCAAAGCACAACAACATTATGAACGTATAGCAAACAATGAACATAATGCGGTGATTTTTACAGGGCATCTGGCGCATGGTTGCTTCGGACGTAGACTGTTGCTCGATACAGAACGTGAAGGTTGTAAAGTCTATTATGTCCGTTACAAAGTCCATCAAGGGCTTCCTGATGTACGGCGAATGTTACTGGATCTCAAAAGTCCACCTGCACTACTTGTTCATGCGACCAAATCACGTACCGATGGACTGGCGCTACGATTAGAACAAGAAGGGTTCCATCGTATTCATTCATTGCTTCCAGAAGACAAAATACAATTTTGAGTCCCTATAATTTTGAGTCACAACGATGATCATGGGAATGACGATACATGAACATGATCATCCCATATCATTCTTTACCTTTTATATAAAAAGGCAACAAAAAAAGCGTACCATATTCATATCCTAGGATACGAACAGGTACGCTTTTTATGACGGTTCAAAACAGTCGAAAACGTTTTGAAATGGTGTTCAACGTACGTCTTAGTTTTTCAAGCCGTATTTTTTGTTGAACTTGTCTACGCGGCCACCGATGTCTGCGTTTCTTTGTTTACCAGTGTAAAACGGGTGAGAAGCAGAACTAGTATCAACGCGAATCACTTGATAAGTGTTGCCATCTTCCCATTCCATAGTTTCGCCGGAAGTTTTAGTTGTTCCACTCAGGAACTTATATCCGCAACTTGGATCAAGAAAAATAGCTTGTTGGAATTTAGGATGTCCTTCTTTTTTCATGAGTATCACCTTCGTTCATAAAATTAATCGCACTTTTCTTATTATACACCGTTATATCCAAATGTCAAAGAACTTATGTTTTTAATTGCAATTAATTTTGAAATTTTTTAGGAAAGCTTGGGATTCATCTCTGTTCCTACAGTAACTGCCGAATCTGCTGACTCTGTATGTTGCAATTGTTCTAATTCAGAAGCTACTTGTTGAATCATATCTGCAAAAGCCGCTAGTTCTTGTGAACGTCCTGCTTGATGACGTGACCACTCTACATTTTTGCCAAATTCAGATTGTACTTGATCCAGCTTACTCATAATCACTTTTAGCGTCAGACTAATATCTTGTAACGCATTTTGTGATGATCCGGCTAGCTTGCGTACTTCTTGCGCTACAATACTGAATCCTCTACCATATTCACCAGCATGAGCCGCTTCTATTGAAGCATTAAGACCTAACAGATGCGTCTGTTCCGATATTTCACGCATCACTGTTCCTACTTTACTAATCTCTTTGACTTCATGCCCTAGCTCGTCCATCTGTTGCAATGAACTTTCTTGTGAATGTGCCATTTGATCTGCTGATTCTGAGATCACACGTGCATTATCATTTAATTTGACAATCATCTCACTGATCCGATTAACAGCTTCTGTGACAGCCGTCAGCATATGTTCTTTTTGATTGACCATATTTTGAATACGGTGTTGCTCTCGTTCACCATATGCTTCTAGCACCAATTGGGAATCCAGATTAAACATCTTAGTCAACGCATGCAGTACTTTGATCCATTGATCAGGAATTTCACGTTCTAATACAACCGTTGCAATATCGGTATACGTCATATACGTACCTAGATAATAATCCGAATTTAGTCCGATTCGTGAGTGAATACGACCAATCTTAAGTCTTTGCTCGATAAATTCTTCATCTACCGTGCCTGCCGCTAGTGAAATCCAGTAATCTCGTTGTGTCTGCTTCAGTCGATCAATCGTAGAACCTGCTTGCTTAATAATCTCATGCAAGGCTGGATATTGCTCAATATGATTATAAAAGTGATCAACAACCTCATCAACGACTTTGACAAATAAATCATAATGATGATGCAGTAATTGCAAATCAGCTTCTGTTAAGCCAATATATTGAAGTTGTTGTTGACGCTGCTTGGATACTTGGATCATGTGTAATACCTCCTTTTTGATTGATTATCAATCTCTATGATTTTATTCGTATCTTACCTTTTATTGTAAAATATAGCTAATACCTAACATAAAATTTCATTCAAAATAGAGTACGCAATCACTAACTATTTTTATAACCTATTTCATTCTTTTGTATTGTTTTTGTAGCGCTTCTATCTTGTGATCATCCTATGCTATACTGTCGAACATAAGACTCAACATCGTGCTATTTTATGGATAAAAGATGTACGTATTTAAAAGGAGAGAACATCGTGGCTGTACAACGAGAAACCGAACTTTATCTTCCAATCAAACAGTTCTTTACAGCTCAAGGATATGATATCAAAAGCGAAGTAAGGCATTGCGATCTGGTAGGTATACGAGAACAAGATCAAGAACCCCTGATTATCGAGATCAAAAAAACATTCAATATCGCTTTACTTCTACAAGGGATCGAACGACTTAAGCTCAGCTCCAATGTCTATCTGGCTGTTGAAAAAAATCGTGCCAAAAAAGGAGCACACAATCAGCGCTGGAGTGAAATCGCTGAATTGTGTCACCGATTGGGCTTAGGATTAATTGTCGTGACTTTGTACAAAACAAAAGCTCCCTTTGTCGAGATATTATGTAGTCCAGCGATATCTTCTAAGCCTGTTCGACCTGCTCGCCGTGGAAGTCGCAAACAAAGGTTGTTACAAGAAATTGCTGAACGAAGCGGAGATTACAATCTAGGTGGAAGTACAGGCACACCTCTGATAACCGCTTATCGTGAAAAAGCGCTGCGAATCGCTTCTGCTTTTGGTACCGACCTTTATCTATCACCACGGATATTGCGTGAGCGAAGCGGTGTCGGTACTACAGCAACGATAATGCAGCGCAATCATTATGGATGGTTTGAGCGGGTTGCTCGTGGTAGTTATCAATTAACTCTAGCCGGTAAGCTTGCTTTGGAACAATATGCGCATGTTGTCGAGAATCAGAAGTGACTTTGAGTTCTCATTTCAGCAATGCATTCAGAGATCAGATTCATGCCAAGTAATAACTCATCTCGTCCGGGATGGGTAAAGTTAAGACGAATCGCACTTTTACCTTCATCACTAGCATAACAACGGGCACCTGGTAAAAATGAAACGCCTTTGGTCATCGCTCTTGTTAACAGTTCTTCGCCATCTAACTGATCTGGCAATGCTGCCCACAAAAACATTCCGCCTGAAGGCACATCTACTTGGGTTCCATGCCAGTTAGGACGTTTGAGCAATTCAAGCATTAATTTGAGTCGAATCTCATACTCACGATTCAACATCGTAATATGATTATCCCAATTGAAGCGTGGCGATTGTAACAGACGTAACAAAATCGCCTGATTCATTGAGCTGGATTGCCAATCGGCGGTTTGCTTGGCAGCTGACATCACTTCGATCAATCGCGGATCTCCTGCTGCCCAACCTACCCGTAAAGCAGGTGCGATCGTTTTACTAAATGATCCGATATAAAGAACATGATTGCCTCCTTGCTCCCGATCCAATTGAAACAAGCTTGGATAACGACGGCGGAAAGAACGAACCGATTCCAATCCATAACGTAAGTCTCCGTATGAATCGTCTTCTGCGATCAACAATGTATATCGCTTACAAAGCTCTAGGATGGCTCGTCTACGCTCTAAGCTCCATAC
The DNA here is from genome assembly GCF_001721045.1 of Paenibacillus nuruki. GTDB lineage: Bacteria > Bacillota > Bacilli > Paenibacillales > Paenibacillaceae > Saccharibacillus > Saccharibacillus nuruki. The sequence goes on along the minus strand of NZ_MDER01000032.1, from coordinate 38,538 downwards.
TCTTCCCGTAGGATTAGCGAAGCTTGGTGAAGCGCACAATAGCTTAGGACCATGTTCTACAATCAATCGTTCTAGATCTTCTGGAATCATACCTTCTTCATCACAATCCACATGAATCACATTTGCCCCTTGTAGACGAAGCACTTGCAGACAACCTGGTGAAGCCGGAGATTCAACCAATACTGTATCTTCCCGATCCACATAAATACGCACTAACAAATCTATCGTCTGCTGACTACCTGATGTTAACAAAATATCTTCAGGATCTACATTTAATTTCTGATCGATTTGCCAGCGGGTATTGAGCCAATTACGCAAAGCTAATGAACCAGCTGCTTCTCCATACTGAAGAACAAGCGGACCTGCTGAAAAAACAGCCCCTGCCGCCTCTCCTAATTGTGCCAATGGAAAAAGTTCTTCTGCTGGTAATTCTTCAGCGAGCGAAATCCATGATTCTCGGCGCTGTCTATTATCAATCGACCTGACTGAAAATGAAGGCATATTACTCACACTTGCTGCAAAAGAAAATTCCACCGCTCCAGCCTCCTGTACGATGCTTTTTCAAGATCATACACCTGAACTTTAATCGAGAGCAACCTCTTTTACTGGAACGATACTTTCAGGCGGTGTGATCATGTTGTTCATCGTTGCTGTATTGAACGAAGCAGTATGCGAATATAACGTGTATTTTTCAATCGCTTGAGCGCGGCTGTTCACACCAAGTTTGTTATATATTTTGCGTAAATAGTTATCAACAGAACGTCGGCTCACACGGATCATATAAGCGATCTTATCGTATGTAAACCCTTGTGTAATTTGGATCATAATCGTGTGTTCGATTTTGGAAAGATCAAAATAACCATCGGTAGGAATTTCAGCAGGAATAGGAACTACTCCTTGATGAAGCCATGACAGAGGAATAACGGTTGATCCTTGACGTAGACTACTGATTAAATGCAACAATTGTGCAGGCGAAGATTCTTTAGATAACATGCCACTAGCACCCATACTCATTAATCCTGCAAATAAGGATAAATTATTATCGCTGGTCAACACGATCACATGGCTATCTCGACTCGCTTGTTTTACTTGGCGCAAATATAATTGAACCGATCCTTCAGGTAATGCATCATCTAGTAAAACAAGGTTAGGTTGAACACTAGCTACCAAATCGACGCCATCTTTTACAGAACTTGCAGTTCCGATAACACTCAAATGGGCTGTCTCTTCTAGTATCATTTTTGTTCCAAGCATCAGCGCCGGATGATTATCAATGATGATAACCTTCCAAATGTCCTCCATTTTGATACTTCCCCCTTTATAAAACATTATTAGTTACTGATTATTAACTTATATCTTGATATCGGCATCTTTCGTTAGATTTTTAACGTTTTTTGGATATTTGTGGATGTTGTCTCATGCGAGAATTGGATAATAGAAGAATTAGATACGTAAAATTTAAAATTAGTTTTAGGAAGATAGACTAGCTATATTGGACATGTTAAAATGGATTTTGGTCAAAAATAAAAAGCTTTATAGAGGTGAATAAATATGCATTCTAAAGCAGAGTCTTCTTCCCGTACAACGATGCGACATCAGAACAACAAAGGGTCCTCTGCCAAATGGTTTCTGGTATTTTGGATATTGATTATAGCGCTGGGTGCAACGATCGCCTACTTATATAGCAATCATATGAAGCAACAGATGATCACATCGATCAAAGCTGATACAGAGCGACAGATTTCATTATTGCAAAGTGATTATGAAAGTCGATTAAATGAAATGTCTAAAGAAATGACCGCTTTGCAAAGTAAAGTGGATTCGTTTAACGAACTGCTTACTTTTACAAAAGATAATGCGAGCAGCAAAACCGATAACAGCAACAAATTGTACACTCAATTGAATGAAGTCCAAAAGCAACTCAATACTTTACAAAAGAAAATGGATTTATTGAAATGAGTATACGTGCCAAAAAAATCAATCGGTTATTGATGTTAGCGACAGCGCCTTTTGCCGGGTTATTAGTTATTATGTTGCTTCAATCCAATCAGGTAGCTGTTCCTTTGGATATCGAAAAGTATGCACCGGTCAATCATCTTAGCGATCAATCTCAACAAATTCTAACTCACCTGAAACAAGCTGAAAAAGTAGCTGTCCAGACTTCATCGTCTATTGAACGCACCACCAAGCTATACAATCAGACCACATCAACGATGTCTCATATTGTGCAGACTGCTTCTTCACAAGCCAGTAAGCCTGAACAAATTTACAATAAGCGGATCACTTCCAAATTAGGTGCAGCTTCTGAGAAAGTGAACAGTCAGCGCATCAATATTGAGCTGTATCGTCTAAATCCGGGCACATACAAAGCCTATGCTATGAAAATTAAGCTGAAAGAGCCTTCTGCGATGAATATGACCCTCGGTAAAGATTCATGGGGTGGCGCAGAAACGACCTTAACAGCAGTTCAGCGTTCAGGAGCTATTGCCGGTATTAATGCTGGCGGTTTTGCAGACGGTGGTGGCAAACGTTATCCTTTAAGTACAACAGTACTGAATGGCAAATATATCAATGGCTTTCAATCGACATTCAAAGACTTATTTTTTGTCGGTATGAATAAGACAGGGCAACTGATTGGCGGTAAATTTACAAGCAAAGCGAATCTGGATGCTTTAGATCCTTCGTTTGGTGCTTCTTTTGTTCCGGTATTGATTCAAAATGGCAAAAAGGTACCGATTCCTGCCAAATGGAAAGCTTCGCCTTTACGTGCACCCCGCACAGTTATTGGTAAATATAAAGACGATCAGATCATTGTAATCGTTGCAGATGGTTATAATGAAAATGGAAGTTCAGGCGCTACACTGGTTGAACTGCAAAATAAATTATACAAAATGGGTGTTGTGGATGCGTATAATCTGGATGGTGGCGGATCGACTTCACTGATTTTGAATGGACGGGTGATCAATCATCCTTCAGATGGGAATCTGCGTCCTGTACCTACACACTTTTTATTCTTCAAATAATGTGCTAACAAGTTAGTTCATCCACAAATACTATAAAGAACGACAAAAAAGAACCTTCCGGCACTATACAGTGCCGGAAGGTTCTTTTTGATTGCCCATTTTATAAAGAGACTACAAACAAGTTTCTTTTATCTAAAATGTCTTTTATTAATTAAATTAAGCATTTTTAGGAATTAAATTCATTTCTTCCATACATTGAGCACATACATAACGTTCTTTGAATTCGCCTACTTCTTCCATAGATCCACAGAAAACACATTTCGGGCGATATCTTTCCAAAATAATATGGTCGCCCTGTACCAAAATCTCTACAGGATCTCCTTCATTCATTTGGTATCTTTTACGCAACGACTTCGGTAATACAATTCTTCCAAGTTGATCGACTTTACGTACAACGCCTGCTGGTTTCATACTAATATACACCTCGCTAATATTTATACTTTGTGGATTAAAGTAGTGAAGACAATAAGTGATTATAAAATTTGGAATATCAGCTATATATTCACTATACTTTATTACTTTCATTTATTTCTCCACTTACTTCTTTAATCCTGCTAACTTTTATTAATTCTTACCAAAATTTTGATACAGAGTTATGAAATGCTATTAATCCAAATGCAAAAAGTTAAGCTGACGTAGCGCTTCATATACAACGATGGCTGCTGAATTCGAAAGATTCAACGAACGTACATCGTCTGACATCGGCAGACGCATAGCTGTATCTGCATTAGCTGCAATTAATTCAGGTGGTAATCCCTTTGTTTCTTTACCAAATACAAAAAAGTCACCGTCTTGAAATTGAAAATCAGTGTATCTATTTTTCACTTTAGTTGTTGCATAGAAGAAACGGTGATCCGAGTAGGTCTTTTGAACCTCTTCGAAAGAATCATGATATTCAACATTGACTGCATGCCAGTAATCGAGACCTGCTCTTTTCAGTGTAGAATCGTCCGTTTTGAAGCCTAAAGGACGTACAAGATGCAGATGCGTTCCTGTAGCTGCGCATGTTCTAGCAATATTGCCGGTGTTTGCCGGGATTTCAGGTTCAACGAGTACAATGTGTAGTGCCATAGGTTTATTTCCACCTTTTATATAGTTCTTTTTGATTATAACCGATTTCGGTAAAATGCGACAGCTTTTGACAAAAATAATTGGAAATTTTTTTTAAAAAAGCCTTCCCAGAGGGGAAGGCTGTCATTCCTTAGTACATTCAGCCATTTTTACTCTGAAATTCCTTCATAAATTCGACCAGAGCATTACAGCTTTCATAAGGAACAGCATTATAGATCGAAGCACGTAGACCACCTACACTACGGTGACCTTTCAAACCAATAAATCCTGCTTCTTCCGAAGCTTTAACAAATGCTTTTTCCAATTCTTCTGATGCTAGACGGAATGTAACGTTCATGATCGAACGACTTTCAAGTTCAGCCGCCCCTTTGTAAAAACCATTACTGTTATCAATCGCATCATAGATCAGTGTTGCTTTTGCTTCATTTTCGCGCTGAATACCTTCAAGTCCGCCTTTTTCTTGAATCCATTTTAAGACTTCATTTACCATATATATCGAAAAAGCAGGCGGTGTATTGTATAGCGAATTATTTTTGGTATGCGTGCTGTAACGGAATATCGATGGAATATGCTTAGGAGATTCTGTAATTAATTCTTCTTTCGCAATAATTACGGTTACTCCTGATGGCCCTAGATTCTTCTGTGCGCCTGCATAGATCATATCGAATTTGCTCATATCCAATGGACGACTTAGAATATCACTCGACATATCTACTACTAAAGGAATATCTCCTGTATCCGGGAACTCTGTAAATTGTACGCCTTCAATCGTCTCATTCGAAGTCACATGCACATAAGCGGTATTTGCTGGCAGATCCAATTGAGACAGATCAGGAAGCTTCATATACTTATCTGCTTCTGAAGAAGCCACAACGGTTGTATCACCGACCAACTTCGCTTCGCTTAATGCTTTGCTTGCCCAACTGCCTGTAGCTACAAAACTTGCTGTTTGGCCTTCAGCTAATAGATTCATCGGAATCATAGCAAATTGAGTGCTAGCGCCTCCTTGTAAAAATAGTACCTTATAACCTTCCGGGTTGCCTAGTAAGGACAACAGACGATCCTGAGCTTCGCTATGTACCTTTTCATATACTGCGCCACGATGTGACATCTCCATAATAGACATTCCTGTATTTTGATAATCCACAAATTCTTTTTGTGCACGCTCTAATACTTCTAAAGGCAATGCAGCCGGTCCAGCATTAAAATTGTACGCTCTTTTTGTCATGTTGTTCTCCACCCTTTCAATTTCAACATTTCACTTTGCGCTTATGGTGCCAAGCGCTGGTTGTCAGATATTTTGCTTTGCAAAAATCATTTTCTCATTTTACGGGTCGCGCTTATGGTGCCAAGCGCTGGTATGTTAGGTTTGTGCTAAATGATTATCGCTATGATATCAGCTATTCTAGGGGTGATCAAGTGTCTTTTGTCACTTGAAATTGTGAGTTGAACCCAATTCTGTGAACAAACAGGAATGTAATCGTTTTATTTTTGAACTCATATAAAAATCCTCCGGAAAAGATGTTCCGGAGGATTTTGATTACATTATCTCTACGATCTACCTTTAGAAATAAGTAATAATTAGCAATCGTAGTACAAGCTGAACTCGTGTGGATGTACACGAATTGCAACGTCTTTCGCTTCTGCACGTTTGAATGAAATATAGTTTTGGATAAAGTCTTTTGTAAATACATCGCCTTCAAGCAAGAAGTCAAAGTCTTTTTCCAACTCATCCAAAGCTTCTTCCAATGATGCTGGAACACTACGGATACCTTCTTTTTCTTCTTCTGGCAATTCATAAATATTTTTGTCAAAAGGACCATATCCTAATTCACGAGGATCCATTTTTTTCTTGATACCATCAAGACCAGCCATCAACATTGCAGAGAACGCAAGGTAAGGGTTAGCTGTAGAATCTGGTGTACGGAATTCGATACGACAACCTTTAGGTGTTACAGATGCAATAGGAATACGAACTGCTGCTGAACGGTTACCTTTCGAGAATACCAAGTTAACCGGTGCTTCATAACCAGGTACAAGACGTTTGAAAGAGTTAGTACTTGGGTTAGTCAATGCGATCAATGCTGGAGCGTGGTACAAGATACCGCCCAAATAATGCAATGCCATTTCACTCAAGTTTGCGTAAGCACCTTTTTCGTAGAACAAAGGAGTATCACCATCGAAAATAGATTGGTGAACGTGCATACCGCTACCGTTATCACCGAACAAAGGTTTAGGCATAAACGTTGCTGTTTTGCCATATTGTTGTGCTGTGTTATGCACGATATATTTGTATTTCATTAAGTTATCAGCTGTTAATTTCAATGTGTCAAAACGGAAGTTAATCTCTGCTTGTCCAGCCGTAGCTACTTCATGGTGATGACGTTCAATGCGAAGTCCTGCTTCTTCAAGCAAACGACACATTTCGCTACGAATATCTTGTTGAGAATCGACAGGAGCTACTGGAACATATCCGCCTTTTTTACGGATTTTGAAACCAAGGTTACCGCCATCTTCTTTGCGGTTCGTGTTCCAGAATGCTTCGTTAGAATCAACGGAGTAAGAGGATACATTCACATCGCTTTGGTAGCGTACATCGTCAAAGATAAAGAACTCAGATTCAGGAGCAAAAAATGCTGCTGTTCCTACACCGCTTGTTTGCAGATATTCTTCAGCTTTCTCTGCAATACCACGCGGATCGCGTTCATAACGCTCGCCGTCCGGGGTGAAGATATTGCACATAATGTTCAACGTTGGATGAGCAGTAAAAGCGTCGATAAATACGGACTCCGGATCTGGCATCATAACCATATCAGACTCCTCAATACCGCGGAACCCAGGAATTGAAGAACCATCAAACGCAACACCATTTACAAAAGTATCCTCATCCACTTCACTAGCTGGCAATGAGATATGGTGAGCACGACCAGACAAATCCACGAAACGAAAATCAAACCACTCAATGTTGTTTTCTTGTGCAAGCTTCAATACGTTTTCTACCGCCATTTGTACTTTCCTCCCCAAATTTCCGAACATTACACTCTTTTTCGATGTCGAATGTTCATTCTCTCGATTTTTTTTCTGTCGTCATTATAAATCGTAAAACCTTACATCGTCAATAGCCTTTTTACATATCTCTAAAATTTATGTAAGATATGCTTACACTCATAGCTTACCAAAAAAGAAAACAGCTCGTCAATCCGTCAATTAAAAATCGGAATGAGTGAGCTGTTTTTTAAACCTTACATCATTTTCTAAATTAGCAGTATATTCCAGCCATACCTAACATGAAAATCAGGTATTTTATTTAAAAGCCATTTTTACTTTTATGCAGACGTATCCTTATTCAAATCAACTCATTTTTAAATAATATTCGGTTAATTTAAATATACTATACTTGCACAGAGGATTCAAAAAACGCCGCTGGTGCTTTAGCTGTAGCAAATGTTTTCCCCAAAAGCGGAGATAACTGTTCTAGCTCTCGCAATAATTTGGCAAATTGATCCGGAAATAAAGATTGAACACCATCACCAGTCATCGAGTTATCTGGATCGGTATGCATTTCGATAATCAGACCATCTGCACCTGCTGCTACTGAAGCTTTGGTCATAGGCTCTACCAGTTCACGACGGCCTGTACCATGACTTGGATCTGAAATCACAGGTAAGTGGCTCAATTGTTGTAAAACAGGAATAGCCGATAGATCAAGCGTGTTACGAGTGTACGTCTCAAACGTACGAATACCACGTTCACAGAGCATTACATTAGGATTACCACCTGCTAGAATGTATTCAGCCGCATTCAAAAATTCATCGTACGTCGAACTGAATCCACGTTTGAGCAATACAGGCTTCCGGCTTTCTCCTAATTTGCGCAACAAATCAAAGTTCTGCATATTACGAGTACCTACTTGCAAAATATCAGCGTATTGTCCGCAGATATCAACATACTCTGGTGTCATGACTTCTGTAATCGTCAGCAGTCCATGTTTCTTCCCTGCTTCTGCCATCATAATCAATCCTTCAACACCTACACCTTGGAAGCTATATGGTCCTGTACGAGGCTTAAATGCTCCCCCGCGTAATACCTGTCCACCTGCCGCTTTGACTAGACGAGCAATCTCATCAATCTGTTCTGCGGATTCCACTGCACAAGGACCGCCCATAACGACGAGTTCTCCGCCACCAATCGATACATCTCCAATTTGGATAACTGTATTTTCAGGATGGAAGTCACGACTGGCTAATTTGTAGGATTTGGAAATTTTCATTACTTTGTCTACACCTTTCATCTGCTCTAAATGTTCCATTAATCGAGGCTCAGCTGTTCCAATAAGTCCGATTACAGTATGATCTGCTCCACGAGAAATGTGTGCTTGTAATCCTGCTTGTTCAATCACGTTGGTAATCTCTTTTACTTGCTCCTGCGGTGTTTGGTTCGATACGATAACGATCATATTTGATCTTCCTCTCATTGTGTGGTTGGTGATGATATACACCTAAATAGACAACTATATAAAATGACTGAAATATGAGATATTTATTTGTATTTTGCATCATCACTTAGACGCTTGTTCGCTTTTAAGCTTTTAATCACTAAAGTAAATATACAGCACTCTATAAGACATGTCAAGCAGTGTCATAGTACAAAATCTTGTACGCATAGTATAAAGAATAAAAAAATAAAAAGTGCCTTTCCCATCAAGGGTTAGGCACTTTTTGTATATCTATTCGTGGACAGTGTCCATCAGTGGCGGACAGGTTGGTTGGTTGTTCTGCCTTTTTTCTCACGTACAGGTGGTAACAAACGTTTAGGATCTACAGTTCTTACCATTTCCCATGTGGATTCGTCATCGTTATCATACTTCTCTAAATAGTTAATCACTTCTTTGGTGATCGGAGTTGGCGTCGATGCACCTGCTGTAACAGCCACTCTACTTTTACCAATTAACCATTCACGTTTGAGCTCTGTGATATCAGAGATACGATAAGCAGTAACGCCTGCGATTTCTTCAGATACCTGTGCTAGACGGTTAGAGTTATTACTACGTGGGTCACCTACAACGATTACAAGCTCTGCTTGGCCGGCTTGTTCAGCTACCGCTTCTTGGCGAACCTGAGTCGCTAAGCAAATCTCATTGTGCACTTCTGCTCCCGGGAATTTCTCCAGAAGATTTTTCATAATCAAACGAATATCCCATTGGCTCATTGTGGTCTGATTGGTAATCACAATTTTGCCTGCTGGAATCTCTAAATGATCAATCTCTTCTTCTTTTTCAATCAAATGAACTTGATCCGGTGCAACACCAATCGCACCTTCAGGTTCAGGATGACCTTTTTTACCGATATAGATAATCTGATAACCCTCGCTTGCTTTATCACGGATCAGATCATGCGTACGTGTAACGTCAGGGCATGTTGCATCTACAGTAGTTAATCCTTTTTCACGAGCCAGACGGCGAACTTCAGGAGAAACGCCATGAGCGGTGAAAATTACTGTTCCACTTTCAACTTGCTCTAGAATTTCTACACGATTCGGTCCATCTAAAGTAATAATACCTTGATCTTCAAACGATTGAGTGACATGACTGTTATGCACAATCATACCGAGTATATAAATAGGCCGTGGTAAGTCAAGGTTCTTGGCAGCTTGCTGAGCAAGTACCATAGCATCTACTACACCATAACAATACCCACGCGGCGCAATCTTTACAATTTCCATGAAGGGGTACACCTGCTTTCTAGGGTTGGCTTAACTTGCAAAAGAAGCAATAGCAACTTCATTATAACCCATTTGATAGGGCACGGGAAAGGAAAGTAGCAAACACAGTCACAAAAAGCTACTATTGTTTGCTACCTGTTGTCTATTCTGGTTTTGGGGGATCAGGAATCTCGGTCTCAGGCTCTGCATCAAATACAGGTTCAGCTTTATTTTGGGCTGGTACAGCTGCCAGTGGAAGCCAGATCACAAAGGTTGTTCCTTTGCCTTTGGCGGTGACCACTTCTACAGAACCCGCATGCTCATCAATAATCCATTTGGCTATAGATAAGCCCAAGCCTGTTCCTGGTGTTACTCCACGCGATTCATCTGCTCGATAGAATCGTTCAAAAATATGAGGCACTTCTTCTTGATCCATACCGATTCCGGTATCGCTGATTCGAATCCCGATCTGATTCTGATACAACACGGTATCTAGAGATACTGTACCCTCTTTGGTGTATTTAAAAGCATTCTCAATAAAAATAAACAACATTTGTTGCAAATAATCTTTGTTGCCATAAATATGATAGTCGTCTAAAGCCACAGTGTTCGCTGGTTGCCATGTTGCTTTGTGAGGAATAAACTGTGCACGTCTCATCACATCATCCAAAAGAGCGCCAGCAGGCAAGCTCTCCATCACGATCGTCTGCCCGGCATCAGCCCGAGCTAACGAAAGCATATCATTTACAAGGCGACTCATCCGTTTGGATTCATCTGCAATATCGTTAATCGACTCCATCGACAATTGCTTTAGACTTTCTTCATCTAAATGAGGAGCTTCATGAGGCTTTTTATTCCATGCTTTTTGCAACAAATCAACATTACCACGAATCGTAGTTAATGGAGTACGTAGCTCATGGGACGCATCAGATACAAACCGGCGCTGAGCAGCATAAGCTTCTGCCAAGTCTTTATAAAATACTTCGGTTCTGCCTAACATTCCATTTACCGTACTAATCAATTGACCAATCTCATCATGAGGTCCATCATAATCGATCCGTACACTTAAATCTTTTCCTTTTTGAATCTGACTCGCCGCATCAATAACCTTTTCAATCGGAGCCATCGATTTGCGCGCTAGAAATAGACCTAACGTAAACGCAATAAACAATGTCGCTAATGATCCTACAATCAACGTCACTCGCAGATCATCAAATAACTGACGAGCATCGGTCATATCTGCCGCAACCATTAAAACGCCCACCATTTTTGTTTGATTATCGATTTCATACGGTATACCACCATAAGCGACTAAGTAGGTACGATCATTATATTGAATTTGCTTTAATTCGTTAGGTATTTTATTAGAAGCAGGAGCTTGCAAAAAAGTACCGTTGATATTGTTGTTAATTCCATTGGTGTAATTTTTGAGCTTCACCCGAAAGCCAGCGTCTGCCAAACGGTCATGATCTTTCGGTGATAAAAACACATCAATCTGCTCATTATTTACTTCGCTCACTATAATCTGTGTTTTGCTAATTTGATCCACCAGACGATTCTGTAAATCTTGATACGTATTGAAATACACAAATCCATAAATCGCTATACTAAAAAGCATTAAAGTCACTGCCAGTATCCCCGAGTACCATACCGTCAGCCTTAAGCGTATTGACATACTGTCAGCTCCCTCATTCTCTAGCTGTTATTTCGTAAAATATAGCCGGCACCACGAATCGTCTGAATCAGACGTATGCCACCATGCTCTTCTGTTTTCTGACGAAGCATAGCAATATAAACTTCAAGCACGTTTGATTCTCCGCTATAGTCATAACCCCAAATTTTATCCATAATCAAATCTCTGGACAGCACACGTTTTGGATTTTGCATAAATAAATGAAGTAATTCAAATTCTTTAGCCGTTAATTCTAGACGTTTTCCATCTCGAGTCACTTCACGAGCATCTGGATCAATCGTTAAATCTTCAAAAGCAAGGCGTGTGCTCGTAGAAGCTTCTGATTCAGGTTTGCGTCGTAACAATGCTCTTACCCGTGCTAACATTTCTTCTAATGCAAATGGTTTAACCAAATAATCGTCTGCGCCAGCATCTAGCCCTTTGACACGATTTTCTACTTCGTCTTTCGCTGTCAACATCAAAATAGGCACAGAACTGCCTGCTTCTCGTACACGACGACATACTTCGAATCCATCGACTTGTGGCATCATGACATCCAATACCATCAAAGCCGGATCATTTTCTAACATTTGTTTTAAACCTTCTGCTCCATTAGAAGCGGTCAACACTTCATATCCTTCAAAAGCTAATCCGCGACGTAACATAGAAATAATTTTTTCATCGTCATCAATAATTAAAATAGTTGCTCTCATCGGTCTTACCCCTTTACTATGTCTTTTTGATCTAACATAATTATCGTTATTTCTTCTATTGTAACAATGAATACTTATTTGTCGATACAGTCATAAGAAAGGCGGAAAGGTATGCCCTTTCCGCCTTTCTGTATTAAATATGATCTTTTGAAATCCATCATAGTGCAAGATGAAGTTAATACCTATTTACAAAGTCATACCTGATTATTGACCTGTACCGCCGCCACCTGCACCAGGAGAAGTCGTATCAAAGTCATTACGATTACCGATCGTTACTTTAAGATCCATCGTTTTACCATTACGAATAACGTTTAGGGTTGCAGAATCGCCCACTTTTAGTTTTTGGATAGCTGCTACTAAGTCCTGACTATTCGTATATTTAGTTCCATTGATTCCTGTAATCACATCATATGAACGAAGATCCGCTTGATAAGCAGGAGATCTGTACAATACTTCAGTTACTACAGAACCTTCAGTCGTATCAATACCCAACTGTTTGGATACTTCAGATGTTAATGACATCAGAGAAGCACCGATAAATGGAACTGGAGTGGTAGGGATTTTTTCACCTTTTTTCAATTGATCCACTACATTTAAGATCACATTGGAAGGGATAGCAAATCCAATACCTTGAGCATCTTCACTTACTGCTGTATTCATACCAATTACTTGTCCATTCATATTCAGAAGCGGACCACCCGAGTTACCAGGGTTGATCGAAGCATCGGTTTGTAACAAATGAGTATAATCTGTAGATTGTCCATTCGAAGCATCAGATGCTGTAATTGTACGTTCTTTCGCACTCAGTACACCTGCTGTTACAGTATGGTCAAATCCTTGAGGGTTACCAATCGCAACTAACCAGCTTCCGACAGATACGTTGTCAGAGTTACCTAGCGTTACAGAAGGGAATGTTTCTCCAGATTTTGGTTCGATTTTGAGTACAGCAAGGTCAAGATCTGTACTTTTACCCATCAATTTAGCTTCATATGGTGTTTTGTTGTTTTCAAGCGTAACTTGAATCACGTCAGCTTCTCCAACCACATGAGCATTAGTTAGGATGTATCCAGACTTATCGAAAATAAAACCAGATCCAATACCTAGTGGAGTTAGAGAACCTGATGAACCGCCAGATCCACCACTACCTTCTCCACCGTTGCTACCGCCTTCACTTCCTCCTCCGCCTTGATCACCGAAGAAGAAACGATAGGCTGGATCATTATAAGGATTGGTTCCGCCGCTATTGGAGCCTGCTTTGGATAAAGTCTCGATTTTGACAACAGCTGGACTTGCGCTTTTCGCTACTTCAGCTACATCTGCTGATCCCGCAGGCAATGCTGCTTGAGTCACCGAATTATCGGTTGTCACTGCTGAAGCAGGAGCAACATTAGTTGTCGTTGTTGATTCCGATTCTGGAGTGAACAAATTAGCACGATCTGCTCCAAACATACCTGCTGTCATAATCAACATACCTGCTAATATAGAAGCAACTACTGTTTTGGCAGAAGTCTTAGGTTTGTTATATTGAAATTGATTAGGCTTGCGATTGCCATTATTATCATCTGAATGATTGCCATTCAAATAATCAATATGGTCTGTACGTGGTGGTTGAGCCGAGTTCGGTGGATAAACTGGACGAACAGGTTGCGGTGGAGTCATTTCCACTTTGCGTGCTTCCTGTACAGGTTCTTGACGAACATCTTCAGCGTCCTTATCTTTATTCAACGATTGAAAAGGACCATACGAATAATAATGTGATGATTGTTCAGATGAAGCATTATTTGTTTCATTTGAGTCATTGGTGTTGCCGTTTGCTGTATCGTTGTTTTGGCCATCAGGATTGAAGCCATTATTCAAATCATTTTTGTTCTTTTCGTCCATTGAAGTCAACCTCCCAAGGTTCCCATGATATTAAAATAACCGGATGTGTTATTTGCTACATCCTTATATTCGCTTATTAACCTTAATCTCACCTTAAAAACAATTAAAAAGAAAATAAATCCTAGATGAGTAAGTTAATATATCATGATCATAGGGAATTGGCTTCATATTGCATGTGTGTGAAGTTAATGCTGACTAACCCAACCTTTACGATGAGCATAGATAGCCAGTTGTGTACGATCGTCTAATTCGCATTTCATCAATAGATTACTGACATGCGTTTTGACGGTTTTGATACTTATATGTAATTCTTCAGCGATTTCTTTATTACTCATTCCTTCAGCAATCAACATTAACACTTCACGTTCACGAACAGTCAATTGAGAAGCTTCATTTTGTACAGTGCTGCGTTGACGGATTCCTCTAGTGAGGGCTTGAGAAATATCACCGGTCATCACAGGCATACCACGGCTTGCTCCTTGTAGCGCATAGATCAACTCTTCTGCCGATACAGTTTTCAAAATATAACTAACTGCACCTGCTTCAATCGCTTCTACAACTAACTCATCTTCTAAAAAGCTAGTTAAGATCACAATCTTCATCTGTGGATAATTCTGTAATACCAATCTGGTGGCTTCTACTCCATTCATAACAGGCATCATCATATCCATCAAAATCAGATCAGGCATCTCGCTAACTGTACTTTTTTCCAGCAGATCAAGTACCTCTCTACCATTAGCCGCCTCTGCAATAATATGAAATTGATCTTCTAACATCAGATATGTTTTGAGACCCATCCGTACCATATCATGATCATCCGCTAATAGAATTTTTATTTTCTCCATTATGATTCTCCTCTTCTTCATGGATATCAAATTTGGGAATATGGATACGTATTGTCGTACCTGCCCCTGGTCGACTGATCACTTCAGCTTGTCCACCTAATTTCTCAGCCCGTTCTGACATAATCGTTAATCCATAAGAACCTTGCTTATGCATAGAGCTGTTGAACCCTTTGCCATCATCACTAATATGTAGAGCAACATGATGACGATCTTCTTGTAACGATAGACTTACAATCGTAGCATCTGCATGTTTGATAATATTAGCAAGCGCTTCCTGTACAATAAGAAAAAGCTGACGTTCTTTTGCTTCCGTCAGTTGCCCTGTTAATTCAATATCTTGTATTCCTTTAAGCCCATTATGGCGACAATAATCGGGAAACCAGAATTCTAAGGCTTCTGCTAATGAGCGCCCTTCAAGTTCTAGCGGTCGAAGCTGTGTAATCAGTGCTCTCATCTGCTTCTGAGCAAGCTGTGACATTTGAATCACCTGATCCATTACAAGCTTGGCTTGTTGTTCATTCTTTTCTAACATCTTAGGTAAAGATGAAGCCGACATATGAATCGCAAATAATTGCTGACTCACCGAATCATGTAGATCACGAGCCATGCGTCGTCTTTCTTCCAATACGGCTCGCTCGGTTTCGATCGCCCGTTCCATCACTTCTTTTTCACCTAGTTGTTGCAAAATACGCATTTTCCGTTCTACCGTACTCATCATTGTATTGAATTGTTCATGCACTCGATTAAAGGATTCATCTTCTGTAGGGTCCATCCGTACACTGAAATTTCCTTTGCCGACTTGAGCCATTTTCAAATGTACATAATCGATTCGACGCTGAACACGTTGCCCGGCTACATAACCTGCTGCCATACAAATCAAAATAATCCCTGCAATATAATAATACCAGACGTAGGGCACACTAAGTACAATGTACCCTTGTCTGATGGCTAGAAAAATAATAATAACGGTCAGCAATCCACCTGTTGTAAAAAAGCCGATTAATTCCCATTTGATATTTTTAAACCACTTTGTCCTCATCCATTAACCCACCCGACTAATCTGAATATCACCGATAAAAGCATTAACGACAAGTTCTATTTGTTTGCCTGCTTCTTCATATTCTATCGTTGCACCATCCATATGACTCATCATACCTTCACGCTCACGTCCAAGAATATTCATATCGCCAATAAACGAATTGCCTTGTGCTTTGATGCCTACTTCGATTCCACTTGGAATGTAGACTTTAACATCACCGATAAAAGCAGAAATTTCGATACGAGTCACGCCATAAGCTATTTGTGCTTTGGTTAAGTCTAACATGGTATCACCAATAAAATGAGAAATATTCATCGGTTTAAGTTCAAAATAATCTTTACCAATATGCACATCACCGATAAATCCTGACTTGTTCTCTACCGAAGGATCAGAGCCATGATCGTAATCATAACCACATTTTCTACGATGATGTTTTTTCCATTCATGACGATGCTGTTTCCATTGTTCACGGTGTGCATCTTTATTTTTTCGACAAGAACGTATATCTTCTTTATTTAAATTTACTTTTGTCTGAAAAGGTTGTTGTGGCATCTCATAAGAAGAACGCTGTGATGGAGATTGAAAAGGGACATGTTCTACAAATTCTTTATGATCTGTTGTAGGAACTTTTTTGCCTTTACGTTCCATTTCTTGTTCAAACCAGTCATCTAAAGGAGACGCAGGTGGTGGTGGCGGTGGCACATCATATAGCTCATCAGGTGATGGCTGTTTAGACGATTTCTTCTTCGGTTGATGTCGATTAAAGATCAAATACAATCCGCCCAATACCAGAATCATAGGCATCATCATTTTGACCGCATCTATTAACGAGTAATCAATCCAACCGATATTTCTGCTCAAAAAGTAAATACCTAAGACGGTCATAATCCAGCCGCCGATATCACGTTTACATTTGAATAATAATTCGTTTAATCCTATTTCTAATAAGATCAACGGCCATAGTAATGAAATCACATCGCCGATGCCCCAATCGATCAAATTCATTCGATTTAACATAAATACGACGCCAATTCCGATTAAGCCTATACCCCAGAATGTTTTGCGGAATAAATGTCTATTCATTATCATTCCTCGCTTTCTCTACTTCTATATATGTAGTGTACTCATAATTGGAATAGAACAATAGTGGCATCAGAATGAACTTCATCTCCGTCTATAGGCGGAGAAAAACCCTAACCAGTGAATAATCACTGAATTAGGGCTAGTGTAACAGGTTATGAATGATAACAGAATAGCAATTGATAATTTATTTAAAAAATAGTACGATCTGCGATTTGATCACGTAACATCTTGATTGTTTCTTCTACGGACATCATACCGATATCGCCTTCGCCACGTTTACGAACAGAGACAGAATCTGCATTCATTTCGTTCTCGCCGACCACGAACATGTACGGAATTTTTTCAAGCTGTGCTTCACGAATCTTGTAACCTAATTTCTCGTTACGTAGATCGGATTCTACAGTTACGCCACTACGACGAAGATTCTCTTCCACTTTGCGTGCATATTCTTCAAATGCACCGGATACTGGGATCACTTTAGCTTGTACAGGAGCCAACCATAATGGCAATGCACCGACAAAGTTTTCTAACAAGAAAGCTGTGAAACGTTCCATTGTACCCAAAATACCACGGTGAATAACAACCGGACGATGTTTCAATCCATCTTCTCCGATATATTCAAGTTCAAAACGCTCTGGCAACAAGAAGTCTAATTGTACAGTCGACAATGTTTCTTCTTTACCCAATGCTGTACGAATCTGTACATCTAATTTGGGACCATAAAATGCAGCTTCGCCTTCTGCTTCATAGAAAGGCATATCTAGACCTTCTACAACTTCACGTAGCATACGTTGCGAATTTTCCCACATTTCATCGTTAGGGAAATATTTCTCTGTATCCGCAGGATCACGATAAGATAGACGGAAACGGTAATCAGTAATGCCAAAGTCTTTGTATACTTCCATAATCAATTCAATCACACGCGCAAATTCTTGCTTGATCTGATCAGGACGAACAAATAAGTGAGCATCATTTAGTGTCATCGCACGTACACGATGTAGACCTGTTAATGCGCCTGACATTTCATAGCGATGTTGCATACCCAATTCAGCAATACGAATCGGTAGATCACGGTAACTACGTAGATCACTCTTATACACCATCATATGATGCGGACAGTTCATCGGACGAAGAACCAATTCTTCATTATCCAATACCATTTTCGGGAACATATCTTCTTGATAATGCTCCCAGTGACCGGAAGTTTTGTACAAATCTACATTACCCAGTACTGGTGTGTACACATGGCTGTAACCCAATTTTTCTTCCAAATCAACGATATAACGCTCCAGTGTACGACGCAATTTCGCTCCATTAGGCAACCAGATCGGTAGACCTTGACCTACAAGCGGAGAAAATGTAAATACTTGCAGTTCTTTACCCAATTTGCGGTGATCCCGTTTTTTGGCTTCTTCTAAGAAATGAAGATGTTGTTCTAGTTCTGGCTTTTTGTTAAATGCTGTTCCGTAGATACGTTGTAACATTTTGTTTTTGCTATCTCCACGCCAGTAAGCACCTGCTACACTTAGCAATTTAAATACTTTTAATTTAGAAGTCGATGGTACGTGTGGTCCACGACATAGATCGAAGAATTCACCTTGATCATAAATCGTAATTACACTGTCTTCTGGCAATGCTTCGATCAACTCAATTTTGTACGGATCTTCAAGTTCACGGAAAATGTTAAGTGCTTCTTCACGACTGACTTCACGACGTGTAATTGGAAGATTTTCAGAAACGATACGTTCCATTTCTTTTTCAATTTTTTGTAGATCTTCTGGATTCAAAGGATGTTCTAAGTCCATATCATAATAGAACCCATCTTCAATCACAGGACCAATGCCTAATTTCACTTCATTTTGCCCAAATAAACGCTTCACCGCTTGTGCCAATAAATGCGCTGTACTGTGACGAATCACTTCTACGCCTTCTGCGCTATCTGGAGTCACGATCTCTACTAATGCTTTGTCATGTAACGGTGTATTTAAGTCAACAACGATACCGTCCAATTTACCTGCCACTGCACTTTTGAATAAACTTTTACTGATGGAATTGGCTACATCGCCAATAGTACTACCTGCCTCATACTCACGAACAGAACCGTCCGGTAAGCTAATTTGAATCGCCATGTTATTTCCTCCTTGAAAGTATAGATCTATTGATCAATCTGAATGCACATGTATTAACTGTCTTTATTCGTAATATTTACAATTAAAAACAGCAAAAAGCACCCATCCCGCAAGGGACGAGTGCTGTGTATATGTACCCGTGGTTCCACCCTGATTCGATCTGCTATCAGAATAATTTTCTTGATACAGACCCTTCATTCGACATCTGATAACGGAGATGATCCGATAAAATATAATACCGAACTGAATCATAGATTCGGATTCAACTTTATAGCTCTAAAGGGGTAAGATTATAGCTGTCACAGGAAGGAATTACAGCATACTACTTTCCTTCTCTCTGTACAGGACGATCACTATAACTCATATCTTTATCGATGCTTTTTGAATTTAGATCATACATTGCTTCATCATTATAAAAGTGTATCGGTCAAGCGTCAAGAGAATGAGATTGATTTGATCATATTGTCCTCAAAGTCTTTGACTGTAAATGTACCATGCTCAAGAATAGCATATGAATTAGGGTAGTCTTCTTTGGGCAAAGCAACCGAACCTGGATTGAGCACATAAATATGATTTTGCAGATCTGCTACAGGCACATGAGTATGCCCTTGAATAAATACATCCCCTGGTTGTAACAAAGGTAGATTATCAATACTGTATCCATGACCATGGGTCACATAGATCCGCATTCCTTCATGATACAACATAATATAGTCTGCCATCATCGGAAATTCAAGCAACATCTGATCCACTTCAGAATCACAATTCCCTCTGACACCGATAATTTTATTTTTATATAAATTCAATGTATTGGCAACTTCAGATGGATTATACTCTTCTGGCAATGGATTACGAGGGCCGTGATACATATAATCACCTAAAAAAATCAACTGATCCGGTTGTTCAACCTCAGCTTTTTCGAGTACGCGTCTTAACCAGTGTAACGATCCATGTATATCAGAAATAAACATTAATTTCATAACTTTAAGAGCTCCTTCACTGATGTTCTATTATATAGCTACTTCAAAACGTGCTTATATATTATAACACTAATTGCATGCCAACCCTATTATCTACCTAATAGCTTTGATCTGGAGCGCTGATTGAATACATTCGCTAAACTTCTGAGCCGCCGGAGACAAATTGGTAAAAGAAGTTGCCGCCATACCGATTGTTCGATAATGCTCTCCTGCTAGTGGTCTTAGACATAAGTCATGCGTATACATCGAATCCAACATCATTTTCGGTAAAATGCTAACACCCAGACCATGCTTGACCATCGCCATAATAGCATGATCATCTTCTAGACGGTATTTGATAGAAGGTTGTAAATGGGCTTGTTTCCAAATCGCCTGCACATCTGTATCGCATCCTGCAATCGGCATAATAAAAGGCTCTTGTACAAGTTGCTCAAGTTCAATATGATCATAAGCTTCTAAAGGATGATGAGCAGATAACACGCATAACATCTGATCTTGATACAATGTTATCGATTGAAGCGTTGAAGCAACAGGCAAATGGACAAATCCCAAATCAGCCTGTCCATCTATAATCCAATTCTCGATCTCATCATAATTACCATCCAATAATTGAATATCAATAGCAGGATATTGTTCTTGAAACTGTTGCATGATCTGAGGCAACCATTGAATAGATACACTTGAAAAGGTACCAAGGGTCACTGTGCCTGTCTCTAATCCTTTGATCGCATCGACTTCTACTAATAACTGATCATTAACTTGCAAAAGTTCTTTGATCTTTTTTAATATCCGTTCTCCACTATCCGTCAAACGAATTCCTGACCGATTACGGATCAACAACGTTAATCCCAGTTCACTTTCTAAGCTTGAGATGGCATGACTTACCGCAGACTGAGTAAGATTAAGCGTCAGCGCTGTTTTCGTTAAACTACCCAATGCTACAACAGTATTAAAAATCTGATATTTATGAAGATTCATGATTTAATCACCTTATACTTGAATTTTTTTCATACTTATTATTATAAACATTCATTATATTTATGTTAATACGCTATGTATAATCAATACAAGATCATGAGCGAAGGAGATTTGGATATGAGTGCATCATTAAGCAATGTGGAGTTACCTTATTATGCTGTGATTTTTACCAGTCAACGTACTATAGGAGATCAAGGATATGGGCAAATGGCTGATCAAATGGAGTCACTAGGTCAAGACCAAACTGGATTCTTAGGAATTGAAAGCTATCGTAAATCTTCAGGTGCAGGTGTGACTATTTCTTATTGGAAAACGCTAGAAGATATTCGTCAGTGGAAAAGTAACCCTGTTCATCAAATCGCTCAAGATCGAGGAAAAGCAAAATGGTATCAATCGTACTCGGTCAAAGTATGTAAAGTAGAACGTGCATATGATTTTGAACATGAAGATATAGAGTAGATTTTAAAGTCTATCTACCATACATCGTTGTTTCTTTTTAATATATGAAAGTTCTCTAAACATCCTGTATTTCTATTTTTCTCAAAACATCTCGCTAACGATCTAAAAGTACAAAAATATGTACTATGTTCATTAAAATTGCCTTCTTCTCAAACAAAACATTCAAATATATGATGATTTTACAGCTTCTTATTAGTCTACATACGACTAAATCATTAATAGGCTAACTATTATAGTGAATCACTTGAGTGGAAGGATGAATACAATGAGCAATCGTGTAGCCCATATTCTTGGAATTGAGAAACCTATTATACAAGGACCGATGAGCTGGATTACAAATGCTGAATTTGTAGCTGCTGTAAGTAATGCAGGCGGGTTGGGGATTCTGGGTCCTAATGCAGGTCAGACAACGATAACCACTTCTTCAAAAGAAACAGCAGAACGGATGCGCCGTGAGATTCGTAAAACCAAAGAACTAACCGATAAGCCATTTGGTTCCACAATTATTGTAGATGGAGATTTGAAGTACACCTGGCCTATTTTGGAAATTATTATTGAAGAAGATGTAAAAGTCGTTCTTCTCAATGGTGTTGAAGGAACATTATCTGAAAAGATTCTAAATCCATTAAAAGAAGCCAATATTAAAATTGTTTACCGCCCTTTAAACCCAACTTTTGAAGATGCCAAATCTGCTCAAGCTATGGGTGTAGATGTCTATGTAGTGACAGGATTTGATGAAGGTGGAACTTTACCAACCAGTGTTATTGGTACATTTGCTATGACTCCTATGATTGTCGATGTGCTGGATATTCCTGTAGTATCTGCGGGTGGAATTGGTGATGCTCGTGGCGTAGCCAGTGCTTTTGCTTTAGGTGCGGAAGGTGTCTTTTTGGGAAGTCGCTTTATTCCTACGATTGAAAATCCGGCAGCACAATCTGTAAAGCAAAAGATCGTCGATTCATCTGCATCTGATTTATTACTTTACCGTACTTTGCCAGCATATTATCGTTCATTATCTACCCCACTTGTTGAGAAATTAGTCGAAATGGACAAGCAAGGCGCCTCTCGTGAAGAAATTGCTAGTGCTTCTGGTGGTTCGAGTGCTATACGTATAGGGATGCTTGATGGTATTGGTGAAGGTGGTATTATTACCTTAGGGACTGGGATTACACCAATCAAGCAAATCCAAACGGTACAAGAAGTGGTTGATGAATTAGCAGTAGGTATTCCACAATAATATAACTTCAGTATTACAACAATATCTTTTGTATAGTTAAATGAACTACAAAAAAAGCTCAACGGTCCCTTTAAAAGGATCGTTGAGCTTTTTTATTTATATCTGTTGATTAGTTCTGCATAATAAAGTCATGAGCGACTTTTTGACTTTCATCATTAAACACTTTAAGGATATTGTACTTCGTATCACGTTGAGCCGGAATTTTGCCAGCTTCACGAATAATCTGCAATGTTTGCTCAATATTCACTTTATGCGTGGTACCCGCCGCAGAAACTACATTTTCTTCCATCATCGTACTACCGAAGTCGTCACATCCATAATGAAGTGACATTTTACCCACTTCAGGTCCCATCGTTACCCATGAAGATTGGAAATGCTTGATATTATCGAGCACAATACGACTAATCGCTACATTTTTAAGATATTGTTCTGGAGTTTGCTTTTCAGCTTTCATATTGGTGTTATCCGGTTGGAATGTCCACGAAATAAAAGCAAGGAAGCCTTCAGAATCATAACTATTACGGATACATTCATCTTGTGCTTCACGTACACGTAATAAATGAAGTGCACGTTCTTCCATCGATTCTCCGAATCCAATAACCATCGTAGCTGTTGTGTTCATCCCAATTTTGTGAGCTGTCTGCATAACGTCCATCCAATCACGCCATGAACCTTTCAAACGGCTGATTTTACGACGAGTACGATCATCCAGAATTTCTCCACCGCCACCTGGCAATGAATCAAGTCCAGCTTCATGAATTGCACGTACAGTCTCTTCGAGCGACATGCCTGAGATTTCTTTCATTTTCATAATCTCAGCAGGTGAGAAAGAGTGCATCGTAATGTTAGGGAAGTTCTTTTTAATCTTTTTCAATAGATCGATATAGTATTCGAAAGGAAGATTTGGATTCACTCCACCTTGCATCAAAATTTCAGTTCCGTTCACATCTTCGGTTTCCTGAATTTTCTGCAAAATCACTTCATCCGATAATACATAACCCTCTTTCGAATTCGGGCTACGATAGAAAGCACAGAAACGACAAAAAACGTCGCAGACATTCGTATAGTTAACATTACGCCCAATTACAAAAGTTGTAATCGGATCTGGATTTTTGCGTAACATTAATTGATTGGCTACATGCCCCATTTTCTCGATCTCATCGGACTCATATAGCATAATAGTTTCTTCTAAATCTAAGCGTTCGCCCCGTTCGGCTTTTTCCAAGATACGGTTTACCGCGCTCATATTGCAGCCTCCCTTATCCTATTCAGACATCTTACTGGTGTCTGAAGGTGAATTTGAGCATTGTCCTATATATAACCCATTTAGGCACAAAATGCATATCTAAAAATTGAAATAATGACAACACATTTATCGTACCATATTTCACAAATGAAAAATAGTCGTGTCGTGTGACAGGAAGGTGATATTTTTTAAGAATAATTATACATATGATATACAATAAATGCTGATTAAATAAAGGGATTTAGCGATTTTAGAGTTTGAAAATAATTTATTTTCATTTTAGAGTATGATATAGAATGACTATATACAACATGATATTATACATCAGATCTTTGTTGATTCTAAAATGTAGGCTATAAAAAAAGCAGAAAAGATGCGCTAACATCTTTCCTGCTTGGTAACAGTCTGCTTTAAGAGCAGTCGGCAGTTCAGGTAGATCTAATTTGTTGAAATAGACCGGTTCCTTGTTACAGGCGGTCTATTTCTTTTTGGTTTGTATTTGTTACTCTTGCAAAGCTTGCTCCAGATCAGCAATCAGATCGTCAATATCTTCCAAGCCTACAGAGAAGCGCAGTAGCCCATCCGTTATTCCACGTTCTTTGCGTACTCCTTCACCCATAGCAGCATGAGACATTGTTGCTGGATAAGATAAAATACTTTCAACAGCTCCTAAACTCACAGCGACTAAAGGGATCTGAACGTTATCAAGTACTTTTTTGGCACGCTCGCCTGAACCTACATCAAAAGAAAGCACAGAACCTGCTCCTGAAGATTGAGAAGCATGAATAGTTGCTCCTGGATGACTTTCTAATCCCGGATAATAGACAGCTTCAATATCATCACGTTCATTCAACCATTGTGCTAGCTTGGCTGTACTTTTTTCAGAATGATTCATTCTTGCGGCAAGTGTCTTCATGCCACGAATCAATAACCAACAATCTTGAGGACCAAGTACTGTTCCTAGTCCATTTTGTAAATGCTTCAGTTGAGCTCCAATCTCAGGTGTGCGAGCAACCGCAAGTCCTGCAAGCACATCACTATGTCCACCCAAGAACTTGGTAGCACTATGCAGAACAATATCGACACCCATTTCAATCGGACGCTGATAATAAGGGGTCATAAACGTATTGTCTACCATGGTCAGCAGATGATGTTCTTTCGCCCAAGCCGTTACAGCGCCGATATCTGTAATTTTCAATGTAGGGTTCGAAGGAGTCTCCATATAGACCGCTCTTGTATTCGGACGAAGTGCATGTTTCACTTGATCCAGATCGGTCATATCTACAAAGCTAATCTCAATATTCATTCGATTCAATACTGTAGTCAAAAAGCGATACGTTCCACCATATACATCTTCAGTCACAATCACATGATCACCAGCAGATAGAATCAGAAATGCAGTCGAGATCGCTGCCATTCCTGAAGCAAAAGCATATCCTTTGGCTCCTCCTTCTAGCAAAGCAATATAATCTTCCAATGCTTGACGAGTTGGGTTACCTGAACGACTATAATCATGAAGTGGCGGATTAGAGATATCTTCTTGGTGGAAAGTAGACGCCTGATAGATCGGTACACTCGATGCGCCTGTTGCTTTATCAAAAGCAGCCCCAAAATGAATTAGTTTAGTATCGATTTTGCGAGAAGATGAATGATCTGAAGAATATGCCATACTCGATCACACTCCTTCTACTTCAATACGCGCAACTTCCAGTGCTTGATCTAGATCGGCGATCAGATCATCAATATGCTCAATCCCTACAGAAAAGCGTAAAAGACGATCATCAACACCTATCGCTTCGCGAATCTCCGTTGGAATATCAGCATGTGTTTGTACTGTTGGATATGTCATTAACGATTCAACTCCGCCTAAACTTTCAGCAAAAGCAATCAATTGAATACTACGCAAAATCGGTTCAATATAACGTGCATCTTTCACTTTAAACGAAAAGATACCTGTATTTCCGCTAGATTGGCGGTTCTGGACATCATAGCCCGGATGATCAGGTAATGCTGGATAAAACACTTCGGCAATTTGTGGATGATCTACTAAATGCTTAGCCATGGCTGTTGCATTGTATTCATGACGCTCCATCCGCAATGCTAATGTTTTCATTCCACGCATTAATTGATACGAATCGGTTGGGGACAACACAGCTCCGATCGAGTTGTGTAGAAAAGCCATTTCAGCAGATAACTCTTCCCCTTTGGTCATAATCAATCCTGCTAACACATCATTATGTCCACCTAGATATTTGGTAGCACTATGAATCACAATATCTGCTCCCAGTTCAATCGGACGCTGGAAAAAAGGAGTCAACAGCGTGTTATCAACGATCGTCAGCAATTGATGACTTTTCGCCCATGTAGCAACGGCTTGAATATCAGTTACCATCATTAAAGGATTGGTTGGCGTCTCGATAAATACAGCTTTGGTATTGGGTTGGACTATTTTTTCTAATGCTTCTAGATCATTGGTATCTACATAAGAAGCAGTTACTCCAAATTTGGATAAAATACGTTCCAAAAGACGATATGTGCCGCCATACAGATCAAGCGATACGACCAGATGATCTCCCTGACCGAACAGCGCAAAGATCGTTTGCAAAGCAGCCATACCGGAACTACAGGCAAATCCTGCATCTGCTGATTCTAATGCTGCTGCGGCTTGTTCAAGTACAGCACGAGTTGGATTGGTTGTACGAATATAATCAAAGCCTGTACTTTTACCAAGAGCGGGATGACGGAATGCGGTCGATTGATAAATAGGAAAATTAATCGCTCCGGTTGTCGGTTCATTGATAGAACCGATCTGTGCCAATCTGCTTTCAATGTTAAGAGTTCGTTCGCTTGAATGATGATCCGTCATACTATAATTCCTCCTCTGGAATAACAATCGATTGGGTTTATCACAAATTTAGATACAGTAATTACCAGCTTCAGCTTTAGCACTTTCCAAATCATACGGTGTTTCTTGGTATACATAATAATTGAGCCAGTTGGAAAATAATAAGTTCGCATGCGCACGCCATGTGGATGGTGGTGTACGCGATGGATCATTATTTGGAAAATAATTTTTTGGTGGTGCGACATCCATTCCTTTTGCGATATCACGTTCATATTCCCATTTCAGTGACAATGGATCATATTCCGAATGCCCTGTTACAAAAATTTGACTGCCGTCTTTGGTTGCCGCTAGATATACGCCAGCTTCTTCTGATTCTGATAGGATTTCTAATTCAGGAATCTTGGCAATATCTTCATGACGTACTTCGGTATGACGAGAATGAGGCGCAAAGTATAACTCATCAAATCCTCGTAGTAATTTTACATTTTCTTTATTTAAAGTATGTGGAAATACACCAAAACATTTTTCTTCCAAATCTACTTTGGGTACGCCGAAATGATGATAAAGACCTGCTTGTGAAGCCCAACAGATATGCATGGTTGAAGTGACGTTCTTTTTACTCCAATCAAAAATATCTTGAATCTCTTCCCAATAATTCACATCTTCAAAATCCATCGTTTCTACAGGAGCACCGGTCACGACCAGACCATCAAAACGAAGATGTTTGACTTCTTCAAACGTTTTATAAAATAAGTTCAAATATTCAGTAGATGTATTCTTCGATGTATGCGATTGCGCATGTAATAAATAAATATCGATTTGAAGCGGACTATTTCCTAGCAAGCGCAATAATTGGGTTTCGGTTGTTTCTTTCGTAGGCATTAGATTTAAAATAGCAATCCGTAATGGACGAATATCCTGTTGAAAAGCTTGACTGTCGTCCATGACGAAAATATTTTCACCTGTTAATACTTCTTTGGCGGGTAAGCTATCCGGAATCTTAATTGGCATCTTCATTCACTCCTTGGATGTGTGTATTTCTTATCATTCAGGAGAAAGCTTCATTATGCGTATATACAAAAATGACCTTTCTCCTGATACTTGAGAAAGGTCATTTGCGATATCGTCGCGTATATAATAGACGCCTCTCTCATCTGTCAGCAGATATTAAGTCTAAAATAATGCTCTCAAACTTATATCTCTGCAAGAATTAGCACCGTGCGGTCATACCGCCGGTTGCCGGGTTTCATCGGGCTAGTCCCTCCACCTGCTCTTGATAAGATTTGCTTATTCAATTTGTAATTACATTAATTCAATACTTTTCTTATACCATAATTTATACTATTCTACCGTCTGTCGTCAAGTGCTGTCAAAAATGTCTTGTTTTGAACCGATAAATAGGTTGTTGGTAACTGTATTGGTTGATTTCCAAGCAGGATTCTTATTTAAGCTTGAAAGGCTTCCATGACCACGGTATACTTAACAAGTATTTGACGTTTTTTCATAGTTTTCATAAATATATAGATAACAAAGAGGTGAATTTCAAAATGGAAGGCGACCCGAGGCCCAGTTGGCAGCAGGACGGATGGACAAATTGCAGGAAACAAACGACAACCATAGGGCACTTGAGTAACGCGCCATTATTGAAAAATCTTCTCCGTTTTTCATAAATTATAGCGAAGCTTTGTAAATAAGTGTGCGGTTGCCGCTTCTTTCCCTGCTCATTTCATAATAAAGGGGTAGAACACAATGAAAGTTCGGCACGTCAATGCTGGAGCATTCACTCCAGTAGAAAATATTACCGACACACTGATTGCACCTGAAGAAGGATTTTATTGGATCGATGCAGATTTAGAAGATTTGATTGAACTACAACCGCTCTTTATGCTCCATGATCTGGCTGTAGAAGATTGTCTAAGTGAAGAAGAACAACGCCCGAAGATCGAGATTTATGAAAGTCATTACTTTATTGTTGTGAACAGTATTCGTTTTGATAACGAAGAGATTTTTTTGCGCGCCTTGAATATTTTTCTAGGACGGCATTATATCATTACAGTCACCAAGCAGAAAATTAATGAGTTACGTGTACTCAAGCCCATTTTATGGGAAGAAGAAGTGAGTCGCGCCGATAAATTTATGTATTTATTAGTCGATCTGGTGGTTGATAATTACTTCGCTGTTGGTGATCGGATTGAAGATCAGATCGAACTGTTGGAAGAAAATATATTGATGCATACCAAAAAGTCGCATTTGAATGAAATTATTGGTCTACGTGGAGAAATTCTATGGCTCAAGCGTGTATTGGGACCACAGCGTGAAGTGATCAATACATTGAACAAAAAAGACTTACGCTTAATTGACGATCAATTGCAAAAATATTTCAGTGACGTATACGAAAATGCTGTCAAAGTCTCTGAGATGTTCGATACGTTCCGCGATCTGATGGGTAACTTACGAGAAGCTTATCAGTCCAGTATTTCGAATCGAGCGAATGAAATTATGCGTGTCTTTACAGCTATTACAACAATATTTATGCCATTGACTGTGATTACCGGTATTTATGGGATGAACTTTGAAGATATGCCTGAATTACATTGGCGCTTCGGTTATCCGCTCGTTATCGGGATTATGATCACGTTAGGTCTAACGATGTTTTTCACCTTCCGCAAAAAAGATTGGATCTGAAAAGATTAAAGCTGCCCTTATTCATCGTCATATGATGAACAAGGACAGCTTTTTTTGATTGTACTTGGTCGCGCTTATGGTGCCAAGCGCTGGTCGTAAGATATTTTGCTGGCGCAAAAATCACTTTTTGATTGTACTGGGTCGCGCTTATGGTGCCAAGCGCGGGTTGTAAGATATTTTGCTGGCGCAAAAATCACTTTTTGATTGTACTTGGTCGCGCTTATGGTACCAAGCGCTGGGCTAAGGAAGTTGCATCCAGCGGATCATTGTTTCTAGGTTGAGTCCGTCCAGTCCTGGCACTGTAAAGTGTGCGCTATCGATTCGAGATTGGGAACTCACAGCGATAGTTTTCATTCCTATTTGGCGAGCAGATTGGATAGATTCAGTAGAATCTTCAATCACCATCGTATGGTACGGATGAATATTGACAGCATTTGCCGCTTTGATAAAAATCTCAGGATCAGGCTTACCATAAGCTACATCATTTGCTGTAATGATTCTGTTAAAGTGTTGGCGAATTCCTAGTTGTTCTACTACTTCTTCTGCATCATGACGATCAGATGCAAGCACAACAGCGATATTATGATCAGCAAAATGTTGTAATAAGTCTTCGACTCCCGGTAACAACTCTGCTTTTTGCTCGGCATCTGCTTCTTCATCAATGACAGAAGTAACCACACCTTCTAATCCGAATACAATCGCACACAGATCACGATTGTTTGCTTCAAGCGGTTGGGTCATCGCAATAATATATTCTTGACCGTAATGTTCTATTGTCAATGGTTCTCCACGTACAATACTATATGTTGTTTTGTTACCTTCGACATTTACATTGACAAGGCGATCCTGAAATTGAACACGGAATGAATATTCTGTCCAGCTTGGAGGTAATTTCGGTTCAAAATGCAAACGACCATCATACTGACGCATCCCTGCGAATCCGCCGATAATTGTCAGCCAGCTACCTGCCATCGAAGCCGCATGAATACCGTCTTTGACATTTCCATGAATATCATCCAGATCCATACGTGCTGATTCGATAAAGAAGTTATATGCATGATCCATATTACCAAGTTCGGCTGCAATAATCGCATGGATCGCCGCAGACAATGAAGAATCATGTGTAGTTAAAGGCTCATAATAGGCATAGTTTTTTACTTTTTCCAATTTAGTAAATTTCTCGCCAAGCAAATAGAATGCAAGAATAAGATCGGCTTGCTTAATCACTTGCTGACGATAGATCACTAATGGATGATAATGTAGCAACAACGGATAATTTTCAGCAGGTGTATTATCAAAGTCCCATACGCCTTTATCAAGGAAAGAATCATCTTGACCGATCAATCCATTTTGACGATGGATATAGATTTCATCTGCTGCACGAGACCAATCTGCTAACTCTTCTTCTGTTAATCCCATAAGACTGTGCATCGCTAAATAAGAATCTGGTGTTAATTCTTCCCATTGTTTTAGTTCATGTACAGTGAATTCCAGTGCATCTTTGACCATAATGTTGGTATACGTGTTGTTATTCACAATCGCCGTATATTCATCAGGGCCTGTCACTCCATTAATACAGAATCCTTTGCCTGTAATCCAATTCCCAACAGATAAGAAAAATCTTGAAATCTCGATCAACATCTCTAACCCTTTGGTCTGCAAAAAGTCTTGATCGCCTGTCGCTTCAACATACTGAATAATCGCATGAGCTACATCGGCATTGATATGAAATTGAGCTGTTCCCCCCGGATAATAAGCCGAAGCTTCTTCTCCATTAATTGTACGCCACGGGAACAATGCGCCTTCTGCTGCCATTTCAACTGCACGTTCTCTTGCTTTGGGCAATGTATAATAGCGATATTCTAACAGGCGTAAAGCTAACTCAGGCTTGGTATATAAGAAGAATGGTAACATATACGTTTCCGTATCCCAGAAGTAATGTCCTTCATACCCTTCTCCTGTGATCCCTTTAGCACTGATATTGGTTTTGCCATCCCGACCTACAGATTGGAATAATTGATATGCATTGTATCGTAATCCCTGTTGTAACAGTTCATCGCCTTCTACATTCACATCTGCAATTTCCCAGAATTCATCCAAATATTCTTTTTGTTTTATCGTTAAAGCGTCCCAGCCTTTGGCTTTGACTTCTTTTAATGTAGATTGAGCCAAAATCAGCAAGTGATCGACTTCGTAATCTTTAGACGAATAATAAACGATCGATTTATCGAGTGTAACCGATTGTCCTTCGTCCACTTGCATGGTAAATGCTTTCGCTATACGCTCATCTTCTTGGATCGTAGATAACGTATATTCGTAATCTAACGTATGCTCTGCGCCACACAATAAATGAAACTCAGTTTCTGTCGTACGTTGCTCTAGAGCCATAAACGTATTTTCTTCATACGACTGAACCGTATGTAATACTTGCCCTCCAAAAGCCGATCCTGCTCGCGGATCATCTGCTGATATTTCATTGGTTACTTTACCATTCAATGCAGATACCAGTTTAATTTCACCTGTAAAATTAACAGGCTTCACCGTATAACGAACCATCGCTACATGTTTATTATCAAAAGAAATTAAACGCTGAGTATTCACTTCTACTTGCTTCCCTGTACCACTTTCCCATACAACATGACGGGATAATATTCCTTTTTGCATATCCAAAATGCGTTCATATTCAATCACACGTCCACTCAATAAATTAAATTGTTCCCCATCAATAAATAATTCAATAATTTTGCTATCCGTGACATTGAGCATTGTCTGACGTTTGCGTGCATAACCAAAAGCTTCTTCTCCATACGTAATATCTGCTGAATCATAAAATCCATTCAAATACGTACCATTGAGTGCATTAATACCTGCACCTTCCAGTCCTTCTTCAAAATGGCCACGCATCCCTAGATACCCGTTAGCGACTGTAAAAATAGTTTCTCCTCTACGGTTGTGAGCAGGGTCAAAAGAAGATTCACGTATCGACCACGGCTCAACTTCATATATTGAATTTCCTTCTCTCATGAGACATTCCTCCACTTTTTTCTAGTTATTGAACAGTATTCTCTTACTATAGTTAACCTTTAAACGTACTGACTACATCAAATCCATCAAAATTGATTAAAATCATGTTTATAAAAAAAGCCTTCTTTTCAACAATAGATGCTAAAAAGAAGACTTTGTACTGCTTTCAAAATGTAATGATTATTCGATTTCTTCATCTTCATAAACGATAGCGTCTGTTGCACGACTACCTCTCCACAGCAATAACGCAATCAAAATAAAAGCGATCAGTGCCATAAAAGGAATCGTAATAAAACCAAACCACTCAAAATAAGGCTTATTACAAGGAACCCCTGTTGTACATGGTAAAATTCGACTTAATGCTGGAATATGTTGCTCTGCATAATGGTAAATCGCTACACAAGCACCCAGAATAACAAGTGGCATTGAATATCTGACAATACGACGATCATTATGATACGCTGCAATTCCAAGTAAAATTACCTGTGGGTACATAAAAATACGCTGATACCAGCATAATTTACAAGGCTCCAGTAACATCACATCACTCAAATACAGACTTCCACCAGTGGCTACAATAGCTACTATCCATGCTAGAAATAAATAGTACCGTGCTAAAAAAGATGGAGGCGTTTCTGTATTCATAGGATTAGCCCTCCGATCCAGCTTCAGTTTTGGCTTTCTCGATAGCTGCTTTGAGTGCTGTATAATCTCCCAAATCACCTGTATATTCTACTCCGTTGATATAGATTGATGGTGTACCCGGCAGATTTAACTCTTTTCCTTTATCATATTGAGCTTGTATCTCTTTAGCATACGTTTTGTTCTCAATATCTTGACGAAGCTTAGTGGTATCAATAGAGGCATCTGCTTTTTTAGCTAAATTTACAAGGAAATCGGTAGTTGCCCATTCTGTATTTTCATCTCCTTGATTGGTATAAACCGCATCAAAAAATTTCCAGAATGCATCATTATTTTGATGATAAACAGACTCTACAGCTAGTGCAGCTGTGGTTGAATCAGGTCCCAAAAATGGGAAGTTCATAAAGTACATAGCTGCTGTTCCATTAGCGATAAAATCTTTTTGAATTTGAGGAACAATGATTTCGTTAAATTGCTTACAAATTGGACATTTGAAATCGCCAAATTCTACAATTTTGACAGGAGCTGTTTTTTCACCTTTCACCGGAAGCTGACTGTAATCAAAAGTAGTCGCTTCCGCTGTTTTGTTATTCGGTATAAAAACAATCAATAACACAATGACTGCTATAACAGCTACTGTTCCAATAATCAGATTACGCATTAACTTCTTTTGGCGTAACGCTTCTTTTTGTTTGTATTCTTGCTGTTGCTGTCTTTTGATTGCCGGATTTACTTTTTTCTTATTCGCCATGGGTTGCACCCGTTTCTCCTGATAATGCTAGATCAGCCAACGCAAGAGCTCCACACAATCCAGCGTTGTCTCCCAATTGTGGAGGAACAATAAACTGATCAATCTGTTCATTCAAGCTAGGATGTTGTACATAACCTGCTAATAGTTTTTGTAATTTTTCACGAATGAGTGGGAATAATTGATCTTGCTTCATCACGCCGCCACCCATTACAATTTTTTGCGGGGATAAGATCAATACATAGTTCATCAAGGCTTGCGCAAGGTAGTAAGCTTCCATTTCCCATGCAGGATGATCCGTTGTTAATTCAGAACCTTTAACATTCCAACGTCTTTCAATCGCAGGGCCAGCAGCTACACCTTCTAAGCAATCGCCATGATAAGGGCAGAAGCCTTCAAAATGATCGTCTGGATGACGACGAACTAGAATATGTCCCATTTCTGGATGTGATAGACCATGTAGCATTTTACCATCGACAACAGCACCTGCACCAATGCCTGTTCCTACAGTGATATAGATACAGCTATCTAACCCTTGCGCTGCACCCCATTTATGTTCTCCTAATGCCGCTCCGTTCACATCGGTGTCAAAGCCGATTGGTACATCAAAATGTTCTTTCATATGTCCAACAATATTGTATTGTCCCCAGTGTGGCTTCGGTGTAGTTGTTATGTATCCATACGTCGGGCTTCCTTTGATCGGATCAATCGGTCCAAAAGAACCGATACCAATCGCTTCGACTCCTTTGCCTTCAAAAAAGGAAATTACATTTTTCATCGTAATCTCAGGTGTCTCGGTTGGGAAACTGACTCTTTCTAGAATCTCCCCATTTTCTGTACCGATTCCACATACAAATTTAGTACCGCCTGCTTCAATAGCCCCTAATTTTTTCATAAATGACATATCTCCTTTTAGTTATCCGATAAGGATAGATTAGTATTCAAATAGATTAGTACAGAGATGCTCTATGTGGATCATATATGATATTGAAGTCGAGCTTATGTCGACGCTGTTACTTATGAACCGCTAGCACCAAAAATTAGCGTATTACTTAGTAATCGCCCGGGTGCAGTCTTGATACTTCCATTGGCATACATGCCCGATGAAGCGCCTCCATCTAAATTCATCGCTTGTCTGGCTCCAAGCTTTTGCATAATAGCTGCCCATTGCTTCATCGTTGCTCCGGGAACTGTCACTAGCATAATTGATCCATCTGCCATAATAGCAATACCACTACGAGCACCTGAA
The DNA here is from genome assembly GCF_001721045.1 of Paenibacillus nuruki. Taxonomy (GTDB): domain Bacteria; phylum Bacillota; class Bacilli; order Paenibacillales; family Paenibacillaceae; genus Saccharibacillus; species Saccharibacillus nuruki. The sequence goes on along the minus strand of NZ_MDER01000032.1, from coordinate 3,289 downwards.
TCTGTCAAAATTTTGGGATCTTGAAATCCTTCTGCCGCCGCATTTAAAGCGATTCGACTATCTTTTACTAAGCGAGGACCTGCACCGACCGCAGTGACTACCTTTTGCCATGGAATATCTTTACCATTGATATCTTGATAAGCAATATTCTGTTGCACTGTAGCACCAACTGTAAATCGATCAGCCGCATATTTCTGATCACCTGTGTACACCAGCACATATCCATTAGCTGGAATAGATGCTTTGTTATTATTGCCTTTACGAATCACTTTGCCATTCGCTACTGTTACTGCAATGCCTCCTGTAAATCCTGTGTTTTTACCACGATCAGGTGTATAGATAATCGAAGTACTGGACGTTCCCGGTAGACGATTCACCCAGATGGCATACCAGCTAGAAGATTTGCCATTGGTAGATTGCACGGTTCCTGTTATAGAAAGCCGTAACGAATCCATAAGAGCTGTACCATTCGCCAAAAAGCCAATAGTGGTTCCATATCTGCCTAGATGAGCAATACGTCCGCCTGTAATTAACGTTCCATAAGGATCAGGTGCGCCACCATAAGCTTCGAAAAAAGCACCGTTGATCGCCGCTTGAGCGTTATAGCTTTTAACGATAGAAGATAATGAAGACGTTTGCCCGACTTGTCGATCAGCTAGACCTACTCCTGTTGAAGTTCCTTTAGGAATATGCACCGTCTGTACTGTAAATGTACGTCCAGCAGCAGATACGTTTTGAGCCGAAGCTTTGATTCCAGATCCTGCTGCTACCGCTGAAGAACCAGCAGTAGGAAGCAAGCACAGAATCATCATTAGAGTGAGAACACCAATACCTAGACGAGACTGTATTTTCATTTAAAATACACCTACGCCTAACATCGAACAAAGACTTTTGATCTCTAATTCTTCAAATTTAGTCAGGATAATCTCATCTTCCAAAAGCAACAGACTCGCATCCAAAGAACAAACCACAGGCACTTCACGATGAATCGCTGCTAGACGATGCGATAGATGAAGCATCTCTAGATCATTTTCGATCTTTTTGCGAATCGATGGGGTTAATTGATCCAGATTTTCTAAGATACCTGCGATTGTACCGTATTCTTTGACCAGCTTAGTTGCTGTTTTTTCACCGATTCCTTTGACTCCTGGATAGTTGTCGCTAGCATCGCCCATCAATGCTTTCATATCAATAATCTGAGAAGGTGTTAATTCTTTTTCTTCCATTAACGATTCAGGAGTATAGACTTTGTAATTACCATAGCCTTTTTTCATAATAATGACGCTAGTTCGTTCATCCACTAGCTGTAATAGATCATGGTCTCCTGTCAAAATAAGAACTTCCATATCTGCTTCCAGTTCACGGGAAATCGTACCGATACAATCATCGGCTTCATATCCGGGTGCACTCAGATTAGGAATGCCCATACTTTCAGTCACTTCCAAAATCAAATCAAACTGTGGAATCAGATCATCCGGTGCAGCCGAACGATTGCCTTTATAAGCGGCAAATTCTTCGGTACGGAATGTTTTACTACTGACATCCCAACAACAAGCAATATGCGTAGGATTGTACAGTTGCACAGCGTCCCATAGATAGCGCACAAATCCATAAATAGCATTAGTAGGAATACCCGATTTTGTACGACGAATATAACCGGATTGTGCTGTTGCATAATAAGCTCGGAATAACAGCGCCATTCCATCGACTAGCATTATTTTTTGATCTTTCATTAGCTTCACTTCTACCTTCTCTCTTCAATACAGATGAATCCAATCTGAGTATATCATACCGAATTTCTGCGATACTGTACAAGTATTCACATACCTTTAAATTTTACCACTATTCTGGATGATGTTCTTTATTATGATACTATTTTTTTCAAATCGTACGACTCATAAATATATCTACTTCATCTTCACGATCCAGTGTAAATCCAAAGCGTTCATATAGCCTTCTAGCCGGGCTACCTTGTAACACATTAAGATGAACTACTTTATTTTGCAGATGCGATTGTGCTAGCAATTGTTCAAGAGTCTGACTTCCTATCCCTTGACCTTGATAGACAGGATCAATATAAAAATGCTCTAACGTATAATCATTCGTATCCGGCTTTAAAGCCACGCAACCGGCTATCTTTCCTTCTACTTCGATCAACCATGTATCATTAGGTTCAAAAGCATCACGAAAGCGCTGACGAACTTTATACTCATCAAACCGACCCAGACGGGTAAGATCGTCACGAAGAACAACCGCTCTCAATTCTGCTAGCGATTCCATATGTATCGGTAATGCCTGACTCCAATCGATTTCTAATTTGCTCATAATCGCCATCCTTTATTGATCAACATGTATAACAATCGCTTTAGACCTAATTGATTATGCTATAGGTTCAGATCTAAAGCGACTCCAATATATTATATATTATTGTTTTTTAATTTTGTATATGTGTACCAAAATCGAAAACAAAAAAGCCTTTGAACCGGCAGATGACTGCTCAGTAAAAGGCTTTTGCTTAAAGGATAGTTTTATTATTATCTAGATCATTGTGTTTACTACGAAATAGAAGTTCCGATTTTACGCTTTCCATGTTTCTTCGTAGGTTGCTTCTTTGAAGCCTACAGTCACTCGATCGCCATCCGTCACAATCGGACGTTTGATCAATTTACCATTTTCAGATAATAATTGTAGTTGTTCTTGAGCACCCATGGATGGTAATTTTTCTTTGAGATTCTGGCTTTTATACACTTCACCACTGGTATTGAAAAATTTCTTCAGTTCCAGTTCACTGTGTTCAACCAATTCCCGCAGTTGTTCTGCTGTTGGTGGAGACTCTACAATATGAATCAAGTTCAATTCATGCCCTTCTGCACGTAGCCATTTGATCGCATTACGGCATGTACTGCATTGTGGATATTGATATACGGTTAATTTACTCATTCGAATTACACTCCTCATGCATAAAAATATTAAAAAAATTTATCACAAATATTATTTCATTCAATAGAAGATCTAAGAATATCCAATTCATCAGAAGTCAATTTGTCTACATTTATAACTGTGTTTATTTTAACACCAAAATCTGTTAATTTTATTCCTAGTTGTTTAGAATAGTCAAAATTTTTATGCTCGATTCTTTTTTCATAGTAACTAATAAATGGATCATTTTCCATAAAATTGATAAATTGTTTAGAACTAAATGATCCACTGTAATGAGCATCAAATAATGATTTAGATAAAATAGTATTTTTATATATATCATGTATTTTAGGTGGTCTTCTTAAAAAAT
>NZ_MDER01000031.1 GCF_001721045.1 Paenibacillus nuruki | reverse complement strand
AATAACATCAATAATAATATATGTTAATAAAGCTTCTTTAATAGTAGGCAAAGAGATTTTTATCATTTTTTGATAATCTTCATAGTTTAAACTATTACCTATAAAACTATAATAAGATCTCAAAAAAGGAAATAATAAATTCCCGAATATATCAAAAGTAAAAGCATTTAAGTTGAAAAAAGTATATATAAAAAAAGCTACTAGATAAATCCTCAATCTATATTTAAATATAAAGTAAAATATTAATATCTCTATAAGAGTACTAATATAAAAAGAACCATTCAATAATGTTTCATCCAAGGTTGTCATTTTCTCGATATACATCCAAAAATCATTAATAGTTAAATTGTTTTCTTTTAAGTATTTTGTATATTCTTTATTCTCTGTAATTATAGTAGTTACTAGCTTCTTCTCTTTCCATAGGTAATTGTATAAACTTTGTTTGTTAGCTACATTTTCAAATTTTGTATCTTTTAAAGCATTATATATTACTGAATATATATTTGTTTTTTCATCAATTTCTTCATTAAAAAATTTATCAACATTATACTTATTGTCTGTAGCAAAACGAATATAAATACCTGGATCAATTGAATTAATTAGATTATACGATTGAGACCATATTAACAAGAATAAAGGAAACCAAAAGATTAAAATTAAAATAGACAAAAGAAGCTTTTTTATATCCAAAAGATCACTCATTTCGAATGAATTAAATATATTATTCAAAAAAGAATTTGTAATTGAGAAAAAAGAGATTATATCGATTATATCATTTTTTACAAAGGATACTTTATTTAATATTCGTTTATCTCAGTACCCCACCCCGCGCTAAAATAATGTTCTCCAACCTTTGATATTCATCCGACGCTACATCTACCTCACTATTTGCTAACCGTACTTTTTTCAAATTCGGAAGTTCCACTAACAAATGAGGATCAGCAAAAGATGTTTTGCATAAATCTAACACTTCTAAACCAGTTAACGTCGCTAAGAAGTCCCACGACTTGGGTTTGAGCATGGTTACATCTAGATTTTGCAAAGTGCTCATGTCTGTTAAAGGGCTGAGGTCTTTCACTTTGGTGCCCCAGATCCATAACTGTTGCAGTTGTGGGCATTGCGTACGTATATTTGCGATTGAGTGTAGCTTCGATTTTTCTAAATATAATATTTTGAGCGCAGGGCAAAGTGTAATTGGTTCTAGTTGCTCTACCCATGATCCTCGTAACCGTAGTTCTTCTATCGCTGGATGTTGATCTAGAGCGGTTAAGTCGCTTACAGGAGCGAAGTTAATATCCAATACTTTAAGTCGATGAAGCTGTGATACATAAGAAAGATCTGTTAATTTTTTGGGAGCATTGATTTTGATTTCTTCCACATTTGGAAAAATAGCAAAAGAATGAAGGGTATCTATCTCACAGCGATTCCCGTGTAGCGATACCTTTTTCACACCGGTTGCAGGAGGAATAGACGGTAACGTAGCTAGACCATCTACAGTGATGCTGATCTCTTCCAGACAAGCAGGGAGGGAAGCTGAACTATTGTAATTGTGTTTGGATAAGCTAACCGATTGTAGAGAAGTCAGCGCAGATAGCAAATCTTCTGGCAACGCTTGTTGTACATTATATAATCCTAATGATTGCAAGTTGGAGAGCCGGGCAATGACTTCGATATTACGCTTAATTTTGGTTTTGCTGACAAAAGCCAATCGTTCCAGATGACTCGCCTGATCTAAGCCGACCAGATCCGGGATCGTCAATGTACTGTTGGTTGTACCGAATTCGAGACTTTTCAGATGGGGGAATTCTTGTAGAGGTGCAAACGTCGTTATGCCTTTGAGATCTAATAATTTCAGTGTGTCTAATTCATAGACAGAACCTGAATGTTGGAACCATGTATAGTGGCGGTGATTTGCAATATATAGATTAGCTTGTTCTACAATATGATATTTAGATTGCTCGTAATCCATATTAGAACCTCCTTAAACGATGAAATACATACAGTACTTATGGTGAAGCATTCAAAAATTGTCTACAGTTGCCTTCTATTTTAATCAATAATTCAGGTTGAGCCTTTATAATGAGATTTCAGAAGCAACAGAGAGAGAATAAGAACGCTATAGACAGTATAAATGAACCGAAAAATAGTAGATCGATATTGCGGATATCTCTATTTTTCAGTGGGAATGAGACTTGCTTGCGATGGGTGAATACGAATGGAACGGGAACAGTTTACATTCAATTTTTAAAATATCGCTGGCATGTTTAGTGTGCCTACTACTATGTTACCGCAAAGGAGTTTTTCGATGTTAAAAGGTATCCAAAAAACGTTGTATGTGATTCTGATTTTCTTTGTCAGTTTGTTTATCGCATCTTCGTTTTTTATTCGAGCAGAGTACAATTATGTGGTATATGGAGACACACCGATGCTACAGCAACAGCATGTAGGTACATTTATACTGCTTATCATCGCACTACTGGTATTCAGTGTAATGTTATATCGTCTGTGCTTGAAGCTGAATGTATATCGCCCTAAGATTGTGATTCCACTGGTTCTTTTAGGTTCATTAGCTATTCAAGTGGCCATTATTTTTCTATTTCCCCGCTTGCCAACAGATGACTCGCAGACCGTGGTGTCTCTGGCAATGAATATGCTGTATAAAGGCGATTATTCTACATTTGGTACGACAGGGTATCTGCATATGTTTCCTTTTAATTACTCGACCGTGTTGTATATTGAAGCATTATTAGCGATGTTTCCAGATAATTATGTCACGATTAAGTTAGCTAATATTGGTTTTGCTCTTATTACGACCTTGATGATCTATCTAATCTACAAACAGCTGAATCCTAACTCCAAAGACAATGATTACGGTGTACTCGTATTTGCAGCAACGTATATTCCGTCTTTATTTATGAGCAACTTTATCTACAATGATGTGATTGCAACGACATTGCTTACGTCAGCGTTGTATTTTGGAATTCGATTTATGAAAGAAAAGTCGATCAAGTACATTATACTCGCCGCTATTTTAGTGACAATCGGGAACTATTTTAGAAGTATAGGCATTATTTTCTTACTTGCGATTGTGATCTCATTGTTTTTCCATTTCAAGCAATTAGGCTGGAAAAAAGTAGTACTATCTGTATGCTTATTTGCCGTCTTGTTCAATATTCCAAGTTGGACTCAAAATACACTGTTACAGACCACAGACAAAGTGCAGACTTCTACGACCACCAATGCAGCACCGATCTATATGTGGCTGAATATGGGGATTAATCTGAAAACTATTGGATTCTGGGATAACCGTGAAAGTTATAATATTTACCAGCGAGATGCGGATTACAACAAAGCAGTGAGTACTGAACTATTTAAAGAATCGATTGCTCAGAAATTATCGACAGCTAGCTTTGGCGATCTGGTACACATGTATTATAAAAAGATCATCTGGACATGGACAGAAGGTACGTATCAGATCGAAAGATACGGTATTGGCAATGATGGCTCTTCTGGTGGTCAGCGTGCTAGCTTTATTATGGGTGGGTACAGTTATCCGACCTTTGCTACTGATCTATTTGCAGGCAATTCACCTTATCGTAGTGGGATACTCTGGGTCTTATATACGATGAATTTCTTAATGTACGGCTTTATTTTGATTCGTCTGATCGGCAGTCTACGGGCGAAGCGGTTCGATGAAGTGTCGTTGGTACTGGTGATTTTAGGATTTGTTGGGTTTTATATTTTATGGGAGATCAAGTCTAGATATATCTATCCTATCTATCCACTACTCATTATTTTGTCGTATATGGGATTCAAAGATACGTACGAATGGCTGATCCAACAGGACTTTTTACGATTACGATCTTCTGCTAGAAAGGAGTCTTAATATGCGTAAAAAAAGATATCCTGTCTCGCTACTCCTGTTATTACTGTGCGGGCTGATGTTGTTAACGTCGTGTAGTGCAATTACAGCTCAACAGATACCCCTTAACAGTACAAGTACAATGGGTGGTGGGGGCAATCGTAATGCCATGCGCGGAATGATGGATGCTGATCTGATCGGCAAAGTAGTTTCTGTGAAGGGGAGTACAATCACAATTGATGTGATGGAGCAAGCACAGCGCCGTTCCTCGGCGGCGGATAACCATAGTGCAGTGCTTTCTAGTCCATCTCAGACGACTACACCTAACTCTAATCGGACTTCTAATACGCCTACACCGAATACAGATCGCACTTTCCCAACTGGTCGGTCAAATGGTAGTACGTCTACTATGAGTAAGACCGGTGTAGAGAAAACGATAACGATCGGCGAAGAGATAACGATTTCTCAAATCACAGCCATGATGCCACAGACCAACAAGAATAGCACAACAACCACACTTAAAGTATCTGATCTTAAAGCAGGGCAGATTCTGATGATCTGGTACAAAGATAATACCAATACGGTGGAGAAAATCAGTGTGATGGATTCATAATAGATGATTGGTAACAACAGAGGGGAGCCATAAGCTCCTCTTTTTTTGTGTCTAAAATAATAAATACTTTTATTCTAAATCGAATACTATTACTTCACTTTCATAGATGTATCATATCTGTAGAAATGATAAGATAAATGTAAAATACGGGTAGTACATATTGCCAGAAAAGAGGAACCTTGTTGCCTACTATCCTTCACAACATACAGTGGAATGAGCAAGACGATCTTTTACATACGTTATTACATCCTAAATCCGATATAATTCAGCATTCGCTAGATCAAGGATTTGAAGCAGAAGTCATCAAGTTGTCATGTGCTCAAGGTGATTTGGTCTTGAAAATATGGAATCAACAGGCAAAGCCAGATGTAGAAGCACAATATCAGTTATTGCAGTTTCTTTTGGCTAAAGGGATTGCTGTATCTAAGCCGATAGGGTGGGGTATGCTTCATAATCAAGATCAAGTATTACTCACAACGTTTGACGGGACAGCACTTACCAACATGAACAAAAAGAAAATTGTTCAGACTGCTACCTTATTGTCTGCTATTCATCATGTTAAGATCACAGAAAGTGAATATGCTTTACTTCCGAAATACGGTTTTATAGATTACTTTTTTCCTGACGTAGCAATGTACACCGATATTAGCGACATACTGTATCAGGTTATGCCTATGATTACGCTAGAGCAGAATCGTGTGATTCATGGCGATTTTCATCTGGGAAATATTCTGACTACTGAAAACCGTTATACCGTAATCGATTGGACGAATGGACAATTAGGGGATGCGAGATATGATGCGGTCTGGTCGATGACATTGCAGAAAATTTATATTTCAGAGCGATATGCTGAAGTATTCCGTGATGCTTATCTAGCAGAGCACCCGATATCTGAAGAAGAATTACACATATTTGAAGCACTTGCCTGTCTCCGGTGGATATTGCTTGCTCGTCAGGGCGGGATTACGGTACAGCCACAAGCACAGCAGAATATAAAGCAAGTCATAGCTAACAATCCACTTTTGGCAGAAAGGAATTGTGAAGTGTAAAATATTCAGCCACATATGTCGTAATACATAAATATAAGATATTTTGCTTTGAAAAAATTATTTTTTTATTACTTTAGATCGCATTATAGTACTAAGATCTTATGGAGAGCTATTATAAAATGTTAGGGGAATGAAGTATGGCTTATGAATGGGAACGTTGTCCAAGATGCGATTCGGCAAAAGTTACTACAGGATCAGGATGGGGAATTGCTTGCATATTATTTTATTTTGGTGCAATGATTTGTTTTGTGATAGCTTACATAGCAGATAATAATTTAATGGTACAGCCTATAGCTTACACAATAGATAATCAGTTAATGAAACATCCTATTGCACTAGGAATAATTATTTTAATCGGGCTATTAACATTGTTTACATGTATCAAAATAATAAAGAGTGGCATGACTTCTAGGTGTGAAACTTGTAGTTACGCATGGGAACCTACAAAAATAGAAGACTAAAAATCAATTATTTAAAACCCAAACGAAATACACATAATATGATACAGTAGATATCTTCAAAGTATTTATTTTATCCAACACAAAGGGAGTACACATGAACAATTACAAATTAATCATCCAATACGATGGTGGGCGTTATAAAGGGTGGCAACGGCTTGGAGATAGCGACAATACAGTGCAAGGTAAGATTGAAAAAGCCATCTCTGTACTGGTCGATCAACCGATTGAAATTATAGGTTCTAGCCGTACCGATGCTGGGGTACATGCACTACATCAAGTCGCACATTTTAAAATTAAAGAAGATTTGCCAGAGTCCAAAATTTTTAACTTTTTGAATCATTATTTACCAGCAGATATCAGCATTACAGAAGTATCTAAAGTCGACGATCGGTTTCATGCACGTTATCATGCGACCAACAAAACGTATATTTATAAAATATGGAATGAAGCGTATAGCCATCCTTTTATGCGGAAGTACAGTATGCATGTTCCCAAAAAGCTAGATATCGCGAAAATGAAAGAGGCTTGTGCTCATTTTCTGGGAGAACATGATTTTGCAGTCTATTCTAATGCCAAGTCGAAGAAAAAAGATACATTACGTACCATCTACACATTAGATGTCGAGGTAGTGGATGGATTTGTACAATTCCGTGTGTCTGGAAATGGATTTCTTTATAATATGGTACGCAAAATGGTTGGTACATTGATCGAAGTGGGATTAGGGGAGAAGCAAGCAGCAGATATTCCTACGATTTTGCTATCCAAAGAAAAGCTACAAACAGGTGGTATGGCAGATGCAGAAGGTCTTTATTTAGAACAGATTCAATTTAAATCTGAATAAGGATAGCGTTCTACCGAAAGTTCTTTGTTTATCAAAGGATGTAGAAATCAGATCATATAACAATAAGGAAGCAGACTTGAAAAGGTCTGCTTTTTTTTGTAGTTTAATACGTAGTTTGCAGTGATAATAATAGTTGTATTTCTTGAAATATTCCCTTACAATTTGTTGAAGTAATTCTGTAATGCGTTAATGTATGTCACAGCGAACACATTAATAAGCATATTATAATCGTTGTACATAATGGGTTAGATCTTAGAAAATCATGTGTAGTATTGAAAAATGTAAAGATGAACACAGTTGAAAGGGAGCGTTCTTTTTGGAAACCAAGCAATTGACTAGAGGTCTCAAAACACGTCATATTGAATTGATTGCCCTTGGAGGAACCATCGGGGTCGGTCTATTTATGGGATCAGCAAGTACGATTCAATGGGCAGGGCCTTCGGTTTTACTCGCCTATTTGGCAGCAGGTGTGATTATGTTATTTGTGATGCGAATGATGGGCGAAATGTTAATCGTTGAACCGGTAACAGGGTCGTTTGCTACATTTGCTCACAAATATATTAGCCCATTGGCTGGATTTTTAACGGCATGGAGTTACTGGTTTTTATGGGTAACAGTCGGGATGGCTGAAGTTACAGCTATCGGAATCTATGTAGGGTACTGGTTCCCTGAGATTCCGCAGTGGATTCCAGCATTAGCCGGTGTCGGCATTATTGCGGCTGCCAATCTAGCGGCTGTTAAGTTTTATGGAGAATTTGAATTCTGGTTCGCGATGATTAAAGTGGTTGCGATTAGTGCGATGCTTGTGATCGGCACAGGCATGATCTTTTTTGGACTGGGTAATGGCGGTGTACCGATTGGGTTATCTAATCTGTATGTACATGGCGGATTTTTTGCTGGCGGGTTAAAAGGATTCTTATTCGCCTTATGTATTGTAACAGCGGCATATCAGGGAATCGAGATGATCGGGATTACCGCAGGGGAAGCAGAAAATCCTAAAGTAACATTGAAAAAATCAATTAAAAATATTATCTGGCGGATACTGATTTTCTATGTAGGTGCAATCTTCGTTATTGTCACAATCTATCCTTGGAATGAAGTAGGTACAACAGGAAGCCCATTTGTTTTGACATTTGCCAAAGTAGGTATTGTAGCGGCAGCAGGTATTATTAACTTTGTAGTGCTTACCGCAGCGATGTCTGGTTGTAATAGCGGTATCTATAGTGCAGGTCGTATGCTGTATACACTAGCGCAAAATAAACAAGCGCCACCATTTTTTGCTAAAATTTCGAAAAGCGGTGTACCACGTAACAGTATTATGACAACAATCGCTTTACTGTTGGTAGGCGTTCTGTTCAATTACTTATTTCCAGATTCCAAATTATTTTTGTACATTTATAGTGCCAGTATTTTACCCGGCATGGTTCCGTGGTTAGCCATGGCATTCAGCCAGTTCAAGTTCCGCAAAAAATGGAAAAATGATATCCACGAGCATCCATTTAAATCGTTATTTTTCCCAGTCAGTAATTACATCGTGATTATCTTCTTAACATTGGTGCTGATCGGCATGTGGTTTAACCCGGATACGCATAATTCATTAATCGTCGGCATTGTATTTATTGGTATTGTGATCGCTAGTTATTATGTGTTTCGAATTGGGAAGAAATCGGATCAGCGGATAGATTAATCCAATATTACTTTTTATATAATAACGCCTATAAAGATACCATAATGCGAAGCATATTCTTTTTTCTAGCATGTTTAGAAAAAAAGGATATGCTTTTTGTTTGAAGATAAGCTATCACGGTTACATAGAAAAAGAGCTCATTAATTTCCAGAACGACCAATATAAACATCATCTCAGAGGAGGAAATTCAATCATGGCTGACCAATATCAAAAGCAAGATCCAACGACTCAACATCCTAAGGCAAATGAAGACTGGCAACAAAAACAACCAGAACCCGGTTTGCAAAAAGATATGACTCCAATTCCAGATTCTGGAGAAACGAGTTACCGTGGTACAGGTCGCTTAACAGGACGCAAAGCTTTGGTTACAGGAGCAGATAGTGGTATCGGACGCGCAGCAGCAATCGCTTTTGCTCGTGAAGGTGCAGACGTTGTAATTTCTTATCTACCTGAAGAAGAAGCAGATGCTCAAGAAGTCGTGAAATTGATCGAAGAGTCAGGTCAAAAAGCATATGCAATGCCTGGCGATCTTAAAGATGAGCAATACTGTGAACAATTGATCGAAGACACGGTAGCTAAATTAGGCGGAATCGATATTCTAGCTAATGTAGCAGGTAAACAGCAGTTTGTAGAATCGATTGCTGATCTAACCACAGAACAATTTGATGCTACATTCAAAACAAACGTATATTCTCTATTCTGGTTATGCAAAGCAGCGATCAAGCATATGCAACCAGGTAGTTCAATTATTAATACATCATCGATCCAAGCGTACTCTCCTTCACCAGGATTGTTGGATTATGCAACAACTAAAGGTTCAATCAATGTATTCAGTAAAGCACTGGCACAACAAGTTGGTGAAAAAGGTATCCGTGTCAACGTAGTAGCACCAGGTCCAGTATGGACACCGCTACAAGTGGCAGGCGGACAACCAACAGAAGCATTGAAAGAATTCGGTTCTAACACACCACTTGGACGTGCAGGACAGCCTGTAGAAATGGCTCCAGCGTATGTATTCTTAGCTAGCCAAGAATCTAGTTATGTAAGTGGCGAGACGATCAATGCTAACGGTGGTATGGTTAGTCCATAACTCGTTGACTATACTCATAACTAAAACCATATTATAGATACGAAGAGGGGCATACAGCCTCTCTTTTTTTGTTTTGGCATCATAGAATGATATGATAAGAAGTAAAATCCTATATTTTATAGTAGAAAAGAGAATGTCTATGAAAATACAATTCGATGAGCGCACAATTGAATTTAATGTGCAATATAGCAAGCGCACGAAGATAGCGATTCAGCTTGAAACGATTGGGCTTATTACAGTCAAAGCTCCTAATGGAACCCCGGAAGAAGATATTTTGCGGGTGATGGAGCGAAATAAGCAATGGCTGTTGGATAATACAAGTAAGCTAGATCAAGCTAAAGCAAATGCGGTTCCTCAAGCCAAAGAATATGAAGAACAAGGGCAGTTTTTGTATTTAGGGAAAAAGTATTTTTTGCATGAGCTTATTGAAGTTGGCGATGCCAGTGAAGAAGAATTACGCCAGAAGCTGAAAAAGTTTTATTTTACCAGTTGTAAAAAAATTGTTCTCGAACGTATTGAAGGTTACCAAAAGCAACTACGGGTAAAGCCAAAAAGTATCGATATCGAAGAATCGACCACCAAATGGGGAAGTTGTCATTCGAGCAAAAAAATCACGTTTAATTACCGCCTAGCTATGGCTCCGATAGAAGTGATCGATTATGTAATTGTGCACGAACTTTGTCATTTACTTCATATGAACCATGATCGTTCTTTCTGGAGAAAATTAGGTAGCATTATGCCAGATTACAAAGACAAAGAAGAGTATTTAGCAAGACATGGACAGCATATGACACTTTAGTTTGTAAGTTGAAAAGGGCAAAATTAAACAGTACATTTAAATCAAAGGAGCCGGAACATGATATTACATTCAGAACATTTAACGATTAAACCGCTTGTGAAAGAAGATATAGCTTCATTGCTTGCTTTAGAGGTGAACAATAGAGAATTTTTCAAAGCTTTTGCTGGCACACGTAATGAATTCTTCTATACATACGAAGGTCAAGCTGAACGAGTTCACCGCTTTTTAGAGTCAAGTGAACAAGATACAAGCTATTGTTTTCTTATTTTTCTCAAAGACACAGACACTGTGATCGGCGAAGTGATTTTGTCTGAAGTGGTACGAGGTAATCTACAAAGTGGTTGGATCGGGTACTTTCTTGATCAAACGTACAATGGTAAAGGGTATATGAGTGAAGCGGTAAAAGTGATCGTACAACATGCCTTTAGTGAGTTGGGACTACATCGTATCGAAGCAGGTGTAATGCCTCACAATATTGGATCGATCAAAGTATTGTTAAAAGCAGGATTTACTAAAGAAGGCATTGCTCGCAAAAATGTAAAAATTGATGGTGTCTGGCAAGATCATTTGACGCTCGCTATTATTGAAGAAGATTTACAAAAATGACTTTAAAGAAATGCTAGATATTTCACGAAATTACCTTAATATTAATTTCAATTAAAAAACTCTTATGGATAAAATTAGTATATAATAAAAGATATTACTAATATGATATCTGGGAGATGTTGAATTTGGAAAAGCTGATGGAAACTTACATTGGTCAGGTTTCTAATCAATTTCAAGAGTGTGTGTACCAAGTATTGAAACAATTACATCAAGTAGTAGGCGTGGATGTTGATATGTTGAAAGAACACAACTCAGAAGAATTGTTAGCAGATATGTTTCGTAGAGGATATTATATCGAGACAGTTACCGATCATTGGAAAGATGAACATCAGACGGTGTATTACCATTTGAAATGTGAACATGAAATTATATTATCAGGTCGGATCATCTGGAGACTAGAAGGATATTATACGCATTTCTTGGCAGATTTGGGTAAGAAAGTGGATAGTACCTGGAAAAGTATAGATGAGTTAGAACTACAAAGGTTATAAATATAACAAAGGCAAGCTTGCGGATATATTCACCGTAGCTTGCCTTTGTTGTTTTATTATTTTAAGACGTTTTACCAACTACGCTTGATCCACTCTTCGTGATTTTGTAATTAACAACATCACCATTCCAGAAGTAGAATTTGAGTAGAACTTCGCCATCGTTGGTTTCTTTGAAAAAGTCTGGTGTTAATTTGATTACGTTGGCACTATAATCCGGGCTGAAAGCTGTTGCGAATTCTTTATAAGATGTCCAGTTTTGCGGCCCTGCATTTCCACCACTTGTATACGTAGCTTCCATTGTCGCTAACTGATTACCATTGAAAGTCGTAGGGATAGCAAATGAACTGGTTGTGCCTGTTGTAGCACTCACTTTCGGTGTATCATACGAGATCACATTAAAGTTCCAGTTGGCACCTTTGTTAAATTTAGCTGTTAGTGTAGCATTGACTCCTAATTTACCTGAAGCCAGCAACTTAGTCACTAGACTGGATTTGATAACAAGGGTATCTCCACTGATCGTATAATCGGTACCTTTAACCAGTGTAGTACTACCATTAGAAAGGGAACTGAATGTATTACCATTGAGATTCAATTTCACCGTTTTGTCTTGGATTGCTGCTCCTTTTTTGAAGTACAGCAAGTCTGTCTCAGCAGTAGAAGAACGTCCTGTCCAACCTGCTTTCATCACATTGTATAGTTCAGGATCTGACCATTTGTAGGCTGTACGGCTAAAGTGCTGTCCGTTATCCCATAGCATCGTGGTCATGTTTTTTTGACGTACATAGTTAGAAAAGAATTCAAAGAATTTCAGTTTTTCGCCTTGTTCGATAACGCCTGTATTTTTGTCGAAGCCGAGCAATCCGAATTCGCCAATAACGACTGGAATGCCTTTAGCGACAAATGAGTTGTATACACGATCAAAGGTATCTGTGATATCTTTTTGCGTATCTGCTTCAAATTTCGTATAACCAGCAATATTTACACTGAACGGCCAGAAGCCATAATAGTGAACCGTAGCAATAATGTTAGGATCTTTTAATTTAGCAATCGTCTGGGATAGTGCATCCAGATCTGCTTGTGTTGAAGAAGTAGCTAGAGTAGGAAGAACAATTGCACGTGTTGCATTATTTCCACCGGATGCTCTTACGATTTTGTGAAAAGAGGTATTTAGTTCATCTAGCAATTTGTAGGCAGTTGCTGGATCGGTTGTTCCACCTTCTGTAAAACGAGGCTCATTAATACTTTCGAACATCAGCTTGCTAGAAGAAGCTTTGAAGCGATCTGCAATCTGTGTCCATACCGCATTGTAACGGGCAAGTACCGCATCATGATCTCGACCCATATAACTTGTCCATAACCAAGAATCATGATGGATATTGATCATGACATACAGATTCGCATCCAATGCCCAATTGATCACTTCTTGTACACGACTCATATAAGCAGCATCGATTGTATAGTTAGGCGCACTGCCTGTATGTTGATCCCAGGTTACAGGAATACGAATACTTTTATATCCTTGATTCGCAATCTGTTGAATCAATTCTTTGGTGACACGAGGGTTACCCCATGAAGTCTCATCTGCCCCTGTAGCATCCAGTGAATTCCCTAAATTCCAACCCGGTTGCATCGCACTGACATACGATTGAATACTTGTTGTCGCAGCGGCAGATAAAGATTGTTCTTCATCAGAAGCGGCTGAAGCCATTGAAGAAGAAAATAAAGAAAGGATCATAGCCGCAATCACAGTTAAAGAAAGATACGATTTGGATTTACGTTTCATTAATAAAGTCTCCTTTGTGAAAGTTATGGACAATCTGTAAACGTAATGATCTGTACATCTTGAAAACAAATAAACGTTTTCTTTGACAAACAGTCGTTGCAGGAACAGGTTATATAGGTAGAAGAAATGTTGTAAGCGATACCACCTCCCGCTAAATTAGTAATGAAAGCGTTTTCTAAATTGTAATATAGCATTGATTGTAGAAACAAAATACCATAAAAATTGGTAATAAATTCATACAAAAATTAGTGATTTTACCTATTTTAGAGCGAAAAATAAGATGCTACAATAGCAAAACTAACTTGCGAATAATGTAAATATAAGGATAAGGAAAGAAAATATGAAGATATGGAGCAGAACACTATTGACATGTGACACTGTGTCACATTATAATTGTTTATGTAATTTTTTACACTTGAAATAATATGATATGAACCAAAATGCTCAATTTGGAGTGAATCCATGCCTACTCAGACTTTTTTTAATTTGCCAAAGGAAAAACGGAAAGTGTTAATCGATGCAGCGTTCAAAGAATTTTCTAGAGCTTCGCTAGCAGATGCTTCTATTGCGAACATTATCAAAGAAGCTTGTATTCCTAGAGGAAGTTTTTATCAATATTTTGAGGATAAAGCAGATATTTTCTTTTATATTTTGGAAGAGTATAACAAGCACAATCGAGAGAAAGTGTTGTTGCTACTCAAAGAAAATGACGGTGATATTTTTATTGCTTTTAATGAATTTTTCAAAATGATGCTAGAACGATTTCAGCATCATGAATATCGCTATTTTGCTCAAAATATCTTTCTGAATATGAGTTATAAAGTAGAACATCGATTAGCACTGAATGTGAATGAGCCGGCGGCCAAAGAACGTACCAATGAATTTATCCGCTCGATCAATCGAAGTCGTCTCAACGTAGCTGATGAAAAGGAAGTTCTTCATTTGACTAAAATTATTGTAGCGATCACGATTCAGAATTTTATCCGCTTTTTTGCAAAAGAAGTACCGTTGGATGAAATTATTGGCTACTACGAGTTGGAATTAGATTTATTGAAGCGAGGCTTGAGTATCGACAAATAAGGAATAGAGATGGCTTTTCAAATTAGAAATCATCTTATTCCTTGTCTTTGTGTGCTTGGAGAAGAAGGACATAATGACTGTAAAATTGACGTTCATAACAAGTATGTTTAAGAGTGCTTGTTGTAACAATAAAAAAAGTTGAACTACAGGGGTGGAGTAAGTGAGAAGGAAGATTGTATTGTCAATTCTCATCGTGTTACTAGTTATTAGCGGTGGCACGTTAGGTTATTATTACTGGTATCAAGGAACTCATTTCGTCAAAACAGAAGATGCTCGTATTTCAGCAACACAATACAAAGTAATGCCACAGATTACAGCTGAACTCAATCATATTGATGTTGAAGAAGGCGACGTACTGAAACAAAACGAACCGATTGCAGAGCAAGATGTATCTGGTCTAGATTCTAGCATGATTAGCAAATCGGTATTACGTGCTCCTATTGATGGCACAGTGCTCAAAATTTATTCCAAAGAACATGAGATTGGTACACCTAGTTCTCCTGTAGCGATTATGGCAGATATGAATGATCTATATGTATCAAGCAATATTGAAGAAACAGATATTAACCGTATTAAACCAGGTCAAGTGGTTGATGTCTCGTTAGATGCAGATGGAGACTACACGATTCAAGGTAAAATTCGCAAAATTGGTGAAGCGTCTAACTCGGTCTTTGCTAATATTGCGGCAACCAATACAAGTGGTAACTTTAACAAAGTCACACAACGTATTCCTGTAGAGATTGCTCTGAATGTACCGAAAGACATGAAATTGATTCCTGGAACAAATGTGGTTGTGAAAATTCATACATCGTAAGGAGAGGTTTATGTGGCTGACACGGTCGTTGCCGCCGCTCCTCCCGCAGATTCGCCCAGAGAACGCTGGCTTGCTTTTATCGCAATTATATTAGGAGCTTTTGTCGCTATTTTGAATAACAGTCTGATCAATGTAGCGATTCCTCAGTTGACCACAGATTTAGGATCAACAACGTCACGGATTCAATGGGTGATTACCGGCTATACTCTCGCATCAGGAATAATTGTTCCGATCACGGGATTTATGGAGCAGCGCATTGGTTATAAGAAATTTTTGATCGCTGCACTTAGTGTGTTTACATTAGGAACAGCATTTTGTATTTTTGCATGGAGTGATTCGTCGTTAATCGCTGCACGTATTTTGGCAGGATTAGGTGGCGGTGTAATTATGCCGCTAAGTATGACGATCGTATATAAAATTATGCCACGTGAACAGATCGGTATGGCACTTGGGATCTGGGGCGTAGCTGCAATGGCTGCACCTGCTATCGGTCCTACACTGAGTGGATACTTGATTGAATGGTTTAACTGGCGTTTCCTATTTATCGTCTGTATTCCTGTAGCACTATTCGCTATTTTGATGGTAATCGTATTGATTAAAGAACCGCCTAAAGGCGCTAGAGTTAAGTTCGATTTAGCTGGATTTTTACTAGCAGCTACTTGTGCAGGAACATTGCTTTACGCACTATCTAGCGGTTCAAGCGATGGTTGGAGTTCTTTCAAAATTGTAGGATTATTTTTCGTCGCTTTCTGGTCATTGGTCTTTTTGATTTTTGTCGAAAGTGGCAAAGACAATCCGGTTATCGATATTTCTTTATTTAAAAATTATAAATTTACGATTAGTGTGATTACTTCAAGTTTTGTCATGATGGGGCTGTATGGAGGAACATTCTTATCTCCATTATTTTTGCAAAATATTCAGTCCGTCTCGCCTGTGCATACAGGGATTATCTTATTACCGCAAGCGATCGCTATGGCTGTGATGATGCCGATTGCTGGTAAATTATTTGATAAAATTGGGATTGTACCGATTGCATTATTTGGCTTAACACTAACAAGCTTAATGACATATCATCTACACACACTGACTCCGGATACTTCACATCTATGGCTACAAGTGGTATTGATGTTCCGTGGTATGGGAATCGGGATCTGTATGATGCCTTTATCAACAGTAGGGATGAATGCTGTTGCACCGGAAAAAGTAGGTAAAGCATCGACGGCATCTAATCTAGTCCGTACGATAGCAGGTTCGATGGCAATTGCGATTTTGACGTTCTTAATGCAAAGTCGTACTGCTCTACATTCGCAACAAATCTCAGAATCGATCACACTTGATGGTGCACAATCGCTTCAATCGACATTGGGAAGTTCATGGGCGACCATTACCTCAGGGTTGATTACCCTTGATGCCTATTCTAGAGGGATAGCTGATACCTTCTTAGTATCATCGATTCCGCTATTTTGCTCGATTCCATTTATATTCTTATTTATTAGTCGACGTAAAGGTGTCAAAGCGATCAAAGAATAATCGTATCGATAGATGCTTTCAGATCAGAAAGCTTTTCATCCAATATAGATAGAAAGAAAGGGAACACGAATGAAAAGAACAAAATGGGAATTACCATTAGCAGCATTACTGGTTGGAACCGTTGTGTTATCTGGCTGTTCTTCCAATAGTGCAGCGGCAACAACACAAGCGATGAACGTCACCGTCAAAGTCAGTCAGGCACAAAAAGGGTTGATCGGTAAAGGTGAAATTTATACAGGTACCGTGACACCTTCTGAGACCGTTAATATTATTCCGAAAATGGGTGGCAAAGTGGTATCACTACCTGTCGATATCGGAACAGAAGTTAAAAAAGGGCAAGTACTTCTCAAACTCGAAGACAATGATCTTCGCAACAATCTAGCAAAAGCACAAGCAGATGTAGCTGCGGCAGGAGCAGCAGTGAAAACGGCTCAAGATTCTCAACAATCAGGTATGGTCTCTGCCAACTCTGGTGTAGTTAGCTCCAAAAATGGGATCATTTCATCGAAAAGTGCAATCGATCAAGCAACAGGTTCGATCAACCAAGCCAATGGAGCAATCAATCAAGCAACCACAGCGGTAGAGCAAGCCAAAACAGCTGTATCGAGTGCAGCGAACAATATTAAGCAAACGACAGAAACATTATCTGCGGCGCAAAAGACATTAACACGTACCCAATCTTTATTTCAGAATGGATTAGCTACTCAAGCTCAATTGGAACAAGCACAGACTGCTCAAGCAACAGCGCAAACGGCAAATGATAATGCTAAAAATGCACAGGTTAATGCGCAAGAACAATTAAATGCAGCGCAAAAAGCATTAGTTATTGCGAAGAAAAATTTGAGTACGGCTCAAAGTGCGTATCAAAATGCAACCAGCAGTTATGAGAATGCTAACAGTGGTTATAGCAATGCACAGAAACAACTAGAAGTGTCACAAAGCACTTCAGGTATTGAAGCCAGTCAGCAAAAGCAAAAACAAGCTGAATTGAATGTAAATATTGCTCAAGATGCTCTAGATGATGCAGTCGTGACTTCACCGATCAACGGTATTATCGGTACTAAAAATGCAGAAGTGGGCGAAATGGCATCTACATCTTCACCGGCACTTGTTATTGCCAATCTAAGTACAGTGAATACATTGATCTATGTTCCAGCAGATCAAATCAATAACGTTAAAATTGGTGATCCTGTACAAGTACGAGTGACTTCATCCAATATTCTCAAAACAGGTAAAGTGAAAAATATCAGTCCATTGGATGACAGTGGTAAAGGATATCCTGTTAAAGTCGCTGTATCCAATGCAGATAATAAGCTTAAATCTGGTATGTTAGCAGATATTAGCTTTGTCGATGCAAGTGCCAAAGAAGGAATTATTGTTCCTTCCAAAGCGATCCAAACGATTGATGGCAAATCGTATGTCTATGTGGTACAAAAAAATGTAGCCATTCGTAAGCAAGTGACTTTAGGTAAAGCAACAGGGTCACAAGTATTTATCAATAGTGGTCTAAATGATGGAGATACCGTCATCACAAATAATCTTGCTTTATTAGAAGATAAAAACCCGATCACTGTTTCGCAATAATGAGTTTTGAATAAAAAAGGTTAATTCATTAGAGTGATGAAATGAATCATTGCCAGTAGTCTAATAGCGCTTTGAACAGGTATAATTCTGTTTGAAGCGCTATTTCTTTATTATCAGATAATAGATCAGTATAGAATGATATACACTTGAACAGTATAAAGGAGGTACGAACAATGATAGACATTCAAGTATACAATCCCAAGTGGGCAGAACAGTTTGAACAGATTAAACACATTTTAACGAAGCAGTTACAAGAATTAATGCTACATATTGAACATGTCGGTAGTACTTCGATTGTAGAGCAAATAGCCAAGCCTATTTTAGATATCGTCGTCGTAATCCCGAGTAGACAGCAATTGCCAGAGGTTATTACAGCATTGAGTCTATTGGGATATCACTATCGAGGAGATTTAGGGGTAGAAGGCAGAGAAGCTTTTGGACGAATAGATGATTATGTTCCCTGGCAACCCGATCAACAAGTCTGGATGAATCAACATTTATATGTATGTGCTCAAGATAATCTGGAATTACATAGACACCTTACTTTTCGCAATTATCTTCGTCAGCATCTTGATGAAGTTATCGCTTATGGGCAACTGAAGCAACAGATTATTAAGCAAACAGAAGACCGTGAACAATACACAATACTCAAGACTGATTTTGTAGAAGGAATTTTAGCCAAAGCGAATCGATCATCATTTTGAATAGAAGGAGGAGTAGCCAATGTGGAATAGGAAAAAGAAAAACCAACCTCTTCATACACCTCTATCAGAACAGCAATTATGGGAACGCTACTTTTTTGAACGTCATTCATTGGATACATTGTTGAAATGGTCTAAACGATTGAAGTATTTTCGATATTGTCGAGCTTATGGAGGACATGTGGGAGATGGCGATTGTCTTTTGATTGCGATTCGGATTCAGTCAGAAGAAGAATTACATGAAGTGTTTGAACAGTTAGATCTACCGATGATAGGGATATCACCGGATTCATCTAGTTCTACTACAGCAAAGTGGACATATCCACAAATAGAACATCCCAAACATGTAATCATTGCAGGCGTAAAAGCTTTTATTTGGATGTATCCTGATCGTATGAAGCTCAGTATTACGAATCTAGAACACCCTGTAGAAGTAACAGAAACCAGTGTAGTTGCCGCAGAACGATTAGAACCTTATTTAACACCATTGGTACATCTGATGATCGATCCTCCGCAAGATGATCGTTATTGTTTTATAGCAGAAGATTGGCGATAACGAAAGCAAAAAAGAGTATCTACAGCGATCTGCTGAATAGATACTCTTTTGGTATGATTAGATATGGTGGTGATTAAATAGGGTGTTTATACATCAAGCTTCTTCGTATTACGCGATAGAATAAAGCATAAGAATAATACAATCGCTGCCGCCATATAAGGGAAGCCAATATTGATATCAAATAATAATCCAGCGACAATCGGCCCTGCAATATTACCCAGACTGCTATACGCGGAGTTCAGACCAGCGACATAACCTTGCTGATTATGAGCAATTTTGGATAATTGTGTACTGATCGCAGGTCTTAGAATATCGATCGATAAGAATACAATAAAAGTAACGACTAATATCATCCAGTACTGATTGACAAATAACGTTAACAGTACGAATAGTGATGCGAACACAAGACACCATGAAATGACTTTCTTCTCACCAAATGTATTGACGATCCATCCAAACGCACTAACCTGTACAACAGCCCCGGCAATCGAACCGAAGGTAATAATAAAGGCGATATCTTTTGGTGTAAATCCAAACTTATGATCGACAAACAATCCGAATACCGTCTCATAATTGGCTAATCCGAAAGACATAACGAACACAATCACCAGACTAAGGAAATACGATTCACGATAGGAATGAATCAATTGTAAAAACATATTTGGTTGCTTGGTAAGAGAAGCTTCAGCGATTGTTGCTTTGCGCTTCTCTGCTGTTAATGATTCAGGCAATACCAATAAGGTGATTACAGCTGCAATCGCTGCGGCTATACCTGCCGCATAGAACGGCACCCGAATACCAAATTCAGCAATATATCCCCCGATACCCGGACCAATAATAAATCCAGTCGTAATCGCCGCATTAATATAACCCATCCCTTTACCACGTTCTTCATCGGATGTGATATCAGCAGTATACGCCATAACCGCAGGCATAATAAAGGCTGCACCAATACCGCCTAACATCCGAGCAGCGAACAATAATGTAGGATCATTTGCAATCCCGAATAACCATTCCGATACAGCGAAAATAATCATCCCGGATACGATCATTTTTTTACGTCCCCATGTATCAGATAATCGTCCAGCAATTGGGGAACAGATTAATTGACTGAATGAAAAAGCAGCCACCAGTAATCCGACCATACTACCATTAATATGAAGTTCATTCATATATGTAGGCATGATTGGAATCACTAAGCCTACGCCTGTAAAAATAAGAAAAATGTTGATCATCAGAAGCAGTATAGCACCTCTGTTACGAAGTAATAACGACATGAGTAAATCCTCCATCTATTCATTTAATCATTTTATAATACTGAACGTTCGGTCTGTAATATGTTAATAATAGAATAAGTTATGATACTGATCATCATAGATGAAGCTACATCAACATACTCTATTTTGGCTTGTTCTTGATTTACTTGTACATCGCTATGAAGTCATAGGGCTGGCTATACCATATAGCATCACAGTAACAGCTAATTCATATACGTTCAAAGCTTCCTCAATACTCGCTTGACGAGACATCTGACCTAATCCAATAATCAGACTTTCCATAATAATAGCTAACTTAGCGGCATCGTTCGCCTTGAATTCCCCACTATCGATCCCTTGTTGAATTAATTGCTGGTTAAAGCTTAGATGAGAAGCCATCATGGTAGATACACGTTCTTCAACATCATTATCTTTTTCATCGCTATTAAAAAATTCATCTGCTGCTTTGGTAAGTGGATGACTGAGATCATCACGTACCAGATGTTCAGCAAGCCCATATATTTTTTGGACAGTGGTAGGATACAGATGTTCTTTCTCTTGCCATTTTTCTTCCCAATCCCGATTCCACTCATCTAGTAAATAAAGAAACAGACCTTCTTTACTTTTGAAATGGTAATAGATATTCCCTTTACTACTACCTGTAGCAGCTACGATATCTTCAATCGAAGTGGCTTTGAATCCTTTTTGTACAAATAAGGCACGAGCCGCATCTAACATTCTTTTTTTAGTTTGTTCGGTTTGCAATTGCTTTTTATTCACGAGTTTTCACTCCGATTCATTAAGTGTGCTGGATAACATTATATAGAAGAAATAATACTGAACGTTTGTTCAGTATGTTAACAGAGAATTTTGAATTTGGCAAGTGGATCTTATTATATCTATTCCTTATCCATACAATTCCAATATAGGAAAAATCAATTCCCAAAATAAAAAATATGTAGTAATATGAAAGAATATGTCTATATACCTACGTCTAAAGTTATAAGATCAAATAATGCTTACATTTTATTGGGGGAATTCATGTTGGGGAATATGAAAAAGAGAAGTCACCAGTGGATCACATTATTGCTGAGTGTCGCTATTGTTTTGCCTACTTGGGGATTTACAGCAACACCAACTGCTCAAGCAAGTGATATTCAGAATCACTGGGCTAAGGATGTCATGACACAATGGCAAAGTAAAGGGTACATTAGTGGATTTCAAGATGGAAGTTTAAAACCAGATCAAAGTGTAACCAGATCACAGCTAGCGGCTATGATTAACAAAGCATTTGGATTTACTCAAACAAGTTCGATTGCGTACAAAGATGTACAATCTTCAGACTGGTTCTACCATGATGTAGCGATCGCCAAATCACAAGGATATATGGAAGGATACAAAAATAATACTTTCCATCCAGATCAAAAAGTTACACGTCAAGAATTAGCTGTTATTTTGACTTCTTTGAAAAAATTAAAGTCATCTAACTCTGCTGCTCAAATGAAAGATACACTCTATAGTCCTTCATGGAGTAAAGGTTCGATTGGCGCAGTGATCGACAGTGGACTGATGAAAGGTGATGAAAAGGGATTCCGTCCTAAAGATACAACGACTCGTGCAGAAGCTGTTACTGTCTTGGAGCGTTCTTTAGAATCGTCGGATACGAATAACTCATCCAAATCATCTTCTCCAACAACGATATACAATACAGCAGGTGTCTATGGGCCTGCATCCGGTCAACAACAAATAGCAGGTGATATGCAGTTAAATAGTGCTGGCAGTACGCTTCGCAATATGGTGATCGAAGGCGATCTTCTTTTAGGTGCAGGAATCGGCGAAGGGGATGCCATCTTAGATCATGTGACTGTTAAAGGAACAACGACTATTAATGGTGGTGGCATAAATAGTATCCATCTTCAAGATGCTACACTGCAAACAGCTGTTATCAATAAAAAAGATGGTAATGTACGTGTAGTGACTACAGGTGCAACAACTGTACAGCAGATGATTCTTCAATCTGGAGGTCTACTTGAAGAAAAAGGATTAACAACAGGAGCAGGATTTACAAATGTCGTCTTGTCCAATCAGATTCCATCGGGATCAACGGTTTCCTTAAAGGGACGTATAGATAGTATGGACATTTCGTCATCCTCTGTGCTAACTCAATTGCTTACTGGTTCTGTCGATAATCTGGCAGTGGCTTCAGGCACAACAGATAATAAGATTAGCACCACATCTTCATCATCGATCCAATCGTTGACGTTGAATAGTGCGGCTAAAGTCAGTGGTAATGGTACGATTGAAAAAGCATACATTAATGTAACTGGATCAACGATTACACCACGAGTGAATCAGACGACAACCAGTGCAGGGGTAACCGCACTGATTGAAGGCGGTGTCGTTGGTGGCGAGCAAGCGGTGACCAATATTCGCAAAGAAGATAAGAAACATCAAGACTCTTCGACACCTGTCGTTGTACAACAACCTGTGCAAAGTTTGGATGTCAGAAATGGTCAAGCGATCTTACATTTGAACCAACCGACCAATGAATTATTGCTAAGTGATATGGAAGTGACAGCTACATTAAATGGTAAGCCGTATACACTAACGAACATTATTTATGATAGTGTCACAGGTGTAATCCAATTTGATCCGCTTAACTTAAAAGCCAAATATAATAAAATATTAGAGATTACAGTTACACCATCGTCTTCCTCAAGTCGTCTTTTAACGATTAGTAAAGGTGATCTACGTATCAATGGATTTACAGGTTTTATAGGAGAAGAACAGGGTGAATCCGTAGAAGGAATGACGATTCATTTTCGGCGGGGGTTGAATGTAACAGAAGGACCAATCGCAGCGACTGTTACAACCAATGAACATGGAGATTATAATGTTACGCTCCCACCAGGAGTATACACAGGTGAACTGATAAAAGAGGGTTTTATTCCTTCTTATCTAATAGCGACGTCTTTGGCAGAAGAATATAATTATGATCAAAGTGCTATTGTTTCAAGGATGCCAACAGAAGGTAAAATTAGTATTGTATTAACATGGGATGAATTACCTTACGATGAAGATGCTCATTTGTTAGGACCTACACCCGATGGCTATGGATTCCATACTTCTACCGACAATAGACAATACAATTACCAGAATCAGAATTATGTATCTTTAGATACAGATAATATGAGTTCTTACGGACCAGAAGTGATCACTATTAAGAAACGGGTAGATGGCATATACACATTTTATGTACAAAATTATAGTGCGACTGCTAATAATGGAGCAGCATCAACATTGCGAAAATCATCAGCTACTGTAAAAGTATATAATGGAGCATACAGACTTCCAATGAAAACTTATCATATTCCTGTAGGCGATGGAGAAGAACCTTACTGGCATGTATTTGATATGAATGTAGATAATGATCAAGTTAGCTTCTTCGATCAAAATGTATTAGTTAATATACCACCCACCTCTATTTATCATCAATTACCTAATCAGGCAGAGATAGATATGCTTGATTTGGAACGAGAAATGGATTTGATTTCTTCCAATCAAGTCTTGGCTTATGATACACAGATGGATAAAGATATATCATTGCGATCATCAAATTCTTTGAATGATAATATTGCTATGTATATATCTGATATTGAATTGTTACCAACTCAAGTTAATGGACACCCGATAAGCGTTACTGATGATACGTATTTAGTAACTTCTGATTTTGAAGATACAATAATGTTATCTCAATATAATGGAAGTGCTTATACAGCAAATTATAATGTAACATTACATTTAACTCTTAGAGATGCTGATATAGAAACGACTATTGTAGTTCAATTACCTACTATAGATACATGGATCGAGCAAGCCTCGGTAGAAGCTCAATCCAAGATCAATACGGCTACTGCTGGACAAGATATCACTGCATTACAAACAGCTTTAGATGATAAAAATGCATTAACAAGTCATTCGACAACAGACGAAAAAATTGCTGTTTTAGAAAAACTAAATCAGGCTTTGATCTCTTTTTGAAAAGTATATAAATAGGCTGTAAACCAAAAGAACAAGTCTAGGCGTAATGCCTTTGACTTGTTCTTTTTTGGTTAAGGATGATTAAGAGACTGAGCTTTTCAAAAGGTTGTGTCTGTTCAAAGGAACACGGTGATCTTGAGATTCGCTTGTACAAGATGTTGCAGGAGGGCGTAAGGAAGGTGTACGTTCTAACACGATATCAATAAAATGAGATATCTGTTGCAACGATTGAATATGTTCCTGAATAGTATGTTGATGCTGTTGTAGCATATGATAAAGTTCAGGATAATCGGTTAGATCACTATCTAAAGATAACTGGACATACGGTCGCATTTCTTCCAAAGACAAACCTGTTTTTTTCAGACATAAGATTAATTTCATTTTTTCAATATTAGTATGATCGTATACACGGTGACCGTTAGATTTGCGATTCGGTTGTGGAAGTAATTGAATCTTCTCATAATAACGAATCGTATCTTCGGACAGTCCACTTTGATAGGCAGCTTCTTTGATTGAAAATGCTTCGGTTCGATTCATGCTGGATCACTCCTTTAAGATCATATGATTAGTGTACAACTTGGAGTTGACTCCAAGTCAATCTATTTATGTGAAGTTGACTTCGATTCGACTCCAAGTTGTAGAGTGAACTCAACCCTTTGTCATAAAGGGTGAAAATGGTTCATTTTAATAGGAGGAAAACAGATGGATACTAAATCTTTAGCACGGGTTGCTTGTATTACTGGAGCCAATCATGGAATTGGTCTTGCTTTGACTCATCGATTATTAGAGGAACAATGGCAGGTGATTGCGATTATTCGATCTTCCTTTGCTACGGATGATATACAGATTCAACAAGCTATCCAAGATCAGCGCTTACGTATTTATGTGGCTGATGTATCTGATTTTGAACAGTTACGAACAGCACTCACACAGATTCAAGCCCGAGAAATCCATATTGATATATTATATAATAATGCAGGTGGAAGTTATCCTGAATTAAGCTTTTCCCCGCAAGGACGTGAGCTTCACTTTGATACACAGACTGTAGCTCCCTATATTATTTTGAAAGAACTGGAGAAGCTACTTCAGCAGGGAAATCTACGTACGGTGATTAATACATCCAGCGCTGTATTTGCTACACGGTTAACATTTGATCCTGATCAGTTAGAACATCCGACAACATTTAAGCCTCTAATTGGTGCCTATGCAACAGCTAAGTTAGCTTTATCGCTGTGGACTTCTGAACGTGCTTCTGAATTTGAACATCTCAAAGGAATGAAGTTGTTAAGTGTTGATCCGGGTGGCAATAATACGCTACGTTCGGGTAAAAAATCAGGGATTCCGTTTTTTATCCAAATCCTGACGCGATTATTTTTTCCAGCTCCGACGCATGGAGCCTCTTTATTATATGACGCGGCTTTAGGAGAAAATCGTTCGTTATTGGTAGCAGGTGATTATATTGTTAAAGGCAAGACTACTCGGTTAAAGTTTAAACAGAGTGCATCTATAATCAGCGAGCGTGTGCATAGAATCTATGAGCAAGAGTATAAAAGATAAATAATCCCATCCTTTGGATATCCTATTAAAAGTAGTGAGTACTCAACAGAGTTGCTATATGTGCGAAGACATGTTTCTTTTCTAAAGAAAGGATGATCTCATATACGTAATCAACAGCAGATGATGGATTTAATTATGCAATTTGCGGAGCAGGATGAACGGGTGCGGGTAGTGGCGATGAATGGGTCGCGTGTGAATAGCAAAGTACTGGTCGATATTTTTCAAGATTACGATATCGTGTATCTGGTAACCGATGTGCAATCTTTTATAGAAGACTGTGATTGGACAGATTATTTCGGTGAAAAGATTATAATGCAAATGCCAGATGCTATGGGAGATTCGCTTGAAGATAATGATGGACGATTTGCTTATTTGATGTTACTGGCGGATGGGAACCGAATTGATCTCAGATTATTTCCTCTGTCTCTTCAAGCGACTTATATTCATGAAGATAAGCTTATTGACGTACTGCTAGACAAAGATCAGCGTATGCCGGAACTTTTGCCACCGACAGATGAGGATTATCATATTACATCGCCAACCGCACAACAGTATGCTAATTGTTGTAATGAATTTTGGTGGGTATCGACGTATGCCGCTAAAGGGTTATGGAGACAGGAAATGATATACGTATTGGATCATCTCCATCTTTATATTCGTCCCATGGTATTGCAAATGTTAACATGGCAAGTAGGGATCGATACAGCATTCAAAGTGAGCATCGGGAAAAACCATAAGTATCTACAATCTTTTCTTGAACCATCTGTATGGACACAGTTATTAGCGACTTATCCTACTGCGGATGAAGAGAAGATCTGGCAAGCATTAGATGTAATGATGGATTTATTTCGGCAAACGGCTTGTGATGTCGCCAAGCAAATGAACTTTGAATATGATACTGTTCAAGATCAGAAAGTTCGTACGTATATGCATCATATTCGTTATCTAAGTCCTGAAGCTCAAGATTTTGATTTATAAAATAGAAAGAATTATACTCGAATCTTATTATTCTGATGTATAGCAAAAAAGCCTTACTCCTAATAGAAGGAATAAGGCTTTTGGATTATCTAATATTTGTCTTATGAACGTACACCGATATGCAGAGAATCACGTAATTCCAATAACTCCGCATAACTATGAATAATGATATCTGCTTTGCTCAAATCTTGATTGCCTGAACCTGGATTCTGATGACCGATACAGCGCATACCTGCATCTTTCGCTGCTTGGACACCATTGCGAGAATCTTCGATTACTACACAATGTTGCGGATCGACCTGTAATAGCTCTGCCGCATGTAAGAAAATATCGGGTGCAGGCTTACCATGAGCTACTTCTTCACCACTGACCATCACGGTGAAGAAAGGACGTAATCCCGTACGTTCCAAAATCAATTCGATTAAAGAACGTGGAGAAGAGGAAGCGACTGCCAGCTTGATTCCCGAGTTAGACAACCATTGAATCCATTGTTCTACATGATCAAAAGCTTGTAGCTCTTCATGACCTTGCATCACCTTCATTACATTTTCTTTATGAAATGCTAGCACTTCAGCAAGTACATGATTCAGCTGATGCTTATCCAGTACCTGTTGGAACATCGATTCTAGCGTCACCCCTACATACGTATGATGTTCTGTTTCTTCAACCGTAGCCCCTAGATGCTGAAAAGAACTTTTTTCAATTTCAAAATAAATAGGTTCACTGTCGATCAACACACCATCCATATCAAAAATGAACGCTTGAATCGGCGGGTCTTGCCACAATGGGGATGAAGGATGATTAAGATGTTCTGATGCCATATTGAATTGACCTCCATTCTTCAGATCCAATTAAGTAGATTGTAAAACGACTTTAATAGCATTTGAAGATGGTGTCAATGTACCACTGCTGATATTACAACCTAGCGTCTGGAACGCTTCTTCATAATCTTGCAGTGCAAAAGTGTGCGTAATCAGCTTACTTGCTGGAATCAGATTGCGTTCGATCATATAATGAGCAGTCGCAAATGTACCTAAAGAATCGATCGAACCGATAATTTTGAGACTACGGTCAACAACTTCTTTAGGGTTGAAAGAGCTAACTCCATCACGCAGACCTACAAGCATCAGATATCCACCATGTGCTAGATTAGAAAGGACAGTTGTCCCTACAGCTCCTGTTGTATCCACAATCAGATCCACTTGATGATCGGATGGAGAAATATGCGTTAATGCACTTTCAAAAGAGTTATGAGTATCCCAACGTTCCGGCGCTATCGCACCTGCAATATGCAAGCGATCCTGTGAGATATCGACAATACTACCGGACACCCCTTTGGAAGCCAAAGCATAACTGTATAACATCCCGATCGGACCCGCTCCCAAAATAATCGTGCGGAAGTTAGGAAGTAATTGAATCTGATTAATACCTGTCAGCATACAACTTAAAGGTTCAGTTAGCGTAGCTTCTGCATAACTAACATGATCTGCTAATTTGTAAAGGAACCGATCTTCGGTTACATAGTAATCGGTAAATGTACCATCACTACTGACTCCTGTCTCCGTGGTGCTTTTATGTAAACAATGGTTCTGCCTTCCTGTACGACACATATTACACTGACCGCAATAGTAAGTAGGGTCAATCACAACGCGATCCCCAACTTGTAGCGTCGTCACCCGATCACCGACTTGTACGACTTCTCCAGCCGATTCATGTCCCAAAATGATGGACGATTTGGCATGGTATTTGCCACTTACGATACCAAGGTCAGTTCCGCATACGCCTGTTGCATGAATGCGTACCAGCACTTGATTTTCCTGCGTAATTTGTGGTTGTGGTCTTTCTTCCAGAGCAACGTCCCAAGCTGATTTGTAGACAAGTGATAACATAATATTCCTCCTCATATTAAAGCTAAGCGTATTCTTTTAAATTCAGATAACAACGTATATACATAATTTTAACGTAATTAAGTAAAAGCGCTTTAATCCAAAGACGACAAAACGAGGTCAAGACGACGGATAATCTCTACAATCTCTTCATCTGTTACAGTAAGAGAAGGACGAACTTTAACAACATTACCGAATCCATAACGAGAACCACGTAGAATTAATTGTTGATCAGCAAAAGCAAAATTGATAATCGCATTCATTTTGTTGGTATCTGGAGCATTATATTCATCTACGATTTCTAGACCCCACATTAGACCTACGCCACGAGCTTCACCAATACAGTTATATTTCTCTTCCAAATTTAAAAGCAAATCGCCCAGTAATTTTCCTTTGCGTTGTACATCTTCCATGAATCCAGGTTCAGACACAACTTCCAATGTTGATTTAGCTGCTGTAACAGAGATCAGATTACTACCTGAAGTAAAGGAATGCTCATGTTTTTCAAGGACATTTAGACGAGACTGCATCAAGACCGCAGCAACAGGGACACCGATACCACCAAGTCCTTTAGCCAGCGTAATGATATCAGGTTTAATATCGAATAATGTACTTGCAAACATATAACCAGTACGACCAATACCTGTCTGTACTTCATCTGCGATCAAGATGATATTTTGCTCATCGCACAACTGACGAATACCTTTGAAATACTCAGGTGGAGGCATAATATTACCACCGTTACCTAGAATCGGTTCGATAATCATACAAGCTGTAGAACCAGAACCGCCATACTCAATCTGATCGGCTAGCGCTTCTACACATTTCATTCCACAATTGGACGGCTTGGCATCGAACGGGCAACGATAGCAATAAGGTGCAGGGACATGCAGAGAATTGGGAACAGAGGAATTCGGAAATCCTTTACGACGGAAAGCATTACCCGAAATACCTGTGGCAAATTGTGTCTGTCCATGATGAGAGTAGAAAAGGCTGACAATATCGGTATCACCAGTATATTTTTGAGCAATTTTAGTTGCGCATTCGTTTGCAGTGGAACCCGTGATGTCACGCATCCAGCCTGTATCAATCCCATTTGGTGCATATTCTAACAAATGAGATAACACTTCATCGACATAAGGTTCTGTAAACGTAGACGACATATGTGTCAGATTGCCAACTTGCTCTTGCACTTTTTGCACTACATACGGGTGATTGTATCCAAGAGAAAGATTAAATGTACCGGATACACCATCTATATATTCTGTACCTGTATCGTCAATTAATTTAATACCTCTACCATAACGAAACCGATTCTCAGTTAAAGTTTGCATGATTTGCCTCCTGATTTTAAGTTCAAATAGACTTGATCTGCTAAAATGCTCTGTCATTGATACCACTCAACTACAATCGTTTCTTGGATCGCTGTTCCTCACCTCCCTTACAGAGTATGGATCTAGGATTGCACTCTTGATGTTAATTTGGCTTGTGAAGTACTCCATTGAGAAGTAAAAGCAATACTAATTAACAGCACCAATGAGAATCCAGCAAATACCCATAACGTAGGTCCGACAGACCAATTCGCCATACTCCAACCGATCACATACTGCAAGACCGATCCACCGATTCCACCAGCAGCAATCAGAATACTGGTTGTACGTTCGGTCATTCCTGGAATAAGAGAATTAGCGAATACTAAAGCGATAGAGAATAGTCCTGACATAAATAAGCCGATAGCAAAAATCAAAATATACATCGCTACAGGATGAGAAACCAAAGCAAGTCCAATAATCATCAGCATCATGCCAAGCGAACTACCAATCAAGAAAGGAACATAACGAATCGATTCTGCTATACGACCGACAAATAACCGACCAATCGTCATGGCTGCCCAGAAAAAAGTGACACTGAGCGAAGCAGCTGAATCACTAATCGAAATACTTTCGATCAGAATAGAAGGTAGAAAATTCATCACTCCTAATTCAAGACCCATGTATACAAAAAAGAATAAGATGAAAATACTGAGAAATTGTAATTGTTTACCGCTATATTTTCGTTTCACGACAGCTCCGGTATGATCGGCATCATGTTCTTGAATACGCCGAAGTTGCGCAGAACTATCTGCTGGCATGGTGATCCAGAATAACAGTAAGAGAAGAGTAGCTAATGCAACAGTGTAGAAAGACAACTGCCATACATTTAAGAAAATATACAGACTTGCTAAAGCAGGAATTAATAATGAACCTACTCCAAAATAAACATCTAGCTTGGTCATCGCGACTGCTTTTTGCGCTTCAGCGAATTCGATCGTAAAGGCTCCAATCGAAGATTCGATAATACCTGAACCAAAGCCTACAAAAATCGTCATCGTGACCATCCAACCCCATACTGGCAAAGTACCCATCATTGCATAAGCAATCGTAATTGCCCCTAATGCAATCAGTAACATATGTTTGCGTCCGACCCATGCAGATAAAGAAGGAGAAACAACTACCCCCACAAGAAAGCCCATGAATTGTAAAAATAACAATGTGCCTCCATCGCTGTAATCTTTACCGTAGTGAGGCAAAATAACGGGCAGCAGAGCGCCTAACAAAACACTGGTAATTCCGATTAGAAAGTAAAAGCCACAACTTAATCCAAAAATCCTTTTCAACATCATCACCCTTCCATAAATAATCAAATACACTTGAAATTTCCATCTATGATCAACATAATGAATGAAGGCAGATCTTGTACAGAAACTGCCATCTATGTATTCATCGAATAAGGAGTGATAGGGAATGAGTCAACTATTAGAAAACTTTCAAGGTAAGGCTATGGATGAACGACTGCAATGGCACTGTCCACCTGAGGAATGGGAAGTCTCTTCAGAGAAACAAGTCCTTACTTTCAAACCATTAGCGAAAACTGATTTCTGGCAAAAAACACATTATGGATTTCGAGTAGACAACGGACATTTTCTATTTGCCGAGATGACAGGTGACATGATTATG
Source organism: Paenibacillus nuruki (assembly GCF_001721045.1). Classification (GTDB taxonomy): domain Bacteria; phylum Bacillota; class Bacilli; order Paenibacillales; family Paenibacillaceae; genus Saccharibacillus; species Saccharibacillus nuruki. The sequence continues at coordinate 297,383 of NZ_MDER01000031.1, read as the reverse complement.
ACAACGAAAGTGCGTACATATCCAGTTCACCAATATGATCAAGCTGGATTGATGATTCGTTTTTCAGAACATTGCTGGCTTAAGACTTCTGTAGAATTTGAAACAGATGGTCATGCCAAGTTAGGTGCCGTTGTTACCAACAATGGATATTCAGATTGGTCTACCCAAAACTTTGTTGCAGGCGAGACCGAACTTTTATTTCGTATTCGCCGTGAAGCGGGTGATTACACAATTGAATATGCCGAACAAGAACAAGATGATGCTTCAGAACTGAAATGGAATCAAATACGGATCGCTCATTTGTTTGATGATCAAAATGATCAAACGCCTTTTCAATGTGGTGTATATGCATGTAGCCCACAAGGAGATGGCTGTCATGTGGAGTTCGAATATTTGCATATTGAACCGCTTCAAAAAGAGAACAAATAGCAGAAAAAATGACTGAGATAAAAATGTAAAAATTATGTATTTAATTACAATAAATAACTATAGAGTCTCAAATTTGAATAGTCAAGTCAATAATATGTAAAGTTCTTCATTTCAAATTAAATAAGGAAAGCGAAGAATGACATAGCATTTTAAAGAATAAAATGAGTAAAATTAAAATCATTTTTATTCTATTTTGTAAATGCTACTTTAGAAACAGAAGGTAGATTCAAAATTGAAATTACGTAAAAAATGGAATAACAAAACAAAAAAGACCTGATTTTATGAGGTCTTTTTGTTTGTTCTATCCTTTTTATGGCTCTTTATAACTTTAGCTGGACGATTTATCCCTGCAAAAGAACTATATTTATTTTTGAAGATGTAAGGATTAGTTAGCTCTAAAGTTAATTTGTCATGATCAATATGCACAAAGACTTATAATAAAATGAATAAAGAAACAGGAATATGTTATTGAGCTTCCTAATACTTGTATAAGTAGTATAGAAGTAATGGGCAGATCGTATAATGAATTCTATATTTCCCGGGTAATGGTACACAAAATAGCTTCGTGTGTAAGAAGCAATCGACTAAAGATTATTTAGAGAATCAGCAGAAAATGCGGTTCTTTGAATAATCTTTTTTTGTTATGTATATATGTGAATATGTAAAAGTTTGGTTTTTAGACATATTGTATGGATATCCTGTGAAAAGAGCTAGCTTGGTTTACAAGCACCTATGTAACGTAATACAATAGAGTATATAGGCAGGTACTAATTTTTCGAAAATGTTCAAAAAGCCCTATGTGATAACTTAATCTTTCTCGGGGGTTCCATGAGTGACTACTGTGGAATCATTGTGAAGTAGGTTACGAATCGATCCCAAGAGAGGAAGCACCCAAATATGTCCACTGCGCGTGTGACGAAAGATCAAGACAATTGGCGTAAAAGTTTAGCTCCCTATGAGAAATCAAACACGAAATACAGTGTATGGCAACTGATTAATACACTTGTTCCATTTTTCGGTCTATGGTATCTTGCATACCTTAGTTTATCAGTATCCTACTGGTTGACTATCCCTATTATGGTACTTGCTGGCGGATTCTTAGTTCGCACCTTTATTATTTTTCATGATTGCTGTCATCGTTCCTTTTTCAAAAACCGTAAAGCAAATACTATTGTAGGTAACATTACAGGTATTATGACTTTATGTTCTTATGATCAATGGCGTTATAGCCACTCTATGCATCACGCAACTAATGGTAATTTAGATAAACGCGGAACAGGCGATATCTGGACATTAACTGTGAACGAATATTTAGCATTATCTCCATTACGTCGTTGGGTGTACCGTATGTATCGTAATCCGATGATTATGTTTACGATCGGTCCTATTTATACATTTTTATTGATCTACCGTTTTAACCGTAAAGGTGCTCCGAAAAAAGAGCGTATGAATACGTATATGGTTAACGTAGCGCTTGTTGTAATTATCGGTTTGCTGTGCTGGGGAATCGGTTGGCAAGCATTTCTAATGATTCAAGGTCCAATCTTCTTTATGTCTGGCGTAGGCGGTATCTGGTTGTTCTATGTACAGCATCAGTTTGAAGAAAGTTACTTTGAAGAAGAAGAAAACTGGAATTATGTTAAAGCGGCTATGCATGGTAGCTCTTTCTACAAACTTCCTAGAGTATTGCACTGGATTACTGGTAACATCGGTTTCCACCATATTCATCATTTAAGCTCACGTGTACCCAATTACTTCTTGGAGTCCGCGCATAATACAAGTCCTGTATTGCAAGATGTACAGACAATTACATTATTGACTAGCTTGCAGTCGTTACGTTTCCGTATTTGGAATGAAGATACGAAGAAATTTATCGGCTTCAAAGATATTGATACTTCACTTAAAGTGAAGAACAAAAAACAACATCAAAAAGCAGGTTAACGATCGGATAGATGTATCACCAGGTTTATTAGAGAGGTGGTCTATTCTTCCGAATATATGACAACAAAAAACCTTGAGATCTTGATTGCTGATGACAATGATATTAACCGGTATGTGTTAATGGAAATGTTGAGGAAATTAGGGCATAAAGTCAAAGGTGCAAGGCATGGTAAAGAAGCTGTACAACTGGCTGCGCAACATTCATACGATATGATATTTATGGATTTGCGTATGCCAGAATTGGGTGGGATTGAAGCTGTTCAACAGATTCGATCTGCCATTTCAGAAAATGAGAAACAGCCTTATATTATTGCTTGTTCTACTGATCTTCTGAATGTAGATTTACTTTCAGAATCTAAAATGAACGCCTATATCAGTAAACCTTTACGCAAACGAGTGATTGAAGAAGCACTCAGCGATTGGGAAGATTTACGATAAACGATAATATGTCAAAAAAGAACTGCTCCGCAAAGGGCAGTTCTTTTTTTGTGTTTTTTGACGGGAGATACAGACCCGCTACCCGATAGAAGTATGAGCTGGGGATAGCTTGAGGTTGAGTACTCGCATCTGTTCCATATGCAAAATAGTATAGGCGATATCTTCTTCCATTGCGGCAATCGCTTTAATCTTTTCAGGCAATGTACTAAAGATATGTTCTTTGTTAGATTTGGGTTCATATAATTTGAGATACATCATACGGACAATCGACCAACTTTTGATAGATTGTTCAAAAGCGGCTCGTATACGTTGTATATTTACATTTTCAGTATCCGCATAATGTTCTAACCATCTCAAAAACTGCATACGGGCTTGAATAATATACAATAATTCAAGATGTAACTTATTAGCAGCACCCAGATCGAATTGGTTCATTTCTGTCACCGCTAACTGATAACATTCTTCGAATCGATCAGCAAATGTACGCATCGAATCAAAAATAGAATAGCTTTGAGGTTGGAGCCCAAGATTGGTTTTGGCAATATTCAGTAATAATGAATCTATATCCATCTCTTCAGTATGAGCAGTACGAGTAGTAGGCGAGAATGTCATCACTTCATTAAGAAAGCCCTGACTAAAATCAGCTACACTTTGCTTATAATTATGAGTCATATAGGAGACATCTGTGCAAGAGAATACATCCGTCTGTGCATCATAATCAACAATAATAAAAAAGTGTGTGTTATGCAGAGTATGATAATTATCAGGAAACCATGGGCAAGAGAATGCATCACATTTAACCAATACAGGTCGACCTGCTTCAAGTTCTTGATGAATTTTGCGGAGCGCATCCGGTAAAGCGATATTACGATGAAGCATAGAATCTACATTGGCATATTTTAAAATCTCTTCATACGTATAGGTTTCTTGACCTAGCGAATGATAAGGAAGATCATGTTGATCGAATCGTGAAAACGTCCATGACTGCTGAAAAGCGTGTAAGTAATCGTTACCAAAATAAGAGATAGCGGTTGCAATATTCCCATTGAAACAAGACCAGTCGAATCCAGATAAAGGTTTCAAATCAAGCAAATTGGAAAAGGAAGACATATATAATTTCGCTCCTTATCTTCATATGTGTATAGTAAGAACATCTTATGTATGTTGTTATCATACTACTGCCAGATATAAGAAACAAATTAAGTGATAAGAATTGACATTCAAAATCAGTATATGGTATATAAAAGGTAGCGATTAGCACTCGTATTGTCAGAGTGCTAAAAAAAGCAGAATCGAAGGGAGACTTACTTTTCATGACTACCAAGCAATTTAAAGCGGAATCCAAACGATTATTAGAAATGATGATTAACTCTATCTATACGCAAAAGGAGATCTTTTTGCGCGAATTAATCTCTAATGCAAGCGATGCGATTGATAAAATTTACTATAAAGCATTAACCGATGATTCTTTGACATTCCACAAAGAAGATTATTATATCAAAGTATCTGCGGATAAAGCGTCTAGAACGTTAACAATTGCTGATACAGGGATTGGTATGACCGAAGAAGACCTTGAGAACAATCTAGGAATTATCGCCAAAAGTGGATCGCTTGCTTTCAAAAAGGAAAATGAAGCAAAAGACGGTCACAATATTATTGGTCAATTCGGTGTAGGCTTCTATGCGGCGTTTATGGTGGCAGATGAAGTAACTGTAACGAGTAAAGCGTTAGGTAGTGATCAAGCGTTCCTGTGGCATTCTGAAGGAACAGAAGGCTATTCAATCACACCAACAGAGAAAGACACTGTAGGAACCGTGATTACGCTCAAAATCAAAGAAAATACAGAAGATGATCAATACGATGAATATTTGGAAGAATATCGTCTAAAAGCGATCATTAAGAAATATTCTGACTTTATCCGCTACCCGATCAAAATGGATATCAGCGGCAGTCGTCCTGTAGAAACAGAAAGCACGGACGAAAATGCTGAACCAGAATATGTAGAATACACAGAAGAACAGACTGTGAACAGTATGATTCCGATCTGGCGCAAAAACAAAAGCGAGCTAACCGACGCAGATTACGAGAACTTTTATAATGAAAAACGTTATGGTTTTGACAAACCACTGAAGCATGTTCATATCAGCGCAGATGGAGCTGTTGTCTATAACGCGATTCTATTTATTCCAGAAAATACACCGTTTGATTATTACACCAAAGAGTATGAAAAAGGCTTAGAACTATACTCTAATGGCGTATTGATTATGGATAAATGTAGCGATCTATTGCCTGATTACTTTAGTTTTGTGAAAGGGATGGTCGATTCGGAAGACTTGTCTCTTAACATTTCACGTGAAATGCTACAACATGATCGTCAATTGAAATTAATCGCTAAAAATATCAAAAACAAAATCAAAGGTCAATTGCAATCGATGCTCAAAGAAGAGCGTGAGAACTATGAGAAGTTCTACCAATCGTTCGGCAGACAATTGAAATTCGGCGTCTATAACGAATATGGTATGCACAAAGAAGACTTGCAAGACATTCTTTTGTTCGCGTCTTCCCATGAGAAGAAATTAGTAACACTGGACGAGTATGTATCCAGAATGCCAGAAGATCAGAAGTTCATCTACTATGCAGCAGGTGAATCGATCGAACGTATTGAGAAATTACCGCAAACTGAAATGGTATCTGATAAAGGGTATGAAATTCTATACTTTACAGATGATATTGATGAATTTGCTATTAAAATGATCAACACATACAAAGATAAAGCATTCAAATCTGTATCTAGTGGCGATCTTGGAATCGAACCGGATGAGAAAGATCAAACTACAGAAGCAGAAGAAAACGAAAATAAAGATCTATTCGAAGCGATGAAAGCGACTTTGGCAGGTAAAGTATCCAATGTCAAAGCATCCAAACGTCTAAGATCGCACCCTGTCTGCTTATCTACAGAAGGCGAACTATCGATTGAAATGGAAAAAATTCTTCAAGCGATGCCAGATGGTGGCGGAGTGAAAGCTGATAAAGTATTGGAAATCAACGTAAACCATGATGTATTCCAATCGCTGAAAAATGCGCTTGAAAACGATAAAGACAAGTTGAACCTGTATACGAACTTACTATACAATCAAGCATTGTTGATCGAAGGTCTACCGGTACAAGATCCAGTAGAATTCACCAACGATATTTGTAAAGTGATGGTTTAAATTCAATAGTTAATCTATAAAAAATAAAAGCACAAAAAAACTCCTTATGATTAAGGAGTTTTTTTGTGTTTTTATTCGTCAATAAACGACAAAATAATATTTTTTACAACAAATGGTGGATTTGCTATACATATTTAAATTAGTACTACCGACATATAAATATAGTTAAATTTGAAGCTAATGTATTGCTAAAGTCTTAATTGATCAAAATTTAAGCTGCTAAGTCATTAGTTTGAATAACGATATACTTCAAAATTCTAATTAGATAAACATCATAGATAGAGGTTGGTGATATGAAGTAATACACAATCAGGCATTACTAATAAAAACTAAAAAACTTTCAGAGGGGTTTATTGAATATGAAGAATCTAAGTGTTCGTACCAAAATTGTAATTTTAATTATTATTAATCTACTATTATTGCTTGCTTTAGGCTTTAACGGTACGACTTCAACAAAACAAATGTCTAACATTGCAACAGATATGTACGAGAAAAATATGAAACCTGTGATGGCTATGGATCAGATTATTATTAATTATAGTAACAATGCCAAACGCCTATTAATACTTACGCGTACAACAGATATGACGGAAAGAGAAACATTGATAAAAGAAGTGGCTACAACAGCTTCGGATACAGGTAAACAATACGAATTGCTTAAACAAACGACTCTTAGTCCTGAAAATCAGCAAAATTTAGCTAATCTTACAGAAACAAATATAGCATTTTCAGACGCTCGGCAGAATATTTTAGATGCGGTAGGTGCAGGCGATCTTACGACTGCTCAGTCAAATTACACTGATTTAGAAAATACACGTATTACTTTGAATAAATATTTAGATACTTTGCGTACCAGTATGGTAAATGAAGCCAATCAAAGTAAAGTTACGGCTGATAATACGTATAGTCGGTCTACTATAGTTATGGTTACTTTTATTATTATTGGATTGCTCGTGTCTTTGTTAGTCGGCTTATGGATTGCATTACTTATTTCACGTCCATTACGTAAAGTTCAACAATTGATGAATCAAGCGGCTCAAGGGGATCTTACAACAGCAGCAGATTACCAGGCAAAAGATGAAATTGGTCAGGTTGCTACCGCTTTTAATACGCTTATAGCAAGTATGCGTAAAATTATTAAAAGTGTAGATGAAAGTGCAATGACGCTGTCTGCATCTTCGGAAGAGTTAACCGCTAGTGCAGAGCAAACAGCACAGGCTTCTTCTCATATTGCTACGTCTTCTGGCGAATTAGCAACTGGCTTTACCTCCCAGACCCAAACAGTTATTCAAGTGACAGATTCGGTAAATGGAATGGCACGTCAGATGGATCAAATCTCTCATACGAGCCAACAAGTGGGCGAAATGACCGAAAACATGCAACAAACTGCTGAAAAAGGAATTGATGAAGTACGAGATATTACAAATCGTATTGAACAATTATCAAGCGATATTCATTCTACATTAAATGTGCTTACGAATCTAAATGCGAAATCAGAGCAGATTGGATTTGCTTCTTCCGCTATTCAGCAGATTGCTCAACAAACCAATCTATTAGCACTTAACGCTTCTATTGAAGCCGCGCGTGCAGGTGATGCTGGACGAGGATTTGCCGTAGTTGCTGATGAAATCCGTAAACTGGCTGAAAGTTCAGCGAGCTCTTCCACTACAATTACTAGCTTGATCAAAGATGTACAACAAGAAAGTCAAAGTGCTGTCGATAAAGCAAAAGGTTCTGTACACAGTGTTCAAGCTAGTATTGATGGAGGACAACGGGTCACAGTTGCATTTGAAGCGATTCAGCAATCTATTAATACAACTGTCCAACAAACCAATTCAACAAATACATTAATCAATAATGCCACTCAAGAAACTCAAAAAGTTGCCGAAGCGATGGAACATTTAAGTGCACTATCACAGCAAGGTTCTGCGGGTATTGATGAAATGAATGCGGCTAGTGAAGAACAGTTATCTACAATGGAAGATGTAGCTTCATCTGCTCGTCATCTATCACAGTTAGCAGAAGAATTACAACAATTGATCGCTTTCTGCAAAGTATAATTTTCGACTAGATCAGGTATACTATCTTTATATCGCACAACGATAATTAGCAAATATAACAACCAATAGAGCCACGACCTTCTCACATTGTTTCGAGAAAAGGTTGTGGCTTTATGTTAAGATCATGAAGAAGTGGAAGCAACTAGAATATAATAAAGCTATATTTCAGATGGAGGGGATTACGATGCAATTAAAAGAAGTATTTACCCGTATCGAAAAGAAAGCAGAACTACATTCATACATAGAGCAGATTCCAGCCAAATATAAAAAGATCCAAAAAGCGTATCTGGCGGCATTGGTGAAATTAAGTTATCTCTTATATATCACTCAAAGCGATCAGAAGCCACAGATCAAAGAGTTACTGGATGAACTGTCCCAGATTCCGTTTGCAGAAAATTATGATTATTGGACATGGGTAGAGCATGCTTTGATTTTGCAAGCACGAATCGCTCGTGAAGAAGGACAGTCAGATGTCTACGGTCAAGCTATCAAACGGATAGACGATGCACTCCAGACAGGCGAAGAAGATGTAGTGAAAGTGAAGCACAATGTACAAGACCGATTTGTAAAAGGTGAGACATTAACCACCCAAACGATAGATGCAGCGATCGGGCAGAAGAAACCCTCTATGGAATGTGAACAGCGTATTTTGTATATCCTGAAGCTTTTCAAAATTAAAGAATTAGGTGCTCAACTTCCTTATACAGATGAGAAAATAGATGCAGAGAGTCAACAGTATATAGAGCGAGTTAACGAAATTATCAAGCAAATCGGTATTCAAAAGGTGGAACCTTTCAAATGAAAAAAGGGAGAAAAATCAATTATCAGTAATAAATGTATTTAAAAATCGAATATATTTGTAAATAATGAATTGAGGAATAAATATGATGAAATGGTTTAAGTGGTTGTGGGGAGCAGTAGCACTATTTCATGTAGCATCTGTTGTATTTATGTTTATTCAAGTGAGTCATTATTTTGCACACGGATTTCCTTTGACGGGTATTTTATTAGCATTGATAATCGCAAGTCCTGGGATACTTTTACTCGGAACGACAGTAGGTGGATTGTTTTTGAAAAAAGAAGGAGCCAAAGGAACATTAGGTTATGTCATAGCTAGTCTAGTGATGGTGGCTATGTTGTTTTTATCCAAAGCCTATTTCGCTACGTTTAGTTAAAATGATAGTATAAAAAAACCTTCTCACTCTGCACATGCAAAGAAGAAGGATTTTTTCTATTTATATTCTTAATTTGTCTAAAATCTATCTACATCGAAGCATACTTCACAATCATCGCTTCTCGTGTCTGTTCATCATAAGCAATCCATAATTCATCGCCTACTTCTACACCATACACAGGTTCAATCGATTGTTCTAACACATACTCTGAACCACCACGTTGTGCCGTGATGCGTGCGATTGGGCGCTCTCCTGTAGTTCCATTAAAGGTTACAGCGATGACTTGAGCACTTCCTTGCTTGCCTTGCATCAAGCGTAGATCACGCTGAAATTCATTTTGCTTTACAGTCACTGGAAGTTGATTACCGACAGACAGAGCTAACTGTGCAGGCACATATTGACTGCTGACCTTCTGAATACGTTGGTTGTCTTGAGTCACTAATACTTCCAACAGCATCAATTGCCGTTGTTGAATATGAACGGGAAAAGACTGAATACCAATAATTTCACCTTGTAATGTAAGCTCGTCTGTTTTGTTCAAATCAGTCAGTACACCATAGCTGAGTAGACGAGTCATACCTCCAATTTGGATCAGATTTGCTTGGTCGCCTAGACGATAGTGGAATCCATTTGGTTGTACTACCGGAACAGAATAAGTCTGACCATCCAATTCAAAATGTAGCAATAATGCTTGACCTCGATTGACTGGATCATAAGTATCAATTTTTTGAAGTACAGCGTTATAAAGGATTTGAGATGGTGGTTGTGCAGGAATATCTTCGGTTGTTAGAAAAATAGCTGTCTGTTTACGACGATCGTAGCTGATCATCGCGGAATCGCCAATCGATGGCATCTGTAGGTAAGGAACTACTTTTTTGATATCTAATTTACGTAATACACCTTCATCTTCGAATTGAACAGTAAATCGAACTTGCGGTTGATCGTTGATATAGGTTCCTGTTTCCGTACGAGCAATAATCGTTGCTTGCGTTACGATTCCTGTCTGAAGTTGCTTGGCTTTGCGTCTACGTAATACGAAATGGATAATGAGCGGAATGATTAATAAAATCAAAGGAATAAGCAACCATATCAATAGATTAAATATAATCGGACCACCTTCCAAAAGATATGCTAGAAACCCATGCCACGACTTTTGCTTAGCAGGATCATTTCCTTGCCATTGCTCTACTTCAGCTGTTGTCATCTGTGTAACGGTATTACTTTGTGGATCGAACCAACCTGCCGAAGCATCGGTATCTGAATAATAAAGTGGTGTGGTCGTATTTTCTTTATAGAAGGTGAAATTGACATTGGTTAATTGATCATAGGTTTTGTTAGTGAGAAGTGGAGCGATATCTGTAAATTGTTTTGTTTTTTCATTATAAATATAACCTATTAATTTGCCGTCCGCTTCATTTTTGTTTGTTGAACCTGTTATAAGCACTTCCTGATCATTCAGCAAAACGATCTGAGCTTGATAGACAGGTTGAGGCGTAGGCAGTAATGCGCCTATTTGATCTGTTGCTTGATTGTAAAAACGAACTTGTTTTGGATCATCGCTTTCTACTTGTAATAAACGTGTTGGATTCGCTTGGAAATGTTGCACAAACTGTTGTTGAGCTTGTTTTTCGGCTTCAAAGCTCGTTTGATCAGCTTTAGCAAGATAGATAGCAGGGCGATACTGATCATCCAAAATACCACTGATATAAGCAGAAGTGCCATCTTTAAGCGTAGCTACCAGCATCGGAATGGCGACATCACTTTCAAAGCTATTAGAACTAGCATCTATAGAAGTAGGTCTAGCAGGCAACAAAGAAGGATCGCTCAAATCGACGGAATGTAGTTGTCCATTTTGTATTTCGGACATGGAAGCTGTTTGATTTTTATTCGTCCAATCATCATTGATCACGATCAGTCGGTTACGCCATGTATATGTACTGTTTTTCAAATAATCGTTCACTTTCAATGAATTACGATTCAGTTGTTTACTATTTCCATCGGCATCAATCAAATGAACAGACAGAACATCATTACTGTCTTTTGTTGCAACAACCAATTGCTTATTCTGATAAGCGACAGCAGTATCTTTGAATATATTGGAAACGAACGGGATTTCTTTCTCCAATTGATGATTGCTTACATTATAGATCATCCCTCGTAGCCCTTTTTCACCATCCGCAATACTTACTATTTTTCGACCTTGATCCAAATAAAAGATATCATGTACAGCAGACGGATTGTTTTTCAATTCTTCGATTCCGCCGGCATAATCATTCCATGCAATCATACTGATCACAATGATGGGAATTAAATAAATAAATAATCCTACTTTGCGCATGCCTATATATCTCCTATTCCATAACCTTTAATATTCGCCTCAACATATCAATATTAAATTTAACATAAGTGATGTTTGTTTTTCCAGTTGGTGGTGATATAGGGCAGGGTTTGATACAATAGAACAAAGAAGCATAGGGATGTCTGTACGTACAGGCAGATTTATGTATTACATCTAACGGAGTGATATTTTGGCTAACGCAAAAAGCAAAGGTGGAACAGGTCGCGGAACGGGCAAAAAAGGTTGGAATCGCTGGCAAGCTAGCGCTAAAAAAACCAAAAGTGCACCTAAACCTTATGCAACAAGAGCAGACAAAGATAAAAAAGGCAATTCCAAGTCTACACCGACCACTAAAAGTACAGATTAACTGTTATTTTCAGCGAAATGTCTTTCAATCGAGATAGAAGCTGAATTATAATAAAGAGTAACGGGATTTGAAAATAGAAGGGGATTGAATGTTTTGACAGAAGAATCACATTTCGAAAGTACGTCATTTGAATTACCAGAAAATTATGAAGAATTAAAAAAAGCGGCTCACCGCAAATCCGATTGGCAGGAGCGTCTAAACGCTGTCAATGAATTAGGACAATACAACCACCAGCCGATTATTGATCTGCTTACGCATATGATGAACAATGATCCAGTATATGCTGTGCAAGATGCAGCGTATAAGCAATTGCGAGGTCTAGGACAAGATGTACAACAACCATCTAAAGCGAAGCCTGAATTGTTCAAAGGATTAACTAAAACATTGATTCGTATCAAAAAAAGCTTGCCTAAAGATCATAGCTTTGAAGATTTCAAAGTGAAATTGCAAAAAATGCGTGCTGATATCTACAACACGTATGAAGGCGAAAAAGGCGAAGAGTTCGACAACTGGTTAAAAGCAAAATGGGAATCTTACGATACCAAGTAAGATGATCTGTTTAGTACCAACATCTACTCCCTAATCCAACTATCAGGAGGAATTACCCTATGGCTATCGAAATGAGTATCCAGAACACACCTAACCCGAACGCGGTCAAAATCAATGCCAATCAACATATCTTTGAAGGTCCAGCTAGCACTTCGCTTAAAGCAGGTGACAGCACAGATCATCCACTAGCAAGCGCATTGATCAGTATCGACGGTGTTGATAATATTTTTGGGATGCGTGATTTTGTAACGATAAGTAAATTACCTGATGCGAGCTGGGATGATATTATTCCACAAGTTGAAGCTGCTTTTGAGAATGCTGAGTAATTGTAGCACAATCATTAGACTTTCATTCGTACGCTAAAAGAAGAGCAGATTGCTCTTCTTTTTTTATATCATTATGAGTGCATCTATATCAAATAAAGGAACAAAAGTGAATATTAATCGCATTCCTGCTACAATATGCACAGGTTTATATTTTGTGAAATCGAACCACTATACGATCTGCGAAGGAGTATCACACTATGGGTATTTTTGATAAATTTCGTAAAAATAAAGAAGAAACAACATCATCTTCAGAATATAATAATATCGTTCCAATGCCGACCGCATTGCCAGATCAAGCGGATTCGTGGCAGACACCGATGTTGCTTGGATTTGCCTTACTCAGCAGTGAGACTTGTGATTGGGAATCCTTTATAAGTTATTTACATAAAGATGCAGAAATCGTGATTGAAAATCAGCCGAATGAAGAAAATATCGTTTTTGAAGTGGAAGGGATGCAAGTGGTGGTTGCTCATATGCCAGCACCGATTCCTAACCGTGAAGTAGAAGAATGCTGTCAGTATAATCTGCTATGGCCAGAAGCAGAGCAAGTGGTAGCGACTCATCGTTCTCATGTGATCGTAAGTGTATCCGGTGCACCGAATCCGATTGCAGGGCATTTACTCTTTACACAAATCGTAAGCAGTCTGATGCAGATGAAAGATGCTCTAGCGTTCTATATGCAACCGATGGTCGTGTCTGCGGAGAGCTATGTCGAAAGTGCTCAAATGTTGAAAGACGAAGAATTACCTGTACAATTATGGGTCTTTATCGGATTATATCAAGATGAGCAAGGTCGCTCTGCATATACAAGAGGTCTGCAAAATTTCGGAAAATACGAAATCGAAATCATTCATTCCGAGCATCCACTAAGTGATGTCTTTGAATTTACGATGATGATTGTCGATTACATTATTAGTTACGATGTGACTTTAGAGCATGGGGAAACGATTGGCTTCTCAGAAGAACAACGTCTGTCGTTAACGTTATCGCAGGGCGTAGCTGTTGAGAATGAGAGCATTAAGATTGGTTATTAAGTTGTAAGTATCTGTTTGATAGAAGTAGTGTGTGAATCCTATATAATTTTTACCTGAGAACGGCTATCTTACAAGGTAGCCGTTTTTGTGCTTGATTTGGATATGTATACGCTCATCATAGTTGTCTTAATTATAGAGTGTATTAATATCCGAGAGAACATTATAATATCCGTGATAAATTACGATAAGCACGCGGAGGAATGCCTTCGCTTTTACGAAAAATACGGCTGAAATAATGAATATCGTGATAACCGACTTGTCGTCCTATTTCTTCGATAGACCCGTTGGTTTCTCGCAATAATCGCCTTGCTTCACGATGACGTAACATCTGTACATACTCTCCAGGAGGCATACCTGCCATTTTTTTGAATACTTTGATCATATGATCCTCATTCATATTAAGTTCATGGGCAAGTCTAGCATTACTCCAATGATCCGCAGGATAAAGTTCAATCTGATTCATGATATCTAAGATTCGATCTCCTTGTACAGGTGGTTTCATATGATTATACGATTTCTGAGATCGAAGAAGTAGACCGAGAATATGTAGTAATAAGGCTTTGCAGACCAGTAGATAACCCGGTGGACGCATCGTAAATTCTTGAACCAGTTGTTCGATCAATTGCACACATGAAGGAGAAGGCAGATATAAACGCTGACTGGAAAGAGGCTCGAATCCTTCAGCTATCGCTTCAGTCGCAAATTTGGTATCGATAATCTTCTGTTCGTTCACGATTAAATCTTCATCTCGTATAATCTGAAGCTCATGAAAAAAGTCAAAATGAATACCAATAAAATGGGCATTCGGCGTAGACCTGACTTCGTTACGATGAGCAACACCTGCTGGAATCAATAACAAATGCCCTGCCGGAATCACAATACTATCATCTTCAAAATGAGTAACTGCTTCCCCTTTACGTACATATAACAGTTCAAAATCATAAATGATGCGCTGATCTAATATTCCTGTAGGTAACTTCTGATGCTGAGCATAATGAATATTCGGTGACCATTGTTCTATTGGAGAAAGGCACTGTTTACGATAAAACATCGGATGCGAAAAACCGGAATTGTCCACAAAAATCTCTCCTTCTTCTAAATCTATTTGCTCTTATTGTTGATAGAATAACGTTAATTACTTGATATATCAATAAATCTATAGCCTTTCTACTTCGTAATTAACAACTATATATCGGAGGCGGTATTGTGAAAAAAGGAATCAATATCTGGTCGTTCTCGGATCAATTAAGTATTGCAGAATGCGCACACATCGCAAAAGATGCAGGCTTTGCAGGGATCGAATTATCACTTAATTCTGAAGGAGAATTAGGGCTAGATGTTACCGATTCACAATTGTCAGCGATTCGTGAAACAGTGACAAGTGAAGGCTTAGAAATTAGTGGATTAGCGACAGGGCTATATTGGGAATATGCGATGACTAGCGATGACCCAGCGACTCGGCAGCAAGCTATCGATATTTGTCGTAAGCAATTGGAAGTAGCCGCTGCACTAGAAGTAGATACGATTCTAGTGATTCCGGGAGGTGTGGGAGTAGACTTTATCCCTGATTATGCTGTTGTTGCTTATAATATCGCCTACGAGCGAGCACTTGAAGCAATCAGTACATTGTCCAAAGAAGCGCAAGATATCGGTGTACAGATCGGTATTGAAAATGTATGGAATAAGTTTTTGCTTTCACCGCTTGAAATGAAAACATTTCTAGATGAGATTCATTCTGATTATGTTGGCTCTTATTTCGATGTCGGCAATGTAGTCTATTCAGGTTATCCTGAACACTGGATAGCGATTCTAGGGCAATATATCAAAAAGGTACATTTCAAAGACTATCGACGTGAAGTAGGTGGACTTGCAGGGTTTGTTGATTTGTTAGCCGGTGATGTTAATTATCCTGCTGTTGTTGCCGCTCTGCGTAAAATAGGCTATACCAACTACGTGACTGCTGAAATGATCCCTGCCTACAAATACCATTCGAATCAAATCATTTACAATACGTCTTATTCAATGGATGCAATTTTAGCATAAAGGAGGAATCAATTATGGTGAAAGTAGGATTGGTTGGTTTTGGAATGATGGGACATATGCATTTTGAAAATTATGTTCGGCTCGCAGCAGAAGGTGTAGATGTACAGCTTGTAGCCATTTGCGATATACGTATTGAAGAATTAAAGTATGAGAACGTGACAGGTAATATAGCAACAGATACAGATCACGCAGAAATGGATCTATCGGCTTACCATTTATATGATGATCTGGAGAAAATGCTGGCTGATGAGTCATTGGATGTGATTGATCTGACTTTACCAACAGACCTGCATGCTCCGATTGCTTGCGATCTTCTTGCCCGTGGATACCATGTATTCTGTGAAAAGCCGATGGCGATTCATACGTCTGCTGGTCAACAAATGGTAGATGCGGCTCATGCTCATCAGAAGCAGTTGATGATCGGGCAATGTCTGCGCTTCTGGCCTGCTTATGAATATTTACAAAAAGTGGTGACCGAGCAATCGTTGGGGCAAGTGATCAGTGCTACATTTTTCCGTGGCGGAGCAACACCTAAAGGATGGTTTGTCGAGAAAGAGCGTAGTGGTGGAGCGATGCTAGATATGCATATTCATGATGTCGATATGATTCAGTGGGTTTTTGGCTTGCCTGAGCATGTCTCTTCAATAGCACGAAATGTTGTTCCGGGTAGTGGGTATGATGTGGTATCGACCAATTATATCTATGCAGATGGCAAAGTGGTTAACGCTCAAGTCGATTGGACACTACAAGGGGATTATGGATTTGAGATGAGCTATCGGGTCAATTTTGAACAAGGTAATCTTGTCTTTATCAACGATATGGTGCAAGTCAATCCGAATAATAGTACAGGTTATACTGCTGAATTATCATCAGATCGAGGATATTATCGTCAACTTCGTTATTTTATAGAATGTCTCATAGAGGGGCAACCGATGTCACAAGCAACACCTGAAAGTACACTTCGTTCATTACAATTGGTTGAGGCAGAGATGTTGTCAGCAGATCGTGCAGGAGACAAAGTGAGTGTGACTCAGATTCTAGCCTAATTCTAGATTATTTTCATATTCAAAATTATAGAATCATTAAAACTATATTCAGATAGCGTTTGAGATAGCGCTATATAGAATATAGTTTTTTGTTTGGACTGTAAAAGGATATACCAAATTTTGAATATCATTAATTGAATTATAAGGTATAATCATAAAGCGAAAATGAATATAAAGGGGTCGCTTATGAATACAGAACAATCACAACCATTTGTGCTCCGCCAAAGTTTATTATGGATTATGGCGATTGCGTCAGGGTTAGCAGTGGCTAACTTATACTATAATCAGCCACTGCTTGCAGATATGGCGACTTCATTCGGTATTAGTCGGGATCGAGCAGGATATATCTCTACGTTTACACAGATTGGATATGCGTTAGGGATGTTGCTATTTGTACCTTTAGGTGATATTCGAGAGCGACGTAAGCTTATTTCAACCTTGTTGATTTTGGTTACGATCTCGCTGTTAGCGGCGGCAGTTTCTACTCATATTGTGTGGATGTATATTGCTAGCTTTGCGATAGGGCTGACTACTGTTGTTCCGCAGATTTTAGTTCCTTTCTCAGCTCAACTGGCTACACCGGAACAGCGGGGTAAAGTAATCGGAACCGTGATGAGTGGATTATTATTCGGCATCTTGCTAGCTCGAACAATCTCAGGATTAATCGGTGGCACATGGGGATGGCGCTGGATGTATGGTATAGCAGCAATCTTAATGTTCATCCTGTTTCTCGTTTTACGACGCAAATTACCTCATGTAGAGCCATTGATGAAATCGACATATCGCGAACTGGTCGTATCCATGGGTGGATTGATTCGCCAGTATGCTGTGCTACGTGAAGGTGCACTGATTGGTGCGCTGAATTTTGCTTCATTTAGTGTATTCTGGACATCGCTTAGCTTTTACCTTGAAGGAGAGCCTTATCATTATAGTAGTCAGATTGCAGGCTTATTCGGACTGGTGGGCGTGGTCGGTGCATTAGGTGCTCCTGTAGTGGGACGTATCGCAGATCGTATACAACCCAAATGGATTATAGGGTGTATGATAACGATCACGCTGATTTCCTTTGCCTTTTTCGGCTGGTGGGGTGGTAGCTTAATCGGTCTTATGATCGGAATCGTCCTACTGGATCTAGGCGTGCAAGGAGCACAAGTTTCTAACCAAGCCCGGATCTATGCTTTAAATGATAGTGCACGTAGCCGTCTGAATACGGTGTTGATGGTGAGTACATTTCTCGGTGGAGCAATCGGCTCGTCCGTAAGTAGTTATATGTGGAAAATCGGCGGTTGGAGTGCTGTGAGTCTATCCGGCGGAGTCTTTATGCTGTTGTCACTGCTCATCTGGAGTATTGCGAGATGGAGAAAACAATAAGGGTATCTAACAAAGAAGCAGATCATTCCGAATAGGGACGATGCTGCTTCTTTATTTTTATAGATACATCATTATTTATGTACGATCTTCAGTCAGATACGTTTTGACCGATGGATGCTTATAATGAGCAAATTGATCCAGTATGCCTTCAGGAGTGGTATCGACGATTACCATTTCTCGATACTTTTGTTGCATAAATCGTTGATTCGCCATCTGATCGAAAAGGGCAACTAATGGATCATAATAATGCTCTATATTCATCAGTCCACAAGGTTTCTCATGCAATCCTAATTGCGCCCATGTAAAAATCTCGAAGTATTCTTCCATCGTACCAGGACCACCGGGTAACACGATAAATCCATCCGACATTTCTGCCATTTTGGCTTTGCGTTCATGCATAGAATCGACAACGATCAATTCAGTCAGATGTTTATGGGCGATTTCACGAGTCTGGAGAAAATGAGGTAATATTCCGATCACGTTACCTCCTTTTTCTAAAACAGCATCAGCTACTGCACCCATCAATCCTACACTAGCCCCACCATAGATCAGTGTAATGCCACGATTAGCTAGCTCATGTCCTAAAGCGATAGCATGTTCTCGATAAGCGGATAATGCTCCATCATTTGATCCGCAAAATATAGCTATACTTTTCACTGTAACATCTCCTTTTATTTGATCTGAAAATAAGTACGGGTATCAATATAACATATAACAACGTGAGAATGAATGGATGTATTATAATCATTTAAATAAAAAAGCTTTCTCCTAAACATAAGGAAAAAGCTTTTTGAATAATAGATATTAAGCTTATTTGAACTCGATAGATTCATGCATAGTATTCCATGCGGCTTGACCTACAATACCTAATCGCCAGATCGAGATGCCTTTGAGATCATAACGTTTGGCTAGACCGATTTTGGAATTGACCGAATCAGCATTTTCGCTACCTAAAGAAATACCTAGAATCAGCTTATTTTTATTGATCTGTTTTAATGCTAATGTGATGGCTTCATCGACTTTGACAAGGGGTTCAGGGCTTTTTTCATTATCATAAGCATATGCCATAATAATAATATCATCTGCTAACGTACCTAAAGTGCGATAATCATATCCTTGATAAGAGCTGTTAAGTGGGTGAAGCACAACGGTTAATTTAAGATTTTTTTGATGAGCTTGAGTAGCTATGTTTTTGATAAATGCATTATAGTCTTTCTGCGCTTGAAGCTTATCTCCGGTTAATCCTAAGCCTTCGAAATCGAGTACAATTCCTTTAAATCCTTTTTGCGTAGCGGTATCGACAATACCTTTGATCGTTTGTTGCTGTAGTGTAAGATCTTCCAGATTCTTGGTCAATTCGCCATGTCCGTCAACAGCATAGACCATCAGATAAGGTGAAGTGCCTTGTGTTGCGGTATTCTGAATAATCGACTCTGGTGTATCAGCACCTGCGGATTGAGGCCAGCGATATTCTTTGCCTGTATCAGCAATCGTGAATTTCCCATTCAGATCAATACGACTCCAACCAAATGCCATCGTATCAAAATCAGGAATCATCGCACGCTCATCATATGAAGATAATGCGTAGAATCCCATCGTATACAGATCTTCTTGAGGAGACGTAATCGAGACAGTCTTCGTAGCTTGGTTCCATTGCACACCTGCTCCGAATTGCTGACTGAAGAAGCTGAGTGGAATCATTGTATTGTTACTAATCGTCTGTGGTGCTAACGCTAAAGAAACAGTTTTGCCATCGACTGTAGCTTGTGTACTGCCCATCGTTAAAACGACTTTTTTAGTAGTAGTAGCTTCTTTTTTGGTAGCTGTAATCGTTTTGGAAGCTTGATTCCAATGTACGTTAATCCCTAGCGCTTCTGATATCGCACGGAATGGAACCATCGTTGTCCCTTTAATAGCGACAGGCTGAACAGGAAAAGGCAAAGCATACCCATCCAACATAATGCTCACCCCACCACTTGTAGCAGCTTGAGCTACCGAAGAGGTAAACGGCAATACAGGCATAACAAGACTACCCATCAACAAAGTATGACACAACCCCAATTTAACTATCCTATTCAACTTCATTCCTCCTCAGCGTTTGGCCCTATAAACGCGACCGAATAAAATGAAAAAATGATTTTTGCAAAGCAAAATATCTTACCTCAGCGTTTGGCCCTATAAACGCGACCGAATCAAATAAAAGAATGATTTTTGCCAAGCAAAACACCATAATCTTAATCATTTTACCAAATAAAGTAATTCCGTACTATATCGTTTGAGCATCATTTCTATAGGGTTTGGACTTGATCCTATTTTTATACTATAATTTCTAACATCTGTATAAATAATGAATTATGCCACAACGCTAAGACCTATTAAGCTAAAAGTAGAAGTATAGGGAGGCACCTTATGATTGCGATCGATTTGAGTGGTAAAACAGCATTAGTCACAGGAGCAACAGGTCAGTTAGGTCGTGTTATGGCACGTACATTGGCTCAAAGTGGTGCTAATCTGATTCTTCATTATTTTCGTAATCAAGAACAAGCTTCGTTGTTACAACAAGAATTGCAGCAGCTAGGACGTTCTGTTTTTATTGTCCAAGCAGATATAGGGAACATGGATGATGTAGTTCAAATGAAGCATACATTATCGACAAATTTCGTTATGCCTGATATTGTTGTAGGTAATGCTGTTTCGCAGTATGAATGGACATCTATTTTAGAACAAAATATGCAGGATTATATAGATCAATTCCAGACAACGGTGTTACAAGCCGTCCATCTAGCTAAAGTATTCGTTCCTCATATGATAGAGCAACGATACGGTAGAATGATCGGGATTAATACGGAATGTGCGATGCAAAATGGACCGACGCAATCAGCATATGTAGCTGGAAAACGTGGTATGGACGGGATTTATCGCATTCTTGCCAAAGAAATAGGCGAGCATCAGATTACAGTCAATCAAGTCGCTCCTGGTTGGACATTAAGCGAGCGTGATCTTGGCATAGACCCTTCTGAAAGGCAAGATAGTGCGTACATTCGTCAGGTACCTTTGCAACGCAGAGGAACCGATCAAGAGATCGCCAATGTTGTAGTTTTTCTTGCTTCTGATCTAGCCAGTTATATTACAGGTGCTTATATTCCTGTCACTGGCGGTAATGTAATGCCTACAATTTAAACTATTCTTTATAAGACCATAGACAGTGATGAGCAAAAGTTGTGGATCATACTATTCATATTATGCGTACAAAAGAACTAATTATTCTAATAAATATATTTTTGATAGAGAAGTTGGTTATAATTGTAAAATAAGTTGTTTGTAAATAAAGGTAGTACCTATATTTATTAATGAAACTGAATAGATATAGGATCAGGTAGGAGCGTGTCTAGTGAATGATCAGCAACTGGTTAGTTTAGCAACTAGCTATACGACCAAGTTATTAAGAAGCCGCTTCGGAAAAGGTCCAGAATCTATATCAGTCTATGTAACAGGCAAATGCGTTATTTTTCATCTCAACAATTTTATTAGCCCTGTCGAAAAATTTTTGTTAAATCAAGAAGAAGAACAAGCTTTCCGTTACACTCGTGAATTGATCATGAAATCAATGTTGCCTGAATTAAAGAATTTTTTGAATGAGGATTTAAATCTAACGGTAGATGAGTTATATTATGATTGGGGTATTCATAACGCTTCGGGAATTATTGTTGGCTTGGATACGGCTCATTTTGAAGAACCTATAGATTATAATGGCAAACAAGAAGCACATGATCAGATACTTGATGTCACTTCCATCGTTCAAAAAAGAAGCTCTTATATTGATTCATGGTGGGTCAACTCCAAAATTTTAGTTATCTTTCGAAAGGGTATAACCATACTTCTAGAGAAAGAACTGTTTAAATTGGGATATGAACAGCAATTGAGAGTCGCTAAACGAAAGTTAGAAAAAGGATTGCTTAAAAAAAATACGAACTTAGGTCAATTGTTTGACAAAAAATTGGCGGATATTTATATTGATTGGGATTTTGATCTAGATCATAGTACGTTTGTGTATACGTTTAAATAATATAACGATAAAGAATATATGATCGGTAATGATTCAGACATGATTATGCGCTGAAATTAGGCCGAAGAACAGGTGAAACTACCTTTTCTTCGGTCTATTTTTATTTAAAGGAGGCATATCGATGAATATGAACCAAGTACAAAATGAGGTTCTTTATATTGAGGATGATGAAATTAATCTAGCCTTGATGCGTCATATCTTTTTGAAAAAGTTACCTTCGCTCAAATTAATTGAAGCCACGACGGCTAGACAAGGTATCGAGATTGCTAAAGAGCGTAAATTATCGTTAATTTTATTAGATATAGGATTACCCGATCAAGATAGATTTACAGCTTTGAAAGAAATTAAGTCATGGATGGTTCAAGAACCTACTCCGATCTGGGCAGTTAGCGCAAGTGTTTTTGAATCGGATATCAAAAATGGGCTGAATGCAGGATTTGAAAAGTATATTACGAAGCCATATGATGTACAAAAAATAGTGAAATTAATTAAAAATACGGTAACGGTTGGAACTATAAATACGAATTAGTAAACTAAGAATGATGTTTGCCAAGCCAAATCTTTTACTTTAAACAGATGTACAAGTATCTGTATAGCCGTTGTACAGATACTAAATGATGTAACATACCCAAATCTAGGAATGGAACTGGGATATTATATTGGGAGTGTAATCATTGAATCGGAAAAAATTAATTAATCAAACCACAAGTTATACTACAAAATTATTAAGAAATCGTTTCGGTAAGGGGCCTGAAGCGGTATCTGTGTATTTATGTGAACAATGTATCATTTTACATCTCAAAAACTTTTTAAGTCCAGTTGAAAAGTTTTTGCTAAGTCAGGAAGAAGAACAAGCTTTTCGTTATACGCGTGAATTGATTATGAAATCGATGTTGCCTGAACTTAGAAATTTTATGACCGAAGAGTTAGAATTAAAAGTCGTTGATCTGTACTATGACTGGGGGATATATAACGCTTCGGGAGTGATTGTAGGATTGCTGGATTATGATTTCAATGCTACTCAAGAAGACTATGAAGGTAAAGAAGAATTACATCGTGAGATTATAAGAGCCACGACTGAATTGCAAAAACCTCCGACATGGATGGACTCCTGGTGGATCAACTCCAAAACATTGTTTATTCTTCGTAAAGGAACCACTATTCTTTTGGAAAAAGAACTGATTGGTCTGGGTTATGAAAATATGTTACGGATGACTAAAGGGAAAATCGAGAAAATGTTATTAGAGCAGGAAATTCAGATCGAACCTATTTTCAACAAAAAAATAGCTGATCTTTATGTGGATTGGAGTTTTGAGAACGATCATAGTATGATTATGTATACGTTTGAAGAATAACGAAATGGGCTAGTGGTTAACATCGTAAAATGCTATAATACTTTAGCAAGGGAATCTTAATTCCTTTTTGAATATCATTATATTGAATATGCACATTTGAGTTTATTGTATTGTGATCTTTACACTCCATGTGAATGATAGAGCAAAATGGAGTATATTCGTATGGAGGCAAAGGTATGCAATACAATGAATTGGTAAGCCAAGCAACCAGTTTTGTTAGTAAAATGCTAAGAAAACGCTTTGGTAAAGGACCAGAATCAGTACATATTGTTCTGTCCGATCGCTGCATTTTGATTCATTTACGGAACTTTTTGAGTCCGGTAGAGGAATTTTTATTGAGCCAAGAGGAAGAACAAGCTTTTCGTTATACACGAGAACTGATTATGAAATCTATGTTACCTGAGCTTAAAGTGTTTTTAAATGACCATTTAGATCTGAAAGTGACAGATATGTATTATGATTGGGGTTTGCACAATTCTTCCGGCGTGATCGCTGGCTTGTTCGGTTCTAGCTGGATGGAGACAGAAGATTATCAAGGGAAAAATGAAATCCATGATCAAGTGATGAAAGTAACTGCTGAAGTTCAGAAAACACCTGCTTTTATCGACTCCTGGTGGGTTCATCCTAGATTGTTAATTATCTTTCGAAAGGGTATAACCATATTACTTGAAAAAGAATTAATTGATCTCGGTTATGAAAATATATTGAAGTCAACCAAACGTAAACTAGAAAAGCGGTTGTTAGAACAACACGTCGATCTGGAATGTATTTTACAAAAGAAATTAGTCGACCTGTATGCGGATTGGAACTTTGAACGTGATCAGAGTATGGTTGTATATGTTTTTGAAGAATAAAGAATACTGAACGATATAAATATACGGTAATGATACAGACATTATATATGCGCTGGAATTAAGCCGAAAAAGAGGTGAAACAACCTCTTTTTCGGCTTTTTCTTTTTTAGAAAGGAAGGATTACATGCAACCTACCAAAATCCAGATTCTATATATTGAAGATGATGGAGTTAATATGTTACTGATGCGTCATTTGATTAAAAAGAAATTGCCATCTGTTGAGTTGTTAGAAGCATCTACGATTCAAGAAGGTATTGGATTGGCGATACAAACACAACCTTTTTTAATATTATCTGATATTCATTTTCTAGGCATGAACGGATATGAAGGTCTGACTCAATTGAAAGCAGATTCTCGAACATCGACGATACCCGTATGGGCGATCAGTGCTTTTGTACTGGAAGAAGATATTCGCAAAGGGAAAGCTGCTGGATTTGAACAATATATTACCAAGCCGATTCATATCGGACGATTCGCCAAATTATTAGAAGCCTATATTGAGCAAAAAACTTCTTAACATAGACAGCTACAATCGTTCTTCTTGTGATACAATACATAAGTCTGTTTGAAGATTATTGTAACAGGAAGGACATCCACATCTATGAAACAAACCCCGTTTATTGCTGTAGAAGGCGCTATTGGTGCTGGTAAAACAACACTTGCAACGATGTTAGCTCAGGAAATGAATATCTCGATTATCAAAGAAATTGTAGAAGAAAACCCTTTTCTCGGTAAGTTTTATGAGAATATCGACGAATGGAGCTTTCAGCTAGAGATGTTTTTTCTCTGTAATCGTTATAAGCAATTGGAAGATACCGGACTACAATATATAGCCAATCATAAGCCTGTTATTTCCGATTATCATATCTATAAGAATTTGATTTTTTCAGAACGTACACTGAAAGGTGTCCAACGGGATAAATACCGTCAAATCTACCATTTGTTAACCGATGATCTACCTAAGCCTGATATTATTTTGTATATCCGTGCTGATCTAGAAACGTTATTATATCGCATCAAAAAGCGGGAACGTACTTTTGAACAATCGATGGATACAGCGTATTTGGAACAATTGATTCTTGATTATGAAGAAGCGATGGCTTCGATTGCGATTAATGAACCATCGACTCAGATCATTACGATTGATGGTAATTTGATTGATTTTGTGGAAAATAAGGAGCATTTCGCACAGATTGCTTCTGATCTAAAGGAGCTTATACATGAACGAATACAACATACCTGATAATGCACTTATTACTGTCGCTGGTACTGTAGGTGTAGGTAAATCAACATTAACATCTGTGTTAGCAGAACGCTTGAATTTCAAAACATCTTTAGAAAAAGTGGATCACAATCCATATTTGGAAAAGTTTTATCATGATTTCGAACGGTGGAGCTTTCATCTTCAGATCTACTTTTTAGCAGAGCGATTTAAAGAGCAGAAAGCTATTTTTGAAGCAGGTGGCGGTTATGTTCAAGATCGTTCGATCTATGAAGATACCGGTATTTTTGCCAAAATGCATGCCGATAAAGGAACCATGTCTGTTACGGATTATGAGACGTACACAAGCTTATTCGAAGCGATGGTCATGACGCCTTATTTCCCGCATCCAGATGTATTGGTCTACTTGGAAGGCAGTCTGCCATCGATCTTGAGCCGAATTGAGCTACGTGGTCGCCAGATGGAGATTGAGACAGAGCGTTCCTACTGGGAGCAGATGCATGGGCGGTATTCGACGTGGATTAACGAATTTACAGGATGTCCGGTGTTACGTCTGAATATTGATCAATACGATGTTCATGATCCAGCTTCGGTTGATTTTATTTTGCATGAAGTAGGTAAAGCAATTCAGTTGTCTCGTAGTAAGAATTTGAGTCAAGTGGAACAAGCGTAGTAGACATAGAGGTAACTCACCTAGCAAAGACGAAAGACTCTCATAACGAGAGTCTTTTTTTGATGCCAAATATGCGATTTGAACCCATATAGTATTAATTCTGCTGTCTGGTAGATGCAATACTTGATAACGATGTAAGGGCTGGTGTTAAGAAAGTCTCAGATTCTTTGCCTTCTGGAGACTGTACACGGAAAATATAAGCATCTTTGCTCTGTTCATCTTCCCAGACAATATAATCATACAATCCTTTTTCATCAGAAACTTGTAAAAGTAAACTTGCCTTTACCATTGGCCCTTCAGCTAACTGGTCGCCTTTATATTCTTTTGCTTCGCCATACGTTGCCAATTCTTTTATACCTTTCGTGCGCAACTCGTCTAGGTTGAAATCAGAAGATAATTTTTCAATGTCGGCATAGTATTTAGGATTATTCGTTAATTGAAGACGATGGGTTGTAGTATCTAATGTGTATCCATCAAACACATATAATGAATAATCATTGCTCTTTTTAAGCGTAGCTGTCCGTTTATCGCCCATTCCCATATCGAAAGACTTCGTAGATTCACGTTGTTCGATTGAAGCTGTTGCTTCGTCTTTTGAAGATTCTGTGCTGTCTGCTACCGTATCTTTATCCACCTGTTGATTCTCTGTAGTCGTAGATACCACTGGCTTGGCTTGCGAGTCTGTAGCTGGAACCGTGGTTTGCTTTTGACAGGCTGTCATAGTGAGGGTAAGCAATAATACAGAAGCTATGGTTAAACTTTGATTTTTTACATTCATGATGACTACCTCCTCTGATCTAGATATATTTGTCAGGTAAAGCAGGATCATTACGACTAAATAATATCTTAAGTACTGGCGGTGCAATCAAAGTTGTCAGAATAATGATAATAATCATCGTTGTGAAAAATTCAGGCAGAAGCAAGCCTGAGCTAAGACCAGTAGAGGCAATAATCAAAGCCACTTCTCCACGCGATACCATTCCAGCACCTATAGCAAAAGAAGACCGTTTATCAAACCCTGTTAAACCTGCTCCAATCGCTCCACCAAAAAGCTTGGTTACTACAGCTACAATAGTCAGAATAATAAGCAATCCAATCTGCTGACTAACTCCTTCAAAAGAAACATTAAGACCAATACTTACAAAAAATACAGGAACAAATATAGAATAGGCGATCGGCTCGATTTTTATTTCAACCTGATGTCTAAAAGGAGTCTGCGAAATAGCCATTCCTGCGGCAAATGCACCAATAATACCTGCAATCCCCATTGTTTCTCCAAAGTAAGCAAAAGCAAAGCAAAAGACTAGAGCTACAGTTAATACAGGTTCCATTACACGGAACTTAGACATCCATAATAGCACTTTTGGAATGACTAACCAGCCTACGATAAAGATGACAGCAAAGAAAATTATCTTTTTGATTAAAATGAACTGAATAGAAACATCTCCACCAGCACCACCCGAGAAAAAGCTAGTCAATATGGCTAGTAAAATAACAACCAATACATCGTCTACAACTGCTGCTCCTAAAATAGTTGTAGCTTCTTTTGAATCTAGTTTATTCATTTCTTTGAGTACTTGCACTGTAATACTAACGGATGTAGCACTTAATAGAACCCCCAAGAACAGAGAGTGGGCTACAGAAAATCCGAACCATTCGCCTACACCAAATCCACCCATCAGAGGAAGAATAATTCCGCTTACAGCAACAGCTAATGCCGATTTCCAATTCTTTTTTAATTGTTCTAAATCTGTTTCTAACCCAGCCATAAACATTAATAACAGAACACCAATTTCAGCAAAATACTCTATAAATGAACCTTGATGTATCCATCCTAATACAGCAGGACCCAGCACAATCCCTATTAATAATTCGCCTAACACAGAAGGCTGTCCTAAACGAACGGACACATGCCCAGCTATCTTAGTCCCTAATAAAATAAGCACAAGATACAATATAAATTCCATATCAAACTCCTATTTGTAGATTTGTCTGATTCGAATCGACACATGAATAGTAACATATAGTAAGTTGATTGAAAACAACGATTTTAAGGTGCTTAAATCGTTTTTTAAACACTACAAAACACTATTTACATCATCGTATGAGTAAAAAAATAATATTAGTTTTGTGGATGCTTTGGAGGTCTTAAAATTGATGAGGTGATAGAGTAAAATAGTGGATAATCATTTCTTATTATTTTGAAAATAGACAATAATATACTTCTTTGTCCATACTTTTGCAAAAATAGCAATCTTACATATTAAAAATTTTACATGTAAAATATAGGATATAGCTTATTTTTAACTATTCTTTTAGATGCAGTTGAAAATGCTGTTCAATCATCGAGTTGTTTTATTACACAGAAGGAGCTGCATTATGTCGAACACTATAGAAAATGTAATTATTATCGGAGCAGGAATCGGAGGATTGTCTGCTGCAATCTCTCTACGCAAAATTGGACTACATGTAACTCTATGTGAAGGTAGTGCTCATGATGCACCTGCGGGTACAGGCATTACACAACCTCAGAATACGTTTAAAGTGTTAAAAGATTTGGGTGTCTACGAAGAGTGTCTGGAGCATGGAGTACAACTGGATAGTATGCAGATCCTGAACAAAGAAGGACGGATACTGTTAGAAGTGAACCAGAAGTTCCTTAATGAAGATTTACCGGGGCGTAATTCAATCTGGCGCTCCAGTCTAAATGATATTTTGCTCACCAAAGCTTTATCACTGGGTGTGACGATGCAGTGGAATAAAAAGCTGAAAACATATGAAGAAGACGAACAGGGTATAACGGTTTATTTTGAAGATGATACGATCTTAAAAGCCGATCTACTGGTAGGCTTTGATGGTATTCATTCCCGGGTACGTAATATTATGCTTCAGCGTGAAGTTCAATCGTCTTATCTAGGTATGGGTTCATGGCGTGTACCGATTGAGTTTCCTGCGGGTACATTAACTACCACAAGTTATATGTTACTTAATGAAGACAATAAAGTAGGTATATTCCCACTGACTGCTACCGATGGATATATGTTTATTCTGAAGCCTGTTCAAGAAGATTATCGTGATCCCAAAGAACAGCGTTATGATACTGTTCGCAATATGTTAGAACCGTTTCAATGGAAAAAAGATTTCCTGAACAACTGTTTCCAACCGGATAGCCCTATCTTATTTAATATGATTCGTCAGGTTGTGCTAAAAGAAAAATGGTATAGCCAACGTGTTGTGATCGGCGGAGATGCGGCTCATGCCAGTGCTCCCAATCTGGCGCAAGGTGCAGCGATGGCTATCGAAGATGCGATTGTGTTAGCTGAGGAAATAGATCAACATCACTCGTTATCTGAAGCGTTATCGGCTTATTATGACCGAAGATATCCAAGAGCACGAGAAGTGCAACGGTTGTCTGAAGAGTTGCTGATTAATGAAATGTCTGGTAAATCGTCGCAACAAGAGATTATTCAGCAGTGTGATGCTTTACTAGAAAGAGCCTATTAAGTACAGATATTATGCTATTTAAATAACCATGATCTATAAAGCACCTATAAGGTGCTTTTTTTCTTTGTCTTTATTTCGGTTAGATAGATGTATACAAAATTAGGAAGGTTTGACGATTCATCAGGCATTTTATCGTTTCTGGAAGAGTCTATATTTGAAATTGAAAAAGGATGTATAAAGTTAAGAGCGTTATTGGTCGAAGAAGTAGATAAGAGCATATCTCTAATGAACGGATGCTACATCTATGATGACAGCTAGAGAAAAAGGAGCCTACCGATGAAAAAGTATCGCAAATATGAAGAGGGCTTTACCTTGATCGAAGTGATGGCGTCAATCGTTATTCTGGCGATTGTTTCATTAGTATTGATGTCTTACTTTAGCGATTCTTTATCTTATGCCAAAACGAATGCGAATAAAACAGTAATGGTGAATCTGGCGCGTAACGCATTAGTTTATACCGAAAAGCAAGATTTTGATACATGGAAAACGTATTTTCAATCCAATTCTACTGTCGATAGCCGAAAGTGTGAGTCGATCAGTAATTGCAGTCTATACGCTACGCTGGTGGAACAACCTCAAGTGTTAGCTGCGGTACTGAATCCGATTGTTAATGGAGTGCAATATCGAGTCGCTATTCAGTATCAGAAGAACTTACTTCCAACAGCGACTTCTAGCAGTACAACAGGTACAGCCAAAGCCCAAGAATCAACATATCTGCTTCCTATCCAGATCAGTGTACATGGACCTGAGGAAAAAGCAGGTCAGGTCGGAACGATTGTGGAGGGATATATCACAGATGAGAAAATTCGTTAATCGATTACGTCGTCAGGACGGATTTACATTAGTCGAAATGATTCCTACACTGCTGTTGGTAGCTATGGTCATGACGATGGTCTATGGAGTGGCTCATTTTGGAATGCGTAGTTACAACCAGATCAAAGTTGAAAATTCTTTGCGTGATGAAGGCGATATTTTGATGTCTTCGATTATTACAGAGCTATACACTTTTTCACCAGACCGAGTTCGTCAGTTAACTGTAAATGGCAAAAATATAGGCATCCGTCTGGAACGTGATCCTGCTATAACGAGTGGAACAGGTACGATAGAAGCTTTGAATATTTATATGCAAGCAGGGTCACTCTATATCGGTGATTTGCAGAGTATTAGTAGCTCTTCTACAGTAACATCAATTGTACTTCCCAAAGATCAGGTTAGAGCGGTGCAGTCTCAGTTAGGAGATAGTTCGTTTATCCAGATTCAGTCCGATGGTCGAACAGTCTATAATAGCGGCATTATTCAGATCAAATTAGCTTTGGCTCAGACAGTACAAGGTCAGAGTAAAAGTCTAGTGCTTGAAAGTAATTTTGGATTTTGATAATCCATACTCATGGGATAAGGCTAGAGGTTGAAAAAGGAGGTTATCCATGTCTGTATTTCGAAAGTGGACGCACAAGATTCGGCTTTGGCTAGGTCATACCTATACTAACGGTAGATCTGTTCCATATAAGCAAGAACAAGGATCGGCATTGGTAATGGTGATGTTTGTCGTTCTGATCTTGACTGTATTGGGTCTGGCAGTATTAAGTGCAACCGTAGGTGGAGCCAAGCGCACCGAAACACGGGAAAATGATGTACAAAGTCTACATCTAGCGCAGAAGTCATTGGATGAAACGGTAGCTTATATTACGGCTCAATTGGATCAGAAGCAAAATATTGATCCGATTAGTCTAAATACAGATATTCTGAGTATTACGCAACAGATTCAGAATCAGATCAATGCAGGTGTGAAGACGAGTACTGATCTGCAAGTCTCAGGAGCAGGGCAATCACAGTCTAAGCTGATGTCTATTGTTTATAAAGGACCAGAGAAAGGCGCAACTGCCCAGTTAACCCGGTATGCACTTACTTTAACGGCGCAAGCCAATGTAAATGGTGTAGTTCGCACACTGGTACAAGAAGTAAATATTGATACGTTTCCCGAATTTCTAAGTTATGCACTGGGTTCAGAACATAATCTGATTCTAAATGGAGCACCCAATATTATAGGGAATATCTACGCAGGTGATGGTCTGATGACCAGTCATACGGCTCGCTATACGTACAAAGCAGCCAGTCATACCAAAGCAACTCAATACCCACATCTTAATGGAGATGCTTATGTACAATCGTTAGAAGCGATTCAAGAGGAGAAAGTCAGTAACCAGTATACGCCGATTAATATGGACCCTACACTGGCTAATGATAGTCTAGGACGAGTGTTAGGCATTTCATTAGAACAAGTTAATATCAAAAACAAAAAGAAATTCGTACAGGTCAATCTGGATCAGACCTTTATCGACAAAATTGCTGAAGCGGTCTCGGTCAATCGAAATGATATCCAGACGATGTACATCAATACAGGACAGAACCCAGCTCAACTGATGACCGATGTTGCTAAACGGTATGGCATCAAGCAATTAACATTACCCACCAAGCCAGCTACTCCCGTTCGTCCTGCAATAGGCGCTCCATCTACCGAGTGGGATCAATACAATGCCGCGGTTGCCGCTATGCAGTCGTATGAAGAACAGATGGCTAAACTTAAAGTCACACTTGCTACTCTAGACCAATCTGTTTTATTTAACGGTGATCTTGAACTGGATGGCGTTACTTTTAATCAATTGAATTATGCACAAAAAGCAGGAAAATGGTTTTTGCTCAATGGGAATTTGACGATTGATAATTACCAGAAAAATTCGATTCAGATTCGTGCCAATATGCTTACCGCAGGTAATGTGAATATTCAGGGAGAAGCTGATTTGGACGCAACTATTTATGTCATGAAGAAACCAAGCAATCCAGCCGATTATACAACTGTTCTTCAAGACGCTACAATCAAAGGGTTAAATGGCAAAGAGGTTGTCTTAATGTCCAAAGGTGGTATTTTACTCAATCGTATCGAAGCATTCAGTAGTACACCGACAACGATTAAAGGATTCTTTTACACCGAAGCTGCGGCAGATTTGTATGGGGTCGGATCGGTATTCTGGTTGGATGGAGGCTTTTTTGCTAAAGGCGATCTGACTGTTAATGCAGTGGTCGGGGATGCTGTCGGAGGCGCAAGCGATATCGAAGTCAATCCTTCTTCCAATGTAGGAAGTCGCTTCCGGGTAACCTATAATGAAGGAGTATATGCAGATCAACAGGCAGGCCTACCACGGATTCAACAAGTCAATGTACGTGTAGGTAAGTTAGAACTTAAATAAGAAATAGAGTGGCTGTATAGCGAATCTCAAGCGTACAGTTGCACAATAA
This sequence comes from Paenibacillus nuruki, assembly GCF_001721045.1. Lineage (GTDB taxonomy): Bacteria > Bacillota > Bacilli > Paenibacillales > Paenibacillaceae > Saccharibacillus > Saccharibacillus nuruki. The sequence continues at coordinate 264,086 of NZ_MDER01000031.1, read as the reverse complement.
AAAGGCACTTATGATCTTTATTCAGATCGTAAGTGCCTTTTTGGTATTGTTTATTGTTATTGAATGATCAACTGTGGAAATGAATTAATAGCGATCACCGTTTGTATTTTTGGCGAGTACTTTAATCGTAACTGTTGCCCGAATCGAATTTTGATCGGTGTAGATCACAGTGGCTTCAGCCGTTCCTTTCCGTATTCCTTTCACAATACCATCTTTGGTTAACGAGATATTGCCTGTGTTGGTCGTGCTCCATTGAAGCGCATTTTGTAGAGCAGCGGTTAAGTCGACATTCGCAGGAGTGAAGAACAATACCGAGTTCAGATTCATCGAATCGCCTTCCCAAATCTGGATCTCACTTGGTAATCGTAACCCAGTGAGTACAGGTACAACCTGCACATCCAATTGAGCTTGCTTACCGCCTCCGCTAACGACTACGGTCACTGTTCCTTTTTGGATACCGGTGACGACTGCTGTATTGCCTGTGCCTATAATCGTAGCATAACTACTTTGAGCAGGATCAGCGAAAGACCATTTGAAATCAGGTATATCCGCATCTGCTGGTGTTAAGATCGCTTGTAATTTAATGCTTTCGCTAATATTGACTTTGTTGGCTCCGATAATCGATAGTCCTTGCACAGGTTGAACCACCTGTACTTGTTTTTTTACTTCAATCCCACCTGCATTTACGACTACAGTGACTATTCCTTTTTGCTTTCCTGTAATTGTAGCGGTATCTCCTGTACCGGAAGTGATTCCAGCTATTGTAGAGCTGGTTGGACTTTCAAATGACCAGCTATACTTCGGTACATCTGCATTCGCAGGAGAAATGATCGCTTGCAGATTAATCGTTGAACCTACAGCGACTATATCTGGACCTTGAATAGTAATCTTCTCTACTGGTCTAGTGATCACAATTGGATGTTCGTCTGTATAGGTACGACTTGGCGCCCCATTGGTCGTCACTGTAGCTACCAGTGTTACTGTTCCTGAATCATAGCCACGAACAACGACTTTCCATGGATCGAGAGTGGTTGGAGTCAGTGTCGCTTTGTCTTTGTCTGCTGGATTTTTAAATGTCCATGTGACCGTTGCTTTAGGGTTAGCGGGTACTAGAATCGCTTGTAATGTAGTACTGTCGCCTACTTTAAGTTGATCTGCTCCCACAATAGATACCCCTGGATTCGTCACCACAACGGTGGCTGTTGTAGAAATATTGCTACCATCTGTTGATGTAATCGTAATACGAGCTGTACCCGGTGCAACAGCAGTGATTGTTCCATTTTCACCTGTAGGTGTTACGGTTAGAACAGCCGGATTGTCTGATTTCCATTGCAGTACTTTGTTATTCGCATCTGCTGGTAAAACAATCGGAATTAATGTTTTCTGATCGCCCACCCATAAGGTATCGTTAGGCAATTGCAGACTGGTAATTCGCACTACAGATGAGAAGATAATATCTGGGAATACAATATTGACCCGTTCGGTAGGTACAGGCGTAGCAACTTGAATATCGCCTTCAAATGGATAAAGTGAAGCGCTATGTCCTGTCCCTGTTAATGATCCTCCGATCAATGTTCCTCGAATATCTCCGCCAAAGGTAACCGCTGCTCGTGGAGCAAGTACTGTGCCCGGAATATTGATACTGCCTAGATTAAGCGCAGTGGCTCCGCTAAAGTTGAACAATACTTTCTTAGGATCAACACCACTACTTACGGTTAATCCACCGCTCATATTTACAACTGTTCCATCAATATTAACCAGTACCGTTGAGCCTGCGGGTACATTGATATTAAATGAATTGGTTTTGCTGACGTCTGCACCTGACACATTAAATACATTAGTGGTAGGGTCTGTACCTGTTAATGTGATCGTACCCGACGTTTCCACTTTGGTTGTTCCTGTAGCAGGAACCGTTGCTAATCGGTCTGTCTTTTTGAGTAACTGTGCACCTGCGGCATCGAAGTCGATCGGAGTGCCTTTTACCGTTTTGATATAGAAAGGACTAAATGCAATTCCTCCATAAACAGCATTCCCGTAATTTACCGTCCCACCTGCAAGACTCAAATTCAGATTTTTACCTGCTACCAATACGCCTGTTCCTGTTGCGGCAGAAGTAAGCTTGGTTCCGATATTGAATCCACCGGCTAGCGTCACTGTTCCAGCTCCTGCAACACGACCTTCTGTTGAAAATCCAGAAGCATTCATATTGATATCGCCTAGCATAAAGATATTGTAATCTCCCGGTGTGCCAAGATCGCTTATAGTTTCAAAAGCATTATGAATATCTGCATAATCTAGCTTGGCATTAACCAGATTATACGTACCCTTACTGACGGGCGTTACGGCTACCGAGAAGGTAAGTGCATTTGGATTATCCGGTGTATACGATTGAACATTATTTTTGGTCGTTAGAGTGTACGGAATATCAGTTAACGTCTTTTTCAATGTATAGCCTGTAACTAATGTACCTTCTTTGGTCATGCCTTCAGGTAAATTACCAACAATTTCTAAGTTGGGTGGCAACTTCTCGGTATATTGAATATTAGAAATAAGAAGCTTATTAAACCCTTGTTCTTGTGAATTGACGGTCTGAATAGCAATCGGTTGCGGAGTCACTGAATACAACATTGTAAGTGGTGCATTACGCTGAATTTCTCCATTTTGTACACCGGATACAATTTTACGATCGGTTAACAAATTGGCACGCGTTTGTTGAATGTTTAATGTTGTGATCTGCTTAGATACAGCCCCTTGTTTATCACGGACTGTAATTTCAATTTGAAGAGTACCGCCTTGTGGTAAAGGATTGGTAAATGTTTCGGTTACATTTTGACCGGATAAGACTGTTTTTTCTGAAATTTCAAGGTCAGGCAGATACACGCCGTTTGATTTGAATTTGACGCTAGTATATACGTTACGATCTTTAAGATCCAAGTCATTCGGCATATAGCTTAGAACAAGGTCTTTCAGATAAGAAGGCTTAGTGCTCTGATCGGTTGGGGCATTGATTGTGATATACGGAGCATGATTCGATCCGATAAATGCTCGATACAACGTATTTACAAATAATTTCTGCTCCCATTGAGGGAATTTATTATTGGTATGACCTGTACCTGAATACGTTACATTTCCTTTGGAATACGTATAGTAATGATTCCAGCTATCAGCGGCATCACGACTACTACCAATAATGTTGTACCAGGAGACGACATCGGGATCTTCCAAATTCAGCGTATAGTACTGGTCATGCGTAAGATTGATTTGACCTACATAACCGCCTGTATTTGTAGGCGCTTGACTGAGATCAAATGGATATTGTGTTAATAAGCCATCATTGACTACAGCTGTACTTGAAGAAGCAGAGACTGCATTCAGACCAATATTCGTTTTGGGTGCAATCTGACCCGAAGTCGGCTGGAAGTAGCTTAGCCATCGGCTAGAGTTAGTATTACTTTTGTCATAAATCGTATCATGGGTAAACATAACCCCTTGACCGGACGCAATAAATTTCTGAACCGCTGTCGCAGAAGCATCGGTTAACGGAGCGAACTGATTGTATTCATCCCGAAAACCAAACACAAGCATATCGTACGTTCCATTTAACGTGCCATAGACAGCAGGCGTATTAAATTCACTGAACGATTTGACAGTAATATTCAAATTATAATTATCACTATTGAGATAACTTTGTGTCATATTAGCAGTGTTTAACAGACTGCTAGCATTTCCATCAGAAGGTAATACTTGAAGGACACGCACGACGGTTTTTTCATCTTGATATCGAATAATCCCTGTGGTGTAGTTTTTGAGCTGTCCGCTACTTTGACGATCTACAATTTCTAATTTCCAATACAGTAGACCTGAATATGCTTTGGGAAGCTTATATTGTAACGTTCCATTGGATTGAGTGAGCGAAGTCGTCGCTACCAGTTGATCTCTATCCATCGTAATCACTTTATCGATTCCCAGATACAGATTCGCTTCTACCCCTCCACTACTAAAATCTGTAATACGATCTACATTAAAAGCAAAATTGATCGTATCCCCTTGTTTGTAAGCATTGGTCTTGTTCACAGAATAATCAATAGGTGCTGAAGTCACTGTAAACTGAGGACGCTGCATCAGTAAGGCACTAATCGTAGAACTTGAATTTTTCATTTGTGTTACGAGTGCAGTTAATCCACTATCATCGACAAAAAATACATTATTCACTTTGGATGCGGTCTGATTGTATTTAGCAAATGTATCATACAAAATACGCTGATCTGCCTGAGCTTTGGACGTATTAGCCGTCTGACTCAGAATCGAATTGTGCAAAATAACCGGTAATCCTTTATTGATATAACTATTCACAATATCATCCGCTTTGAGATGTGTAATATCGTTCATGACGGGAGTGGTATTGTGATTATTTCCTTGAACGCCTGTAGTGCTATACGTTCCTTTGCCAATGTAGATGGCATCATATTTGCCGTCTAATTCTTCACGTTGGGCTACAAATTCTTTCATTCGAATCGAACGTACAGTGAAATTAGACACATTTGCAAGCTGGCTTTTTAGTGACGACGTTCCATCATCACTAATTTCTAAAATACGTACTGGATATGCGGAAGCAGCACCCACCATCATATGGGTAATCGGTATGATTATTAGGCATAAAAGTACGATAACAAGAGGGATCCAGCGCTTTCTGATATTCATGTATCAGTTCTCCTTAATATTTCTAGTTCGTTATATAACAAATATTGTAAAGCTATCCGATAAAAATGGAGTAGATGATATATATATCGGTTGCAAAGGGTATTTCAAAAAGTCATTTCACTCAATTTATTAGTTGTCATTCTATCTATTGAATAAGTAAGCATATATGGATCCATAAGTACGTCATCATAATGGCTATGGAGTTGAAATGAATGAAAATGTTGAAAAAGAAATTAGGCGATCTTCTATTTGAAAGTGGTCTAATTTCGCAAGAACAATTGCAACAAGCTTTGACCGAACAAAATAAATCCAAACGCAAGCTTGGTGATGTATTAATAGCTCAAGGATTCATCACGGAGCAGCAGTTGATTGAAGTGTTAGAACTTCAATTAGGTATTCCTCATGTGAGTCTTTTTAAATATCAGATTGATCCAGCGATTACGCAGATCATTCCTGAAAGTATGGCGAAGCGATATCAAGTACTTCCTTTTATGAAAGATGGCAGTAAATTAACGGTAGCGATGGTTGATCCACTGGATTACTTTGCGATCGAAGATTTGCGGATGACCACTGGCTTCCGTATTGAGCCAGCGATCTCTAGTCGGGATGAATTACAGCGCGCGATTGCTCATTACTATGGACTGCGCGATTCGATGAGTCTAATGATGGGCGAATTGCCTACGCAAGATGAGATCGAAGAAACCGAGATTACCGATGAAGCTTCACCTATTGTTCGACTGGTCAATCAGATGATACAGCAAGCGGTTCATTTGAAAGCTTCTGATATTCATGTCGATCCCGGTGAAAATGATGTGGTGATTCGTTATCGTATTGACGGTGTGCTACGGACAGAGCGTCATATACCCAAGCAAATGCAAGGATTTATCACGGCTCGTCTTAAAATTATGGCGAAATTAAATATTGCTGAACGTCGTTTACCACAAGATGGACGAATAAAGCTACAGTTTGATCTCAAAATGGTCGATATTAGGGTATCTTCATTACCAACCATGCATGGCGAGAAAATCGTGCTTCGACTTTTGGATTTAAGTACAGGAGTGAAGCCGGTAGAACAACTTGGATTTGATCGTAAAAATGCAGTCTGGTTTCGTGAAATGATTGAACAGCCTTACGGCATTTTGTTAATCACAGGCCCTACAGGTAGCGGTAAAACAACAACATTATATTCAGCACTTAATCTATTGAATACCGAAAGTTCCAATGTGATTACGATTGAAGATCCGGTGGAATATCAATTAGAAGGTGTCAATCAAGTTCAGGTGAATCCTTCGATAGGGTTAACATTTGCTGCCGGATTGCGTTCGATTTTGAGACAAGATCCTAATATCGTGATGGTCGGTGAAATACGTGATGATGAGACCGCAGAAATTGCTGTCCGTGCTTCATTAACAGGTCATCTCGTTTTATCGACGATTCATACCAACGATGCGGTCAGTACTGTTATGCGTTTGCGAGATATGGGCATCGAGCCTTACCTGATTGCTTCTTCATTGATCGGGATTGTCGCTCAGCGCTTAGTGCGTCGCATTTGCTCGGATTGTAAAGAATCTTATACACCGACTGACCAAGAGCAGATTGTACTTCAGACTCATGGCTTAGATGTACAAGTACTCCATCGGGGGAAAGGTTGCGGTAACTGTAATAAAACCGGTTATCGTGGACGTGTAGCGATTCAGGAAGTGCTTAAGATCGATCAAAATTTACGCCGAATTATTACCGAAGGTGCAGCGATCGAAGCGATTAGAGAAGCTGCCCAAGCGCAGGATATGGTCACACTGATGGTAGATGGATTGCATAAAGTCACAGAAGGTGTAACCACTATTCAAGAAGTGATGCGTGAAACCGTTGCTTATTAATAACAGCTATCTACCACTCTAGGAATGATGAACATGATCTGAATGTTAAAGGGGGAAAGACAGGAATGGCTCATATCGGTCTGGGTATCAAGGAATTACTTGGTAACATGCGAGATGCAGAAGCTTCTGATTTGCATGTATCGACCGGATCAGCACCTATTATGCGGATTCACGGGATGCTCCATACAGGTAAAGGGGAACTTCTTACAGCTAGTGATACAGAAGAAATGGCGCAAATGCTATTAAGGGAAGATCAATGGGCTACTTTTCAGCAAGCAGGCGAATTGGATTTTGCGTATATGCTTGAAAATGGATCGCGTTATCGGATCAATGTTTTTCGCCAAAAAGGTCATATCAGTATCGCAGCAAGATCGATTTCTGATCGTATTCCTACATTAGAGTCTTTGGGATTACCGCCGATGCTCAAAGGATTAACTGAAAAGCCTCAAGGGTTGGTGCTTGTCACAGGACCTACAGGTAGCGGTAAATCTTCTACACTGGCGGCAATGATTGGATATATCAATACCCATCAACGCAAGCATATTGTGACGTTAGAAGATCCAATTGAATATATACATGAACATGGATATTCATTGGTGAATCAAAGGGAAGTTGGACATGATACAGCAAGCTTTGCCAATGGAATTCGGGCAGCATTACGGCAAGACCCTGATGTATTACTGGTAGGGGAAATGCGAGATTTGGATACGATCTCTGCCGCTGTAACCGCAGCGGAAACAGGACACCTCGTATTCGCAACCTTGCATACCAGTGATGCACCACAGACAGTAGATCGGATTATTGATGTGTTTCCTGCTCATCAACAAGGACAGATACGCATCCAATTAGCTTCGGTACTCACAGCCATCATTTCACAGCGGTTATTACCATTAGCTGATGGGCAAGGTCGAGTATGTGCGACTGAGATTCTGATGCAGACGCCAGCGATCGCCAATCTGATTCGTACTGAAAAAACACATCAAATCAAAAGTCTGATGCAGACGGGACGAATGTTAGGCATGCATACACTGGATATGAATATCCGAGATATGTTGCAACGTGGACAGATTTTGCCAGCGGTAGGGAAGCCATATCTTGCTGAGGTGAATGCTTAATGGCTCAATTTGAATATCAGGTACGAACCAATAGTGGCAAACAGCTCAAAGGTACGTTAAATGCAACGGACAAAACAGCCGCTATGGAAGAATTGCGTAAGCGTGGATTAACTGTATTTTCATTGAATGAACGACGGATGACCCTTTTTTCCAAAGAAATCTATATTGGTAGTCCGGTCAAAACGATTCATTTCATTATTTTCTGTAGGCAGTTCTCGACGTTGATTCGTGCAGGAGTTACGATTCTGGATGCCACTCGAATCCTTGCCGACCAGACTGAAAGTAAAGTATTACGCAAAACGTTACAAGATGTATATTCCAGTCTGATGCGCGGAATTGCTTTGTCACAATCGATGCAAGAACATCGGAAAGTCTTTCCACCGCTATTTATCAGCATGTTACGAGCGGGTGAAGAATCGGGTGATCTGGAAGGGACGTTAGATCGTCTCGCTGTTTATTTTGAAAAACGTCATGGTACACGCGAAAAAATCAAATCAGCATTGACGTATCCTGTCACTGTGGGTCTTCTAGCAGTAGCAGTAACCGTATATCTACTGGCAGCCATTATTCCGCAATTTGTAAATATGTTTGCTTCGATGAATGCAAAGTTACCTGCAATTACAGTGATTGTATTGTCACTCAGTAATAGTTTACAAAAGCAGTGGTATATCTGGGTATTGGTACTTCTGCTTCTTATCATTTCCTATATTATTCTTCAACGTTCGGAGCGGGGAGCCTATTGGATTGATTATGCCAAGCTCAAAGTCCCTATTTTCGGAAAGTTAAATCAAAAAGGCTCTATTGCTCAATTTGCTCGTACGTTTTCCTCATTATATGCGAGTTCAGTACCTATTCTACAAGCGCTCACTATTGTAGAAGAAGTAGCTGGCAATAAAGTGATCGAAGGGTATTTGCGTCAGGCAGGAGAGTCATTGCGTAAAGGAAATCCATTATCAGAACCACTTAAAAAAGCATGGGTATTCCCACCGATGGTGACTCAAATGATTGCTATTGGTGAAGAAACAGGTGCACTGGATCAGATGCTGAGTAAAGTAGCTGATTTCTACGAGATGGATGTAGACAATACAGTGGATCGACTCAAATCATTGCTTGAACCGTTATTGATTACTTTTTTATCTGCTATTGTCGGGATTATTGTGGCAGCTATTATGCTACCGATGTTCAGTCTGTATAACAATCTGTAAGTATTCACATCAAGAACAACACTACATTTAATTAACTGGAGGAATTCAAAATGATGAGCAAAGTGATGAAACGTATGGGTAAAGAGGAAAAAGGGTTTACATTGATTGAGTTGCTAGCTGTTATCGTTATTATGGCTATCATCGCTGTTATCGCTATTCCAATGATCGGTAATGTTATTAATAAATCCAAAGCAAATGGTGATTTAGCTACAGCTTCGCAAGTATACAATTCAGCTCGTCTGTATGTAATTGGTGAGAAAAATGGCGATTTCACTACTGTTGCAAACAGAACAGTAACATTGGCTAACATGACAAGTACTGGATATTTGAATGCTGATACTAGCTTACCAAGTTCGAAACAAACATTAACAGCTGCAACTGTAGTATTTACAGAAAAAGGTGAGCTGGTGAGTGTTACTCTTGCACCTGTAGGTCAGGGATCAACAAATGGAGCATACACAGCGGCTCAAGTTCTGAGTGCAACTCCCGCAACTCCGGCAGCTAACTAAACAACAATAGCTAAAAGCTAATCATTCAATCATAAACGAATCAAAAACCTACAAAAGATCGGAACCATGTTTCCGGTCTTTTTGAAATCATGAATAAGAAAGTAGATTACATCACAATGGATATGATGTTATGGATAAATATCTATATTGTTGTACTGGGTATGGTATTGGGTTCCTTTTTCCATGTGGTTGCATGGCGTGTACCTGAAGGGCAGTCGATTGTTCACCCTCCGTCCAGTTGCTCACATTGTCAGCACCGTTTATCTGCGCTAGATATGATTCCTGTGCTTAGTTATATCGGTACAAAAGGGCGGTGTCGGCATTGTAACACACGAATATCGATTCAATATCCAATCGGAGAAGCGATCACAGGTCTACTATTTCTATGGGTATTTCTTCATTTTGGATGGACTGGCGATACACTAATCGGTTGGTTATTGGTGAGCTTGTCAGTGATTATTACTTTATCGGATCTACAAGTGATGAAAATTCCGAATAAAGTGTTACTCTTTTTTGCTCCTATTTTTCTAATCATGGTCGTATGGTTACCTGGCACGATTAGTATCGTTTCACATCTGAGTGGAGCGATTGCAGGTGGAGGTATTTTGTTGCTGATTGCCTTTATCAGTCGTGGTGGGATGGGCATGGGCGATGTAAAGCTTTTTGCTTTGTACGGATGGGTCATCGGATTTTCAAATATTCTGCTTGCTCTTTTTATAGCGTGTTTACTTGGAACACTAGTAGGAATGGGATTAAGACTACTCGGTAAAGTGCAAAAGCAACAACCGATTCCATTTGGTCCTTTTTTAGCAGCAGGCACTTTAATTGCTTTTATGTATGGAGCACAGATAATAGACGCATATCTTTCGCTTATTGGTTAGGAGGAGGTTAGCCCCTATGTTTCAACGAAATTTACCTCACATCGGCTTATCGCTGGAACAGACAGAGATTCGCTATGTTTCTTTAAAAAAGAAAAAGCAGTGGGAACTGGAAAGTAAAAAGTTTTTACCGATTCCTTCAGGCGTTATTGTTGAGAATCAAATCGTAGATACCGAAAAGATGAATCAGCTACTACGCAAATGGGTGACAGAGGAAGGGTTAAAAGGGCAATCGGTCACACTATCGATTCCACCTTCTCGTATTCTCGTTCGCGCGATGAGTATTCCAAGTACCAATGCCAAGCAAGTCAGTCAATTGGTGGAATTGGAAGTAGAGACAGGGCTACACTTACCTTTTGAAAATCCTGTATACGATTATATTGTAACGTCTATTGATGAAGAACATACACACTTGCTTGTATTTGCTGCACCTAGTCAGTTGATTAAAGATTATATCAGTCTGTTGGGAGAAGCAGGTATCAAAGTCGTTGCTGTAGAGCTATCTGCAACCGCACTAGCAAGAACAGTGATTACTGAACATGGACGATCATTTGCTAATACGATGCTAATTCATTTAACCGATCATTTATTAGATATCTATATGTTCCGTAGTGGACAGCCTGTCTTTATGCGCAGTATAGAATCGACTAGAGGACTCGACGAGAGTTCAGTGCTCGATGATCTGAATACTTCATTAACTCGTCAGCAGGTTGAAGATATTATTCCTGAAATCTCACGGATGTTGAACTTTTATCAATATAGCTTACATGATGGTTCGATTAAGATCGAAGAGATTTTTGTAACAGGATTGCCTGAAGAACGAGAATTGTTAGCTCATGAATTAAGTCAATCTCTACCTGATATCCAAGTCGAAGCTGTCGAACTTGAAACGACTCAACATGCTTTTCAAGCCGATCCTGATTTGAATAGTTATCGTGTCGCTGTCGGTGCGGCTCTTCGCCGGGAAGATGCACGACCGATTAATCTGTTACCACAAGAAAAGCGAGAAAAAAATCAATTTTCTTATTTGACTGTAGGCTTAAGTGCCCTATGGGTACTTGCTATGTGTGGAGCTATTTTCTATATGATCAGTGAGCGTGGAACAGTGACAGAACAAGAGCGTGCGATACAGCAATGGAGCGACCGGAATACATTAGCACAGCTAGAATTGTCCAAATGGAATGGTAGTGGTCCTTCAGCAACGGCTAACCAGACTGTGATTGATGCGGTGATGAATTATCGGTTAGACGTGGTAAGTATACTCGATTCACTGACTCAAAAATTACCGAAAAGCGGAATGATTCGAGATATCTCCTACAATCGGAGTTCGAATCTATTATTGACGACAAGTATGCGTAATTTTAGTGATGCGGCTAATTATCTGGTGCAGTTAAGAAGTATGCCTTTTGTCGAATCAGCTACTGTCAACAAAGCGACTCGGGATAGCTCGGTGGATTCAGCCGTAAAATCGACCAAAGGACAGCCTTCCTTATATCTAGTGATCTACACGATTGATCTTCAAGCACAAAGTGTAACAGGTGATACGTATGCAACGTCTTCTGTCGTTACACCAGCAGAGGGAGGGGGGATACCAAATGGAACAGCTCAATAAATATCGTAATGTGATCTTGCTAGGTATTATTTTATTATTTGTGATTTTATTGGCTTTTTACATGTGGGTACTTCACCCCTTATCTCAAAAATCTCAACAATATGATAATCAATTAACCCAAATGCAACAGGAGTATAATCTGATTCAGACGAAAATTGCTCAGTTGAAAAGCGGTCAGCCGACCGATGCACAGCAAGCGATCCAAGAGGCTATCCCTTCAGCAGTAGCAAGTGAAAAGTTGTTATTGCAGCTGCAACAAGTCAGTCAGAACAGTTATGCTCGTATCACGGATGTCGAATTCGTTAATATTGATAGCAATACTAGCGGTGAGATTGCAGCTGAAAATCTAGGCGTAAATGTAGGACAGATTCGGATGAATGCTGAATTGGAAGGTGGATATACGGAAATTCGGGAATGGATGAATCAATTACAAAAGCTTCCTCGATTGATGACCGTCGATTCTTTTAGTTTCCAACAACCCTATACACCCGGCAAATCAGGTGCAATTTTGACAGCGAATGTTTCATTTACTGCGTATTATACATCGCCTTAAATGTTGTATAAGAAATATCTTCTTTCGCTATTTTTAAGACTCTAAGTGTATGACATGCTTAGAGTTTTTTTGTATATATCTTTCTATTAAACTGTATATCATGTTAGTTCGGAATTTGTATTTTTTAATTTATTTACCTAAAATAGGTTGTATCTTTAAAGGGAGGAGAACAAAATCATTTGAATAGGAATAGATCGGCTATAAAGATAGTAAAGTGGTTTTTTGCTACGGTTATGATTATTAGCTCTATTACCGTTTTCGTAGTCCCGGGAAAACCATTTTTATTAGGATTGGTCTTACTGTTTCTATCACTATATATGTTTTCTCTGTATATTGACTTACGTATAAATCCAAGTCTCAAACTATCCTATTCTTCTAGGAGTAGTCTTATTATTGTAGGAATTATCAATTTCGTTATAGGTTTAATCATTCTATTTACTCATTAGACTCTAAACGTAGTATCTAATTTAATTATGACTCCAAATAGACTATAGTAATACATAACTATTTTGATCATTCATCCTATGGAGGTACTTATGATTCCTTTTGATCCGTTATCTCATCCTTATGCTTCAGAACGACAACCGGTCTATGCTCACAATGGCATGGTCGCTACTTCGCAACCGTTAGCTGCGCAAGCAGGATTGGATATGTTGAAAAAAGGGGGTAATGCGATTGATGCTGCCATTGCGACAGCTGCTTGTTTGACTGTTGTTGAACCAACGTCTAATGGCATCGGAGGCGATGCTTTTGCTATCATCTGGACGCAAGGCAAGCTCCACGGACTGAATGCCAATGGACCTGCACCCCAAAGTATCTCTATTGAAGCGGTTCAGCAAGCAGGGCATGATAAGATTCCGACCCACGGTTGGATTCCAGTGACTGTACCGGGAGCACCGTCGGCATGGCAAGCACTCTCACAGAAGTTTGGCAAATTGCCTTTGACTGAAGTGCTTCAACCGGCAATCGATTATGCAGAACAAGGATTTCCGATATCGCCAACGTTAGGATATTACTGGAATCTAGCGTATGAACGGTTCACTAAAATATTAACGGCAGATCAGTACCAGCACTGGTTTGCAACGTTTGCTCCGCAAGGAAGAGCGCCACGTATCGGTGAAATGTGGCGTTCCCCAGATCATGCCAAGACATTACGTAGTATTGCCGAGACAGGCGCAGAATCCTTTTATCGTGGCGAAATAGCAGACCAAATCGATACATTCTCACGTCAGCACGGCGGATTTTTGCGTAAAGAAGATCTTGAGGCATACTATCCTGAATGGGTCGATCCGATTGGAGTCCAGTATAAAGGCTATGATGTGTGGGAAATTCCGCCGTCTGGTCAAGGATTGATTGCATTGATCGCTCTTAATGTACTCAAAGGATATGAATTTGCAGGTCGGGATACGGTAGATACGCACCATAAGCAGATGGAAGCGATGAAGTTAGCATTTAGCGATGGACTCAAATATATTACACAACATGATAAAATGACGATGAAATTAGAGGATTTATTATCCGATCATTACGCTGATGAACGACGTGCATTGATCGGTGAACAGGCGTTACAACCAGAAGCAGGAAAACCTACAACCAGTGGAACGGTATATCTAGCAACCGCAGATCAAGAAGGCAATATGGTGTCCTATATCCAAAGTAACTATATGGGTTTTGGCTCAGGGATCGTGATTCCGGGGACAGGAATTGGACTGCAAAATCGAGGACATTCTTTTTCTCTAGATCCAACACATGATAATCGCTTAGAACCCGGGAAAAAGACGTATCATACGATTATTCCGGGATTTTTGACCAAAAACGGTCAGCCTATCGGTCCTTTTGGCGTGATGGGTGGATTTATGCAACCTCAAGGTCATGTACAAGTCATCATGAATATGATCGATTTCCATCTGCATCCACAAGCGGCACTGGATGCACCACGCTGGCAATGGGTCGAAGGCAAAACAATAGAAATTGAACCGAATTTCCCTGAACATCTGGCTCAAAGTCTGATCCGCAAAGGGCATCATATCGTACGTGCTAACAGTGTCGGTGGATTTGGTCGGGGACAGATTATTTTACGAGATCCCGAGACAGGTGTATTGATCGGTGGCACAGAGTGGAGAACAGATGGTACGATAGCAGCTTGGTAAATGGAAGGGATATAGAATGGTATACGAGTTAAATTATAGGTTTCAGATAGTTTTGATCTATAAATAAATCCAATAGATCGTCTACAGGAATCTAGATTAGATATGAACGACATAATTGTAATTAAAAAGGCGTCTATTACCAACGATAGGTTGAGATTAGACGCTTTTTTTGGATTTAAGATGATTTACAAGCTTGAGGTTCAGGCTCGATATCCAATACTTCTGATTCTTCCCGTTTGCTAAACCAAGCTTCCACTTTGCGGATAAAAATAAATCCAACAATAACAAATGCGGCGACAATAAACAATTTCCACGGCTGTTGGAAATAACTTGCCCAATCGGCTCCGATAAACGAGACGATAAAAATCATTATTCCTCGTCCTAGCCCTGCGGCAATCGCAAAAGAACGGAATTTGATTCCGCTTAGTCCAGCCGCTACATGAAGCAACGTAAACAGACCAACCGGCAATAGACTAAACATAAAAATATACATAAACCCATTTTTTTTCATCCAACGTATACTTTTTTGCACACCTTTGTTATGAGAAAAACGATCGATATATTTGTAATGTGAAAGTTTACGCACTAACCAGAATACAAGGATAGCGCCACTCATCACACCGATCCATGAGTACAATATACCTGACCATAACCCAAAAGCCGCTACATTCAGTCCGATCACAACCATTGTAGGCAAAGGCGGGATAAAAGATAGGAGAAAAGCAAGCAATATACTAAGCCACGGACCGATAGCACGGTATTGACCCATCAGATGATCAATATCACCTTCTTGGAGATAAGACATAAATTGTGCAATATCCATAGCCACGTTCCTTTCGTTCAATCATTCTATATCTTTCATTACCCAATCATGCCTTTAAATTCTCGATTCTACGTATCTTTTATGTTATTTTTTACAATAGAAAACAACTATGGTTGTTCAGTAAGTGAATCGCGGCGACTAAACCAAGCCTCAATACTACGGCTACATACAAAGCAAATAATCACAAACAATAACACTAACAACAGATTCCACGGATTTTCACGATAACGAGACAAGTCTGCACCAATAAAGGAAACCGCAAATACCATAATCCCTCTACCGAAAATAATCGCAATCAGAAACGAACGAAATCGAATCCCGCTCAGTCCAGCCGCTACATTTAACAACGTAAACGGACCTACAGGAAAAAGACTCAACAAAAAAATATAATTAAATCCATTATTCCGAATCCAACGCCGTGTACTGACTACTTTGGGATTACGTACCAAGCGGGATAAATATCGATGTTCAGACAACTTACGTACCAACCAAAAAGCAGTCAGCGAACCTGCCGTAATCCCAATCCATGAATACAAAAATCCAACCCACAATCCATACACTGCCGCATTTACCCCCAAAATCACAATCGTAGGCAAAGGAGGAATAAAGGATTTGAGAAAAGGCAATAACATACTAGCAAGCGGACCCAGTGAACGATATTCACCCATCCAACTTTTTAAATTCTCTTCCGTCAAATAAGATAACCACTGCGAAATATCCATAAAAATATAAATCCTTTCCAGCGCTTGGCAATATAAGCGCGACCCAGTTCAATAAAAAGTGATTTTTGCTTGAGCAAAATATCTTACGATCAGCGCTTGGCAATATAAGCGCGACATCTTCTAATCCAATCCAAAAGTGATTTTTGCAAAGCAAAATACCTTACATTCCAGCGCTTGGCAATATAAGCACAACATCTTCTCTATGTAGTATAACGGATGCATCCACAAAAAAGGCAAAATACACGCAGTTGTCGAATTATTTAACATTCAAGTTATTTTCAGCCAATCGATGTCAATAGAATAAAGGAGTACACCCAAGGATTATGCATATGTTTCTTCGACTTTCTCGCAAAATGGTCAGAATGCGCAAATCGGTATTAGCGACAACAACGGTATTATTTGTACTATTGTCAGCTACGATAGCGTATATGATCGAACCGGATACGTTTACCCACTGGTTTAACGCGTTGTACTGGGTACTGACGACCATGGCAACTGTAGGGTATGGCGATTATTTTATGAAAAGTATAGCTGGTAAAATCTTTACAGTATTTTTGTATATTTTCGGCATTGGTCTACTGAGCTTAATTATTAGTAAAATTGTAGATTCGATGGGAGAATATAATCGGAGAAGAGGAGCAGGTAAATTGAAATACGTAGGACAAGATCACATTATTATTATCAATTGGAGCAAAAAAGCACATTATGCAATAGATGAACTATTTGCCAGTCATCCAGAAATTGATGTTGTTATTATTGATCAACTGGAAAAGCATCCATACGATCATCCACAAGTTCATTATGTAAATGGTGATCCTACCAAAGACGAAACATTACTACAAGCAGAAATCAGTACAGCACGCTCTGCTATTATTTTTGCAGATTCACGTATTGATGATGCTTCGTTAGTCGATGGCAAATCACTACTGGTCGCTTCCAGTGTGGAACGGTTAGCTTCTCACGTACATACCACCGTCGAAATCATGTTAGAAAACCATATTAAAAATTTCCATCATGTGCATGTGAATGAATTTGTATTGTCTCATGATGCTATTTCACGCTTGGCTGTACGCTCGGCATTAAATGAAGGCAATAACGATGTGTTGGCTCAATTGCTCAATCGTCAATATGGAGAAGATATCTATCATGTACCTACGGAACCAGGCTGGCGTACGTATGGAGAAGCTTTTCAAGCATTATTAGTAGAAGGTGCAACATTAATCAGTGATCGTAACGATATGACTATTAATCGCAAACTGTCTGAGCCTATGCCAGCAGAAGCCAAGTTGTTTGTGATTTGTGATCCAGAAACTCATATTCGTCTGATAAATAAAGACTAATCGGTTGCTGTTGGATCTCAATGGCGTTCTGTGTCAGCATGCTCTAAATTGGGCTATAATAATAATGTAGTTACAGACACGATAATCTATTTTGTATCGCAAAGGAGTTCGAATCAGATGTCTAATACAAATACATTCAAACCGGTACGAGTGAAGCACCTTACAATAGGCGAAGGAAAGCCTAAAATTTGTGTATCTTTAACAGGGCATAGAACCGAGCAGATCATAGAAGAAGCGCATACACTCAAATTAGCAGATATTGATATGGTCGAATGGCGTGTTGATTTTTTTGAACAGGTAGAGCAATTGGATCAGGTGACATATACGTTGGAACGTATCCGTGATATTCTTCCATCGACTCCGCTTATTTTCACATTCCGTAGTGCCAAAGAAGGCGGACAATGCGAGCTGAGTAGCAACTACTATGTCGAATTAAATCAAGCAATCGCTGCGACAGGCGAAGTCGATCTTATAGATGTCGAACTTTTTAATGAAGAAACAGCTATTCAGCAATTGATAACAATAGCCCACGAACATAATACGTTTGTGATTATTTCCAATCATGATTTTCAACAAACACCACCCAAAGAAGAACTGATCTCCCGCTTATCGCGTGCTCAACAATTAGGTGCAGATATCACCAAAATCGCTGTTATGCCTCAAAGCAGTAGCGATGTGATTACTTTACTTGATGCGACCAATACGATGAAAGAACAGCATGCCGATCGACCAATGATCACCATGTCGATGGCAGGCAAAGGCATGATTAGCCGTTTAACAGGCGAACTATTCGGATCAGCGATCACATTCGGTGCCATTCAAAAATCGTCTGCTCCCGGACAAGTTCCTGTGTCTGACTTGCGTAGTATTTTGAGTTTATTACATGCTAATTTGTAAGTGAATCTTGTAAAGTCCCTCTGAATGGTTAGAGGGACTTTTTTGATATAACGTAAACGGATATTGTAGAAAGGTCATTCGCTATGTCCATCTAATTTTATAAGTACATTGGGGATGTAGAACTAATGCATACTATATTTTTCTTCAAAAATAAGTATTCTTAAATTCGGAAATGTTTATTCTCATGTTATTTATCTGTACAATAAACCTATAATAACTTCAGAAAGCAGGTGACTTTATGTATCTGGTGAATGAACATATACAGCATGTAGATCACGAGACACTGGTTCAGTTTCAACATACTCATCATATACAACTGCCAGAAGCTTATTGTGAATTTCTAGAGCAATATGGAGTGGGTACTTATTGTGGAGTACTGAATGTACAACTTCCAGACCATCAACAGTTAACAGAATTTGTAGAATATGAGTTATGGGAATATGATAAAGATAGTCCTATCCATAATCAACAGTTGGCTGAATGTGTAGTAATTGCTACAACGATAGATGGCGACTTTCTTGCTCTTCATCCTCAAGTCAAGGATCTATTATGGATACCTAGACATTCTGAACGGATTGAGGTACGCCTTTTAGATCATAAAGCTTCTTGGATTGAAATGATGGATCAATGGTTGAAGATATCTTACGGCGATTCTTTTCAAATTATGCAGGAGAATCGGTATTATGAATCATGGAATCAGGATCAACGGTATCGTTCATTAACATTTCATCCACCGACTGAAGGCAACGATTTACTGTCAATCAGTTCAAGTGCAGAGCAGTTAACACAGATCGCTCATCAGATTGATTTGCAACTGCCCGCTGATTTGAAGATTGAGACGCTTTACAGTTGTCTATTATTCTGGCGTTCGATTCAAGGCTATGTTCGCTTTAATTATGCTTATAGTTATGAAGTAGTCTTATGTTACGAAGATCATGATAAAGAGGCAAGTGAACAACTACTAGACGTACTGTTACAGCATCATATTTATGAAGATAGTCCTGAATAATTATTCCTCTTTAAAAATAAGAACAAATGTTCTATAATAAAGTATACAATTCTGCTAACAGGATATACTAGATACAATATAGAGACGTATACATCTTATGTTTTGACTATTAAAGGAGGATTTATATGGCAATTCAACTGACAGAAGGATATGTAGACGGACTTGCACCTAATGCAGCAGCAATCAAAAATGCTAAAGGATTAATTCAAAAAAATAAATTAGTACAACTTCATCAAACAGAAGATGGCACCTTATTATTTGGTGAGTGTGCAGGTAGTGGGAAAAGCAATTATGCATGTTCGGTAGATTTTATACAACCAGACAAAGAACCCACGTCGAGATGCAGTTGCCCGAGTCGTCAGTTCCCTTGCAAACATGCATTGGCATTAATGTATGCGTATGTAGCAGGACAGACATTTACAACAGCTACCATTCCAGAAGATATCGCAGACAAACGAAACAAAATTGAAAAGCGTGAAGAAAAAGCGGCTGCTATAGAAGCTGATCCTACGCTCAAAGCAGTACCAAAAAAGAAAACAGTCAACAAAAATGCGCTGAAAAAGAAAGTCCAAGCTCAGTTAGAGGGACTTGATATTTTGGAAAAGCTCACGTTGTCTTTAATCCGTAATGGTCTAAGCACAGTCGATGCAACAGTGATCAAGCGTATTCAAGAACATGTCAAACAAATGGGCAATTATTACCTCACCGGAGCGCAAGTGGAATTGCGTCGTCTGGCAGGATTGTTATCTCCCAAAAATAATCCTGAAGCGAACTATACATACGCAGTAGAACAGTTAACGCTAATTCATGCGTTGATTCGTAAAGGAAGGGCGCATTTACAGGCCAAGCTTGAAGATCCAGAACTGGCTTTGGATGCTGAATCGACGATTGAAGAATGGTTAGGGTATGCGTGGCAGTTAAGTGAATTAGAGCAACACCAGCGCATGACAGAAGGCGCAGAGTTAATTCAGTTGGCATTTACCAGTTATGACGATCCGGGAAGAATGGAATTTATAGATTTGGGATACTGGTTAGAGCTAGGTACTCACCATATTCGCCGTACATTACAATATCGTCCATACAAAGCAGCCAAGCATATCCGTGAAGAGGATACGTTTACCGAAATTGCTTGTCCGAAGCCACTATATGTATATCCGGGTGATCTTAATCCGCGTGTACGTTGGG
This sequence comes from Paenibacillus nuruki, assembly GCF_001721045.1. GTDB lineage: Bacteria > Bacillota > Bacilli > Paenibacillales > Paenibacillaceae > Saccharibacillus > Saccharibacillus nuruki. Next base: position 243,510 of record NZ_MDER01000031.1, on the reverse strand, counting down.
AAAGTCTAGCGACGCGGGCTGTGACGGAACAAGATGTGCAATCTATTCATGCCCAAGCCTATACTTCTTTTGCAGAAGGGCTCAAATTGATCAAAAATCAATTAAAGAATCCATTAGCTGATCCTTATCCAGCACTTTTACTTCAAGTCAGTCAATTTTATCAGAGCGAAGAGGGTCAATTGGTGATGAAGGATAGCGAAGGTCAATCGATTGGACTAACAGATATCTCACTGCCTATTGGAACAAGTACAGGCTTACTTCCTTATTTGCCACAGGAAACGCTGCAAGATGTAACAGTACTGTTGGTATTTGAACATCAGATGGATACAGGGCAATTAATTGCTCAACCGCTTTCGATTATTAATGGAAATGGAATTATGCGTTTGTTGTATTGAACGGAGATAACGCAGAATATAATGAATCATCCGAATAATAGGAGGTTACACGTATGAGTACAGCGTTATTACAAGAATTGTATCAAGAAACAAGACGGCTCTATATTGCAGGTAGTGAATTAGCAGTCGAAGATATACGGCTACGCAAATTATTACCTCGATTTCAGCAGTTAGGGGAAAAAGCACCGATTTTCAAGCGTCTTGGAGATAGTATTCAGAATGTATTGGATGAGACCCATGATAGCAGTAGCTCAGAACGTCTACAGAATCTCACGTTACTATTATCTTCTGTCCTGCATACACAGGGAAATGCGACGGTAGCAGGTGATCTTAAGCCTTTAGGAATGGAGCAACAGGAACATTCTATTGTACCTATCACCTCGTATTCTTATCGCAAATTAGCGCCTGTCGTGCAAGCTTTATCAACTACAGGTGGTGGACGTCTTGAAGTGATTGAACAAGCATTCAAAGAAGGCATTTTCCAAGATTCCCGGTTAATGCCACTGGCTATTGAAGGATTATATGATCCTTATTCTGAAATTGCAGAGTTGATGACGCGTAAGATTGTACCGGCATATGGACTGGCGATTCTTCCTTATTTAAGAGATATTTTTGACCCTCAAGGAGATAAGAAAGAAGTACGTAAGCTAACAGCGATTCATACGATTGCGGAAGAACATCAATTGGATCTACTTGATGTATACAGTGAACTCGCTCGATCGGCTTCAGAGGATATACGTGCGACAGCGATTCGTTTTCTAGTAGGTCATGAAGAATATGTGCCTGAATTGATTCAGTGGACCAAAGATAAAAAGAAAAATGTACGTGCATCTGCTTATTATGCACTGGCGGGTAGTTCGTCGAATCAAGCCATTGCTTGTCTGTTAGAAGCTTCAAACGGCAAAGACTTGGAATACATTGTCGATGCGGTTCGTTATCAAGAGGTGTCACAAGCCTTAGAAGATCAGTTAGCTGTCGCTTTTGCCAAAGATGTCGAGCAAGCCATCCAATCAGAACAACAAGAATCTATAGATCACAAAGCACTTGAAAAATTAGCTGAACGATTATTATTATTTAGCAAAATGTGGACACATAGCCCGAATGAAACGGTGCATCAAAGTTATCAGGATATGCTAAAACATTATACTTATTTGTACAACCTAAGTGCGACGAATCAGATTACAGATTGGCGTAATCTATTATGGGATGCTGCTAGTTATATCGAATATAGAGGAAGTCTAGAAGACTTGGAATTGCTATATGAAGTGTCTGAAAAAGATGCTAATTTTGTACCCTCAGCTTTCCGTTTATCGATCCAGATTTTGTCTCCAGAACAAGTCTACGATCAGTATGTAGGTGGAGTCGTGTCTCAAATGAAAGCCAAAATCAATAAAGATGCCAAAGCACGTCTTGGTAAAGTAATCGCTACGATGCGACCAATGCTAATCGAAAATGGGTATGAAAGTTTCTCATTAGGTCATGAAGAACAGCATGCGTATACGCAAAAGATTTTACCATTAGCAGAAATCGAACAAAAATGGGATAAGCGCTGGTTGGAATTTGCAATGAAACAAGATGATGTAGAACTGGTAGCCGGTCTGGCTCGTCCGGGTGTTAAAGGGGTAGACGAATTTTTACGACAAAAATTGAAGGATAATCCAGAATTCCGCAATCGCACAGCTACTCTGATTTTACGTGCTCTTGAAGAACGTCTAGGCATATCCAAAGAAGATAAACGTGAACTGATGTGGCAAGCGATTGATGATCGTCGTAATTCAAATTCATATATGTTTGAACCTTATATTATTCATTCTTTTTTAGAATTCCCTGTTGAAGATATAGAACGCTTAGAAGCCTTATTACCGGAAAATCGGGAAGCTACTATTCCCAAATTCAGAGGATATGCAGCAGAACAATTAGAGTTCGTAATCCACACACTGAAAGGGATGAAATAATGAGTACACCTGAATCTTTACAAGATACGATGAGACAATCGGCAGAATTATTGTATGCGCACGAGTTAGAAGCTTTACGTCAACATGATAGTGGCAAAATTCCTGCGGGCTGGCAAATGTCACCGCAATCGGTATTGACGTTTATTACAGGTGGTCAAGCAGGTAAAGTTCCAATTACACCTAAATATATTGGTAATCGTCGCTTGGTAGAAATGGCAATTGCAACGCTGGTTACTGATCGTGCCCTTTTATTAATTGGTGAACCCGGAACAGCAAAGTCTTGGTTATCTGAAAATTTGGCGGCAGCTATCTATGGACACTCTAATCTGGTTGTACAGGGAACAGCAGGAACGAGTGAAGAACATGTTCGCTATTCATGGAATTACGCGATGTTACTGGCTAATGGCCCTACACCAGAAGCTTTGGTACAAAGTCCAATTATGCGTGCGATGGAACTTGGCGGTATCGCTCGCTTTGAAGAGATATCACGCTGTGCTTCGGAAGTGCAAGATGCGTTAATTTCGATTTTGTCCGAAAAAACGATTGCTGTACCGGAATTAGGTAAAGAAATGAATGCTCGTAAAGGGTTCTCGATTATTGCTACTGCTAATACACGTGACCGTGGAGTTAATGAAATGTCTGCGGCACTCAAGCGACGGTTTAATATTATTGTGTTACCAGCTCCATCGAGTCTGGAGAATGAAATGGATATCGTACGCAAACGAGTAGGTGAAATTGCTTTTGCCTATGATCTGCAAGCTGCTGTACCGGCAGATGAAGCATTGCTCAAAGTAGTGACGATATTCCGTGAACTACGTAGCGGAATGACATTGGATCGCAAAGATAAATTAAAATCTCCGGCAGGTGTGATTTCGACCGCAGAAGCAATCTCTTTATTAACGAATAGTATGGCGTTAGCCGCAAGCTTTGGTAACGGAGAATTAACCGATGAAGATCTTGCCGCAGGCTTACAAGGGGCTATTGTCAAAGACGATGATAAAGATCGTATTGTCTGGAAAGAGTACTTGGATAATGTCATGAAAAAGCGGGGAGAACAGTGGCGTGGTCTGTATCAAGCATGTAAGGAGATGAACGAGTGAGTAGCCAGCTTGAGCTTGGTATCGGTGTGCATATTTTCGGAGTGCGTCACCTTTCCCCTGGTGGCTCAAAGCATCTACTTGATGATCTGAATCGGATCAAGCCCAAAATTATTTTGATCGAAGGTCCTTCTGATGCCAGTTCAGAGATTAGGCATATTACACAGCGCCAGACGAAGCCGCCGATTGCGATTCTAGCTTTTACCGAAGAATTGCCTGTACGTACTGCATTATGGCCGCTAGCGTCATACTCTCCTGAATATCAGGCGATGAAATGGGCAGCCGATCATAAAGCTCAATCTGTATTTATCGATTTACCTTCATCGGTCATGATTGCTTTACAAGATATGCGTAAGCATGAACAACAGCAACGAGCAGAATCATCGCCTACACCTGATCCCGAACAATTCACGCCTCAAGCAGAAGTCTTGCATGAAGCTGTACATGAATCGCTGTATGATCAGATTGCGCAATTGTCCGGGGAAGATGACTATGATATGTATTGGGAACGCAATTATGAACATAATTTAAATGAACATGCGTACCGGCAAGCCATTTTGCAGTTTTCAGAGCAGATGCGTGAATTAACAGAAGCAGAAGAACAACATTCTTCCGCTAGCGAACATGCTTATAATGCGATTCGAGAATCGTATATGCGTCGACAGATTAAGCAAACGATTGAAAGTGGTTATCAACCGGAAGACATTCTCGTAGTCTGTGGAGCTTATCATGCCGCCGCACTTAGTCATGTATCAGATATCATGACAGATCAAGAATTGCAAAGTCTGCCTTCATCTTCAACCAAGCTAACATTGATGCCTTATTCTTACTATAAATTGTCGTCGATGTCTGGCTATGGTGCAGGGAATCATGCTCCTCATTATTATGAAATGATGTGGCAACAAATGAACCGTGAGGCCTTAGATGAATTGCCTCATCTTTATTTATCTTCTGTAGCTCGATTATTGCGTAAAGCAGGTACACATCGTTCTACGGCTGAAGTGATCGAAGCGGTACGGATGGCACAATCTCTATCTGCTCTACATGGAGGAAGCATTCCAGTGTTGCGTGATCTACAGGATGCGGCACAGACTTTACTCGGACATGGTGATCTATTGGTGATCGCTGAATCGTTAGCTCAGATCAACGTAGGAACAACGATTGGACAGCTTGCTGAGGGGGTCAGTCAGACTCCTATTCAAGATGATCTCAATCGCTTATTACAACAATTGAAATTAACCAAATACAAAACCACAATCGCTCAAGACCTGATGCTAGATTTACGTGAAAATCGGCGTGTGCAATCGAAAGAGTCGGCTTTTTTGGATCTTCACCGCTCTTTTTTATTTCATCGCTTACGTCTGTTAAATATCCATTTTGTCCAACAACAACAGACTCAGCAAGATCAAGCCACATGGGCAGAACGTTGGATTATTCAGTGGTCGCCTGAAGTGGAGATTCAAGTGGTAGAATCGACGTTGCTAGGTGAAACGGTAGAAATTGCCGCCGCTTATGTATTACAGCAAAAGTTAGATCATTGTTTGACGATTGCAGAAGCATCTGACCTGATCTTAATCGCTTGTGAAAGTGGCATGGTTACGCAGTTAGAAAATGGTCGCCAGACGCTACAACGACTGGCTGTCGATAATCAAGATGTTATCCAGATTACATTAGCCGCCAGAAGCTTATCCAAAATTATTCAATATGGTGATCTTCGCCGCATAGATACGATGCCTTTGATCCCATTATTAGAGCAGTTATTCACGCGTGCTTCTTTATTTCTGGTGACTAGCTGTCAGTGTAATGATGAAGTAGCCCATGAAATGATGAAGTCGATTAGCGAACTGCATACGATAGGACTGGATCATATCGAGCAACTGGATTACCAATTATGGCTAGAGCAACTTACTGAAGTGATGGAACGAGACGATTTGAATGCCAAATTATCCGGGTTCGCTTGTTCGTTATTGATTGAGCGTAATCAGGTGTCGGCAACACAACTAGCGGCAGAGGTATCGAGACGATTATCGCCAGGTGTACCTGCTGATCTGGGAGCAGGTTGGTTCGAAGGACTATCCAGTCGTAATCGCTATATGTTATTGTCACGTACAAGCTTATGGGAGCAACTTCATCAATATATTGAATCATTAGAAGATGATGATTTTGTACGTGCTCTTGTATTTTTAAGACGTGCATTTAGTACCTTTTCGCCATCTGAGAAAAATATGATTGCTGAACTGCTAGGCGAATTATGGGGTGTGAATACCGAACAAGCTGCTGAAATCCTGACGGAAGAATTGAAGGAGGAAGAAGCCAAAATGATTGATGACCTGAATGATTTTGATTTCGAAGACTTTTGATGATGAATCCTACTGATAATGAACATCAAAGATTGTCCCGTTGGCGGTTGATTCTAGGAGCTGATGCCGAGCAACAATTGGAGCGTCAGACTTCAAGTGCAATTGAAGGAATTACACTTACAGAAGAAGAAAAGATTATGGATCAAGCATTGGCAGCTATTTATGATGATACATCAGGTCAGGGAGGTAATTCCGGAGGCGGTAATACAGGTGGAAAAGGAGCAGGTAAAGGTCCTTCTTCGCCAACATTAACACGCTGGCTGGGAGATGTACGTACTTTTTTTCCAGAAGATGTGGTATCTATTATCCAGAATGATGCGATGGAACGTAAAGGATGGAAACAGCTTTTATTTGAACCTGAAGTATTATCTCAAGTAAAGCCGGATATTACGCTGGTGGGTACATTAATGGCGTTAAAAGGTAAAATTCCTGAAAAAACAAAAGAAACTGCGCGCATACTGATCCAGTCTGTTGTCGATGATCTGGTCAAACGATTAGAACAAGATATACGCCGTGCTGTAACAGGAGCGCTTAATCGTCGTCAACATTCACCATTGCCTTCGTTAAGTGGAATTGACTGGAAGCGCACAATTCAGCGTAATCTCAAACATTATAATCAAGAACGTCGTCAGATCATTCCTGAGAAATTCTATTATTTCGATCGTGCACGTCGTAGTCACGAATGGAAAGTCATTATTGATATTGATCAGAGTGGCTCGATGGCAGATTCGATTATTTGGGCGTCGGTGACTGCTTCTATTTTTGCGAGTATGCCTGCACTGGATACAAGAGTGGTGGCTTTTGATACCAGTGTTGTCGATCTGACAGAACAATGTAACAACGATCCGGTTGATATGTTATTCGGGATACAGCTAGGTGGGGGAACCAATATTGATAAGTCAGTCGCTTATTGTGAACAATTTATCGAGGAACCGAAAAAAACGCTATTTATTCTGATCTCTGATCTTTATGAAGGTGGCAGTCAAGCCCGTCTAATTCGCCGGATGCGTGAATTGAAAGAAGCAGGTGTCAAAACACTATGTTTGCTTGCTTTGTCCGATGAAGGTAAGCCTTTTTATGATAAGCAATTAGCTCAAAAGTTCACTCGTGATGGAACCCCTAGCTTTGCTTGTACACCAGCTCTATTACCGGCATTAGTAGAAGGTGCTTTGAAAGGGCAAGATTTGACTGATCTGGTGAAGCGTTTGGGTATCGCTATCGATTAATCTTGATATATGTATGTATCAGCCTTGGATCGCACAGATGAAGCAAGATCAAGGAGACGTGACCGATGAAGCATATTTTTCTTATTCGTCATTGTCAGGCAGAAGGACAAGCACCTGATGCACGCTTAACTACACTCGGGCAAGAACAGTCACTCCAGTTAGCTGATTGTTTCAATGATATTCCGATCGATTATATTGTATCTAGTCCTTATGAGAGGGCTTATCGCACGATCGAACCGCTTGCTGTTAAAAAATCATTATCGATTCATACCGATATCAATTTGCAAGAACGAGTCTTGTCTCAGGACAATCTACCCGATTGGTTAGAAAAGTTAAAGTTAACATTTGACGATTTGGATCTATGTTATGCCGGTGGAGAATCGAGTCGGCAAGCGATGGATCGAGGGATCGCTGTGCTTGATAAAGCTATACGTACAGATGCGAAGCAGATTGCAGTGGTCTCGCATGGCAATTTAATATCGCTTTTACTCAAATATTATAATGATCAGATTCAATTTGAACACTGGCAAGCTTTGTCTAATCCAGATGTGTATCAATTGGTATTTGATGATGAATATCAGTTGCTTCATATGGAACGTATATGGCAATCCTTTAAAGGTATAAATAGCTTAAGAAGATAAAGTATTCGTGGAGTTGAACCATCCCTTATGCTATGATGAAATTGAGGTGAACACAATGAGTACAGAACAAGAACACAATGAAGTAACAGAAGAATCCAAGCAAGCACAAAAAGTCAGCCAGGCTGAAGCGGCTAAACGTTTGTTAGCAATGAAAAAGCAAGCAAACCAACAAGGTAAAGGCTCTAATAATGGATTTGATGGCGGCGGTAAAAAGATGAAAAGCCAGATGACCAAAAAAGTAAATAACCAACGTAAGAAAATGGGAACCTAAGCACTTTGTGATATCAGTGTGACCACATGCAATAAAAGATAATGGTATACAGAAAATAATCGAATCTTATGAAGTAAACCTATTCAGTGTTGATACTGAGTAGGTTTATTTTTTTATCATGTATCAAAATTGACTATTCTTCGTATTTCATACCGGTCGGTTTTTGCTTTATTTCGCTTCATGTTATGATGGAATAAGAGCATGAACAGAAGCGGAGGACAGCAAGGCATGAAGAATTTATTGGTGACCGGTTATCGTGCACATGAATTGAATATTTTTGGACAAAAGCATGAAGGGATTCCCTTTATTCAGCAGGCACTACGAAGCAAATTAATACCACTGATCGAAGAAGGATTAGAGTGGGTGATTACGCCCGGGCAGTATGGCGTTGATCTCTGGGCTTGTGAAGTGGTGATTGCTCTAAAAGAACAATATCCTCAGTTACGACTATCTATTCTTTCTGCTTTTGCGAATCCTGAAGAAAAGTGGAGTGAAGATAAAAAGACGTATTATGAAGAGATTTGTAAAGGTGTCGATTATTACGGTCTAGTCAGTAAACAGCCCTATCAAGGAATCTGGCAATTTACAGCTCGGGATGATTTGTTATTTCGCAAAACAGACGGTATTTTACTAGTTTATGATGAAGACGGAGGCGAAGGAAGCCCTCGATTTTTTAAAGAAAAAGCGTTGAAAAAGCAACAAGCAGATGGTTATATCTATATCAGTATTAGCTCGGAAGATATTCAAAGTATTGCTGATGAACAGCAACTCGATCAGCAATTAGAAGAATCGTTTGCAGAATCTTCGACTGAAATGATCGATGGAACCCATCCTAATCACGATCCTTTTGAAGAGATTTGATCGATTTGGAAAAAAGTAGGTAAAAAGGAGGAGTGGAGCATGATTGGCATCAGTGCCTGCCTGACAGGAATAGCCTGTAGGTATGATGGTAGAAGCAATTTAGTGCAACCTTTAGATCAACTGATTCAGCAAGGCAAAGCGATCGCTTTTTGCCCGGAAGTGTTAGGAGGTCTGACTACACCACGCGAACCAGCAGAAATTGTAGGCGGAACAGCCGAAGATGTCTGGTCTGGAACAGCCAAAGTGATGACTGTATCGGGTGAAGATGTCACCGAATCATTCAAAGCAGGAGCTTTAGTCGCTTTGGAACAAGCGCAACAAGCAAAGATTACAGTAGCAGTACTAAAAGCCAACAGCCCTTCTTGCGGAAGTCAGATGGTCTATGATGGTACATTTAGCGGAAATAAGATCATTGGCTCTGGCTTAACAGCCGCTCTTTTTCGGCAAAATCATATTCAAGTTGTCGATGAACATACCTGTGATTTTTTACTAGAATAATAGGAGTCACTGCCTTCTTATTTTAATAGAGTAATACTAGAGAGCGATAATTTTATCAATAACGAACAATCATGTTCCTTTTCATATACAAATCCATATAAAAAAAGATCATGCGATACACTCTACGCCAGGTACCGTACGTACTTGGATATCTCAATGTAGATAATGGTGTATTGGCATGATCTTTTTTATAAAAATAGGATAAGTGCAGTCACTCTTTGGGACAAACTAAAATCATCATTAGCATGATATTCAGGTTCAGTATATATCAATAAATAGTATCAATAATCTTATTTCTACAAACTGTATAAGTATCCACATTCTCAAATAGCATCATGTGTAGATGTAGATGTAGATGTAGATGTAGATGTAGATGTAGATGTAGATGTAAAATGCAATATTAAACGGTTTACTGCAAAGCGGCAGGAGCGATAAACCAGTGACGTTGAGGCAATTGACTCACTTGTTCACGGTTGATTTCTAGATTAGTCGCTAGAACATCGTTTGGTGTACTGGAGATCCATTTGGTCAGATCAATCGTCTCATGTTGCCCGTGGTTAAAGCCTACTAAGATACGACACACTTCAGTTCCATTGTTATAAATGTAATGCCCTGCTCCTTCTGGAACATAACCCACATCTCCAGCTTCAAACTGATCTTCAATCAATTCTCCTTGACCCAAAAAAACAGCCATACGTGCTGTACCACTTATATAATATTGCCATTCGTCTGTATTTGGATGCCAGTGCATTTCTCGTAGTGCGCCCGGCTGAATCTCAATAATCGCTCCTGTCATATTGGTAGAAATCGGGAATAGGCGTGCAGAAGCGACCCGTTCTGTACCTCCGCCGGGAACACGCTTGGGATCTTGAGCCATTAGTGGATAGCGATGCATACTGGTAAGCCCTGTAGCGCTACGTGCTGTAGCATCCAAAGTAGAATCATCCGGTACCTGCCCGTAAGCAAAATAAGATTCCTTTTTCGGCAAACGTTGTGCATCTTCAATCGAAATACCTAGATTCTGAGCGACTAATTCGATCGGAGTCTGGGCGATAAAGTCGGTAATACTAAAGGTATGTTTTTCGGTAAACGAACCGTTATTCATAATCTGAATAATATGACATTCATCCGGTCCCATGCCTTGAATCGAATGACCGTAGCCTTTGGGAAAATACCATACATCTCCACTATTAAAGTTATCTATGTACGTTGTTCCATCAGGATGTAGAATCGTTGTTCGACAACTGCCACTAACGACATAACCCCATTCAGAAGCATTGGCATGCCAGTGTAATTCTCTTAATGTTCCCGGAGCCAGTCGTAACGATACACCAGTCATCGCTGTGGATACAGGAAAGTCTGCGACAGACACCTCACGCATTTGGCCACCACTATGTTCATAGGCTGTTTGTTGTTCAAGCCTGTATTTAAATGTTTTGGTCATTATAACCCTCCATTGCTTTTATGATTAATCTTCTAAGCTAATTTGTATTTTGTCATAGCTTCTTTTTTTGCACATGGCACTATAAGCCCATCTATCGTGTCGAATAGACGGGTTCCCTTGCAAAATGGATACATTCTAATGACCAATTTGATAAAAAGGGTTATTTTGTGTCTTTATATTTCGAAAAGCTTGTGATTTAGATCACTACATATAGAAAGTAAGATGGATATACTGAATATAAACCAATAAATTTTAGATATTAAAGATTGTTTTATATATAACATACTCATGGAACAAATCGCATATAGATTCACATCAAAAAAGGGGGATTTTGATATGACAGCAATAAGAGAACGACTGGTTCTAATAGGTAACGGTATGGCGGGGGTCGCAACGTTAGAACAAATTATTAAATTAGGTGGACAATACGATATTACGGTATTTGGCAGTGAGCCACATCCGAACTATAACCGGATTATGTTGTCTTATGTTTTGGAAGGTACGCAGACGATAGACGATATTATTTTGAATAGTCATGAATGGTATGAGCAAAATCAAATCACACTGCATACAGGTACAACCGTGACACGTATCGATGCCGGGCAACAAATAATTCATACGGATAATGGAATGATGGTTCCATACGACAAAGTGATTATCGCCACAGGATCGCAATCGTTTATTTTACCGATACCGGGTCATGACAAACAAGGAGTTGTTGGTTTCCGTGATATCGCCGATTGCCATCAAATGATCGATGCCGCTGCCCATTATCCACAAGCCGCTGTTATTGGTGGAGGATTGTTAGGACTAGAAGCCGCTAAAGGATTGGTGAGTCTAGGAATGGATGTCACAGTCGTCCACTTAATGGATGATCTGATGGAGCGTCAATTGGATTCTGTAGCCGCATCGATGTTACGTAAAGAATTAGAACGTCAAGGTATCAAATTCTTGATGGGTGCACAGACAGTTGAACTACTAGGTGGAGAACGAGTAGAGCAATTGGTATTCAAAGACGGTACGACATTGCCTGCTCAATTCGTCGTTATGGCGGCAGGAATTAAGCCTAATATTGCAGTCGCCAAAGAAAGCAACATCGAGACCGGTCGAGGCATTATTGTGAATGACTATTTGCAGACTTCTGTAGATAACATCTACGCTGTAGGTGAATGTGTACAACATAGAGAAAGTTGTTATGGATTGGTTGCTCCACTGTTTGAACAAGGAATGATTTTGGCGAAACATATATGCGGGATTGATACTCAGCCGTATGAAGGTTCGGTGGTCTCAACCAAACTCAAAATTTCCGGTGTAGATGTATTTTCAGCAGGCGTATTTATTGAAAATGAACACCAATCAGTGATTACAGCGCGTGATGATTGGAAACGCACGTATAAAAAAATCATTTTAGAAGATCAAACGATTGTCGGTGCTGTTCTTTTTGGAGATATTACGGATGCGGCTCCATTGCAAAAGTTGATTCGTGATGGTGCACCGATGACCGATGAATTATATGCCGAATTGATGGGTACAGGCGGATGCGATCATAGCAAAAAGAAATCATCTGTCGATACGATGGCAGATAGTGAGATCGTGTGTGGTTGTAACGGTGTCACCAAGCTTGATATTGTCAGCGCTATTCAAGAAAAAGGATTAACAACGGTCGATGAGATCAAAGCATGTACCGGAGCAAGCCGTTCATGTGGTGGATGTAAGCCTGTTGTTGAACAAATTTTGCAATATGTACTGGGTGACGGAGCCACGATTGGAGCCAGTCAGGGCATGTGTAGCTGTACACCACTTAGTCGTGATGAAGTAGTTGCTGGAATCAAAGAAAAAGGACTTAAAACCATTAAAGAAGTAATGAATGTACTAGAGTGGAAGCAACCTGAAGGTTGTTCGAAATGCCGTCCAGCGATCAATTATTATCTAGGTATGCTTGATCCAGCACAATACCAAGATGAGAAATCATCTAGATTTGTGAATGAACGAATGAATGCTAATATTCAAAAAGACGGTACGTATACTGTTGTTCCACGGATGTATGGTGGTGTAACTACACCGGAAGAATTAAAACGGATCGCTGATGTATCTGTCAAATATAATGTACAAGCAGTGAAAATGACGGGTGGACAACGGATCGACTTGATCGGTGTAGTGAAAGAAGATTTGCCAAAAGTCTGGGAAGAATTAGATATGCCTTCCGGTTATGCGTATGCCAAATCGTTACGAACAGTTAAAACATGTGTAGGTGCTCAATATTGCCGTTTTGGAACACAGGATTCGATGGGTATGGGTGCTGATCTGGAACGTCGCTTTGAACGCTTAGATTTCCCTGCCAAATTCAAAATGGCAGTCAACGGTTGTCCTCGTAACTGTGCAGAATCGTGTACTAAAGATATCGGAATCGTTGGTAACGATGGCGGCTGGGAAATCTTTATCGGAGGCAACGGAGGGATCAAAGCCCGTCTAGCCGATTCATTCTGCAAAGTGAAAACCGATCAAGAACTGATTGATCTTTGTGGAGCGATTATTCAATACTACCGCGAAACAGGTAAATACTTGGAAAGAACATCGGAATGGGTAGAACGTATCGGGCTACCAACTATTTATGAAGCTGTTGTGACCAATGTAGAAAATCGTCAACAATTGATTGAACGGGTCGATCTTGCACTGGCACAAGTCGAAGATCCTTGGCAAAAAGTGATTAACGATACACCAACTCGTGAAGCTCTTTTTCATAAAATGGAAGTCTAAAGGAGAAGAAGCATAATGAATGATACTCAAACATTTTATCCGATCGGATCCATCGATCAATTTTTGCCACAGATTGGACGTGTGGTGCAATTGAAAGAGATAGAATTGGCTATTTTCCGTACTTCCAATGAAGAAGTCTTTGCATTAGAAAATAAAAGCCCTCATCCTAAAGGTGGCCCTATTGCAGAAGGGATTGTATCCGGGCATATCTTATATGATCCGCTGTATGATTGGCAGATTGATTTGCGAACAGGTCTTGTGCAAGCACCGGATGAAGGACAGGTGACTGTGTTTCCAACCAAACTAGAAGCAGACGTAATATGGGTACAACTCTAATCTGATTTTCAACAAAATAATCCAACAAAAAGTGGTCTCTATCTATTAGAAGACCACTTTTTTTGTGTTGATTATACTTACGAAACTAAAGATCAGTTAAAGAAAATATCAAAAAATGGCAATAATTCTTCTGAAATAGGGTAATGTCTTTAAAGCAAGACAGGGACTATGGCAAGAATACAACGATAACAAAGCTTAACCATTAGCAATACACAGGAGGAAAAAATAATGTCTGTAACAAATATTACGTTAGGTCAATATCTACTCGATTGTCTCAAGCGTGAAGGACTGACTGAAGTTTTTGGGATACCTGGTGATTATAATTTCACTTTATTAGATACGTTAGAAGAATACGAAGGTATTGAATTTATAACCGGACGCAATGAGCTGAATGCTGGATATGCGGCAGATAGTTATGCCCGAATCAAAGGGCTATCTGCTTTAATCACGACATTTGGTGTTGGAGAAATGAGCGCATGTAATGCGATTGCAGGCGCTTATAGTGAAAGTGTACCGATTATTCATATTGTAGGTGCTCCCAAGTCTCAAGCACAGCAAGATCATCAGTTGATGCATCATAGCTTACTCGATGGAAATTATGATGTGTTCCGTCAAGCGTATGAGCCTATTACAGCTTATAGTGCAGTCGTAACGCCAGAAAATGCAATGATAGAGATTCCACAGGCGATTCATATTGCCAAGACAACTAAAAAGCCTGTTTATCTAGTGCTTGCTCTGGATCAGGTATTAGAATCGATTACGACTCATATTGAACCGTCGTTACAAGTATCTACTCATTCCAATTCGTTGCAAGCGGCAGTGAAGCATGCGGATCAGTTAATTCAATCCTCGAATAACGGGGCTCTTTTATCAGATAATCCTGTTCTTCGTTACGATCTACAAATGCCTGTTCAACAAGTGGCTGAGAATCTGAATATTCCAGCGGCTTCGATGATGATGGGTAAAAGTGGATTTGATGAACGTCATCCGCATTATATCGGAATGTACGGAGGGACTTTTGGTAGTGAGGAAGTACGTCATACAGTCGAAAATGCAGACTTTGTGATTGCGGCAGGCTTGATCTGGTCTGACCTGAATACAGCCAATTTTACAGCTGAATTAGATTTTCAAAAAGTGATTAATATCCAACCGGATCATGTCAAAATTGGTGAATCTGTTTATCCTAATATTCTTGCCAAAGACATGTTAGAAGCGCTAGCTCAATTGGATTGGAGAAGTCAGGCAGAGATTGTAGTGACTGAATTCCCATATGATACGGAGAAGCTATTATCTGCTGAAAAAGACCAACCTTTACACGCAGGCAATTACTATCCACGTTTTCAACAATTATTAGCAGCAAATGATATTGTGATTGCAGAGACGGGTACATTCACATATGGTATTTCTCAGCTTCAATTGCCTGAAGGTGCAACATATATCGGGCAAGCGGGCTGGCAAAGTATCGGATATGCCACACCGGCTGCTTTTGGTGCATGTATAGCGGCTCCTGATCGTCGTGTGCTGTTATTTACAGGAGATGGATCTTTACAATTAACTGTGCAAGAGATCAGCTCCATGTTAGAACAAGGATGCAAACCGATTATTTTCGTTCTCAATAATAAAGGCTATACGATTGAAAAGTATCTAAATGTAAAAGTGGATATTGATAAGCAAGTGTATAACGATATTCCGAGATGGCAGTATACCAAATTAATCGAAGCCTTCGGTGGAGATGCGTATACAATGCAAGTGCATACTAATCAAGAATTAGATCAAGCGATTCAAGAAGCTGAACAACAGCAAAATCAAAAACTATGCTTGATCGAAATGATGATTGATGATCCGATGGATGCACCGAAGTATCTACGCAAAACACGTGAGTTTTTGCAAAAACAAGAACAGCAACAATAACATCCAAACTCATAAAAGATGGTTTAAGTGATACAATCAGATGAATCGATATATGAACATCTTCTCTGCGTATAGAGAAGATGTTTTTTTGTCTAAATAAAGCAGAACAGCATAACAAATGAATATTTAGTGATGATATAAATAAAAGTAGTGACACAGCATACAACATTCCTTATAATATAGCAGAAGTATAGAGTATAACAGCTTCACTAGATTTGTATTACACATTGAATAAAAAGTTTCTCATCAGACCGGCTATGAGATGAGGAGGGAACTGGAATGATTTCGCTGGAAAGCGTGAGCAAATATTTTGGCAAGATAGGGAATACGAATGCAGCTGTGCAAGATGTCAGTCTGCATATTGAGCGGGGTATGATTCATGGCATTATTGGCAGTAGTGGAGCAGGTAAATCTACATTACTACGGATGATGAATATTCTAGAACGTCCCGATCAAGGTGTAGTCATTGTAAATGGTAAGCGTTTAACCGGATTATCAGATCATCAACTTCGCTTAGCCAGACAACAGATTGGAATGGTGTTTCAGCAATTCAATCTGGTTCATAATCGCACAGTTCGCAAAAATATTGAAATCCCGCTTGAATTGGCTGGAGTACCCAAGTCTGAGCGGCAACAACGAGTGCTAGAATGTCTTGAACTTGTAGGCTTATTGGATAAAGGCAATGCTTATCCAGCACAGCTCAGCGGTGGACAGAAACAGCGTGTCGGTATTGCTAGAGCAATCGCTAACCATCCTCAAGTGTTATTATGTGATGAACCTACCTCTGCGCTTGATCCTAAGACCACTGCCGGTATTCTAGATGTATTGCGTCAGATTAATCAACAATTAGGAGTTACCATTGTGATTGTCACGCATGAGATGGACGTGGTGCGTAGTCTATGCGATACCGTATCTGTGATGGAACAAGGAAAGATCACCGAAAGCTTTTCACGAGCGCAAGATGGATTTACAGCATCGCCTGCATATACCTTATCTTATCGCGAGCAATTGCTTGGCTATAAGGAGGGTGAATAATGGATCAAGATCGTACGTTTAGCGAAATGCTTGATCTGTATCAGTCGCAGATTTGGTCAGCCATAGGTGAAACGTTCTCAATGGTCGGTATTTCACTATTAGCAGCTATTATAGTGGGATTACCTCTTGGAACCATGCTTTATTTATGCAAAAAAGGTCAATTATACGAAAATACGTATGTGGCAGCTGTGCTTAATACACTGGTTAATGTGATTCGCTCTTTTCCATTTTTGTTACTGGTTGTATTTCTGATTCCATTTACACGTCTGGTGGTAGGCACAGCGATAGGAACCGAAGCGGCTTCGGTACCGTTATCGATTATCGCAATTGCTTATTATTCACGGCTAGTCGAACAATCATTATTGGATGTGCCCCGGGGTGTGGTTGAATCTGCGCAAGCGATGGGAGCATCCAAATGGCAGATTATTTTCAAATTTTTATATGTCGAAGCTCGATCTGGATTGGTACTTGGATTAACCACATCAACGATTAGCTTTATTTCGTATTCAACCGTTGTTGGCATCGTAGGTGGTGGTGGAATTGGTGATTTTGCGATTCGATACGGTTATCAGCGATTTGAGACCGATGTGATGGTGTATATGATCATTTTGATGATTATTTTGGTACAAGCGGTACAATTGATCGGTAGTACGGTCGCTAGAGTACTTGATAAACGCTAGGTAATGGTTTGAAATATTATATTTTAATGGAGGCTAACTTTAACAATGAACAATATTTTAACAACTCGCAAATCTATTATGATCTTGATGTTCGCTATGATGCTTTTATTAGTAGCATGTGGTCAGAAGCAAGATACAACAACAACAACATCTAATGATCCAGCTATAGCAACAGAAGGTGCATCTACAGAAACTACACTCAAAATTGCTACATTGATTCCACCAATGACTGAAATTTTGGATGTGGTTAAACCTTTACTCAAAGAAGATGGTATTAATCTAGATGTGATCGTGTTGTCTGATAATATTCAGCCCAATGATGCATTAGCAAATAAAGAAGTAGACGCGAACTTTTTCCAACATGCCCCTTATATGAAGCAATACAATGAAAGTAAAGGTGCAAATCTAGTTGCTATTCAACCGATCTACAATGCTATCTATGGTGCTTACTCTAAAAAGTATAAAGATATCAATGCTTTACCTGAAGGAGCAACGATTGCAATTGCAAATGATCCTTCCAATATCGGTCGTTCCTTACAAATGTTTGCACAAGAAGGAATGATTACACTGAAAGACGGTGTAGGTATGAATGCGATTCAAGCCGATATTACATCCAATCCCAAAAACTTTGAATTTAAAGAAGTTGATCTATTGATGTTAGCCCGTATGTATGATGAAGCTGATCTTGTCGCAATGACGCCTGCGTATGCGAAGCCATTGAATCTGACACCTGTCAAAGATGCACTGGTTACAGAAAAAGAAGATTCTACATTTGCGATTAATCTAGTCGCTCGTGAAGATAACAAAGATTCAGAAGCGATCCAGAAGTTAAAAGCACGGATGGCAGGCCCTGAAGTGAAGCAATTTTTACAAGATAAATATGCAGATATCGCTGTACCTGCTTTTTAAATGAAATAAAATAGCATAAAAAAAGAACCTGATACAACCCTTTATGGGAGGTGTGCAGGTTCTTTTTGTTGGATATCTAGAGGTTGAACTTTTTGATGTTGCTGATTGCGAGTCCAGCGCGGTTTCCATTTCCATTCAGATACGACAACACCCAGCAGAACAATCCCTGCACCGATATAACCTTGAAGCGATAGAACTTCATGTTCAAATAGAAATGCGAACAAAGCGGCGAATACAGGCTCCATACAGAAGATCAATCCTGTACGTGTTGGTGTAGTATACTTTTGCGCAACAGGCTGAATAATAAATCCAAAAGCACTACATACCACACTCAAAGCCAACACAGCAATCCAACCATTAAGGGTATACGGAAGATGTGGCGACTCGAATATAAAGGAGAAGATCAATCCATACAATCCAGCAAATCCAAGCTGACATATTCCTAGATTCAGTGTACTACGAACGATTTTGGCTGCCGCACTGGTAAGTAAAATATACACGGCATAACAGATTGATGCCAAAATGCACAACAGATCACCAGAGTGAATACCCAGCGGGCCACTTAATGTCAGAAGCCCGATACCTACGATAGCTAACAATACTCCTAGTGTTTGAGTCATACGCAGTTTCTTTTTAAATACGACAAAATGAATAAGCGGTACAAAAATAACGGTTAGGCTGACAAGAAATCCAGCATTTGAAGTGGTGGTTGTTTTGAGTCCGAACATAATAAACACAAACACAGCGAATAACGCAAGTCCGATCAGTGCACTATAACCAAGTGTTATCCAATCGATCCGGCGTAAATGATTAAAAAATAAAATACCTGTTAATATAAATGCCAACCCGAAGCGAAGCGCAATCAGATTATATTCAGATAGCGATCCTAGCCCCATTTTCATAAATAAATACGAGGATCCCCAGCATAACGTCACCAGTAAAATTAACAAGTCTGCTCTAGACTGCTTCACGATGTCCCACCTTCAAAATAACGTATTAACAAAATGTTCCAAATTCAGTATAGTAATATTATATTCTCAAGTACACTGAATGTTTGTCATGTATCACATGAGTAAAACTAATGGCTATTTGAGATCATCGAGAGAGCGGATCATAAGGGAAGAAGGCGCACGCATGAGTATTCACAAATTCGAAGTGCTGTTAAAAGTCGTGGAGCTAGGCAGTCTAACCAAAGCGGCTGAAGCACTGGGATTTACTCAATCAGGAGTAAGCCATATTATACATAGTTTGGAGACTGAATTTGGCTTTCCTTTATTATTACGAGATCGTTCAGGTGTACGATTAACGGTAAATGGAGAACAGGTAGTTCAGCCCATCACAGAGATTATGAACTGGAACGAACAGTTGAAGCAGACGATAACATCGATTCATGGATTAGAATCAGGAACAATTAGAATCGGTACATTTACAAGTGTATCGGTACACTGGCTACCTGGAATGATTAAGTATTTTCAGCAAGAATACCCGAATATCCATTTCAAATTAGTCGAAGGCGATTATCAGGAGATTGAAGATTGGATCTCAAATGGACAGATCGATTGTGGATTTATTACGATTCCTAGCCAAGCTTCATTCGAAGTCATTCCTTTGAAAAAAGATCGGATGTTAGCGATAGTGCCGCTGGATCATCCGCTCAGTCATCTGGATCGCTTTCCGTTAGAACGTATTGCCACTGAATCATTTATTATGCCACGTGAAGGATCAGATTATGATGTGAGACGATTGTTGTCACGATTTGCGATTATACCAGATATCAAATTTTCAGTCGGAGATGATTATGCGATTATCGCGATGGTCGAAAATAGTCTGGGGATCAGCATTTTACCAGAGCTTGTATTGCAAGGCAGAGATCATAACGTCAAAATGCTCGAACTGGAATATCCAAGCTATCGTTCATTAGGATTAGCTGTGCATTCACTGAAAAAAGCATCACCGGCAACCAAACGATTTTTGGAGTATATACGCACTTCTCATAGCTGAATAAGGGGCTATAGAAACTGGAAGTTTTTTACCTGTAAACTATGCTATAATAAGTCCGAACTTTATAATGTAAGCGTTATCTAAAAAAGAATGAATAGTGCAAAATCATCTTACCCACATTATTAGGAGGTATCCTTATGGCGCTCGGAACAAGTATGATCATTCGTCTGGAAATGGATAAAAAACAAGTTACATTTGGTGAAGTGGCTGCTGCGATTAGTGATGCCGGTGGAGACGTTGTTGCGATTGACGTTATTCATGCTAGCCCTGAAAGTACAACTCGAGATTTAACAGTGAATCTACCCGAGACAGTAAGAGAAAGTATTCTCAAATCGGTCGGAGAACTGAGCGGGGTCAAAGTAGTTAACGTCTCTGACCGTACATTCCTTGCCCATCTAGGCGGTAAGATAGAAGTACAACCGAAATTCCCTGTTAAAAACCGTGAAGATTTATCCCATGTCTATACACCGGGTGTTGCTAAAGTATGTATGGCAATCCATGAAGATAAGCAAAAAGCATTCTCACTAACGATCAAACGAAATATGATTGCAGTAGTATCTGATGGTACAGCTGTATTGGGTCTTGGCGATATTGGGCCAGAAGCGGCAATGCCTGTGATGGAAGGTAAAGCGATGTTGTTCAAACAGTTAGGCGGAGTCGATGCTTTTCCGATCTGCTTGGATACCAAAGATACTGAAGAAATTATTAATGCGATTAAATGGATGGCTCCTTCATTTGGAGGAATCAACTTGGAAGATATTGCTTCACCTCGTTGTTTTGAAATCGAACGCCGTTTAACAGAAGAACTGGATATTCCTGTTTTCCATGATGATCAACATGGTACAGCTGTGGTGGTGCTTGCAGGGCTATTAAATGCTCTACGGATCGTCGGCAAACCGCTTGAAAGTGCCAAAATCGTACTACTAGGTGTAGGCGCAGCAGGATCAGCTTGTATCAAAATGCTACTATCAGCAGGAGCACATAATGTGATTGCAGTCGATCAATGTGGTGCTTTGGTCAAAGGCGAAGAATATCCGCATGATATGTGGAACTGGATCGCAGAACATACGAATCCTCATCAAGAACGTGGAGGACTGACTGAAGTTATTCAAGGAGCAGATGTATTTATCGGTGTATCTCGCCCGGGTCTACTAACAGTTGAACATATTAAAACGATGGCAGAAGATCGGATTGTGTTTGCGATGGCGAATCCGAATCCTGAGATTGAACCTGAACTGGCTGAACCTCATGTTCGTGTGCTAGCGACAGGACGAAGCGATTATCCGAACCAGATCAATAATGTATTATGTTTCCCGGGTATTTTCCGTGGTGCACTTGATTGTCGTGCACGAGTCATTAATGAAGAAATGAAAGTAGCGGCGGCTAAAGCTATCGCTTCAGTAGTTAAAGAAGATGAGCTGAATGAACTCTACATTATTCCGGGTGTATTTAATGAAAAAGTAGTCGAGTATGTTCGTCGAGGTGTTGTAGAAGCGGCTATACGTACCGGTGTAGCACGTCGTACACCACCAGAATTCCGTTAAGATATCTCTGCTTAGGGTAGGAGGGAAGAAAATGATGCAACCGATGGAGCACAAGTCAGAACGAGCTTTTGCAAGTGCTGTAGTTCAGCCGATTCAATCTTATCGTGATGCAGGCTCTTCTGCACAAGGAACAGGAAGTTTGTTCGGTCAACAGTTGATGGCAGAGCAGTATCGTCCTGAATTTTATGCCTATTATTATAAGCAATGGCAGGATTATAGTATGGCTTACCACCAACATCCATCGACTGAGATTATGTATATGATCTCTGGACATTGTCTGATCGAACTACAGATTCAGCAAGATGCTCAAGCATCTAATGGGTCTGCTCCTGTTCAAGTGCAGTTGAAAAAAGGTCAGTTTATTATGATCGATGCGAATGTCCCTCATCGCTTGATTGTTGAAGGATCATCGCCTTGCCGTATGCTGAATGTTGAATTTGGCTTTGCTCCATCGTCGTTGCAACTTCCTTCATTATTTCAAATGGCAGGCGAAGAAGAAGCATTAGCTGAACTGTTATCTCAACCGCAGCATTATTTTGTGCTTTCTGATCCTGAAGAAGTCTACTATGTATTGAAATCGTTGGTGTTAGAGCTGGATCAACAGCACCGCACAGGTACGATGGCTGATTTGCTATTTATTCAGTTACTGGTGCGGATCGCAAGACTCTGGCAAGATACCCAGATTCATAGTACTTCTCAGACGGAATGGTATGTGAAGCGTAGTATTCAGTATATTCATCAGAATTATGATCGTCCGATTCGGGTGGAACATATCGCATCAGCCGTCAATGTACATCCCGGCTATCTCCATCGGATTTTCAAAAAACATATGAACACCACACCGACCGATTATTTAACCCGTTTACGCATGGAAAAGGCAGCAATGCTTCTAGGGCAGACGGATATTCCGATTCAAGAGATTGCTGATTATATCGGTGTGAGTAGTCGGCAATACTTCCATTTGTTATTTAAAAAGCATACTGGACAGACCCCTGCGGAATACCGTGGAAATGTGGTTCGTTATGATCGGCAGTATGTAGAAGAGTAAGATCGCGCTTTAACTGCCAAGCGCTTAGGTTAGGATATTAGACAACTAATCATCAAAGTAGTCATGATCTTGGTAACGCTTCCTTGTCTAACCACGCTACAATAAAAGCATATAAAACCTTTTGATCACCAGACGCGAATAGAGCGTATTTTAGAATGGAGGATATGATATGTCTTTTAAAGTAGCTTTTGTTGGAGCAGGAAGTATAGGATTTACCCGCGGATTGTTGCGTGATCTGCTCACAGTGCCAGAGTTCCGTCATATAGAGATTGCGTTTACCGATATCAGTCAACATAATCTCGATATGGTGACTCAGTTATGTCAGCGGGATATTACAGAAAATGGACTGTCGATTCAGATTCAAGCCACAACCGATCGTCGTGCTGCCTTGCAAGATGCCAAGTATGTATTGTGTACGATTCGTGTAGGTGGACTCGAAGCTTTTGCAACCGATGTCGATATTCCTTTGAAATACGGAGTCGATCAATGTGTAGGCGACACGTTATGTGCAGGTGGCATTATGTATGGACAACGTGGAATTGCTGAAATGTTAAACATTTGCAAAGATATTCGTGAAGTATCTTCTCCAGATGTATTATTGCTCAATTACTCGAATCCAATGGCGATGATGACATGGGCTTGCAATGTCTACGGTGGCGTGAATACGATCGGTCTATGTCATGGTGTACAGCATGGACATCACCAGATTGCAGAAGTCTATGGTCTGGAAAAGAAAGATGTCGATATCGTGTGCGCAGGTATCAATCATCAGACATGGTATATCCAAGCATCTCATGAAGGCAAAGACTTAACAGCAGGTTTATTAGACGCTTTTGAAAATCACGAAGAATACAGTCGTACTGAAAAAGTACGGATCGATATGATGCGCCGCTTCGGTTATTACAGTACAGAATCGAATGGTCATCTAAGTGAATATGTGCCGTGGTATCGCAAACGTCCACAAGAAATCGGCGAATGGATCGATCTTAACAACTGGATCAATGGTGAGACCGGTGGATATCTACGGGTATGTACAGAAGGACGCAATTGGTTTGAAACAGATTTTCCGAATTGGATGAAAGACGAGCCTATGCGATTTGTACCTGAAAAGCGTGGAGAAGAGCACGGTTCCTACATTATCGAAGGGTTGGAGACTGGACGTGTCTATCGGGGGCATTTTAATGTGGTCAACAACGGGGTAATCTCTAATCTACCGAATGATGCCATCATTGAAGCACCGGGTTATGTCGACCGTAACGGGATCTCAATGCCACATGTAGGTGATCTACCGCTCGGTCCTGCTGCTGTATGTAATGTGAGTATTTCGGTGCAACGTTTAGCTGTAGAAGCGGCGATCACAGGCGATGATTTTCTTCTTCGCCAAGCCTTTATGATGGACCCGTTGGTCGGGGCTGTCTGTAATCCCAAAGAAATCTGGCAAATGGTCGATGAAATGCTAGTTGCTGGCGAAGAATGGTTACCTCAATATACAGATGCGATTGTCGCTGCCAAAGAACGCCTTGCTTCGGGCAACCTTATTCCGACTCAGGAGTATGCAGGAGCTGCCCGTCTAAAAGTGAAAAGTGTAGCTGAAATGCAAGAAGATCGGGATGCGGCTAACAAAAATGCAGGCGAGTCTGATAAAGGTAAAGATCGAGAAAAGGTTCAGCAAGAATAGCTAATCAAACAGCAACATTGACTATCTATATAAGAATAAATCTCATCTTTATTCTATTGCGGAAATAGATCATATACCCTTCACAGGTGAAAAAGCAGGCTGTTGCTGTCTTTTCACCTTTTCTTTTATCCGTGCTATGGGTATGTACTTTCTAAGTTTTGATAGGTGAATGATCTATGTGACAACAAATATCTGTTATAAAAGATCAGAATACTGCTATACTTCGCAAATATGAACTTGTACGCTTAATCTAACCCATTATTGGGGAAGTATTAGAATAACGAAATACTGCACTATGCAACATCAACTGATAGGAGGAATTAACGCATGTCTATATCGAACGAAGGTAAGTTGAAGTGGGGAATTATTGGTACAGGAATGATTTCTAACAAATTTGTCGCTGATCTGGGACACACATCTAATGGTATCGCTTATGCTGTGGGTTCACGTAATCAAGAAAGCGCTGACGAATTTGCAGGTAAATATAATATTCCCAAAGCGTATGATAGTTATGACAAATTATTGCAAGATCCTGACGTAGATGTGATCTATGTAGGGACTCCGCATCCTTTACATAAGATTAATGTTATTGATGCTTTGAATGCAGGGAAACATGTATTATGCGAAAAACCATTTACCATGAATGCGGCTGAACTGGAAGCGATGATCGCTGTCGCTCGTGAGAAAAAATTATTCTTGATGGAAGCCATGTGGACACGCTTTTTACCACCGATTCGTCGTGTGCGTGAATGGATTCGCGATGGCAAGATCGGTGAAGTTCGCTTGGTCAAAGCTGAATTTGGTTTCCGTATGGGTTGGGACCCTGAACACCGTCTGTTAAATCCAGAATTAGGTGGAGGCGCATTGCTAGACGCAGGGATCTATCCGGTATCTTTCGCTTCGATGATCTTTGGTGCGAAGCCTGAGAAGGTGTACAGTACAGCAAGTATCGGTGAGACAGGAGTCGATGAGCAATTCTCGATCTTGCTTGCTTATGAAGGCGGACGCTCAGCAACACTGAATGGTGCGATTCGTGTAGATTTACCGAATGAAGCCTATATCCATGGAACTGAAGGTTATATTCATATTCCACAATTCTTATTCAGCCGCGAAGCTTCTCTACATGTGAGCGATCAAGAAGTCGAGAAATTCGAAGATGATCGTCCAAGTGAAGGATATGCGTTTGAAGCCGAAGAAGTCGGTCGCCTGATTCAAGCAGGAGAACTGGAAAGTGAAGTCATTTCACTGGAAGAATCATTAGACATTATGCGTCTACTGGATCAAGTCCGTGGACAATGGGGATTAAAGTATTCTTTCGAAGATTAATAACGTATTGAATATCCACACGAGTACTTTTTGAATGAAATGATCTAATATAGTAATTAAATAGCTAGACAAAAAACTCACCATTGCGATCATAGCAATCTGGTGAGTTTTTTTAGTATATAAAGTATTTATTGGTTCTTTATCTCAATACATAATTCATAAAATTTTGATAAGCAAATCCGTGTACTTGTTCTTCGCTATAATGCTTCAACAGCTCGTTAATTAGATTCTGGCTTTGCCCGGCATGCTCTAATCCTTGAATATGATACATAATCCCATCAAAGTCCGAACCCAGTCCAATTAACTTTTCTCCGCCTAATGAGCAGAAGTGGTCGATATGCTTGATCAGTTCAGGGATCGTTACGATTTCATGATCGCTGACAAAGTAAGGACAATACACCACATGAACCATTGCATTTTTAGCAAATAAAGCTTGAGCTTGATCGTTTTTAAGATTACGTGGATTTTGGAAAATCTGACTGGCATTCGAGTGACTAGCGATTGGGTAATCGGCAATCTCGATCACATCCCAGAAAGCACGTTCACAGAGATGACTGACATCGGAGAGAATCTTATATTTATTATTAAAATAGATTAGCTCTCTTCCGAAAGCAGTTAATCCCGCTCCTCGTTCTTCTAAAGCACCGTCCGCCGCTAGATTTGCGTAATTCCATGTTAACCCTACCGATAGAATACCCAGTCGATACAAAATATTCATTTTGTGCAGATCATTGCCGATAGGATCGACACCTTCCAATGTAAGAAAAGCACCGATCTGATGTGCTTGCAACTGCTCAATCTGTGACCACTTCGTAATATGTACCATCTGTGAATTTTTTTCCAATACTTCGGTATAGAAATAATGAATCTGGTCGAGGCAGGATTGGAATTTCTCAGGGTCTTTCAGATCAGGTTCTACAAATACAGCGAATCCCTGTACTTTCACTTTACCTGTTAGAAGGCGTTCTAGATTGGTATCCAGCTCAGGCGAATCGGCAAAATTCAATTTCCCTTTAGCTTCTCCAAATTTATATAACACATCACAATGTAAATCAATAATATTCATTATTAACATCCTTTGGTGGTCAAATTTTACTTTCATCGTCTTTCAAGCATATAGTAGATTGAAGAATTTGCAAAATAGATTCATGTGATACCAAATGCCAAATCATACGTATATACAATAGATAGTGATGACTGCAACTTTGAGATAAAGGTGGGAATCTTTTGATTAATTTACATGCTAAATTACAGCTTAACAAAATAAATACAGCTTCCAAATCGTGGTTTCAAAAAATCCAGTGGGCACAAGTATATCTGGCGGTTGTAGGAGCGATCCATCGTGTGATCGTAGAACAACCGCGCAAATGGACAGCTACCCGTCAACAACAAGCAGATATACCTGTTTCCCAAATTAAACAATTGCCACTACAAGCAGGCGATATTTTGTATACACCGAGTTCTGAATCGACTTACTATGCCGGGCATATGGGCATACTGGGCGAAGACGGTAAAGTGTATCATGTGCATCCGTATGGACCGGTATTTTCAGATTCAGTCGAATGGTATGTAAAGCGATTTTATGATCAAGATCGATTTATTGTGTTTCGTCCTCAATCAGCAGAAGCAGGACAAGCAGCCGCATTATGGGCGCAAGAGCATTATCAGCAAGTGCAAGCTTATCGCCTGAATACGAATCTCGATCAGATCGAACGGAGCTACTGTTCCAAATTTATTTATCAAGCGTATCTGTTTACATCCGGTATCAATGTCTGGCCACGTCCATTAAAGTTAGGTAATCACGGTTATATTTATCCTTTTCGCATTATGCGCTCGAAGCACTTGAAGATTGTAGGCAGTTTCTATAGAGGATAAATCTTCAGCCACTTTCTGTACAGCAGTAATCTACACGATAATTGTTACATTCAAATCATACCTAAAAGGCTTCCTTGTATCATCATATAACTGATGAGCAGGAAGCCTTTATGTGCAGATTCATAAGAAATGAGTTCATTATAAAACGTGCAAATGGTTCTGATATAAAGTAAAGTATGCTATTCCTAGCATAAAGCTAATGGTCGACAACCATAGGATAGCAATGATAAAGATGGGTTAAGAACTTTGTTCAGTCGCAGGGATGAGAGGTTTCTGCTGAGTGACAGCTTTGGCGCCATTTCCAATCCAACATTGTACAATGACCATTAGCACGATCATAACACCCAGTCCCCATTGCGCAGTGACAAAGTTTCCAGAATAATCGAATAATAAACCAACAATCAATGGACCAATCGCTCCTAATGTATAACCGCCACTTTGTGTCATCGCTGACCATGCGTTGGCTTCACCTGCATTGTTCGCTTCTTGAATCGGTAGCATTAGAGCTAATGGGAATAATCCACCTGCACCTATACCTAGAATCGCAATCGCTAACCATGGAGATACAGGTAAATGCAACGTCAGTAGCCCGATCATTTCCATAACACTACATCCAACAAGCCACCATGCCCGTTTGCCGAACTTGCTCACCCCAATCGGAATTAAGAAACTTATCGGAATCTGGATCAGTGTAAATAAAGTCATCATATAACCGGCTTCGATTTTACTGTATCCTGCATGTGCCATCATAGGCGATAACCATGTGGTTAACGAATAGAAGATCGCCGCCATTAATCCGAAAAAGACGGTTAATAGCCATGCTTTTTTCTGACGTAAAGGTAAAGAGACCGCAGTTGTCGTAGTTACAGTCTGAGGAGATCGAGCTAATCGTAACCAGCTAAATCCGGCAACGAGTGCCAATAACGCCCAGAACGCTAACGAATACTGCCATGATCCTAAACCTTGTTGCAAAGGCACAGCTAGACCGGCTGCTAATGCCGCTCCGATCACGAGAGCAACGGAATACACACTGACCATCGCCGCTGGCTTGGGAAAATACTGCTTGATGAATCCAGATAACAACGGGCCAATTAATCCAATTCCTATGCCTGCAAGTAAAGCACTGCTCATTAAGATGAGTGTCGAATCAGCGAATACACGTAGTAAAGTTGCACCACCGATTAATAGAAGAGAGAATGTAATTACTTTTTCTAATCCCCAACGTTGACTCCATGATAACGCCAGTGGAGCAAACAGTCCCATACATAATACAGGCAGTGTTACCAATAGACTAGCAGTCACACCTTGAATATGAAGGTCAGCCCGTATATTTTCCAATACAGGAGAAATCGACGTAATAGCAGGACGTAAGTTCAGTGCCGCTAATAGTAAAAGCATCGTTAAATATCGTATACGCATATTAAGGCTCCTTTTCTATAGATCATTTGATGAATTATGTATAGTATAAGAAAAGAATAACAATTGTACCATACTATTGTTTCTATTATTATGATAGTACAAGACTATGATTAGCAAAGAGTAGGATAAGAGGAGGACGAAGATGGAATTACGTCAATTGCAGTATTTTATAACGGTATGCGAAGAGTTACATTTTACCAAAGCAGCAGACCGATTAGGGATTTCTCAACCCACACTTAGTCAGCAGATTAAAGTGTTAGAAGATGAACTGAGTACGCCTTTATTTGATCGTATCGGTAAAAAAATAAGAATTACTGAAGCGGGCAAATTACTTCAACAATACAGCACACAAATGTTACGTGATCTACAAAATGCCAAAATGTCGATTGCTGAGTTACAGGTTAATCAACGAGGAACACTACGAATCGCTGTTTTGCCTTCGGATCTAGATTATCGGATGGGAGCGATCTGGATTGCTTTTCATCAGTTATTTCCTAATGTACGCTTAGAAATTGTTCCTACGATTGAAATTCATGACATGGTTATTGAAGATAAAGTGGATATTGGAATAGGATTGTCTGGTGTACTGGATCGACGGATGGTGCAGGTTCCGTTGAGTACCGAAACATATAGTTTATTTGTTCCTTCAGGTCATGGATTAACTCAACGTGTGGAGATTGAATTAGAAGAATTGTTACAGTTACCATTAATCTTGTATCCTGTTGGTTTTGTCGGACGTAAATTAATAGATGATTGTTTTCAATCGAAAGGTTGGAAAGTACAGACATTGATGGACAACGGATCAGCCGCTTCACAGTTACAACTGGTCAAAGCAGGTATCGGGTTCAGTATTCATCCTCATGTGTTGCTCGAAGATCTACCTGACGATCAATTAATAGCGATCCCGATTGTGAATGATGCTCCTGTACGCAGTATCGAATTATTGTATCGCACCGATCGTTATATGAGTGCTGCTGCTCAGATGTTTATAGAGTTAATCCAAAAGCATTTCGCTCACAATACAAAAACCTCTAGTTCACTGTAAGATAACCAGTGGACTAGAGGCTCGATAGAACATGGATTATTTCAAAAAATCTGCTTGTTTTTTATCCCAACTATGAATACCATCGTCTTCGATAATCGAAATCGAAGCGTCGGCAATATCAGGGTTGGTCATCAAGTTCTGCTGAATACGGAACTTGATATCATCTGCATCAGCCAGAGTTAATCCTTTGTGTAGTTCAATCAGACCTTCTACATGATAGTAGCGTCCTTCTTGAATAATACGCATCATTTGAATATCAGCAACTTGTTCATCAGCAAGAATCGTTTGTGATACTTTGTCTTCGATATCTTGCGGAGCAGCAACACCGATCAGTCCGATCATATTGTCATAACCGACACGGAAAGCGACAGCGATCATCAGTAGCCCGATTAATGTAGTGACGATACCATCGAGAAGTGCAAAGTTAGTCAAAGCAATCACAACGACAGAAATCAAAGCAAACAGAGCACCAAGTACAGCTACAATATCTTCATAAAATACAAGGCGTGTAGGTGGAGCCGCACGTCCCACATTTTTGAAAGCCGCAGGCATTAGTGCAAAGCCTTTGGCTTCAGGAGCGCGTGCTTCTTTCAAAATCTCTTTCATCGCTTTGATTAGAATGGCTCCGTCGATCAAAATATTAAGCACAAGCACTGCAATATTTATCCATACCCCACCAGAATGAGCGACTGGATGTTGCAACAAGTGAATACCTTCATGAATCGTCTCATATGCCATAATCGTAACGACAATAACAGCAATCATACAGAAAATATTAATCACTCGCCCGAACCCTGTAGGGAAACGAGGGGTTGGCTTTTTCTCAGATAATACACTGCCGACAAAAACAAATCCTTGATTGACTGCATCTGCTAGTGAATGCATCGCAGAAGCGAACATGGCTCCACTACCACTGACCAGAAAGGCTCCGCCTTTACAAATTGCCAGTACCGCATTACCTGTCATCGCTACAGCCGAAGATTTGTTTCCTTTTTTGACTAAAGACATGAAACTTTCTTTTTTTGGTTGTTCAGCCACTTCGATATAGCCCCCTAATCTGTTCTATGTATATTGTTTGGACAAGCCTTTCAACCTGTATTAATACACGTTTTAGCAAAAGTCGAAACGCTTTTCTTTTTGTAATATAACGTCTGCAAACATAGGATACAAGAAATTTTATAATCAATATGATACTGTAAACATAATCAATAAGTAGGTAATAACATATAGAGTGGAGATGGCAAATGTAGCAATGCTACAATAGATAGGAGTAGATGTAAAAGATAGCAGAACAGAGTGAGCAGACGAAAGGAGTATACATATGAACCGGGAACGAGCGGTACAACTTATAGGAACGATAGTCACAAGTCTGGTATTATTGTTGATTCCACTCATCACTAAGATTGATTATCCGATCTGGTACTATATCGGATTGGTGATCCTTATCGGTATCGCAATATACAGAGAAGTGACATACAAACGGTATGAGAAGAAGTTTTATCAGAAATGGCATGAAGCAAGAAAACGAGGCTTTGCTTTTAATATGATCTGGCAAAGTATACGCACAGCATTGGTATTATTGGCGATTATTGCAATCTTTCGATTATTTAGTTATGGATCGACATGGAGTGAATGGCTCACTTTATTTACGCCAACAACGTTGATCGCAATCGTTATTATTATAGTCACCGTGGGAATCATCGCAGGCATCTATTCATGGACTGAAAATGAGAAAAGATACAATGATATGAAGCAAGACTAAAAACCCCTTTATCTACAATCCTATAAATAAGGAAAGAGATAAAGGGGTTGGTCTATACATAATAATTAATATTGAGCTTCACAGCAGAAAATCTTATTTTTACCTTTGTTTTTGGCTCTCATTAACGATCTTTCGACTTGATCAATCAAGTCTGTAGGTTGTAGGGAAGCGTTCGGGATCATAGATACTCCACCAATCGTTACGGTCATAAATTCACCTGAATTGGATGAGTCACGTGGAATCTGTAGAGCAAGCACACTTTGACTGATTTCTTCAGCTAGACTTCCTGCCTGTTCTTGATCTGCTCCAACTAACATTACTGTAAATGCACCACCGCTAAATCGAGCAATCGTCGCTTCATGGATACTTCCAATCATCGTGAGTACATCAGCTACCCATTGTAAGCATAGATCGCCACCATTGAGTCCATGTACCGCATTGTAAGCACGTAGACCGTCCAGATCTACCAATAGTAAAGCAAGAGGTTTTTGCTCGGTTATTGCATTTGCCCAGTTTAATTCTAAGGCTTTTTCAAAAGCAGGTCGATTAGGGATATCCGTTAATGGATCGGTTGCGAGATAGCTATGCAGTTGATCAGATAGTGTAGTATAGGCTTCTGTCTGCTCAACATTGGAAGCCATCAACCGTGCAATCATCATGACGGAAGGTTGACCACCATACGTGATCGAAGTTAATGTTACTTCCAGTTGCATTACATTCTGATCGACATCGGTAAAGAATCCATTGGTTGAGATAAGCTGTACTACATTTTCCTGCAATTCTTCCAAACTTTTTTGCATATCTGTTTGAGATGATTTACTGATATATTGAGCGAAATCTTTGCCAATCAGACCTTGTGTACTTTTAGCTCCGAATAACTCGACAGCTTCACTGTTCGAATAGATAATTTGCCCATTGGTAATCGTCAGAAAAGCAACAGGAGACAGCTCCATTAATTGCAAATAGCGTTGCTCATTTTGACGTAAAATACGTGCATTTTGCAGTGCTAATTCTTCTACTTGTTGCAATTGATTCTCTGTTTGCCGATGAACAATCGTTTTGAGTTCAGGCAAGATGTTGATTTCTTTTGTTTTCCACGGGAATGAAGTCGACTGAACCACTTGTCTCCATTTCTCAAAAGATTTACGTGGAGAAAGGCGCATACCATCATTATCTTGAATCACAGCTTTGACTGGATCTCCTGCCCATTCTACAATTTGAAGCACTTCAGGGCGGAACCAGATAATATAATTTTGTTGCCCTGGAGAAAGAGCAAGATAGAGCGCTCCAGATGCTTTTTCTTTATAGGCTTTGGCAGGTTCATAATCTAGACTAAGACGCGAATTAGCATAGACGTAATTTTTGGCTTTGCCACCTAACCAACCGGCAAGTTCGCGGACTTGTCCAGCAGTAGGGGTCTGTCCATATAACAATAATTTATCCTGATAGCTAATGGCTGCGCCAGAAGCACTCATCAGATCAAGCAATGTTTTTTCCTCTTCTTGTAATTGCTCAATCACACGTACAAAGCTGGTATTACGTATAAATACATCTGCAATTCGAGCAGCCTGACGGCGCATTGCTATTTCAGATTCATAATCATCAATCTGTTGTCGTTGATACAATTCGCTAGAGAAGAACGAACCTAGAAAATTACACAGGTTACGAACACGGTGAGGAATATATTTAGGTGAATAATGGTGACAGGTAATTAATCCCCATAGCTGATTATCATGAATAAGCGAGATCGTTACCGTTGCGCCAACGCCCATATTATGCAGATATTCAATATGCAAAGGAGAGACACTACGCAAAATAGACAGACTTAAGTTGAGCGGCTTACCCGTTATCGGTTGCACTGTAGGGATAATCTCTACTGGCGTATAATGGACATCTACAATGGTACGTAACCAATTGCGTAGATATAACTGACGAGCTTGTTTGGGAATATCAGAAGCCGGATAGTTGTGTCCTAGAAAAGGTTCTAACTCCGCTTCTTTTGCTTCAGCAATGACTTTACCATTCCAGTTCTCATCGAATTCATAGATCATCACACGGTCATATCCAAGCATTTGTTTAATTTGCTCTGCGGCAACCTGACTGGCTTCATTACGACTCTTAGTCTGCTTGACCCGTCCAAAAAAGGTACGAATCCATTCAAAATCATTCGCTACCGTATGTTCGTCAATCGTATCTAATTCGAACTCTAAAATAAGCAGCCCTTCACTTTCATGCAAAATCACAAAAAATTCAGTAATTGTATCCTGAACATTAATATTCAAACGTGTATATTGTAGATCAGAAGTAGATTGTGTACTGAGATCATATTGGAGTAGAGCGATAAGTTGTTCTTCACCGATCAGTGTAGCGAGAGGTTGACCTAATAACTCTTCTGCTTCTACACCGAATAAAGTCATCGTATTGCGACTAGCTTGTACAATGGTATGCTCATCATCTTTGGTGATGGCTAGTAAGACACCATGAGGTTGAATTTGCCCGGGAATATGAATCGGTTCTTTATCACAATTGGTCAGATCGATCGGTTCCTGAGTTGTAAATTTACCTTCGGTAAGAAGTGTACGATTTAATAAATCATATTCATTATTATTTGTACCAGCCATGGATTGGTTAGCCTCCTGTAGATCATGATGTTGTTCTTTTGCTAGTTAGGATGGGTACTTAACCATAGATCAAGTAATCGGAAAGTTTCTTTAGCGGTAGATATAATGTTTTCTTTATCTTCTTCGGTGACGCCTGTCTGCAATAATAGATCACGAAAAGCCGACCATTGGGCACGAGTCTCTGCACCATACGCATTAAAGTAATGCAGACCACCTTCAGGATCAACAGGCAAGAACTTCATTAACTGCTTCGTAATAATCTGTCCACCCAGTGTAGACCCTTCGATCACATAAAAAGCTCCATACATTCGTGCAGGCGTTGAAATATCCGGTAAGTCTGTGCACAAAGGCAATTGGTGTATCTCTTCTACAGTCATACCTAAGTGAATCAAATCTTGTTCCAACAAAGGAGATTTGGCACGTACGTTCATATTAAAACCAGCATTAGACCCAAGCTTACCCATATGTTGGACAGCTTGTTGTTCTAAAGGTTTTAAAAAGCCATAGAACTTCGCAAGATAAGTGCGATATTCATCCAAAGTGAGTGATTTCGCCATAATACCTTTGGCATAGAAATTACCTTCTATCTGTTCATGATATACAGCCGTATCTTTGCGTAAGCGATCAAGTAATTCAATTGTCATTTATCATCTCACCTTAATATTGATTAATAAGTTACTTAATAATAAGTTATAGAATTATAAGGTATGTCTATATTTACGATTAGCATTATCTAGAAAATACGGACTATCGTACATCGATCGAATAGAAAAAATTGGATCGCTGGGGAGTTAAAGTATAGTACAAGCATGTGATGAATACAACAAAATGAGGATAACGAAATTAGGTTTCTTCTATAGAAGCAACACATTTGCGTACTCATTTTCATTCTATCTATTTTATCATGTGTATCGTACTGGATGAAAGTGCTGTTTAAGTGAAATTAGCCCAATCTATTCATTCAAAAGTGTCTAAAATTTGAAATACAAGTAGACTGATCTAAAAACAAAGAATATTACTCAAACATCTCTTTCGGTCTTTGAGAGCATATGTCCAAATATACTAAGTCAGAAGAACCTTTTATGGAATGAAATTGGAAAAAATAATCACAATATAGTAGGGTATCAGTATATTATCTATAAGTATCTAATCTGTAGAACTGAAAAAATACCGTAAGTAAGGATGTGAAATGTATTGCTATGGACATATTAATCTATAGTTTTGCTATTTTTATTGTCGGTGTGATTGTCCTCGCTTTTTATACAACAGTGCAAAGTTTTAAAATGAAAAAGAAAGAATTGGAGCTTCGTGAATTAGAGTTGAGCCTGCAAGTAAATATACAATCTACTCGTCATAAGTGAACCACATCTAGCTAGATTATCATTAACATGGTAAAAGATCATTCAAAAAGCCTACTTCGATTGTCTGGTCAAGGAGACAAGGAGCAGGCTTTTGAAGTTGCTATTATGTTGTGCTAAAAGAATAAGTACATGCATATCATTGTGTATGAATTTACTGTTTCCGTTTCAAATAAGAAATAAACACGTATAAGAACAGTCCAAATAATGCAAGCATGACTATCCATAACACAAACGGCAAAATCGCTCCCCAAGCCATAAATACCCTCCTCTATAGATCATCCATTTATCTTTTATTCCATTTTATAGTAAAATAAGTAAAAGAAACAATCAAAAGAGCAATAGAAATAGCAATAGGAGGTGATGTAATGTCAGATCTATACGGTTTGGTTCTGGTTATACTTGTTAATGTCATCATTTATGGATTGGTAATCTGGGGCATTGTACATATGATTTATAAACGTTCCAAACATCCTGCGCATACAATTGTATTTCTTGCGATGATAGTTTGTTTTGTTATTTTTACAGCCAGTGTCGTACAGCAAATTATGTATCGCGATTGGACAATCAACGTAGCTACTTTGGCGCCATTGACATGTCTATTTTCAATTTATGTTTTGAGTCGTAGGGAGATGCGTTTGCAAGCTTAGTCATAATATTATTTTTTTTAAAAAATCTATTTAAAATAAAAAGGAGTCTCTATTTCAAATAGAGGCTCCTTTTTGTTATCATATTTATTCATCATAGTATTGTTTTATCAAATCCTGATCATACAGATCCATAAACATTGTTACAAAGGAACTCCCATTAATAAAATCTACTTCGAATAAACTTTCAAATTTAAAATGATCTCGATACCATGTCCATTTTTCTTTTAGGGCATCTAAAACAATATATCGTTCATTTAACTGTATTGCCATATGTAAAATATGATTAACTATTTTTATACCGATTCCTTTATTTTGAAAATTCTTGTGTACAGCTAATCTAGCAATATCAAGTACAAGTTGTTCTTTTGAAATATCAGGGTCATTAATCAAAGAGGATAGAGGAGTATGTTGAAGGGTGTAGTAACCAATAATTTGATTTTGATAGAAAACTAAAGTCGTGCTAGAATCTCGAACAATATGAGAGGGATAAGCTTCTGCTTGTAGAAAAAAATCCATAGAATGATTACCGCAAGAAAAATTTCTTAAATGAGGTAAATCCTCTATGGATATGATTCTATGTTCTAATGGTCTATTATTAGGAATTAGATAATCGTTCATTGTACTCCTTAATTTTTTTTTCGGCATATTTTTTCATCAGTTCTTCATTTTTTTTGTTTTTTTCTAAAAAACGTTTGGCTTCTTTTCCTGTAAGTACAGGTCTTTCTCTCAATCTAACAGCCATATAAAATGCTCCTTCCTAAAGGTATTTATACTATTATTTTATCATGTAATAACCTTCAATGATAGATTATACATACTATATGATGAATACTTTATAAAAAATTATGTGTTTGATATTAGAAAAAAAGTGATCTCCATTAGTTGGTAGATCACTTTTTTTTTCGTTCTATCCAGTTTTAGTTTAATATATTAAGAAAGAACTTATTTTTCTAATCCGTTTACAGGAGAGCACCCATGACATTGCCTTTAGAATTACAATCCATTTATAATCACAAACAAAAATCATATAAAATGATACTCATGTTATCTTTACTAGACGAAATGAAAGAATCTAATCTTCATGAAGTATCCATGCTTAAAGTACGAGAACGCTTCTTATCCTATTTACAACAACGAGAAGCACAGAGTCTGCGTGTCGATGAACCACCTTCTCAAGTGAAAGCGACACGATGGGCAGATGTGCAATTAAGTCGGATTCAGTATGTCATGAATACACCAATCAAAGCATTATCTTCAATATTACATGTACCCAGTGAGCAGTATACGATTGGTTTCAAAAAAGATCTGTACGATCAATGGGATCAGTCTATTTTGGATGAATTATACCAATTTACATTAGACGAACTGGAATTATACTATGCTCAACCGCCTTCCGATTTCTCGATTCGAGATGATCTGATGCGGATTATGATGGAATATCCAGAAGCACGTCGAGAACCGTTTAAGCGCAATCCTTTAGCTCAATATATGCGAAATGTAATCCCTGAACATATTCGTTCGTTGCAGTTTATTCATAGCTATCTTCGCATAAGAGGATCTGTGGGCCAGGGTGGATGGGCTAATATTCCATGGGTTGCGATTATGCATCGACAAATAACAGATAGCACACAAAGAGGTTTATATTTAGCTTATTTATTTGCAGAAGATATGCAGTCCGTTTACCTTGTATTGCAATACGGTGTAACCGATATGAAAAATCGTTTAGGTACTAAGAAAGCTTATGAACAATTTGAACAAAAAGCACAAGAAATCAGAGCCATGTTACCGCCAACACGATTGAACTTAGAAGGAACAATTGATTTGGGCGAAAGTACGTATGCTAAAGACTATCAGGCATCTACGATTGCGTATACTCGTTATGATTTAAATGATATGCCTAATAATGAGCAATTGGTAGACGATCTATGGGATGCGGTAGAGACTTATCTTTCTTATGTGCAAAGTATAGATGCCACACCGAATACAGAATGGGCAAGTCAGTTGAATGATGAAGAAGAGGAAGAAGTCGATGAAGTAGAAGAGGAATCGGTTGTACTTATCCATGATGCTGAGATCAAAGAAGTATTGGATCAGGTACGCGACTACATCACTCAACGTGGATTCTACTTCCCTTCTCACCTGATCGACAACTTCTACCTGTCTCTCAAAACACGCCCGTTCGTTATTCTCGCAGGCATTTCCGGCACAGGGAAAACACGACTTATTCGTCTGTTCGCTGAAGCAGTCGGCGCTACAGCGCTCAATGGACAATTTCGCTTAATTCCTGTACGTCCAGATTGGAGCGATCCTACCGATCTGATCGGGTACAAAGATCTATCTGGCACATTTAAGCCAGGGCCACTTACATTAGTAATTGCAGAAGCATCTCAACCGGAGAATCGCCATAAGCCTTATTTTATCTGTCTGGATGAGATGAATTTGGCGCGAGTGGAGCATTATTTCAGTGATATTTTGAGTCTGTTGGAGACTCAATCATGGCAGGGTAGACATATTGTTACTGATCCGGTGATTCCAGCAGCTACTTTAGAATTGGAAAGCGATTTAGAACGATATGGAAATCTGGGAATACCGGAAAATGTCTACCTGATCGGAACCGTAAATATGGATGAGACAACGTATCCATTTAGCAAAAAAGTACTGGATCGGGCGAATACGCTTGAATTTAATACTATTGATCTGATGCAGTTGCCCAAGTTACGTGAAGAAAGTCAGCAGATCGTAGAAGCAGTACCGGTAGAACAATCTTTTTTACGGGCAGACTATTTGCAGTTGATTGACGCTTATGACCATTATGCAGAGCTGATTACGCGTACTACAGAGCGACTGGTTACGGTTAATGAAATACTGGAAGATATTCATGCGCATGTGGGTTTTCGGATAAGGGATGCGGTGTGCTTTTATGTGATCTATAATGAACGTTTTGGATTGATGCGTGAAGAAGAAGCGTTTGATCTACAGGTGATGCAGAAGATTTTGCCACGTATTCAAGGAAGCCAGTCTGGTGTACGACGTGTACTGGTGAAATTATTGAGCTTTTGCTTACAAGACAGTGTCCGTATTCCTTCACCGATGGAAGATGATGATGCGTTCTGGCGGCAATGGGATCGCGGGAATACGCCACCACAAGCAAACTATCCACAGACAGCACATAAGCTGGTAGATATGATTGTGAGGTTAGATGAAGATGGATTCACATCCTACTGGATTTCTTAATCATAGTACTGATCTATTAGAAGTGACATGTAATATTGGTACGATTTATATCAAAGGCAAGCCGTATCATCCGGTGGTCGAAACGTTACAATTGCACCGCCAAGAAGGAGAATGGGTCGATGCGCATCTGATCTGTCGTTCTCTTTCACCTGATGTGGTTATTGAAAAGATCTCTGTGTTCTCACCAACTGAAAATAAACTGATACTATGGGACGGGACAACACCGTCTTTTCCTTGTTTTTATGAGCAACAGAACTATGAATTTTTGTTGATTAAGTCAGATGATGATATGCAATTACCTCTAACCTTTCACCATGATAGCTTAGCTCTTCGTGAAGCTGTCACGTCTAAAGGGGAGCAGGTATTGTCGGGTCTGTTGAATTTTAAAAATGAAGTCGGTTTTACTGAATTGGAATTACGCAGTAGAGGACAGCGATTGTTGTTGATCGAACTGGAAATTTTCCCTTCGAAGCTGGATTATAAGCAAGATTATATCCAGTTACTTCGTGAAGTGAATGAGCAAGTCTATAATCTGTCGTTCGACTTTCTCAAACGAACATACCAATCTGTGCGTATTCGAGAGACCGAGCACCAGAGTTTGAGTGAGTTTTTTGCATTGATTACTCATCTCTTTCACCAGATGGAGACGGCTATGGAGCGAATCAATCGACAACCTCATCATAAGCTGGATCAATCGCTAGAACGTAGACCAGCAGCAAGGGTCAAGCGGGGCAGTAATCGCAACAATGCTTATTTAGCCAGACATCCGCAGTATGTGGAGCAAGATGCTGTACATGGATGGTTACCGATTGGGGCCGAGCGTTACCAGCCGACTCATTTACTGGATACGGTCAAGCACATCTCTTATGATACCGCAGAAAATCGGTTTTTGCGTTGGATGTTAGAGCGCATTTTAAGCAAGTTACAACAGTTACGAGATCAGTATAACCAGTTAACAAAACCACAGAATTTCCGTAGTCGAGCGTATGATCCGGTGTTCGTACAGCGTGTAGACCAGATGATCTCCCGATTAGAACAGTTGTTATCTCTAGAATGGTTACAAGCGATCTCACCCATGCGACAAATGAGTAGCAGTCTGGTTCTCCAGATGGCACCGGGGTATCGGGAAATGTATCGGTATTACCTTTTGCTACTAAAAGGTTTGTCGATCCAAAGCGATCTATTGCGTCTATCCATGAAAGATATTGCAGAAATCTATGAATACTGGTGCTTTTTGAAGTTAAATGAATTGCTTAGCCGTAAATATCCATTGATTAAGCAAAATCTGATAAGGCTCAACCATAGCGGATTATTTGTGACGTTAGGCAGAGGACAGCAATCTCGTATGGAATATCTGAATCCACGTAATAATGAAACGTTTGTGCTCTATTACAACAGTCTACCGAGCAAAGAGGTCACCCCTACATTGCCACAGCGACCGGATAATGTGCTGTCTTTAATGAAGGTAGATGCAGGGCAGAAGAAAGAATACAGTTTTATTTTTGATGCCAAATACAAGTTAAATGCCGCGGTAGAAGGGTCGCCGTATGCTTCTGCTTATCTCAAGCCGGGACCGCAAGAAGAAGATATTAATACAATGCACCGTTACCGTGATGCGATTGTCCATGCGTCTACAGCAGAGAAGTACGAGCGTAGTATGTTTGGAGCCTATGTATTATTTCCCTATGGTGATGAAGAGCAATTCCGTGAACATCACTTTTACCGCAGTATACGTAAGCTGAATGTAGGAGCTTTTCCTTTTTTGCCTAATGCAACAAGTCTGGTCGAGCAATTTTTGGATGAGCTAATTCAAGATAGCCCTGAAAAAGCGTATGAACGTTCTCCTTCACCACGGGGAACTCAAGCCTATTACCAAAACAAATTAGTCGACAAAAATATGCTGATTGGATCGGTGCGAGGACCGGAGCAGATACAGGTGGCTCTTGCCTATCGCTTTTATCATGTTCCGTTAGCTAACTTTGTAGATACACAGGTTATTACACAGATTGAGTATGTAGCGATGTGTGAATCCAGACGAAAGTTTGAAGCCTTAGGTAGAACGGGTATAAGCTATTATGGCAAAGTAGACAGATGGGATATCGTCAAGCGATCCAATATTACCGAAATTCCTGCCGAACCGCAGAAAGCTCATTTATTATATGTAAAATTTACAGTTACCGAGTGGCAAGAACGAACAGAACCTATTGCATTGGCAGGGCAAGGTATTTATACATTGCTGTACACCAGTAAATACATGTTTGATCGTGCCGAAGAATTAGCTGAATTGCGATTAGACTCTGAAGCTGATCTAGCCAAGTGGCGTGAAAAGCGCAGATTAGG
The DNA here is from genome assembly GCF_001721045.1 of Paenibacillus nuruki. Lineage (GTDB taxonomy): Bacteria > Bacillota > Bacilli > Paenibacillales > Paenibacillaceae > Saccharibacillus > Saccharibacillus nuruki. The sequence continues at coordinate 201,233 of NZ_MDER01000031.1, read as the reverse complement.
CAAAGTGAAAGTGAAGCTAGACAACACGTATGTGGATCTAGCGAAGCATGTGTTAGATGTGAGCGTAGAAGAAGAGTGAACCGTTTTTCAACTTGGAAAATAGATCAAAGTCATTTGCATACTCTCCAAATGAGAGTATGCAGGTGACTTTTGTATTGTCTATATATGTAAGCAGAATAGCGCATAACAACATTTTTCATGAAAATTTAAGAAATGATGAAAATTGAATGCATCTGCACTATAGAAGAAGTATAATTCTTGCAGTTAGCAGTGCGCTTGATAGAGTAGGAGCAGACTGATGAAGGAGGGAAGGCAGTTTTGAAACGTTTGATTTGGATGGGAAGTTTATTTTATTTATTAATGGGTGCCATTAAAGTCACCGTGGCAGCGATTGTCACCGTATTATTGCCGCTCTATGATCGGGATTATACCGATGCAGGGGCACTGATATTTATTGAATTTGGAGCATCGATTATTGGGATGTTAATTCAGCCATGGTTAGCCAATCGGATATCGAAAAAAACGATGTTACATATAGGCGCAATCGGTGTAGCAGCTTGTTATATTTTGATTGCTTTCTTACCTCCATGGTCGATCTTAATTGTAGGTATTGCGATAGCAGGATTCCTTGGAGGCATTATTGAGTCCGTGATTGCCGCAGTTATTTTGGAAGGGTTACAATCTAATGCGGCGATTGCCATGAGTCGTTTGGAAATTGCTTTTGGGGTAGGTTCATTATTATTCCCATTAGCGATCGGAATGTTAGTTCGTTCTGGGTTATGGAATTATGCGCTATTAGGAATAGCAGTGTATTGTATCTTTTTATCTTTGTTTGTGCGATTCAGTCGTTTTGAAGGGGTGGAATCGTTATTTTTACCACGTCATCTGACGGATCTTCCTCATGTGGTTCCAGCAACAGCCGCTTCTTCAGGGCCTGTTGGTGCTGTAGTTGCAGCAGCGGCAACAAATCATCCTTCTGCTCGACTTAAACGATTGTGGGTAGGTGGAAGTCTGTTATTACCATCGTTTGTATTTCTCTTTTTCTTATATGGAGCGACTGATATTGGGCTGGTCAATTATTTGCCATCTTTGATGTTAGAAACAGGTATGGCAGATGCAGGAACAGCACCGATCAGTGTCACAGTGTTCTGGGCGGCGATGATTGTAGGACGGATGTTTGCCGGTTATGAAGCAGAACGGATCGGCTATCGTCGTTACCTATTTATTCATTGGAGCAGTATGATCGTGTTACTGTCTTTATTTGCTCTTAATCGCAATCCTGTACTGAGCTATACATTGATCGTATTGTTAGGGTTAATGTTATCCGGTCTTTATGTGGTTACACTGGTCTATATGAAAAAGTTAATGCCCAAAAATATAGCCCGCAATACCAGTATCGTCATGGCAGGTTGTGCGATTGGCGGAGGATTGTTCTCTGTTGTGGCAGGGCGTATGCTGGATACAGTCTCTCCTTCGTATGTGCAATGGATGATGGCAATTGTCGCATTATTGAGTCTGATCACTTATGTACTATATGCCAAAGAATCCAATATGCAGGTCGAACAGAACGAATTTGCACATGCAGAAGGATCTATCAAATAACAAATCATTCTTTAACAGCTTTTAGCCAACTTATGTTCAGAGCATTTTTCTGAAGTGAGTTGGCTTTTTGTATTGCTTTTATATATTCAAAAAGTAACAGTATAACAATAAGGAAAATGGCGTTAAAACAGATTCAGATCATCTGCATAAGGTAATACATACTATCACCTATATTATGGTATTAATTAGTCTCTTTTACACAAAAAACTATATTTATGACTAAAGTTACTCTATAATAGGTGAATATCTAAAAATAACATAATTTTACATTAATTAAGAAGGTGAGCTGATAATTAATGAAAAAGACGATGTTTAAGAAGTGGAGCGCTTCGGTATTAACTGCTGTATTGACGTTATCGCTAACCACTTCCGTCTGGGTACCACAAGCAAGTGCAGCGACAACGCCAGTGCAGAAGTATGGTCAATTATCAATTGCTAACGGACAATTGGTCGATAAAAATGGCGTGCCTGTACAATTAAAAGGAATGAGTTCTCACGGTATTCAATGGTTCGGCAACTATGTGAATAAAGATACGATGAAATGGTTACGAGATGACTGGGGAATTACAGTATTTCGTGTAGCGATGTATACCGCAGAAAATGGATACATTTCAAATCCATCACTTAAAAATAAAGTGAAAGAAGCGGTTGCAGCAGCACAGGATCTTGGCGTCTATGTGATTATCGATTGGCATATTCTTTCAGATAATGATCCGAATATTTACAAAACGCAATCCAAAGCCTTTTTCAGTGAAATGGCAGGTCTATACAAAGATTCACCGAACGTGATCTATGAGTTAGCTAATGAACCGAACGGTGGAGTGACATGGAATGGGCAGATTCGTCCATATGCGCAAGAAGTCACGCAGGTCATTCGTGCCAAAGATCCAGATAATATTATTATTGTAGGTACAGGTACGTGGAGTCAGGATGTGCACGATGCGGCAGACAACCAGTTACCTGATAAAAATACGATGTATGCAGTCCATTTTTATGCAGGGACCCACGGACAATTTTTACGAGATCGGATCGATTATGCACTTAGCAAAAAAGCCCCTGTGTTTATCACCGAGTGGGGAACTAGCGACGCTTCAGGGAATGGCGGACCTTTCTTAAGCGAATCGAAAGTATGGACTAATTTCTTAGCCAATCGTAAGATTAGTTGGGCAAACTGGTCACTTGCAGATAAAAATGAAGCTTCAGCAGCACTTGTAGCCGGAGCCAATTCTAGCGGTGGATGGACAGCGAATAATCTGACGACTTCAGGCAAATTTGTACGTGATGAGATTCGTCTAGGAGCAACCACAACTACGAGTACAACAGAACCAAATACAGATACTCCAACGCCTCCGACTACAGGCAGTGGAGATACAGGTACAACGACACCAACAGATACTAAAAGCAAACTGGTATTGCAATATCGTAATGGTGATAGTAATCCGACCGATAATGCCATTCGACCTATTTTCAATATTAAAAACAATGGCAGTACAGCTGTAGATCTAAGTGATCTCAAAATTCGTTACTATTACAGTGACGAAAGTCAGCAAAAGCAACAATTTTTTATCGACTGGGCGAGTGTAGGCGGAACTCATATTAGTGGTGCGTTTGGTACACCGACAGCATCCAAAACGACAGCTAATCGCTATGTCGAGTTCAGTTTTGGGAGTGGAGCGGGTTCTATTCCAGCTGGAGGACAAAGCGGAGATATCCAAGCTCGTATTCATCCAGCCGATTGGAGTAATTATAATGAAGCTAACGATTACTCTTATGGAGCTAATCAGACTACGCTAACCGATTGGAACAAAGCAAGTATTTACAATAAAGGTACTTTAGTATGGGGCACAACTCCATAATGAAGAATTCATTATTATTATACTGAGATTAAAAAAGGAGGGCTATCCTATAGATAGCTCTCCTTTTTGTTGTATGTACATACTTCGATAGAATTACAATGTTTCTTTACTCATCATATGAATAAAAATAAGTTCGAGAATAGCAGGAAGTTCTTGATGATAAAAGTTAGAATAACGTGTTAGATTATGCAATTTTGCTTCATCAGGTGGATGAATATGATGGGGCTCAGTCAACGTCTGATATTTGGGGTCATCAGGATGCGGTTCAGAATGAAATTTAATAATTCTACCTTCTGATTGTTCCCAATCATAATAGGAATAGTCAATAATACCTTTACTGATTCGTTCTGTTATTCTAAGCTTACCACCATCTACAAAAACAATAGTATATCGTTGAAAAGACAAGCTACTCATAAGCCCCGAACCGTCTCCATCACGCAGATCTGTAATGATGTGACGAAATTCTTTTTCTATAAGTGTAATATTAGAAGGATAACGTACAGTCATCGTTTAAAATCCTGTAATGTTCGCAACAATTGTTGCCATTCTGTAAAATCGCGTTGTTGTTGTGATGTCATTATAGTAGATGTAACTGTCACTTCTTCATAAGTACCCTTGTACTTTTGTTCATAATGATAAATCGCATCAATCAGTTCTTTCATTTCTTCAATAGCTGTTGTAGGACGAAGAGATGTTCGTTCTACTTCAGTTTGGTATAACTCAGAAGCTTCTTTAATCGTGATATTTTCTCCAGTAGTGGACAGATAAATAGCATCTTCTGGAATACGTGCTTGTTTGAAACGTTCCCCTTTTTCTACACCTACAATTCGACCTTTATGGATCCAATTATTGATTGTAGCTACACTGACTCCAAAAAAGCGTGCAATATCTCCAGTAGTATATTTTTTGTTCGAAATCGTAGGGTCAGTCGCTATATTGATTTGATGAACAAGAATTAATTGAAAATATTGTTGTAATTGTTGCACAGTTAAATCATCTTCTAAATGAATTTGTTGCACAAGGTGTTCAGCAGATATAGGAGACGTCTTTTCGATATATTTAAGTAATACTTTGAGAAAAGTAGATAATTGAACCTGATCTTGTTGATCCAATTGTTGGGCAATTAAAGATGGAATTATAATGGCTTCTGCCAAAGCAATTTCTCGTTCTGTTAATGTACTCATAATTTTCACCTCTATCTTTATCATACAATGTCCATTCTTAAACTTCAACTAAACTTAAAATAAACATCAATAAAAGTGCTTATTTCATTCAAACAAAAAACCAGCTCATTCTTGTGGAAGAAGTAGCTGGTTTCATATATTTTGACTTAACGACTTTGTGCTGAACTGAGGCGACCGTTCCAGAAATACAGATAGGCTCCAGAATAGATCCATTGCTCATACGTTAAAGAAGATGATTGATACGTATTTTTATCAGAAGGTTCGCCCCAAGATAATGTAACCTGTTCGCGGGTCATATTGCTTAATAATTTATTTTTACTAATAGCTGTCCAGACACTATTGCTCCAATTGTACACAGTGCGTGGATTTTTGGCCCATAAGATATCACTTAGCATCATACCTGTATCATATTGCCGATTGAGTTTGATCTGGACTTGCTTACCATTGGATTTTTGCAACGTAACAAAAGCATCATTTTGATCATTTACTCGCACAGCGATAAATGTTAACTTCTCCAAATGGTTAAGACCGCTTCCATTATATGCACGATTGTCGAACCAGACAAATTTGCCGTGCCAGTTCTGGTTAAATGATGTCAGTTCGCTATCTAACAGAAAGTCCAAATCAGATACTGGACTATTGAACTCATACGTATCGCCTGATTTATTTTGAATCGTTAGATACAAGCTGGAAGAAGCATAGCGTATATTGGTGATCCAGTAGGCTCCCGGATAATAAAACGGATATATTTTTTGACCGATAAAATAACCGTACTTCGCAGGAAGCTGACTAATGTTAGTCAAAATCTCACTGGATGCACGCTTGCCTTCATCATCACTCCAAATAAATAAGGATTGAGCACTAGACGCATATTTTCCATCCAAATCGGTAATCGCTAACAACGATTTGTACATCACATAAGTTACACCTGCATAAGCAAATGAATTGGATTCATTGACCGTAATACTACCTTTATTACCAGTAATCGTAAGCGGACTCCCATATTGAATCGTAATGCCTGGAATCCGATCCATGATCTTAATCGGAATATACAGTTTGTTGTTGTTCACGAACTGGGTGTATTGCTGGGTGATCTGAAATGTACCATTTACAAATAAAAATATGCTTTGATATGTACTTCCTTTTACATTGACAGCATGAGTGGTATGGCTAGGCATAATGACAACAAATACCATAATCCAGCTCAACAGACATAACAATCCTTTTTTCATTGTGAAAAATCCCCTTTTTCTCTATAGATCTGATAAAGATGTAAAATTACATCCTTTTCAAATATCGGAGAAAAAGGGGAATAAATGAAGATAGTTGCTATAAAAGTTAAATGATTAGTCTAACAACCCGACCATTTGCAGTCCATGTAAAATTCCATTTTCGTCTACAGATTTGGTAATATGGCGAGCAACCGCTTTGGCTTCAGGTTCAGCATTGCCCATCGCTACACTGTTATAGATTTGTTTGAGCATTTCCACATCGTTAAGTCCATCACCGAACGCATATTGTCTTTCTTCAGGGAAGCCTAACTTTTCGGTGATTTTGGCGATGCCATGTGCTTTGGAACCACCTTTGGGTAGAACATCGACAGACATCGGATGCCAGCGGATAAAATCAAATGATTTGAATTCTTGCTCATATTTTTTCTCAGCATCGCCAATACAGAACAGCAGACATTGATACATTTCTCTACCTTGATGATATAAAGGATCATATGTTGGGAACTTATTGACTTTGAGCGTATGAATACTGGTTGTGATCATTTCATCTTCTTCCGGTACACTTGCTCTCATATCATCAGCATCCATGTAGACGAGTGGATTATTCTGTTCTAATGCCGTCTGCGTCAATTGAAGTAAAGCGTCTTTGTCCAGCGGATTGGTATAGATTACTTCTCCACGTAACACTACATATTGACCGTTATAACTGACATACGTATCAATCTCAAGTTCCTCACGAATATCGTCAAACATAAAAGGCGCACGACCTGTAGCAATCGCAACTTCGTGACCCCGTGCTTTGAGATCGAATATCGCTTTTTTAGTGCTTTCGGGTAACTTTTTATCAAAATCTAATAATGTTCCATCAATATCGAAAAAGATAATACTTTGATTAGACATGAGCAGCTCCTATCGTGTTTATCTATTTTTGGTATATACAGTATGACTCTATTATAACCGTGAAACTAGATCTATGTCTTGCCTTTCAGGAGAATGACTAGCAAAATAAGCAAAAAGAAGCTACTTTTTTAGGATAGATTGAACCCATAAAAAGTAGCTTTTTTATAGTACATATTACATTCTTCTATAGATAGTCATACGGTATTAATGTTGCTCAATCGTTTCGACTTTGGCAGGTAAGGTGGAAGGACGTTTGAATCGGATAGGTAAATGGAAAAATAGATTCAACAGAATAGCGGATAGGCTACCTGTGATCGTACCATCACTTACAATAATACGTAGTGCTGAAGGAAGCCCTGCGAACAACTCCGGTACGACAGTAGCTCCAATTCCGAGCGAGATCGAGCAAGCAACGACTAGCAGATTGCGTTGATCTTTGAAGTTCACTTCGGTTAGCATTCGAATACCTGAAGCGACAACCATTCCGAATAATACGACTGTAGCTCCACCTAGAACAGCAGCAGGAATAACAGTAGCCAGTGCAGCAATTTTGGGAACCAAGCCAAGCACAATAAGAATACTTGCCGCAGCAACGATCACATTACGTGTTTTGACACGGGATAATTCTACAAGCCCTACATTTTGAGCGAAAGTGTTGTATGGAAAAGCATTGAACATTCCTCCCAGTACAATCGCTAGTCCTTCGGTACGATAACCACGAGTCATATCTTGCGGGGTTAATTTCTGATCACATACTTTACCTAAAGCTAGAAAAACACCGGTGGATTCGACAACGATAACCATACATACAATAATCATCGTCAAGATCGGCGCAAGCTTGAATTCCGGAGTGCCGAACATGAAGAATTGTGGTAAATGAAACCAAGAAGCTTCGCCTACACTGGCAAAATTGACTTTGCCCATCATAAAAGCAACAACGGTACCTGCAACAATGCCTATCAATACCGATAACGAACGCATAAATCCGGTGAAAAAGCGATTGATGATTAAAATGAGTAATAGTACGCCGAATGAAAGAAGAAAGTTAGTGAGACTACCGAATTCAGGGCTATTAGCTCCACCCGCCATATTGCGAATGCCTGTTGGAATTAAGGAAAGCCCAATCACAGTTACAACCGTTCCAGTCACAACCGGAGGGAATAAGCGAATAATTTTGCCGAAAAAGCCAGCGAATAAAAAGACGAATAATCCAGCAGCAATAATCGCACCATAGATCGCATTAAGTCCATACTGATTGCCGATCCCGATCATAGGTGTGATCGCTACAAAAGAACTTCCTAACATTACAGGCAGTCCGATACCTAGATATTTGTTTTTCCATGCTTGTAACAGGGTAGCTATTCCGCATGTTAATAGATCAATAGCGACCAGATAAGACAATTGTTCTGCTGTCAGATTCAATGCTCGTCCAACTAACAAAGGTACCAAGATAGCGCCTGCGTACATAGCCAGTACATGCTGTAATCCTAAAGATAAAATTTTACCACCACTTGGTTTACTGTCCATATTATTCGCCCCTTTTGAATATAGTTTGACATACCACGTTAACAAATCATTGAATTAACGTAATAATATCGCTTGTATCTCTATTTTGACGATAGATATTATATGTATTTGTACAGAAATATAATTTAAAGACTTTAATTTATGCATATTTATAAATTATATGTAAGTTAATATAACATTAAAGAAGATATATAGCTGATCAGTACAACAAAACATACCAACAGAACCGATTATACAAAAAAATAAGCGTATACAACGGCACTGTTATTTAAACAGATGTCTCTGATTTGTGTACACCTTTGAGAACATCACAAATTTATAATAAAAGAGCTACCTGTAATAAATAATAGAACAAGATCATGGAGCGAATGTTATAGAAAAGGAGGAGTGTAGCGTACGGTTCAAGCAGGGCATAACCTGCATAGTAATATTCACTTATTCATATTTGTAAGCGTTACCAAAATGATAAGGATGGTGAAGGGGTATGAAAGACAAGCAATATTCGTTAACAACTAAAATCGTAGCCGCCGCTCTAGGCATCGTACTGATATTACCAACAAGTGGATTATTCGCAGCTGATTCTACAGATATGTCTATTGCATCTTCTAAAAGTAAAGGCAATAAAGGTGTTCAATTGGAATATCTGGATCGAGGATTGGTGGCAGCCAAAACAGCAGAAGGTATTTTTCTAAGCTGGCGCTTACTTGGAGACGAAGCCAACGGTTATTCAGAGACAGGGCTAACAGGTACTGATTTTGCTTTGTATCGCAATGGTACATTTCTAACAGTGGTGACAGATAGCACGAATTATCTGGATCGTCAGGGAACAACAACTGCTAAATACACGGTAGCGCCGATCAAACCGAAAAAGCCTCGTACCGATCATTCAGTAGCGACAGTGACAGAATCTGCTTATAACGAATCATCTACACAGACGACCGACATAGAAGAATCCAATCTAACTACGTATAGCACTTATTATGATCTTAAAGATTTACGCAAGCCTGACAAAAAGAAATTAAGTGCTCCTGCAACAGTCTGGAACGACACCTATTATGATCTGCCTTTGCAAAAACCGGCTGATGGGGTGACACCTGCGGGTGAAGCCTATACGTATACTGCGAATGATATGAGCGTAGGAGATGTCGATGGAGATGGAGCTTACGAATATTTTGTGAAATGGAGCCCTTCCAATGCGAAAGATGTCTCGCAGAAAGGATACACAGGCAATACGTATATCGATGCTTATCAGTTAGATGGTCGACTGTTGTATCGTATTGATCTAGGTGTGAATATTCGTTCGGGCGCACATTATACACAATTTATGGTGTATGACTTTGACGGAGATGGCAAAGCCGAAATGATGTTCAAAACAGCGCCAGGCACTAAGATTATTCGTTATAATTCACGTGGTAAAGTCTCTTCTGAGAAATACATTACATTACCCAAAGTCGATAAAAAAGCAGGGTATGCGAATACCGATGATTATCGTTTAAGCAGTAGTGGCTACTATGATCATGTGGTGGATATGTTTATGGGATGGCGTGATCAAGAAGAAGTGAAGAACGGTCACTGGCCACAGACGCTTGAAGAATGTTTTGGGATTGCGCCTAAATACAATTATCCATTATCTCGTGTTGATGCAGAAGCGTTGACCGACTACTTTATGGATGTGTATGCTCCTTCACGTAGTGCACGGAATGATCTGCGGACGTTTGAAGGATTTATTTTGGACGGACCAGAATACTTGTCTGTTTTTGAAGGCGAATCAGGGAAAGAACTTGAAACGATAGCTTATGAACCCGATCGACATGATGATGGATTGATGTGGGGCGATTATGCGATGTCACGAATCGAACCGGGCAACCGTGTAGATCGCTTTCTAGCAGGTGTAGCTTATCTCAATGGTAAAACACCTTCGGCTGTATTTGCACGTGGATATTATACACGCTCTGTGCTTGTATCCTACAATTGGGATGGACGTCATTTGCAAAAAGTGTGGAATGCAGATAGTGGATGGACGCCGATGAGCAATCCATTTAACGATGGCCCTCATGGTGTTAATGGAACCGATCCTGAATTGGGTACACTCACTACACAAGGTGCTCATTCATTGACGATGGCAGATGTAGATGGAGACGGCAAAGATGAGATTGTATACGGCTCTGCCACAGTAGATGATGATGGTAGCTTACTTTATAGTTCAATGGATATAATGCCTGCTAACAGCGCAACACCGGGAGTGATAGCAAGGCTTGGACATGGAGATGCGATGCATGTCACTGATATTGATCCGAACCGTCCGGGAATGGAAATCTATATGGTGCATGAAGGTGGAACATATGCGCCTTATGGATATAGTATGCGTGATGCCCAAACAGGCAAAGTGATTTTTGGAGCTTATAGTGGTAAAGATACAGGACGTGGCATGATTGGCGATATTGATCCTTCTCGCCCGGGTCTTGAAGCATGGTCAATAGATATGCGTACAGCCGATGGTCAGCAGATCGGAACCAAAATCCCCGGAACCAATATGAATATTAAATGGGGCGCCGATCTAACCACTCAGATTATTGATGGTGCTCGTGAAGTGACACCTACCATTCAAGATTGGCGTAAAGGAACAGTGCTTACAGCAACAGGCACGCTAACCAATAATGATACAAAAGGCACACCTTCACTGGTAGCGGATATCTTTGGCGATTGGCGTGAAGAAATGCTGGTACGTACAACCGATAGTTCAGCGATTCGTATCTATCTGAGTACAGAAGTCACCAACCACAAATTGTATACATTATTGCATAATACACAGTATCGTACAGGAGTGGCTCGTCAGAATACAACGTATAATCAACCGACATATACTGATTTTTATTTTGGTTCTGATATTGACTGGTCTACCGTACCTTTACCGAACTTTTATACCGCTGGAAAAAGAAAGTAAAGTCCAAATAGTTAAATAATTGTTAACTGCCTGTTGCTTTTATGGATTAGAATTTAGATAATCCCTAAAAAGTAGCAGGCTTTTTAGCATAGATATGATGACTACATTATACAAACAGTTCTCTCACATTATATAATGCTAACAGATAAATGATAAAAGGTATCATTTACAGAGGAGGTTTGCAGTATGGATATTTACCAGAGTAGCCAGCGTGATCATTCGTTTATGATTCAGCCAGCCATGCATCCGATATTAGATCTATGCAAATCGATCTACTCTTTTCATCTTACTCCTACGCATTCTGTTATGAATAACCGTGCTGCTTGTATGACTCCTTTACGCTCAGAGCATCTTCTAATTTTGGCTTTAGAAAAAGGAACCGTAACTGTTAGACCTCAGTCTAATGCAACTATAGAAATACAGGATCAACCTGAAGCATGGTATTTGCAAGCAGGGGAGCTATTATTTGTACACCCGGACACAGAGCTACAGCTCTCTTATGGTGAAGAAGGATGTCTACATATCATCACTTGTGAGCGTTATAATCTAGTACAAGATTGCATGAATCAGATGAGCTACCAGTTATGTTATCAAAGCTTGCCTAAGCATGGAACGATCGTGAGTCGTAATACCGCCTATTCGTTTGAGCTAATTCAACAAATGTTATTATACGTCGATCAAGACACAGAGCAGATTCATGTCTTATTGCACAAATTATTGCAACGGATCGATTGTTCATCGGATGGGTCTAATGATAAATATGTAACCCGTTCTATGCATCAGATCGCCAGTTATATTCGCTATGCTTCAGAGCAGATGTTAACACGTGAAAGTGTGGCAGCGCAGACCAATCTGCATCCACATTACTTTTCCGAAGTGTTTAAAAAAGAAATAGGGTATACCTTTTCCGATTATCTTGCGATCTGGCGGATTAATAAAGCGAAAGAACATTTGTTATGCACAGACAATACCTTACATCATATTGCAGAAGAAATAGGATATAGTGATGGTATTTATTTAAGTAAAAAATTCCGTTCATTTACCGGCATGACTCCCGGAGCTTTTCGAGCACGCAAAGGAACACAACGTATTGCTGCTTTTCCATTTGCAGGTACATTATTGGCACTAGGTATTACTCCACTTGCGACTGTGTTTGAGATCAATCAACACTCCAAGTTATTAGAAGAAGAATTATCTTCGGTTCCGATATGGAATCTGGATAAAGGAGCTCATCAATTACCAACAGAATGGCAACTACAGTTACCTGAATGTACAGTTGACGATGTGCAACCGGATCTGATTATTATTGCTGATTGTATCTTAGATCATCCCAAATTATTTGAACAATTAAAATCGATTGCGCCGCTATTTATCATCGAACGGGGTGTACGCAGTCCTATTGATGAATTGTTGTATATAGGGCAAATTCTTAATCGTCAGCATCAAGCAGAAGAGTGGGTCATACAGTATCAATATCAGATCGAAGTCGCTAGACAACAATTAGAACTGGAACAGGTCACTCAGCAGACTGTGGGTTTGTATGAGATGTGTGGTGATCATCAGATTGCGATCTGGGGAGAAACGACACGAGCGGGTTATAACTTGTATCGAGCTCTCAAATTAAATCCGCCTTGTCCTATTCGTCATGATATATTGGAAGCAGGAGGGTTTAAGTTGATTGCAGAACATCTTTTGCCACAGTACGCAGCAGATCATATGTTTATTGTTGCTCCGGCATACTGGTTGGAAGGTATGGAATCGATGATGCAACAACATCCTATTTGGAGCCAACTCCCTGCTGTACAAAATGGACAAATCTATGGATTAAAATTAGAAGAATTCGGTTATGATGACGGCTTAGCTTTAGAAAGACAGCTGCGTATTCAAGTTAATTATTTAACAAATTAAGTTAAGATGATTATATAAATGGAAATCAAAAACGATTCTATTCCAAAAAGTGCAGAATCATTGCAACAATACCCTGACAATTCCGCAAAATTTCAGTACAATCAATATAGGAACAGATATCAGCAACATGGGAGAAACTATTTTTAATATTAAAGGGGATATTTAACATGCAATTGAGAACGGTTACAGAAAACTTGCAACAATACAATACAGACAAGATGCAACAATTACTTGTAGATATGTACGGACAAGAACAAGTACAGCACCAATTGGATCGTTACCAACAACTCATGAACAGTTATCACCAACAATTTGGAGATGGTAATATTCAATTATTCAGTTCTCCAGGTCGAAGTGAAATTGGTGGTAATCATACCGACCATAACTACGGTAAAGTGCTTGCAACCAGTATCAACCTAGATACAATCAGTGCAGCAGTACCTGTAGATGAACCTTATATTACGATTGTGTCTGAAGGCTATAGTGATGTATACAAAATCCATACGTCTGAATTAGAACCTGTTGAAGGCGAAGGCGGTACACTCGCGTTGATCCGTGGTATCGTTGCGGGCTTTGTGAAATGGGGACTACATGTAGGCGGATTCAATGCTTATGTCTCTACAAACGTACTGGCAGCTTCTGGATTGAGCTCTTCTGCTTCGTTCGAAATGTTGATCACAAGCATCTTAAATACGTTCTATAATGACAGCAAAGTCGATATCGTCAATATGGCTCGAATTGGACAATATGCTGAAAATAAATTCTGGAATAAACCTTCTGGACTATTGGATCAAATGGCTTGCGCACACGGTGGATTAATTGCAATCGATTTCATTAATCCCAAAGAACCTGCGATTCAACACGTTCCTTATGATTTTGATGCACAAGGATATGAAATGGTTATCGTAAACACAGGAGGCAACCATGCTGATCTAACTGCTGATTATGCGGCTGTACCGGAAGAAATGAAGGCGGTTGCGGAAGCATTAGGTCATGAAGTGTGTCGTCAGATTAGTCTGGAAGAAGTGTATAGCAATTTGGCACGTCTTCGCGAACAGACAGGAGATCGTGCAGTATTACGTGCACTTCATTTCTTAGAAGAAAATGATCGTGTCGATGAGCAAGTCAAAGCACTACAAGCCAACGAATGGGATCATTTCCTAGAGTTAATAACCGGTTCTGGTAATTCATCATGGAAATGGCTCCAAAACGTATATCAAGATTCCCATACCCGTGAGCAAAGTATTTCGATTGCTTTGGCGATTACTGAGATCTTCTTGAAGCAAAAACAAGCAGGCGCATGTCGTGTACATGGTGGCGGATTTGCAGGTGTTATTTTGACGATTTTACCTAAAGAATTAGTCAGCGAATACACAGCACTTATTCAAAAAACATTGAATACATCTACGTATATTATCAATGTACGTCAACATGGATCCATCTGCTTGAATAACTACTTAAATTAAAGAATACATTTTTGTAACATATACAAGGCATCATGATTGAACAGAAAAAAGCCTGCTTCTACACTGTCAAAATGACTTTGACCGTAGAAGCAGGCTTTTTTGTATATGATTATCGTATATCGATTTACCAGCCGACCCGAATAATCAATCCTTTGGGATCACCGACTTCGAGATACGAAGCTTGTTGATTGTAATCATCATAAGCGAATCCATACGCTAAGCGATTGATACTATGATCATGCCAGAACTTCGCATAGTAATTAGCAGGTGCGGCTTTGTAATATTGAGCAGGATTACTCCAGTTCGCTTGATTGTCATAGACATGACGATTGATCGCTGAACATGTACCTGAATCCTCTGCAAGTCTACCATTACATAACAAGATCTCCTGCGTGCTGTAATTGCTGTATCCAGCAAAATAATTCGCTTGTGTACCATTTACCCCGAATGCTTCATGAATGGGTGCTACGATCCGGTAAGGCGCTTGTACGTCGGCAAGAGATTGGAATGCTGAAGGTACCTCACTGCGATACTTACTAAATAGACCTGAACGTGTTTCTGATTCCAATTCGCCTACCGTCTGATCGTAGTTACCTGCACGATTCACAAGGCGATGCTGTAAAGGAAAACCAAAACCATCTACACGTGTTGTATTTCCATGATATCCAGTACCATCAACAGTGAATTCTACAAAATCAAAATAGATATTACGGTTAGGGTCAGCAGGGTTATTGATGTCCGGGCCTGCAAATCCATCATCATATGTTTTGATATAACAAGGTGAACCTACACAGATAAACATTCGACCGGAATCGATCTTCGGCATATTCACCCAATTGATCTGATCCAGCGTACTGTAGATATTGGCGTAATTGACTCCATTTTTGGTGAGATGCCCTGTAGCATTGTTGAGTGCGGTAGAGATAGGCTTGAGCTGACCGCTATTATCGAGATAACTCCATTGTTTAGTGGCAGGATTGATTCCGAGAATGCCCCAGTAAATCTGATTATTTGCATACGCACCTTTGGTACCATTAAGTACTTTGAACGATAGTACGCCATTGCCTGTAGCTGTAGGAATAGAAGCCGCAGGTATACTGTAGATTGAATCAGAACCTGTTCCGGGATTAGTGGGTGTAGTTGAACCGGATGTGACGGTATAGCTAAAGCTAGGGGTATCATAAGCAGAAGTTCCATTATTGTACGTAAATGAATATTTGATCATTTGACCGGTAGCTACATTGGATACATTTTGAATATACCGCTTAGATCCACTATCATACGTCATACGCAGATTTTGCAAATTACCCGAGTTCACCGAGTAATGGATATCTACCCATGATGTATTTACACTCGAAGAGAACCAGATTGTTGCTGTTGTGCCTGAAGTGGTGGCTCCTTGGGTGTAATCAGCCGCAGATACAGATGATGCAGGAGAGAAGAGATTGCTTGTCAGAACAAGTACAGATAAAAGCAAGAAGTAAACCATTTTCTTCATACGTATATCCTCCTATTCAAATTGTATGCGATTGCAATTTCGCTTTTAATTATTTCAATATATGGTAATAAATACAAGACAAAAACCATGTGTAATCCTCATGTGTATTTCTATGCCAAACTTTCTTAATTTAAAGAAACTTTTATTTGCTTTTTTGTTCAAGAACAGCTAAAGTTTTATACTTGAGCGTCTAAATAGACCGGAATTTATGTTCATTTTAAAGTGAATTTATGTTCATTGCATAATCTGGAAATGTTCGGGAAAAAGAAAAACAGAATGCACTATATCTAGTATGTCAAGAAAATTATTTTTTTATAAATGATTATCGAGATGTATGTAAAATACGTGTTCGAATAAGTCCCCGTTGTACTTGGATTTTTGAAAAATTAGACCGTTTTTAAGGCATGTTTGGACAGCGGTGTAGACCTTCAGTTCCTATTGACAACACTATATATAGCGTATATCTTTGATAAAGTCTTCTATATATTGCGGTTGCGATGTTTGAGCAGAGAATATATAGGTTATAGCTAATTATACGCACTAGAGCAGATAACACTGAGATGATATTAGAGCATTGTTATCTGTATTTATATAGTGATTGAACGGACGAAGGGTACTACATATTGAACCGAGAAGGAGATGTCACACCATGCTAATTGCTTATGATTCCAAAACAGGCAATGTGAAACGATTTATCAACAAATTGAAATTACCTGCTGTACAAGCTGTACAGATTGATGAGGCACTGACGTTGAATGAACCTTTTGTACTGGTTACGTACACAACTGGATTTGGTCAGATTCCTGATAAGGTAGTTCACTTTTTGGAGAGAAATCACAATCGCTTGATTGGAGTTGCAGCAAGTGGCAATCGTAATTGGGGTGACAAATTCGCTCGCAGTGCTGATCTGATCTCTGAACGTTATAATGTACCGGTGGTGTACAAGTTCGAATTAGCAGGTACAACAGGAGACGCACAACGATTTCAACAGGAGGTAGATAAAATTGCGGCATATTGAATTGAACAACTTACTGATGCAACGGGATGAGAGTGGATTTTTCCGTTTGGATAAAGATAAAGAAGCAGTTGTAGAATATATGGAAGAGGTAGCTCGTAAAAGTATCAACTTCCCGGATACAGCAACCAAAGTACGTTATATGATTGATAACGACTACTATGAAGATATGTACAAAAATTATACTTCGCAAGATGTGGAAGAAGTCTATGCGATTACACATAGCTATGATTTCCAATTTCCATCTTACATGGCGGCATCCAAGTTCTATACGGATTACGCAGTAAAAACAAATGACCGTAGTCAATATTTAGAGCATTATGCAGATCGTGTTGCAGTTGTAGCTCTTCATTTGGGACGCGGAGATGCAGTGAATGCCAAGACGCTTGCTAAGTCGATGATGGAACAACGTCTACAACCAGCAACACCTACATTCCTGAATGCAGGTAAAAGTCGTCGTGGTGAGATGGTATCTTGTTTCTTACTTGAAATGGATGATTCACTGAACTCGATCAACCATGTATTGAACACTTGTATGCAATTATCCAAAATCGGTGGCGGTGTAGCGGTCAACTTGTCCAAACTTCGTGGACGTGGTGAACCGATCAAAGGTGTTGAAGGTGCAGCTAAAGGAATTATGCCTGTATTGAAACTGATGGAAGATGCTTTTTCCTATGCAGATCAAATGGGGCAACGTAAAGGTTCTGGCGCAGCATATTACAATATTTTTGGCTGGGACGTTATGGAATTCTTGGATAGCAAAAAAATCAATGCCGATGAGCGTACACGTCTCAAAACATTGTCAATCGGTCTTGTTGTACCGAATCGCTTCTACAAATTAGCAGCAGATAACGAACTATTGCATGTATTCGCTCCTTACAGTGTATACAAAGCCTATGGTAAATATCTGGATGATCTAGATATCGATGAAATGTACGATACATTGCTTGCAGATGATCGTATCAAAAAGAAAGCCATTATGAGCGCTCGTGATATGTTAACCAAAATCGCAAGTGTACAGTTGGAATCTGGCTATCCGTACATTATGAACAAAAGTAATGCGAATAACGGTCATGCACTAAAAGATATCGGTTCTATTCGTATGTCTAACTTGTGTACTGAAATTTTCCAATTGCAAGAAACTTCTGAGATTACTGATTATGGTCAAGACGATATCATTCGTCGTGATATTAGCTGTAACTTGGGTTCACTGAATATGGTTAACGTGATGGAACTTGGCAAAATTCGTGAATCGGTTCATGAAGGTATTATGGGTCTAACTTCTGTAAGTGATATGACAGATATCGCAAATGCACCCGGTGTAGCTAAAGCAAACCGTGAAATGCATTCAGTCGGTCTAGGCGTAATGAACTTGCACGGATATCTTGCGAAGAACAAAATTGCGTATGAGAGCGATGAAGCAAGAGACTTTGTACGTACATTCTTTATGATGATGAACTTCTATTCATTAGAGAAAAGTATGGAGATTGCTCGCGAGCGTCAAACGACTTTTGCTGATTTTGAGAAATCCGAATATGCAAAAGGAACATACTTTGATCGTTATTTAGAAACCGATTATCGCCCAGCAACGACGCGTGCAAGCGACTTGTTCGGTGATATGTATATCCCAACACCAGCAGACTGGCAAAACCTGAAAGCTGATGTGATGAAACACGGTCTTTATCATGCTTATCGTTTGGCAATCGCGCCAACAGCAAGTATTTCATATATCCAAAATGCAACATCCAGTGTAATGCCGATTGTAGAACAAATTGAGACACGTACGTATGCGAACTCAACGACTTACTATCCTATGCCATATATGCAACAGGATAACTATTTCTACTACAAATCAGCTTACCAAATGAATCAATTTAAAGTATTGGATCTGATTGCTGAAATTCAAAATCATGTCGATCAAGGGATTTCAACAGTTCTTCATGTAGGTAGCGATGTAACGACTCGTCAATTGGCTCGTTATTACCTGTATGCGGCTCAAAAAGGTCTAAAATCACTTTACTATACACGTACCAAATTGCTTAGCGTAGAAGAATGTATTACTTGCTCGGTGTAATCTTTTTTTAATCTAATGCTATAGCAATATAACTGTAATGGACTGTACAAGAAAGCCTGTTTTTTAGGCTTTTTTGTATGCCTTAAACGTTTACCAAGGAGGAATTTTGATTTATGAGTGGACCTATCAAAGCTGTCAACTGGAACCGTCCTGATGATGATTTCACAATGATGTTCTGGAACCAAAATATTATGCAATTCTGGACGGATGATGAGATTCCGTTGTCTGATGATAAAATGTCATGGATTCAATTAAGCGATATTGAACGTGACACCTATATGAAAGTGCTTGGAGGATTGACGCTACTTGATACGATTCAAGGTGGCGTAGGGATGCCTAAAGTATTGGAGCACGTTGAAGGCATGCAACGTAAAGCGGTACTTGGCTTTATGGCGATGATGGAGCAGATTCATGCGAAATCTTACAGCAGTATCTTCACAACACTATCTTCCACTGAAGAAATCGATAAGATTTTCCAATGGGTTGAAGATAATCCACGTTTACAGACCAAAGCAGAAACGATCCGTCAGTACTACTTGAATATTAATTCGCCGAAAGAGCTATTTTTAGCGATGGCGGCTTCTGTATTGCTAGAAAGTTATTTGTTCTACAGTGGGTTCTTCTATCCGCTTTATTTAGCAGGACAAGGTAAAATGACATGTAGCGGTGAGATTATTGATTTGATTTTACGTGATGAAAGTATTCACGGTGTGTATGTAGGGGTACTTGCACAAGAAATCTACAATGATTTGGAAGAAGATGAGCAAAAAGACGTGTATGAAATCTTAGAAGGTCTACTGACATACCTTCATGCAAATGAAGAGAAGTATACCGAAGAGATTTATGATCCGATTGGTCTGACTGAAGATGTAAAAGTCTTCCTTCGTTACAATGCAAATAAAGCATTTATGAACTTGGGATTTGATCCTGTATTTGCAGAAGAAGAAGTGAATCCAATCGTATTCAACGGTATCAGTACACATACGAAACAACATGACTTTTTCTCGAAAAAAGGTAATGGTTATGTGCGTGCGATGAACGTTGAGCGTTTGACTGATGATGATTTTAAATTTGATTTTTAAAATGGTTTTGTGAGAGACCGCTATGGGAAAGAAATCATTCTGTCGGTCGCTGGTAAGATCGGATTTTTTGAACGACTGCGTTGCAGTCAAAATCCGAGTCTTACAAGGCGAACGCTTCGCTCCTTTCGAATTGATTTCTTTCCCTTCGCTCAGGCGGAGGAGTGACAAAACAAGGATTTTAAAAGATTAGATATATTGTGGTAGTAGGTTGGGATTGTGAAGGAAATATAGTATGTAAGGGATAATAGAGAGAGAATAGAGATAATTAGAGAGATAAAGATAACGTATATATGTGTTCAAAAGGGTGAAGTAAAGGTTGTTTTTCTGTGGAGTTTAGCAGAAAGGCAGCCTTTTTTCGGTTGGGAACGATTTGCATTGAGTACATATAAGGGGTTATAGACTCTGCAATAACGATCTAATTTTGTTTAAGTGTCATCCGTAATGCAGTAGAGGTTAGGTATAATGGTAGAAGTGAGTAGAAGGATAGAAATATATACTATAAATAGTGTGGGAAAGAAGGGGTAGAAATGGAAAGGATTTTTGAGAAAGCGCAGGTAGATGATTTTGTTCGTCAGCATCCATTAACGTTATTAATGCTCAAAACGCAGAATTGCAGTGTTTGTGAAGCCGTTCAGCCGAAAGTAACTACGTTGTTAGAAGGATATGAGCATATTGCAGGTGCATTTGTGTATATGGAAGATGTGCCTGAATTGGCAGGAGAGTATATGATTTTTACTTCGCCGGTATTGTTGTTAATGATGGAAGGGAAAGAAGTATATCGGGCGGCTCGTTTTATTTTATTTGAAGAATTAGCCGATCAATTGGATCGGTATCAAGCGTTTTTGCAATCGTAAGTCTTATAATCGGGTAATGCTTGTTAAAGGAGATGTTGGATATGGGTATTACGGGTGTGTATTATCAAGAACATGGTAATTTGGAAGACATCTTGGCTGGGCGTGTAGAAGAGCCAGCGTTAGATATTGATAAGACGTGGAGTCTGATTGTAGATATGTTTCCAGATATTCCGTTAGTTCCAGTAGGGGAGCAGTATAAGGTAGACAGTCAGGCGACTGAATACGGTTCTTTTTATTTATCTGCTGAGAAAGTAGCTGAGATTGCCGAACAGATTCCTGAATTGAAGCAGACTGACAACCTCACGAAGCGCATCGATTTTGAAAAGTGGAAAAACATTCCCGAGATGGACATCGAGCAATTGGATGAACGAGCAATGATTATGCTTGCTTTTCCAATGCAAAGCGATGAGACCTATGAAGAATTGGTCGATGGTTACTTACTTCCTCATTTGGAATCCGTATTTGAACTTTTTGAAAAAGCTTTTGCTCAGCAGGATGGTTTAGTCTTTATGATTGTTTAACGATACGAATTTAAGATGGTCTATATGCTACAAAATATATAGTGTATCGAAATACAAAAGAAGCTGTTATTCCTTTGATAGACTTGGGGAGTAACAGCTTCTTTTATGTTTTTACCAATATCCACCATAAAAAACAATTGACAATCTGTATTAACTGTACTAATAATAGTAATACAGTTAATACAGAAAGGAGGCTCTTTATGTTCGAATTAGATGTACGTAGTCGCAAGCCAATCTATGAGCAGTTGATGGACAAAATTAAAGAAATGATTATGTATGGCATACTGAAGCCGGAAGAACAGTTGCCTTCGGTGCGTTCACTTTCTACTCAATTAACCGTCAATCCGAATACGATTCAGAAAGCATATCGAGAATTAGAACGAGAAGGCTATATTTATTCTCAGCCGGGTAAAGGAAGCTTTGTCTCGCCTGAACAACAGCAACCGACTCAAGCACAGCAGGTAGATATGCGTGAACGCTTGCTCAAATTGTTTGCTGAAGCGATCTATCTAGGATTTACCAAAGAAGATTTGCAGAAGTTGTATGAACAAGCGATACAAGAACAAGAAAGGGGGCATCATCATGATTGAAGTCAAAGGACTTACCAAATACTTTGATGGTGAGAAAGCAGTCGAAAATCTATCATTACACGTACATAAAGGTTCTATTTTCGGATTACTAGGCTCTAACGGAGCAGGCAAAACAACATTGCTCAAAACGATAGCAGGCATTTACCGTGCGGATCAGGGAGAGATTACTTTAGAAGGGCAAGGGGTCTATGAGCAACCAGAAGTGAAAAATCGGATGATCTTTTTAGCCGATCAACCGTACTTTTTTCCACAAACGTCTATCAAGCAAATGGCTTCCTTTTATCGTGCCATCTATCCGCATTGGAGTGAAGAACGATTTCAACAGTTAGCTCCAGCATTCGCAAGTATTGATATGAAACGTAAATTACATCGCCTCTCCAAAGGGATGCAACGACAGGCTTCGATGTGGTTAGCATTGAGTTGCAAACCGGATGTATTGATTTTGGATGAGCCGATTGATGGATTAGATCCAGTGATGAGACGACAAGTGAAAAACCTTCTTTTTCAAGAGACTGCTGAACGTGAAATGACGGTTATCATTTCTTCGCATAACTTACGCGAAATCGAAGACTTATGTGATCATGTAGGTATTATGCACAAAGGCAAATTGTTAGTTGAAAAAGAACTGGACGATCTCAAAGCCGATACGCACAAAATACAAGTCGCTTTCCGTGATGAGCGCCATGAACATGCTATTTCTAGTCTACTGGACGTAGTGTATAAGGAAGAACGAGGCAGTGTAGGTATTTATATTATCAAAGGTGAGATTGAGCGAATCAAAGAAGTATTTAGCGTCTATACACCCTATGTATTTGATATTTTACCCATGACGCTCGAAGAAATCTTTATTTATGAAATGGGGGACGCCGGTTATGATGTTCAACCGATTCTTCTTTAATCGAGGGTTATGGAAGCAAGCATTCAGGCAGAGTGCATGGCTGAGTGTATTATATTTGTTAGTTCTTTTGTTATCTATACTCATCTCTTTAAATATGCTGAATGATTCGTATAAGAATCAACGTTTTCATTTTGTTGTTAGTTACTTTGCTGAAATAGGCGCTGGTTGGCCCAATGTGGCAATGCTTATTATATCCATCCTTATGGGTCTATTGCTAACAAGATATATGCAAAATAAAGCTTCAGTCGATTTTTTTCATAGCCTTCCTTTAAAAAGAGTTCATTTATTAACAACTCATTTTGCGGTAGGAGTTATAGCATTAACGATTCCACTATGGATCATAGCTATAATAGCAGCAATATTAAGCAGACAGTTTGAGTATATTGATTTTACAGCCATGCAAGTTTTAGAATGGACGATAGCTACAAATGTGCTTAGCCTTTTGTTATTTAGCCTTACTGTATTTGTAGGCATTTGTATCGGACAAACGATATTACAGGGTATAGTTGTTGCTATTTTATTAACACTCACTGTAGCTATTCCTAAAGTGTGGAATAAACATTTAGATATTTATTTATTTGGATATTCGTCTCGGAATCAACAGAACTTGAATGAAGATTGGTCTCCACTTTTCAATATTATGAATGCATCTGCCAAAATAATTACAACATTAGAAACATGTTTATATCTTTTGATAGCTATTATATTGATCGTATTAAGTTATCTATTTTATAAAATACGTGCTACTGAAAAGACAACTCATGCTGTCACATTTTCATATTTTAATCCGTTATTTCGAGTAGGCGTTATGTTTTGTGGCGCTTTGTTTACAGGTGCTTTATCTGTATCATTTCTGAATAATTGGACACCTATTGCTTATATTGTAGGGGCTATTGTCTCTTACGTTATAGCAGAAATGCTTATTCGTAAAAGCTGGAATATATACCATATAAAATTTGTTAAAGGGTTTTTAAGTCATGGTATTATTGTTGCCTTAATGTTATATATACCAGTTTCTAATTATGTACATTATGAAGCTGAGATACCAAATGCAGAAGAGATTGCTGGAGTCTATGAAGGTGGTAATCTTTCTTATTATTTGTTTGAAAATGAAGGATATGTAACGTTTCCAAGAGTCATACGTCCAGGAGTTCTTTCTTCAGATCCTGATTATATTCAGCTTGTTCGTAATCTTCATATGCAAATTGAACAAATACGTCCTAAAGTTGATAAACTGAAGCAACATACATTAGATTATAAGTCAGTAGACATTGGATATAAGCTAAAAGACGGAAGCTTAATGACACGTTCTTATCAAGTACCTTCTAATGCTCCTGAATATCAATATTATCTAACAAAAATACAAGAATCGCCATCCTATAAGGTTGCAGTTTACAATCTTCCATCTTTAGATCATGTAAGTAAACCGATTGAAATTATAAATCGTGATCGAGAAGAACACAAAATCCAAATTTCAGATAAAAATGATATTAAAGAGTTAACCCAATTGATAAAAAAAGAAAAACTTTCGATTGTTAATCCAGATGCAAGTTTGCCCTATAGTAGTCTTTATTTTTCTATTGAATCTGATCTAATCAGTTATAAAACTTCTCAATACTATGATTGGAATGCTTCTTACAAACCTTTAGCTATTTGGCTTAAAACAAAAGGATATTGGGATCAGATTATTACAAAACCAGAAGACTTAAATGCTATAATTGTTGTTAGAGATCATCGGACAAAAACTGAGAAAGATACAACAAGTGAGCAGAGTTTATTTACAGACTCGTATAGGACAGATAAAGAATTTGTTGCAAATGATAAAAAAATGATGGGGAAATTGCTTGATGCTAGTGAAAATGTATTTGATTATAATAATACTTCTTACTATTTAAAACTCAAATTTAAAGATGGTACAATCACCTATCGTCCTTTAGCTAATTCACAAGTCACATCTGAACTAAGTAAAGTATTGCCTGAATAATAGAGTTATCCAAGCATCGACATGATCAGATTCAACAGAAATGTTGTTTCCGATCATGTTGATGCTTTTTTTATCTGTTCATATAAAGTTCAAAATACGTAGATATAATCAAAAATGTAAACGGGATGTTAACGGAGTGTAAAACATGAACCCGATAGATAGCAGATTAAGTAGAAAGGGGATAAACCGATGTATTATCCAAATCTGGATTTGAAATACCGGCATGAGCTGAAGCATTATGTGAATTATCATCAATATTTTACGATTCGGCAACGGCTACGTCCATTGATGACCCAGGATGCCAACGCCAATGAAGCAGGAGAGTATCTGATTCGTAGTCTGTATTTCGATGATATCAATAATACCGCTCTACATGAGAAATTAGGCGGTGTACGAGATCGAGTGAAATACCGGATTCGTATTTACAATGGCGAAGACAACATCATTCATTTTGAAAAGAAAATAAAAATGAATGATGTTATTGCCAAAGTCAAAGAATCGATCACGCGTGAAATGTATGATGAAATCTTAAAAGGCAATTATGAAGTGTTGAACTTACCTCATCAACCTTTATTGTATGAGATTTATCATGCGGCTAACAATGTTTTACTACGTCCGAAGGTGATTGTAGATTATGTTCGTGAAGCCTACACATCTAAGCTAGGTAATGTACGGATTACATTTGATAAATATATGAAAACAGGTCTGAACAACCACGATATATTTGATCCTCATCTAGCGATGGTCGATGCGATTGATCATAAATTTTTTGTGCTTGAAGTGAAATATGATGAGTATTTGCCAGATTATATTAAGACTGCGCTACAACTCGAAGGGCTCGTTCGTCAATCCAATTCAAAATACGTTATCTGCCGTAAACTCGGTAAAGAAAATTCCTGGGAGGATCAATAACACATGGCAACCACAACAGCAGTCGCAGCGGCGGCAAATGCAACCACGACAGACGCAACAACGAACTTTTCAGATATCGTCAAAAATTCAGTACTAGAAAGCTTCACATCGGATATTAGTATTACACATATTTTGCTAAGTATGGGAATCGCTTTTCTCGTTGGATTGTTTATCTATTTCCTGTACAAACGTGTATTCAGTGGTGTCCTGTATTCCAAAAGCTTCAATATCTCACTGATCGGCATG
The DNA here is from genome assembly GCF_001721045.1 of Paenibacillus nuruki. Lineage (GTDB taxonomy): Bacteria > Bacillota > Bacilli > Paenibacillales > Paenibacillaceae > Saccharibacillus > Saccharibacillus nuruki. Next base: position 174,940 of record NZ_MDER01000031.1, on the reverse strand, counting down.
ACTCTGGTAACTTCTATGGTCATTATTGCGATCAACTCGAACTTGATCTTGTCTCTAGGGATGGTAGGTGCACTCAGTATTGTTCGTTTTAGAACACCGATCAAAGACCCGACTGATTTGATTTTCTTATTCTGGGCAGCAGCGGCAGGGATTGTAACTGGTGCAGGTTTTTATACATTAGCGATTACAGGTTCTGTAATTGTAGGTCTGGTCATGTTTTTATTTATCAAAGGATCTTCTTTTGAAACGCCATATTTATTGGTGGTTAATGCTCAAGGGGATGATGCTGAGAAACAGGTGAACAGCAAGCTTAATGCGTTGGTCAAACGTCATACAGTCAGACAAAAAACAATCACAGCAGATAATATCGAATTAACACTTGAAGTGCGTCTCAAAAACAATGAACCTACATTTGTAAATGAAATCTCTAAAATCACAGGTGTGAAAAATGCAGTTCTTATCAGCTATAACGGTGATTACGTTTCATAATAGAAACCAATATATATGGCTGAAGTGTATCGGAATTAAAGCGCATAGAGAGCCTTTGCACAAGTCAATATACCGATGTATGCAAAGGTTTTTTATTTCAAAATTGGTGGTGATGAAGTGAAGCGGATGTTAAAAGTAATCTTCGCAGGTATACTATGTCTTGTTGCTATACCGTGGGTATCCACGCAAGAAGCTCATGCAGGAACAGTGACAGAACAAAGTGCACAAGATGCAAATGTATTTGTAGAAGATAAAGTAGTCGATGTCAAAATAACGATTCCTGATTCAGATTTTCAAGATATGTTAGACCATGCGTCTGATGAAAAATATCATTCAGCCAGTGTAGATTATAATGGCAAAACCATTACAAATATCGGGATTCGTACCAAAGGTAATCTGTCTTTGCGTAGTGTAGTACAGATGGATGATTCGGATCGGTATAGCTTCAAGTTAAGCTTTGACGAATACATTTCTGGACAGAATCTATATGGCTTAGACAAAATCAATCTCAATAATAACTACAGCGATGCTTCGTATATGCGTGAATTTTTGACCTATGAAATGTCTGAAATGCTAGGGTTGCCTACACCTAAGCATTCATTTGTCCGTATCTATGTTAATGGTGAATACAAAGGTTTGTATCTTGCTGTAGAGCAAGTGGATGATTCATTTATAGAGAGTCATTATGAAGATACGACAGGTACATTGTATAAAGGGCTGATGACCGGTAGTGGTAGTGATCTACAATGGATTGATGATGATGCAGACTCGTATACAGGTCTTGAAGTGAAGTCAGAAACTCAGGACAAAGATGCATTAATCAATATGCTGGATAAGCTCAATCATGATAGCACCACACCATACACCGATTATCTTGATGTTGATAGTATTCTAGAATACCTAACGTTAAATGTGGTCACTAACAATACAGACAGCTACATTGGTGGGAATAAGCAGAATTATTATCTGTATGAACATGGTGGTATATTTTCAATGATTCCATGGGATTACAACATGGCATTTGGCGGAATGGGTGGTATGGGAAGGGGCATGGGTGGCTTCGGCGGGCGTGGCGGTGAGAATACAGATACCAACACAACAGAGACAACAACCAACCAGATCCCGTCCAATACAGCCCCTGCGAAAGATCCACAAACAGCAACAGATCAAACCAATGTTAATACCAACAATGCAACTGGTAATACTAATAACGCAACTGGAAATAATACAACTCCAAAAACAGAAACTGCAAATGTAACAGACACTGCTAGTTCTACTTCTTTGATGATCGATGAGCCTACATCTGGAGCTTTAGCAGAGCGTCCGTTAGTTGCCAAATTATTAGCAGTTGATGAATATAAGCAAAAATATCATGCCATGATCCAAAAGGTGCTTACTCAATTTTTAGCCAATGATCTTTTCACAGCTAAAGTCAATGCACTCAATGATATGATCGCAGTGGATGTCCAAAGTGATCCTACTGCTTTCTACACGTATGAAGAATATCAAGCAGGTGTAACCTCATTGATCGCTTGGAATCAGACCAATGTTACCAACATACAAGGCCAACTCGATGGAACAATTGCTTCGTCAGGCGATGGTTCTGGAAATGGTGGTATGGGCGGTGGCATGGGTAGAGGTGGCGGAGATCGTGGTCAACGTCCCGAAGGTGCTCCAACAGATCAAGGTAGAGGTAATGGTGGAATGATGGCTCCTCCGGATGGAGCTGGGGGTATGGGTGGAGGCCCGGGAGGTGGAGGTTTCGGAGAACCGATGACGCCGACAATCGATACAGCGACTCAAGCTAAATACACAGCGATTAGTGTAGGCATTTTGGTGCTAGCGATAGGTATTGTATTAGGATTCCGTCGCAAGCGAGTCTAAGCAGAAGAGTACCATATAGACATAAAATATATGCATTCAAAGGATAGAGTCATTAGACTCTGTCCTTTTTGTATTACCTTACATAAACATATCGAAATCAACTCTAGAGGAGGTCGGAATATTACACAAACACCACTGTATATTGAATATTCACACCTAAATATTCCATGTACGATAATAATGTAAGCGCTTTATAAATTTGAAGGAGAAAGAAGGGGTACGTTTGAATCGTTCGCTTGAGTATCGTCGATGGGTATCGCTTGTGCTTATTATGGTTATGGTGTGTACGTTATTACCTTTGAACAGATCAATAGCAGCAGAGGATCAAGCAGAGCAGAATCATACTTCTTTTCCAAGTACGACAGAGCAAGTAGAACAAGTACAAAGTGTCATCAATAACACGTATGAACAGGAGTCTGTGGTGGTCTCGAATCCCACGGTATATCTGGCAGGAGATTCAACTGTACAGACCTATGCAACATCCAAACAACCACAAGCAGGATGGGGGCAAATGATAGACCGTCACTTGGATGAAAAGGTGAAGATCAGCAATCAAGCGATTGGTGGACGCAGTTCACGTTCTTTTATCGAACAAGGCCGATTGGATACGATCTTAAATCAGATTCAACCCGGTGATTATCTGATGATTCAATTTGGTCATAATGATGCCGATACGAAGCCCGAACGATACACACCTGTACCTGATTATAAAGTATACCTCAAGCAGTATATCGATGGGGCTCGTGCACATGGAGCCACTCCTATTCTAGTGACTCCGGTCGGTAGACGTGATTTCAATACGACTACAGGGCAATTCAATATCAGTTTCCCCAATTATGTGACAGCGATGAAAGAAGTCGCCACTCAGACTAACACCAAGCTTATTGATCTCAGCGCTCGTAGTGTAGCTTATTACAATTCGATTGGTGCAGAAGAATCTAAAAAAGTATTTTTGCATGTACCAGCAGGTGTATATCCCAATTTTCCTGATGGAGTGGTAGACAATACTCATTTTCAGGAATATGGAGCGATCCAGATCGCAAGACTGGTAGCCCAAGGGATAGCAGATGTACAGATTCCTTTGTCTGAACACGTGCAAAATCTAACAGTCACTGAAAATACAGCTGTTGCTTCCGGTCAACGTGCAATGGAAAAATTAAATCGTGGACTGGTAGCCGTCAAAAGCAAAAATGGTATTTATGTAGGTTGGAGAATGCTTGGATTGGATGCCAATAATATCGCATTTAATCTATATCGCGACGGTGTACTGGTGAACAGTCAGCCGATAACAGGAGCTACCAATGTATTAGATGCTAAAGGAACAGTGACTTCTGTTTATACCTTATTTACTGTGCAGAATGGTAAAGAAACATCGGTATCGACACCTGTATCCGTATGGCAACAGCAATACAAATCGGTTCCTTTGCAAAAGCCTGCTGATGGTGTAACCAAAGACGGAGTAGCTTACACCTATAGTGCAAATGATGCGAGTGTAGGTGATCTGGATGGGGATGGAGAGTATGAAATTGTGCTATTATGGTCGCCTTCCAATGCCAAAGATAATTCTCAATCTGGATATACAGGGATTGTGTATCTGGATGCATACAAACTAAATGGCACTCACTTATGGCGTATTAATATGGGACCTAATATCCGTGCAGGCGCTCATTATTCTCCATTTGTTGTCTATGATCTAGATGGAGATGGAAAGTCTGAAGTGGCTTTGCGTACAGCAGATGGTACGATTGATGGTCAAGGTAAAGTGATCGGAGATGCCAAAGCAGACTATCGCAATAGTGCTGGATATGTGCTGACAGGGCCTGAATTTTTGACGGTATTTAAAGGAACAACAGGAGCAGCATTGGACACTGTTAATTATGATCCACCCCGCGGAACAGTTGCTTCATGGGGCGATAATTACGGGAATCGAGTCGATCGCTTTTTAGCAGGAGTCGCTTATTTAGACGGACAACGTCCTAGCTTTGTTATGACCAGAGGATATTATACACGTACTGTACTTGTCGCTTATGATTTCCGTGATGGCAAAATCACCAAGCGTTGGACGTACGATACCAATGTAGGTAATCAGACGACCTACACTGCGCAAGGTAATCATGCTCTCAATGTAGCAGATGTCGATGGAGACGGCAAAGATGAGATTAATTTCGGTTCTATTTCTATTGATGATAATGGCACCCCACGTTATACCACAGGACTGGGACATGGAGATGCTCAACATCTAGGCGATCTGAATCCGAACCGAGCAGGACTAGAAGTATTCGGCGTACATGAACACAAAGATTCTCCGTATGGTATGGAAGTGCATGATGCGAATACAGGGCAAGTCTTGTGGGGCGTATATACAGGGCTAGATACAGGGCGTGGAATGTCTGCGGATATCGATCCACGTTTCCCCGGAGAAGAAGTATGGGCAGCGACGATTACGAATGCTCAACATGTTCCAATTACCGGATTATACAGTATTACAGGTGAAGTCATTAGCAAAAACATCCCTTCGTCTACGAACTTTGGAATCTGGTGGGATGGTGATCTATTGCGCGAGTTGTTAGATGATAATCGTATTGATAAATGGGATTATATGAACAATACGACGACTAACTTGTTAACGGCTACAGGAAGTAGTTCGAATAATGGAACCAAAGCTACACCTAATCTACAAGCAGATCTATATGGAGACTGGCGGGAAGAAGTAGTATTACGTTCAAGCGATAATAATGAATTGCGTATTTATACCACAACAGATATGACCGATTATCGCTTACGTACACTGATGCATGATCCTGTCTATCGTCTATCTGTCGCTTGGCAAAATGCTGGCTACAATCAGCCACCACATCCGGGATTTCATCTGGGTGCAGATATGAAGCAACCTCCAGTACCTGATATTTATTATGTACAATAAATAAGATTGATATCATTTGTAGAAAGTCTAATCATAGATTCATAATACCCATTTCCAAAGGCTGTTGACGTTTATGCGTCAGCAGTCTTTTTTTGTACCATATCAGATTGTAGAAATGATACACAAAGTCGATTTTTATACTATTACAAAGAGTGTTCAAATCCGATATAAATATTATGTAAATAATAGGTAATAGTAGCCTTTCTATATTCCCTTTATTCGAATAATACAATGTAGCAGGGAGACCATTTTATGAAAACCATCTTTAATATTAACAACTGGAATCTACGTCTGAAAATGTTTTTGCCTATGGCACTCGTAATGATCGCTTTGATCGGAATCGCTATCTTCTCATTGAGCCATACCAAGTCTATTGCTCAAACATTAACGACTAAAATTTATGATCAATCGTATATGACAAATTATTGGTTATTAAATGCAGATCGTGATTATTATCAAGCGTTAGTCGCTCAAATGACATTGACCAGTTCGAATGATCCTGCCATTTTAGAAGCAGCCAAAGCTGATTACACTGAAAATGCACAACAAGCCTATGATCGTGTGCACAAAGCCGGAGCTATTTTCACTGCACATCAAGCCGAATTTGCTCAATATCAACACGCTGATTCGAATAAAACAGTCTTTGAATTGATTGCTGATTTTGATACTAATTTCGCTGCATGGCAACAAGGATTTGATATCAATACCAATACAGTAGCCAATCTTGCAGATAGCACAGCTCGATTTGATGCCGCACGCGATGATATCAATCAGGCCGAAGAGATTCTAGACGATTATAATCAAGCCGTCTTACTAGAAAGTCAACAGTTACAAGATCAATTAGCCCAAACATTGATTATCGCAACGATTGTCATTTTACTGGTTTCTTTACTGATCTGTATACTATTCGCTCGTAATGTGAGTCGCCGTACTAAAGTCACATTAGAAATTATTAACAAAACCGCAGCGCTTGATCTGAAATATAGCAAAGGTTATGAAAAATATTTAACAGAAAAAGATGAATTTGCGCTGATTATAGCAGCGATGGGTGGAGCACGTAAGCAGTTCAGAGAAGTGTTTGAACAAGTTATCGCCCAAAGTTCTAATTTGCAAAATCATATTCAGACGGTTCATCATCATATGTCTCATTTAGAAGATAGTGTTCAAGATATTTCTGCAACAACCGAACAACTGTCTGCAAGTACAGAAGAGACGGCTTCTTCTACAGAGCAAATGAATGTAACTTCTCGTGAACTAGAACATGCAGTACAATCTGTCGCTACAAAAGCGCAAGATAGTGCTACATCAGCCGATGAACTGACTCGTCGTGCACAAGAATTAAGTCAAGAATTCCGAATTTCCTATCATAAGAGCCTGAAAATCTATACTCATGTCAAAGAACGTCTACAGAAAGCATTGGTTGAATCGCAATCTGTATCCAAAATCAATGGGCTAGTATCTACCATTATTACGATTGCAGCCCAGACTAATTTGTTGTCTTTAAATGCAAGTATTGAAGCAGCAAGAGCAGGAGAAGCAGGTAAAGGATTTGCTGTCGTAGCTAGCGAAATCAGTAAGCTTGCAGCAGATTCCAAACAAGCGGCAGATCAGATTGATCAAATTACGCGCACAGTGATCGAATCGGTGAGTAATCTATCCACAAATTCAAATGATCTTTTACAACTATTTGTTAATGAAATCAAGCAAGATTACGATATGATGTTATCTTCAGCAGATCAATATGCAGAGAGTGCGAAAGGAATCGATGATATTGCTACAGATCTAAGCAGCACATCTGAAGAATTGTTATCTTCGATTGAGAATCAAGTGAAATCAATTCATGAAATTGCAGTAGCTTCGAATGAAAGTGCAGAAGGAACTTCGACAATTGCAGAGAAAACGGAGACGATCGTAGAGCAGACGCATGAAGTGATCGAAAGTATGAATCTATCCAAACAAGGGATTGATGAATTACTAACATCTGTAGCCAGATTCAAAATATAATAAATAAATGATGGATTAGTACCTATACCATGACATTATACTGATTGTATTGAGAATGAGAAATGCGATCAGTGTAATGACAGGTAAAATGAGCTTTTATATAATTTTTTTTGAAATCTACTTGATAATAATAATCATTGTTGGTAGAATATAAAAAGAAAGAAGGAACTCGGCAAAGTCCCTTCTCAGTTGTAAAACATTTTAAATTAGTTTACAGCATCTTTTTTATCAAACGTTTGGCAATCTGTTTCTTGAGATTCAGTCGCTTTTTGATGAGCGTGGTTGATAATGAAAATAGATTCAGCAGTACATTTGTTTTCTTGAGCCCAATGTGTGCAAGAATTTACTTCGCAAAGTACGTTTTGTACCATGGTGATTCACCCCCTATTGTATATAATTAGGAATTAGAAATAAGCAGCTCCTTCTGTGAAAAGGGGCTATTTGTGTTTTCACTACAAATCTTATAGTGATAATGCCAGTGTACCAGATAATCAATCGAATTGGCAAACATTTTGCTCACAAATATCTGCAATATCTATAAAAAAATCAAAAAGACTGATATATCCATACCAAAAAGCACAAATTCACTATGAAATCTTAGTGAGTTTGTGCTTTTTTAATATCCCTATGTTGAAAACCAATCATTATTCTTTATTTACGTAACAATGAAAGATCAAATTCAGGTACAAGCCCTTCCTTGGCAGCACGTCCTAATAAAGCTTCAATCGCTCCATAACCATCTTCACCTAGATTACGGGTAAATTCATTTACATATAGATTAATATGAGAATCAGCAACACTCGGGTCCATTTCTTGAGCATGCTCCAGTACATATTGACGTGAAGCTTCAGGATGTTCCCACGCATATTCGACAGAAGAACGTACCCAATCGGCAATCTGATTAGCATCTAATGAACGCTTAGCAATAATAGCCCCCAAAGGAATGGGCAATCCCGTATCTTCTTCCCACCAGCTACCCATATCTTCCATAAGAGTAAGCCCATAATTAGGATACGTAAAGCGTGCTTCATGAATAACCAGACCAGCATCAATCTTGCCGTCTCTTACCGCAGGCATAATCTCATCAAATGGCATCACCACAATTTCGCCTACACCACCGGGAACATTTTGAGCTGCCCATAGACGGAAAAGCATATAAGCCGTAGACCGTTCACTTGGAACAGCTACTCTTTTACCAGATAGACTAGCAGGATCGGTATCGGTAGGATCAGCGGTAAGCACCAATGGACCACAACCACGACCAAGCGCACCACCACAAGGGATTAATGCGTACTCTTCCAACAACCACGGTAAAGCGGCATAAGATACTTTTAACACTTCCGGGCCTTCGCCTGTAGCTGCCCAGTTATTTGTAATATCAATATCAGCATAAGTCACTTCAAGCTCAGGAGCATTTGGCACAAGACCGTGTACCCAAGCATGAAAAACAAATGTGTCATTAGGACATGGGGAAAAAGCAATTTTCATTTTATAGCACCTCCGGTAATATGGAGCTTGCTTTGGTTAAAGCTTGCAAAGCATCAGGAATACGCCAACTGCTTCGATCACGTGGCCCGACCCGATTAGAGATCGCCCGAATTTCGAGTACTGGTAAGTGGAAATAATGAGCAGCCAAAGCAACGCCGTATCCTTCCATACCTTCTGCTGAAGCACCAGGAATACGTCCTGCAAGCATAGCTGTAGATTCAGCTGAGCCTGTAGTTGTAGATACCGTAACAACAGGGCCAATATGCACAGCAAGTCCAATCTGTTGAATAGCTGAAGCAAGACTTCCATTATAGACGGTATCGGCTTGGATCATTGAAGAGCCGAATCCCAATTCATCTACAGAAATAAATCCATGCTCCGGTGTCTCTGAACCCAAGTCTGCTGCAATCATCTGGCTCGCAAGGACAATAGATCCGATATCAGCATATCCTGCGAATCCACCGCCAATACCTGCACTGATCACCATATCAAACGATTCTTTTGCTAGAATCGCTGTTGTTCGTGCTGCTGCAGAAGCAGGACCTACACCAGCTAATTGTACACTAAAGCGATCTTCACTAAGCGCGGGCAATCCTCGAAGAATCGCTTCACGTTCAGCTTCAACGGCTGTCATAATCAATATTCGTCGAGAAGACGAATGAGAATGAATCGAAGTATTCATACATTGAGTCTCCTTACTTGTTTACAAGCATATCATTACAAGCTACTTCCTAACGTTACTCTCATTAAACCATAATGTAAAGTCAGCTCAAATGGATACATTTAACGTTTATATCCATATGTCATTAAATAAATATTAATTATGTCTAAACAGAAATAATAGATAACCATATAAAGGAAAAAGATGCTTACTTTAAAAACGGATTGGGTAAATATGATTCATCAATTTTATAATACATGATTTTGTGATATATCACTCAAGCAACTATAAGTAAAAGTAAGCAGTCGGTGGAATCAGAAGGATAAGAGGATGAGTTATTAATTTTGAGGTAGAGGTGAACAACATGATGAAGACAGACCATACAGAACATATCGTGATTGAAGTTAACGGACAATCGGTCGTTACAGAGCCGGGCATAACTATTGTACAAGCCGCCAAAGGACAAGATGAATTTTACATTCCGCAAATTTGTTATAACGAACAACTAGGTGCTATCGAAACATGTGATACATGTATGGTCGAAGTGAATGGAGAGTTGGTTCGTGGTTGTAGTACTGTAGTCAGTTCAGGTATGCAGATTTCTACTGAATCTTCACTGGTCAAAGCAGCTCAGCAAGAATCGATGTCTCGTATTCTTAAAAATCATGAATTATATTGTACGGTCTGTGATAATAATAACGGCAATTGTGTTGTTCATAATACTACTGAAAAATTAGGAATTGAACATCAAGATTATCCTTTCCAACCGAAACCTTACCAAATCGATAATACCAATCCTTTTTATAGATATGATCCTGATCAATGTATCTTATGCGGACGTTGTGTAGAAGCTTGTCAGGATCTTCAGGTCAATGAAACGTTAACCATCGATTGGAGTCGTGATCAACCCCGTGTGATCTGGGATGATGATGTTCCTGTCGATCAATCGTCTTGCGTATCTTGTGGTCATTGTGTCACTGTATGTCCTTGTAATGCGTTGATGGAAACCACGATGGTCGGTGAAGCGGGATTCCTAACAGGCATCGATAATCAAGTGATGGAGCCAATGATTGAATTAACCAAAGAAATCGAACCAGGCTATCGAGAGATTTTCAAAGTGTCTGAGATCGAAGCTTCTATGCGTCACTCTCGAATTCAACGCACCAAAACAGTCTGTACGTATTGTGGAGTTGGGTGTAGCTTTGAAGTGTGGACCAAAGGACGTGATATTCTCAAAATCGAACCGTCTATCGATGCACCAGTGAACGGTATTTCGACATGTATCAAAGGTAAATGGGGTTGGGATTTCGTCAATAGTGAAGAACGTCTAACCAAGCCTTTGATTCGTAAAGGTGATCGATTTGTAGAATCAAGCTGGGAAGAAGCATTGAACCTAATCGCTGGCAAATTAGGCAGTATTCGTGAAGAATATGGTGCAGATTCGATCGGTTATATCGCTTCATCGAAGTGTTCTAATGAGGAAAATTACATTTTCCAAAAATTCGTTCGTTCGATTATGGGAACGAACAATGTAGATAACTGTTCACGTTATTGTCAGTCTCCAGCGACTTCGGGATTGATGCGTACTGTCGGTATGGGTGGAGATAGCGGCACAATCGAAGATATTCAGCAAGCCGATCTAGTGATGATTGTCGGTGCTAATCCTGCGGAATCGCATCCTGTATTAGCCACACGAGTGAAACGAGCACATAAACTTCACGGGCAGAAATTAATCGTATCTGATCTACGTAAAAATGAAATGGCTGAACGTGCGGATATTCATTTGCATCCAAGTCCGGGTTCTGATCTGGTCTGGGTATCGGCAGTGACCAAATATATTATTGATCAAGGTTGGGAAGACCATGGATTCTTAACAGCACGTGTAGATGGATATGAAGAGTTCCGTCAATCGCTAGATCAATATACGCTAGAGTACGCAGAACAAGTATCTGGCATCTCTCAAGCTGAATTGATTGCAACTGCTGAAATGATTCATCAAGCCAAATCAGTATGTGTGTTGTGGGCGATGGGTGTGACTCAACATCGCGGCGGAACCGATACGTCAACTGCTCTATGTAATCTATTGTTGACGACAGGGAATTTTGGTCGTGCGGGTACAGGCGCTTATCCTTTGCGTGGTCATAACAATGTGCAGGGAGCTTGTGATTTTGGAACAATGCCGAATTTCTTCCCCGGGTATGAAAAAGTATCGGATGATGATGTTCGTCATCGTTATGAGCAAGCGTGGGGAGTAGAACTTCCATCAGAACCTGGATACGATAATCATCAGATGGTTGATGCAATTGAAGAAGGTAAACTGAAAGCGATGTATCTATTTGGCGAAGATATGGCATTGGTCGATTCTAATTCCAACTTTGTAGCGGATATGTTAGGCAAATTAGACTTTTTCGTAGTGCAAGATATTTTCTTCTCCAATACAGCTCAATATGCAGATGTGATCTTGCCTGCTTCTCCAAGTCTTGAAAAAGACGGGACATTTACCAATACAGAACGCCGTATTCAGCGATTCTATGAAGTGCTCGCACCTTTGGGTGATTCCAAGCCAGACTGGTGTATTATTCAAGATGTAGCGAATGCTCTGGGTGCAAATTGGAACTACACTCATCCAAGTGAAATTATGGCAGAAGCCGCAAGTCTAGCGCCTTTATTTGCAGGTGTTCATTATGATCTATTGGAAGGTTGGAATAGTCAATTGTGGCCTGTACATCCTAATGGAACAAGCACACATTTATTGTATGAAGAGTCTTTTCATTTTCCTAATGGCAAAGCAAAATTGTATCCGGTAGAATGGACACAGCCGTATGAGCCGGAAGCGATGTATGATCTTCATTTAAATAATGGACGACTATTAGAACATTTCCATGAAGGCAATATGACGTACAAAGCAGAAGGAATTCGCCATAAAGTACCGGGCACTTGGCTTGAAGTGTCACCAGAACTAGCTGCCGAAAGAGGCATACAAGATGGCAGTAAAGTTCGCTTAATTTCTCCATTTGGTAAAGTGAAATTGTCAGTACTGGTTACAGATCGTGTCAAAGGGAAAGAATTGTATTTGCCTATGAACACTTCGAATGAAGAGGAAGCGATCAACCGCTTAACCAGTAGCTATACAGATAAAGTCACCCATACACCAAGTTATAAAGAAATTAATGTGATGATGGAAGTGCTGACAGATCAAGTGGAACATCAGGTGTCGCCTTTACCACAGGTGAATCCACGCTTCGCTACACGGCGCCCACAGATTAGTGTACGCGTAGAAGATAAGTGGAATCGATCAGACTACGAACCGATTGCTACAACGATCCAGAAGGAGCGTGAGTCCCATGGCGAGACCTATTAAGCAGATCGAACGTCATATTCCAACAGAAGCCGAAATTCAAGCCCAATTACTAGGTCTACTGATCAAAGCATTAACTGAAAATACAGAATCAATCTTGAAAATGCTGGAGATTGTCAAAGAACTCGATCGAGCAGGTGTATTGGATATTGCAGATGCTGCACTCAAAAATAGAGTCCCTATTGGAGCTATAGGTATCGATATGATTGAAGGCATGAATTTACCACCACTGATCAAAAATGCATTTACACTGGTTCAAGTATTAGGAAAGCTTGATCCAAAAGAACTAGAGAAGCTGATCAAAGCTTTAGGGGCTGGATTAGATCACCTTGGAGACCTACAAGCTGATCCTTCGCAAAAAATCTATGAGACTGATAAACCTTCTAAAGTGGGTAAAAAGAACAGTCATTCAGATGATCATCCACCAGGGGTGCTAGGATTACTCGGAATGATGCGTGATCCTGATGTTCGATCGTCTTTATCAGTGGGATTACAGTTTCTTAAAGCGATGGGTGGAGAACTCAGTAAAAAAGAACCGCCTCAAAGCTCATAATAGATAAATTTTCATCTATCAATAATCGTTAAATAAATGCAAATAAACCTGTAAATAACACAAGAAAAAAAGAGGAACTGATTATTGTTGAGATCAGTTCCTCTTTTTTATACTGTATGAATATTCATTTAGGATGAATATTGTATTTGTAGGATTAGTACGTTTTAACTGCTTTGTATTGAGAAGCAGGTTTAGTCAAAGTAGTTGTTTTACCGTTTTGTTTAAGTGTTGCATCGATAGTTGTATCTACTGTTACCCATTGACCATTCAAGAAAACTTCGTTCCAAGCATGATATTCTTTAACGTTAGTAGAGTTACCCATAACCAATTTAGTAGGAACACCTACGCTACGAAGCATTGCTGCATTTAGAGAAGCATAATCATAGCAGATGCCTGTGTTAGATACTAATGTATTTGCTGCATCAGGTACATATACAGCAGGTAATGCACTAGCAAATTTATAATCATATTTTACGTTAGTTGTAATGTAGTTGTAGATGGCTTGAGCTTTTTGCTCGTCTGTTGTAGCGTTTTTAGTCAATTGTTGTGCTTTGCTGATTAAAGCAGGAGCATTTTTCCAATCTACATTTTGAGTGGAAGCAAGATAGACAGCATTTGAGTCGTCAAGGTTCATTTCAAGAGAATCACCTTGGATTTTTTTGTAGCTGTTACCTGATGTGTTCTCAAGGATCGTTACATTGTATGTTCCATTACCTAGTTGTAAAGGGAAAGAAGAATCGGATTGAGAAGCGTTAAGATCGTAAGTGTAGTTCACATCGTTTTTGCTGATCATTAATTTAGTACGAGTGTGAGAAGGTGCATTATAGTGAACGGCGATAAAGCCTTCGCTTACTGTTGAAGTGTCTAACCAAGAGTCAGTAGTAGTTGTTGTAGATGCATAAGTATGCGTCGGAGCGAAAGAGATAAGAGTGAATGCTGTCAAGCAAGTTAGCAAAAGTTTTTTCATGAGAATTATTCCTTTCGGTAGCTGGCTGCCATGTATACAAGGCCCTTTAGCTTTGCGTCCCAGTCTTTCGACAGGTTTGCCGTTATCGTTTGAATTTTAGTTTAAATTTGCATATATTACATAAAAAGGATATTGAGAGTATAAGAAAAAGCTTCTTCATTCGGTGGCTGGCTGCCAACCTCTAAGAGGTAAGGCCCTTTAGCTTTGCGTCCCAGTCTTTCGACAGGTTTGCCATTATCGTGCTGAAGCTTTTATGGTTAGTGTTAAAAAATCCTAAACCTTAAAAGTTACTTGTGGTTCACATTTACTATAATATCATTAAATCAAGAAAAATCAACTAGAAATATTTGTCGATATGCGCTCGGCATGGATAATAAGTCTATGAGTCGGATTGACTAGAGGATCACAAGTAACCAGCGTGATTTCTTCACGATTCGGATTACTTTCTAATACTGATACGTCAGTAGGTTCCACTATACTTATATTATCGGTTTTATATTCGAAAAGTGTACCCCTAGACTCAATTTTTATAATATCGCCTACTTTTATTTCATTTAAACGGTTAAATAATCGTCCATATTTGTGAGCACGATGAGCTGCAATGGCGAAGTTTCCTTTTTCACCTAATTGATCGGTTTCGGAAATGTGTACAGCTGCACTACGCATATTCTCACGAGTTGCTCCTTCTACTATCGGTAATTTCACATCAATCTTATCAATAGTAATAATACCGAGGATCTCTCCTTGTACCGGTGGAGGAGCCGTAGTTGATGATTCGCTTTCTTCATTGAGCAGATGATTGACTTTGGCATATCCACTTTGTAAATTAGTAGGTTGAGCAGTCGATTGTGCCATAGCTTCATTTTCAGCTTCATCTAATAAGCGACTTTGTTGCCAATCCGAATACCATTCATTCACTTGTGGATAAGCAAGTATTATAATCCCTAGCAAAATGAATACATAAGACCACTTTTTCATTATCATCACTCCGTATCTCTAGTTGTATATAATAAAACGCAGAAAAAGCCCCGATATATGTTCGGGGCGGTAGGACAATCATAGAAGTATAGTGATCTATACTCGTTAGACTCCACACTTTGCGTCCCATTCTTTCGAATGGTTTGCTTTTTTCCATAGATATCATTAAAAATTGAAGTTACTGCTAATAGTATCATTGATAGTAGGCACAGTAAATAAGTAAGTGAGATAATAACAGGGTTAATATAATAAAATATTTCTTACTCATTGGTAAACTTCAATTGGCAAGCGAAAGGAGATTAAATATGGTTGGGATTATCATGCATGCTTTGTTATTAGCATTGGGGCTTATTTTGCCTTTAGGTGTACAAAATATTTTTATTTTTCAACAAGGAATGGTGCAACGTCGATTCTGGCGGGCTTTGCCAGCGGTTATTACAGCAGGGGTATGTGACACATTGCTGATCAGTCTGGCTGTAGGTGGAGTCTCTTTATTAGTGCTTGGTCTGCCGTGGATTAAGCATGTATTAATGATCGGTGGAATCGTGTTTCTTCTATATATGGGGTATATCACATGGAGGAGTAGTATTCAGGCTGAACAAGGGAATCGTAATGCCTTATCCATCCGCAAACAGATTGTTTTTGCTTTATCAGTGTCTTTACTCAATCCACATGCGTTGTTAGATACCATTGGTGTGATTGGTATTAGCTCGCTACCTTATGAAGGAAGCGATAAATTTGTTTTTACAATCACATGTATTATCGTGTCATGGGTATGGTTTGTAGGTTTAGCAGTTAGTGGGCATTGGGTAGGTCGACTGGATCAATCAGGGAAGTGGTTGCCTTTGTTGAATAAATGTTCAGCAGTAATGATCTGGGGGATTGCTTTGTTTCTTTTGTATCGTTATGTATTCGGAGCATTTTAGATCAGAGATACTACTATCGAAGATTCAAGGCGTGCCAATAAATCACCAAAAACCTCTATATCACTGCATACTCTCAGTAATATAGAGGAGACTGGTTTTACTTAGAATACAAGAATGATATTTATTTAGCTTTCTTTAGCGTGATCTACAGATGCTGTTTGATCTGTAGAGATGTGATCGGCTACAGGTACACCAAAATTCGGGGTATGGTCTGCATTCCAATGAATGATCTGAGCACGCATATGACGGTTCGGATCGTATAATGGATTACCTGAAATTTCTTTGTAATTACGAGCATGATAGATCATGACATCCTGTTGTCCATCTTCTGATACTGTGAAGCAATTATGTCCGGGGCCATACTGAGAATGGGCTTCGGCTGTACCAAAAACGGGTTGATCACTTTTGATCCATGATGCTGCATTTAGAATATCGCTATGAATATCAGCAGTAAGTAGTCCCATACAATAATGATGATCAGTAGCGCTGGCAGAATAACTGATAAATAATTGATCTTGTTTGCGTAAAAAAGCAGGGCCTTCATTGACTTTGAATCCGATACATTCCCATGATAGTTCGGGAATACTGAGTCTGGTTGGCGTACCTTTTAACGTCCAAGGATTATCCATTATAGATAGATAAAGATTAGAGTTACCATCGATTTCAGGTTCTTTTTGCGCCCATAATAGATATTGCTGATCTTGATGTATAAATGTAGTCGCATCTAGAGCAAATGTATCCCAAGGTGTCATGATTTGTCCTTTTTCTACCCAAGTACCTTCCAGCGGATTAGGATGATCATTTTCCAGTACAAACATACGATGCTGGAAAAGCCCATCGACAATCTCGTCTGTAGCGGCTGCGGCAAAATAGATATACCATTTCTGATGAATATAATGAATTTCAGGAGCCCAGATTAAATGGCTCATCGGCCCTGTATCCGGCTTACGCCATACGATAACAGGTTCTGCATCTGCAAGACCTTGAATATGGGTAGCCCGCCGAAGCTCTATATAATCAAAAGAAGGCACAGAGCCGGTAAAATAATAATAATCATCGGTATGTCGATACACCCACGGATCGGCACGTTGTTCAATAATCGGATTGCGGTAAGTGGTTGTGGATGAAGAAGTAGGTGAAGATTGAGTATCCATCTCAAGACTCCTTTATATAATCCATAGTGTGTTGGGACTGATATGCACTGATTATCCTTTGACTGCACCAGCGGTGACGCCACCGATAATGTATTTCTGTGCGAAAAGATAGAACACCATAATCGGGATCATAGATAAAATAATGGCTGCAAATGCCATATTAATCTCTGATGTGTATTCTCCGAAAAATTGGAACTGAACTAATGGTAAGGTGGAAGCTTCTTTTTTCTGAACGATAATCATCGAGACGACAAAATCATTCCAAGCTCCAAGCGCGCTTAATACCAGAATGGTTGAATTAATTGGCTTCAGTAGCGGGAAAATAATACTGAAAAATGTCCGATATCTGGATGCGCCATCTAACATTGCTGATTCTTCTAATTCGCGTGGAACTGTCTTAATAAAACCTACATACAAGAAAGCGAAATATCCTATCTGTACACCGGTTAATGCAATAATTAGACCGGGAATCGTGTTGAGCAAATGCAGTTCTGTCCACGTTTTGTACAGAGGGAACATCAATACTTGAAAAGGCAACATAATACTAGACATAAACAGATAATAGAAAAAGTTATAAAAGCGATTGTTGTTACGTGCGATCATATAAGCCGCCATCGAACAGACGGTGATCGTTAATAATACGGTGCCAATAGTCGTCAGCACACTGTTGCGTAAAGCAAGAAAAAAGTTAGAAGCGGCGATCGCATCACTGTAATTGGACCATGCAATATGTGTTGGAAAAGCCAGTGGACTTTGAGCCGTTTCGATGGGTGTCTTAATCGAATACACGATAGCGATATAAAACGGAAATAAAAACAAAATCGCGATAATATACAACATAATAATTCGGATTAACTTGGGAAAGCGACGTTTTGACGTTTCTTTGACTCGTACAATCGGAACCGAAGTATTCAATATTCCACCTCTCTTCTCCGGAAATAGTTAGTGACAAACACAGTTACGATCAAAATAAAGAAGAATAACATAAGAGCTGCCATCTGCCCGTAACCGGCTTTGAAATAAGGAAACTCATAATTATACACATACATAGCCAGTGTCTCGGATGATGTACCCGGGCCGCCTTTCGTAGCGACCATCGGATAATCAAATTGTCGTAATCCTGTACCGATCCAGAGCGGAATACAATACGTGAAAGCAGGCATTAACAAAGGAACTGTAATTTTGGAAAATTGAATCCAACTGCCAGCTCCATCAATATGCGCTGATTCGTACATATCTTTGGGAATGGTCTGTAGTCCTGCGTAATAGATGACCATTGCCAGACCGACTTCTTTCCAGACACTAATAATCGAAATGCCTAGCATAACGGTAGTCGGATTTCCCAATAATCCTCCATCGGTATGGAAAATCGTTGGGAAAATATCGCTGTAAATATAACGCCAGATAATAGCAGCTAGCACCAGGCTGATCACCATCGGCATAAATATAAAGCTTTTGAGCAAATTAACGCCCGGGAACTTAGTATTTAGCGCAACTGCCAGACCAAGTCCGATCACATTGATAAATACGGTCGTAAAGATCGCAAAAAACAGTGTGTTTTTAATCGGATTCAATAGCTCTGTATCGGTAAATAATAATTTGAGATTGTGCAAACCTACATAATCGTAAGACATATCAATCCCGTTCCAGTTAGTAAAAGCAATATTGACTCCACGAAAGAAAGGGAACACAACAACAAGGCAAAAGAAAAGTAAAGCAGGAACGATAAAGGTGAACTTGAGCAGTTCGTCTTTGTACTTACGGGTCACGAGATCACCACCAGATTAGTTAGAATAGGATACTTACGATTAATTCATTTTGTTGATTCGAGCGAAATCAGCATCTAATTTTTGTAGCAATTCATCGACGCTACGTGTTGCAGGATCAGAGACAAGGAAGAATGTTAAATCTTTTTGCCATGTATCATCATATTGTCCGTACCAGAGAGGTTTAACCTGATTGTTAACAACTTTGCCGGTTTTGAAGATTGTTTGAAATTCTTCAGAGATTGGATCTTGTTTGGCTGGTTTGATATCTGCTGAGATTGCGCTTAGTGTCTGTACGCCATCTGCCCAGATTTGAGCACCTTCATCAGATGCCATAAATTCTAAGAATTTTTTAGCGGCATCTAGGTTTTTGGATTGAGCACCGATCATCCATGTATCATCTGTAGAGTAAGTCATGACATTATTCTCAGGCGTATCTGTTGCTGGATACATAAAGACACCGAAATTACCTTCAGGGTTATAGCTACGAATCGTTCCAATAGCAAAGCTACCCATAATATCCATTGCCGCTTTACCTTGAGCAAAATACTGAAGCGAACGATCATAATCAATATCAGCAGCATCTTTGTTAGCAAAAGAACTAAGTGTATTTACACGAGTCAAGAAATCTTTGTAACCCGGAATCGCTGCAAAAGTAGTCTCTCCTGCCATCATTTTGCCTGCATAATCAGGATTGTCTTTAAGCAAATTACCCCACATATCAGGCCACATAAAGCTCATATATGAAGCGCCATCTTTCCATGAAGCGGCAAAAGGAGTGATATCTTTGGATTGTAACGTTTGTGCTACTTTCACTAATTCAGAGTATGTTTTAGGAACTTCTACGCCTGCTTTTTTGAATAAATCTTTGTTGTAGATGACAGCGTTGGTCATTAGATCAGTAGGTAATCCGTATACTTTGCCATCGTAGGAAACGTTGGGGAGATAATCTTTATTTACTTTTTGAATAAAAGGTTCATTGGTAAGGTCTAGAAAAGCACCTGCTTTGGTAATATCGACCATACCTTGCGGACGACCGAAAATAATATCAGGTACATCGCTTGCAGCCACTTTCATTTTGATATTGTCATTGTATTTATCCACAGGCATGACTTGCACATCGAACGTAATATTGGGATTCAACTCCGTAAACCGGTCGGTTAATTTTTTAAATGTATCGACTTTGGGCTTCTCCACCATATAGTGGGTAACTGTTAACGTTACTTTGTCATTGGCTCCACTTCCACCTGAAGCAGAAGAAGAATCGGTAGAGTTACCACAAGCAGATAAAAGGGTCGTCACCAGTAGCAAAGAAGAAAGTAAGATACCTGATTTTTTCATAATTGACCTCCAAATTTAAAATGTAAACGCTTTATTCCTGTAGTATACGGCTCAAATTTTAGAATTTATATACTCAATTGGTTATAAATTTAATAAAAATATGTTTTATATAAAAAGTATATTTATGTGCTATAATCAGCTCCAAATAAAAATGTATACGTTTACAATAAAAGTGCTATGCTATAAAAAATGTAAACATTTGATGACGGAGGTGAGAATAGACATGAAGAAAATGCCACTGTATAAGCAGATCAAACAGCAGATCAAAGATAAGATTATTTCAGGGGAATTACGATACAAAGATCGTGTGCCTTCCGAGCAAGAGATTATGGATGAATATCAAGTGAGTAAGATTACAGTGAAAAATGCGTTGATTGGACTGGCTGAAGAAGGATGGGTGACCCGTATTCAAGGAAAGGGGACATTTGTATGTTGGAATGAGCAAGAGGAGAGTAATCATACGCAATCGGAATATCTTTCCGGGCATCATCAACAGGGATCATCCAGTGTACCTACTGCCCATTTACCATTGATTGGTCTGATTATTCCTACAATGAAGACCAGTGTCATCCAGAAAATGATCGATTATACAGAATATTATGCAGGGCAATTGGGTTATCAATTGATCCTTCATATTACACGTGAATCGTCGAGCAATGAGACAGAAGCTATTGTTCGGCTATTGTCGATCGGAGCGCAAGGGATGATTGTGTTTCCAACAGAGGATGAGAAATACAATGAATCGTTATTGCGATTATCACTGGATAAATTTCCATTTGTGTTTATGGATCGCTATTTACGCAATATTGAGACGTTCCGAATCACTTCAGATAATTTGAGTGCGGCTTATGAAGCGATTGTCTATTTATTGAGCAAAAAGCATCGTCATATCGCGTTAATTTCACCGGATCGAACCAATACCGTCATTGAAGATCGTACATCGGGTTTTGAAAAAGCATATATCGATCATCATATCTCAATCGACAAAAATCTATGGTGTCATATTCCGTTGGATATTTTGCGTAATGAGCAGGGGAAAGAATATATTACCCATTTCATGAATCACCATTCGCAGGTGACTGCTGTACTGGCTTTAAGTGCAGAAGCAGCCAAATTAACATATGCTTCACTGGTAGAACTGGGAAAGACAGAGGATGTAGAATTGATTTCTTTTGATAATCCAGAATTGCCGGGTATCGGGTACTTGAAGCAAGATGAACGAACGATAGCGAGATTAGCTGTAGAGTTAGTGCATGCACAGATCAAAGGCAATCATGAACCGCAGCATAAAGTGGTACAAGTGAGTCTGAATTTGCAACAATTGATCTAAACGTCTAAAAGGTGAAAAAAGCCTTCAAAAGATCATTAATCGATCATTTAAAGGCTTTCATATTTATCCTAATCAAGCTTAATTATTGAGTTGATTTGTATTGTTGAATAAACGAAACGGCTTGCCGAATATCTTGCTCCGGTTGGTCACCGACTTCACGTTCGATCGTCAGATAACCGGTATACCCGATATCTTGTAAGGCGGCAAAATAAGCTTGGAAATCAATGCTTCCTTCACCCAGTGGAACCTCGCTAAATCCAATACTTCCATCATTCATCGCAGCAATCTGTTCATGACTCAGGTCACCATATACATCATGCGGATTGACCTCACGTGTACGAACGCCATCTTTGACATGAGTATGCACGATATAGTCACGTAATATATATACACCTTGCACCGGATCATCACCGGTAACCATCACCATATTTGCTGGATCGTAGTTGACTGCAACGCCTTTACTTTCTAAAGAATCGAGAAAAGATTTGAGACGTGATGCAGGTTCAGGGCCAGTCTCTATCGCAAAATAACCGCCTAAATCAGAAGCAAAAGCAGCCAGTTTATTACAGGCCGATTGCATCACTTTATACATAGGATCGTTCTCATCTTCAGGCACAATACCGATATGAGTGGTTACGATCGGACTGCCTAGCTCAAGTGCCAGCGTCATGACTTTTTTGGATTTTTCGATTTTCCAGATATTATCTGCTTCATTGCGGAATCCGTTGCCTCCATAATCTGCACATAAAGCAGACACTTCCAGTCCAAGTTCAGCCAAATATTGTTTGAGTTCAGCACGAGCTTGTGCATCTAAGTGATCAGGGTCCATTTCACCTTGTGTTGCCCAAATCTGTACACCATCTGCACCGACTTCTTTTGCTTTTTGCAAATCGGCTTTGAGTCCTAGACCAAAGCTATCAGAGATAACACCAATCTTGCCTAATGTTGTGACCATGTCATTACACCTCATCCCATATTCTTTGTACATTTTCAAGTCCGATTCGAGCGCCAAGCAAGTCATTTTCTAATCCTTCAAATTCCACAGAAACATATCCATTATATCCAGACTGCTTTACAATCCGCAGTACTTCCCACATATCAATATCACCCTGACCAATGATCGCTCCACGTAGATATTGTCCAGCTGTACTGGTAAACCAACCTTCACCTGGATGACGATAAGCAGGACGAATATAGAAATCCTTCACATGCACCATCGAAGCATATGGCAAATTTTGAGGAACAGCTGCGATTGGATTTTCATCGGCACATAAAAAGTTGCCGATATCGAGTGTTGTTTTGTAATTGGGGCGATCAACAGCTTGGATAAGTGCTTGTACACGATCAGCTTGTTGAATAAAAAAACCATGATTTTCGACACTGGTCGTGATGCCATACTGCTGTGCATGATCTGCGATACGTCGACAAGCTGAAGCGAGACGATCTAACTGTTGATTGAAGTGTTGAATCGATACGTCTGTGGATGAAGCTACATCATGACGCATTAATTTGACTCCTAATTGATGGGCGATATTGACTTCATCCATCACACGCTGTATTTCTTTCTCATAGGCTTCATCGCTATCGGTTAGAAAGTTAGCTCCAATAGCATAATTAGAAATTTCGATATCTCGCTCTTTGGCTCGCTGAACAATGTGTTCGATCAGTTCAGGCTGTTCGGTCAAATTATAGCTTAGCGGTACAATCTCCACATGAACAGCTCCATGATCTGCGGCAAAATCGATCACATCCACTACATTCATTGCGCCCGAACTTAATTGCCCGTGTAGACTATAGGTGCTCAGTCCAAGTTTCATAATCGTACCTCCTTGCCAAGCTTGGCAGATTCGTAGATAGCTGTAAGCATACGCATCATCTGTACACCATCTTCAACAGGGCTTAGTGGTTGCTTACCTGTCTGAATACAGTCGATAAAATGCTTGATTTCATTATCAAAAGCTTGTTCAAATTGAAAATCTTTATGATCGGTCTGAGGTTCTATATTGAGAACTGTATTGTATTTTTCAGTGGTGATATGAACCGCAGGATCGACTTCAAAACCACCTTTAGTGCCATACAATTTGATCATGCCTTCATTTTGCTTGGCATGCAGGCTAAAGCTTACATCTACTATTAATGAAGCGCCATTGGTAAAGCGGATCATTGCATTTGCCATATCTTCAACATTGTTCTGAGTAGCATCATAATCCGCAGCTTGATAACGGGATAGATGTTCTACATTGGCTCGATTACCGAGTTCGTAATACGTATTCCCACTCACCGATAACGGTTCAGGTCGCCCCATGAGATACCAGCAGAGATCGATGGCATGTACACCAATATCGATTAAAGGCCCTCCACCGGAACGTTCAATATCACTAAACCAACCGCCCGGATTACCAAGACGACGAATATAAGAAGCTTTGGCATAATAAATAGTACCGAAGTCTCCTTGTTGACTAAATTGGTTCAACATCTGTGCATTAGCATCATAGCGACGTACAAATCCGACTTGTAGTAATTTGCCTGACGCCTTTACCGCAGCTTGTACTTGTTCTGCTTCTTCGACCGTACGACAAAGAGGCTTTTCGACCAGTACATGTTTGCCTGCTTGTAGAGCAGCGATACTAATTTCGGCATGACTGTTATTCCATGTAGAGATACTGACAGCATCTATAGCCGGGTTATCTAGCAGATCCTGATAGTTTGTATAAGCGGTAGCGCCTTCATATTGTCTAGCGACTGTCTCTGCACGTTCTGCATTGAGATCACAGACACCGATAATCTGTACATCTGGATGCTTGTGATAAGGCTTTAAATGAAATTCTGAGATACTGCCTACACCGATTACACCGATTCCAATTTTGGCTGTCATAGATAGTCTCCTTTAGGTTGAAATAGTATGAAATATGTATTTCTCTGGTAAAAGATATTGCTTTGTTGAAATTATATAATGGATCGTCATGGTGGTCATGAAGCAGTGTGCGGTTTGTTTGTACTATTGTGCGATTTGAAATGATACAATAAAGAAAGAAAAGCAATGTGAATGTGCATTTTGCTGGTAAAGGAGTAGGGAAATGAACTGGCCTGTAGATTTGCAAGAACCGATGAATATGCCTGATCCTTATTTTCCAATCAAAATGAATTTTTGCCATTCTTCAGAGTACGGGCAGATTCTTTTCCCGCATCACTGGCATCCTCATATGGAGTTTCTTTATTTTGAAGAAGGCGAAGCGATTATAGAATGTAATTCGGTACCGATTCATGTACAAGCAGGAGATATAATTGTGTTGAATAGTAACGATCTGCATCATGGAATGAGTCTATGTAATCATCTGGTTTATTATGCGCTTATTGCGGATCTGTCTTCATTACAAAGTCTTTCTCAAGATGCGGTAGAGACCAAATTTATTACACCAATGACGCAGAATCGTTTACTTTTTCAAAGTTATATTACAGAAGATCCTGCACTTGATCAGTGTATGACCGAGATTATACATGAATTCAAAACACGTCATTTGGGGTATGAGTTATCGATCAAATCTAATATGTATCGCTTGCTTGCGATGCTTGTACGTCAATATGTAATTGAAGATTTAAACTGGCAAAATCATCATAGTCGAATCAAGAATTTAGAACGATTTACACCGATTTTGCAACATATCGAACAGCATTATGCAGAGGAGATTCCTGTAGAACTATTGGCTCAAATGGCAGGATTAAGTCGTTTTCATTTTAGCCGTCTTTTTCACGAATTAACGAATCGGACAGTGACTGAATATATCAATCGTGTACGTATTAATCGAGCCGAATATTTATTGCTCAATAGCAGTATGACGGTAGCCGAGATCGCGATGGCTTCAGGATATAACGATATTTCTTATTTCAGTCGTACGTTTAAAAAATATCGTAACGGTTCACCTACTGAAATACGTGCATCATTTGCAAATGTGGAATAATACAAAAAAAGTCCGCCTCATGGGCGAACTTTGATCGATGATTGATTTGAATTTTTCCAATTAGCAATAGCATCACTTACTTCTTTATCTCTTAATTGATCATTTGATCCAGGAATTGTTGGGGAAACTTCATAGTTAGAAAAACGATTTTTTGTTAATGATGTAATAGAGGAAATATTTTTTTTTGATAGGTTGGTTTGGGTAGTTTGCTTTTTCATTTCATCCACCACCTTTGCTTAAGTATACATCAATTAAATGTTGTCCAGCAAGACAAGGTATCATCATTCGAGTTGAACCGATACGTTCTGCACCATATTCTTTTATATAATGTGTAATCAATCCTGTTTTGGAATCGAAAGCAACAAAGCCATCTCCACCTTGCTCTAAATGTCTTTTTGTAGCAAATGCAAATAAATGATGTGCTATATATTTATATTTTTCCTGTGAGCCACGATTGCGGGGAGCTTTTTCAATTAAATGTATCCATACATGATCTCCTCTGTTTTCTAAAGCAATAGCACCTTCAACATAAGTAGAATGCTTAGTAGTTAATATGTAAACTTCAACGTTCGGGTACTCGAAATATAATGTCCAATCAAATGTAAGTGTCCAGTCTGATTTTGTATGCTGAATATCAATTAATTTTATTGGAGTTATACACATGTGGATCATTTTACCTGTACTATTTTCTACTAACATGTGAACACCTCAAACTATAATTTATGTAAATGAATAATAGTTATAGTTTAACAAATACCATTTATAAAGCACAGACAAACTGCAAAAGTAAAATTGACTATAGAAGTTAAATAGTTATTTGAATCTAATAAACGGGGTGCATAGGATGATGAATATACAGAATTATTTTGCTGTGACTGCGGAGCAACAGGAATTGGTTCAATGGATCGGAGATATAGCAGATCAGTATGCAGATGGAGCAGTAGAAGCGGATGAACATAATCAGTTAAATACAGAATTGATTCAAGCGCTCAAAGATGCAGGCTATCATACATTTTCTGTTCCTACAGAGTATGGTGGGAAAAGCATTTCACTGACTGACTTTTTGCTCTGTCAGGAACGGATCGCACAAGTGGATGCACCGACAGCGATTGCGATAGGTTGGCATCATATTTCGATGTTTAATCTATCACAAAGTCGGGCTTGGGATGAAGAGGTTTTTGCTGATCTATGCCGTGATGTGGTTGAGCGTGGTGCTTTAATCAATCGAGCGGATTCGGAAGCGGCAACAGGCAGTCCTTCACGTGGAGGTAAGCCCCAGACCCAAGCGAATCGTTCAGGAGAAAGTTATGTATTGAATGGCAGAAAATCGTTTACGACGATGTCACCGATGCTTGATTATTTTCTGATCTCAGCCACGCTTGAACCGGATGGTAATGTAGCTGATTTTCTGATTCCACGTACTGTAGAAGGTGTATCGATAGATCCTGTCTGGGATATGGTAGGGATGCGAGGAACGGCTAGTCACAATCTAGTATTAGAAAACGTTATATTACCTGCTAAAGCTTGTGTGGGTATACGTCCGAATGTGAATCCCAATCAACCGCGTAAATGGGAATTAAGTGCATATATGATGAATATTCCAGCCAGTTATCTAGGAATAGCGATAGCAGCACGACAACATGCGCTTGATTTTGCATCGACGTATCAACCGAATAGTGTCAATGAGCCGATTATTCATTTACCTCATATCCAGCAGAAATTAGGGCAGTTAGAGCTTGAGCTCACCACAGCACGTCACTTTATGTATGCTGTAGCGAATCGTTGGGATAGAGAACAAGAGCATTCGGCATCAACTGGAAAAGAATCATTTTCGGATTACCAGAATTGGATTAGCCCTGATCTTGCAGCAGTCAAAACAGTAGCGATTCAAGCCGCTATCTCTGTAACCGATCAAGCAATGCGTATTGTCGGCGCTCATAGTCTAGCGATGAGTCATCCATTGCAACGATTATATCGCGATGTACGTTTTGGACTGCATAACCCGCCGATGGATGATGTAACGATCACTCAACTGGCACAACGAGCGATTCGAACACAACTTTAAAAAAATGGTTACCAAGTGAATAGTATCTACGTATGTTAAACAGGGAATTGAAATAATGTATACCAAATAAAGCGTAATTGCGAAAAGGACGAGATATTTTGTTAATTAACACACTGGCATGGATTGGCACATTGTTTATGGTATTGTCTGTTATATTGAGCAGTCGAGGATTTGGAGAAATTGGTGTTAGAAGGCGTAATGATGATGCTGAAATACAAGCATATATGGAGCGCAAAAGGAAAAGAATTCAGTGGGCGATTCGAAGTTTTGGCGTAGCTGTTGTGTTTTATATTTTGGTTTTTATTATTTACGCTGTAGGATAACGTAATAAAGATCATGTTGACATTGTCTGGAAAAACGTTATATGATGGTCACAATTCAGGCAGGAAGACCTGAATGTATTCTATACACCACAAAAATAAGGTAATACCCATACATGAAAAGGAGGTCGCGAGAAGATGAGTTATAATCCCAATTTGACGCTATTGGATCTATATACAGACGAACCACGTTATCAGAGTCAGCATTATTGGATACGTATTATAACGACTTATCATTCTGATCGGACCTCGCAAGATTTGTTTTCTTGCTGAATACATATGCTTATAGATTACCGCTTGTACCTTTTGCCAGCTCATACATGGCAGATCGATCAAGTTGTGTCTTACCGTATAATGATTCCAGTGTAAATAGCACTGTCGAGACCGTAGACGAATAAGTCTGCGGTCTTTTTTTATGTAGAAATCGTAGCCAGACAACCACAAAGCTGAATTTGAAGGAGGGAATACATATGTATTTAACAATCAAAGCTACTGGAACACATGCAAGTATGATCTCGCATTTATTAGCCAAAAATCCAAACAATCTTTATGACCGTACCGAAAAAGGTGCAAGAATACGACTGGTGTATACGTCTTTCCAGCCGGAAGAAACCGAAGTGTTGTTGTTTGTGACCCCTGATCCGATTGATTTGGTCAAAGGAAGCCCCGATCATTATGATATTACTCAATATATTAACGATCGTGAATTGGTAGTGAGTAGCTTATTTTGTAGTTATATACGTCCAGCATTAGGTACAGCACTTAACGGTAAGCCCAAAGCGGATTATATAGATTGGGTTGAACATCTTTTTACTTTACACATGAGTCTGGGTCCAGTCGCTTCCGATTTGCCTGATCATGTGATTGAATCGTTATTTCAACCGCTTGGTTATGAAGTGCAGATGGAGCGTGGTGAGATCGATTATTCATTTGATCTCAAAAATAGAAGTACTGTACGTCATATCCAGATTAGCGGGCAACAGACATTACAACACATGCTACGCCAATTATATATTTTGATTCCAGTTCTTGATAATTATAAACATTATTATATTAGCGACGATGAGATTGAGCGATTGCAACGTTACGGCGAAGGCTGGTTATCCACACATCCACAGCATGATCTCATTATCAAACGCAGTCTACGATTTGCTCCGTTAATTAAAGAATATGAACAAAAAGTAGCGAAAAATGAAGATATAACTAATGTATCAACAGAATTATCCACAAATCAAGCAGAAGCAAGTGAAATGAAGTCAGAACTATCTGAAGATCAGGGCAAACAATATGATCCAAATCAGACAGAACCTCCTGTGATCCGGTTGAATGAATTACGTTATCGGGCAATCGTCGAACAAGTTAGCCAATTACCACAGCATAAGCAAATTGTTGATTTTGGCGCAGGTGAAGGGAAGTTGTCTGTTCGTCTTGGAGAGATCGAAGGGGTAGAGCAGATCTGGGCGGTAGAGCCTTCGATGCAGTCTCAATTACGAGCGATTGACCGATTTGCCAAATTAGAAGGACGTACTGATTATGTTATTCCGGTGATGACTACAGGGTCTTTATTTTACCGTGATGAACGTTGGGTAGATCAAGATGTGATCATTTTATGTGAAGTGATCGAGCATATCAATGAAGTCCGATTGCCACAAGTCATCCACACGTTATTCACAGATTACCGTCCACAGACCCTAATCATGACGACACCGAATCGGGAATATAATGAAGTCTATCAGATGGGCAACGATGAGATTCGTCATACCGATCACCGATTTGAATGGACACGAGCAGAATTGGAGCAATATTGCACACAGTGGATTCAAGATAGACCGTATACATTTACCCTTTCAGGTATTGGGGAAAAACATGAACAGTATGGACAACCTACCCAAATGGTTGTATTTCATAGAATAGGAGGACAGCACCTATGAACAGGCAAATGACAGAAGAACGTAGTGATTCATCTTCCAGCATCATTACGATTCCTCATGCTGGGATTGTGCTCTTAATGGGTGCATCCAACAGTGGAAAAAGTACATTAATTGAGCAACTCAAGCAACAACAATATATTCGAGAGCATGAAAGTCTGTCCTCTGATCAATTTAGGCAAATGGTTGGCGATACAGATTATATTGATTGGCGGCGACCTTCTCGTGAAGAAGGAGAAGTGATGTATCAGCAGTATAAACGCATTTCCGATCAAGCTTTTAAAGTCATGCAAGATCTACTAATCGCGCGCTGTCGCTTAAATAAATTAACGATTGTTGATGCTACACATTTGCAACCTGAAGATCGAGCAGTCTATATTACGCTGGGCAAGCGATATCATGTGCCTGTGATACTGATTGCACTGGATATTTCTGAACAGACATTGATGGAACGGGATCAACATCGTGAACATCCACGAGGACGACAACGGGTCAAGCAACAAGCTCATCAATTCCGAAAAAGTATCAAAGGATTGCGAAGTGAAGGATTCAGCTCTGTATATATTATCAAAGAGCATAAATATGCAGATTTACAATGGAAACGGTCTGCTAACCATATGCTGATCGAACTGACAACAGGGATTGATATCATAGGCGATATTCATGGTTGTTATGATGAAATGATCGAATTGATCGAGCGCTTAGGATATATTGCCGATTCAGCAGGATTATATCGTCATCCGGAAGGACGCAAGTTAGTATCTGTTGGCGATATTATGAGCCGTGGACCGAAGTCGCTGGAGACAATGATATTTTGGTACAATCATTTGACCGCGAAGTTAGCATGGATGGTCGATAGTAATCATGGTTGGAAAATCGCTCGTTATTTGGAAGGTAGACAGGTAACAATGAGTCATGGGGATGAGCAGATTATTGAAGCATTCCAACAATATGAAACGATTCATGGTATAGAAGATACAAAGATATTAAAAGAACAATTGAAAGACATGTTGTTATCCACACCTTCGCATCTAGTCTTTACACAACATGGAGTCCAACGATTAGTCGTTGCTCATGCCGGGATTCGAGATGATTTCATCGGTAAAGATTCCAAACGTATTGATGATTATTGCCGTTATGGTGATATTGATGGAACAGATGAAGCTGGCAAACCGATTCGTAAAGACTGGTTTGCAGATCATACATCAGGGGAATGGATTGTATGGGGACATGATCCTCGTCCACAGCCTACAACCGTCAATCAGACGATCAATATTGATCAAGGTGCTGTATTTGGTGGCATGCTAACAGGATATCGTTATCCTGAGCAGACTTTTATGAGTGTCAAAGCGTATGCTGATTATGCACAAGATCCGAACAGCCCGCTAGTTCGCTGGGAAGAAGGACGATTTGCTCCGCCTTCGTTATCACGTCTAATTGACGGATATACGGTTCAGACTAAGGTTTATGGAGAAGTGAAAGTACGCAGTGAATTTGTCAAAACAGCTTTAGATACGATTTCACATTATACGATTCCGTTAGAAGAATTAATCTATATTCCACCAACGATGACACCACCTCCATTGGCGGCAGTCGCAGAGAATTATCTGGAACATCCAGCCGAAGCGATCGCTTATTATCGTGCGCAAGAAGTGAGTACGATGATCGCTGAGAAAAAGCATATGGGCAGTCGTGCGATTGTATTACTATTCCGTGATGAACAAGCGGCTATTCCTTATATAGGCAGACCTCTTCATGGAACGATTTATACACGGACAGGCAGATCATTCTTCCAGACTGAGCTAGAGCGTGAAGTGTTATTAACTTTACAACAGCAACTACAAGAAGCCGGTTATTTTGAAAAGTATCAGACCGATTTCGTTCTTATGGATACAGAGATTGTGCCATGGAATCTGAAAGCTCGTGAGTTGATTGCTTCTCAATATGGACATGTCTCTGAAGCGGCTACAATGGATCGAGATTATATCGTCAATCAATTACGCAAAGCTCAAAGTACTGGTGCTACAGTGAGTGACTGGATTTCTGAATGGACGGTCAAACAGCAAAATGCCACTATTTTCCGAGAAACATTCCAGCAGTATTGTTGGGATACCGACGGCATGGAAGGGATACGGATCGCTCCTTTTCATATTTTGGCACATAGTACAGGAGCTTTTATGGATCAGACACATGAGTGGCACATGAAGCATGCTGAAGAATTAGCTCAATATAGTAACTGGTTTATGGCGACAGAGTATAAAATGATCACCGATGAGAATAGTGAACAAGACGTTATACAATGGTGGCAAGAATTAACAGAAGACGGACATGAAGGTATTGTGATCAAGCCAGAGAAGATGATAATGCATCATCGCAAACAGTTAATTCAACCAGCGATCAAAGTGCGAGGACAGAAATATCTGCATATGATCTATGGCATCGATTATTTGCACCCGAATAACTTAAGTCGTCTCAAACAACGTAAAACGCGTAAAAAAGAACGTCATGCTTTGATGGAATTTGCGCTAAGTATAGAATCGGTAGAACGTTTTGTAAGGCGTGATCGTCTGGAGCAGATCCATGAATGTGTATTAGCTGCATTATCGTTAGAATCGGATGCGGTTGATCCACGATTATAGATGATTTTTGTAGGCATAAATTATAGATTGAAATTATCTCAAATGAAGTAGTTAAGGAGAGTGAATACAATGGCTTTTCAAGTGATAGAGGGTGTACGAGTGTGGGGTGAACCCGATGCAGGTGCACTGAGTCAGGCAGTAACTTGTGCGCAAACGGGTCAAGTTGTTCAAGCATTATTAATGGCGGATCATCATAAAGGATACAGTCAACCGATTGGTGGAGTCGTTGCTTATGATGGACAAATCTCTCCATCGGGTGTAGGTTATGATATCGCCTGTGGCAATAAAGCTGTCCGTACCAATCTCATGGCGGCAGATGTCTTACCGAATATTAGCAACATTATGGATCACATCGCAAACACGATTTCTTTCGGAGTCGGACGTAATAATAAGAACAAAGTCGATCATGAACTGTTCGATGATCCCAATTGGGATGTGTACAAAACAGCAGGTGATCTTAAAACCCATAATCTATTAAAAGAATTAGCTCGTAATCAATTAGGTACGGTAGGCAGTGGTAATCATTATATCGATCTATTTGTTGAACCGGTAACGGGAAAATTATGGATCGGGAATCATTTTGGAAGTCGTGGATTCGGTCACAAAACGGCTAGTGGATTTCTTAATTTAGCGGCAGGACGAGAATTTTTAGCCAAAGCACCAGGTGAACATATGGATCAACCACCTGTACTGCTGAATATGAATGATGAATTAGGAGATATGTATTACCGCGCGATGAAGCTTGCCGGGCGTTATGCGTATGCAGGTCGTGATTATGTGATTCAAGAAGTACTGAATGTGTTGGGTGCAGAAGCTGATTTTGAAGTGCATAATCATCATAATTTCGCATGGAAAGAAGTGCATAACGATCAAGAAACGATTGTGATTCGTAAAGGTGCTACGCCTTCAGCGCCAGGTCAATTAGGATTTATCGGTGGAAGTATGGCGGATATCTCGGTGATTGTGCGTGGTAAAGATAGTCTTGAAAATAAAGATTCCTTCTATAGTACAGTTCATGGAGCGGGGCGAGTCATGAGTCGTACACAAGCCGCAGGGAAAATGAATTGGAAAACACGTACACGTTCAGGTGGACAAATTAGCCGTGAACAGATGAAAGCCGCTGTCGATGATTTTGGCGTCGAATTGCGTGGAGCTGATACAGATGAAAGTCCGTTTGCTTACCGTCAATTGCAAACTGTACTGGATGCTCATCATGAGACATTAGATATTCTGCATGTACTTCGACCGATTGGTGTCTGTATGGCAGGTGCGAATGAATTTGATCCGTATAAAGATTGATTCCTAGCTTAACCATCATTAAGATATACCAAAAAGGACTTTTACTGCCATCAGAGCAGTAAAAGTCTTTTTTATTTCTTTATATTACTTAATTACGTTATTTTTATATAGAAAATAAGTGTAAAATAGTCTAATATGTTCTTGTAAGTCGTTTATGAATGTAGCATAATATAACACATGGTTGTGATACTTAAAATTGACAAATTAAAAAAGAAAATCATATACTAAATAATGGACATTTTTACAATTAGTTAAATTTATTTTATACATTATTTATAATGAAAATTGAATATACATACAATATGATATGAAAGGAAGCGAAGTTGTTGATAAGAAAATCATTTTATATGTTATGGGGGACACAGACGGTCTCTAATATCGCAGATATTGTTTATTTACTGAGTCTGATTACACTGGTTTTTACCGCTACAGGTTCGCTTGTGACCACTATACTGATTCCTTTATTTCGCATGTTATCCAAAATTGTTAGTGGGTTGATTGCTCCATTGGTATTATCGAAATATCGTCTGACTTCTATATTAATAGGATCGCAATTCGGGCAGTTCGTATTATTTGCAAGTTTAATTTTTTATTTAAATAGTACAGTTACTCCTGCTTATGTGATTATTTTTCTTATTGTGTTTGGTATGTCTTTTCTAGATGGTTGGACAGATCCAGCACGCAATGCTTTGATTCCACGATTAGCTTATGATGAAGGATTAATGAAAGCAAATGGATTCATGTCGATTAGCGATCAGATTATCAAATGTGCAGGTTGGGCTTTGAGTGGTCTTATCGTGGCGATTATTGGTGCTATTCCGACGATGTGGATTGCAGCCGTTTGTTATTTGTTAGCGATGATCTTTACTGCTTTTATCCGAGATCCTTATGCTTCTCCACGTAAAGAACCTGCTGTGGTTGCTATTACAGATGAGGATACGCTTGCCACAGAAGTGGTCTCTGAATCGCCAGCACAACAGTCAGCTTCACGTTGGGAGCAATTATCGGAAGGTTGGAAAGTACTGGGACGCAATCGGCGTATTCGAATGTTAGCGATTATTGATAATATAGATACACTGGGCGGAGCAGCTTGGATCGGTGCATTTGTACTGGCTTTTGTGGTACAGGTGTTACATCAAGATGCACGCTGGTGGGGATTTATGAATGCTTCCTTTTTTGTAGGTTCGATTGCAGGTGGAATATTTGTAGTCGCCCGTGTGAAAAAACTACAAAAAAATGCTTTTCCAGTCATGTTAATTAGCTTGCTCGCGTATGTGATTATCACCTTATTTTTTGCATACAATGTAGTGCCGTGGATAGCCTTGATCTTGATTGGATTATCCGGCTTACCTGTACAGATTGCAGGCGTGATTCGCCGAACACTGATTCAGCAGAATCTAACTCCTACCGAAACGCCGAATGTGATGTCTGCATGGAGTGTACTTAGTAATCTGACTTTTGCGATAGCGATGTTATTGTTAAGCTGGTTTGCCGATACATTTGGGATGAGCAATATGTATTTACTCGCAGGCTTGTTAACCCTTGCTGCTATTGTTATGGGCTTTGTCAGTCGGGCTATTTTCCGAGAAGATTATGAAGGTTATGTACAAGATAAAAAGTTGGCGGCTTCAAAATAGTAGATGATACAAAGTGCTGATTCGTGAAATGTTAACGCACATGATCAAAGCCTGTTCTTTTCCCATGGTTATACAGGGATAAAGAACAGGCTTTTTGAGTGCTTGTATATGATGAACATATATAGGATGCAGTAGATAGTAGGGTTAAATACTAAACGCCCGAATACGCCATAAATCCACCATCTACAGGAACTGTTATTCCGGTCACAAATCCAGAAGCCTGCGAATCAGCAAGCCATAACAGTGTTCCTAGTAGATCATTGGGTTCGCCGAATCGACGCATCGGGGTATGAGCGATAATTTTCTCAGAACGTTCATTGTACGAACCATCTTCGTGTTTGAGCATTTTGGCATTCTGATCGGTTAAGAAAAATCCAGGTGCGATCGCATTAATTCGAATGCCTGCATCGGCAAAATGAACAGCTAACCATTGTGTAAAGTTATTGATTGCCGCTTTGGCAGCACTATAAGCAGGTACTTTGGTCATTGGAGAATAGGCACTCATGGATGAAATATTGATGACTGTGGCACCTTCACGGTGGATCATATTCCGTGAAAAAATTTGTGTAGGAATCAATGTACCAATCATATTCAGGTCGAATACATCACGGAACCCATTGAGTCCAATATCATAAAAAGTCTGCTTGGAGACATCATTCAGATGTTCTTCACGAAAAGCTTCTTCTGTTGTATTGGCATCGGGATGATTACCACCAGCACCATTAATCAGAATATCGCAAGCACCAAATTCAGCCATCACCGTAGCTTCGGCTAGAATCACGCTATCTTCTTTGGTCACATCACAGCCTACAGCAATCGCTTCACCACCTGCATCACGAATCTCGGCAGCCACCATTTCACCTTTGGCTAATGTACGATTTAAAATAGCGATTTTACAACCTTGTCGTCCCAATTCATAAGCCATCGAGCGGCACAATACACCTGCTCCACCTGTAATTACAACGACTTTACCTCGTAGATGAGAGTGAAGTGGAAGTGCATTTTCTTCGGTTTCTGTAGGTGGTTCACCTGCTGTTTTTTCAGCAGAACGGATCACTTCACGTAATGTTTTGTCTACCAGTGCATTCCCTGTTGAAGGGGCTTTGGGTGCGGTAGGAGGGACATCTGCTGCTAATAATGGATCTGCTTCTAATTCGGTTGTATGCTGATGTTGATGATCATCTTTTCCTGTAAAAGATTGGCTCAAAGTTATCCCTTCCTTTCACAATAGTGCTTTTTGGAGTGTGAGGATATTCAAGTACGTTTATATTGAAATGAATCCCATAATCCCCATAGATACATAATACCCAAAGCACGGTCATACAACCCGTAACCCGGGCGACATTCTTCATTCCAGATATGTCTGCCATGATCCGGTCGACAATATCCAGTGAATCCTTCTTCGTGATACGCTTGTACAATGCCTGTTAGATTGACAGTTCCATCTTGTGTACGATGAGACGTTTCAGCGAAATCGCCATTTTCTTCGACTTTTACATTACGCAAATGGGTAAAAGGAATCCGATCCGCAAATTCATGTACCATAGCGACAATATCGTTGTCTGGATTCGCTCCTAATGAGCCACTGCACAAAGTGATCCCATGTGCTGGACTGTTATACATATTCAAAAAGCGTCTGATATTATCTTGGCTACGAATAATACGAGGTAGACCAAAAATCGACCATGGTGGATCATCGGGATGGATCGCCATTTGGATACCATTTGCTTCAGCAACCGGAATAATTTCATCTAAAAAGTACTGCAAATTGCTCCATAAATGATCTTCAGTGAATCCTTCATAAGCTTTGAATAATTCAGTTAAATGAGCTAACCGTTCAGGCTCCCAGCCGGGCATTGTTAATGCAGAATTGGCATTGATCTGAGCTACTAATTCCAACGGATCAATATGCTCGATTTTGCTTTTTTCATAAAAAAGAGAAGTAGAGCCGTCTGACGCAGGGCGGTGCAGATCGGTACGTAACCAATCGAAAATAGGCATGAAATTATAACAAATCACCTGAACACCAATTTCTGCTAGATGGATAATCGTCTGCTTATAATTGGCAATATACTGATCACGAGAAGGTAAGCCTAGCTTAATATCTTCATGAATGTTGACGCTCTCAACAACGTGCGTATGTAGACCGTAACGATCAGCAGTAGCTTGGATCTCATGGATTCGCTCTTGCGACCATACTTCGCCGACAGGTACATCATGCAGTGCCCAGACGATCCCTTCAACTCCGGGAATCTGTCGAATCTGTTCTAATGTGACCGTATCATTATGTTCTCCAAACCATCGGAATACCATTTTCACAACCATAACACCTCCATCATCCCAAATCATAAATAAGTATAACTATAACAATAAAGGAAGAATATTCATTACACAACAATGAACTTGCCCGCCAGTAGGAGAGCAAGTTCGATATTAGGCTTTACATTCGGAAGGCATCACCATTTGATTTTTGCGATAATGACTGGGCGATATGCCAGACCAGCGCTTAAATTGCCTGCTAAAATGAGCAATATCACGATAACCTAGAATCGAAGCAATATCTTGTATCGACATGCGTTGATCGGACAATAATAATTTGGATTTGTGAAGGACTAAATTAGATAAGTAACTGCGCGGAGAAATCGCAAATACTTGATGGAAAATTCGATTGCAATGAGAAGGGCTGATCCCTAGTTCAGCTGCAATATCGTCAATCCCATAATGGGAATCAGAAGTGGCTTCCAGTTGCACAATATTGCGATTGGCGATGCCTTGCAATCGAGCAGCAATCTGATGTGCCATTTCGACATGGGCATAACTTGCAGGCGCTAGACCAGCAGCTTCATTGGATATCGCTTCCCAGAGCACGCCAAACAATTCAAATACCGCAGCTTGCAGACGCATTCGACGGGTAATAATATGTTCATCGGTATGATCAATCGGCTGGGCAATTTTGAGCAAATGAGGGCGTAACGCTTGAGCCACTGCACTGGATTGTCTAAAAATCACTTGATTCAACCGTTCCAATAATGATAAAAACAACCGATCATCAATATCAAAATGGATACAAAAATACGTAAAAGACTGTCCATCAATGGTGCGACTGGAATGAGAAGTACCGGGTGAAAGGATCATCAGATCGCCTTCTTGCTGCACATAACTTTGCGAGCCAACCGTCATGAGTTGTTGCCCTTGTAATACATAATTAATCTCATACTGTGGATGATCGTGAATCGGATATTGCCAATCTGTACTGACTGTACGCAAATGAATACCGAACAAATTCATTGTTGTCTGCACATCTGGAAAAATGGTCTCAGCTAGACTTTGTCCCCATTCGGGTGGAATAAAGGAAGTAGACATGGACAACCTCCAATCTCACTATAATGCTTGATTTGGGTAAATAGATGAGCGATTTGGAAATGGTCTTACAGAATATACTTTGATAGGATAAATCTGAACTATTAAGGTAATTACTGATAGCATACACGGATACCTATCAAAATGAAAGGGGTTACAAGAAATGAAAAAAAATTCATTTTATAATGTACAACATTCTCCGATTGGCGCATTTGCTAGCTTTACCTTAGGATTCAAAGGTGCTAAAGGAGGACTCGGGTTAGAACTGGGCAAACCAGCAGATGAGAATATCTATATCGGCTTACAATCGAGAGATGGCAAGCGGTATGAAGCGCTTCCTTTTTTTACTTCATTGAATGATGAAAGCTCTCGTTACGATGTAGAAAAGGAGAAACCGACCGACCAGACCTCTACAGAAATAGTCTATTATCAGGATGGTGAGATTGAGCGTACATTAGATGTAGCTACAGATACATGGACAGCAGGTGATCTGACATTCAAAATCTATTCTTCTGTTCGCCCTGTTCCTGATCCTGCACAGGCTAATGAAGAAGAACTCAAATCAGCGATTGTGCCTGCTGTATTTGCCGAAATGACGATTGATAATACAGCAGGTGAAGTGAGTAGACGTGCCTTTTTCGGTTATGAAGGTAGCGATCCTTATCGTTCGATGCGGATTATCAAAGAAGCAGATGAATCAGTAGAGCAAATGCAATCCAATGCTTACGCAGGCGTTGGACAAGGCAGACAGACAGCCATCTTATGTGATGACCCTGATGTTACACCTGCACTTGGATTTGCTCTCGAAAAAATATTGCAAGAAAAGTATGCAAACAATTTGTATTTTGGCTTGGGTATTGTAGGTGCGTTACTGATGGATGTTCCCGCAGGACAAACACGTACATTCCGTTTTGCGATCTGCTTTTATAAAGAAGGCATTGTCACCACAGGGATAGATACGTCTTACTATTACACTCGTTATTTCAAACGTATCGAAGAAGTCGGTACATATGCGTTAGCTCATTGGGATGCCTTAACTCAAGCATGTGAAGATGCGAATACTTGGATTGGTAATCATCAAGCATTGAATCAAGATCAGCATTTTATGGTGGCACAGTCGATTCATAGTTATTACGGCAGTACGCAGTTGTTGCAGACTGAGGATCAGCAACCGCTTTGGATCGTGAATGAAGGAGAATATCGAATGATGAATACACTCGATCTTACAGCAGATCAATTGTATTACGAATTGATTATGAATCCATGGACAGTGCGTAATGAACTGGAACTGTTTGTAAATCGGTATAGTTATTATGATGAAGTTCGTTTTCCTAAAGATCAGACTAGATATCCAGGTGGGTTATCATTTACACATGATGTGGGCATCGCCAATCATTTTTCCCGTCCACAATATTCGGCTTATGAGCTAGCAGGAATTGATGATTGCTTTTCATATATGAGTCATGAAGAATTGGTAAACTGGTTCTGCTGTGCTTTAACCTATATGGAGCAGACACAAGACCATGAATTTAAAGACAAATATATGAATATATTGCAAGACGGACTACAAAGTATGCTCAATCGTGATCATCCTGAAGCAGAACAGCGTAACGGTCTGATGGGACTGGATAGTCATCGTACAGAAGGTGGGGCTGAGATTACCACCTACGATAGTCTGGATGTGTCTCTGGGTCAATCTCGTAACAATATTTATCTAGCAGGTAAATGCTGGGCAGTCTATTTGGCACTAGAGAAATTATTTTCCCAAGAAGGACAGACCGGATACGCAGAACAAGCAGGAGCACAAGCAGATCGCTGCGCAGCTACAGTAACTGCACAGTTGAACGATCAAGGATATATTCCGGCCGTTATTGGCGAAGGCAATGATTCGCAGATTATTCCTGCGATCGAGGGCTTGGTATTTCCATACTTTACCGGTTGTTCTGAAGCACTGGAACGTGATGGACGATTCGCTGATTACTTGAATGCTCTGCATACACATTTGAATACAGTACTGGTTAAAGGAATCTGTTTATTTGAAAATGGAGCTTGGAAATTATCATCCACAAGTAACAACTCGTGGTTAAGCAAAATCTATCTATCTCAATTTATCGCACGGGAAATTATGGGACTAACTTGGGATGAACAAGGGCAAACAGCCGATGCTGCTCATGTCGAATGGCTGACTCACCCTGAATATTCTTACTGGTGCTGGAGTGACCAGATTATATCGGGCATTGCTAGCGGTAGCAAATATTATCCACGCGGTGTCACGTCAATTCTCTGGTTATGGGAAAAAGGCGATGGTAAACTGCGTACGCCTGAAGCCTTAGCCCACCCCATAGCATCAGTTCATCTATAGAAATTAAAGACTCACAAATTTCATTATCCATACAAAAAGGATTAAATCTTACCCCTCTGCGTACCACCAACAGAGACAAGATTTAATCCTTTTCCATACACAAAATCGTCAGGTTTAACAGATTTAATGGGTTTAACCAGTTTAACAGGTTTAATGAATTTAACAGACTTAACGGGTTTAACCAGCCTAAAAGATTTAATCTTTC
The DNA here is from genome assembly GCF_001721045.1 of Paenibacillus nuruki. Taxonomy (GTDB): domain Bacteria; phylum Bacillota; class Bacilli; order Paenibacillales; family Paenibacillaceae; genus Saccharibacillus; species Saccharibacillus nuruki. Next base: position 133,344 of record NZ_MDER01000031.1, on the reverse strand, counting down.
AAATGGTTTATCTCTAAGGTGTTCATCTTTCCTGCCCCATAACCACCCTTGTAGTAGCGAAGGGCATCCTGTTGTTCTGAAAGAGTGAAGCGATCGCCTTTGTGGATGAATCCCTACCGCATAGCGGTTAATCAAGGGATTCATCCACAACAAGCGACGACAAGAACAACAGGATGAACGTAGCGCTGTAACTCCAACCTCAACTAATCTTCTTTGAAAAAAGGCATAATCTCCATATCAAAAACAAATTCTTTTTCATGTAATTGATACTTTTCAGCAAGTTGAGGGCCACACGAATTCGAGCCAACACCGCTCATTTTGTAATCCAGATGGATAAACGTTTCCGGGCGACGCACCAGTTCATACGTGTGTGTTGCATGCATCAAGTCGGCTGTAGTGTAATGAGAGGCATTAAATGAGAACGGTTGGGAACCTTTGAAATGAAGCCCTGCACCCATCGCTTGTGTAGCACTCATCCAATGCGTTTCAAAGCGAGATCCATTTTCTTGAGGCATAATATAATTGTAAAAAAGGTCATCGACCGTTTTCTCATATTTACCAAAACGTGTACTATGATGCTTATCAATATAACTTTCATGCGGTCCACGTCCAAAATAATCTATATATTCGGTACCTGCTGGCATTGCAAACATTAGACCAAATCTCGGTAAAAATGGGCTGGTATCTAATACAGTCACTTTTACTTTCAATTCGATCTTTCCATCACTCTGAATCGTCCACCATGCTTGACCACGCAGCACAGGATATTTACTATACGGAGCAAGCGAGAAAGAAGTCGTAATGATCACCGATTGTTCTTCTGCACATGACCAGTGGCTGTTGTATACTTTGGTCGATATATGATCATATCCAATATCTAACCATTTTTCTTTGATATGCATATCGTTATCGATCGGTGCTCTCCAGATTGTAAATTCGGTAGGTTGTTGAAGTAAAGGAACCCCCGATTTGCTCCATTCTGTAAATTGTCCACGTTCCAGATCATAGACATAACGGAAATCTAATCCTTCGATCACTAAGCGCCCCTGATGTTCAGTAGTCTGTAGTGGATATCGAAGTGAATCTAAAGAGTAACGCTCTGTTAAAATTTCGTCTATCGCTATAGCATCAGCAGGAATATAGAATTGAGTAAAAGCAATCTCATAACCAATTGGAGCCCATACTGTTTCTGTAGCCGTCCGTATAGAGAAGGTAAGATAACGAAGCGGATGATGATGTTGCAAAGCTAAAGTCGGCAAAGTAATTGTAGCTGAATCTTGTGGAGCAATACTAGGCATCGACAATGTACCTTGCTCGATAAGTAGACCTTCATCTTCGATTTTCCAGTGTAATATCAAGTGAGATACATCGGTGAAATCGTATAGATTAGTAATGCTAAATTGATTCCCTATTGCAGTATCTGTTCTTCCTTCGACTGTAATTAAAGCTTCGATTCGTACAGGAGCCATGATTTCTTTCAATTCTAATAACCCGGCATGTGGCTTACGATCTGGTGAAACTAGACCATCGATACAGAAATTGCTATCATTCGGTTGATCTCCAAAATCTCCACCATACGCATAATAAGATTGACCTGTTGCGCTAACTTGAGCTATTCCGTGATCAACCCATTCCCACACGCAACCACCCATTAATTTGGGATAAGCATAGATCGCGTCCCAGTATGACTTGAGATCACCCGGGCCGTTGCCCATAGCATGACTGTATTCGCATAAAAATAAAGGTTTGGTAGTAGTATCATCATTCGCGTAAGCAATAATATCCACAGGAGAAGAATACATACGACTTTCCACATCTAAGACACTTACATCTTCATGCCCTTTATAACTAGGAGCCGCACCTTCATAATGAACAAGGCGAGAAGGATCACGTTCTCTTGTCCATCGTGCCATCGCAATATGATTGATATCATAACCCGATTCATTTCCCATCGACCACATAATCACTGATGCAAAATTTTTGTCTCGTTCCACCAAGCGAACAGCACGTTCAACAAAAGCTTCTTGCCAGTCTGGATTAACAGATAGTTGGTGAAAAGCACCTTCTGTAAAATCTTCAGGTATACCGATACCATGACACTCCAGATCCACTTCATCAATCACATAGAATCCGTATTCATCACAATATTCCATAAATTTAGGATCATTCGGATAATGAGAAGTACGAATCGTATTGATATTATGTTGCTTCATTAATTGCAGATCAGTCAGCATGTGTTGTACAGGAATCGTCTGTCCAAGTTCTGGATGAGAATCATGACGATTAACACCTTTAAGCTTAATAGGCTGTTTATTAATCTGAAATACACCTTCAGGTGTCACTTCAATCTGACGCAAACCTACTGCAAATCGTAAAACTTCTCTGCCTGCTTTGAGATATAAGCTGTACAGCGCAGGAGATTCCGCATTCCAAAGAATTGGATGGGTAATCTCCATGTCTAAAGATCCCCTTTGATCCAATAAAGCGGTTGTTGTTAAAAGTTCGGTACCGTCAGGTGATAATAGAATCGCTTGAACTTCCAGATGTTCGTTCTCTTGTGATGATGTGGAGCAGTCCAGTTGGATATTCAGTCTAGCTTGATGGTAGTGATCATGGTCATAATCCAAAGACTGCTGGATAAATACATCTCGAATATGCTGACGATCACGAGTAAGTAGATACACATCACGGAAGATACCGTTATAACGCCACATATCCTGATCTTCCAGATAAGAACCTTCACACCATTTGAGAACCAACACAGCGATACGATTGATCCCTTCTTGCAAATAAGGGCTTACACAGAATTCAGCAGGGACACGACTGCCCTGACTGTAACCGACAAACTGTCCATTTACCCATAGATATAGACAAGATTGAACACCTTCAAATACAAGATACGATTCTCGATCTTGCCAACCATGCTGTAATCGTATTTCTTTGACATAAGCGCCAGCCGGATTCTGATCAGGGATAAATGGAGGATCACATGGAAATGGATAACTTAGATTCGTATAATGCTGTTGGTCATAGCCATTTGTCTGCCAGCAAGAAGGAACAAGCAAAGAGTCCCATGTCTGTACATCATATTCAGGCATAAAAAAAGCAGGTTCTACATCACGTACAGCATCATAATAACGGAATTGCCAGCCTCCATTTAGCGACTGATAAAAAGGAGATTTACCACGTTGACGTGTACGTGCGCTTGGCATATCTGCATATGGAATATAATACGCTCGGGCAGGCTCACGATTCACTTGCAATACATTCAGGTCTTTCCAATAGCTAGGAATGATCGTATTCATAGGGAAGATGGCTCCTTACTGGATTGAAGTGCGTACTGACTAACAAATTCAGCGAATAAACTATTTGCCCATGCAAACCATGGACGAGTAAATAGAGTAGGGTCGTCTTTATGAAATCCTTCATGCATAAATCCTGTACTGGCATGGGTAGTAGACAGTACATGAAGGATAGATTCTATTTCTCCAGGATCGGTAGAAGTTAATCCTTGCATACACAATGCGATATGCCAGATATAATCGGTCGGCGTATGCGGGCTACCGATTCCACTGGCTGCTGTACCTGTAAAATAATACGGATTGTGTTCGCTTAATACAAATGCACGTGTATTTTGATATACGATATCATCGACAGGGCGATAACCCAAATAAGGAATTGATAAAAGACTGGGCACATTCGCATCGTCCATTAGGTTGTGATTGCCTTGACCATCTGTTTCATACGCATAGATTTTGCCATATTGAGGATGGATCACTGTTCCATAATTTTCGATACCAAAATTGATTTCTTCTTGTAAACGCAGTGCTTTAGAAGCGAGACGCTCATCATTGTAAAGCTCGATCGCTATTTCTGCCATATAACGAAGGACGACAGAAGCAAACATATTGGATGGAATCAGATAACCAAATGTACAAGCATCATCGCTAGGGCGAAATCCTGACCATGTCATACCTGTATACGACGTAGGCATACCTTTTCCTTGATTACGAAGTGTATCGGAAGGAGGACAATCTTCACGCATAAATGTATAAGGAGAATGGTCATCATGGTATTGTTCACAACGCCAGAGATCTATAATACGATGCATCACGATGCGAAAAGATTCATCAAACAAGTCAGTACGACCTGTCATTTTCCAAAATAAATAACTGAGTTGAATCGGGTAACAGAGCGAATCAATCTCATACTTACGTTCCCATACCCATGCATTCAATTCAGTAAGATCGATATCGTAGCGATTATCATTATCTTCACAGTTAAAAGCATTCCCATATGGATCAATACCGATATAGAAAATCTGGCGACGAATCACACCTGCAATGATATCAGCTACTTTAGGATCACTAGATGCCACAGGTAAGTAATGACGAACTTGAGCAGTAGAATCCCGTAACCACATGGCTGGAATATCTCCTGTAATCACAAATGTACTACCATCTTCTAATATCTGTAATGTTGTCTCATACGTATTGGCATAACAATTCCGAAACATCCCCTGAAGTTCAGGGAAATGTTCCAATTGTTGTTCAACGTGCTGAATATAATCATGCATAGCTGTCGTGAGTTGCAAAGGTTGAGAAGTCATAGGTTACACCTCTTGAAGAGAGATTAGGAATGTACGAATTTCATAAGGTGCAATGTCTATCGACAATGGAGAATGATGTTGTTCACCAATCGGTTGTTCCATCAGATTACATTCTTGCCAGCTAGTGATTTTTAGATCGCTAGTGATCTGAAGTGCTGAACGGATACCACCATATTCATGAACACGAAGTACAACCAGATCGTGATCTTCTGCTTTTTTGACTGCATCAATCATGACATGTGAAGCAGACAGAGTGAACATAGAGAATGAAGAAGGCTGTGTACTTAAGACACGCGCTGTACCTGAAGCGATCTGAAAAGGTTGATTTAATAACCATGCTTCTTGAACGGTATGCCCATCTAACCAATCTCCAGCATGAGGGTAAAGTGAATACGTAAACTCGTGTTGCCCGTAATCTGCTTGCGGATCAGGGTAGATCGCAGATTTGAGAAGCGACAGACGCATCACATTGTCTTTAATATCATAGCCATATTTGCAATCGTTCAGCAGACTCACACCATAATTACGCTCAGACAAATCAGCCCATTGATGACCTACACTTTCAAATCGTGCCCAATCCCAGCTTGTATTCCAGTGAGTAGGACGCTTCACATTACCGAACTGGATATCATAGGTAGCTTCTGTAGAACGAATCTGTACAGGGAAAGCGACTTTGAGTAATTTTTGACGTTCTTTCCAATCGACATGTGTTTTGAAGTCGATTCGGCGACTATGAGCATACACGATTAATTGCTGTGTGATCACAGTCTCATCATACTGCCAGACAAATTCTACTATGGTCTGAAGCGTTCCTGTTTCCAGTAAACGTACAGAGATGAGATGATTGATTTCTTCCATCTTTTCTTGATAAAAAATATCGATATCCCATGAATCAAAGTTCATCGGTTTGTCTTCAAACAGTTGCAATACATTGCCTCGAGCTTCTGGAGCAAGCACTTGACGTAAATTTTCCAAATCGATAATTTGAATCAGTTGTCCTTGTTCATTCCATTGCAGTTCATAATAAGGAGTCACTAATTTGCCTTCTTCATATAAGAAAGGTACAGAATCTACTGTTGTCGTATCGTCGGAATCAACAACAGGCTGATAATGAATTGTACGTACTCCCATCGATGGAAGGAGAGGCGTGTGAACAATCCAGTGATCGCTTGCACGTTGCACTTGTAAAGGATGTTGCTGATCGTCTGTCCATGTGTACGCATCGGCTCCACATAGTGCAAATGGAATCTGAACTGTAGACGAGACTGCCCATGAAGAACTATTGAATACAGTGATGGTGTGATCATCTGTTGTTGTTAATACTGTTGAAGCAGATGTCCATGCTTGTTCACCGATCTGCTGAGCTTGGGCATATTCTTTGGTGCTATCTTCATAGACTTCTGCAATCGAAGAGCCTGGAATAATATCATGGAATTGATTACGCAAAATGATTTTCCAGCCTTCATTTAATTCTTGCTGATTGTAGTTTGACCAGTCGGACTGAAGGATGCTACTCATCGTCTGTAGCCATTCGGTTTCCCGATAAAATAACTCTAATTTGCGATTCATTTTTTTGTTATATGCCTGACTGGTATACGTACCACGGTGATATTCCAGATACAATTCCCCATCCCATGTATGCACATAACGATCCGTCTGATCGAACGACTGATGCAACTGTTCGAAATAATCGTCAGCCCGTCCAGTGGTTACATGAGGAACACCGGGTACACGATCCAATTGACGACGAAGTTCTAACATTTCACGATTTACGCCACCGCCGCCATCTCCATATCCATAGGATAAGAGTAAGTTCTGATTGACTTCTTTGTTCTGATAACTATTCCAGATGCCTTGAACAGTCTGAGCTTCAATCAACCCATTATACGTATAAAAGAAAGAATTACCGCCTTCCCAATCATCCGGTGTCGTAATAAAATGAGTCAGTACTTCTGAACCATCAATACCACGCCATTGGAATGTATCATGCGGCATCCGATTGACTTGATTCCAACTGATTTTGGTCGTCATAAATGTATCAAAACCTGATTTTTTTAAAATTTGTGGCAATGCCCAGCTGTAACCGAATACGTCGGGTAACCACAAATAACTACTAGATACACCAAATTCTTGTTCGAAAAAGCGCGTTCCGAATAAAAATTGTCGTACAAGCGATTCGCCAGAAGTTAAATTACAATCCGCTTCTACCCACATGCCACCGCCAGCTTCCCAGCGACCTTCGGCAATACGTGCTTTAATCTTTTCATAAATATCAGGATAATCTTGCTTAATATAGTCATACAATTGAGGTTGTGTCTGAAGAAAAATATAATCAGGATCATGTTCCATTAAGCGCAGTACAGTGGAGAAGGAGCGTGCTGCTTTTTCACGGGTATGCTTCAAGCGCCATAACCAAGCGACATCAATATGTGTATGTCCAAGAGCGGTCACAGTGACAGGATGAGTCTGCTTCATCGTATCTAATTGTTGATCTAACTGCTTAGCAGCAGCATAGACTGATTCATAGAAAAGGTCTGAGCCGGGCTTCGACCAATTGATCAGCTGGAACGATTGATCCAGACATGTGATCAAAGCAGAACGTTCATACACCGTTTCTGGTAGAATCGTGATCGCTTGTAAGATGGCTTTAGCAGTATAAAAAAAGGTATCCACTTGTCGATCCAACCATGCGATCTGTGAGCGTTTGAGCTGATGATTCATTTCACGAGGAATGCCACCACCTTCAAGCCCTGACCATAAGCGGAAATCAAGTCGGGCTTCACCAGAGTATCCCACAGGAAGAATCATCTCGATATGATTGCTATCTACACCTTGATAAAGCTGATTGTTCCAGTACGCTAATGATTCAAATCCACCATTGTTACCGCCTTCGGTGATACCAAAGTCGAACAGTCCAACTACAGTATGGTTACACCATGCCACAGGAACGTTAACAGAGGCAGAGAGCCATAGATAACGGTCTCTACCTTTCCAAAAATCGCCTGTACGCATCACTGTATTCGGATGATCTAGTGTTGCTGTTGGAGGGCGCATCCCATTTTCACCTGTGATATCTTCGATTGCGATGTATTCGGATACTTCGAAAGCCTCCCGATAACGGAGTGGTTCAAGTTGCTCAAGACGTTTTTTTAATTTATCTTCTGTGAAAAACATAGTGTGCCTCCCTTAATCAGACAATAACTTCCCAATCGTCTGCAATATGTCCAGCTTGTTTGGCGATAAAATCTTCGACTCCTGCTTGATCCGGTATCCCTGTATTGCCACCATAAGCCGATACTGAAAGGGCTCCGCACGCATTGCCATATTGCAGACATTCTCCTGTATCGTGTCCGGTTAATACACCATACATGTACCCCGCATTAAAACTATCTCCAGCACCTGTTGTATCGACTGCTGTAATCGTGTACGCAGAGCGGTAGACCATTTGATGATTCTGTACAGAAACGGCACCACGTGAGCCCATTTTAACAACCAAATGTTCAGCGTGTTGCGACATTTTGTTAATCGACTCACGAATTTCGCTACAACCTGTGTAATGTAATGCTTCTAGTTCATTGAGAAAGAAAATATCAACTTCACTCATAATTTCAAAAATACCGCTGTACCATTCACCGCTATCGTCCCAACCGACATCAAAAGAAATCGTAGCGCCAAAAGATTTGATCTTTTTGATCATTTGAATATACGCATCATGATTACGACTACCTTGATAACCGGTCAAATGCACATGCCGACCGTATCGCATACTGTTTTCATTCAAGTCTTCCATCCGAACTTCAGCATTAGAACCCATATAAGTGATAAAAGAACGATCTTGTTCAGGGTTAATCGCAATCGAAATTCCAGTGTTATTATGTTCACTTTGACGAATATAAGAGGTATCGATATTCAATTCACTGAACTCATCCAAAATAAAACGACCGTAATAATCACTTCCCAAAACGCCATTAAAAGCGACTTTGAGTCCCATTTTAGCGAGTGCCATCGAGAATAGAGCAGCACCACCGCCAATATGAATCAGCATATTTTTGACGAAAACTTCTTGACCTGGAAGTGGCATCTGATCACTGCCTGCCACAATCAGATCAATATTAGCATCACCGATAGAGACAACATCGTATTGTTTTTCGTTCAATGATAATCCCTCATTTATTTAAGGACGTAGCGCATCCCGATTTGTGTACTCTATTTCTGTAGGGTAATGGTAATCGCCCATCGGTTGAGATATTGGAATTATCCTTTGACCGATCCGACCATAATCCCTTGGACAAAATACTTCTGAATAAACGGATAAACGGTAGCAATCGGTACAACAGAGATCATGACCATCGCCATTTTCATCGATTCGGTGGTGACCGAGTTACCGGCGCTCATCATCGCATTCATGGATAAGTTTTTACGCATCGCCTCAGCAGCAGTTAACATTTGTTGTAATATCGTCTGCAAAGGTCTTAATTTCTCATCTGTGACATAGAATGCGCCAGAGAACCAATCATTCCAGTGCATAACTCCATTAAAAAGACAGATCACGGATAAGACCGGCATACTAAGCGGAATATAGATACGGAATAACACTTGAAAATCATGAGCACCATCGATCTTTGCAGATTCTTCCATACTTTGATCAATCGATTGGAAAAAGGTACGAACCAGTATTAGATTCCATGCGCTATATAGGGTAGGGATAATGTATACCCAGATGGTATTGTTCAAGTTGAACATTTTCAAAACCATAAAGTAAGGAATAATACCGCCATTAAACAACATAGTGAAGACGATAAAAATACTAGCTATACCGACACCGGGTAGGTTTTTATTTTTAAGTGCAAAAGCCGCCATCGATGTAAGCAATACACTTAGAAAAGTTCCTATAATCGTACGAAATAAAGTGACTTCCATACCTTGCAATACCGCTGGATTTTTGAAGACTTCAATATAGTTAGAGACAGAGAAGACACGAGGCCAGAATGCAATACCACCGAGCGAAGCATCTTTACCGTCATTTAAAGAAAGCGCCAGAATATTAACAAGTGGCATCAGAATAACCAGACACAATACCACCAATAACATATAGTTGATCACAATAGCGATGCGCTCATTGAGCGGTGCGTTGCCTACTGCTTTATCCATCTGCATAACCTCCGCAGTTTTAATTTGATAGGGGATGCTTGAACATCACATCCCCTGAGCAGTTCAGTGGTACAACATGATCAGATCATTGAGGATACTTACGAATTGTTTTTAGAAAAAGGCATCAATATAGAACACGACAGAAGAAGGATCGGCATTGTATTTCTCTTGTAAATATTTCTCGTATTGTTCGACTCCAGCATCTTTGAGCTGTTGACGATAATCATCAAGTAGTTTTGTAGCTTCAGTCATATCTTTAGCGAAAAAGGCTTGTACAAGCACATCTTTGTACGAATCCAGTACCGGTTTGAGCGATGCTTCAATATCAGGAACTTCTGCTAAATAAGAAGCTGCGGTATAACCATCCCAGTATTTGTATTTCGGATTACCATAATTCATCAATTCAAAATACAGTTTGTAACGATCCGGTTGGGAATTCGCACTACGGATCAATTCACCGAAATCTTTGTTATTGTTCACATCGGTTTTGCCAAGTAGACTTCCCCAGAAATAAGGAATTGTATTGCGTTCTTCACCTGGATTATTTTTCATGACATCAAGTACTTTGTCTGTATAGATATATTGCCCTTTATCATTGACCTTGTAATCTTCGCCTTCAACGCCATAATTCCATAGCGTTTTACCTTCTTTACTGGCTAGGTAGTCCATGTATTGAATAATTTGTTCTGGATTTTTGGTAGTTGAAGGGATAGCGACCACTTGGCTACCTGATTTTTCTTTTTCATAAATAGCAGTTTCGCCTTTATAATTTTCCATTTGATCCATTGGTAAATATTTTGTTTTTTCAAACATCGTTAATGAATCAGGAGCGATATTCATATAGGAAGAGATGGCGTAAGAACCATTATTGTAAGCTTCTTCTGCACGAACACCATCCATATTGAAAGCTTCTTTGTCGAGTAGACCTTCTCTAAGCAATTTTTGTACAAATTCAATACTTTTTAGTGCGTAATCGGTTTCAGCTACATGTTTAACTTGTCCATTATCAACATCAAATTGTGTACCGTTACCGAAATCGAAGTTTTTGAACAACGTACTGGTGACTTGACCGCCCCATTTACGTGGGCCAATCACAGTGATTGGTTTACCATTATTATCTTTAAAGTTTCCAGCTTTGATTTTGATTGCTAGATTGTATAGATCATCTTGTGTTTTGATCGTAGAAGGATCAACATTTAATGCTTTCGCAATATCTGCGCGAAGCCATAATCCACCACGGTAGTGAATACGGTCAGCATCTGTTGTATTTTTGGCAGGGATATTCATATGAATAAAGTACACTTTGCCGCCAAACTCTGGGCGGAACATCACGTTTTCTTTAGTATCACGAGGTAAGAAATCTGGGTCGAGATAGTTTTTGAGCACTTTGGTATTTTTGAGGTAAGGGCTTAAGTCTGTGAATAGACCTTCACGAGCACCTTTGAGAAGTACATTCATTTCAGGGCGACCACCATGATCGAGATAAGCTTCAATCACATCAGGTAAATCTCCAGTCGCTAGTGCTACTGTTAATTCTTGTAGTCCATCTGCTGCACCGCTGGATTGCCAGTTGATCGTCATGCCTGTTTTTTCTTTGATTTTGAGGGCTATCGGGTTCCCCACTTGATCATCAGGTAATTGTGCACCATCACCTTCAAGAAAAATACGTCCGGTCAAATCACGATTGGCGATAAATCCACCTTCACCGCTTTTGCGACCATCCGCAGCTACTTGGCTAGTCGCTTCACTACCACTACTGTCTGAAGAACAAGCAGACAACAACACAACCATGAACAATAAGAGACAAAGTGTAAGTGAAGTTTGGCGTTTGATCGTTTTCAATGAAATCACTCCAAATGGTTTATTGAATTACAGGGGAGTTACCGATTGAGTTAGGACTACCAGAGACTGGCTTCATTTTTACTAAAGCGTTTGACTAGATAGTTGGTTACCACAACGAGGATTAAGCCGACAAGACCTTGTAAAAGACCAACTGCTGCACCATATCCATACTGTCCTTGCATCATACCTACACGTAATACATAGGTGTCTAGAATATCGGAATAATCCGAGTTACCCGCAGTACGAAGCAAATAGTTTTGCTCATATCCTGTAGTTAACAGACTACCAATATCCAAAATAAACAGGATAGCAATGGTCGGACGAATAGAAGGGAGTGTAATATGCCAGATTTTACGCCATTTGCTTGCGCCATCCATTTCAGCCGCTTCATAAAGGGTAGGATCGATTCCAGCCATCGAAGCTAGATAGATAATAGAACCCCAACCGATATTTTTCCAAAGATACGTCAGAAACATAATGAGATAGAAATAATGACCATCCATCATGTAGAAAATACTACCGTCGCCACCGAGAGCAGCCATAAATTGATTGAAAATACCATCATCAGGAGCTAGAATTTTATTGGTAAATGCGGCAACAACCACCCAGGAGAGGAAGTAAGGGAGATAGGAGATCGTTTGGGTGATCGATTTGAAACGTTTGGAGCGAACTTCATTTAGCATTAAAGCAAGTAAGATCGGGAAAGGGAAATACACAATAATTTTGAGGAATCCAACAATAAACGTATTGAGAATTAGCTGTGTGGCATCCGGGTAAGAGAAGAATAATTTGAAGTAGCGAAGCCCTACCCACGGACCACCGAACATCCCTGCATTGAATCGAAATTCTTTAAATGCCATCACCAGTCCTGCCATAGGAAGATAGGAGAAGATGACAAAAAAGATAAGACACGGTAGCAACATCAGGTACAAGTAGCGGTTAACAACAATCGTTTTCCATAGTCCTGCCGAAGATGCTTTTTTGCTCTTCGTTGATTTTTTCGGAACGGAATCAAGTTCGGCTTGCATGGCACTACTCCTTTCATACTGGCGAATACACATGTATAGCGAAATGATACGGGTAGATTAGAGCGTTTTGATTAATGTATTTAAATAATTCAGACTGGATTCTAGACTATCCATCGGTGAACCTGGGCAATAATCCTGTTCGACAGCGTACCACTCGACCCCATTCTTTTCGCCCCATTGTAAAAGAGGAGCAAAATCGATGGTACCGCTACCTATTTCAGCAAAATAGCGCTGTTCATCGTTTGTCATATCTTTAAAATGTAAGATCGGCATACGATGAGCATACTGACGAATAATAGTGAGCGGATCAAGATCAGCTTTTTTCACCCAATACGTATCAATCTCTGCATAGACAGGTGTCGCTTCATCATATTCAAGTAAATATTGCAGTGCATATTGACCTTCCATCATCGTATGAAATTCCCAATCATGATTATGAAATCCCACTCGATAACCTTTTGGCGATACAATAGCAGATACTTTGCGTAGCTCACGTCTCACATAGAGATAGCCTTCTTCATTTTTGTGCTCATCAGGTAGAGAGTGACAGATCATATCCGGTGTACCAAAAAGATCAGCTTCAATGATGACTTGATCCAAATCATTTTTCATTCGTTCTAGACCCACATGCATCCCGGCAGTGCGAAGACCTATTTCTTGCATAACAGCGGCGATCTCGGCAGGATCATTACCATGTAGCCCATCAATCTGGACGGCTGTCCAACCCATTTTGCGAAGTTCTTTGAGCGTATAGATAAAGTCCTGTTTGAGTTCATTGCGTACTGTAAACAATTGAGCAGCTAATTTATGTTGGATCATGATCGTTCATCCCTTTCCAAATTAAGCCATTTTAGATCAGATTCGTTGATATTCAACGACAACACTGCAAAAGATTGAGCCAATTCATCCGAAGTACGAGGGCCGATAATGGCGGCAGTTGGAAATGGACGATGAAGAACAAAATAAAGCGCAATTTGCGTAGGGGTAACTTTTTTCTCATCTGCTAAGATCACAGCGCGACGATAGCGTTCCCAATTCGGTTCGCTGTAATACACGCGTACCATTTCTTCATTAGATCGATCTTCTGGAGAAAAAGCACCGGAGAAAAATCCGCCTGCTTGTGCTGACCAAGAGAGTAGTGGTAGCTGGTTGTTATCATGCCATAAAGCGGTATTTTCATCCGCCGATACGCAACCCGACCAACGTGCTTCTAAAGCAATAGCAAGAGAAAGGTTAGGGCTGTTGAATGTGAATCCTTTTAACCCTTGCCGTTCTGCATAATCATTCGCTTGTTGAATTCGTTGATAACTCCAGTTCGAAGCACCAAATGTACGAATCCGACCTTGAGACAAATGTTCGTTAAGGATATCGATAATGGGTTCGACAGCAACCGATTCATCATCTCGATGTAACGCATACAGATCAATATAATCGGTACCCAACCGCTCAAGACTAATCAGTAGATCATGGGTAATTGATTCCGGGTTGACTCTGGCAGTGGTCTCACCCTTGAGAGGATGAACACATTTGCTAAGTAATACCAATTGATCCCGATTGTTGTTCTCTTTCATCCATTGTCCAATAATGACTTCGCTATTGGTGTATTGGTATGCCATATCAATAGTAGTACCACCAGCAGCTACAAATTCATCCAAAATCCATGTACCATTCATTTTCGATAAATCACCTGTGCCTATAATCAATGGTGAAACGGTTATTTCATCGACAATAATTGTTTTCAACTGAATTCCTCCTTTTATGGAATCGATACCATACGGATATCTAAGCCATTTTATAAGAACAACTATAATGAGAAACAAGTGAAACAAACAACAATTTCTATAATATGGTATCGATTCCAGAAAGTTAAGAAATGTGATATCTGTTATCTGGAATCGATACCACATTGTGAACTTACCTTTGCATATACAATGAATGACTTGGGACTGAGAAAAGGAAGATAAAGCTGTTAAATTGATAAATAATGTGAGGTTAACTAACTTATGAAGTGTCTTAGAAGAAAATTTATGTTGAAATCGTTTTGATATGAGACATTATATTACGTATCTTTTACAAATAACAAGTACAAATTTGAAATGAATTTAATTTATTTTTTTACAACTATCTCTTACGACTAGCTCATGCTGTAAAACGATATCTGTTTTTTGTTGTGTTTTGGGACGTGTAATTAATCTGTGTAGACTTTCTAATGAAATCTGTCCCATTTCATAAATGGGTTGTTGCATCGATGTGATTGCTGGACGAACAATATTAGTGATTGTACTACCATCAAATCCGATAATCGAAATATCATCAGGAACATATAATCCTTGATCCAGTGCACAGTTCAAAGCACCTACAGCCATATCATCACTTGCTGCAAACACAACTGTGGGGCGATTTGGAAGTGCAAGTAGTTCTTTCATCAATGCTTGTCCGCTAGGAAGCTTATAATCACCAAACTTAATATAATCAGGATTAATAGCGATCTCATGTTTGATCAAAGCGTCACGAAATCCATTGTATCGACTCTGCCCTGAAGTAATATCCTGTAGATCACCACCCAGATAAGAAATAGCTGTGTGACCTGCATCAATTAAGTACTCTGTAGCATCAAAAGCCGCCTGATAATCATCGATCAATACAGACATAAATGTAGGATCAGGAGATTTTACACTGGAAAATAAAATCGGCATCGTCGCATTTTGCACAAACGACACAATATCATCATTTGTTTTTTCATGCATAATAATAATGCCTTCTACTCTCATTTCCTGAAAAATATACAGGTACTTGAGTTCTTTACTCAGGTTCTCTGCAATATTGCAGACGATCAAGTTATAACCATATTTACTTGCATTTTCTTCAATACTACTCAAAATGGTCGAATAGAAGTTGGAGGTAAGATCGGGAACGATAACACCAATCGTATTTGTTTTTTGTTTTTTGAGACTACGAGCAATATGGCTAGGGGAATATTTGAGTTCTTCAATTGCTTCATTTACTCGTGCCAGTACATCTTCGCTAACATATTTCTCACCGTTCAATACTCTGGATACACTGGTGACGGATACGCCGGCTCTTTTTGCAACATCTTTGATTTTGACAGTCATATCGCCAACTCCCTCAACTGGAAAAAAAGTAAGAGTATTTGTATCAAAAAGTACAATCGCTCTTTACCATATATTGACGAATCCCTGCATTTTCGTCAATCATTCCCTGAAATTAGCGAAGAGATGGATAGCCAATCATTTTAACTTCCAGCTATTAAATGGTAAACTATATCTGTAAGTAAGCGCTATCATATCATGAAATTTTGCAGATTGCTAGAGGGAGGAAAAAATTTTATGTCGAATCATGTTGAGATTCCCAAAACGATGAAAGCGGCTGTTATGACAGAGCCAGGTCACATCATTATCGAAGAAATTCCGGTTCCTATACCTCAGCCAGATGAAGTATTAATTCAAGTGATTGCTGTAGGCATATGCGGATCAGATGTGCATTATTATGAGCATGGACGTATAGGTCCTTACGTGGTTGAAAAGCCTATTATTTTGGGACATGAATGTGCAGGAATAGTAGTGAGTACAGGTGAAAAAGTATCACGTTTTAACGTCGGAGATCGAGTCGCTATCGAACCGGGAGTAACGTGTGGACATTGTGAATATTGCAAAGAAGGACGTTATAATTTGTGTCCAGAGGTACAATTTTTGGCGACACCACCTGTTGATGGAGCATTTGTTCAATATATTGTGATGCGTCAGGACTTTGTTTTTCCTATTCCAGAACATCTTTCTTTTGAAGAAGCCGCTATGAATGAACCTTTTTCAGTAGGAATTCATGCCGCTAGACGTTGTCATCTACAGCCCGGTTCTACAATAGCCATTATGGGAATGGGACCTGTTGGATTAATGGCTGTGGCTGCTGCCAAATGTTTTGGAGCTACACGTATTATCGTCACTGATCTAGAACCGGTACGACTAGAAGCTGCTCGCAAAATGGGTGCGACTGAAGTGATTAATGTCAGAGAAGAAGATGCTGTTGCCAAGATCAAAGAGTTAACGGGTGGCAGAGGCGTCGATGTCGCATGGGAAACAGCAGGAAATCCTAAAGCATTACAAAGTGCGTTATCATCTATTCGCCGTGGTGGGAAATTAGTGATTGTTGGATTGCCTCCACAAGATCAGATTCCTATTAATGTGCCTGCGATTGCGGATAATGAGATCGATATCTATGGTGTGTTCCGTTATGCCAATACATACCCGATGGGAATTGAATTTCTCTCTTCAGGTAAAGTGGATGCCAACATCATAATTACAGACAAATATCCACTATCTCAAACTCAAGAAGCCATGGAACGAGCGATCCATCACAAAAATGCCAGCCTCAAAATTATTGTTTATCCAAATGAGTGAATAATATTCAAAAAATGTCGTAATTTGCCGATATTAGGGGGAGAGCTCTAATATTGGCGACTTTTTCTATTTTTCAGAGAAATAAGGATGTTTTTAGCTGATATCTATCGAACAAAGCATACAGTTTGAATGTATACACACATTATGTTTAGAAAAGAGGGCACAATGACTTCTTTATCCGGTCTGTCATTTTTGAAAGCTAAATTTCCTAAAATAAAATTATTAATAGAAGCAGAACATCATAAAAAAATTCCTAAGCACTTAAAATTGTCTACAGCTGTTAATCAAGCTGCTCAATCCAATATATTTGCTGAGTATCAAGATAGAAAAGCGTATCTACATAATTTTGATTATCCAGAAAAAGAAGCTGTTCAATTTTTAAGTTCATTGCAGGGAGAGCATATTGATCATATCGTTTTTTATGGAATCGGCATGGGTTACCATATCCAGCATTTTCAAAAACGATTTCCAAATGCGACTTACTCTGTATATGAACCTCGTCTAGCAATTGCAGAACAAGCTGTTACTCATATAACCAAAGAAGTTTTTGAAGATGTACATTGGAGATCTTTTGAGATATCAACGTCGCCTAGTCACTATCTTCATTTTTTGCAATCATTTATAGATCGTACACCAGGAACGATAGCGCTAGCGATTCTTCCATCATATGAATATTTATTTGAGCAAGAAACCAATCATTTTAAGGAAGCTTTTGATCAAATATTAAAACATAAGCGTAACAATATGATGGTGAGTCAAAAGTTTGGTCTTCATTGGGTAGAAAATAGTCTACGTAATTTCAAGCATGTCTGTCATACACCTAATATTTTTCAACAGAAACCATACTTCAAAGATAAGCCTATTGTACTCGTATCCGCTGGCCCGTCTTTGGAGCAAGAAATACCTTATCTTCGTCAAATGAAAGAGGAGCAATCTGCTTATATCTTTACAGCAGGTTCTTCCCTTTCGGTGTTGATCAATCATGGGATTTATCCTGATGCTGCTTGTAGTTATGATCCAAATCCGCTTAATTATCGAGTGGTTGATAAAGTGAAAGATCAGAAGATTGACCGGATTCCTCTTATTTTTGGTTCTAGTATAGGAGAACATATTTTAGATGAATACCCTGGTGAAAAATTACATGTTATTACTACTCAAGACACGGTATCTTCCTACTTTTTCCCTGCCGTCAATACAGGTTATCCAGTAGTACAAGATGCGTCATCTATTGCAATTATAGCTCTTCAAATAGCTTCGAAATTAGAATGTGGACTTATTATTTTAGTCGGGCAAAATTTTGGTTATCACAATGGCAATCAGTATGCCAGTGGTATTGATTATGTGAACCCCACTCAACAATTTGATCCGAAGTTATCGATTCAGACGGAAGATGTAGAAGGGAATATGATATACAGTAATCCTTCTTTTCTATCGATGAAAAAAGAGATGGAACTGTATATTAAAATGCTAAATCCCAAACAAGTTATTAATACAACTAAAGGTGGGGCTGCTATTGCAGGGGCTAACTTTATGTCTTTGACAGCTGTAATCGATCAATACCTTTCTGCTAATACGATCGATTCTAACTGGATGCATCAGCAGGAATTATATCCGCTACATCATATTGAACCTGCAAAATATCAGTTAGAACAAGAACATCAAAAGGTACAGAAATCGATGGTAGAAATTCAACATATTTTTAGAGATATGAGTTGGTATGTGCAAGAACAACAAATCGAGTCACTATCAACATTATTCCCGATTTTTGATACTGCTTTTGACCGGTGGCTAAATAATGGATTCAGTAAAATGATTCTTATTCCGTTGAATCGAGTTCATTATGAGCGGTTATATCAGCAAGTAGAAAACATATTTCAGGAACAGCATCCTGTGGAAAAAGCAAAAGCCATTTTATATTATTATGGTTCTTTTATGCAGCAAATTGAAAAATCGTATACGACCATCTTACCTTTGTATAAACAACTATAAGTAATCTTAGATATAAATAAAGCTTCTAAAAAAGGGGATCATTATTAATGGGAAAACTAAAAAGGAAAAATCCAACTCAACAAACAAAATGGGAAAAATCAAGCAAAGCTATAGGTATCAGTTTGACTTTGATTCAACTAGCTAATATGTATTCTCCGATTATTCCTCGCGCAGGAGCAGAAGCTATGCCTAGTGAGTATAGTTCTTCTAGTGAGAATAACACCGATTCTGTAAATAATGATGTGTATGGAACACCTAGTGTTGAAGCGAACCCAACATTTAGGTTGCAAAGTTCAGAAATATCTTCATCATCAGGCATTAGTTTGATTGATTTTAGACCGACTTCTTCTGGATTAACCTCACTTATTCCTACGCTGGGTATGTCTTTTTCTAAGCAAGTTCAATTGGGAACAGGTGCAATCAGCATTTATAGAAGTAATGATAAAAATAAAGTTGAAGAAATTAAAGTTTCTAGTGGTCGTATGGAAGGAGCTACTTACAATTTAAGTGGCAGTACGTTGCAGATCTATACAAATGATACATTGCCAGATCAGACTGAATACTATGTAAATGTAGATCCAAGCGTTATTGTTGATGAGTACGGTGCACCCTTTTCTGGTGTAACTGGAGAATATACATGGACATTCCGTACACCTGATTTTACAGCACCAAAAGCAAGTTTTGAAAGTAGTTATGATAGTGGTTTAAGCAGACCAATCTGGCTCAAAATGCAATTTGATGAGTCTATTCATAAACGGTACGGAAGTATCATTATTCGCAATGCAGCAGATGACAGTATTGCTATGAAAATGAGCACATCAGGGGGTTCATTTCTCACAGAAAGTGGACAGCCTGTTTTTTCTTTTATAGATGAGAATGCATTTCATTTTCAGACTCAAGGATTAAATAGTGGAACTGCTTACTATGTAGATGTCACTTCAGGCACATTTAGTGATGATTCTAGTAATACTTTTCCAGGTATTCAAGGGTCACAAGGGTGGAGCTTCAAAACTGTAAGTACCGTGGATACGACGAATCCATCTTTGATATCGCATGGTGCATCTGAAGATAGTCTAGCACCAACGCTATATTTAACATTTGATGAAGTTGTAGAACTAGGTAATGGAGCGATTACGATTTATCGTGCGGACAACGATCAAGCTGTAGAAAACTTGATTGTCTCGGGTGGACATATTTCAAGTGCAACCTACAACCAATACAGTGGAGCACGTTCTATACGGATTGAGACGCAAACTTCATTAGACGATGAAACGGAATACTATGTATCGATTGCACCGAATACATTTAAAGATACCGCAGGAAATAGCTTTTCTGGATATAGTGGGAAAGATTGGATCTTCCGTACACCAGATCGGACTGCACCTAAAGCCAGTTATGTGACGACTTATCCAGAGCAACAAGGAGATCCTGTTAAACTAAAACTATTCTTTAATGAAGATGTGAAGGTCAATAACTACGGAAGTGTTATTATTCGCGAAGTGGCTGATAATAATGCAGTAATGACGATGTATGCTTACAGTGGACATTTCAATGCAAGTAGTGGAAGTTTATACTTGAATCAATCTGGCAATACGTTCTATTTTGAAGCGTATGGATTGAACAGTGGAGTAGAATATTATGTAGATATCCAATCGGGTACATTTGTAGATCAAGCAGGCAATGGATTTGAAGGATTTCCTCCCAATGCGAAGGAATGGAGTTTCAAAACATCTACTACTATAGATACAAGAAATCCATCTTTGATATCGCATGGTGCATCTGAAGATAGTCTAGCACCAACGTTATATTTAACATTTGATGAAGTTGTAGAACTAGGTAATGGAGCGATTACGATTTATCGTGCGGACAACGATCAAGCTGTAGAAAATTTGATTGTCTCGGGTGGACATATTTCAAGTGCAACCTACAACCAATACAGTGGAGCACGTTCTATACGGATTGAAACGCAAACTTCATTAGACGATGAAACGGAATACTATGTATCGATTGCACCGAATACATTTAAAGATACCGCAGGAAATAGCTTTTCCGGATATAGTGGGAAAGATTGGATCATTCGTACGCCAGATCGGACTGCACCTGAAGCTAAATTTTCTACTAATTATAATAGTGGTGTAGGTGCACCTATTTGGATCGGTCTAGAATTTAATGAACAAGTTCGTCCATCTACCGGTAATATTATTATTCGTAATGAAGCTACTGGTGAAAAAGAAATGGTTATTCATGCATCAAGCGGATATTTTTATAATGAAGCAGGAGAAGGTGTATTCTCTTACGAGGATAACAATAGATTCTACTTGCAAACACAAGATCTAAACAGTGGCGCTACTTATTATGTAGATATGTCTTCAGGTATGTTTGTAGATATCGCAGGTAATGTATCTGCGGCAGTCAATGCTAGAGAAGGTTGGAGTTTTACAATATCTAACCAGGCTAAGGGCGATATTGTATCTGTAGTACAGGGTATTCTAGAGAATCAAACGATTCGTAATTTGCCAGTTCAATTAACCGCTGGAGAATTATTACGTGGGTTAACACTTACACCTAATGCATATGCATTAGTATATACAGATAACGGGGTACCTGTGAATTCAGCTACTGTGATTACTACAGGTATGCAAGTGAAAGTATGGTCTACAAATGGGACAAGTAAATCATATTCACTAGAAGTAGAAAAATCGACTTCTAAGAAATCCGACTCAGATAAAAAAACAGGTAATAATCAACCAAGTACACCAGTTAGCTTTGCGCCTACAAGTCCAGTACCACTACCACCTGTACCGACCGCAACAGGTGGTAGTGGAGGAGCACAACCACAAGCGACAACAGGTAATTCGTCTAATAATGGAACGTCATCTGTTCCAAGTACGACTAATCCATCGTCTGGAAATACTGCACCTGTGATTACATCGAGTCCAAATGTACTGGTTATCGTAGCACCTCTACAAGCTGTAGCAGACACAGTGAGCTTACAAGCGAATAGTCCGTCTACCAATGCACTTGTTTATTACTATGATAATAACTGGGATAAATGGATTGCTGTGCCGACAACACGTGAGAATAATAATCTGAAAGCATCTGTTCCGCAAGGAGCATGGACTTCAGTGATCG
The DNA here is from genome assembly GCF_001721045.1 of Paenibacillus nuruki. Taxonomy (GTDB): domain Bacteria; phylum Bacillota; class Bacilli; order Paenibacillales; family Paenibacillaceae; genus Saccharibacillus; species Saccharibacillus nuruki. The sequence continues at coordinate 111,178 of NZ_MDER01000031.1, read as the reverse complement.
CGAACTCGAATATGGCGCAGCCTCAAGACACAATCAACAGTTGGGCGAATAAAGATATTTTGAAATTAATGAGTCTGGATATTGTACAAGGAGATGCAGCAGGTAGCTATAATCCACAACAAGCTGTGAATCGCTATGAAATGGCAGTTATGCTTGCCAAAGTGCTACGCTTGGATATTCCTACAGTATCTGTGGCTTCGGTAACTACGGATAATTCTGCAATGCCAGCATGGGCAGAACCTTATGTACAAGCAGTATCTGCACAAGGAATCATGGTCGGCGATAACAACGGATTTAACGGAACACGTTCGATTACGCGCGAGCAATTAGCTACAATGATTGGTCGAATGTTACCAACGTCTACGACAACTACTTTATCGCCAGTAGATTATAAAGATGCTAAAAAAGTATCTGCATGGGCAACACAAGGTGTGCGAAAAGTGAATACACTTGGGCTCATGAGTGGTTATCCAGATCAGACATTCCGCCCGAATCAGGAAGTGACCCGCGAAGAAATGGCAGCTGTGCTCTCCAAATTAGTCGATATCCTTCCTTCATAGGATCTATGTATATCTTACACAAATCGGTAGTGCCTATAGGTGCTACCGATTTTTTTGTCATTAGAAAAACTCTATAATTCTTCTGATAAAATAACTAGAATAGCCTCGTTATTAGCTCAATATTTGTTATAATTTAAACTATGATGACAATCTATAGTTCAAAGTCATAGAAAGGCTGTCTGGCATGGCAAAATACCCGCAATGGTCTTACTCTCAATCTCGAGCAAATATGTTCGATGAATGTTTACGCAAATATTATTTTCACTACTATGCTGCTCATAATGGTTGGAGCGAAAAGCTGGGCTCAGAAGAACAAGTCCATGCTTATCGTTTAAAACAATTACGCAACTTCTATCTATTATTTGGTGATCTGGCTCATCGGATGTGTGAATCGGCACTTCGCCAATGGGAAGAATCACAAACGGCTCCAAGACAAGCATTTTTGTTAGAGCAAATGCGTAAATTATTGAATGAAGCATATATTCAATCTCAAGATGTAGAAGCTTGGTTGAATAATCCTAAATACCATACAATGCTTTCCGAAATATATTACGGTGACGATACATTGAATAGCCGAATAGCTACGATTAAGCAGCGGCAAGAAGAATGTATTCGTCATTTATACGATACGTTAACCTGGAAAGAAGTTACACGGTCGGATATGAAGATTTTAGAAATTGAAAAATGGGATACGATGATATTATTCGATACTAAAGTCTATGTGAAAATGGATTTATTGTATCGCAAACCGGATGGTACCGTAGTAATTGTCGATTGGAAAACAGGACGTGAAGACGATTTCTCAGATCAATTGTATCTGTATGCTTCGTATGTAAAAGAAAAGTACAATATGCCACTGGAAAAAATCCAGATTCGTGTTGAATATCTGGTAACAGGCGAATATAAAGAATATCGGATTACTTCGGAAGATATTATTAAAGTGGAACAAAGTATTGGTCGATATATTGAAGAAATGAAGTCTTGTTTGGATGATGATTATTACAATCGTCCCAAGCCAGAATCCTTTTTTACACCGATGCCTTCACAGCGAAAGTGTAAAGACTGCAATTTTCGTGAAATTTGCGAATTTAGGGCGGTATGAATAGTGATGATTAAAGGAGGATGGGTTTGTGTTTAATGCTTCTACCCCAGAAGAATCTGTACTAGCCCATATGTATGCCAATACCCCCGAAGGTATTGCGATATTTTCTGCGCAAGGGCAATGCGTACAAGCCAATCCTGCATTATGCCGAATATTAAAATACGAAGAGTCCGAATTACGGAATCTTTTAACAATATGGAATGTAGCTGATGAATGGCTAACAGATCAAGTAAAACATAGCACCACCATAGAAAAAGTAGAACGTCGTTGGATGAACGCTGACCATGTCCCTGTGTGGTTATCTATACATGTTTCTTATGTATTCTCAGATCAGGAACAGCAGTTACAATACATGATGATGTACATTACAGTCGTGCAAGATCGGGAAGCCGAAGATTTATATTCGATGATTGTACGTAATTCTTCCAGTATTGTTTCTGTGAGTGGAGCCGATGGCAATATTCAATATGTCTCGCCTTCAGTCAAAAAGATTTTGGGATATGAACCGTCTGAAATGGTTTCTCGAATGAGAATGGAATACTACCATGAAGAAGACGCACAAGAAATGTACCAACCTGGAAGTATGTATGCAGATGACAGAACATTTATAAGACGTGTCAAACATAAAGATGGTCATTATATGTGGTTAGAAATTTTTACACAATTAATGCGAAATGATCAGGGTGAAGTAGAGAAAGTACTGGCTATCGCTCAAGATGTCACCAAGCAAAAGTCGGAAGAAGATATTATTGCTCATGCGCATCGGATGGCTTTACTGGGTGCATGGAATTGGGATCTACAAGGAAATACGATTCACTTTTCGAAAGATATTCGCCGAATCTATGCCAAAAGTATAAAAGCGGTTGAAGATAATCTTGATTCGTATCTGGCAGTTGTACATCCCAAAGATGTAGAGCAAGTAAAGTATTGTATCGAAAAGGCTATTCACCAAAAAACAAGCGAAGAAATGCGCTACCGGATTCGGTTACCCGGCAATGTACAGAAAGTGATTCATGGATACTGGGAAGCGACGCTTGATAAAGAGACTCAGCAACCATTGCAGTTGATAGGACTGGCTCAAGATATTACCGAACATTACCTGATTAGCGAGCAATTGCGTGAAAGCGAACAGAAATACCGTATCATTACCGAGCATTCATTAGATATGATCTCCCGTCATGCTGATGATGAACACTCGACTTTTCTATATGTCTCTCCTGCTTGTCGATTGATTCTTGGCTATGAAGCAGAAGAATTGATCGGAGGTCCGGGGTATAGTCATATTCACAAAGAAGATTTACCGTTATTTGTTCATTTTCTTAAAGGTGTACGAGAGCAAAAAAATGAAAAAGAAACGGTTGTTTTTCGTTGCCGTCACAAAAAAGGACATTATGTCTGGTTAGAAACGACAAGCCGGTATGTGTACAGCCCAGAGGGAGATGCCTATGGATATACAGCAGTCTCCAGAGATATTACCGAACGCAAACATTTAGAAATGGTTCTTCAAGATAATGAACATCGCTACCGTTCTTTATTTGAAAATAATCCTTCCGGTGTATGTGCAGTTGATCTCAAAGGGCATTTTATCTCGGTAAATAGTAGTCTGGAAGAAATTACAGGGTATTCTCGGTATCATTTAATCGGGCAACCGATATTGTCTTTATTTGAAGAAAGTAGTATTGAGCGCGTCATCCATCATGCTAAATTAGCAAGACAAGGAATCCCGCAGACGTATGAATTAAATGTATATCGTCAAGATGGTTCACTATTTCCTGCCAACATTACCAATGTACCGATTGTAGCTCATGGGGAAGTTATCGGATTATACGGAATTGTGACTGAAATTACAGAATTAAAGCAATATATTCATCAGATTGAACGCTTAAGTAATGAGCATTCTCTTATTTTAAATGCAGTATCGGAAGGTATTTTTAGTATCAATAGTGAAGGCGAAGGAATGTTTATTAACCACGCTGGTGCGATGATGCTAGGGCTGGATATTGAAGATCATTTATCCGATTCTACACGTACGAATCAAATTCGTAACTGGGGTATTCAAGATGATGATGTGTTAGGTGAAGAATCTTCTATTATTCAAGCAATCCGCCAAGGTAAACCCAATCAAGAAGAAGAAACAGTCTTTTGGAAAAAAGATGGGTCTAGCTTTCTGGCTGCTTATCAGGTGACGCCTGTTATAGATCATGGAGAACAACGGGGTGCAGTAATTGTATTCCGCGATATTACAGGGGAAAAAGAAATTATTCGAGCCAAAGAATCAGCAGAACGCGCAGATCGAGCGAAGTCTGAGTTTTTGTCTGTGATGAGTCATGAATTACGTACACCGATGAATGGCATCATAGGTATGAGTGGACTGCTTGCAGATACAGAATTGGATGAACAACAGCAAGGGTATCTGGATATTGTCTGCAACAGTAGTGAGACATTATTGCATTTGTTAAACGAAATTCTGGATTTCAGTAAAGTCGAAGCTGGGAAAATGACACTGAATACAGAGCCCTTTAATTTACGATCGATTTTGGATAATGTACAAGAATTATTTACATTTAAAGCACAAGATAAGCAGTTGGATTTGGTATTTGAGATGGATGAGTCGATACCACACTGGATGGTAGGAGATGCAGGTCGTATCCGACAAGTGCTTGTGAATCTGGTTGGAAATGCGATTAAATTTACAGAGGCAGGTTCAGTTACTGTACATGTTCGTCCATTAGAACGTGAAGAAGGACAGTCTGCGATTTGTGAAGAGTTATGGTTAGAATTCTCAGTTAAAGATACAGGAATCGGGATTCCCATTCATCAGCAATCTCAGTTATTTCAACCGTTCTCCCAATTGCATCCTGTGTTAAATCGGAAGTACGGAGGAACAGGCTTAGGATTATCTATTTGTAAAAAGCTAGTTGAGTTGATGGGTGGAAGTATCGATGTAACCAGTGACGAGAATAGGGGCGCTACATTCTACTTTGTATTGAAATTAGAAGTATCTGCTGAATTGAACGATCTCGCTGTGTTGCCTTTAGATATAGAATCACGCTCTAACCCGATTCGATTATTAGAAGATGTACAGGTCACTTCCGAATATTATCCTATGCGTATTCTAGTAGCAGAAGATTATGTGGCGAATCAGAGAGTATTACTTGCCATGCTAAGTAAATATGGTTATGAAGCTGATCTGGTAACTGATGGACAACAAGCGGTACAGCAAGCGACAGAATCCCATTATGATCTTATTTTTATGGATGTGCAGATGCCGAATATGAACGGAATAGAAGCGACTCAGCACATTCATAATTATTATACAGCTCAAGACATGCCGATCATTATTGGAGTTACTGCTTTTGCAAGAAAAGAAGATCGGGAACGTTGCCTGACAGCAGGAATGAATGATTTTATCAGTAAGCCGGTTATCACTGCGGATCTACAAAGAGTCTTATCTCAATGGAGTCAGCATATTCATCATCGTGTAGATTCATTTGCTGCTCGTTCTCAATCTTCTTTACAGTTTGAAAAAGATCATCAAGAATAAAAACAGGCACACTCAAGCTAATAAAAAAGCGTAATCCTTCTATACATCAGAGGAATACGCTTTTTTTATTTCTTAAATCCGTTTATTCGTTTAAAGGATCAATTTGTACCATAGATTGCTTACCACTGACCTGAATTCCTGTTTTGGCTTTACCTGATGATTGAAGATCACGCAATAATTCTTCAATAATCGTTTTAGCTTTAGCCGATTCTTTGCTACCTTGTGTTTTGACAACTAGTAATACAGCATTATGCGATTGTAGAATACGTTCAGCCTGATTTTTTTTCGTTTCATAATCGTGATCTTCGATATTAGCAGTTAAGCGAATTTCTTTGATTTTAACGGGTTTATCACTTTTTTTGGATTGTTGTTTATTTTGTTTAGCGGCACCTGCTGAGATCAATTGACAAGGAGGTGGGCTACTATAAAGAGAAGTACAGACAAGATCAACTTTTAGTTGTTTAGCCATTTGCAAAGCTTCAGCTGTAGGTACAATCCCCAGGTCTTCTCCATTAATTCCTGTTAATTGCACTTCAATTGCTTTAATTTTTTCATTTTTAATCACTTTTTTATCCTCCAAAACCATATTTATTCGTCCTACTTAGTATACAATAGCATCATTTGATGACGATATTGAGGTTTTACAAATATAACTTTAACTGGGATAATGAAAAAGAAATATATTATCGAAAGGGGAACATTATGAAAAATAGAAAATGGGTTATCATGCCGCTAGTACTGCTCCTTGTCCTGTTGTCAGGTTGTCAGGCTGTAGGTAATCTAGACATCAATAGTGCCATGGTTGGTGATCTTAATGTAAAATCGATCGAAACCAAACAATCGCTTGCAGTTCAATTAACACCTGTTTCAACAGCGTCGGCAGAAGAGCGCAAAATAGCAACCGTTTTGAACGGAATGCAATTGAACATCAATCATGCCAAACTTCAAGAAAACGGAAATGTTTCGGTTGAAGGTGGTATCGCTTACAGTGGAATGACATTACCTTTCCAAATGTTTATGGATACGAAAGGAGTCACGATTGCGTTGTCTGGTGCGCAAAAGCCATTATACATACCTCTAACTACAGAAGAACAAATGGCTTTTTTACCTGCTAGTCTAACAATGAAACAAATTGAAGATCAAGCGAAAGAGTTGATTACCAAATCAGCTAGCTTATTTTTCAAACATGCTCCTAACCCATCCAATGTCACTGTTGATTCTGTGACTCAAGAAGTGTATGGAGAGTCTGTAGATTTGACTCATTTGCATATTGAACTTACCGGTGAAGAATTTATCGGATTGGTTAAGCCTTTCTTAACAAGTATCTCTACGGATGAAGCGGGCTGGCGTGATCTGTTAGCTACGTTGTATGACTTTATCACGTATGCGGAATCACAAATGAGTGATGAAGAAAAAGATTCTGTATCTTACTTCACTTTGGATCAGACAAAAGCTGAATTTGTTAATGAATCGTATGCTGAGGTTCAATCGTTTTTGAAAGATGTATTGTCTGAATATGATAAATATTTGAAAGAAGTCTCTGCTGAGCCTGAATTCAAAACGATTTTCGGTACAAATACACGTCTTACATTAGATCTTTATTTTGATAAAGATATGCATACCCGTAAGCAAATTGTAGACTTAACAGTCGCTTTGCCTAGTTCAGAGTATGTGCCTTACAGTATGTTTAATCTGCATACCGAAAATGAGAACTGGAATGTAGATGGAAATATTGTCGCTGATCCGATTGCAACACCTAATGGTGTTCTAGATGTCACTTCCAAAGATTTTACACCAGGTGCGTTATTGCGCAGCTTCGATACGACTTCACCTGTGTATTTGTTATTACATGATGTCGCAGGGATTGCTAACAAATCGATCTATATTGATAAAGATTCATCTTATTCTTCATACGATGTAGTGACTAAAGATCGTGTGTTACTAATGTCAGTTAAACAGTTAGCTGAAGAATTTGATGCTAAGTTCACATGGAACCCAACAACCAAAACAATCACACTGACTGATGATATTACTGGCGCTGTGACTACACTTCACTTGAATTCTAACAAAGCTGTAACTGATGGAACTACGAAAACAATGACACATAAAGTGGTCAAAATTAAAGGCGTTACTTATGTACCAGTACGTTCTGTCGCTGAGATTTTAGGAGCTAAAGTTACTTCTGAATCTTCTTATATTGTTGTCGAACGTAAATAATAGTTGCTCAATAAATAGTTATCAGAAGAAGGATATTCTACTTATGTAGAATATCCTTTTTTGGTCTTCTTATATGAGTCAAAAGAATCAAATCCCTATTTTTTCCAAAAAAAGTATTGCAAAAGTGTTCGCACTGACTATAGAATAAAGCGTCAACATCTTAATAAGTTAATTAGTAAATAGTGGTTATTTGGTAGTAATATACAAACTACATAATATAATAATAGACGCCACAAGTACTATGTCTTATTTATTAGTTGTATTCTAAATGGGGTAAGAAAGGAGGAGTACAGACAAATTTGTATTCAATAACACTATGTTTTAATTACTTATTACCTAGTAAAATTTGACTATAAAAACTTTTTTTATGATAAATGTGTCAAAGTTTGGAAAAACGGTTATTAACCACTTATGAATATGTAACTTAATTAGATGTCCAACGGATCGTTTTTTGGGGGAAACAAAGAAGTAGATTCTAAACAATAATTGTACTCTATGCACAGCCCGCAGAACTGTGTACTACCAGTATTCTGAATAGATCATTTCTACGTCTAGCTATCCCACGTAAGACTAATATTTTAAAGGGGAGATTGAACAATGGGATTGCTTAAATTGAAAAAAACGGGTGCGGTATTACTTGGTGCATTATTGATGGGGACTGTATATCAAGGCGGAACGGCACATGCGCTAAATTACAGCAATGATGTAGTACCTGTATTAAGTTCAAATACTGGAACAAATGGTACAGCAAGTGCAAGTGCTGAAGAAGTTGGTCATGAAGCATGGAAAGCATTTGACGATAATTCTACTCCAGAAAGCACATGGAAAGCTCCTGCTGGTTCATCCTCTCAGTTGATTTATCAATTTAACACTAAAAAAGTAATCACTCAATATACAGTGCAAGCAGATACGTACGATACATCTGAAGCACCAAAAAAATGGCAGTTAGCAGGTAAGATCGGTAAGAACTGGCTTGTGCTAGACGAACAGTCGAATCAGACTCAGTGGCAACCAGGTCAGACCAAGTCGTATACGATTTCTAATGATACAGCTTATACAGCATACGCTCTATTTATTTCTTCCAACAACGGTGGATCATCTGTAGCCGTTAGCGAATTAGAATTATACGAATTTGGAGATAATGCGAATCTGGTACCTGCCGCTAACTCTATGGTATCTGTCGAAGGTGGAGCATATGCTTCAGTGAATGAAGATACAGCATGGAAAGCATTTGATCATAATACAGGATCAGATAGTTACTGGGAATCAGACAACGATAACTTTATAGATGCAACACTTCAATATACGTTTGATGCTCCTCAAGTTGTTAAAGGGTATTCATTAACACTGGCGAACAAATCGACTGCTCCTGTGTTTTGGACACTGGTAGGTAGTAACGATGGTGAACAGTGGGAAGAAGTCTTGCATGATGTTAAATCTTCTTATCGCTGGGAAGTCGGTCAGAAAAAAGTCTACGAAATAGACAATACCAAAGCTTACAAGACGTACAAAGTGATTTTTGATCGTAATTCAGGACCTTCTACAGTAGCTGTAAGTGAATTTGAACTATTCCAATAAATTAAATAACAATAGCATAGATGGTAAGCAAAAGAAGGGATTCGCTTTTAGAATCTCTTCTTTTTTGCATATCTTTGCATATCATAGGGACGATCAGAAGAGATTGCTATTGTATTTAGCATCACAAGTATGAGAGTATAGATGTGTTAAAAGCGCTATCATTTGATAGGAGGAACATAAAAATGACTAAAGTAATGCCACTTGCTAAACGTGGAATTTCAAATAGCCGTCTTGCCTTAGGGTGTATGCCGTTTGGTGGAGGCTGGGATGCAGAACCTTTTACAGAGCAACATGTGAAAGAAGCGGAAGCAGCAGTTGAAGCGGCTTTATCGATCGGAATTACGATGTTCGATCACGCTGATATCTATACTAAAGGGAAAGCAGAGCAAGTTTTTGGACGTGTACTGCAAGCTAGACCTGATCTGCGTGAACAAATCGTCATTCAATCTAAATGTGGTATTCAATTGGGTGAAGGCGATCTACCGGGTCGATTTAACTTTTCGAAAGAGCATATTCTTCATTCCGTCGATGGTAATTTGGAGCGCTTGGGCATTGATTATCTAGATGTATTGTTGTTACATCGTCCTGATCCATTGGTTGAACCAGAAGAAGTGGCAGAAGCTTTTGCCAAATTAAAATCTTCAGGTAAAGTACGTTATTTTGGTGTATCCAACATGAGCGCTTCTCAGATCAAATTTTTGCAACAAGCGATTCCTGATTCCTTCGCGGTCAATCAATTGGAAATGAGTCTGAATCATCTTCATTTTGTGGATCATGTGGTGCATGTGAATCAACAAGCAGGTACAGAAGTGAACTTTGCTGAAGGATTAATGGAATACTGCCGGACAGAAGATATTCAATTGCAAGCTTGGAGTCCATTAGCACAAGGTAAATTCTCTGGCCGTGATATCAAAGATGAGCCTAAACATATTCAACAAACAGCTCAATTGGTACAACAAATGGCAGCAGACAAAGAAACGACAGCAGAAGCGATAGTATTAGGATGGTTAATGTATCATCCAGCTATGATTCAACCGATTATTGGTACATCTAATCCAGAACGCATCAAAGCTTGTGCAGATGCAGAACGTCAAGCAAGCCTGATGACACGGGATGAATGGTATACTTTATATGTAAGTGCACGCGGAACATTATTACCTTAAATTTGGTTCAATTATTATTAAGCGCAGTGATGATCTCCTTTACAGGCGGTCATTCCTGCGCTTATTTTTTTGCCAAAGATCAATCAGGAAATTGAGCTTTACCCGCTACGATATAAGGGCTAGATGTCGCTTCGCTAGGCAATGCTTGTAAGGTATCAGTTACAACTTTGCCACGGATATCGGTTATACGTACGTTTAGAGGTTGATTCCCCATTTGCTCACCGACAAAATGGTTGTAATCTGTTTTGGGTAAGCTGATCCATTGACCTGCTTTTTCATATTCAAATTTCATGACAGGGTATTTGTGATTGCGAACTTGAATAGCCGCCCACCACTGGCTACTTCCTTCTTTGATCCGATAGCTAAAGTTACCTGTAATTGGCGCTTTAACTACTTTCCATTGAATATCGATTTTGCCTTTAGACATATCTCCGATTGCTGCAAAGGCATTGTGTGATAAATCTAAAGCTCCGCTAGGTCCTTCAGGGTAAAGATCAGTCACATAGACGGTTGTTTTACCGAGTGGTCCTTGCACTTCTAAGTAAGCACCGGCTAATGCAGCTTTGACCCCACCATAATTCATTTGAGTAGGATTAAGGGCCGTAATGTAGGCAGTGGAAGGAATAGGGTCAAGTAAAACAGCTCCACCTGAATATCCTGATCCTGTGTAAGTGGCATATCCTTTATAGGTATCGTTCCATGCTGCTGAAGCTGGTAAAGCAAATACCAATAGACCGAGTACAATCAACAGACTGGCTGTGCTCCATTTGCGTGTTGTCCGTGGCACATTCATTTGTATTCCTCCTTAAAGCATCTTTGATACCTATAAAATATAATTTTAATAATAGATATCGTTTACTTTATAAATAAATATACTATAAATTCCAGAAGGTTACAAATGATCCGACAAATAAAAATAAGGAAGTGCACGCTATAAATATATTGATTTTACATTTAAATGAATTATTCTTTATCCTTTTATGATAATTTAGTGTAGTACATAGAATTTTAACAAACGAAATGGGGAATATAGTGTATGGTGCAGTGGAAAAAGAAAATAAGTATAGGGGTATCTACAAGTGTATTGGTCACATCATTGTGGTCTGGAATATCTGTTGGTGGTCATAATGTCGCATCAGCAGCCGATCAAAGTGAACAGGTATCAGATACTGTAGTTCAACAACAAATGCATCCCAATGTAGTATCTACAAATGCTCTTCGTCAGACTGTGAGTCAAAATGTATATACAGTGATGCCGATTAACGAGGTGCGGACTCAATCTTTAGGAGATACTGTATCTACTCGTGGAGTGATTACGTATCGAGAAGAAACGGGTAGCGGGTATAGCAACCTCTATCTTCAAGATGGAACAGCAGGTCTTGTGATACGTGGACAGAATTTACCGGGTACGGAAGGACAAGAAATCGAAGTTCGTGGTAAATTAACGGCTTATAAAGCGTTATTGCAAATCGAAGCGTCTGCCAGCGCAGTGAATATTACGAATGCATCGATTCAGTTACCTGCTCCGCAAACAGTGGTGGGTACTGATTTTGTAACAGGAAATACATATGAAGCTCAATTAATCAGTGTGCCTAATGTGACGGTCGTTAGCAAAAGCGGTAGTAATTATACGGTAAAAGATGCTACAGGTACATTTATTATCTATACAGCTAATCCATGGTTAGAAGTAGGTGAAGTCTATACCCGTATTACAGGCGTGATGTCTCGCTACAATAATACATTTGAATTGATACCACGTTCTACAGCAGATATTGAAGGAGGGACACCTCCGGTTATTCAACCTCCGTTGCAATTACGTATTCATGATATTCAAGGTGCTGCTCAGCGATCTCCTTATGAAGGTAAAGAGGTACAGCAGGTTGAAGGTATCGTAACCATGGTCAAAGGCAAAACAAGCTTTTATCTGCAAGAATTGGATGATCACGTTGATACAAATGAAGGCACTTCTGAAGGCATATTAGTCTATCGTTCCGCTCATGGGCTAAAAGTAGGCGATAAAGTGAGTGTAGATGGAAGTATTAAAGAGTATCAAGAATTAGGCTACGCAGATGCAGCTGATCTTACCACAACAGAAATTGTTGCATCCGCTATTCGTCTGCAAGCTTCTAATCAACCGTTACCTGCTCCGATCATTCTAGGTCAACAAGGACGAAGTATTCCGAATCAAATTGCTGCTAGCAACGGATTAACAGCATATGATCCGACGCAATATAGTATTGATTTTTATGAGAGTCTAGAAGGGATGCGGATTCAGTTAAATGATGCATCTATTATAGGGCCATATACGTATGAGATTCCTGTCACTGTAGATTTGAAATCTTCTCCGCTCGTGACGCCAGCAGGCGGACTTGTGATCGATAACAATCAATGGAATGCCAAACGATTGCTCATTAGTGCGAAGCCTACGCAAACGGTGAGTACAGGTGATCAATTTGCTGGAGCCCTAAACGGAATTATGAGTTATAGTTATAGCAATTTTAAAGTATTACCTGAAGGAGCATTACCACCTGTGATCGATAATGGATTGCAACGTGAAGTGTCTACTCTTCAAAGTGGAAGTAAACAGTTAACGATCGCTTCTTTTAATGTAGAGAACTTTTGGAATAATCCCAAAGATCAAGAAAAAACAGCACGAATTGCAGATGATGTTGTCAACCATCTTCGTAATCCTGATATTCTAGGATTGATGGAAGTTCAAGATAATAATGGAGAGACCAATGATGGCACAACAGATGCGAGTCAGAGCTTTGGTGCATTGATCAAAGATATTCAGCTTGCTGGTGGACCGACCTATCAATATGCCAGTATATCTCCACAAGATCAGCAAGACGGTGGTGCACCCGGTGGGAATATTCGAGTAGGATTTTTGTATAATCCAGAACGAGTAAGCTTACCTGTAGCTTCAAATGGTGCAGGTAATTCAGTAACAGCTGCCACTTATACAGCTAATGGACTGAACTATAATCCAGTACGGATTGCGCCGAGCGATGAAGCTTTTGCCAGTTCACGCAAATCATTAGCCGCTCAATTTGTATTTAATGGAGAACAAGTCATTGTTATTGCGAATCATTTCAACTCTAAAGGTGGAGATCAGGCATTATATGGTAGTATTCAGCCACCTTTACGTAGTAGTGAAATTCAACGTGCCAAGCAAGCAAGTCTATTAAATCAATTTGTAAAGCAGACACTGGCTCAAAACAGTCAAGCTAATATTGTATTGTTAGGGGATTTTAATGATTTTCAATTTTCCAATACACTTGATGTGTTAAAAGGAAAAGAGTTAACCAACCTTGTAGATACATTACCAGCTAATGAACGTTACTCCTATGTATATGAAGGCAATTCGCAGACACTGGATCATATTCTAATGACTTCAAAGATCGCTAACCGTGCTCAATTAGACATTGTGCATATCAATTCTGATTTTATGGAAGCCGATGGAAGAGTAAGTGATCATGATCCATTATTAGCTAGAATCGATTTTGGCAAAAAAGATTCAGACAAAGATGATAAAACAAGACCAGGATCCGATAACAGCAGTGGAAATAATAGCGGAGGATCAGGAACAACTAATCCTTCTACTGATAATCCTACTTTACCAGCAATCCCGACTGTACCTGAATATGAAGGGCTATCTACTAATCGAGCCATAGCCAGCTGGAGCATGCCTACTACAGTGAATACAAACACTAATAATACTGTCGTAGCTTCTACAACATTAACAGCGACGATGCTCAAAGATATGCTAAATCGTACCGATGGAGCCAATACATTACGTCTTTCGCTCAAAGGAGATCAAGCAGCTACTACGTATCAATTGCAGTGGGAAGCTGCTGTACAACAATCGTTAACCACTCAAACGACAATCGATCAGATTATCCTATCTACACCGATCGGTACGTATGAATTACCTGTCTCGATGATTGAGCAACAGACATTAGCTCCAAATGAGAAGTTTATTCTAGATCTATCTAATGCTAGTCCAGCAGTCAATCAAGCAAAACAAGCTGGTTATGATGTACGTACAGCTGTTGATTTTGACGGATATATTTTAGATGGGCAGAACAATAAACGTTCTATGCAGTCATTTGATCAATATATCAAACGTTCGATCATCAGTTCCAATGTGAATGCCGCTAATCGTCTCGCTGTTGTGCGCGCCGAATCAGCTGTTAATGGAAACATTTCATATACACCTGTTCCATTTACAATTGCTAATGGAGAAGTAACAATCTATAGCCGTAGCAATAGTACGTATCTGATTCTCAATCGAAGTGAGTCTTTATTAAAAGATATATCCGGTCACTGGGCACAAGCCGATATTCAATCATTTGTTGATCGGATGATTGTCACAGGCACAGGGCATAATCAGTTCGAACCTGCGCGTATGGTTACACGTGCTGAACTGGCGACATTATTAACTAGAATACTAGGTTTAGCCCAAATGAATACTTCTACTTCGCAAACTCCCTTTACTGATGTGAAGTCTACAGCTTGGTATTCTGATTCTGTAAATACAGCTGTTAAAGCAGGATTGATGTTGGGTGATGCTAAAGGTACGTTCCGTCCACAATCAGCAGTGACACGTGAAGAACTAGCTGTTATTTTGGAGAGAACCTTATCATTTATCAGTCAGAGTCCAGTGGAGCCGTCTTCAAATCCAGTCATTTCTTTTAAAGATAGAGATCAAGCTTCTTCATGGTCACGTTCTGCAATACAACGGATAAGTAATGAAGGTATTTTAAAAGGGAATCCGTCCCAACAATTTCAGCCAAAAGAAAATCTAACACGTGCTGATAGCATTGTAGCGTTAAGTCGCATATTGCAGAAAATAAATAGAGATAAATAAAATTTAAATGATCCAAAATAGGGAATAAATGTTCCTTTAATGGGATAAATATACTAAATGATGACAGAAAAATAGGTTTTGTAACCAAAATGTAATATTTTATTTTTTACTTTTTTTGCAAATTTAATTAAAGAAAAAAATGAAAAAATCTGCATTCCTCGCAAAAGTGCGAATGCAGATTTTTTCGCGTTCTGACAAGGTTTTTCCATTATCTAATAGTCAAAATGTAAAATATATAAATTAAGAATCACGTAAAACCTTATCGTATCAACATTATTTGATATTAGCTAATTATCTAAACTTTTTTTCAAAATTGGAAAATTTATCATGTAAATTCTTCTTTTTAAATATATAATGTACTTAGCTGATTATTGTTATTCAAAACGAATAACTTTTGGGTACATGTATGAAAGAGGTTTTGGAAGGCAGGGGAAACCGGATGATTGAAAGAAATGGTAACAAACTCATCTTTCTTCTCTGTGTGCCACGCAGTGGTAGCTCACTCGCAACAGTGATGCTACAAAATCACACGCGTATCTATGCTGCACAAGAAATGTGGTTTCTTATGAGTCTATATGATTTGAAGAAACCAGAGAAGCGAGCATACGGTGGAACAGCTATTCTAAATCAATTCTTTGACGGCGTTCTACCTGAAAGTGTGTATGATGAGGCATGTCGTAGCTTTGGAGCCAATGTGTATAACGGACTATTATCTACAAGTGAAGCAGATATGGTCGTAGATAAATCTCCACGCTACTATTACATTCTTGAATTTTTGGATCGTTTATTCCCGCAGTCCAAGCGGATCGGATTGTTCCGTAACCCGTTGGATGTAGCGGCTTCTTATAAAAAAGTAAATCAGCGTTCTGCACCCAATTTTAATTTGGCAGATCAGCTGAGTGACCCGTCGTTGAATATGAAGATGGTCGATATCACCGTCGGATTATTCCGTTATCAACAATATTTTGCTCAAAAGAACGAAAATGCTTTCTGGTTGAAGTATGAAGAAATGGCTGCGCACCCAGAAGAACAGATGCAGAACGTATGTCGCTTTCTAGATATTTCGTACGAAGAAGGAATCGAAAAATACGGCGATTATATGGATTCTGCCAAGTCGGAACTGTTCTATAGCATGGGTGTAGGTGATCCATATCTCAGTGAACACCGTACACCACATATGAAGTCTATCGGTAACTGGCGTACCATGCTAGACCGTCGGGAAGTGGAAGCTTACTGCCGTATCCTAGGTGCAAGACTATTTCGTGAGTTAGGGTACGAAGCAGAGCTTGAAGAAGCACAGCGTCTTACAGGCGTCGTGTTTGAGGAGGAGCCAGACATGAAGTGGATTGAAGCCAAAACGAAGCAGTTCGCCGAGGCTACCGGCTGTCGCTGGGAGCCAGAGTACAAGATGCAATCGGCTGTTCTACCTGAAACTTCACCAGAAGTTGCGAATGCGCTGTCTCAAGAATACAAAGATAAGGCTGAAGCAGATGAATTGCTAAGAATGCGAATGACGTTGCGATCTTTAGAAAAAAGAATGGAACAGCATTATGCAGAACGCGATCGTCTTCATCAGGAAAGTGAACGTCTTCGTAAAGAAGTCAAAGATATGAAGCAAAAAATGAATAGAATCAAATCGTTAATTCCATTTAATCGCTCATTAGGTCGTGTATTTAACGCTTATCTTGTTCGTAAAGGCGTCGAAAAATGAGTACGATTGTAGGTGTTTGGAATTTTCAACGTCAGAGTTCAGAAGCGTTAGCTCTACAAGGGCAACAATTAATGAATAATCTGCGAATGTATCCTTCAGATGCTTCAGCGGTTTGGCAAGATGAAGATATCTTCCTAGGGTGTCATGATCGGTGGATTACAGAAGAATCAGTGAATCAGACCGTTCCTTATCATGATCCTATCAGTGGCCTTGTGATCACCGCAGACGCCATTATTGATAATCGAGAAGAACTATTCGAAGCGTTGGGGATCAGCCGCGCAGAAGGTAGTACATTGTCCGATGTATTGCTAATTTTGAGAGCATATCAGAAATGGGAGGAACATACTCCTCAACATTTGGTTGGCGATTTTGCTTTTATGATCTGGGATACCAAAAAGCATCAGCTCTATGGTGCGCGAGACTGGTCAGGCAATCGAACTCTATATTATTATCACACCTCTTCTCAATTTGCATTTTCGACATTGATGGAGCCTTTATTTCAGACAGGTGATATTCAGAAAAAAATGAGTACTCCCTGGATGGCCGAATTTCTGACAATGGCTGGTATGACAGAATCTTTGGATATTAAAGGTACCGTATATGAAGACATTCTACAGTTGCCTCCTGCACACGCTATTATCCTCACAGAGCAGCATAGTCATATATTCCAATATGGTACGTTATTACCGGAGGAACCACTTCATCTTCGTTCAAACGGAGAATATGAAGAAGCTTTTCGTGATGTGTTCACCCAAGCTGTCAAATCTAAAGTTCGTACTCGTCTAGGAGTTGCCTCAACGTTAAGTGGAGGATTAGATTCCGGTGCTGTGGTGAGCTATGCAGCTAAGATTCTGGCAGAGCAAGGAAAGTCATTACAGACTTACAGTTATGTGCCTATTGCCGGTTTCGATGATTGGACTTCTTCGACTCTAGTGCCTGATGAACGTCCGTATATTGAGGAGACGTTAAAGTACATCGGTAATGTTCAAGGTAACTATCTTGATTTTGCCGATCGGAATCCTTTAACAGAAGTAGACTCATGGCTAGACTTTTTGGAGATGCCGTACAAATATTTTGAAAATTCATTTTGGATTAGAGGGATATTTGAACAAGCGCAACAACAAGGAGCAGGCGTTCTACTGACAGGAGCTAGAGGGAACTTTACCATTTCGTGGGGACCTGCATTGGATTACTACGCAGTGCTACTCAAAAAATTTCAATGGACTAAATTGTATCGTGAACTGAAATTGTATGGTCACAAAACAGGTGTAGGACGTTCTCGTCTTTTGCCAATTATTCATAGTAAAGCTTTTCCGAAATGGAATCAGACTGCTGCTTCTAAAGATCGACCGAATCCATTAGTCTGGATCAATTCAGAACTAGCGCGTCAGACTGGTATGGTGGAACGTGTACAGCAACAAGAAGAATGGTTAGTTGGTCGTGAAGTTCAGAATGCGTTTGATATTCGATTAGAAAAATTTAAAAATCTAGCGATTGCAAATAAAAATGGAGCGATGACCTCCAAAATTTCTGAACACTATGGTGTCTGGGAACGTGATCCTACAAGCGATGCTCGTGTGGTTCGATTCTGCCTTTCGATTCCTGTTGGACAATATGTACAAGAGGGTATGGATCGCGCATTAATTAGACGTGCTACGGCTGGTGATTTGCCTGATAAAGTAAGACTGAATCAGAAAGTCAGAGGCATGCAACCCGCTGATTGGGTACAACGCATGCAACCTCAGTGGTCTTCCTTTACAGGAGAGCTTCGAGATTTGTGTAAAGACCCTAAAGTGGCAGCATGGATGAATACGACTACGATTATGAAAGCTTTAGAAAAAGTAGGCGAACATCCACAAGCCAATGCAGCAGCCCATCCGGCTACCCGTATGCTGATGAGAAGCCTTATTGTTGGGCGATTCATCCGCAACTTAGCATAGCAACGACTATTATTTTATAGAGGAGGTGAAAACATGAACAAAGAAAAAATGCAATGGCAGGCTCCAACATTGGAAGTTTTAGATGTTAACGAAACAATGGCAGGTATTGGTTGGAGACAAATTGACTGGGTATCTGAACAAGACGCTGATTTGTACAATCCTAGCTGAGGCATTTTTTAACTGCAATTCCACGATCAAAAGGAGGTTATATTAATGAACCAAGAGAAAATGAAATGGCAAGCTCCAGTATTGGAAGTTTTAGATGTCAATGAAACAATGGCAGGTATCGGTTACAAGCAAATTGACTGGGTATCTGAACAAGATGCTGATTTGTACAACCCTAGCTGAGCATTTAACATAATGATCGATCATTCTAATATAAGGAGGCTACTATAATGAAAGAACAAAAAATGCAATGGCAGACTCCAACATTAGAAGTTTTGGATGTTAATGAAACAATGGCAGGTATTGGTTACAAGCAAATTGACTGGGTATCTGAACAAGATGCTGATCTATATAACCCTAGCTGAGTATTTAAGGCTACCAAAGGGATAGACCAGCAAGCAGTAGTTCAGAAAGTCCTTATACGAGTTAGTATAGGGGCTTTCTGTTTTCATATATAAATTCTTTGTACATCATTCGGAGAAAGCAGAGTCATAGGCTCTATGGGAGGTAATGACCATTTTTACCGTAAATAAGACGATCAATAAAACAATCTATCAAGCGTTTGGATTACATTTTGATAGTGAAATTTTGCTACCGGAATTGTTACAACGCCAGGATACTCAAGAGGCTGATGTGAACATCGAAATTCAGGATTTATCTGAATGGCGATCTGTTGTGAATACACGCGAAAATAATTTTACGATGCAATCGATTGGCTTTATGTTTGAAATTCCAAATACAGCTTTGTTTTGTATTCAAGATGGCAAGCGGATCGGTATTCATCCGTTCCCTGATGCTGATATGGACAAGATTCGTCTGTATGTGTTGGGTACTTGTATGGGTGTATTGTTGTTACAACGAGGAATTTTACCATTACATGGCAGTGCAGTCGTAATTAATAATAAAGCATATGCGTTTGTCGGAGAATCAGGTGCAGGTAAATCTACACTTGCGTCTACATTTGTGCAATCTGGATTTCAATTGTTAAGTGATGATGTGATTGCTGTCAGTTATGAAAATGGAGAGCCTGTTGTCCATCCTGCTTATCCACAGCAAAAGTTATGGAAAGAAAGCTTGGATTTGTTTGGAATGTCAGAAGATCAATTTAAGCCACTTCATGATGAAGTTAGCAAATTTGCCATTCCAGTGACCAAGCATTTTCATAATAAGACTGTTCCATTAGCAGGTGTATTTGAATTAGTCAAAATGGACAGTGAATATGTAGCGATGCGTGAAATGAATCGTTTGGAAAGATTACATGCGATGATGTTGCACACGTACCGTGGAGCCTTGATTCCAAGACTGGGATTGAAGCAATGGCATTTTTCAAGTGCAGCTGCTCTAGCGGGAGAGTTATTTGCTTTACAAATTCTGCGCCCGACCACAGGTTTTACAGCGCCAGAATTAATGAATCAGATTATGCGTAAAATTTATCAAGAAGAAATGCAGGGGGATACGATCTACTCTACAGAACATTTCAATTGAAAAGAACAATAAAGGAGAGAATAATGATGAACAAAAGCTTAATCGGATCCGATCAGGTTGTTGTACAAAATGAGCAATATATTGCTAGTGATATGAATGGCGAAACGGTCATGATGAATGTAGAGTCTGGCAAATATTATAATTTAGGGATGGTCGGTGGACGGATCTGGGAGCTTAGTTCTTCTCCGGTTTCATTGGAAAATATCGTCAACACACTGGTTGCTGAATATGATGTAACTTATGATGTCTGTCTGGAGCAAGTGAGTGAATTTGCTGGGCAAATGTTTAAAGAAGGATTAATCGAAGTAGTCGCTGAAAAGGACGGACTTCGTGTGGAGTAAGGTCGCCAAATTCCGTAATACCCCGATGCCGATGCGTAAATTAATGCTTGAAGCATGTGTATATTTAGCATGGGCAAGGTTCTTGAAAATGTTACCTTTTGCTAAAGTGTCTCCAACATTAGGTACTTACATGGAAGAGACTTCATACAATGACCTAAGCAGAGATCAGAAGTGGCAAGGGGTACAAGTCTCAAGAGCATTACATCGTGTAAGCGGACATGTATTCTGGGAAACGGAATGTATGGTGATGGGAATGGCAGCTATGAAAATGTTAGCCAGACGCAAAGTGCCAAGTACGTTGTATTTAGGAATGCGCCGTAATCCAGCAGGTAAAGTTGCTGCGCATGCATGGGTACGAAGTGGTGCTTTTTATGTCACAGGTGCTGAAGAAATTGAACAATATACGGTCGTAGGGAAATTTGCTAAAAACTAGCAAGCATCAACGGGATATGAATATATTTTGTGCTTTACAAAAGGGTGTATAATCACCAACTGCAAAATGATCTGAAAATCACTGAATGAACGCTATAGACTGAATGATTCAATCCAGATCAGTTTATATCCAAAGGAGTTCGGTATGAATATAGATTGGGATTTAGATGTACAGGATTTTCCTGTGGAATTAAAGTTATTGCTTGAATTGATAGACGTAGAAACAGATGCAGAAGCTCAAGCTATGATTGAATCTTCGGGTCGTCAGATCAACTGGCAAAGCTTTTACTCACTGACAAGGCATCATCGGGTATATCCAACGATTCACGAACGACTCAGTCATCATCCATTATCCGTTCTACCCAAAGGTATGGTACAACAATTGAGTGTAGATTATAGTCGTAATGCACTGATGATGTTGCAATTAAGCGGTAAAATGAAACAAGTAAGTGAAGCTCTTGATAACAAAGGGATTTACGCTTTGCAATTAAAAGGCCCTGCACTTGCTGAAGCATTGTATGGTAGTCTATCTCGCCGTACATCGAAAGATTTGGATATTTTAGTGCATCCAGATCATATTGAACAAGCGGAAGAAGTACTAGAGCAATTAGGATATACCAAAACACAAGAAGTATCGCGGATCGTTAGCGATTGGAAATGGCGTCAAAATCATGAGTCTTTCACTCATGCAGATACAGGTACAGAAGTTGAACTACACTGGCGTTTAAATGGAGATGCTGGAGCAGAACCGAGCTTTTATGAATTATGGAATCGTCGTCAAACATTAGAATTTGCAGGTACAGATGTTCATATGCTGAGCAATGAAGATTTGATGTTTTACCTTACGGCACATGGTGCCCGTCATGCATGGTTTCGATTACGCTGGTTAGCGGATATTGATCGCCTGGCACGTATGGAACTGGACTGGGACAAACTAACAGCTTTACTGCGTCGTTATAAATGCACACATTTAGTCGGTCAGGCGTTAATCTTGTCTGCTGCTATGCTTAATACACCGGTTTCTCGGGAAATGGCTTCATTGATGAGTACCGATCGTCCGCAAGATTTGGCACGTCGAGTGCTTATTTTTATCCGTGAAAAAGTCAGTCTGTGCCCTGAACCGGAAAGTGAAATACTCGCACAAATTTATCGTAATTACCTATTCTCTTTGCGTACGCCGGGACAGAAAGCTATTTTCTTAGCTCGTAAAATGGTGCCGGATACATGGGATACACAGACGCTTCCTTTACCCAAATCGTTGCGCTTTCTGTATTACCCACTTCATCCTTTCTTATTATTACACCGCCGTATTCAAAGGCGGTCTGCTCTAGAACGGGAGGTGGGTCAGTGAATGCGATTCGTGCTTATATGAGACAACTGCATGACTTTGCAGGTAAGCGTCTCTATATCTATGTATTTCTTATGCTCATGATCAGTTGTCTAGATGGGTTAAGTATTTACTTGCTAGTGCCTTTATTGAGTCTGGTCGGATTATTCGGTACACAGGGATCGATGCCGATGGCATGGTTGTTTGAACCATTACAACGTATTCCAGCCAGTATGACTTTATTTGTAGTACTTGGCATGTATAGTGTTCTGATGATTGTACAAGGATTAATACAGCGTAGACAGGCAGTCATGGGAACCGAAATTCAGCAGGGATTCGTCAACAACTTGAGAATCCGTACCTACCGTTCGATACTGCGTGCGAACTGGACATTCTTTTTACGTAAACGCAAATCGGATCTAAGTCATGTACTGACTTCTGAATTAGCACGTGTCAGTCAAGGAACCAATTTAGTGATGCAATTATCAACTTCGCTGATTTTTATGGTGATTCAGATTGCCTTTGCTATGTTTCTGTCGGTACAAATGACGTTACTGGTGATCATAGGTGGCGTACTGCTGACGCTGTATTCTCGTAAATTTGTACGACGTGCCAAAAGAATGGGCGATCGTACGACTTTTTTATCTCAAGAGTACTTTTCGGGAATGCAAGAGCATTTAAGTGGGATCAAAGATATCAAAAGCAATATGTTAGAAGCTTCGCATTTTGAATGGTTTCGAAGCATGTGCGGCAAGTTAGAGCAGAATGCGATTCAATTGGTACGCCTCAATTCAGGGACTCAATTTATTTATAAAATTATTTCGGTTGTGTTTATTATTTTATTTGTTGTGCTATCTGCGCAAGTGTTTAAATTGCAACCAGAACGTTCAGTATTGATTATTTTGATCTTTGCTCGTCTATGGCCAAGGTTCGGAGGCATTCAATCTTCGCTAGAGTATATTGGAGCACTGGTACCTGCTTTTCATGCGGTAACAGCATTACAACAAGAATGTGATCAAGCTGAGGAATCGTACAAAGCGATTGCACCCGGTCAAGTTGAACGAGTTCAAATGACCAAAGGGCTTAGCTGTGAAGATGTATCTTTCCGGTATCAAGAAGATCAAGGCAATGCGCTTCATAACATCAATTTGTTTATTCCGATAGGCAAAATGACAGCGATTGTTGGACGTTCAGGAGCAGGGAAAAGTACATTGATTGATCTGTTAATGGGACTTATGGAGCCACAAGAAGGCAAAGTCACTGTAGATGGTGTAACTTTAACAGGTGAACGCCTACAGACATGGCGCAATTCGATAGGATACGTTTCACAAGAACCGTTCTTATTCCATAGTAGTATTCGTGAGAATCTATTACTGGTTGATCCACGTGCAAAAGAAGAACAGTTGTGGGAAGCCTTATCTTTTGCAGCTTGTGAAGATTTTGTACGTAAATTGCCTGAAGGATTAGATACGATCATTGGTGATCGAGGGGTACGTCTATCTGGAGGAGAACGTCAACGGATTGTGTTGGCACGCGCGATTCTACGTCAACCTGAAGTACTGATCTTGGATGAAGCGACCAGCTCACTCGATAGTGAGAATGAAGCGAAAATTCAAGCAGCGATTGAAAAGCTCAAAGGAAAAATGACATTGATTGTGATTGCTCACCGTCTATCTACGATTCGTGATGCCGATCAAGTCGTTGTGCTAGATCAAGGACAGATTGTACAACAAGGTGAATTCGGTGCATTGTCTCGTGAAACCAAAGGGACATTCCATCAATTATTAGCAAAACAAACGGCTGTACAGAACGCTTAATATTCATCATTCCATGATTGGAACAGTGAATACAAAGTGACTGCACAGCCGTTTTTCTTTTATAGAGTCTGATCTGCTCGGCGCTCAAGTTCAGCAATAACTTTGGCAACACACTGTTCGACAGACTCATGTTCAGTGTCTATCGTCAATTCAGGTTGTTGCGGAGCTTCATAAGGAGCACTAACTCCTGTAAAGTTCGGAATCTCACCTGCACGAGCTTTTTTGTATAATCCTTTGGGATCACGTTCTTCGCAAGCTGATAACGAGCAGTCGATATAGACTTCGATAAAATCGCCTTCTTCAAATAAATCACGAACCATCTGACGGTCATGCGCATGAGGAGAAATAAAAGCAGCAATGACAATAGTGCCTGCGTCCATAAATAACTTGGCGACTTCACCAATGCGACGTAGGTTTTCTTTGCGATCTTGTTCAGAAAATCCTAGATCACGATTGAGTCCATGACGGATATTATCGCCATCCAGTACATAACAAGCACGCTCATGTGCAAATAATTCTTTTTCTAGCGCAAAAGCGATTGTCGATTTTCCTGAACCGGAAAGCCCTGTTAACCAGATCACGACACTACGTTGTCCATACCGCTGTTCTCTTTCTTTACGTGTAATATTAGAAGACTGCCAGGTGATATTTCGTGAAGATTCCATCTTTATTTCGCCCCTTTGCTGACAATAGGTATTGATCCAATTATATCAGCAATTTGGCTAAATCTCTAAGTTGCTTTGTAGATATCAAGCGTGAGCAAGGAGATATACGAATGAGATTGTCTTTATTTAATGCTGTACGATTTGACTCCAGCCTACATAATCATGCACAGCTACCCCTGCAAAAGAAGAATGAGTAGAAGCTTGAGCAGATACTTCACCTAGTGCTGTTGTGAGCGTTGTTGCTCCTTTTCCATAAAAGCTGACATGCTCACCTTCGGAAGAACGATTCGTTTCTACGCCAATATACATATCTTTACCTGCTGTATCAGCTTCACTTAATTGAGCCTGCGCCACATCATAGATAGCAGTTCCCGAATCTCGATAAGCCATAACGGTTAGCGAATCATATTGTTCAATCATCCACTGACTTAATGTCGAACGATCATCAGGGGTACGAAGGGTATACAACCAGAAAGGAATATCTGCACTGGATGATAGATGAAGCGATTGAGCAGTTGCTGTAATCATCTGTACACTACGTTGCCATTGCGCAATAATGGTCGCTTGTTCTTTGGCCCAATTTGGAAGCAAATAAGGTTCGATATCGATATGAATCCCACTAAATTGCTCTGTAGATGAAGAAGCATGTTGATAAGAGACGACCCATTGCAAAGCAGCTTGCAATTGGTAACGATCTTGATCTAATGCCCAGGAAGGTGCACCATCCAGAGCTTCAACGGTAATATGCTGTGCAGAAGCAGCTGTAATAAAACGTTGATATTGCGATATATCCAGATCTCTATTGATTTGCAGGTAGATCTTAGTGATCTGTTGTGAAGAAGCAAACTGTAAAATATCTGCTGTTGAATCAACAATAAGTGCTGTATTCCATAGCCACGTTGCTTTTTGAAGTGATTGTGCATGAATGGATTTCATATCACAAACTCCTAGCCAAATAAACATTGTCAGACTGATTAGTCCTATTTTAGAGTAGAACAATATCTTAGTGTGCATGATCCATCGGACTCCTTCGATTCATACCGCATCAGGTATTCCTCGGTAACCGGCTGTCATGACATGTCCTACAATTCATGTGTTAGACCCTTTGGCTTTGCGTCTTTACTTTTCAGTAAATTTGCCTGATTAAATATGAAATTAAATGATAAAGTATTATACAATCCAAAAAAGATTGTACACAATAGATATCGGAATCTAAAAGTTACTTATGAATAGCTAAACAAGTGAATCAATAAAAAAAGCCATTATCTTTGGATCAGATAATGGCTTTTGGTTATTCTTATTTTACTTTTTCAGGTTCCGGATAAGTTACGCCTTTTGTATCTACTGTTACTTTTTTCATTACAGCAGGGGTATTCGGTTTATCTTGTCCGTCTCTTGGTAGATTCACCACTTCATCTACGGCATCCATACCGCTGATCACTTTACCAAATGCAGCATATTCGCCATCCAATTGAGGAGAATCAGCAACCATAATAAAGAATTGAGAACCGCCCGAGTTAGGGTCGCCAGCACGTGCCATCGAAAGAATACCACGTGTATGTTTTAGATCATTTTGTACATTGTTGGATTTGAATTCACCAGCAATACTATATCCTGGTCCACCTGTACCTGCACCATCAGGATCTCCACCTT
Organism: Paenibacillus nuruki; assembly: GCF_001721045.1. Lineage (GTDB taxonomy): Bacteria > Bacillota > Bacilli > Paenibacillales > Paenibacillaceae > Saccharibacillus > Saccharibacillus nuruki. The sequence goes on along the minus strand of NZ_MDER01000031.1, from coordinate 84,608 downwards.
GAATCATAAATTCAGGAATAACACGGTGGAACGTCAAACCATCATAGAATCCTGATTTGACCAAAGAGATAAAGTTGTTCACTGTATTTGGAGCTGCTTTAGGGAACAGTTCGATTTCAACTTTTTTACCGTTGTCCATTTCAATCGTAACGATCGGATCATTGGCTTGTTTGAAATCTGCTGAATTATCAGTTGCAGAAGCTTCTTCTGTTGTACCTGTTGTAGCTGAGCTATCTGTACCTGTCGATTCTGTAGTGGAACCGGCTTGATCGGTTGAAGTACTTGTGGAGCTACTTTCCGTTGTTGTACCTGAAGTGCCTGTTTGTCCAGTAGTAGAACTGCTTGTCCCGTTATTACCACAGCCTGCAATAATCAAAAATAGCGCTGTGAAGATAAGCAAAAAGGCTACATTTTTACGTGATTGACGCAACATCTGACGATTCATCTCCTTTGGGGTTATCAATTGTAATTTTGAATCCTTTTTAATCAGCAATCATTAGTATAAAACGTCTACAGAACAACATACAAGTTTGTATCAGAGTCATCCATTGAATCTTGATGTCTGATCATCCTCTTTATCTTATAAATGATGAGACAAAGCGATAACTGCTGTAATCGTAAATACATTGACTAAAGTCGATACTAATACCGTTTGAGCAGCAAAGTCAGGTTCATTCCGATACTCTTCCGCCAGGATCGATGTATTCACCCCTGTAGGCATCGCAGAAGCAATCAAAAGCGCTTGTGCAGGTATGCCATGAATATCCAGTACATAGATCAGGAGGAGCCCGATAGCCGGTCCTGCGAATAAGCGTAATGCCATACTAAGATAAATATCTTTACGATAGAGACGTAATGGGTACTTGACTATCTGCGCGCCAAGAGTGATCAAGGCGATTGCTACCATGGATTGCTGTGCATAGGTTAACGGTTGAGACAGAATCACAGGCAAAGGAATAGCAAAAGCATGCATAAGTAGACCCAGTAACAACGCATACGGCACAGGCATTTTCAGAAATCCGATAATGACCGTTCGGTAATTACCATTTAACTTGGAACCTTGAATCGAAATTACACCATACGTAAATGTGAGTAGACTTTGCAAAGACATAATCAAAGCCTGCATCGAAGCAGCCAGTGGATCACCTTTGAACACTAGATCATTGATAGGCAATCCATAGTTGCCCGAATTATCGAGCATAATGCTGTTGTTAAAAGCGGCTTTTTTGCCTTTTGTATATCCCATGATTTTGGATGTTGCGGATCCCAAAAGATACAGAATCAACACATACAGTGCGTAAAAAAAGATAACACTTCCAAGTAATTGAGCAGACATATCGGAATGATACAGACTCATAAAAACAGCCGCAGGTGTAATACAGTAAAAGTTGATTTTGGCGAGTGTATACAGATCCAACTGAAAAACACGCTGTAATATGGACCCGACCGCAATCAGAACAAAAATCGGTAGAACCACACTGTACAAAATCGTAAAAATCAATCTCTCCACTTCTTTCTCTAGGCATTCATTTTGGATCTTTTCATTTATGAAAGATCATCATTGTTTTTAGGTTTTGGATCGTTTAGCGGATGATCATCCTTGTTGCCTTCAGTATGTTGTTGATCTGTACCGTGATGCTCGGCAGGATTCGATATTACTTGCTGTTGTAATGGAGGTTGTCCATTCGTATCCCGACGTTTGTAGAATAGACGCGATAATCCGAGTCCAACCACACCTAATATAATAAACAGAATCGCACGTACACCAATCGAAATATCAGGAAGATCGATAAAAATAATTTTGAGTAATGTGAAAAAGATAAACAGTATTCCGATAATCCGCAGTTTGGATTTCTGAACAACCATCCCGATCACGATAATTAGAATCGCGTAGATAATCCATGCACTGGAAAGGCTAAGATGACGAACATCTGCATTTTGCGACATTGAAGCGACCTGTACCAGTTGGCTGATATAAACCAATCCTAATATCGCTTCTGCCCACATCAAGATATAACGTTTGCGATACAGTGAACCATAGTTCTTATCATCTGAACGTACAAATTTGCCGATAATACGATAGATCACAGCAATCGTAATCAGTAAAATTAACCAGTTGAATGTATGTGCAGACCAGAATCGTTCAATAGGAACAAGGAACGTTGCCAAAAAGGCATAAGCATATACAATACAAGCCAGCACCAATTGCAATTTGTTGCGGAATCGAAGAGCGAGTAAGAACGCAAGTGTACCTTCTACCAAAATCACAGCCATACGAGCCGGGAAATTGGGAATCATATTTAATAATAAGAACCAGCCAAAGATTGCCATTGCAGGATAAGCGATTCCGACAGGAGTACGCTTTTGAATACCTGAAGCATACAAGATGCTGTACATGAGCGATAGAATAGCAATCATCCAGCGAGCGCCTGTCTCACTGCCATCCAGATAGTAAATTGTAAGCCAACCACCGACAAAGGCGAAGCTGGTAAACAGAACACCGAGTTGCATGCTAGTATTGCGTTGTTTCCAGAGTACAGAAATCGCTAAAATCACAGCATGCTGAACCAAAACGGCTACTACATTTTGCACAGAGAAGCCATACCAGATCATACTCAATCCAAGCGTAATATGTAGTAATGCAAATGCCAGGATATAACTGACCCGGAATGAATATTTCATAGCTACAACTAACATGACCGCTGAGAAAATCGTTTCAAATCCAGCGAATATCCATAGATTCGGATGAGTAGGTGCAATTAAGACGGGTGCAAGATAACCTGCAACCAATGTAATCCCAACAATCGATTGTGATCGTTGACTAAGAGCAATATAGACAGCAAAAACGAGTGCGCCTATATAAAGTAAAAACGCAAAAATAAACGGAAGCAGAGCATATAATAGATATGATGCGACAATAGACAAAATCAGAATAGCGATTGAGCCGCCTAATAAGACTTTGCCAAGTGCGGGTCGTTCTTTGCTGACCTCACGTTCTCCTAACCAGTACAGCACAGCCGCTACAAGTACGCCTAAAATGCAACGAATCGGTTCAGACAAATAGCCTGCTTTGACAACAGCAATAAATCCCCACACAATCCCGAGAATAAGGACAACGATAAACACACGTGGTAACCATACACGCGCAATCAGATGTTCCCAGTCTTTGGGTGGCTTAGGAACAGGAGGCGTATAAGGCGGTTGCTGTGCTTGTGCAGGTGGACGTTGTGCACCTGTATACTGCCCCTGTTGTGGTGGCTGTGGTGGTCTCACGCCATAATTTGCATTAGGCGGTGGTGCATTCACATGAGCGCCTTGCCAGTGAGGTTCTGGCGGAGGCGGAGTGAAAGGTGAACCAGATGGTGGAGCTGTTCGCTGGGGAGGAACAGGTGGACGAGGTGCTGAAGCCTGTCTGCGCTGCATTTCAAATTGCTTCAATTCAGCAACTTCATGCTCAAGCCTGCGTATACGCTGTTCCAGTTGTTCCACTTTATCGTTATGTTCCACAGTGATAGAGCCTCCTTTAGGAATGATTTGATTCACAAATTATACCATAAGGAGTAAAGGTTGAAGATGGATTTAAAGATCGTAAAGCGATATATTTAAGATAGCAACTTAATATAGTAAGGGTGTGATCTTTTGAATAAATGGTTAAATACGATTTTGCTGTTAATCGCATCTGCTGTTTTGACGCGGTTGATTCCATTTTCCTCGTTATTTCGTAATTTGAATACGATGATTCATGAATTCGGGCATGCCATGATTACGTTGATTACATCCGGTCAAGTAAGTGGCATAGAACTCAATGCAGACCATAGTGGAGTGACTTATACCACGATAAGTTCAACCTGGAGTGGACTTCCGATCGGATTGGCAGGATATATGGGTTCTTCGATTTTTGTGATTGTTTTATTTTACCTGTATCACAAACGCAAGCAAAAAGCAGGCATATTGCTAACGGGTATTATTGGGCTCATTATGCTGATCTTGTATGTGCATCAGGGGTTCGGCCTATACTGGTTAATCGGATTTGTGATTGTAAGTGGTGTGATGATGATTGCACCGGAATGGTTACGTAATGGGTATTATTTAGTGATTTTATTTTTGACCTTAGAAGAATCCGTATTATCTTCGATTACGATTCTTTGGCTTAGTATTACCAGCCCTTCGGGAGCAGGAGATGCAGCAGGATTAGCCCAACAATTTGGGATTCCAGCTGTGGTATGGGGTGTGATCTTTACCGGCTTTTCATTGTGGTGTGCACACCGATCTCTTCAGTTGTTCTGGCGTAAACGAAAACCACCGGTATACCGAGCAGGAGGAGCAAGACGATGAATACACCTCTACAGCGTAATCGTCCATGGGCAATGCATGGTGCAAGTATACAGATTGATCCGTTATTTCCGTATTATGCGAACCGTTCACCAGATAGTATAGCAGATGAATTGGCACTTGCCGGATACCGGACGGTTCATTATTTTGTTGTTAATGAACAGCAGGTTGATGTGTTATTAGTAGAAGCTTTGCAACGGCGAGAAATCGCTGTCTGGGCATTGGTGCTAGGCAACGGTACATTCAGTGTTGAACTTGCTCCTGAAGCATGGTCATCCTGGCGTATGGAATTGATCAAGCCGATCAATGATGGATTTGAGCGTTTTTCTCATTTTTCAACCGACTATATTCAATGGAAAAAAGAAGTGATTGCTTATTTAGTCGAAAATGTTCCTTTTGATGGCATTGAGATTGCCGAACCTTATTTTCCAGAATGGAATGGGATTGAGCGTGGAGTCTATGGAGATGTAGGACCGCTTGCACAGCAGGCTTTTAAAGATAGATATGGTATGGACATGCCGAACTTTACCCATTCTTCAGCAGCCAATTATTATACAAAGATTCCTTATATTTACGAACGCTGGGTAGAGATGCGTGTAGAAGCAGTCAATGGATTAATCCATGAAATTATTAATGGCGAACATGGAGCAAGAGATGTGCGCCCGGATATCAAAGTCGCTACATGGTCACTGGCTGTACGTGATGCAGAAGCAACAAAGAAACTACGTGAATGGCAAGGATTGGATGCACTAGCGATGATCGATCTAGTGAAGCCAGATATGCATATGTTGCAGACACACTGGCCAGATTGGATGAAGCGAGGTCTACCGTCTAATTATATACGAGATTATGAAAGTATCGCTGCACCTATACGAGCTTTACATCCCAAATTACCACTCGGGATTCAAGCCGATATCGGCTCCAAATCCAGTATGATCAAAGGACGACGCTGGATTGATGAGATGGAACATCATGCATATTCACTTGGATATCAGAACTGGACCGCTTATGAATACCATATTGGTGGGTATATGTATGCAGAGCCTCCTTTACCTTCATCAGGTCTACGTATAGCGCCTGATGAAGTGATGATCATTTACAATAAGCGCATTGATCCTCATTCGATCGGTACAGTAACGTTATATCCAGCCACAGGATTGGGTAAATCTTATGAGTTGAAAGTCAGTCAATCAGCTGTAGATGGTAATCGCTTATTTTTGCGTTTTAATCGAACGTTACCGAATACTTCTTTTCAATTAGAAGTGAAAGATGTAAGTGATACACCAGATCTATGGCTACTCAAAGGTAAAAAGGCGAATCGTACACCGCGCAAAACCAAAGTGTTTATCGTACAGGAAGAGTAAGTGGGAAAAGAGGAATCAACATGGTTTTGACCACCATTGAATGGTTGATTATTGTAGCGGTTGTCGTTGTTGTCATTTTATTTGTAATTAAGCGTCCTACCCGTGTAGTAAGCTTTGAAGAGTCTCCATTATACAAATGGAATCGTGTGGATCTAAGCGGTATTGTGGTTGCAGGCGATGGATCACCGTACTACCTGCTGACCAAGCGAGGAAGAAGCAATAATGTGGTTGTGTATTTTTCAGGTGGAGGGATTAGCTGGGATCGCAATACAGCCTCCAAGCCATTTGGGCTACGTACATTGTTGCATAATCGAGAATTAGGTTATTATTTTGCCAATATTCCTTTTTACAAAACTGACTTATTAGGCGGTATGCTGGATAATCATCGTGAAGATAATCCTTTTTACGATTGGACGATTGTCTATATTCCTTATGCCACAGGAGACTTCCATATTGGTAACAATAAAGTGAAGTACAAAGGAAAAGGTAAAATTCATTTTACTGCTCATTACAGTGGCAGACCGAATACGTTAAAAGGATTAGATTGGTTATTCGATCATATGACAGAGCCGGACAAATTATTTATCGCAGGAGCCAGTGCAGGCGGTTTTGGATCAGCCTTCTGGGCACCTCATATTGCTGAACAGTATCCTAATGCTCAGATTTATCATTATGCAGATGGTTCGTATTTATCCTCTCATCAGTGGCATCATATTATGGATGAGGTCTGGCAATCCAAGTTCGAACAACATTTCGGTTATCCGATCGAAGAAGATATTATTGCTGCTGCTTTTCGTTATAATGCACAGAAATTGCCAGCCAATACGATTTTGCTACAATCGAATACGTTATATGATAAAGTATTACCTTCTTATGAAGCAGTGTTGAATCAACAGACGATTGGACTGGTGAGTGGGGACGACACGATGACTCAAAGTTGGTCTCAAGGTATGCTCGATTCAGCGGGTCAATTGGATCAAGAATTAGAAAATTATTATTACTTTGTAACCGACTATGGAGTGGGCACCAAAAAGCGAAGTACTCCGCATACGTTATCCCCATCACGTGTTTTCTATACCGCAGAAGAGAGTGGTGTGAAGTTAAGCCGTTGGTTGGGAGATATTATTAACAAAGATAAACGATATTCGGTAGGCAAAGAGTTCGTCGAATCGCCTATGGGTAAATAAAATAAAGAGCGCTGAACATCATGTTCAACGCTTTTTTTATGATCAATAGACATTAAAACGGGTAAACTAACAATAACCCTAAACTCTGGAGAAAATAAGGATGTGACCCGATGCTACATTCATTAACCGCAATAGAACATTACCGAGAACTTGGATATCCGACGGTAGAACAGCCACAGCTCTGGTTAACATATTTGGTATCCGCAGAAGAACGTATTGTGAATCTGGAACGTGTAACCACTTTACAAGAATTAAGCCATGCGAATCCAGTGCTTGATTATGTAGAGCGTACTTTACGTATATTAGATCAATTACGAGTATCGTTCTGGCAAAAAGAACTGATCGAAGAAGTACTGATCTGGTCGGAAACAGCCAAAGGTGGAACAGTACGTGAGCGGATACGCTGGCAAGAACAAGGGATTAATTTATTTGTACATAATGAAGGCTCAGCAGAACTGTATCTACATGCTTCAGCCGATCCAGAGCAAGAACGGACACAACTGGTAGCTACATTGATTCGTACGCATGGGCTGATAGGTCAATGTCTGCGTGGAGAAGTACCTTTTGCAGAAAATCTTCCGCTTACCGATCAAGTCAGTCATGGCATCTTGTCTCCTGAAGAAATGAAAAGCACATTGCTTATTCTGAATCGCTGTATTATAGAAGCTGTATCTCCAGAGTTATGGCAAAAGGTACAAGATGATGTGCTTTCTTTAATTCAACCGATCGTGTATCACGAGCAACCGGTAGGATGGACAACAGAAGATCGTATCCTGCGTTTGCGTACTGCCAGTATCAACAAAGGGGAAAATACCGCCGAAAGTCTACATCAGTTGAATACTGATTTTCCGGTAGTATCCTCTTTTGAACGTCTTCACGATCAGACATTCTGGTATGTAGAAGCGGCGTTGCAAGACTTTTCATTTGAAGAGTTTGCCAAAATATTCACATGGATCAGTCGAATGATTCCTGAAGGGGTACGACATATTAGTTTTGAACGACTAATGAATACGATGTATTACGATTATAAAGGGATCAAAAAAGTGAATGTCTACAAAAAGCGAATCATCGAAAAAGTACTTGGTGATTGGTCATGGGATCAGTTGTCTTCCGGTAAATGGGTACAAGATAGTCCGCATTTGGAGTATGAATGTGTACAAGAACCTCATATTGCGGATACTGTCTTTTTTAACTTTGTTTTTTCACCAGCGGCAGAGAAATTAATCGAATTCTGTATCGAAGCAGAGAAATCTCCATTATATGAAAAAGCAGTATTGTTATTATTCGATCTATTTGGATTACGGCGGGATGCGTATGATCGTTTTCATAATGAAGAAAGTTATCTGGAAATGATGAATCAGACCGTCGATTACAAACGAATCTTACTTCAGTATATTGTCGGTCAGACGATTATTGATATCGGCCCGGGTGGAGGTGTGATGCTAGACTTGATCGAAGAAGAATGGTCGGATAAGCGAGCAATCGGAATAGATATTTCTGAAAATGTGATCGAAGCGTTACAGCGCAAAAAGCAGTTAGAAGGTCGTTCGTGGGAAGTGAAAAAGGGCGATGCGCTAGCATTACGAGATATCGTCGAACCTGGAAGTGTAGATAGTGTATTATTTTCGTCGATTCTACACGAGTTATATTCGTATATTCCATTTCAAGGCAAAAAGTTCAATCTGGAAACCGTAGCAGCAGCACTATCCAGTGCGTATGATGTGTTATCCACAGGTGGACGGATTATTATTCGAGATGGCATTATGACAGAACCGATAGGTCAGAAGCGACGGATTCAATTTTTACAAGAAGATGGTCTACCGACATTACAACGATATGCTCAAGATTTTGCCGGGCGTTCGATTCAGTTTGAAGTGATCGGAGAACAAGAAGTGTTGATGCCTGTGAACGATGCAATGGAATTTCTATATACGTACACATGGGGAGAAGAAGCATATGTACATGAAGTACAGGAACAATTTGGCTACTTAACACCATCTGAATATCGTGCATTTATCGAACAGACTTTAGGAACATCGGCAAATATAGTTCATGCAGAATCTTTTTTACAAGCAGGATATACCGAAGCTTTGCAAGATAAAGTTAAAATGATGGATGAATGGGGCGAATTGGTTCCTTTACCGGATAGTACTTGTATTATCGTTATTGAGAAGTCATAAGCAAATATACAAAAAGAACCTTTCCTAAGATAAATAAGGAAAAGGTTCTTTTTATTTAATCACATTCTATTCGATTTCAGGTTTGTCTTTATCTTTCTCATGACGTGGTAACTCGTTATCGTGAGGAAGTTCATTATCGATCACTCTTTTTTGAATCTCGTCTGGAGCAGAATCGGGAAAAGAGTCTTCTTTGAACAATCCAAATTCATCATCATTATCGCGTTCAGTGACCAAGTTTTTCTTTTCTTTGTCCTGATCTTTATCATGAGTACTCATATCTATTCCTCCTTATTAACGTCCAAAACGATCGGGTTCGTCTTCACCTGTTGATCCGTTTAATATATCGGTTCCATGCGCATCTTGATCTTCTAAAGGTACAGCGGCTGGATCGACAGGCGTCTCACCATCTAATACATCTGCATCTGGAATATCAGGGAATTCATCATCCAGTGTTACATCTTCCAAATCGGTCAATGGATCACTATTTAGATCATTACCTGTATCAATCGGTGTCTCTGCCACATCTAGATCGATACTGTATGGAGTCACATCATGTTCATTTTCAAGTTCTGCATTTGCTTCACGTACAGCTACATCTTCACCTGTGATTGGTTGAATACCTTCTTCATCACGTGCAGTAGGATTGATAATATCAAGATCATTTTCAGGAATCGTACGTAATTCATCCTCTATATCGGAAGTGACTGGTTCTGTTGTCCGGTATCTGTTATATTCTTGTGCCGCAGCATCTCTATTATCATCAAATGGTTTGTTCATTATCATTCATCTCCCTTAGGTTATAAGTACATCTATTTTGATTTCGTTAATCATGGATTTGGCTTACATGTACTTTACCCGAATTTATAATATTGCAATCGCTCTCTTATAAATTGGTATCACTTTGTTTATTTGTAGATCATGAATTTGGATATTGGGTTAAACAAGAGTAGAATGTAAGATATTTGACTTGTCTACTGGAAAGGGCGTGCAGACATACGTGGTAGCTATCGAAGACTTTTCATGGAAACGAAATTTAGTTGTACTGTGGTTAGGTGTATTTTTTTGTAGTACAGCGTATTCGATCTCGATCCCATTTTTACCTATTTTTCTAAAAGCAGATTTGGGCGTGACAAGCAATTTGGAAATATGGTCAGGGGTCGCATTCGGCATTACCTTTTTAGCCAGTGCTTTGATTTCACCGTTTTGGGGATCATTATCGGATAAATATGGACGGAAACCGATGTTGATTCGTTCAGGCTTTAGTCTAGCGGCTTTATATTTGATTAATTATTTTGTGACCGATCCGTATTTATTTCTAGTGGTACGTATTTTTCAAGGGTTACTTGCCGGATTCGTTCCTGCATCGATCGCTCTTGTTGGAACAAATACACCAGAGAACAAAACGGGTTATGCGCTCGGTGTGATGGCAACATCAGGAGCGACAGGAACGATCATAGGTCCACTAATTGGTGGAGTCGTTAGTTACTATTTTGGTAATCGAAATACATTTTTATTTTCAGCAGGTATTGTATTGATAGCAGCTCTTATCGCTACATTCTGGGCGAAAGAACATAACTTTAATCGATCTGCTAAGCGTTCTCATGTACGTGATGATCTCAAGCAAGCCGCTGGTAATCCGATATTTGTAGCTTTGCTCACTCTTGCAGGGATTAGTACCTTCTCGATTATGATTTTGGAACCGTTGATTACTATCTATGTACAAAGTATAGGCGTATCCAGCAATAATGCTTCTTTAAGTTCAGGAATTGTCTTCTCTGCGGTAGGTGTAGCCACATTAATTATGGCTCCACGCTGGGGCAAAATAGGTGGTAAAATAGGATATGGCAAAATTTTATTTATTGGTTTATTAGGAAGTGGGATTGGTAATCTTCTGCAATTTTTCTTTACGAGTATTTGGGGATTTGGTATATTGCGATTTGCATATGGTTTATTTTATGCGGCAGTCTTACCTTCGATCAACGCTATGATTGTCAAAGTCACACCGTCTGATTTTCGCGGTAGAGCTTTTGGCTTAAATCAATCCGCTTCCCAGATCGCAACGATGGCAGGGCCCATTATCGGTGGTCTACTTGGACATTGGATCGATATTCGCTGGGTATTTGTAATTAATGGACTGATGTTGTTGGTCTGTGCGATTTTCGTCAAACGGCGAAGTTGGGAGATTCCTATTCTTGAAAAGTCATCTCATTCAAATTAAACATGTAATACAAATACGGAGGTCTGTATGGCAAAGTCAAAATATTATGTAGTCTGGGAAGGGCATCGTCCGGGGATATACAGCTCTTGGGCAGATTGTCAGCAAAATACCAATGGATACAAAGATGCAAAATATAAATCGTATGAAACGTTAGCTGAAGCTGAAAAAGTATATGCAGAAGGATGGAAAAAGCATTGGGGACAAGGAAAAAGTAGTTCTTCTTCCAGTTCTCCCAGTAGCGGGAATAGCTATAGCAAACGCACTTCGTCTTCCTCTACGATTTCCAAAGATCAAATAGAGTATGACAGCATCTCAGTAGATGTAGGCACACGTGGCAATCCAGGGCCTGTAGAGTATCAAGGGGTCGATACACAGACAGGCAAAGTGATCTTTAGTTGCGGTCCAATCGCCAAAGGAACCAATAATTTGGGTGAATTTCTAGCGATTGTGCATGCGCTGGCGTATCTTCACCGTCAAGGAAGTAACCGAACGATCTATAGTGATTCTGCCAATGCTCTAAAATGGGTGAAACAGAAAAAAGCAGTTTCAACATTGGTTCGTGATGCTTCTACAGCTGAAATCTGGGATCTGGTCGATCGTGCTGAACAATGGCTACGGACACACAAGTATGAAAATAAAATTCTAAAATGGGAAACGAAAAGTTGGGGCGAAATCAAAGCCGATTATGGTCGCAAATAATGATCATCCCGGCGATATTGCTATTTTAAAATACAAAAAGAAACCTGTTTTCACTATTTACGTGAGAACAGGTTTCTTTTAATAAGTGACATTTTAATTTATATAAAATATCACATTATTCTTTATCTTTGGGCTCATGTTTAAGATGAGCAGCATCAGATTCAGGATCTTCGGGGTCAGCGCTAGGATGCGGACCTGCATCTTCTTCATCAGCAAGTTCTCCAAAAAGAGGCGTATCCATCTTTTCAGGTAAAATCACTGCTTTTTTAGCATCTTCAGGTAATTCATCATCGATGTTAGTTTGTGAATCTTCATCATTTAAAAGAGTATTGCGTGTTTTCCAAAATACGTCGTCGTAATGTTCTTTGTCTGTCATTATTAATTCCCTCCAATACGTCCGTATATGAGTAGTGCTTACCCTAGTCTGCCTATAACCAAACGATAACTGCTTATTTTTATGAATAGTATTGTCTTTTTTTGTTATTTATTGATAAGGTATCTAGTATAGTTCATGTTTCCGAAAGCGTAATCACCACTTCATCAAATAAAGCTTAAAAAAATGAAAAAACAGTCGATATAACAGGCTTTTTGCCATGTTTTGTAGACCTTTTCTGGTTATGAAATTAATGGTATCTCTGAAGTGAGAGAGCAAGTATAATACATAGAGGTGGGTATATTTTCCAAGAAATACGTATTCGATAGTTTATTTATAATGAGGTGCTGAAATGAAGATTCTGTCCAAAGCCTTAATAGGGGTTTTAATCGCAGTTATAGTAGTCGTACTGGCGTTATCTTTATTTTCAACTCAAAGTGAAAAACGAACAGGTCAGTCTATTAATTACTGGCAAATCAAATGGCAATCTCAAAATACACTCACATCCAAACCATGGGAAAGTGAACAAGATAGCTCATGGATCTCTTCCGAAATTATGAAAGATGGCAAACCGGTTAATAGTTCCTCAGCATGGATTCGTATACCATTGCCTGAACTTACATGGAACACAGCAGGTGTATTGATTCCTGAATTAAATGGTAAACATATTATCGTCTATTTGGATAAAGATAAGATTTTTGAATCTAAGCGAAGTTATGCGTATGAACAAAATCAATTGTTGCTTCCACTGATGAAGCAAGATTCTTATAAGATGCTGTATATCTGGGTTGAGTCCGCTCGTGAGCAGATTAGTCTCAAGCAAGGTATTATGGTCGGCGATTATCAGGATATGTTAATCCAGTATGTTAGTTCGGATCTGATTGATGTGGTACTGGGCAGTGCTTGTATCTTTATATCGTTGGTCATGGTGATCTGTTCTGTATTCTTGCGCCGCGATCAATTACGCATGTGGCTTAGTCTAGCAGCCATCATTCTTTCTTTGGGCATATTAGTGGTAACTTACTCGCCATTTTTGTTTACTTTTTATCCAACGTATTATAAATTGTATTCGGTTTTACTGGATTTAAGCTTATTTATATTATTGCCTGCATTACTTTATTTCTTTGAATGTGTTTTTGGTAGTGGATACAAAGGGATTATCACCAAAATGAAAAAGATACAATATGCGTATTCTTTTATCTGTGTGATGGCAATGGTTTTTAATATTTTGACCAGTGAACGCTATTTCTCTATTTATTACTTTGTTTCTGTCAAAGTATTAGGCATTTTACTGATTGTGCAATTGTTAATTTTGATGGTAGTCGCAATCACTTATGCTTTCCGTAAAAATAAAGATGCGATTTTGTTTGCTTCTGGATTTTCTATTTTTGCTTTGATTAGCGGTGGAGAATTAACATGGTTTTATATTCAAGGAGGCGCCTATAGTGTGACCCTGTGGAAATGGGGAGTTATGATTTTTGTGATATCGTTGATCTCTGTAATGGCAAGACGATTTGCACAAAATCATCAACAAATGGTGCTTTACTCTAGCCGATTAGAACTATTCAATAACGAATTACAACGCTCAGAGAAAATGGATATTATTAGCGAACTGGCTGCTTCTGTCGCCCATGAGGTACGTAATCCATTACAAGTCACACGAGGATTTTTGCAATTATTACAGATGAATACCGATGATAAAGGCCGTGAACATTTAAAAATCGCTTTAGAAGAACTGGATCGGGCATCAGCGATTATTACAGATTTTCTTACCTTTGCGAAGCCTGAATTTGATAAAATAAACACACTGAATCTATCGCAAGAATTCCAACATATCGAAGGGATTATGCGACCACTGGCTACATTAGCAGGCGGAACGATCAGTATCAATATACCGGAAGATATTGAGATTCGAGGGAACTCGTCCAAGTTTAAGCAAGCGTTGATTAATATCGTCAAAAACAGTATTGAAGCTTTACCGGAAGAAGGCAAAATTCATATCTGGGCAGAACAGCAAGATCAAGAAATTGAAATTCATATTCAAGATAACGGAAGTGGAATGACAGAAGAAGAGTTAAAACGATTAGGAGAACCTTACTTTTCGAATAAAACCAAAGGAACAGGCTTGGGGCTTATGGTGACTTTCCGGATTATAGAAGCGCTCGGGGGAGTGTTAGAGTTTAAAAGTCAAAAGAATATAGGAACAGAGGCTGTTATTCATCTTCCAGCAGCGAACCCGCAAGATTAAGGGGTTCGCTGTTAGAAGAGTTTAACAGTTTTTTTGTGTGAAATAGCCTATGTGTTTTAAGTATAAAAGAACATACAAGTATCAAAGAGGAATATTACCAACCAGCATCAACTTTCACTTTAGCATCAGCCATCATAGATGAAGGCTTCGGAGGAATGACCAAATAGAACTCATCGCTTTTTTCTTCAACCGTTTTCAGTTGCACATGATCCGGGAAAGAAATACCTAATACATCTTTTAATGCTGTTTTTGGATCGGTTTTTAACATCTCCATAAAACTAGGGTCTTCCCATGCCTTTTGAATAACCTGTGCTTGAAAAATAGCTTGGCTGGACATATTAATCTTCCTCCCTCAAATGGTTATAATTACCTAATAAGTGTATCATGTCTAATTCTAAAAATCTATGAAGATGTCAGGTCTTTTTGGATATAGTACAGTAGGCTACCTTGTAAAAGGGTATTTCGAGCGTCATTCACCGAAGATGCTGCTTGATATAATTGTGTAATTAAATAGTTGCGAAAGGCGATTAAAGACTCTGAACCAAAGGATGAAGGCTCCTCGGTAAAAGAAGATTCAGCATACTGAGCATACCGCTGAAGCACATCTTGATCATAGATCGCTTGCTGCACTTGAGTAGGAGTCACTTTATCTGTAAATAAAGCTTGTTTCTGTTCAACAGCCTCATGACGAATAAAAGCAAGCAGACAATTATAATTGCGTTCGACCATATCTTCTTCCCAATCCGTAAGATCATCATTCATTTGCAGAACGATAAGTGCTTGATCCAGTTGATGTAATAGATCAGGTAACATATCCATACGATCCGACTGAAGCAACATAGCAATAAGCGAAATTTTGAGCGGACTGACTTTACCAGCAATCATTTCAGGTTGTTGGAACAAATAATCTGACTCTGCTTCATTGTAGACAGCGCTTGCCCATTGTGCTAAAAATTGCTTGTAATATGACCAGAATAAAGAATGATCCCCTAGATTTTCGCCACAGATACTAACAAACTCATTCCAAAATAATTGACTAAGCGGGATAAGATCATGTAATTGATCAGCAGGTAGATTGGGCGTATCCATCAGATCATCTTGAATAAAAAAATGAAGCATACAAAATATATTGGCTACGCCCATACGATGAGATAATTCAGGCAATGATTGAAGGGAAGATACAGATCTGGAGACAGGTACAGTCGTAGAATGTAGATTTGAAGCTGGATACGCTTGAAGAGTGTCTGCAATCCAGAAAGGTAACAAATAGCAGACATAATTTTTGGTGCTGTGTTTTTGACGAATATCGAATTTGGCTAAATAGGTTAATCCTAATTCATTTAATGGCTTTGGAAAATGGGCTACTTTTTGCTTCGCTTCCTCAAAAACAGCATCTAATTGAAGTTCAAATGGTTGTAACCAAAGCATTAGCGTCCGCTCCTCAAATTCGTTTAGATCCCAAATACTTTTCATTATAGGTAGTATACGACATGATTTGAATATATTGGATGATTATTTGCTATTATATCGAACTTTGTACATGTTGACTAACAAATTCCTTTTTTATTTATGTATGATATTGTCGAAAATCATGCCAATAGACTATGCAAATAGACGGATTCAATCATTTCAAAAAATAAATAAATACAGAATAGATATAAAAATCAAACACAGCTCGTCTTTCTTATAGCTGCAGCGGAAAGGAGCATGCAAAACATGGACATTCCGGAACCGGAACAATTTCAACAGATATTTTATGAACATTATCCGATCGTCAAACGCAAGCTTTATGCTTTACTACGGGATGAAGCGATAGCAGACGATCTGGCACAAGAAGTCTTTCTACGTTTATATCGCAATCCACCCGATGACCCTCAAGCGATAGGGGCATGGTTACACCGCGTATTAACACGGATTGCTTATGATTATATGGATAAAAAGGCTAGAGAACGCCGACTGCAAAATAAACAAGAACAATACTATGATCTTCAACATTCTCCACCTTCTGGTGAAGATGTGGTCATTCAACAAATGGAACAAGCGGAAGTACAAGAATGGTTAGAACAATTACCGCTACGAGATCGACAAGCTTTACTGATGAAATACTCGGGTTACAGTTACGCAGAGATTGCGGAAGAGCTTCAACTCAAACCACTGCTTGTCGGTACACTACTACATCGAGCGACCAATAAATTACGTAAAAAGATGTTACGGTCTACGTAAATCAATCACAAAAGGAGGAATAGACGTGAGCAAATTTCCGCATGAACCGAGTGCCATTCAGCCTACAGAACCCACAGATTCATCTCATGCGACGGATGAAGCCTGGAAAAAACTACAACGTCGCCTTGTCACGGAGACACCACATCCGAAATGGCAACAATGGGCAAATGAACCACAATTATTTCAAATAGATGATCCATCATCACAACCACAACAATCTCAAAGGAGTGTAAATACTATGAAAAAACCGAATGAAGAACAATCTCATACTTCGTCAACAGAACCAACAGTTAAGCGTCGCCGTAAAATGAGTTCTGCTCGCAAAAGATGGACTACAGGTGTTGCTGCTTGTGTGATTGCTGGAGCAGTCATATCCACTCCATTTGGAAATAATGCAATGGCTGCACTGTTAGATCAATTCCGTGTACAGACATTAACGACTGTAGATGACCAGCAATTGTCTGATATGTTTGATCAATACAGAAGCAAAGGTGACTTAGGAGAAAGTGAAAATCGTTTTGGAACATTCACTTCAACATATGGCAAAGTAGAGGGAGACTTTAATCCTTCAAAAGCAGCTACGCTATTAAATTACACATTAATCAAAGAAGCTTCTAAAAATGATGAAAGCACGGCTTACGTACGAAGCTCAAGAACAGAGACATTAAATATGAATGTTGATGAGATTAACAAAGCGATCCAAAGTCTAGGAGGTACAGATTTGTTACCTCAATCGTTGAACAATACTCCGATTACAATGCATTTTCCAGAGACTATTGAATACACTATGACTACAGAAGATCGATTTGCAATGTTAACTCAAACTAAAGTTCCAACTGTACAATTTGATGCTTCTGTTTCAACAGAGGAAGTGTTTAAAGCTATTGCTAATTTACCTTTCTTACCGCAATCCCTTAAAGATGGATTGCAAAGTGATAAAATTATTGATGGTTCATTGCCATTACCTGTAGTATCAGATGGCACAAATGAACGTGTAACCATAGCAGGAGTACCTGTTTTAGTTACAACATACAATTATCACGATGATACAACAGCAGCTTATGGTGCAACATGGATTCACAATGGAGAATTATTTACGTTTGAATTGAATAGTGCAGACAAATCTAACACCAAAGAAACATTTACAAAAGAAATTGAGAAGTTGATCCAATCATGAATACAGTAGCGATCGATATTCAGCAATTAACCAAAGAATATGATAATGGTCGAGGTTGTCGCAATGTAACGATTAGTGTGGGAAAAGGGGAAGCCTTTGGCTTCCTCGGTCCCAATGGTGCAGGCAAAAGTACGCTGGTCAAAATGCTAGTTGGATTAACAGCACCGACTTCAGGAAGAGCTACATTATTTGGAGAACCGATTGGTTCTTTAGCCGCTAAGCAACATGTCGGTTATTTGCCTGAGCTGTATCGTTACCAAGAATGGTTAACCGGTGAAGAAGTGGTTCGATTGCATAGTCGTCTGTGTGGTATGGATCAGAGTACGATTAAGCCACGGATTAAGCAATTGTTAGATCAAGTCGGTATCGGTAAGCGTGGAATAGACAGAGTCAAACATTACTCTAAAGGGATGCAACAACGCCTAGGTATGGCTTGCGCATTAGTCAATGATCCACCTATTTTATTTCTCGATGAACCTTCTTCTGCATTAGATCCGATAGGTCGCTCAGAGGTACGTGAACTGCTTAAAAATTTAAAAAATGAAGGTAAAACGATCTTTTTAAATTCACATTTATTAGAAGAAGTAGAAAGTCTATGTGAACGCATCGCCTTACTGAATAATGGACAGATTTTGCGTCATGGACAAGTCAGTCAGGTGTTATACACACAGACCAAATGGCGTTTTAAAGTTGGCGGATTCACACCGGAGATTCTACCGTGGTTAAGCGAGACGAGCGGTATTGCGATAAAGCGATATATGAATCCATCTATATCATCGGCTACTTCGGTATTGCCTGTAGGACAAGAGACTGTTTGGTTAGAAGCAACGATAGATAATGAAGAACAGATTGGTTGGTTGAATACATTGATCGTAAATCAAGGGATGACCTTATACAATGTAGAACCAGTGAAAGAACGATTAGAAGAGTGGTTTATGGATGCTGTATCCGGTCTAAGTCACAGGGGGGAGCAATAATGACAACAGTGATTGGTATGACCTGGAAAGAATTAATGCGCAAAAAAGTGGTAATGATGACACTGATTATGACTGTGTTATTTATTATTGTTTTTTCATTTATTGCCCGAATTCTTGGGGAATCATCGGGTATAGATCCAAGTCAACAGTTAGTGATGCAGTTTATAAATGGAGCTTCTATTTTGACGTTAGGTTTCTTTTTTGGAAGTTTTATTTTAGCTTTTTTAATTATTTTTAGTTCTTTTTCTTCGATATCTGGGGAAGCCGAGATTAGCATGATGCAATCGATGTTAACCCGTCCAATTCAGCGTTGGAAATGGTATCTGGGACGCTGGCTCGGATACACTTTATTTGGCATCGTTTATGCTTTAGTTTTGTATATTGCTATCGTTGCTGTTGCAAACACCTATGCGACTGTACCGCAAAGTCTTGTTTTACATATACAATCGTTTTTATTATTTGCGCTTACCGTACCTCTACTAGTTACTGTGACTTTATTGGGCGCTACATTATTTTCAGCACTTGGAAATGGTGTATTTATGACGATGTTATATGGAGCAGGTTGGTTAGGGGGTATGGTGGAAAAATTATCTGCTGGAGCTGATATGAAGCCCGAAATGGCTCGTTCTCTGTACAATATTACAGGAATGATTTCATTGGTGATGCCAGCAGACGCCATCCAACGCAAAATGTTAGCTGTAATGTTAAATGTAGATCAATTAGCAGGGATGTTTAATATTGATCAGCAGATGCGTGGTGGTATGGGGATTGGACAAGCACCGTCTGCTACATTTATTTTTTATGCTGGTATTTATACGGTTATTTTATTCTTCTGGGGAATGCGTCGCTTTTACAAAAAAGACTTTTGAATGGTCAAGCAGCAGACGCTCTATTTTATAAAATCTATAGAACGTTCTTCAATACGCAAATACGCTTATTGAAAGAACGTTTTTATTTTGGAAATGATACATACGATAGAATATGGTAAAATGTTCAAGATCAAGTGTGTAAGCAAAGCAAGGAGATGAAGGCATAATGAAACATCAATTTGTACTGGATGCGAATTGGTATGGCGGACGGAACAGTGAAGGTACGATTGAGTCAGGCAATCTCAAAACTGCGATTTCTATCCCCCAACCTATGGGTGGACCGGGTACAGGAACCAATCCGGATGAGATGCTTTTGGGTGCAGCAGCAACCTGTTATATTATTACACTTGCAGCGATGCTTGAACGTTCGAGTATTACGGTTGCACAGTTAACGATGAAATCTGAAGGTATTGTAGATGTAACCAATAATATCTTTACGTATGAACAGATTATTCATCGCCCGGAAATTGTACTCCACGCAGAGTCAGCCGATCAGGTAGAGAAAGCGACTGTACTGGCACATAAAGCAGAGCAATCGTGTATGATCTCACGCGCTATTACAGGCAATGTAACGATTACAACGCAACCTCTGATTAGTATTGCCGATTAACACCACACTCCAAACTTTGATGAAAGAAGGTTATTGCACATGGGAACGAAATTACCTTTATCTCCATTAGTGAAATTACTCGATATGAACGAACACCGTGAAGGCGGTTGGTACAAAGAAATGTGGAAAGCTTCTTTTGAAATTCCAAAAGATATTTTGCCTGAACAATATTCAGGGCCACGTTTCTCAGCAACATCGATCTATTTTATCCTGCACGGCGATGAAATCTCGGATTGGCATGTTGTGCATTCAGACGAATTGTGGTTGATTCACTCCGGTAGTCCGCTTGAATTAACATTAGGTGGTAAAGGCGATCAACCCGTAGAAGGCAAGAAAATGATTCTGGGTATGGATATTGAAGCCGGGCAGACACCACAAGTGTTAATTCCAGCAGGAGAATGGCAAATGGCACGTCCACTAGGTAATGATCCTGTATTTGTATCTTGCGTGGTAGCACCAGGATTCCATTATGATGATTTCAAATTAATTCAACGCTAGGACGATCTATCTATGCAGTGGTATACGTTTGGACAAATGATAGCTATGATTCGTTTGGGGCAAAAAGCAAGCACAATAGACGAAGCACGTATCATGATGCGTACAACAAAAGGCATCATTTGGGTCAATGGTAGACAACAAGGACAATGTGTTGCGATCCAAGACTATTTATTTTCAGATTTATGGCGTATTTACGATGATGAAGATAGTGTCATCTCTTTATCTGAGCGTCAGCAGTATGAACAACAGGAATACCATATGCTTGAAAATCAGTATATGGAATGGTGGGCTGAACGCAAACAGCAAAAAGATCAGTCTTAACCATAAAATATAGATTGGGTTCTATCCACAAAGGTCCTGAATAGCATTAATAGTGCTTACAGGACCTTTATTTATGGATTTATTTAGTTCACTCAGTTACAATAAATAAAGGTATCTTTTCCATAAATTAATAGTATAGTTTTGTGAAAATTAGGTGTAGTCCTATGCTGTTCATGGTATGATACTAAAAAAAGAATCGAAATTTGTCGATATTCGGACATTTGAGATTTTAATATGGCTAAAAGGCATGGAGTAAGTGCTGATATAGATGGGGGTTAATTTGCTAAAATGAAACAACGTAAGAGCCTGTTACCCAAACCTTTTCCGGTGACTGTATATATTTTGGCTGTTATGACAGTTGTCTTGATTATTGTGAATACTACCTATTACGTAACAACGCGAAAAGCATTAATTTCGGTTCAGGAACAAAATATGCGTGCAATCACAGATCAAATTAGATCGTCTATCAAGTTATCTCAAAGTGGCGAAGCTTTTGTAGAGGATTTGATCGGGGAGAACTTGAGAATGGCAGCGCAGGCTGCACAATCTAAAATTGGGACAGACATGAACAATATTACCAATAAGCAATTGGCTGAAGTGAGTAAACAAGTGGGTGTGGATCGAATTACGCTTTTAGCTCCTTCTGGTAATAATATTGTACCTGTACGATCTTCTGATCCTAGTGAACTAGCTGTCAAAGAAGAATGGCGAGCCGATTGGCTCAAAGCGGTTCAAGAATTACTGGCTGGCAAAATACCTACGGTTGAGATTGGGCAGAAGCTTCCTGATTATTGGGGAGCACCGATGATCTCCAAAGTAGATAATGCGAACTCGGCGGGTGAGAAGTGGGGCTATTATTATGATGGATCTACTAATTATGTTATTAACGTCTATACCAATGACAAATCGGTCCGGCAATATCAGGAAAATACAGGTGTAGAAGCGATTATTCGTGAAATATTGAATGGAGAGCGCAGTCGACAGACATTGGGGATCGCTATTTTTAATCCACCTATCTTTCTCGATCAAGCCAATCAATTCAATTCGCGCGGTGTCATCTGGTATTCAGACAATGAGACATTATATAACGATTATTCGTATAAGAGTGCAACTGACAAAACAAATATTAAGCAAGTTAATAAATCAGGAAATACGATATCGATTACCGACGAATTTGATAATGTTCCGGTGCTCAAAACCTTTATTCCCGTGGAGCTGACGTACCCGGCGATTATCACAGTAGTGTCTGATCTGACTGAAGTACAACAGACACTGAATGAGCAATTAATCAGGTTAACCCTGACTATTTCTGCTTGTTCGGTTGCGATTATTGCTTTGGTATTAGGATTGATTACGATTCTGAATCGTCGTACAGAAGCAGCGGCGCAAAGTGTACAAAACGTCTATTTAGAAAATATAGATGCGCTATTCAACTCGATCAAAGAACAACGTCATGATTTCAATAATCATGTGAATACGATTCAATTATTGGTCAAAATGAAAAAGTATGATGATCTATCTACGTATACAGCTGAATTGGTCGGCGAATCAATCGCCATGAATCAGATTATCAATATTAATCTGCCGGCATTATCGGCATTGATTCAAGCGAAGACGACACAAGCCTATGATCGTCGTATTAAGTTCGAATACGATATCAGTAATCTCAAATCGGTACAATTTGGAACAGTGAAGTCCACCGAACTGGTCAAAATTGTGAGTAATTTGATCGATAATGCTTTTGATGCTGTAAGTGAAACAGACCGTCCTGAGAAAATGGTTAAAGTGACCGGACGTGTTCGTGGAGAACAACTAACATTTACAGTCGGAAATAATGGCAATCCGATTCCCGAAAAATTAAAACAGCAAATTTTTGAAGCAGGATTCAGTACGAAGCCGCTTAACCGCAAAAATTCAGGGTTAGGTCTAGCGATTGTACAGAAAATTCTAGCCAAACATCGTGGTATTATTCGGGTTGAGAGTGATGAAGAATGGACAGAATTCTCTGTTCGTTTGCCCCTTTAATAGGGACTTATCCTGTGCTTGAAATGATGAAGTGAACACCGTTTTCGGCAAGAAATAGTGATGGCATTGTGTCGTATCACTAGCGAGGTATAACTAAAAAACCGCTATGTTCTCTGAGTATAGAGAGCATAGCGGTTTTAGTTTTTTTAGGAGTCTTGAGGTAATGTGGATGAAGGTCTGGTGGTATGAGAAGGGATAGCCGGTTTGCTTTTTTTACCAGCTGATCCGGTTAACCATTGCCCTCCCGGTAAGCGTGACAGAAAGCTCGTTAACGCTATCGCTGTAGGAGCGACAACCATAAAAGTCAGTATCGTCATGATTAGATTCAGCCCGGGCATTGTAATCTGACGTGTAAAATAAGACACACCCATCAGAATCAGTGCATGAGATAAATAACCCCCGAACGAGTAACGACCACACCACTTTAAAAAGCGTACGATCACGCCTTTTCGTTCCACCAGTATTAACGCTAATCCATACATCAACAACATATGACTGACTACAGCTATAAAAGTAGTTGGTTTAAGATACGTAGAAACATTAAGATTGATAGCTACAGGATCAAAACGTAACAGATCGTAGCCTAACCAGATATACATGATTCCAAAAGCAAGAGCTGTCCAAGGCAATATTTTGAGCATAACGGCTCTCCAGCGCTGAATCGCTGAACCACAGATCCCACCAAGTACAAAATAAAAAAAGTAAAATATAAATTCACTGGTACGATGTTCTAAAACGATTTTCCAAATGCCTTCAACTGTCCATGTAGGCATAGCATAATAGCATAACCACATGATCCATCCGTACACAATTCCGATCACCACTAACATTATGATAATACGCTGTTGTTGCTGTTTTGACGAACGATGAGCGAGTACATGAGTTCCAAATTGCTTACCTAGCCAGCGGAACAACGGAAATAACAGATAAAATTGAAAAATCATAATAACAAACCACAGATGATATCCATTGGTTGGAGCAAATAACTGCCCTACAATATCTTGTACACTGTCTGCTCGTAACAATGGAACTTTGAATATCCATTGCATTACAATCCAGTAAATAATTGTCCATACAACAAATGGAATATAGATATCACCAATGCGCCGAAAGATCACCGAACGATAAGGTCGTCCATCTCCATATTGATAAAATAAAATCGCACCTGCTAAAAATACAAACGTTAATGTACCAAACCGTGTAAAATGATAAAGCATACCTAGCATGATGGAATCGGCTTGGATAATGCCACTTCGATAAATATATTCACCAATCGAATGTTGCATCACCACCGCCAAAAAGGCAAAACCACGTAGCAATGCCCACTCATTGATCCGTTCTTTAGACATGTATTCACCCCAATTATCCCTAACAATTCTTTACACTAATAAAGCATTATATCAGACATTTGTTAATAGAAGATGAATTATATTGCTCATCTACTTATCAATCATCAATATATGTTTTTATTGTAAATTACATACAAACTATCATTTTTCACTATGATCAATATGGACGATTACCCGAAAATAGAGCTTTCATCTATTCCAAAAAGGTTATGTCTATAGACCTATTTTCCAAATATGGAATTGACAATTTCAAAATATACCGAGTATGATGGCTATATTATAAACAGGAAGGAGGTTGAGGAACATGATCTTACGTAAAGATATGAATATGCAGAATACCTATCAACCGGGTCAGCATTATGATCTAGGGTTAACACAGGATGAACGTCATATTAATCGCTGCTTGAAAACTTCATACTCTTGCTTCATGTTCATCAATCTCTTACGGACGACATAAACTGCAATACGGAAATCATTAAGCATAGTCTATATTGAACCAGTTACTTATACGCATATTGTGTATATTCAATGCTAACTAGCTACCTATTTCCTTATTCAATCAGTGCCCCTAATCTCAATAGGCATCTAATTAAATATGCAGGGTTTATTTGATCGCAAATAGTGCCGTTACACCTATTTGCCTATAAACCACCAGCCGCAGACCGTTACAGAGGTCGCGGTTTTTTTGTGTCATAAACATCCATAAAGTTTATAAAAAGGATTTAAATAACATCTAAAACATAAAGTCAAGATATGACACTATTCAGCTATCATCCATAACAGTTAACCCAATAACCATTTATATATGTATATCTAAAATCTATTAAATAGACAAAACCATAAAAGAAAAAATAAAACCATTTCCAACGCTCAACCGTCTTATTTATAAACGATAAAAATATTCAACATCTCAAAATAAACTGAACTTTTTCAATGCATAGAACTAATACCAAATTTAGACTATTACTAAATTCTATCATCAACCCAATCATAACCAAGAAATACTAACAAATAATCAACTATTCTTAAAAGCGGCTATCTCCCCCAAAAGGAGAAAATAAATAACGCTCTAACTCAATCGTTTCTACACAAGCAGAAAAGTACCATCCAGCACAGAGCAAAAGAAATAAAATGGATTCTATTTCACCAGCGACGACAAAAACCATTCTATTTCTGTAGCGGTCTTCATCACCAACCGCCAATTGTAAGTGAATTTTCACCCATCCCCTTCATATGAAAGGAGTGATCGATCATGTCCGTAACTCAAGCCATGACTTCTATCATTCAGACTGAATTAAAACGTATTGAACAAGAACAACAAGTTCGTATTTTATATGCTTGTGAATCCGGTAGCCGTGCATGGGGGTTCCCTTCTCAAGATAGCGATTATGATGTGCGCTTTATTTATGTGCATCCTCCAGAATGGTATTTGTCGATTTTCAACAGGCGAGATGTTATCGAATATCCAATCAGTGAGCAGTTAGATATCAACGGTTGGGACTTGCGCAAAGCACTGAATCTGTTCCGCAAATCCAATCCACCATTGATGGAATGGTTGCATTCTCCTATTCAATATGCTGAAAATGGTTCACTTGCTGAGCGAATTCGAAACGTTTCACCGACTCATTTTTCTCCTCGGTCTTGCATGTATCATTACCTGCATATGGCAAAAGGGAACTTCCGTGGGTATTTGCAAGGGGATACTGTTAAGATCAAAAAATACTTTTATGTATTGCGTCCGATCTTAGCTTGCTTATGGATAGATCAAAAAGGAACAATGCCACCTGTAAGCTTTGATGAGTTGATTGAAGAGATGTTGCCACCGGGGCAATTACGTAGTGATATTGATCAGTTATTGACTCGCAAAAAAGCAGGCGAAGAGCTTAATCTAGAGCAACAAATTCCATCGATCCAGTATTTTTTAACCGATATGATCGATATTTTAGAACAACAGGTCGTGCACATGTCGACTTCGGAACAATTACAAGATGATCTACTGGATCAGTTGTTCCGCGAAGCATTGCAATATGCCTATCCAAACGAAGTTTCGCTTTTGTAAGCAGACTCGTTTACAATAATAAAGAAGCCCCTTTAGAACTAGAGGGGCTGACTTGAAAGAGGTTTTACCGATTATGAGTACTCCAATATCATCTTCTTATATTCATGAAGTGAAGCTTCCTGCGGGAAGTGTACATGTTTACGCCAATCCAGAATTATTTGCAGGATTGGACTATAAAGTATTTAATATGGCCAATAACAATTTACAAATCCCGGGTATTCAGTATATGGGGTATACACCTGATGTTCATGTAGGCATCGGCACCTGTATTGGCACAACCGCGGTCTGGGATGCAAGTGCTGGTTATGTATCGCCTTCGATTGTAGGAAGCGATATAGGCTGCGGGATGCGTGTGCATTTGACCAACCTGCATCGTGATGATCTACAAGACGTGAAATTGCGTCGTAAATTAGTCAAAACCATCGAAAAGTATCTGCCGATGGAATCACAACAGCGTGGACATTTTGCAGATTTGAGATTGGAACATGTGGTACGTAAAGGGTTACACGGTCTACCTAACAAATATATACCTGACAGTTATACACCGAAGAAATCCACATCACTGACGCATGTAGAAGAAAGTCGTTTTTCTTTTAATGAAGAAGTGTTAAATGGTGTGCGTGATCAGACATGGGGTAGAGCGCATCGTCAACTGGGTACACTTGGTGGTGGCAATCACTTTGCAGAGATTCAAGCGCTTGAGATTGATGAAGAACATCGCCATATTGCTGAAGCATGGGGCATGAGTGATGGACAAATCGTTGTCATGATTCATTCAGGCTCTCGTTCATGGGGAGGAAGTATCAGTCAGGAAAGCAATCAAGTGATGCTGTCGCAGATGCAACGCTTGGGACTAGGGACTGCTGATCCTAGACTGGCTTTTCTACCGTTAGCTCATCCAGAAGGTCAGTATTACGTCAATATGATGTATTCTGCGCTTAATTATGCGACAGTGAATCGTCATCTGATCGCTTACAGTATCCGTGAAGCATTCCGTGATGTATTTGGTAATGGATGTGAGATGCGTACATTGTATGATCTGATGCACAATTACGCTTGGGCAGAAGAACGGGATGAAGGAGCTGTATTTATCCATCGTAAAGGTGCCACTCGTGCACTGCCAGCTGGTCATGCTGGCAATCCGAAGCCATATCTAGCAACAGGGCATCCAGCATTGATTCCCGGCTCGATGGGAACCTCATCGTATATTATGGTGGGTCAACCCGGTGGATATGACAACTATTATTCGATCTGTCATGGAGCAGGACGAGCCCGCTCTCGCTCAGCCACCAAAAAATTAGTAACTGTCGATCAATTTGCCAGTTCACTCAAAGTAGGAACAGCCGATGAGATCGTCGTCAATCAGCGTTCACTGGAATCGATATTAGATGAATCACCACAAGCCTATAAAGATGTCGATCAAATTATTGAAAGTGTCACAGGAGCAGGACTTGCTTCTGTCGTGGCAAAATGTAAGCCGCTTGCGGCAATCAAGGGGGCCAAATGAATGGATTCACTTTTTCAGACAAGTCATACAAATGTAGAACCGATTGAAAGTGAAAACACTCCTGAAGCGATTGTAATTTATACAACCGATGAACAAAAATTACCTACCGAATATGCAGATTATGCACGGGTTATTAAAGGCATCGAAGAATCGTTAACATCGCGTTATGGAGTGACTTATAAATTATATTCAAGCAGTGATCCGAATACCGAATATTGGGAGTTGCTTGATGAAGATTTACGTCATAGCAGTACTGATGTAGAACATGTGATTCGTATTTACGATCGTTTGGAAGAACGTACTTTTGTCTATGATGGAGATCGTACAGAGCCAGATTATTGTGTACATCCATCTGTGATGAATAATGTATTTGCGTATGCGCAAGCAGGCGTAGCATTAGCACGTATGCCTGTATTTCGTCCACATGGCGTGAGTAGTGAAGATCTTGTTTTCGCAACAAGTGATGAATCATTATTGAAATTTCTAGGTGATGTCCGTGTGCGTCAACGTGAACAAAGTTTGCGCCGTGTGACAGTGTTTACAGATACACGTCATGGCATTAATCGCCAAATGGAGCCGGTGAGTCGTGCGGTTTCTCGTGATGATGTGATTATGGCTCCAGAGATCAAACAAGATATTTATCGTTCGCTGGATCGCTTTTTTGCAGAAGATCGTTCTTTTTACAAAACATATGATATTCCGTATAAACGTGGTATTTTACTATACGGGCATCCGGGTAATGGTAAAACAACCCTTGTGAAATCAATCGCTGGTAGCGTACCGGGACCTGTAGCATACTGGCAGATTACCGAGTATACAAGCAGTGAATCGATTGAAGAAGTGTTCGATGCCGCTGTTCGGATGACACCGATGGTACTGGTGATCGAAGATATCGACTCGATGCCCAAAGACGCTCGTTCGTTCTTCTTAAATACACTGGATGGAGCTACTTCCAAAGAAGGTGTATTTCTGATTGGAACAACCAATTATCCTGAAAAAATCGATCCAGGTTTGATGAATCGTGCAGGACGATTTGACCGTGCTTATGAAATTGTACTACCTGATGAGAAATTGCGTTCTGAATTTTTCTATCGCAAACGTCTGCATGAATTTGCAGGAGAAGAGATTGTACAGGAAACAGCCAAATTAACCGAAGGATTTACCTTTGCTCAACTGGGCGAATTGTATATCTCAGCAGCATTACACTGGCATGAAGATGGTCAATTGGATATGAAAGAATTGATTCAAGGGCTACGTGGAGAGCTAGATAAGAGTCGTAAAGGTGTCTGGCTTCAAAACAGTGAAGGTCGGGTCGGCTTTCATTTCTAATAGCGTTGAACAGGTAAATCTAGCATCCGTAAATATAGTGTGATCCAGAGGATTGGAAAAGTATGTAACTATACTTTTCTGATCCTTTTTTTGTGCGTTGGTAACTGTTGACGATCAGACAGATAAAGATATTTAGGATTCGTTTTTCATATCCACAAGCGGGTAAAAGTTTAATTTGAACTCTATAAAACACGTTTTTAAGATTGTGGATAACTCGTTTTCTTTTTGTAATTTCATCGGGTTTATTTGACCGTTTACTAAAAAATAAAGATAGAATATTATTTTCGCTATTCTTATATGTAATTATTGGATTAAATAATCTATTTCTTATTAGATCGAATATGAAAATAGAACCATAAAATACATCGTTAATCGTATATGGAATAAACATACATAGAAATATATAATTGGATACATCGCAAAAGAGTAATATGGGATCAGCGATAGAAAGGAGCCGATAAGTAGCGAAATGGTATAGAACAAATTTCAGCAGACAGGGTATAACTGCAACACTATACATCATTCAGGAGGGTATACAATGACCAAAAGAAGTAAAAAATCTTTCGCAGGTATGACGATGTCCGTACTCAGTGTCATCATGTTATCCACATTGTTATTTCCAGGATTCACAATGAGTTATACACATGCAGCATCGACTGGTGGTTATGCAACAACAACAGGATCGAACGAAGCCGCTGTTACAGTAACTACACTTGCTGAATTGAAAAATGCGTTTAACGCAGGTAAACATCATATTGTGATTAAAGGCAATATTTATGGTGGAGCCAAACCATTAACACTGACGTTTGCTACAACCAATTGGAATAATACCACGATTGAAGGCGCAAGCGGTGGTGGTGCAGTATTGCAAAATATTCAGTTGAAATTTAGTGGGGAAAATCTTCCGGCAGGAACCAATATTGAAAATGTAGTCATCAAAAATATTACGTTTTATGGGAATATCAAAGATTTACAAAATTTGAGCGGAGCAGATACACAGCCTGGCGGGATTGGTACTAACTATTTGGGCGTCTCTTTCCGTCGCACGAGTAATATTTTAGTCGATCATGTCACTATGTATAATATCAGTGATGATCTATTTGTGATCTCACAGGGTTCAGATTACGCTACCTTGTCGAACAGTCACTTTTATTTTACAGACAGCTGGTTGAATATGAATCCGAATCCGATCTGGAACTGGGTAGGAAGCAATCAAGATCTGGCTTCTGAACGTTTAGCACTGATTATCGGTTCGAACAAAAATGATTCCTATACTTACGGTGGTGGCAAATTACATGTGACTATGCATCATAACTGGTTCGGGCCGAATATGAAAGGACGCCCGTTGTTACGTGGATATGTGCATATGTATGATAACTATTTTGATAACAGTACAACACCATCGGGCAACAATGCACAAGGTTATTCACAGCAACAATACAATGCAGCACAGATCGGTAGTGGCGGCAATATTTTTTCGGAAAATAACTATTTCTACAAAACGAATAACAGTAATCAGATCGGTCTAGATAGCAACGGAGATGCTTATAAATTCTATGAACGCAATAATGTGTATAATGCAGTCACAGGCACATCAGCTACTGGAGCAGCCTTCCCGGGTGGCACTTCATTCCCGTATAGTTATTCACTAGATCCAGCAGCTAATGTACCAAATATTGTTCAAGCGAATGCAGGTCCTAAATAATAAATATGTATTTCAAAGAGAATGATTGTCAAAAAACAAAGAGTCTGCTAGAATAAACAAAAACGAATGTAAGCGTATTCATAAAGACTAAAATTACAACGTTGTAATTAAAAGGTGAAAGAGATATACAAGATAAAAGAGAGTCATTATATTTATACACAATAAATTGATAATCCTTTTATATTTTGTTCATAACTCTTATCTTTTATACTAAAATTACAACGTTGTAATTAAGTCGAATATCAGAAAGTATGATGGTTGAAGTAGTGAAAGGGAGTGGTATATAGTGGGTAAAAAATCAATCTCACTGATGAAATTGATCAAGCGTGATAAGTACTTATTGATTATGTTTGCACCTGTTTTTGTGTACTATGTGATCTTTATGTATATTCCTATGCCCGGTGTACTGATTGCTTTCAAAAACTTTACACCAGGACATGGCATTTTCGGTGGAGATTGGGTAGGGCTACAGTGGTTTGCTCAATTTGTACATTCGATCTACTTCTGGCGGTTGTTACGCAATACCTTTTTACTCGCTTTTTTACCTCTACTTTTTGGTTTTGGTATTCCTATTTTGTTCGCTGTATGTATCGTCGAGATCAAAAATCAAGTCTTCAAACGATTCGCACAAACGATTACGTATTTACCTCATTTTATATCCACAGTTGTCGTTGCAGGTATGTTAATTAATTTTTTATCCCCAGCTGATGGAATTGTGAATACATTGTTAGCAAGATTCGGTATGGAAAAAGTTAATTTTATGATGGAAGCGGGTTGGTTTCGAACGATTTTTACCAGTTCTGAAATCTGGCAAAGTTTTGGATTCAGTTCCATTATCTATATCGCTGCGATTATGAGTATTGATCCTGAAATGTATGATTCGGGCAAGATTGATGGTGTTAGTAAATTTCAAGAATTGTGGCATCTGACGTTACCTAGTATTAAGCCTACGATTGTTATTTTGTTGCTGTTATCTCTGGGTGGCATTATGAGTGTAGGTTTTGAAAAAGTATATTTATTGTACAACGGTGCAACGTATGAGACGGCAGATGTATTATCCACCTATGTGTATCGAATGGGAATAGAAGGACAGAATTATGGATTTGCCACAGCGGTAGGTTTGTTTAATTCAATTATTACTTTTGTACTTGTATTCACAGTGAACCGGATCACAAGACGTATGACCAATATGTCTCTCTGGTAGATTTTGATACAGGTTAGCCACCAGATAGACAAAAGGAGACGCCCATGAAAAAGTCTATGCTCGACAGTCCACATCGTCCGTATGTGAATATCAACAGCAACACCTTTACGACTAGAAAATCATTAAGTGATCGCACCTTTTACGGGTTGATTTACTTGATGACGATTGTCGCAATTATTGTGACTTTGTAT
Organism: Paenibacillus nuruki; assembly: GCF_001721045.1. GTDB lineage: Bacteria > Bacillota > Bacilli > Paenibacillales > Paenibacillaceae > Saccharibacillus > Saccharibacillus nuruki. The sequence goes on along the minus strand of NZ_MDER01000031.1, from coordinate 51,963 downwards.
CCGTTCTTGTATGTGTTGAGTATTTCATTTAGTTCGGTCGAAGCGATAGATCAACAGAAAGTGATTTTGTTTCCAGTAGGGTTCACGTTATCGGGCTACAAAATGGTATTGCAGTACCAAGAGTTATGGGTGTCGTTTTATAATACGCTCTGGTATACGGTTGTAGGTACGGTGCTGAATATTTTGTTTACCTGTTTGGCGGCTTTTCCTTTATCCAGACCTCGATTCTTTTTACGCCGCAAATTGAACTTCTTTATCGCTTTTACAATGTACTTTTCTGGTGGATTGATCCCAGTCTATATGTTGATTACTTCATTAGGGCTCTACAATACGCGCTGGGCAATGGTGCTACCTGTACTGGTGATCACGTTCAATGTCATGATTTGCCGATCTGCTTTTGAAGGCATACCGAATGAAATATTTGAGAGCGCTAACATTGATGGAGCGAACGATATTACGATGTTATTCAAATTAGCGATTCCGATCATTAAGCCTACACTGGCAGTATTGACGCTATATTATGCAGTCTATCACTGGAACAACTTTTTCTCGGCTCTGTTATATCTGGGCAAACAGGACTTACAACCGTTACAGATGTTTTTGCGCAGAGTATTAATTATGGCTTCACCTGAAGTGATGCAGAAAATGGGCGGATCTATGTCTACCAGTGCATTAGCAGTATCGACATTGCAAGTACGTTATGTGTCTATCGTGGTCAGTATTTTGCCTATCGTAACGATCTATCCGTTTATTCAACGTTATTTTGTTAAAGGGATTACATTGGGTGCAGTAAAAGGATAAATAGATAAGCAATGTGTTATGAAGTGGAATGTACTACAGGTGGATGATCATAAAGGGGGCAAGAAGAATGAAGGCTAAAAAAGTAGGCAAATTAGTACTGGTGACTGTATTAGCAGCAGGGATAGCAGGTTGTAATAGCGCAGGGAATGGAGCACAGACCAGTGCCCCAATGGAAGCAGAACCGAATTTTACATATACAGGGAAAGGACCTATTACAGCGATAAAGGATGCAGAGTTATCGATACTTGCCACCAATGCGTGGACAACCAATGTCGATCTAGCACATGCCCAAATCGTACAAAAAATTACTGATAATGCTGGTATCAAAGCCAATTGGGATCTTATTCCGCCTCAAAACTATGCTGATGCAGTAAATCCAAGACTTGCCGCAGGTGTAGACTTGCCTGATATTATTTATATGCCTGATCAAGATCAATTGATGAAATATATCAATAGTGGTATTGTGATTCCGATTGATGAATTGTACGAAAAATATGGTGTGAATTTGAAAAAAATCTATGACCAATCACCAGATGTCAAAGCAAGTCTAACTACACCAAGTGGGAAAATGTATTATGTTCCGCAGCAGACGCTCACTAAAAACTATATGCCTGTGTTTATGGTGAATGAACGATGGCTCCAAACATTAGGGTTACAAGAACCGACTACACTGGATGAATTTACCGAGATGTTGCGCCAATTTAAAGCAAAAGATCCGAATGGAAATGGCAAAGCAGATGAAATTCCAATGTCGATGGAACCTAAGTTTTTAGAAATGGCATTTGGCCCTGTATTTGGATTAGATTTGTCGAACCAATTTTATGCGGATGATCAAGGAAAAGTGCATTTTAGTTATAATGAACCTGCTTACAAGCAATACTTAACCTACCTTAATAGTCTATACAAAGAAGGATTGTTGGGTGTCGATTATGCAAGTACAACCAGCGATCAGGTGACTTCGAGAATTTCGCAGAATGTAACAGGAGCTACGTTTAATTTTAGCTGGTATATGTCGATGGTCTATAGCCCATTATTCAAAGATTACAATCCGAAAGAGCCGATCTTCAAAGGTATTCTTCCGCTTAAAGGACCCAACGGAGATCAATTTTATGTCGGACGCACACCGGTAAGTGGTATTTTCGGTATTTCAAGAGATAGCAAAAATCCTGCGTTAGCATTTAAATTTCTAGATTATGCAGTTAGTGAAGAAGCGCAAACGTATTATACTTGGGGAATCAAAGACGATACGTATACAGAAAAAGATGGCAAAAAACAATTTACAACCAAAGGACAAGACAATGACTATATTCAGAAGCTAGGTATAGGTCCTGTAAATTTGCCTAATATTCAATCGGCTGAATCCGCAGATGCGTTAGTGCCTGCATGGCATTCAGCATTAGATAAAAAGTTAGAATCATATATTCATCCTCCGTTTCCGTTTGTCTATGCTTTACCGGAAGAAGCAAGTACAGATAGCATGTCGATGCCTGATATCACGACTTATGTTGAAGAAATGAATTTCAAATTTGTTAGTGGTAGTCTAGGATTGGATCAATTCGATGATTATATCAATACACTCAAAAGTATGAATATCGATCAAGTGATTGCTAACAAACAAGCTCAATACGATCGTTATCTAGCTGCTCAGAAAAAGTAACCCATGCTTATTGTGCGCTATCGACTTAGAAAATGGTTCCTCAACCCTATATAATAGAATAGTCACCCATCGTTTAAGAAAAAGAAGGTGTTATATGATTACGATCAAAGACATTGCGAAGCTAGCGGGCGTTAGCTATAGCACAGTGTCCAAAGCATTAAATCATGATCCACGAATCAAACCAGCTACACGTGAGAAAGTACTGGCTGTAGCTGAAAAACATCATTATCGTAAAAATATTATGGCACAACAGCTATCTTCAGGCAGAAGTAATATTATCGGATTTGTACTGGATGAACTGAACAATCCACTGTTTGCTAATATATCAGGTAATCTCCATGCCGAATTGAAAAAGTTAGGATATCAGATGATTCTGGTGGTTGCCGATGAAGGCATGGACGTTTTAGATCATTTACGAGTGGATGGATGTATTTTTTGGGATTATGAAATGACTGATCGAGCTGCATTCTGGCAACGATTTGCTAATATTCAGATTCCTTGTTTTGTACTAGGAACAGATGATTCACCCAATTCTCCATATATCAAAATTGATCGTAAAGAAGGCATTTACAAAGCAGTAGAGCATCTCAAAAACAATGGTCATACACAGATTGGATTTATCGGCAATTCTCAACCGATCAAGCTAGAGGGATATCGTGAAGCTCTACAGCGTACAGGATTGGAATGGAATGAAGATTATATTTTACCTGCATATTCTTCATGGGAAGATGGTTATTTTGCTATCCGCAATTATGAATGGACTGCACATGCACCGACTGCTTTTATCGGATTGAATAATATGGTGACACGTGGAGCTTTACGAGCTTTATTGGAAGCAGGGTACAAAGTGCCTTCCGATATTTCGTTAATCGGTTATGATGATCTGCCGGATATGCAATATGCAGAAGTGGCTTTGACTACGATTGGACCGCCATTAGATGAACTCGCTATTCAAGCTGCTGAATTGATTGTTGCTTTAATTCGGGGAGAACAGGTGCAATATCCTGTAGTAATTCAACCGCAATTATATCATCGTCAATCGGTTGCTTTATACCAAGCCACTTAAGTGAGGAGGGTACACTGTGCAGTATATTCCAGCTTCATTATTGGAAATAACAGTATCGTTAGATGGAAGTGGTGATTATACTAGCATCCAGAGTGCTATTGATGCGATACCACCTGATCGAGAATATCCGACGACTATTTATATTCAAGCAGGCATCTATAATGAGAAACTTCATATTGAAAAGCCTTATGTTCGATTAATTGGGAATTCTGATCAACCTACTGTTATTACGTATAATGATTATGCACGCAAAACTTTTCCTGATGGATCGTTGTATCACACCTTTTATTCGTATACCGTATTTGTAGGTAGTGATGATTTTAGTGTAGAACATGTAACTTTTATCAATACTGCTGGTGCAGGGGAGCAAGTAGGGCAAGCATTAGCGGTGTATGTGGATAGTGATCGAGCTGTTTTTCGTCATTGTCGATTTATTGGACAGCAAGATACGTTGTTCACCGGGCCATTACCGCCTCAACCGATAGATCGTGGTACCTTCGGAGGACCTCGTGAAGGAGCGCCTCGCCGTAAGCAACGTCAATATTATAAGCACTGTTATATAGAAGGAAATGTCGATTTTATTTTTGGATCAGCAACAGCTGTGTTTGAGCAGTGTGAGATTTTTGCTAGAAAGCGAGCGCTTCTGTCTCAAGTTTCTGTTAATCCAGAAGCTACAGAGCAGTCATCTATTCATGGATGGTTAACAGCGGCTTCTACGCCGGAAGATGTAAAGTATGGCTATGTATTTATCGATTGTCAGTTAACAAGCGATGCACCAGCACATAGTTTTTATTTGGGAAGACCTTGGCGCAATTATGCCAAAGTAGCATTTGTACGATGTGATATAGGTGAGCATATTCACCCTGAAGGTTGGCATAACTGGAATAAGACTGAGGCCGAATCCTCTGTCATCTATAAAGAATATGGTAATCAAGGTGCAGGAGCTTCTAGAGAGCAAAGAGTATCTTGGAGTTCGCTATTAGATCGAACCGAAGTAGAAGAATATACAGTAGCACGTATTTTAGCAGGAGAAGATAGCTGGCTACCCGAAGCAGGATCATGAGTTTGTGTAAACGGTAATCGTTTAAAAACATACGAAAAATTATTTTATAGATACGTAAAGTCTTGAACATCATTGTTCAGGGCTTTTTTTATATTTGATTTTAAGTCAAAAATCAGTGAAAACCCTTGTGTAACAGTCTTAACCATATTAAAGTAATATAAAAGTTTGAGAACGGATTTGGCGGAATAAGAGATTAGTTTGTTATAAAATGATTGTTTATTCCGCATATTACCTAAAAAAGGTTTGACAAAAGGCGACAAATTTCTTAGGATTAGTGAAAACATACGTTAAATTTGGATGGAATGGGGAATAAAAAAGAATGAAGAAGCGTTTAATGTTCGTAATTACTATGGTTATGGTGTTCGCATTATTAGCAGCATGTAGTTCTGGTGGGTCTAATTCCGAACAATCAGCGTCCAATGGTAGCAGTGCTGAAGGCACAGGTAAAAAGATGAAAATTGCTCTTGTTCTTCCTGAAGAAATAGGGGTTAATCAGTTTTTTGTTCAAATGGATGAAGGTTTCCAAAAAGCAGGAAAAGAATTTGGTGTAGAGACTAAAACCATCCAATCTTCTGACCCTACTGCTTTTGAACAAAATATGCGTGCAACTGTAGCAGAAGATTATGATTTGATTATTACAGCGACTTTCCAAGCAGAAGATGTGTTGAAACAAGTAGCTGAAGAAAATCCTGACAAATCATTTGCTATTATTGATACAAGTGTAGATCTTCCTAACGTACGTAGCGTAGGATTCCGTGAATATGAAGCTTCTTATCTATTAGGAGCAGCAGCAGGACTAGCAACAAAAACAAATGTAGTAGGTATGGTAGCAGCGCAAGATGTTCCATTGCTTAAAAAATATAGTGAAGGTTTCAAAGAAGGATTGGCTTCTGTAAATCCGAAAGCCAAATTCTTAATCGGTTATGTAGGTAGCTTTAACGATCCAGCCAAAGCCAAAGAATTAGCATTAGTACAATACGGTCAAGGTGCTGACTTTGTAGCTGGCGCATCAGCAACAAGCGATCTAGGTGTATTTGAAGCCGCAAAAGAGAAAAACTTATACACATCCGGTCAAGATACTGACCGTACGGTTGAAGATCCAGACCATGTGGTATTGTCTCAATTAAAAGGAACAGATGCAGTCGCTTACGAAACTGTAAAAGACTTTGTCGATGGTAACTTTAAATTTGGTTCTACTGCTTATGGATTGAAAGAAAAAGGTGTAGGTCTTACTTTTGTCACAACAGACAGTACATCGAAGCTGAGTCCTTTTATCGGTGAAGATGTGATCACTAAAGTTAAAAAAATCAGTGATGATATTATCGCAGGTAAGATCGTTGTTAAAGATCCGTTAGCACAAAAATAGTAGATATGATAAGCACGGCAAGTTGATCTAACCGGCTGCTATACCGAGCAGCCGGTTTTGTTGTTATCTGAGGTACTTTGTAATCTGGAATGGAGGTTTACACCGATGACGTTGTTATTAGAAATGAAAAATATAACTAAAAAATACGGCGATTTTACCGCTAATCACAATATCAATTTCGATGTCCGTAAAGGTGAAATTCATGCCCTCGTGGGTGAAAATGGTGCAGGTAAAACCACCTTAATGCGTATGTTATACGGTATGGAAGAACCGACTTCCGGTAGCATTATGATCAATGGTAAAGAAGTTCATTTTCATGATCCATCTGAAGCGATTCGGCAAGGGATTGGCATGGTACATCAGCATTTTATGTTATTTCCAAGTTTTACACTGGCTGAAAATATCGTGATCGGTGGAGAACCGAAGCGTAGTGGATTATTCGACCGCAAAGCGGCGGCAGATAAAGTGAATGAACTCGGACAAATGTATGGTATGCCTGTTGATCCGTGGCGCAAAGCAGGAGATTGTCCTCTTGGCGTGCAACAACGAACTGAAATTTTGAAAGTATTATATCAAGGCGCAGATGTGATTATTCTGGATGAACCTACAGGTGTGCTAACGCCTAGTGAAGTGAAAGAATTATTACAGTCGATTAAACGTCTGGCTGCGCAAGGGAAAAGCTTTATTCTAATTACTCACAAACTACATGAAGTCATGGAAGCAGCAGACCGAATCACAGTGCTACGTGATGGTGTAATCACCGGACATATGGAATCCAATACAACCGATGAAGAGAAGATTTCTCGTCTTATGGTTGGACGTGATCTGATTCCAATGAGCAGAGTAGCGAATGAACCGGGTGCATCGGTGATGCATGTGCAAAATGTAACACTTGCTGGAGCCAAAGGCGCTAAGCCCTTACTAGATAATGTCACGCTAACTGTACGTCAGGGTGAAATTGTAGGGATTGCAGGCATTTCAGGTAACGGACAATCTGAATTGTTGCAGGTTATATCGGGGCTTGTTCAGCCAGATAGCGGAATTGTAGAGCTTAATGGAAAAGATGTCACCGGAGATTCAGTGCGGGCGATCAGAGAGCAAGGCATGGCTCATATTCCAGAAGATCGCTATATGTGGGGAGCTTCGCGTGAAGCAACTGTACTGGATAATGGCTTAATGGGGCATCAACATCAGTACAAAAAAGGCGGTCTTATTCAAAGCCATAAACTTCGTAAAGTAGTTAGTGGATGGGTAGAACGTTTTGCAATCAAAACAGGATCACTGGACACTCAAGCTCAATTTCTATCCGGTGGTAATCTACAGAAGTTAATTGCCGCCCGCGAATTTGCTCAAAATAAGCCGTTTTTGATTGCAGCGGAACCTACTCGTGGGGTTGATGTAGGCGCAATGGAGACGATCCATGGTGAACTGCTTGCCAAGTGCAAAACAGGCGATGGTATTTTGTTAGTCTCTTCCGAGTTAACCGAGATTCTTAAATTATCTGATCGTGTGCTGGTGATGTATGAAGGTGCGATTGCAGGCGAATTATCTGCCGCAGAAGCCACCGAAGAGCAGATCAGTCTATTAATGGCAGGAGGGAAGCGCCAACTATGACCAGACTCAAACGAAATCTATTTGCGCTTCTACAACCGATTATCGCTGTGATTATCGGTTTGCTTGCAGGAGCGATAGCCATAGTCTTACTAGGCGATTCCGTAATTGATACGTATGCTGAAATGTGGAATGGTGCGTTCGGAAGTTTTTACTTTTTAACCAATACATTAACCCGGGCAACACCGATTATTTTAACAGGATTGGGTGTTGCGCTTGCTTTTCGAGCGGGATTTTTCAATATGGGTTCTACCGGACAGATGGTACTGGGTGGACTCGCCGCAGCGATTACCGCTCTATATCTACCCGGACCGGGTTGGATGGTATTGGTGGTATCTCTCGTTGTAGGGATGGCAATCGGTGGATTATGGTCACTATTTGCAGGTTATATGGATGCCAAATTCGGTATTAACTTGTTGATCTCTACCTTGTTATTGAACTATATCGCTTCATTATTTGCTGGCTATATGGTCGCTTTTCCTTTGAAAGATCAAAGTGGTTCAGCAGCAATGGCGCAGACACCTATGATCGACAAAAGTATCTGGTTACCCAAATTATTTTCCGGTATGAGTCTACATGCTGGCTTTATTCTAGCGATAGTAGCAGCAATAGCATTGTACATCTTTATACAAAAAAGTGTATCCGGTTATGAGATTCGGATGCTTGGAAACAATCCTTTTTTTGCGGCTTATGGTGGAGTGAAAAGAGGGCGGATGATGGTCGTAGCGATGTTAACCAGTGGAGCACTGGCTGGACTAGCAGGCGCAGGCGAAGTACTCGGTACCCAGCATCGCTATCTAGATGGTGCACTTGCTTCCGCAGATTATGGATGGAGCGGAATTATGGCGACACTGTTAGCTTCTTCTAATCCGTTAGGAACAGCGGTAGCAGGTATCTTACTGGCGGCATTACAGACAGGTGCGATGGGTGTAGAACGTAATACCAATGTACCTTTAGAAGTAGCTAGCGTTATTCAAGCGGTATTGACGCTATTTGTATCGGCTCGGTTTGGCTATGCGTTCCTCAAACGCAGAAAGGAGAAGAAATAATGGATCAGTTATTCGATGTGTCTCTATTTAATTCCATGTTGCGTATTGTGACGCCAATTCTTCTCGCTGCTCTGGGTGGAGCCATCTGTGCTCGGGTTGGACTGTTTAATGTAGGTTTGGAAGGTCTGGTACTGGTTGGAGCCTTTTCTGCAATACTGGGTAATCATTTGCTTGGCAATGTGTGGTTGGCTATTATTTTTGCGATTCTATGTGTCATGTTATTCTCGCTGATCTTTGCTTATATCAGTATTAATCTGAGGGCAAATGTAATTGTAGTCGGGATCTCAATGAACTTTTTAGCCGCAGGATTAACAACATTCTGTCTACGAGCGATCTTCGATGTGAAAGGCGCTTATTACGATAAAAATATGATGGGCTTGCCGAAATGGGATATTCCGGTGATCAAAGACATTCCGGTATTAGGTGGCATTGTATCCGGTCATTCACCGCTTGTATATTTAGCTTTTTTTGCCGCTATTCTTATGCAAATTTATCTATTCAAAACGGTTAGTGGATTCCGCTTACGTGCCGCAGGTGAAAATCCTGTTGCTGCTCAAAGTCTGGGTATTCCTGTGCGTCGTATTCAATACGGAGCAGTATTAATGTCAGGTGTATTATGCGGTCTAGCTGGAGCGCAATTATCACTTGGACAGGTAACTATGTTTACAGAAGGCATGACTGCAGGACGTGGATTTATCGCGTTGGTGGCGACGATGTTAGGTCAATCCAATCCAATTGGTGTAGTTGCATCAAGTCTACTGTTTGGCTTTATGGATGCATTTAGTATTCGTCTACAAGGTTTTGCTTTACCTGCTCAATTTACACAAATGTTACCGTATATTGTGACACTGGTCGCGATGTTCTTTTTCAAAGATCGTAGTTATCTCAAAGATGCTCAACGAGCCAACGGAAGCTCGCGTTAATTTGAATTGAAAAGGAGAGAATGGTTTGAAAAATAAAGCAGAACGGATCAAAAATGCTAAAGTTCCTTTTTCCAAAAATCTATTAGCAGAACAAGCCGATCGCTTGCCACCCGGACAGTTTTTAACAGAAACGTTTCCGATTCTTCATGAAGGTGACGTACCGAATGTGGATACAGACACATGGCAGTTGAAAATATTTGGCGAAGTGGAGCAAGAACAGATATTGTCTTATGCTGATTTGCAAGCTTTGCCCAAGTCACAGATGACGAGCGATATTCATTGTGTGACCCGTTGGTCGAAATTTGATACGCTGTGGGAAGGGGTACGTTTTCGTGATCTGTTAGACGTATTGCAAGTCAAGCCAGAAGCAAAATATGTCATGGTACATGGTGGTAACGATTACGAGACCAATGTTCCACTGGCTGACCTATTGTCTGAACATGTATTGCTAGCGTATCATTATGATCATAAGCCACTGACACCCAAGCATGGATATCCTGTACGTCTAGTGGTGCCGCATTTGTATTTTTGGAAAAGCGCCAAATGGATAACAGGACTTGAATTTATGAAAGAAGACCGCCCCGGATTCTGGGAGCAAAATGGTTTTCATAATGAAGCTGATCCGTTTGCCGAACAACGTTTCTCTGGTGAAGCTTTGCCGATACCGGAAGATGAATGGACAAAAAAGGAGTTTGATTAATTCAATGTTAATGCCTATTTTGCAAATCAATAGTGAAGATGTACCTGAATACGCCATTGTCTGTGGTGATCCTAAGCGTGCTGCTCATATCGCTTCATTGTTAGACAATACACGGGAATTAGCATTTAGTCGTGAATATCGTAGTTTTGTCGGTACACGTGATGGGATCGAACTTGCTGTTGTAAGTCATGGTGTAGGTTCTCCTGGAGCAGCGGTTTGTTTTGAAGAATTGATTCGTGCGGGTGTCAAAACCATTATTCGTGTAGGGACAGCAGGTTCATATTCTGCGGATCATCCAGCAGGTAGCTTGATTGTCAGTACAGCGGCAGTCCGTACAGACGGCTTAACTCGTCAGCTCGTTCCTGAAGCGTTCCCGGCTGTAGCAGATAGCGAGGTTACCGAAGCGCTATATCAAGCGGCACGTCAAAGTGAGGGCATTGTACAAAAGGGAATTACAGTTACACTGGATGTCTTTTTCAACGGAGTCGAAGAATTTCCACATAAAAAGTATAAACAAGCAGGTGCTTTAGCTGTTGAAATGGAAATTTCAGCACTATACATTATCGCCTCACTACGTGGTATTCGTGCAGGAGCAATTGTAGCTCTAGATGGTTATGCCGATGCCGATCTAGCTGAAGAATATGATCCTAATACAGATACAGTTGCAAATGCTGTTCAACGTGAAATTGAAGCGGCGATTCAAGCAACCGTACAATTAGCAAAACGTGCATAAATAATGAATGATTATTCGTAGAATATGTCAATATAGTATGAAGAAAACCTGTACCTCGTATAACGAGTACAGGTTTTTTTGGTATTATTTAGGGTTAAATTGTCAATCATTGTACATACGCTAACAATTAGATTGACAAAACATTTAACCATCCCTATTCTTATTAAATGAATATGATAATCATTATCATGTTTGATAGATAAGAGAGAAAAGGGGTTTTATTATTGAAGTCATTTTATTCTAAAAAATCAGTTACACCGATCATGATCGTATTGGTTGCTATTCTTCTGGTCGTAGCTGGATGCAGTAGCAATCAGAACAGTACAACTGCAACGGATAATAAAGCGGTTCCCAAATCAATCACCATGTCATGGCCTCGTGATATCGGAACAATGAATCCGCATACATATAATCCTTCTCAATTATTCGCCCAATCCATGATGTATGAGCCGTTGGTCAGCTATCAATCAAACGGGAAGCTAACACCTGCATTAGCGAAGTCGTGGGATATTTCCAAAGACGGTAAAGTCTATACATTTCATTTGCGTCCAAATGTGAAGTTCTCAGACGGGACTCCATTTAATGCTGACATCGTAAAGAAAAACTTTGATGCAGTCTTAAAGCATAAAGATACACATAGCTGGTTAGGAATTGTAGGTGTGATTGACCAGACAGAAGTGGTGGATGACCATACGTTCCGCTTAACGTTAACTGAACCTTATTATCCTGTACTGCAAGATTTATCGGTTGTACGTCCATTCCGTTTCTTAGGCGCAGCTGGATTCCCTGATAACGGTGATACTGCTGAAGGCATCAAAGAACCTGTTGGAACAGGACCTTGGTTACTTTCAGAATATAAACAAGATGAATATGCAGTGTTTAAGCAAAATCCAAATTATTGGGGAACACTTCCTGACGTCCAACAAGTCACGATCAAAATCATTCCTGATGCAGAGACACGGGTCGCTGCTTTTGAAAAAGGTGATCTTGATCTGATCTATGGTGAAGGTGTAATCAGTCTGGATGCATTCAATCAACTTCGTGAAAATCAAGAGTATACCACTCAGTTATCTGAGCCTGTAGGTACACGTAGTCTATTGTTAAATTCATCTAATCCCAAATTAGCAGATATCAGAGTACGTACAGCGCTTAATCAAGGATTTAATAAAAAAGATATGGTCGAAGGCATCACTTCTGGTCTAGAAGAACCTGCGGATTCGATATTGTCCAAAAACTATCCGTATACCAATATTGATCTCAAACCGGTTACGTATAATGTAGCGTCATCTCAAGCTTTACTGGATGAAGCTGGTTGGAAATTGCCAGCAGGTGGAACCGTACGTGAGAAAAATGGGGAACCCCTAGAATTTGAATTGATTTATGACAAAACAGACCCTATTCAAAAAGCGATGGCAGAAACGATTCAAGCGGAATGGGGAGCATTAGGCGCTAAAGTCAATCTTTCCGGTCTAGAACTGACGGTACAGATCAAGCGCTTAAAAGCGAACGATTTTGATTTGTATTTCTGGTATAACTATGGTGCACCTTATGATCCTCATTCATTTATTAATGTAGTAGCAAGTCCCGGGTTTGGTATTTCGGAGACGCTTAGTGCTGTACCGAATAAAAAAGAATTGGATCAGCAGATTCGTGCCACATTATCTTCAACAGATGAGACCAAGCGTCAAGAATTGTATCGTTCGATTTTGACAACATTACAAGAACAATCAGCGATCGTACCTATTTCGTATATTAAGAAAACAGCAGTTTATCATAAAAATATTGCCCAATTCGTATTCCCGGCTAACCGTGATGAGAATCCATTCTCCGGGATTACATTGAATGCCCAATGATTGGTTATATCGGTAGACGAATCGTCGCCATTGTACCGATCGTTTTTATCGCTACACTGATTACATTTGCTTTAATTCATATTTCGCCTATTGATCCAGCCGAAGCTTATTTGACAGCCGCTCATATCTATCCGACAGATGAATTGTTGCAGCAGAAAAGGCATGAATTTGGACTGGATCGTCCGTTACTTGTGCAATATGTCCATACCTTAGGGAATATCGCTACCCTTGATTTTGGCAAATCATATCTAACCAATCAGCCTGTCTGGAATGAAGTGGTCTCCAAGCTTCCTGCTACTACTGAATTAGCCTTTTGGAGTATGTTATTTTCAGCATTAGTCAGTATTCCACTAGGAGTATTAGCCGCTGTCTACAAAAACAGTTGGATCGATATGTTAAGTCGTATTATTGCTTATCTCGGTGCTTCGATTCCGCAATTCTGGCTGGGTTATCTATTGATCTTCTTCTTCGCGGTAAAGTTAGACTGGTTACCTGTAGAGGGACGTGGGGATTGGAGAAATCTAGTATTGCCAACAATGACATTATCTATGGTGCTAATCGCAGTATACACAAGGCTGTTACGTGCGAGTATGCTCGATCAGCTTCAAGAAACATATGTACAATACGCACGGATGAGAGGATTGCGAGAACGAGTCATTATGTTAAAACATGTTCTCAAAATGGCAATCATGCCTCTGATTAGCGGAATGGGCATCAATTTAGGCAAGTTGTTAACTGGAACCATTATTGTAGAGCAGGTATTTTCATGGCCTGGATTCGGTCGTTACTTTGTAGAAGCGATCTTTAATCGGGATATTCCGGTTATTCAATGTTATATCTTTTTTGCCGCTTGTTTGTTTATTCTATGCAATTTGTTGGTTGATCTAGTGCAATTGTATATGGACCCGCGAATTTCATTGAAAGGACGGGCGAAACGTTGATCAAAAGATGGAAAGCTATATTTTTAGGGCAAAAAGCGATTATGATCTGCTCTATACTGATTATTATTTTTTTTGGAGCTGCATTGTTAGCTCCATGGATTGCTCCTCATGATCCGATAAAAGTAAATTTATTGCAAAAGCTCAAAGACCCTTCAGCAGAACATCTGCTAGGTACCGATCATTTAGGACGAGATACCTTATCCAGACTGTTGTACGGTGCACGTATCTCTCTTGGATTTGCAACGGTGATCTTCATATCTTCTTTAGGCATTGGCCTTATTATAGGCGCATTGGCTGGTTATATGGGTGGTTGGATCGACAGTATATTGATGCGTCTGTGTGAAGGAATTATGGCTTTTCCCAATCTGGTACTTGTGCTCGGAGTGGTGGGAATCTTCGGCCCCGGACTGATGCAAGTATTGCTGGCACTGATGTTAGTACAATGGGTATATTATGCGAGAGTTTGCCGAAATATGGTCGTTAGTTTGAAGCAACAAAACTTTATAACCGCGGCACGTATTAGTGGATCTTCTTCATGGAAAATCATTTACAAACACATTATTCCTAATATACAGCGACCTATTATCGTAATCGGTACATTGGAAATGGGCTGGGCGATTATGGATATCTCTGCTCTTTCTTTTCTAGGGCTGGGTATACAACCTCCTCATGCAGAATGGGGCGCTATGATTCATGAAGGAACCAGCTATATTCGTAGTCATCCTGAATTAATGATCTATCCCGGTATGTTTATTCTTGTAGTCGTGGTGACTTTTAATATTCTCGGTGAAGCTTTGTCAGAAAAATACGGGGTCAAAAGACGTTAATCGTGCATAGTGGTATACAGAAGGAGGCACATATGACAGCTGGGACAGATCATGTATTAGAAGTGGAACATTTACAAGTACAACTGAAATCAAATGCAGGTCTTATCCCCTTACTGGAGCCGCTTCGCTTTAAACTTCAAAAAGGACGTATTCTTGGGATTGTTGGTGAAAGTGGTAGTGGTAAATCGTTAACTTGTCATGCTATTTTACGCTTACTTCAACCACGACAGATGGAATGGTCAGGTACGGTTCGGCTCAATGGACGTGATCTGGGAACTTTGTCAGATAAAGAAATGCGAACGATACGTGGCAAAGAAATAGGATCTATTATGCAAAATCCTATGAATGCTTTTACCCCTGTCTATACGATTGGATCGCAATTTGTAGAAACATTACGTACTCACACTCGCATATCCAAGCAACAGGCGATACAGCAAGCTATCGAAGCGTTAGCCAGTATGAATCTTCCTGATCCGCATAAGTTGTTGAAAAAGTATCCATTTCAAATAAGTGGAGGAATGTTGCAACGAGTGATGATCGCTATCTCAATGTGTCTCAAACCGCCATTGCTTATTGCAGATGAACCGACTACAGCGCTTGATGTTGTGAATCAGTTGCAAGTTCTGCGTGAACTGGATCGACTTCGTTATGAATGTGGAACTTCAATAGTACTGGTATCTCATGATCTTGGTGTTATTTCTCAATTGGCTGATGAAGTGGTTGTGATGTACAAAGGACAGATTGTAGAGCAAGGAGAAGTGGCTCAGATCTTTGACCAACCTCAACATGAGTACACACAGATGTTGCTTCGGTCACGTCCAACAGCGATTATAGATCGTTTGTCTTCTTCAACACCTATTGAATTGTAGACGATAAAGGAGAGGATGACTTGTTAGAAGTAGCCAATATCAGCCATCAGTATGCGAATCGTAGTCATTGGTTGCGCCGAATACCACCTACTCCCGTATTAAATAACATCTCTTTTACTTTAGAAAAAGGCTGTTGTCTGGGTCTGCTTGGGATGAGTGGAGCAGGGAAAAGTACACTGGGCAACATTATACTGGGTCTGGAAAAGCCGACACAAGGACAGATTTTATTTGAAGGTCAGGATCTATATCGTGTGAATACACCCACACGTCACCGCATACGACGGGACTTACAGGTTGTTTTTCAAGACTGTTATTCTGCGGTGAACCCATTGATGACAGCGGCACAGATTATCGGTGAACCGCTAGATAATTACGAGAAGCTGACATCTGTGCAACATAAGCAACGAGTGAAGCAACTGTTGGAACAGGTTGGACTTCGCGCTGAAGATGGCAACAAGCGTCCTCATCAGTTTAGTGGAGGGCAGTTGCAAAGAATCAATATTGCTCGAGCCATTGCACTGAATCCCAAGTTAATCGTATTAGACGAGTCGGTTAGCAGTCTAGATATGGTCAATCAGATGCAGATTTTATCTTTATTAGCTGAATTGAAAAAAACACATCAATTATCGTACTTATTTGTGACTCATGATATTCGAGCAGCCATGACAATCTGTGATCGTGTGATGGTAATCGATCAAGGTGAACTGGTCTATCAAGATGATATGCACCAATCCATGATGCAATCGAATCATCCGGCTGTGCAAAAGTTAATCGCTGCGATTTTGCCTGAACATCCGTCAGAGCGTATTGTATTTGACCATCAAGTGTAAGAAAGATCAATCAGCAATAAAGAGTACAGAATGAATATAAATAGAAGAGGTCACTTTTTCGCTATGATTGCGAAAGAGTGGCCTCTTTTGTTAAATAAAGAATGCTAGGGAGAACACAAAGTTAATCGTTGCAAGCACTTCTAATTAAAGCGTTTTCTTAATAATTGATTTGAGTTATATTAGATCATATGAAGATTGTGCAGGGAATGGATCTGGAGGGAATATCGAATTATGCGTAAAATGCTGTTGATCTATATGATTTTGATCGGCGCTCTGATTATTTATATTATGCAATATCGATTAGACGAGAAATCTGCGGCTTGGACAGAGCAGGGATTAAAGGGGAATATTGACGAAAATTATGTCATGGTTACTTTCCAATCAGGCATGGAATACTGGAAAAGTGGACTCAAAGGATTTGAGGATGCCGCTGAAGCCCTAAATGTATCGGTTGAATACCGTGGAGCAACTCAATATGATGCTCGTGAGCAAGCGCTTGTCTTGGATCAGATTATCGCCAAAAAGCCCGCAGGAATCGCTATCTCAGCTATCGATTCACCAGCTCTTGTAAAGTCAGTTAATAAAGCGGTAGATGCAGGTATTCCTGTCGTGATGTTCGATGCAGAAGCTTCGGGCAGTAAAGCGTACTCTTTTCTGGCGACAGACAATACCAATGCAGGCACGACAGCCGCTGATCAAATGGCAAAATTAACGAAGCATCAAGGTAAAATAGCGATTATTACGTTAACCAATCAACAAAATCATAAAGAGCGTACACAAGGATTTGAACAAGAAATTAAAAATCGCTATCCTCAGATGAAGATTATTGCAGTAGAAAATCATGAAGGAGATGCCGTCAAAGCAGAACAGATTACGACCCAATTGCTACGTCAATATCCTGATCTCAAAGGTATATTTATTACCGAAGCGACTGGAAGTTATGGGGTGGGACGAGCGGTAGAACAGTCTGGACGTACAGGTTCAAGTAAGCCTGTCATTATTAGCTTTGATACTAATAAAGAAACGTTAGATATGATCAAGTCAGGTACAATCAATGCCACGATTGCGCAAGGAACATGGAATATGGGGTACTGGTCGCTACAATACTTATTTCATTTGCATCATGGATTAACGGTTCCTGCTCGCTCGCTAAGTGGAATTGTATCCCCTGTACCTGTTCGTGTAGATACCGGAATCTCTGTGGTTACTCAAGAAAATGTGGCTGATTATTATGCGAAATAAATGGATACGTCGGTGGTTACAAAAAGATTGGCGGTACTGGCATCCTGAAAATTTACCTTTGCGTCATCAATTAATCGTTTTGTTTCTGATGGTAGGTATTTTGCCTGCTATTTTACTAGGTATCATGGTGAACTGGACATCCAATCAGATTATTGAGCGTCAGGTAACTGCCAATACGATGCAATTAATTAACAAAGTCAACCAAACGTTAGATACTTATATGGAAAATATGCAAAGTATCACTTATCTGATTAGCTTTGACCGTAATGTCGATCAATTTCTAGCCGGTCAATCGTTAAACAAAAATGATGCTTCCGATACATCAACCTATCAGATTCGGCAGTTTTTGCAAGGATTCACTACCGTCTATTCTGAGATTGCAGGGATCTTAATCGTAAATACCAAAGGCGATTATATCAGTAATGAACTGTACGCTAGATATAATCGAAGTCTGACGCAAGAAGAATGGTATCAACAAGCGATCAAGCAAAAAGGGATTTTCACCATTATCGGACATCCATCCGGTCGTAATATTACCAGTCATGCTAATTATGGTGAGGATGAAGTAGTCACAGTCGTACGTTCAATCAATGACCCCACAACAGGTAAAGTGAAAGGGGTTATTTTGATCGATCTCAAATTAAGAGTCATTGCTCAAGCCGCCAAAGATGTCACTCTTGGCAAAACAGGATATCTGATGGTAACCGATCCGAGTGGACATGTTATCTATGCACCATCAGATACTTTTATGCAGAGTATTCCTGCGAAGTTGGCTGCTTCCTTGCGCCAGTCTGAGAATGTATTTACAGAAGAAATACAAGGACAGCAATTGCAATTTATTTATCGGACATCATCATATACCGGTTGGAAAACAGTAGGTGTCTTTCAATTTAGTGAATCCGTCGCCGAAGCGCGCACGATTCGCTTTTATATCGTTATTTTTCTATTTTGTGTGTGCTTTACAGGGCTTACTGCTTCCTATGGATTAGCGAGCTCAATTTCTAGACCGATC
The DNA here is from genome assembly GCF_001721045.1 of Paenibacillus nuruki. Taxonomy (GTDB): domain Bacteria; phylum Bacillota; class Bacilli; order Paenibacillales; family Paenibacillaceae; genus Saccharibacillus; species Saccharibacillus nuruki. The sequence goes on along the minus strand of NZ_MDER01000031.1, from coordinate 33,420 downwards.
TATCGACTGTCTTCGTTAATGCAAAAAGCGGAATCAGGCGATATGACGTCTCGTTATATCAGTAATCGGCGAGATGAAGTTGGGATGCTGGGTCGTAGCTTCAACCGGATGATGAATGAGATTCGTAATCTTATCTCACTCAATCAGCAAAAAGAGCAACAAAAACGAGAAGCCGAATTACGTAGTCTACAAGCTCATATTCGTCCACATTTTCTATACAATACATTAGACACAATCCATTGGATGGCGCAAAAGAAAGGTGCAGACGATGTATCAAGTATGGTCGATGCACTATCCAAACTTTTCCGTATTGGACTAAGTCGTGGTAGTGATATGATCACCCTTGCAGAAGAAGAACAGCACATCGTCAGCTATCTCCAAATTCAGAAAACTCGTTATCGTGATCGACTGCAATATGATATCGATATACAAGAATCTGTTCATAACGTATATGTGATGAAATTATTGCTACAACCCATTGTAGAAAATGCAATCTACCACGGCATCAAAGCCAGACGTGGCCCTGGAAAAATTCATATTTCTGCTGAACAACAAGAAGATAAATTAGTCTATACAATCAGCGATGATGGTGCAGGCTTCAGTGAAGAACGATTGATTCAAATACAACACCAACTGGCTGAACCGCTCGCATGGATCGGACAACAAGGCCCAGAACCAACAGGTAGCTACGGACTATTAAATATTCAAGCCCGTATCCACCTCGCCTATGGAACAAGCTACGGTGTCCAAATCTGCCCACGCCCAGAAGGCGGCACAACCATCCAAGTCACCCAACCACTGTTATGGAATATGCCCAGCGCTTGGCATCATAAGCGCGACCAAGTCTAATGAAAAAATGATTTTTGCAAAGCAAAATATCTTACAGTCAGCGCTTGGCATCATAAGCGCGACCAAGTCCAATAAAAAAATGATTTTTGCAAAGCAAAATAGAAAGTAAAGGAGACGAGCATAAATGAGTGCGGTATATAACGTATTGATCGCTGATGATGAGCCGATTATTCGTGAAGGGATTCGAGATTGCGTCGATTGGAACAGTCTGGGGATGATCGTTACCGCAGAAGCAGAAGATGGAGAAGAAGCATTAGAAATGGCGATGGAACAGCATATTGATATTTTGCTTGTGGATATGAATATGCCTTTTTTAGATGGGATTTCGCTGATGAAGCGATTACGTACTGAACGACCACATTGCCGATTTGTGATTATTACCGGACATGATGAATTCAAGTATGCGCAAGAAGCGATTCGGTTAGGGGTCAAAGATTATATTCTCAAGCCTGTGGATCCTCTTCATCTGTATGATGTGCTTCACCATATACGCACAGAAATGAACGGCTCTTTACATCAAGAACAATATTTGAAATTAGCGACCGATCAAATACAGAAAAATACGTCATTGTTGCAAGAACAGTTTTGTCTGGATTGGTTAAGTGGCAGACTTCATCATGATGAGATCAAGCAACAGTTATCCTTTTTGCATTTACCCGTAAGATTACCAGACACATTGACATTAATTCGCTGGTCTGGTCATGCCGAAGGAAGACCGATGCTCAAAGAACAAGATAAACAATTAATGCTGTTTGCGATTGGTAATATTGCTGCTGAACTGTTACAGCCTGCTCCGCTTGTCATTTGTAGAGAATCCTCAGGATTACTGGTGATCTGTACATGGAATGTGGAGCAAGAACATGATGATTCTCCATCGATTCATCAGTATGAGCAACAAGCCGATGAGATGATGACTGCGGTGAAAGATTATATCGGTCTACATGTTCAGGTACATCTACAACCTGTAGCTAAAATAGAGCAAGAGATTCATGTCGAAGATAGGCTAACCGATCTTTCTGTCTATTCAGAACCATCTGTAGATTACAGTCAAGTGATGACACATGCTTATCGACATGCCAAATTACAACTGGATGGTCAATCTCGTTTATCTCCATTGGTGAGACGCGCAAGAGACTATATTCAATCTCATTATCATAATCCCGAGTTAACCTTGGAAAAGTTAGCAGAAGTATTGCAAGTATCTCCCACATATCTAAGCCGTCTGATGAAGCGTGAACTAGGTCATTCTTTTATCCATGTCCTGGTACAAGTTCGCATACAAAAAGCAGTCCATTTACTCAAAGAAACCGATCACTCTATTTTAGATATTGCGCTCCAAGTAGGTTATGATTCACAACATTATTTCAGTACCGCTTTTAAAAAAATGATCGGCGTATCGCCTAATCAGTATCGACGTGAAAAAGTAGAAAATCAATGAAAGAGCTACTCAATCATAGTAAGCCAAAAGACCTTCTGTATATGCGTTGAAGGTCTTTTGGCTTTTTCTAGTTTTCGGATAATGGTAAAGTTTTTATTTTTCTTTCACCAGTTGAATAATCACTCCATACGGATCTTCGACAATAGCATACGCTGTGGAAAATAAGTTCGGCGCAAGTGGAACAATAATACGGGTCTGTGGATGATCAATAAGTCGATTGTACAATGTACTGATCTCTTCTTGGGAAGCAGAAGTAATACATAATGAAAAGTTGGTACCTACGACTAATTGCTTGGCATCACTCATTAATTCATCTGCGATCATTAACTGACTGCTGCCAATATTTAATACAGAATGAGCGATCCAATCGTTCTCGCTTGCTGGATACGTATACGTAGGGTCTAGCCTTTCTGTAATTTCTTGATTGGTAATGCAGAATACAACTTGTGCTTGAAGATGATTTTGGTAAAAAGAGATAGCTTCTTTGGCTTTGCCATGTAGAGATAAAAACGTACTTACTTTTAATTGAGACATAGGTTTCACTCCTTTATTTGAATATCTTTAGTGTATGGTAGAATAGTGTCAAAACATGAAACCATTAAAAATGAAAGGAGTCATTTATGAATAAAAATGAACGTTTGATTCAGCAGATGATCTATATTAATGCTAAAAAGCAATTTAATCTTAGCGATCTTATCGAAACATTTGAGATATCAAGAAGTACAGCGTTACGGGATATTGCTTCTTTAGAAGAGCTAGGGGTGCCATTGTATTCGGAGAAAGGAAGTCATGGCGGTTACCGCGTATTATCCAATTCCCTATTACCACCGATTTATTTTAATACTAACGAATTACATTCGATTTTCTTTTCGCTACAACTATTGAAAGGATTAGTCAAAACGCCTTTTCAATATGATTACCAAGAAATCAAAAGCAAATTATTAGCGACTTTACCTGACAAGCAAAAAGAGCAGATGACCGAAGCCGAACAATGGATTCAGTGGGTAGGTGTAGATCAGCAACAAGAAGTACCGTTGATTGTAGAACTATTTGCTTCGATTATTGCCAGACAGGTGATTGAAGTGGATTATCATCGGTATCAGCAAGATATTCGTGTTATTCAACCCCTACGGTTATCCATATGGGATGGGCACTGGTATTGTTTGAGCTGGGATCTGAATAAACAAGCTTTTCGAAATTTTAGATGTGATTATATTCAAAAGCTACATATCACCGAGAAGCAAGCTATCGATTGGACAGCAGAACAGATTCACACCCTAGCGACAGAGCAGTTTAACGTCCAACGTCCGCTCACCTTTAAAGTCAAAGTGAATGCAATCGGTATCGAACACTTCCACAAAAAAAGCTATTCTAATATGTCTTTGCAACAGGTTCATCCTGAAAATGATTTAGAATCAATAGAGCATTATATCGTTGGAACGTTTGGCGAAAGTGAGATTTCTTTTTTGGTCGAGTACTTTTTAGGGTTTGGTCAACATATTGAAATTCTTTCTCCACCTCTATTACGAACTTCGTATCAGCAATATGTTCAAAACATATTAGCTCAGTATGAGTAGTCCTTTATTAGAGGTCGTCTATTCGGTTGCCTAAAATTTTAAAGAGTGCAAGTAAATAGCGATTCACCGATCACATATCCGTGTAATAATGCTCACAAGATGATAATGCGTACCGTAGAGGGCGCTCAAAGGAGATCACGGACAATGGACGAAAATCGTAATGTAGATGTGGATAAAAAAGAGGTACGTGTAGAACGTAAATCGGATTCAAGTATGGTCGCGTCGACATTTATTAAATATGCTGCATATATTATTATTTTGGCAATTGTGTTATGGTTCTTAGTGAAGTATATTTTCCCTATGTTCTCATAAACATATCTTATCGGATTAGCAATCCATACTATAGCGCAACAAAAACGGAGGAGCCTGTCACCAAGGCTCCTTTTTGCTGTTTTTTGGGTTATTTTGAGCTAATTTAGCCTAAAATGATGAATTTAAGGGCAGAAGGTATTGTTTTTGGGTAATATAAAAGAAATAGATAAAGAAATTGGGGGTGTCAACAAGAGTGTATGTATTGCATGCTGCTATTATCATTCCGTTTTTATTTGCAATCTTCGTGCCTCTGATCCGTAAAGGATTGCCACGTGTACATACAGGTTGGATCGTTTTAGCCATCCCAACCTTACTCTTTGCAAATTTTTTGCGTTATTTACCAGTGATTCAGTCAGATACCAGTCAATCAGTCAGCCTACCCTGGGTTCCTTCATTAGGAATTAATTTTACGGTGTATTTGGATGGATTAAGTCTATTATTTGCACTGTTGATTACAGGGATTGGAGCTTTAGTTGTTCTGTATTCTATCTTCTATCTCGATCCTGCCAAAGAAGCGATTCATCGATTTTATTTATATCTGATGATCTTTATGGGCGCAATGCTCGGGATCGTTCTTTCAGACAATATGATCGTATTGTATACCTTCTGGGAATTGACCAGTATCTCTTCATTCTTACTGATTGCTTTCTGGTATGAACGAGATCGTTCGCGTTATGGAGCACTCAAGTCGATGCTGATCACGGTACTTGGTGGATTTGCGATGTTAGCTGGTTTCATTTTGCTACATTCTATGACAGGTACATTTAGTATTCGTGAGACGATTGCTGTATTAAGCGATATTCAAGGGCAATCTTTATTTTTGCCAGCGATGTTGTTGATTCTGCTTGGTGCATTTACCAAATCTGCACAATTTCCTTTCCATATCTGGTTACCGGATGCGATGGAAGCACCAACTCCAGTAAGTGCTTATCTACATTCCGCTACGATGGTAAAAGCAGGAATTTATCTAGTGGCACGCTTTAGTCCTATTTTTGCAGGACAAGCCGAATGGTTCTGGATTGTATCGACGGTAGGTATAGTCACGATGTGTTACGGATCGATACTGGCTGTCAAGCAGACTGATCTCAAAGCATTGCTTGCGTATTCTACAATTTCGCAATTGGGACTTATTATGTCCCTTTTCGGAGCAGGTTCAGCGGCTGTTTATTATGGATACGGCAATGAGTCTTTGTTATATACGACTGCCACAATGGCGGCTATTTTCCATCTGATTAATCATGCCACCTTCAAAGGTGCTCTATTTATGGTAGCTGGTATTGTCGATCATGAAACAGGTACACGTGATCTGCGTCGTTTGGGTGGATTGATGAATGTGATGCCGATTACCTTTACTGTAGCAGGAGTGAGTGCTTTTGCTATGGCTGGTATACCACCGTTCAATGGATTTCTGAGTAAAGAATTATTTCTAGAAGCGATGGTAGAACTAAGCCATATGGAAATGTTCCGCTTAGAAACATGGGGCATTTTGTTCCCTATTATGGCTTTTGTCGGTAGTGTATTTACATTTGTATACAGTATGATTCTGGTGTTCAAGACATTTAGAGGACCGCTTCAACCGGATAAATTAGGCGGTACACCTCATGAAGCACCGATCGGTATGTTGATTTCACCGATTGTCTTGGGATTATGTGTTGTAGGGTTAGGACTGTTTCCGAATGTGTTGTCGTATAGCATTATCGAACCAACAATGCGTGCAGTATTACCAAGTCTGGTCGCATCAGGAGAACATTTTGAAGTACATATCTCCTTCTGGCATGGCATTACACCTGCCTTTTTAATGACGATTGGTATTATTGCACTGGGAACGATTATGTATCTGTTGTTAAAACGCTGGAAAGGGATATATAGCAAATATCCGCAAGCTTTAACATGGAACAATCTGTATGACGGTATTTTAAAATGGGGCGAAAAGGCTTCCAATGCACTCACTGAAAAATATATGAACGGTTCCGTTCATAGTTATCTCATTTATATTTTTGTCTTTATGATTGTATTGATAGGAACTGTATTTATTCGAGCAGATGGATTGTCTCTACTGACGCAAGGAGCTGCGCCGATCAGTATTTACGAAATTATACTGTTGATCGGCTTAGTGGCAACGGCTGTAGCTGTTCCATTTGCAGGTAAACGACTGACCGCTATTATTATGACAGGTGCTGTTGGTTATCTGGTGACCTTGTTTTTTGTACTTTTCCGTGCACCGGATCTAGCGTTGACTCAAATGATTGTCGAAACGGTCTCCGTCTCTTTATTTTTACTGTGCTTTTATCATATGCCTGAATTACGGCGTGAAATTGTATCGAATCGTTATCGGATTGTAAATATTATTGTAGCTGTAGGCGTAGGAGTTGTGATGACCTTTGTTGCTTTAGCGGCAAGTGGTAGTAGTACCTTTGATTCGATTGCTACATTCTTTGTGGAAGGTAGTCATGATCTAGGCGGTGGCGATAATATCGTTAACGTTATTCTGGTCGACTTCCGTGGATTCGATACGATGTTAGAAATTACCGTATTGGCGATTGCTTCACTCGGAATTTACTCTTTGATTCAACTGCAAGTCAAAGGAAATGATGCAGGCGCACGTATTCATTATCTACGTAATAAAGATGTACAGACGCATCGTGTCGATGTAGGTCGTACTCGCCGTGAGACATCAACCGTTCAACGAAATATGACGCAATTCAAAAGTAACGATGTCATTTTGGAAACAAGCACTAAAGTAATCGTGTTTATTATTTTGACGTTTGCACTGTATCTATTCTTTGCAGGTCATAACAATCCAGGTGGCGGATTTGTCGGTGGATTGATGACTGCTTCAGCATTAATTTTACTTGCTTTGGCTTTTAATGCAGAGACGGTTAGACGGATATTACCTGTCGATTATCGGACAGTGACAGCTGTAGGCTTAAGTATTGCGTATGCCACTGGAATAGGCTCATTTTTCTTTGATGCTCCTTTTCTCAGTCAGACGTTTGGTTATTTCGAATTACCTTTCTTGGGAAAAACCGAATTAGCGACAGCAACACTATTTGATCTAGGTGTGTTCTTAACGGTGCTTGGTGTGACAATGACAATTATTTTACAGATTGGGGAGGATCGCTGATATGGAAGTATGGATGTCCATTGCTGTTGGGATATTATTCGCAGTTGCGGTATACCTGATCTTGTCGAGAAGTCTACTACGCATTATTTTGGGAACTTCCATTTTGACACATGGTGTGCATTTATTGTTGCTAACGATGTCAAGACTCAAGTCAGGTGCGCCACCGTTATTAGGCGAAGAATCAGGTTCTTATGTTGATCCACTGCCACAAGCTTTGATTTTGACATCAATCGTGATTAATTTTGGTGTCACAGCGTTTTTCTTTGTCCTCGCTTATCGTTCGTATCTTAAGCTGAAGACCGATGATATGGAGGAGGTGAAGATGGAAAGTGACGAATAATTTATTAATTATGCCACTACTGATTCCTTTGATTGCTGCTGTACTTCAGATATTCGGGATGCGTCATGTACCGATCCAACGCTGGCTAGGTGGAATTGCTGTAATTGTCAATGTAGGTGTAGCAGTATGGATTGTGATTACTGTACGGGTGGAAGGGATTCAGACTCTAGCCATGGGTGGTTGGGCAGCACCTTATGGCATTGTATTTGTAGCTGATATGTTCGCTGCTTTGCTGGTGCTAACCACTTCGATATTAGGAGCAGTATGTTTATTTTACGCCTTTGCCAGTATCGGAGAAGAACGTGAAAAGCATCACTTTTATCCGTTTTTCCAATTTTTATTAGTAGGCGTCTACGGTTCATTTTTGACAGGCGATTTGTTTAACTTATTTGTTTGTTTTGAAGTGATGTTGGTATCTTCTTATGCTCTGATTGTATTGGGTGGAACAAAGCGTCAACTACAAGTAACGTTAAAATATATTCTAATCAATATTGTATCTTCTTCCTTATTTGTCGCTTCGATGGCTTATCTGTATGCCGCTGTCGGTACACTGAATATGGCTCATTTATCCCAGCGTGTAGCTGAAGCAGGGCAAGATGGGATTATCGGCGTGATTGCGTTTCTATTTCTAATTGTGTTCGGGCTCAAAGCAGGATTATTCTTATTCTTCTGGTTACCCGGTTCGTATGCCGCTCCACCTTCAGTCATTACAGCGATTTTTGCAGGCTTATTAACTAAGGTCGGATTATATGCGATTATTCGTACATTTACATTGATCTTTTACCATGATACCGGGTTTTTATATACATTGATTGGTTGGATGGGAATCGCCTCGATGGTACTGGGTGTGATTGGTGCGGTCGCTTATCGAGATGTGAATAAGATTCTTGTCTATAATGTTGTCGCAGGTGTAGGCTTGATCGCTTTTGGATTAGCGACTGCGAATGTAGCTGGGATCGAAGGCGCTGTCTTTTATATGCTACATGATATGATCGTCAAAGCTTTATTGTTCTTATTAGCAGGGATTATGATTGGAGCATTAGGGACAACGAATTTGAAAGACATGAGCGGCTTAATTAAGCGATATCCATTTACAGGTTGGATGTTCTTTATCACCGGTCTAGCGTTAGCAGGTGTACCTCCACTGAGCGGATTTATCGGAAAATTATTGATCGTGCAAGGCGGTATGGAGCGCGGTTGGTATACGATGACGATTATCAGTCTTATCGCAAGTTTGTTAATGCTTTATTCAGTGATGCGAATCTTTATGCTAGCCTTTTGGGGCAAAGATCGTCCATTAATTGATGATCGTGCTGTATTTCAAGATAGCCCTGAAGTGAAGCGAGAAGTGTACCATGAATGGTCGCCTTTCCGTCCTCGTCGCTTGATGGCTGCATCTTCTGTATTGTTTGCGTTTGTTATTCTGATAGGACTTGGAGCAGGGTGGATTCAGACGTTTGTTGCACAAGCAGCCGATGTATTGGTTCATCCAACACTGTATATCCAAGCCGTATTGAAGGAGTAGGTGAAGCTATGGCTTTTCAAATTATACTTAATCTGTTGATAGCTTTGATCTGGATGTCCTTGCATACGACTTGGGATACTTTAAACTTCGTGATTGGCTATCTGATCGGGTTATTGTTAATCTACGTGATGCGCCGCTTTTTTCCCAGAGAATTTTATGGGCAGAAAATATGGGCGGTTATCAAATTGCTAGTCCTTTTTATCAAAGAATTGATCGTATCAAGTGTAGTCGTACTCAAGCATATTATCAGTCCACGTCTCAAATTCAAACCAGGTATTCTGACATATCAGACTGAACTGACTTCGGATTGGGAACTGACTTTATTGTCGACACTGGTGACGTTAACGCCGGGAACGATTTTGATTGAAATTTCACGTGATCAGCATCTGGTCTATATTCATGCGATGGATATTCAAGATGCCGATGAGTTATCTGCTCATATTCGTGGAACATTTGAAAAAGCGATCAAGGAGGTGACTCGGTAATGTTACAAGTCTCATTATTGATCGCACTGATTCTGTTATCTATTGCTATTGCGGGTTGTATGTATCGAGTCCTCAAAGGGCCTTCGATGGCTGACCGAATTACAGCACTGGATACCATCGGAGTGAACTTGATCGCCATTATTGCAGTATTGTCGATGATGATGGATACACAAGCCTATCTTGAAGTGATGCTGTTAGTCGGAATTTTAGCGTTTTTGGGAACTGTTGCATTTGCCAAGTATATTGAAAGGGGAGTGGTTATCGAACATGAAGACGAAGACAGAGATGATCGAGATGATTCAGTGGATCGGTGAGCCTGTAGTATCGGTTCTTGTTCTGATCGGTGCTATATTAAGTGTACTGAGTGCATTTGGTATTATTCGCTTCCCTGATGTGTACTTGCGCTCTCATGCGGCTACCAAAAGTGCAACGTTAGGCGTACTATGTGTACTTTCGAGTGCGTTTCTATTTTTCTGGATATACGATCATTATATAAGTGCTCGTGTGTTGTTAGGGATTGTGTTCGTATTTATCACTGCTCCTGTGGCAGGTCATTTGAATGCTAGAGCGGCTTATCGGACCGGTGTCCCTTTATGGAAGCTAGAAAAAGATGAATTAAAACCAGCCTTGAAAGAAAAAGGAATTGATCGCGAGAAAGCGAAAAAAGAACCTTTGAATTAAGTATTCAACATAGCTTCGTATGAATACGATATGAAATACAGTTATAAAATATATTTCTAAAACCTAAAATCCCCACCTGATCAATGATCTCAAGGTGAGGGGTTTTTAGTTTATTCTAAAGCGGTTATACGAAAAGATCATCTAAGTATAGTGAAGAGACAACGGAAGATAGACCGAATATCGTAGCTACTTAAGCTTGAGTTATCTCTATTCCTCGTTGTGCGAATACATCTTTAGCTACAGCAATCGCATTTAATACTCGGGGAAAACCGATATAAGGTGAGCAATGAATCATCGTTTCTATAATTTCAATAGGTGTAATCCCTACATTAAGACTGCCATGCAGGTGAACATTTAATTGGGATTCACAATTTCCTTGAGTGATCAGTGAAGAGATTGTAATCAGTTCGCGTTGTTGCAATGTAAGGGTAGGACGGGAATAAATATCACCAAAAGCAAACTCTATAATATAGTTGCCAAGATCAGGTGCAATAGAAGCCAAAGAATCGATCACTCGTTGCCCTGCTTCACCATCCACTTCCAACAATTTGTTCCACCCTTGAGTATAGCGTTCATTAGACATATAGATTGCTCCTTTATGATTCGATATGAAGTACAAGTGCAACATTACACGTTAGAGCGCGCTCGAAGGCAAATCTTTTTTTATTCGGTGTATCAATTAGCTATAAAAGTACAAGAAAAGGTTCCAATCATAGTATAATTAGAGGTATGGACACCTTATATTCGATTCAGCAGATCACTGAGATTACAGGATTATCTGCACATACGCTACGTTATTATGAAAAAATCGGCTTAGTACAAGATATTTATAGAGATGCTAAAGGGTATCGTCAATATACAGAAACAGATATATTATGGTTGGATTTCTTGATAAGACTTAAGGAAACGGGTATGCCTATACGAGAAATGAAAAAATTTGCAGATTTACGCAGTGAAGGAGAGACTACGGTATCCTTAAGAAAGGAACTGTTAGAACATCATTATCAATATGTACAATCTCAGATTAGACAACAGCAACACCATCTAGCTAAGATTGTTGACAAAGTACAGTATTATGCAACATTAGAAGAGCAAGCGAAACAAAATTAGCTTTTTCAATAGATTGCTAAAGGAGATTATTCCTCATGAGTATAAAAGTCGTTCAAAATATATCTGAATTAGTCGGCGATACGCCAGTGGTACGTTTGCATCAGCTGACAGATGATGATCATGCGGCAGTGTATGTAAAGTTAGAATATTTTAATCCGAGTGGCAGTGTAAAAGATCGTGCAGCACTTAATCTGATTGTACGTGCTGAACAAGATGGGCTTCTTCATCCGGGTAGTACGATTATTGAACCGACCAGCGGGAATACAGGGATTGGACTAGCGATGAATGCGGCGGCAAAAGGGTATAAAGCGATAATGATTATGCCTGATAATATGTCACGTGAGCGCATTCAGATTTTGCAAGCTTATGGAGCAGAAGTGATTCTGACACCGGCTGTTGAAAAAATGCCGGGTGCGATTCGTAAAGCTGAACAATTGCTGACTGAAATTCCAAACAGTTATATGCCCAGACAATTCGATAATCCAGCCAATGCAGATGCCCATCGGCAGACAACCGCTATCGAAATCTTAGAGCAAATGGAATATACACTGGATACCTTTGTTGCTTCCGCAGGTACAGGTGGAACAATTACAGGTACAGGAGAGACCTTAAGAGAGCATTTACCAGAGGTGCGTATTCTGGTCGTAGAACCTCAAGGATCGCCTGTATTGTCTGGTGGACAGCCAGGACCGCATAAGCTAGTCGGTACCAGCCCGGGATTTGTGCCAGCGATTTTGAATACCTCTATTTACGATGAGATTGTACAGGTATCTGATGAGAATGCGATTCAGACGATGCGTGATCTTGCGAGATATGAAGGGATTCTCGTGGGGCCTTCATCTGCGGCAACCGTATGGACTGCATTGCAAGAAGCTAAGCGTCTCGGTGCAGGCAAAAAAGTATTATGTATCGCACCGGATAATGGAGAGCGGTATTTGAGTATGGATTTGTTTTAGCGTTATATAGTTCACTTCGATATAGCCTACAGTATCATCATGCTGTAGGCTTTTTTATTTGTATAACGAAGGATCATTAGCTAGTAGATTGAAAACACAACCAGCATCAAAAAGCGATGCAAGTTTTCTTACATAATAAGATCAGAAAGGAGAAGTGATCATGACCGATTGGATTCAAGAGATGATCGATTGGATTGAAGTCCATCTTTTTGAAGATTTTTCATTGCTTCGATTAAGCGAAAAGATGGGCTATTCTCCATACTATTGTTCGTTTAAATTTCGGCATCATACCGGAGTAAGTATCAAAAGCTATCGTACCCTTCGCCGATTATTTTTGGCATCCATCTCGCTTGCTGAGACGCGTGAACGAATACTCGATATTGCAATCGAGCATGGTTATTCTTCTCAAGAAGCATTTGCTAGAGCATTCAAAGAGGTATTTGGTGTAACACCTATGGTTTTTCGCAAGCACCCGAAGCCGTGGCAATCGTATTTCAAACTCAATATTGAACAAGGAGAGGATATTAAGATGTTAGACATTTCCCAAAAATTAGTCATTACCGAATTACAAAATCAATTAACTGCTTTTGCCGATCAAGACATTCTAAATGTATTAAATGGACAGGTAATGTATGAGCAATTCCGTACACAGGAATTAATGGGGCAAAGCGATTATGTTCCTTTTAATGAAGCGATGTGTGTACACGCGGCAACAGGAGATATTTTCAGCCCATCGTTCAATCAAGTACGTGCCGAGGGACATCATAGTTCAGTAACAGGTTATGAGAAAGTCGTTATTGAACCTTTGGAGCCTCTATTTACTCATTCATATCGTTGTATCGTCCTCTGGTTTGGTGAAGACATGTTCTGCCAGATCAACCTACTCACCATACTGTCTTATCTGGAGCAATCCGGGTACGATGGCATCGTCTATTTCAATGCTGTACAAGAGCAGACTTATGATGTACAACAAACTGAAATTACATTAGGCGGATATACGTCATTGTATCGTGAAGTCGTATTAGAGAAAAAGATGCCAGACAGTCCATTAATGCCTGTGATGTACCAAGGAGTTTCTTTGTATCTGGACTTGCACCAAGCTGATAATGAGCTCACCCGCTACATTGCAAGCCATCCCAAAGAAAGCAAAGAAGAAGTAATGCAGAGTATGCTGAAGTTATTCCAACGCTACGGACTTGGTGATCGCCAGTATTTGGAGTTGATCGAGAAGGTAAGAGGAGAGGTGTAAATAAAGAAGTAAGGTAGGCTGACGCTGATATTATCAGGTCAGTCTTTTTTTGCTTTTAAATAGTGGCATTTTAACGTGTATATTTTATACTTATTTACGATACTATTTATTTAAAAATGATAAAGGGAATGATTATTGAATGGAATGAAAATACTCATTTAAAGAGTGTTGAATCAAATAAATCTACGTAAACTATAAATTTATTAAAAATTTTCATTACAATAATTAAATATAGAATGTTTTCGATATATAATTTTCGTTAACTATAGAATATAATAAAGATAAGTAAGGAAAGGAGACAAACGATTATGCAAAAAAATGTGTTAGATCAATTTTCTTCTAGTATTCAATCAGGTTATGATCAAAAAAGTGAGGTTATATTAGAAAAAGAGACGGATACAATTTTTAAAAATTTGTTTTTTTGTATTCTAACTTTGTTTTCAGATAAAGTTTCTAGTATCAAGGTTGACCCTAAGCCATTTAATTTACCCAAAGAATATTTATTTTCAGATAAACACAAGAAGAATTTAAATAAATGGCTTCAACGTTTAGAAGATATAGATGATCTTCATTCAGAACTAGAATTTGGCAAACTGAAAATAGATTTTGAATACTGGTATTATGAATTGGGTGGAGAAAGTATGCAATTTGTCTATCAAGAAGATTATTTGTTAACACCACAAGCTGCGGCTGATGCACTGGGTATATCCAAAGTCACATTGAATAAGTATGTGAAACAGGGCTTGGAATATATAGATAATCAGACTCATAAACGCATTCCAAAATACGTCATTGAAATTATGAAAGATCCTATTTATAGTATTCGAATGCAACAGATTGCTCAATCCAAAAAGCTTCTTCAACAAACACCTGAAGATCGTTACCATGAAGTAATTCAAGAATTGGCTGATCTTCAATTAAAATATGGAACTCAAACAGTACAAGAAACGTTTGGTGAATACAACGGAGATAGTATGGATGATCCTACTGATTACTATCGTTGGAAAGACTTACAAGAAGAAATGACAGAAATTCTAGGTTGGCGTGGAGGGAAAAAGGATCAGTGACTCTATTGCTACCAACAGATATTGATCAAATTTTAGAAGATTATGGTCATTTGCTAAAAGTGTATCCTGCTTTGCGCGAGCGTCATTCTATTTTTACTGATTATAAAAGAACTCATAAACGTCTTGAAGTATTATTCCCTCTTAAAGAACATCCTGTGCACGGGATTACAGGTCTACATGTGTATGAGAAATATAACGATGCAGGAACTGTAGAATTATATTCGTACTCTTGGAAACGAATTATTCCTACTCAAGGTATTCAATTTAGTCATATTTCTTCTTGGGGAAATGATCCTCACCCTCCAGAAACGACACCTCAACATTTACAGGTGACTACAGAACCGCATCATCATCATTACGATCCTGATCAACGAAGTAAGCGAAAGAGCAGTTATATTCGCTCATTGGATCAGGTTTTCATGTATGTTGCTTATTATATTGAAACAGGTGAAGTGTACTACAAAGATGTATCTAGCGCAGTTGATCTTAAAAGATAAATACTAAAGAGCCTTGTATTGAGACTACAAGGTTTTTTAGTATTTTAAATCAATTATTAATAGTCCAAATAATTAGCAAAAGTCTTTATGGTTTAATAAAAAGTAAAAATGAATTTGTTATCGCAATAGAGGTAACAAATAACATTAAAAATTTTTATAAGAAGAGAAGTTACATAAAGTGTTAAGAACTATAATATACATCTTGAAATCACTTGCTTAAAATCCTCGATAACTCTACACCATCTCTAAGCCCTTTCTCATACATCATGGATTCAGCTAAACCTTGAATCAACATCATCTTATCTTCATACTGCAACCATAACCGTTTCATTTCTTCCGACATCGCAGCATTCAGCATAGCGAACAAACCACTGCATTCATCATTCAATCTCTGAAAATCCTCCATTTCAGATAAAATATGTTCTCCTATGTAATCCATACGATTTGCTAATAATTGATTAAAAGCTTCTTGTATATTCATCAAAATACATCCTTTCTAAGATCCTCCTTTCATTAATACTATTTGAAATAAAAACTGCTGAATACAACGTAAACTTTTGATACGCTTTTGAATATAAAATGTCCATTAAGATGAACTATAAGTACTATGTTATAAATTTCTAAAATTAATTAGGATTTCAATTCCATAAATCTTTTCCCTGCTCACTCCACCCAATGAAATGCAGGTGCATCAAGCGGAGGGAAGAGAATCATTCTGAAAGTCGCCTTGTAAGGATTTATCCTTACCGCGACTGCAAGAAGATTCTCTTCCCGTAGCGAATGCCCTCATTTCACCCCAATCTATAATTATGTCCGATTTTTATAAAAAAGGTCGGTTTATCAAAAAGACTCCCAATCTTTACCATGCTATTATACATAAAAGAAAGCGTTACCAAAAATAAAAGACGTTCATTGAACACCTACTCGAAAGGAGAATAACTGATGAAAAGAGGATCGTTATTAACCTTGATCATCCTCATGATGTTTACCTTATCTGCCTGTAATCTTGCAGAGAGCAGTGCAGGAAGTAAAGAAAAAGGATATATCGGCATTTCTATGCCTACCAAATCGTCTGCACGTTGGGTAGCAGATGGTAGCAATATGGTGAAGCTGTTCCAATCCAAAGGATACAAAACCGATCTGCAATATGCAGAAGACGTGGTCGAAAACCAAATTTCCCAGATTGAAAATATGATCACCAAACAAGTCGATGTCATTGTTATCGCTTCGGTAGATGGCAATACACTGACCGATGTGATCAGCAAAGCGCATGCACAAGGCATTCAAGTCATCGCTTATGATCGACTGATTATGAACACAGGATACTTAAGTTACTACGCGACTTTCGATAATTTCAAAGTCGGGGTGCTACAAGCATCGTACATTGAAGACAAATTGGGACTGAAAAAAGGCAAAGGTCCTTTCAATATCGAGCTATTCGGTGGTTCACCGGATGATAACAATGCCTACTTCTTCTTTAACGGAGCGATGTCTGTTTTGCAACCGTATATCGATTCAGGCAAATTAGTTGTTCGAAGCAATCAGAAAACGATGGCACAGATTTCCACACTACGCTGGGATGGCGCTTTAGCCCAATCTCGTATGGATAACTTGGTCAGTGCTTATTACGCTGATGCCAATCTAGATGCTGTTCTTTCTCCGTACGATGGTATCAGTATCGGAATCATTTCATCATTAAAGGGTGTAGGTTACGGATCAGCAGAGAAACCGTTACCTGTTATCACCGGACAAGATGGCGAATTAGCATCGATCAAATCAATCGTAGCTGGTGAACAAACACAAACCATTTTCAAAGACACACGCCAACTTGCTGAAAAAACAGCCGACATGGTAGACAGTATCTTGCAAGGTAAAAAAGCCGAAGTCAACGACACCAAATCATATAACAATAACATCATGGTCGTTCCAGCCTACCTGCTAGATCCAGTCTCCGTCGACAAATCTAACGTCCAAAAAATCATCATCGACAGTGGATACTATACAGAAGCAGAAGTGAAAGGCAATTCATAACAATCTCTAAAACAAACCAATGGTTGTCCTTAAAAAAACTGCCACCACTCACCTCAAAAGTGGACAAAACATGCCCTTAATCACTAATTCTTAATCTCTAAATCTCTAAATCTTTAAAAGGAAAGCGTACGTGCCAACGGAGCGAAGGGAGAGGAATCATTCTGAAAGTCGCCTTGTAAGGATTTATCCTTACCGCGACTGCAAGAAGATTCCCCTCCCGTAGCGTCTCCCAGCACACGCAAACCATCGCCAACTCAAGAGTGTATTTTCCACTCCCACCATCTAATGAAAGGAGCACCATCATGTCCAACAACATCATTTTAGAAATGAAAAATATCACCAAAACATTCCCCGGTGTAAAAGCATTGGAAAATGTAAATCTACAAGTCAAACAAGGTGAAATCCATGCCCTGTGCGGTGAAAATGGCGCTGGTAAATCAACGCTAATGAAAGTACTCAGTGGCGTGTACGGATATGGAACCTACGAAGGCGATATTATTTTCCAAGGCAAAACCTGTGAATTTCGCGATATCAAGCAAAGTGAAGAACTAGGGATCGTTATTATTCATCAAGAACTCGCCTTAATTCCTTATCTGTCGATTGCTGAAAATATCTTTCTCGGTAATGAACGTAAAAAAGGCGGCATTATCGACTGGAATGAGACACTTCAACGCACCCAAGAATTGCTGACCAAAGTCGGCTTAAACGAATCACCGAATACATTAATCACTAATATTGGAGTCGGTAAACAGCAATTGGTTGAGATCGCCAAAGCCTTATCCAAAGAAGTGAAATTGCTAATTTTGGACGAACCGACAGCAGCTCTTAACGAGAACGATAGTGAAAATTTGCTGCAATTAATGCTTGAATTTAAACGTCAAGGCATCTCCTGTATTCTGATCTCTCATAAGCTCAACGAAATCTCTAAAGTGGCTGACTCCGTAACTATTTTGCGAGATGGACAGACGATTGAGACACTCGATATGCACAAAGACGAGATTACCGAAGATCGGATCATTAGCGGAATGGTAGGACGTGATCTAACCAATCGTTATCCACACCATGAATCGAAGATCGGTGAAGTCGTGCTTGAAGTGAAAGATTGGAACGTATTCCATGAGCAACATGCCGACCGTCAGATGATTCATAACGCTAACTTTAATCTACGCCGTGGTGAGATAGTAGGGATTGCTGGATTGATGGGTTCAGGTCGTACAGAGCTTGTGATGAGTATTTTCGGCAAATCGTATGGCAAAAAAATCACCGGTACATTGATTAAAAATGGTAAACCTATTACCAACAATACCGTCACACAAGCAATCGATAATGGATTTGCTTATGTAACCGAAGATCGCAAAAACTACGGTCTAATCCTAATGGACGATATCAAGCGCAATATTTCATTAACAGGGCTTGGTAAAATCACCAAAAATACAGTGGTCAATGAGCAAGAAGAAGTCATGGTTGCTGAAGATATGCGTGGACAAATGAAAATTAAAACACCAAATATTTTGCAGAAAACAGGCAATCTTAGCGGTGGGAATCAGCAGAAAGTGGTACTGGGGAAATGGATTTTTTCTGGTCCAGATATCTTGATCCTAGATGAACCGACACGTGGTATTGATGTAGGTGCCAAATACGAAATCTATACGATCATTAATCGCCTTGCAGATGAAGGCAAAACAGTATTGGTGATTTCATCCGAATTGCCAGAGATTTTAGGCATCTGTGATCGCATTTATGTGATGAATGCAGGACGGATTACTGGTGAAGTGAGCCGTGAAGAAGCCACTCAGGAAAAACTAATGACGTATATGACACGCAGTTCTTCTTAGTCGTATGGCTCTGCACTAAAACGTTACATTCAATCTATTTAACAAACGAAAGGGGTTAGCATAACGTATGTCTACATTAACCAAGCCAGAGGGAAAAAAAGAATCGACACTTGGCAAAATGTTTAAAGGAAATATTCGTCAGTACGGCATGATTATCGCATTACTATTTATCATGCTGTTGTTTGAAGTTTTAACAGGAGGTTTGCTACTTAAACCAATTAATATTACTAACCTGATTTTGCAAAATAGTTACATACTGGTACTCGCGATCGGGATGGTACTTGTTATTATTACAGGTCATATTGACTTGTCTGTTGGATCGATCGCAGCATTTGTGGGTGCTGTATCTGCAATCTTTATGGTGCAATGGCAGATGAATCCAATCGTAGCTGTTATTCTATCTATCGTAATCGGTGGATTGATTGGAGCATGGCAAGGATTCTGGGTGGCTTATGTCCGAATACCCGCCTTTATTGTGACCCTCGCAGGGATGTTATTATTCCGTGGATTAACGATGATCGTATTGGAAGGTCAATCGATCTCGCCATTCCCGAATGGTTTCCAGAAGATCAGTTCAGGCTTTATCCCTGACTTTTCTAATATGGCAACTAATATTGTAGCTGTTCTTGCCGGGATTGCATTATCTATTCTGTATATTATTACAGAACTACGTAACCGTGCAGCACAGCGTCGATATAACTTTGATACAGGATCACAAGCCCTCTTTTTCACCAAAATGGTTCTAGTGGTCGCTGTAATTAACGCATTTACGATTGTACTTGCAAGCTATGCAGGGATTCCAACGATTCTTGTATTGTTATTCTTGCTTATTATTATCTACTCCTTCGTGATGAACAAAACGGTTATGGGTCGTCATGTATATGCAATCGGTGGTAATGAAAAAGCAGCTGGATTATCCGGTGTCAAAACGAAAAAAGTAACATTCTGGGTATTTGTGAATATGGGCGTATTGGCTGCTGTATCTGGCTTGATCTTCGCAGCTCGTCTCAATGCAGCAACACCAAGAGCAGGAACAAACTTTGAGCTAGATGCCATTGCAGCTTGTTTTATCGGTGGTGCTTCCGCTTCAGGTGGTATCGGAACGGTATTCGGAGCAATTATCGGTGGTCTAGTTATGGGAGTACTGAATAACGGTATGTCTCTTGTAGGACTGGGTATCGACTGGCAACAAGGCATCAAAGGTCTAGTATTACTACTTGCAGTTGCTTTCGATATTTATAACAAAAACAAAGGAACATCTTCAGTATAAGAAAATGTTTTCGATAAAATAAGATCTGAATACGATGATTACCTTAGAAAAAATAAATTTTTCATACTATAATAATGCTAAAAACCGTCAGGACAATACGTTCTGGCGGTTTTTATTGGTGTTCACCCGAAAAATGAGACACCTAATACGAAATATGAAGCATTACCGATCTGACATCAGCAGGATATAATTAATTTAATAAATGTAATCGCTTACATAAAAGCAAAAAGAATGATACAGGCTGTTCACCAAATGGAGGATAAGACACAACAGCGATACAGACATCGACAGAGAACGCAAAGGAGGATTTATGTATGGACACAGATCTCAAAAGAGAATCCAAAGCCACTCGAAAAACTAAAGATAAAATTACCACTTCACCGACCAAACGCTGGTTTCGCCGATTGTATACACAGCGACACTTGCAGGTGATGGCATTACTTGGTGTGGTATGGATGTTGATTTTTAACTATATCCCTATGTACGGTATTATTATCGCGTTCAAAGAATTTAATATTGTTGAAAGTATTGCTGATGCACCGTGGGTCGGATGGGAACATTTCAAAGCATTTATGGATGATGAAAATCTACCCGATGTAATTCGAAATACACTCGGAATCAGCTTAATCAAGCTATTTATCGGTTTCCCACTGCCTATTATTTTTGCTCTGTTTCTCAATGAATTACGTTCAGTACGTTTCAAAAAAGCAGTTCAAACTATTTCGTATCTACCGCATTTTCTATCATGGGTTATTCTTGGCGGTATTTTGACTACATGGTTAGCTGATGTCGGTATTATCAATAATGTCCTAATGGCACTTCATCTAATCAAAGAACCGATCTCTTACTTAGCCGAACCGCAATACTTCTGGACAATCGTGATCACTTCAGATATTTGGAAAGAACTGGGCTGGTCAGCAATTATCTACCTAGCAGCCATGGCAGGTGTATCTCCAGAAATGTATGAAGCCGCTACAATTGATGGCGCAGGACGCTTCCAGAAAATGTGGTACATCACTTTGCCAGGTATCCAAGCGACGATTGCTATTCTATTCATACTAGCTGTCAGTGGCGTACTGAATTCTAACTTTGACCAAATTCTCGTCTTACGTAACTCGCTCAACGAAAGCGCTAGTAACGTTATCGATATCTATGTCTATCAAACTGGTCTACTATCTGGACGCTTCTCCTACTCAACAGCGATCGGTCTTATCAAATCGATTATCGCCTTGATTCTACTTGTAATTGCCAATCAGGTGACGAAGAAACTAAACAACACTTCACTCTTTTAAAAGGGTGAGAGGCAGGAAAGATTAGTTAGTTTAACTGCCTTCACTGCTGCAATGATTTAGCTATGAGTTTTTAAGTTGCTAATCCCCTAACCTAAGCTTTTGCAAGAAGCATAATTTTTTGATCTAACGAATTTGATCTATTGCCTTTAAATTCTTGTATTTAATCTCTAATCACTAATCCCTAAAATTCTTTAAAAGAAAGTGCGCCTGAAAGACCCCTCACTCTAATGATGAAGGAGAATGATGATGATTAGTATGAAAGCAGATCGTAAAACGCGTGGTGAAGCGGTTTTTGATACATTGAATACAGTGTTGATGGTGTTGATTTGTTTTGTCACGCTGTATCCGATCTGGTATGTGTTAGTGAATGCATTGAATGAAGGAACCGATGCCATGCGTGGTGGCATTTACTGGTGGCCACGGATCTTTAGTCTTGAAAGTTTCAAAGCTGTATTCCAAAGTCCCGGTATTATGCAAGCGATGTGGATTACTGTCGCCAAAACATTGATTGGTACAGCAATTCATGTGTTTTTCACAGCAATGGTGGCATACGCTTTGTCTCGAAAAGGATTGATTGGAGGCAAAATTTATATCTGGATCGGAACCATTACTTTATTTTTTAGCGGTGGATTGATTCCTACGTTTTTGTTAATGAAAGATCTACAGTTGTTAGATAATTTTCTGGTCTATATTATTCCAGCGATGTTTAGCTTTTTCGATCTTATTATCTTTATGACCTTTTTCCGTGAAATTCCAGAAGGATTGGAAGAAGCTGCACGGATCGATGGTGCGAACGATTGGTCGATCTTTTTACGGGTCGTGTTACCTGTATCCATGCCTGTTATTGCAACGATCGCTTTGTTTCATGGAGTATTCCAATGGAATGACTATTTCACAGGGATGATCTATATGAATGATACTAATCTGCAACCCATTCAGACGTATCTGTACCGTGTGGTAGCCGAATCCAGTTCGAACCAGATGCTAGCGGCTGTACCGGGAGGGATTACGCGTTCAGTCACTTCACAGTCGATTAAGCTGGCGACCATGGTAGTAACAACGATGCCAATCGTATTCGTTTATCCATTTTTACAAAAATATTTTGTTAAAGGGATGATGATTGGCTCGATCAAAGGTTGAGTTCACTTGTATACCAAGTAAACAACTCCATCTGCAATCCCATATTTTGTATTCACTGTATGAAGCATAAATAGTACATTCTAAAAAAAGAAAAGGGGTATATCTCGGATGAAAGAAAATACAAATCATCGCAAATGGTACAAACCGGCACTGATGTTAACCCTAGCGAGCATGATGATGTTCACTACAGCTTGTTCCTACTTTGGTGGCGGAAGTAAAAGTGCATCGGAACAAAGCAATACACCGGTCAAAGCCGCTTCAGCCAACGAACCGGGCTGGAAAGTAGATACATCACCAATAACATTTGATTGGTATATGAACTTCTCCTGGTACACAGGAAGTGACTGGGGAACCGATCCTACCAGCCAATATGTAACCAAGAAAACAGGAGTAAGCTTGAAATTTATCGTGCCTGCGGGTAATGAAAATGAAAAGCTGAATACAATGATTGCTTCTGGTAAATTGCCTGACTTTATTACATTGGGTTGGGGTGAAGATGCTGTTAAAAAAATGATCGAAGGTAAATTGGTATTGCCACTCAATGAGTTAGCAGACCAGTATGATCCATACTTCTACAAAGTAACCGATCCAGCCAAATTAGCATGGTATACACAGCCAGATGGTAATGTGTATGGTTATCCGAATGCGTCTTCTTCTCCGGCGGATTTTGCGAAATACGGCAAAAACTATCTATCAAATCAAGTGTTTGTCGTACGTAAAGATATGTATGAAGCACTTGGTAAGCCAGATATGCGTACACCAGAAGGCTTTTTGAAAGCGCTCAATATGGCAAAAGAAAAGTTCCCAGAAGTGAATGGACAGCCACTGATTCCACTAGGCTTACATGAGTTTACCGAAAATGGTAATTACTCATTAGAAGGATATTTGCAGAATTTCTTAGCGATCCCTATGGAAAAAGACGGCAAGTTGTATGATCGTACCACCGATCCTGAATATTTACGCTGGCTCAAAACATTCCGTCAAGCGAATCAAGATGGATTACTATCCAAAGATATCTTTATCGACAAACGTTCTCAAATGGAAGAAAAAATTGCGCAAGGGCGTTACTTTGCAATGTTGTATCAACGTAGTGATTTCAATACACAACAAAATGCATTATATGCCAAAGATCCAAATTCAGTCTATATTGCAGTCGATGGACCTTCTGATTCCAAATTAGATCAACCAATTTTATCAGGGCCTGTTATCTCAGGATGGACAGTAACCCTAATCTCCAAAAATGTAAAAGATAAAGCCCGTGCTATCCGTTTCCTTGAATACATGATCAGTGAAGAAGGACAGAAAGATTTGTATTTAGGTGAAAAAGGAGTCACATACGATACAGTCGATGGCAAAGATCAATTTAAGCCTGAAGTGCTGAAATCACTAAATACCGATCGTTCGGAATTTGATACCAAATATGGTGCTTCTCATAAATACTGGATGCAAATGAATACGAATATTACAGATCAATGGAAACCGGAAAGTGTAGCTCCATTCAAACAAATGGAAGACTGGACAAAAGGCAAAACGGTCAGTTCCTCTGAATTCGATCAATTGAATCCAACCGGTAATTCACCTGAAGGAATTATCAATACCAAAATCTCGCAACTGTGGGGTAAAACATTACCTAAATTACTATTGGCTTCTTCAGACAGTGAATTTGACCAGTTGTTTAATGAGTATCTAAGCAAACGTGAAGCAGATGGATTAGCGAAAGTTCAAGCGTATCAACAAACCGAATATGAGAAAAATAAAGCTAAACTAGAAGCGCAGTAACTTATATTTCCAACATGAACAGCGAATAGAATTATAAACCAAGGGACTTGAGCAGAGCATCTTCTGTGAAAGTCCCTTTTTCTACACAATTTTCCAGTCAATTCGGGTACAATAGAATACATAGTTTAACCGCTTACATTTTTTGATAAAGAGACATATTTTTGGAGCTCAATGGATAGGGAGGAATAGCTTACGTTTCGTCAGATGCTACAGCCTTTTTTGCGCTGGATCAATAATCTTTCTTTGCAGAGTCGATTAATCGGCACATATATTATTGTCATTTTATTACCGACTACAGCGGTATCCCTTTATTTCTATAATCAAGTGAATGAGACCTATATTCAAGATACACGGCTCAAAAGTATAGATGCATTGCAAAATGAAAAGCAAGTATTGCTTACACAGATTGAGACGATGGAACGGGCAGCACAATTAGCGTTATCCGATCAGGAAGTGATTCAATATCTGGCAAGTAATCATGATACACCTACCGCTGAATTGATCGAATTTAATAACAGTTCGTATGCTAATCTAGCACAGATTGGGATCAATAATCCGTCTATTTTGCATCTGCGATTGTATAGCGATAATGATCATACGTATGAAATGTGGCCGATTTTTTTTAAAGAGAAAAGGATCTGGGATGAGCCGTGGTATAAGCTGGCTCGAACACTCGGAGATCGAGAAGGTTGGTATGTACAACGCCAGAATTTGTTACCCCGTTCGACTCGCTTTATGGTGCCTGAACTGGACCCACCTAAAGTCTCTCTTTTACGAGAAATTCAAGTCCCAAAAGGGCATCATGCCGGTATTGTACAGATTGATATGTTGTTAGCTAATTTTGCTCCACGTACATTTGGTGCATTACAAGAAGATGAATCGCAAATGTTATTACTGGATGCAGGTGGCGGGTATATTCCTCCTTCGAGTAAAGATCAGCAATATACCTTTCCTTTACAACAATGGTTAACAGCTAATCATACAGAGCAGAATGAGACTCGTTCTTATCAAGCCGATGCGGCAGCTATAGAAGATCAGGAATTATCTTCGATACGGTATACGTACCAAGGAACCGCTTATTTAGCCACATCAACTAGCATTGATCGGTTGGGGGCTCAGTTGGTGCATATTGTATCGTTAGAAAAAGTATTGCAAGACACAAGACGTGCACGTAACGGAATTGTCCTCCTTAATATCGGATTTATTTTGCTGGTATCTCTGATTACGTATCTAGCTAATACCTTTATTCTCAAAAATCTGCGTTTATTAACAGCAGCGATGAAAAAGGTACGTCGTGGCGAATTGCATCATGGAGTGGAAGTAGATGGCGGCGGAGAGATTGGCGAATTAGCCTACCATTTCAATCGAATGACTCTCACAATCAATGAATTAATCGCGCAAGCTGTCAGTAAGCAAGCCTTAATGAAAGAAGCAGAGTTACGCACATTGTACAGTCAGATTGATGCTCATTTTTTGTACAATACGCTTGAAAATATCAAAATGTTAGCTGAAATTGAAGATCAACGCCAAATCTCAGATGCGTTAACCTCTCTTGGTGGTATGATGCGCTATAACTTCAAATGGTCAGGTGAATACGTGAAATTGAGTGAAGAAGTACGGCATATTCGCAATTATATCGAAGTGATGAATATACGATTTGAAGAACCGGTACGATTGGAATTAAATATTCCAGAACCCTTATTAGAACTGGAAATCTTAAAGATGTCGTTACAACCATTAGTCGAAAATGCATTCAAACATGCATGGAATGAAGAAGAGGATATGGAACGTTGCTTATTGATCGAAGTCGCTGCCACACCTGATCGAGTCATTACAGTGATTGTTCAAGATAATGGTAGTGGCATGGATGCTCCACAATTAGAAGCGTTGCAACAATGGATCTATGTTCCAGATGAACCGGACCATCATCATATTAGCAACAGTTATCCAACCAATGCGCCCAAAGAACAGCAATCACGCAAAGGCGGAATTGGTCTTCGCAATGTTCAGAGACGACTGGCTTTATTTTATGGAGAAGATTATGGATTACAGATTACAAGTACGATAGGGGAAGGGACAAGAGTCACTTTACGATTTCCCAAAGTACTGCTGACAGGAGGAGAATCATAATATGATACAGCTATTAATCGTAGATGACGAACGGAATATTAGACAAGGACTACAAGTGATGATTGAACGGGAGTTCCCTAACCACTATGAGTGTATTCATGCCCGTCAGGGTCAAGAAGCATTGGATAAAGTGATGCAGATGTCTATTGATATTGTGATTACTGATATTCGGATGCCTGTTATGGATGGTGTGCAATTTTTGGAACAAATGCGTGGTCTGGATAGATCGATTGTAGCGACTCAACCGTATGTTATTGTACTGAGTGGATATGATGATTTTGAGTATGCCAAAGCCGCTATTCGGTATCAGGTTAGCGAATATTTACTGAAGCCGATTCGGCGTGAAGACTTATTTGATGCGTTGCACCGACTGGAAGAAGAGTTAGAGAAGCGTGATCTAGTGTCTCTTCGTCTGGCTGAAGTGGAACAGTATCATTTGCAAAAAGATCAAGAACGATTACAACGTCTGTTGTACACCTCTGAAAATGATCTAACTCTTCTTTCTGAAGTAGCAGAGGGGCTTGTATTACCAGAGCATTATCTTGTATGTGTATTTCAGTATAAAAATAAAGAAGGTACCTCTATTTCTCGAGAGGAGCTAGGTGTACTGGTCAGTCGATTGTGCTCCAGTTCATCCATTCAGTATGTTGCCCAGTTATATGATCGTGAAGATCGCTTAGTCTGGATGATTCCAACCACTGAAGTACATGCGTTAGAACAATTGGCTGAACTTGCCGCGCAACGGGAAGTGGAAGGATTATTGATCGGTGTAAGTAAACAAGGCAGTCTATTGCAACATATTCCTCATTATTATGATCAAGCCTGTCAGGCACTTAATTATGGATTTCTTCATCCCGGTGTTTATTTGATCCGTTATTCATTGATTCAGCAGACTTTTTCGACATGGAGTGTTCCTGAAGAAGAGATCCGTTTGTTAGGTAATACGCTGGGGAGTGATCGTGATCCAGAGATTGAGCAACGACTGTACCAGATTTTTCGGATTCATGAACTTATCTATCTTCCTTTAGCTTATATTGAACAAGTAGCTCAGCAGATCAATGAGCAAGTCTTAGATGAGATTTTCCGACATTATGGAGAAGCTTCAGTTGAAGTATTGCGTCTTTATCGGCGTGTAGGCAACCTGAATCATTATCGTTACTTTCAGGATTATTTTCACGATTTGGAAAATGTATTGATCTGTCTGGATGATTATATCCGGCAATTACGTTTAATCCATACTCAACCTCAACATCTCAAAGAAGCCGTCCAATTTATTCATGCGCATTATGATCGTCCACTAAATATGGCGATTGTAAGCAATCATGTGTCGCTGAATTATTCTTATTTTAGTGAAGCATTCAAAGCTTATACCGGAGAAAGCTTTGTCGTTTATCTGAAAAAAGTACGTATTGCCAAAGCAAAATTGTTGCTGATCGAGAGCTCTTGTCGATTAAACGAAATCAGTCAACAGGTCGGATTCGAGAGCAGTCGACACTTCTCCAAAGTATTCCGTGAGCTCGAAGGAATCACGCCTCAAGAATATCGATCAAAGATGAATTTGCGTTCATTGATCTAATTTAGAAAGCCGATAATAAAAAATAATTGCATATGCAAGAAATAGATTCCTTTTCATTAAAGTTTGCAGTAAAATAATGAAGCGAGAACCGATTAGATTGCGGAATATGAAGTAGGTATTGGAGGTTTTACGGTTGCCCAAGCGTGCAAATTGGAGTATTCGCACCAAAATTATTTCTGGGTATGTTGTGATTATTTTATGCGTAGGCGTTGTGTTATTGATGATGTCTGGACGTGTGAATCAATTAGAACAGGAAAATAGATATATAAATGATCATGATCTGGAAGTTCATAACTTAACCAATCTGATCGAAAAGCATGTGCTTGATATGGAGACAGGACAGCGCGGCTTTGCTTTGACTGGTGATGATAGTTATCTTGATCCCTACAATAATGGGGTTCTGCAATGGGAATCTGATTATAACAAGTTAGTCACTCTAGTGGAAGATAACGAATTGCAACGTAGCAATTTGACAACGATCAAGTCAGGTATAGAGAAATGGATTGAAGATGCTGGCGATCCTGTTCTACAGATGAGACGTAATAACGATGAAGCTGGAATTACGCAATTTTTCAAAGTCGATCCGGGTAAGCAACAGATTGATCGATTACGTAGTGAGTTAGAAGCTTTTCGAGTCACTGAAAAAGCACTCACAGATGCACGTATTGAAAGTATTGCTGCTAGCAATCAACGTTTATTTGTAGCGATGGTGACCTTGTGGATTGTAGTTGCGATTGTATCGTTGATAACAGCATGGGTGATTGCTCGCCAGATTGTACGAACATTACGCGATGTCACCGATACGATTCATGATATTGGTGAAGGTGGCGATCTGAACAAACGGATCACTATTCGTACCCGTGATGAGATTGCAGAACTGGGTACAGCGACCAATCAATTATTGGATCATGTCCAGCATGAGAATTGGATCAAAGACCAGATTGCGATTGCATCAACTCGTTTTCAAGAATCTGATCGTATAGAATCGCTATCTTCTGCATTACTAACCAAAATGAATAAATGGTTTGATGCTTCATATGGAGTGGTCTATTATGATAGCGAAAATGAAGAAGAAGGCTGGGTCAAAACAGCTTCATTTGCCGCACATCATACAGATATTGAATTAGGTGCAGCTTATATTACAGAAGGCGAAGGATTAGCAGGGCAATGTATTGTTGAGAAAAGAATGTTAACGTACAGTCCGCTTCCTAAAGGTTATGTTCAGATTAATTCAGGTCTGGGTAGTACCGAAGCCAAAGCTTTAGTAGCGGCTCCGATTATGTTTGAAGGTAAAGTACTAGCAGTTGTTGAAATTGCTTTTATCGAGCCAATGACGATCGAACAATCCGATTTATTTGAACATTTACTCAATATTTTTGCAGTAACGATGAATTCATTATTGATTCGTAAAAAGATTGAGCAGATGTATCATGATTCTCAGAATATGAACTATGAACTACAAGTTCAATCAGAAGAATTACAAGTCCAATCCGAAGAACTTCAGACCCAAGCAGATGAACTGCATATGCAGACTGAAGAATTACAGATGCTGAATGAACGTTTGGAACAAGGTAAGATGGCTGCGGAAAGCACAGCGATTGAACTGGATAAATATGCACAACAGCTACAAGTGAGCTCACGGTACAAATCAGAATTCCTGGCAAATATGTCTCATGAATTACGTACACCGCTTAATAGTATGCTAATTCTTTCACAAATTCTGTCTGAAAATAGCGCGAATACGTTAACAGAGAAAGAGCAAGAATATGCTTCGATTATTCATCATTCAGGTAAAGACTTGCTTAATCTGATCAACGATATTCTTGATCTATCCAAAGTGGAAGCCGGTAAAATGCATATTGAGATCGATCCAGTCAGCACCCAAGCGATTCCTGAACAAATGGAGCGTTATTTCAAAGAAGGTGCGGCATTACGTGATCTTTACTTCGATATTGATGTGAAAGATAATGTGCCTGATCTGATCTACTCCGATGATATGCGTCTACAGCAAGTGCTTCGTAACTTATTATCCAATGCTTTCAAATTTACTGAAGTGGGCGGTGTCACGTTAACGATTGAGAAGTTAGATCGTGTACAGACGCAGGAATATCAATCCGATCAACCAATGATTGCTTTTGTTGTTCGTGATACAGGTATAGGCATTTCACCTGAAAATAGTCGCTTAATCTTTGAAGCCTTTAGACAAGCTGATGGAGCTACCGCTCGCAAATATGGTGGTACAGGATTAGGATTGTCGATTTCCTCACAATTGGCTCATTTGTTAGGCGGAGAGATTACATTGGAAAGTCAGGTGGGTGAAGGTAGTACCTTTACGTTCTATATTCCTTGTTTGGAGTCGGATCCTAATGATGAGAGTGAATTGTTTACAGTAGCAGAGCCGATCAGTCACACCGTCTTTTTTGAAAAAGAGTCGCTGAATGTTATGGATACTGATTCGGATCTCAATCTACCGATTCAGTCAGCACGTCTAGCTGCATCGTATGCTGAAACAGACCGCTTAGCTTTGCACGATAATGAAAATACGATTAACCTGATTCCAAATGATCTCAATACAGAACAATATGAAGGTCTAGATGGTAAGAAAATTCTAATCGTTGATGATGATATTCGGAATGTGTATGCTTTAACAAGTCTGTTAGAGCGTCATAGTGTTAATATCCTGATTTCCCAAAATGGTCGAGATGCTCTGGAAATTTTGCATATGACACAGGATATAGATCTCATTCTGATGGATATTATGATGCCACAATTAGATGGGTATGAGACGATGCGTACGATTCGTAATCTGTATGGATATGCGCAGGTGCCGATTATTGTACTCACTGCCAAAGCAATGAAAGAAGATCGTGAAAAAGCAATTCAAGCCGGAGCTTCAGATTACATGAGTAAGCCACTGGAAATGCAACAAGTATTGCTTCGTATCGAGCATTGGCTAGGCAAAACGCAGAATGATTATTTTACAACATAAATAGAATCCAAAAAGATACTTTCCAAAAGGAAGGTATCTTTTTTGTGTTTGGGTCTTAATACCCTTGTCGAAAAGTGTAATCAATAGTAAATTTGAACTATTAATAATGCTAACTAACTTGATAAAAAAGGGAATTATTTCAAAAAAAGGAGTACGAATTATGAACATTTCTTCATCTACAGGCTATGCGGGAGCTAGTAATCCCGGATACAACGCATCAGCTAGCCAAGACTCGGTTAACAAACCCTCTGGATCGTTATCCAAAACAGATCATGATGTCAAAACCACAGCCTTACCAACCAGTGAAAAAAGTCTCCAAGAACAGCAATTAGAAGAAACCAAGCAATACAAAAAAGAAGATCAGCAAAAAGAATTAAAAAAACAGGAAGCTGATCAATTTTTTGAAAAGCAACAAAAGAAACAAGAAGAAATCAACAAAATGGCTTATGAGATGTTAGCCAATCAGGGGATTGCACAGATCGGCATTGATAATCAGCTAGCATTGAATAAAGACAATTATGAAGATACGGTCAAACATCTTGTTGCCAAAGGTTTTCAAATAGAAACCGATGAGCAAAAATTAACGATTAGCTCTCAACTCCATCAACTCAAGCTCGAGATTAGCAAAGAATCGTATAATCAATATGTCAAAACAGTATACGGCAAAGAAATAGCAGAAGCGTATACCGATATCGAAGATTCGCCTGCTCCTGTCTATCCAGAGAACTCGGTAGCCGAAACTAAAGCTACATCAACACCATCCGAACCAAGTCATTCATCTCCTTCACCGACAACACAGACCGAACACTCAACTTCTCAATCCACTTCATCAACTACTACCAACAGCACAGTTACACCAGATCCTGCTTCTTCCTCAGATCCAACACCTGTAACCAATAACAACAATAGTTCTACAACGGGAACCACCAACAGTTCTAATAACAGTCATTCTAGTACTTCCGCAAACGGATCGTCTGGAAGTCATACAACATCATCAGGTCCTTCATCGTCCACTAACAATGGAAATACCATTGGAGCTATTTTGCCTGGTGGATTAGTGAAATAAAATAATGTAAAAGATCTTATTCGAATAGTCATGTCGAATAAGATCTTTTTTTGTAGAACGGTTAATATTCGACAAAATTCGATTACAAATTATGGAATTTTTTAAAAATTATAGTTCAAATTACCCTTGCTAACTAAGTCGTTAAACAGTAAATTATTACTATACTAATTTGGATAAATATTACTATTATGTTTTTGGAATGGAAAGAAGATACTCGCCGCTCGCTGGTTAATAAATATCAATATGTGAAGGAGACTGCCTTATGAATATTACATCTAATGCGAGTTACTCTTCGACGGCTAGCCAGAATTCATACTACTCCTCGTCCTCTAATGATTCTACAACTAGAGCTACAGCTAGCACTGTGAAAAGCCCTGTTACTACTAATTCTGCTACAACAACAGATAACAATCGCCCGGATAAAACGCCAGCAGAGCAAAAGATAGAAAGTAACAAAGAATACAAAAAAGAATTACACCAAAAAGAAACAAAAGATAAAGAATTGGATGAACTTTTTGATAACCAACAAGAGCGTAAACAAGAAATACACAAACAAGTTCATGAAGCTTTATCCAATAATAGCTTTTACCAATTAGGTGCTCAAAACGGAATGGCACTGACTAAAGAAAATATGGACGAAACGATGAAGAATTTGTTTAACAAAGGATTCAAAGTGGATTCCACTGAAGATAAAATGACGCTGACTTCTAAAGTGCATCAGATGAAAATGGAAATTAGCAAAAATGCATATGATAAATATGTAGAAGCGGTCTACGGACAATTGAATCCTGTAGCAGACCAAGGTGCCAAACCTAAAGCAGATCCTTCTATCATTAAAACAGGTATATATGCGCCGCCTGCAACGATGGTTAAGCCCGTATTAACCACAGTAGGTAATGTTACAGGACAGACGCCAACACCAGTGCCAGCGCAGACTACACCAACACCAACGCCGGTAGTAACAACACCAACACCAGAGCCAGTAGCAACAACGCCGACACCAGCACCAGTGCAGACGACAACACCGACGCCAGAGCCGGTAGCAACAACGCCGACACCAGCACAGACGACAACACCGACGCCAGAGCCAGTAGCAACAACG